>NZ_JBHJTE010000004.1:0-217766 GCF_042267585.1 Microbacterium sp. NPDC056234
CTCCCCCGCCCCCGCCCGGGCCCCGCTCTGCTTCCCCCGCGCGCCCCCCCCCCGGGGGGGGGGGGGGGGGGGGGGGGGGGGGGCCGCTGGGGGCCGCCGCGGGGGGCGCGGCGACCACACGCGCCGCCTGCGCGGCGACCGGACCTACGCGGCGTCGGTGCCCAGGGTGCCGAGGTAGAGGCCGATGACCTTGGGGTCGTTCAGCAGGTCGCGCCCGGAACCCTCGTACGCGTCGCGTCCCTGGTCGAGCACATAGCCCCGGTCGCAGATCTGCAGGCAGCGGCGCGCGTTCTGCTCGACCATGATGGTCGTCACGCCGGCCCTGTTGATATCGGAGACGCGGATGAACGCATCGTCCTGACGCACCGGCGACAGACCGGCGGACGGCTCATCGAGCAGCAGCACCGCCGGGTCCATCATCAACGCGCGCGACATCGCCACCATCTGGCGTTCACCGCCCGACAGGGACCCGGCGCGCTGCTTGAGGCGCTTGCCGAGTTCGGCGAAGATCCCGGTGACGAACTCCAGACGCTCCGTGTAGGCCTTGGGCTTCTGATAGAGCCCCATCTGCAGGTTCTCCTCGATCGTCAACGAGGGGAACACATTGTTCGTCTGCGGCACGAATCCGACGCCTCGGGCGACGAGCTTGTCGGCCTTCAGCCCGACGATGCTCTCGCCGTTGACGGTGACTTCGCCCTGACGGATCTGCACCATGCCGAAGATCGCCTTCAGCAGCGTCGACTTGCCGGCGCCGTTCGGGCCGATGATGCCGATCAGCTCGCCCTTGCGAGCGACGAGATTCGCGCCGTTGAGGATGTTGACGCCCGGAAGATATCCGGCGTGCACATCCGTCAGTTCGACGACGATGTCGCGGGTGTCTTCCCCGGTCATGGCTTCTCCTCCTTGGCGTCCTCGGATGCGTCGAGTTCGGCTTCCGCCTCGGCCTCGATCTGTTCGCGCAGGCGCGCGGCGTCGGCATCCGTCACGACGGGCATGCGTCCGGTGACGGCACCGAGATCGAGATCCTGGTGGGCGCCGAGATAGGCGTCGACGACCGCCGGATCCGCCATGACCTGATCCGGTGGGCCTTCGGCGACCACACGACCCTCGGCCATGACGACCACCCAGTCGGCGATGTGGCGGACCATGTGCATGTCGTGCTCGACGAACAGCACCGTCATGCCGAGATCCTTGAGGCTGAGGATGTGCTCCAGCAGCGACTGGGTCAGGGCCGGGTTGACGCCGGCCATCGGCTCATCGAGCATCACCAGCGTCGGATCGCTCATCAGCGCGCGGGCCATCTCGAGCAGCTTGCGCTGACCGCCGGACAGCGAGGCGGCGAAGTCCTTCTCCTTGGCATCCAGCTTGAAGCGGGCGAGCAGCTCGCGGGCGCGCTTCTCGATCTCCGCCTCCTGGTCGCGCCAGAGGAACGGGAACAGGCTGGCCCAGAAACCCTCACCGCGCTGGTGAGGGGCGCCGAGCTTCATGTTCTCGAGGACCGTCAGCAGCGACAGCGACTTGGTGAGCTGGAACGTGCGCACCTGTCCCATCTGGGCGACCTTGAAGGAGGGGACGCCCGAGAGGTTCTTGCCGTCGAACGACCAGGTACCGGAGTTCGGCTTGTCGAACCCGCAGAGCAGGTTGAACAGGGTCGTCTTGCCGGCGCCGTTGGGGCCGATGAGGGCCGTGATGGCACCCCGCGGGATCTCGATGTGGTCCACGTCGACGGCCGTCAGGCCGCCGAAGCGACGCGTCACGCCATCGGCGACGAGGATCGGGTCGACCTTCGCGACGCCGGGCGCCGCCGGTCCCTTGGCGAGGCCGGTCGTCTTCGCACGCGGCACGGCCGGCTGTGCGGGGTTCGATTCACTTGACAAAGGTCATCTCCCTCTTGTTTCCGAGGATGCCCTGCGGCCGGAAGATCACGATCAGCATCAGCACGACGCCGATCAGGATGTAGCGCACCATGTCGGCCTGCGCGGCGGTCATCGGCAGCAGCCCTGCATCCGCCATGGCGGGGAGCAGGCTTCCGAGGAAGGCGAAGACGACCCAGAACAGCACGGCGCCGAGCGTCGGGCCGAGTACGGTCGCCGCCCCGCCGAGCAGCAGGATGGTCCACAGGAAGAACGTCAGCGATGTCGAGTAGCTGCCGGGGATCACGGCCGACGGCAGCACGAACACGATGCCGCCGAGCGCACCGAAAACGCCGCCGACGACGAGCGCCTGCATCTTGTAGGCGAACACGTTCTTGCCGAGTGAGCGGACCGCGTCCTCGTCCTCGCGGATGCCCTTGAGCACGCGCCCCCACGGGCTGCGCATGAGCGCCCAGACCAGGAGCACCGCGATCGCGAGCATGATGAGGCCGAAGACGCGCACCCACAGGTCGTTCGCGTTGTACGTCCACGGCCCGAAACCGTACGTTCCGGGCGGGAACGGGTTGATGTCGCGGAAGCTCTGGTGGTAGCCGGACAGGCCACCGGCCGAGTTCGTCCACTCCTTGAACAACTCGGTCAGGAACAGCAGCCGGACGACTTCCGCTGCCGCGATCGTCGCGATGGCGAGGTAGTCGGCGCGGAGCCGCAGCGTCGGGATGCCGAGGACCAGGGCGAAGCCCGCACCGGCGATGAGGCCGATCAGCATGCCGATCCACCACGGGACGCCGAAGCTGAGGATCGAGATCGCGTAGCCGTATCCGCCGACCGCCATGAAGGCCGCCATGCCGAAGTTCAGCAGGCCGGTGTAGCCGAAGTGGACGGCCAGGCCCGTCGCCGCGAGCGCGTACGCCATCGTGGTCGGGCTGAAGAGATACGCGGCGGTGTTGCCGAGGATGTTGCCGAAGTCCATGCGTCAGCCCAACCTTTCCTTGCGGCCGAGCAGGCCCTGAGGCCGTACCAGCAGGATCACGATCAGCGCGACGAGCGCGGTGGCGTACTTGAGGTCGCTCGGGACGCCGAGCAGCGTCGACACCTCGACGGCGAGACCGACGATGATCGAGCCGATGAGTGCGCCGATGGCCGACCCGAGGCCGCCGAGGGTGATGGCGCAGAAGATGAGCAGCAGCATCTGCATGCCCATGTCCCATTTCACACCCGGCCGGAAGTATGCCCACAGGATGCCGGAGATCGCGGCCAGGACGCCGGCGAGGATCCACACGATGCGGATGACCTTGTCGACGTCGATGCCGGATGCCGCGGCCAGCTGCGGGTTGTCCGAGATCGCGCGGGTGGCCTTGCCGACCCTCGTGCGCGTCAGGAAGAACGCGACGCCGAGGATGACGAGCAGGCTCACTCCCATGCCGATCATGTCGATGTACGACAGCGAGATCGGGCCGAGCTTGATCGGCGTCGGGCTGGAGCCGGGCAGCTGGTAGGTGCCGCCGCCGATCATGTACTGCAGGGCGTAGCGCAATGCCAGTGAGAGGCCGATGCTCACGATCATGAGCTGTACGACGCCGAGGCCGCGTCGCCGCAGCGGGCGCCAGAGCCCGGCATCCAGACCCCACCCGAGCAGACCGCCGGCGATGACGGCGGCGATGATGCCGAGCCACATCGGCAGCTGCCAGAACGAGGTGACCAGCAGCGCGACGACCGCACCCCAGGTCACCATCTCGCCGTGCGCGAAGTTCGACAGCTTCGTCGTGCCGTAGATGAGCGCTGCGCCCATGGAGGCGAGCCCGAGCAGCAGACCGAAGTTCAGCCCTCCGACGGTGCGCGACAGCAGCTGGTCGAGGAACGACGTCGTCTCGCGCACGCCTTCGCCGAGGAACAGGTTGACGATCTTGGTCCCGGTGAGCCCGAACTCGACTTCGAACGACGCCGTGGTCCCGGAGATCGGCTGCATGCCCTCCGGCAGCTGCGTCGCGTCGACGATCACGCCGTCGGGGAGCGTGTCCTCGTCGACGGTGAGCGTGTACGTCGCTGCCTCGGGGACGTAGAGGCGCCATTTGCCCTCGGCGTCCGTCTCGGTGTCGGCTTCGAAGCCTTCGCCCTCGACCGACATCGTGACGTCGGCGACAGGATCGTCGTCGAAGGTGATGACGCCGGCGAGATAGAAGTCGGTGATCTCCTGGCCGTCGTCGGTCTCCTCTGCGGATGCCGAGGACACGGCCGAGGCGGGCGACGGCGGCTGGAGCGCCAGGAAGGCGAAAGCGAGGAGCGTCCCGATGAGGGCGATCGCCCATCGGATTCCGCTCCGCTTCGCCGAGATCGTCGGACTCACAGAACCTCCCGTCCAGTACACAGGCCAAGACGGAGTTGTGCATCGGCCCTGATGTACGACGGTATGAGCGTAGTGTGTCGATTCTGTTTCAGCCAATGCACGATCTGCTCACGATTCTCCCGTTCGCGCGAGCGATAGCCCTCGGGAATTCTGAGAGGCCCTGCGGCGCTTAGAATTGGTACACCCTCGCCGCCAGTCGCCCCCCAGGAGGATCATCCATGGACCAGCACGATCCGTTCGGTTTCGTCGGCCTCACCTACGACGACGTGCTGCTCCTTCCGGGGCACACCGACGTCATCCCGAGCGAGGCGGACACCTCGTCGCGGATCACGCGTCGCATCTCGGTCGCGACCCCGTTGCTGTCCAGCGCCATGGACACGGTCACGGAGTCGCGCATGGCCATCGCGATGGCACGAGAGGGCGGCATCGGCATCCTGCACCGCAACCTGTCGATCGCCGACCAGGCCGCGCACGTCGACCGCGTCAAGCGCAGCGAGTCGGGCATGATCACCGACCCGATCACGACGACCCCCGACGCGACCGTCGAAGAGGTCGACGCGCTGTGCGCGCGGTACCGCATCTCCGGTCTGCCGGTGGTCGACCCCGCCGGCAAGCTCGTCGGCATCATCACGAACCGCGACATGCGCTTCGTCTCCGGGTTCGAGCGTCAGACGACCTTCGTGAAGGACGTCATGACCAGCGAGGACCTCGTCACCGCTCCCGTCGGCGTGGCCGCGGGCGAGGTCATCGCCCTGTTCGCCAAGCACCGCGTCGAGAAGCTTCCGCTCATCGACGAGGACGGCAAGCTCGCGGGCCTCATCACGATCAAGGACTTCGACAAGAGCGAGAAGTACCCCCTCGCGACCAAGGACGACCAGGGCCGACTGCGCGTCGGCGCGGCGATCGGCTTCTTCGGCGACGCCTGGGAGCGCGCAGAGGCGCTGCGGGATGCCGGCGTCGACGTGCTCGTGGTCGACACCGCCAACGGCCAGTCGCAGGGCGTCATCGATCTGGTCAAGCGACTCAAGGCCGACCCGACGTTCGAGCACATCGACATCGTCGGCGGCAACGTCGCGACCCGCGAGGGCGCCCAGGCGCTCGTGGATGCCGGAGTAGATGCCGTCAAGGTCGGCGTCGGCCCCGGGTCCATCTGCACCACCCGCGTCGTCGCCGGCGTCGGCGTTCCGCAGGTCACCGCGGTCTACGAGGCGTCGCTGGCGGCGCGCCCCGCCGGTATCCCCGTGATCGCCGACGGCGGGCTGCAGTACTCGGGCGACATCGCGAAGGCACTCGTCGCCGGCGCGGATGCCGTCATGCTCGGCTCGCTGCTCGCCGGAACCGACGAGTCGCCGGGCGAGATCGTCTTCCAGAGCGGCAAGCAGTTCAAGCAGTACCGCGGGATGGGATCCCTCGGCGCCATGCAGACGAGAGGCAAGCAGACCTCGTACTCGAAGGACCGCTACTTCCAGGCGGATGTCCCGAGCGACGACAAGCTGATCCCCGAGGGCATCGAAGGCCAGGTCCCGTACCGCGGGCCGCTCGGTGCGGTCGCGTACCAGCTCATCGGAGGCCTGCGTCAGTCGATGTTCTACGTCGGCGCGCGCACGATCGAAGAGCTGAAGACCCGCGGCAAGTTCGTCCGCATCACGCCGGCCGGGCTCAAGGAATCGCACCCGCACGACGTGCAGATCGTCGTCGAGGCGCCGAACTACAAGCGCTGACCGGGCGCCGGGCATACCTGTCCCGGCATCGGATGAGGAGGGCCGGATGCGAGGCATCCGGCCTTCCGTCTGTCCGGCCGCGGGCGTAGCGTGCCGGTATGTGCCGAAACATCCACACCCTTCACAACTTCGAACCCGCCGCGACCTCTGACGAAGTGCAGGCGGCGGCGCTGCAGTACGTGCGCAAGATCGCCGGGACGACGAAGCCGTCGAAGGCGAACCAGGAGGCGTTCGACCGGGCGGTCGCCGAGGTCGCGCACATCACGCAGCATCTGCTCGATGATCTCGTCGCCACGACCCCGCCGAAGAACCGCGAGGAGGAGGCCGAGAAGAAGCGCGCCCGCGCGATCGCGTCCGGTCGCTACGCCGCCTGAGCGCGCCATCCTGCCAGCGCGTCCCCCGAGTGGGGCGCCATTAGAGTGAGCGCATGGATTCACCGGGGAGTTCGGCGCTGACCAGGAGCCAGGTCGCCCGCTACGCGATCGGCTCGCTCGGCACCGGCGGGTTCGCCACGCTGCCGGGCCTCGTGCTCGTCTACTACCTCACCGATTCGCTCGGGGTGACGGCGCTCGCCGCCGGCGCGATCGTCACGGCCGCGAAGATCTGGGACGTGCTGATCGATCCCGTGATCGGCGGGCTCAGCGACCGGTCCTACGCGCAGGCCGGGTCGCGCAAGCGGTTCATGGTCCTCGGGGGCATCGGCCTGCCGATCGCATTCGTGCTGACGTTCGCCGTCCCGGGCGGACTCGGACCGCTGCCGTCCGCCCTGTGGGTGCTGGTGGCCTTCATGCTCGCGGCGACCTGCTTCAGTCTGTTCCAGGTCCCCTACATCGCGCTGCCGGCCGAACTCACGGACAGCTATCGCGAGCGCACTCGACTGCTCAGCTGGCGGGTGGTGGTGCTCACCAGCGCGATCCTGCTGTTCGGCGCCGGCGGCCCGGAGCTGCGGGGGCTCTTCCCCGACGATCCGCTGCGCGGCTACCTCGTCATGGCGCTCGTCGCCGGCGTCGTGCTCGCGGCGGGGATGCTGGTGTCCGCGTCCGTCGCACCGCAGCGCCCGCCGCTTCCTGTGGTCGCAGGCCTGTCGATCGGTGCACACTACCGCGCAGGCATCCGCCTGCTGCGCGAGAGCCAGCCGTTCCGCACGCTGCTGGCGACGTTCATGCTGCAGGGGCTCGCGACCGGGCTGATGCTGGCGTCGGCCCAGTTCGTCGCGCGCTGGATCCTCGAGGACGAGGGCGCCGTCACGCCGCTGTTCGCGTCGCTCATCGCTCCGGCGCTGCTGATGGCGCCGGTGTGGAAGGGCATCGCCGATCGCGTCGGCAAGGAGCGCGCGTTCCGGCTGGCGAGCCTGATCTTCCTGCTCGCGACCCTCGTGCTCGTGGCGATGATCTGGGTGCCAGGCTGGTGGATCCTCGTCCCGGTGGCGCTCGCCGGCGCGGCGTACGCGGGCATGCAGACGCTGCCGATGGCCATGCTCCCCGACGTCATCGCGCACGACCGATCCGCACACGCCGGGACGAATCGTTCCGGCGTCTTCAGCGGAGTGTGGACCGCGGGGGAGACGACGGGGATGGCGCTCGGCGCGACCGTGCTGTCCGTCGTGCTCGCCATCACGGGCTATCTCGAGTCCACCGCGGGCGTGGTCGTCGACCAACCGGTCGCGGCCGTCGCCGGCATCGCGGTCGCGTTCAGCGTCCTGCCCGCCGTCCTGATGGCGCTGAGTCTCGTCGCGCTCTCGCGCTACCGGTTGCGTGAGCGGGACATCGCGGGGACGAGCGCATGAGCGGCGGCATCCTCGGTCGTCTGCGCGACCTGCGCGCGCTCGACGCTCTGACCCACGGCGGGCACGTGCTCGCCTATGTCTACGACTCCGGGATGCCGGAGCTGGATGAACTGGCGGATGCCGCGGCATCCCTCGCCCGACCGGTGAACGCGCTCGACCCCACCGTGTTCCCGTCCGTCGCGGCGATGGAGCGCGAGGTCCTCGGTTTCGTGCGTCGAGCCGTGCACGGTGGACGGGACATCGTCGGCTCGGTGACCAGTGGCGGCACCGAGAGCTGTCTGCTGGCGGTGAAGACGGCGCGCGATCTGTGGCGAGCGGAGCATCCGGATGCCGTTGCCGGCGGCGCGCGACCCCGCCTGCTCGCGCCCTCCACGGCGCATGCCGCGTTCCAGAAGGCGGCGCGCCTGTTCGACCTGGACTTCGATCCGGTGCCCTGCGGACCGGACGGCGCCGTCGCGGCATCCGACCTGATCAGCAGGATGGGCGGCGACGTCGCGCTGGTCGTCGTGTCGGCGCCGGCGTACCCGAGCGGCGCGCTCGATCCGATCCGTGCCGTGGCGGCGGCGGCGAAGGTCCGCGGCATCCGATGCCATGTCGACGCATGCTTCGGCGGCCTCGTGCTGCCCTGGTGGCGCGACGTGGCGGCGTGGGACTTCCGTCTTCCCGGCGTGACGAGCCTGTCGGCGGATCTGCACAAGTTCGGCTATGCGCCCAAGGGCGTCTCGGTGCTGCTGCATCGTGGTCGACGGCAGCACCGCGCACAGTTCTTCGCCACGACGCGCTGGCCGGGTTACCCCGTCGTGAATCCCACGCTGCTGGGGTCGAAGTCCGCGTCGCCGCTGGCCGCCGCGTGGGCGATCGTGCAGCGGCTGGGCGACGAGGGATTCGCCGAGTTGACCTCGTCGATCGAGCGCGTCGCGGCGGGCATCCGGAGCGAGGTAGCACGCATCCCCGGTCTGGTCGTGATGGGGGATCCGGTCGGCCCGGCGATCACGCTCGTCGCTGATGTCGACGCCTCTCGTGAGCAGCGCGTGGATCCGCATCGGCTCGCGGATGAGCTCGCTCGGCACGGCTGGCGCATCCAGCACCAGCCGGGGTTCGTGCAGAGCGACGGAACCCGCTTGCCGCGCAGCGCCCATCTCACGTTGACTCCGGTCCTCGAACGCCGCGTGAAGGACTTCCGCCGCGAGCTGACCCGGGCCGCCGACGCGGTGCGGGGACGACCGCCCGCCGACGCCCGGGTGCTGGCGGGTGCGGTGCGCCTGCTCGGCTACGGCGTCGATCGCGTGCCGGATCCCTCGGCGTCGTGGCGGCTGCTGCGGCTCGCCGGCGCGGGGCAGGTGAAGCAGAACCAGCCGATGGCGACGCTGATGGCGCTGATCGAAAAGCTTCCGGCGCCGGTGGCCGAAGCGCTGCTCTCCGAGCTGCTCGCGCGGATGTCGGAGCCACGCGTCCCGGGATCCTGATAGCCTGGTCGGCTTGCTGTGCGACGGTCGCGGTGGGCGGAAGGACGACCCACCGTGGGCTACATCGATGTCTCGGCGATCTCGCTGACCCTGCCGGATGGCAGGCCGCTGCTCGACGAGGTGACATTCCGTGTCGGCGCCGGCTCGACCAGCGCGCTGATCGGGCCGAACGGCGCCGGCAAGACGACGCTGCTGAGGATCATCCGCGCCGACGCGGCGGCGGATTCCGGCGCGATCACGATCGACGGCGGCCTGGGCGTCATGGACCAGTTCATCGGGCACGGTGAAGCGGGCCAGACCGTGCAGGATCTGCTGACGCGCGTCGCCCCTCGCCGCATCCGCACCGCCGCCGAGACGCTCGAATCGGCGGAGAACGCCCTCATCGAGCGCGACGAGCACGACACCCAGATGGCGTACGCCGCGGCGATCGCCGAGTACGCCGATGCGGGCGGGTACGAGCACGAGACGGTGTGGGATCAGTGCACGGTCGCCGCCCTCGGCGTGCCCTACGAACGCGCCAGGTACCGCGAACTGCTCACGCTGTCCGGAGGCGAGCAGAAGCGACTCGCCCTCGAGGCGCTGCTGCGCGGTCCTGACGATGTGCTGCTGCTGGACGAGCCGGACAACTATCTGGATGTCCCGGCCAAGCGCTGGCTGGAGGAGCAGCTGCGGCAGACGCCGAAGACCGTGCTGCTGGTCTCGCACGACCGCGAACTGCTCGCGAGGGCCGCCGACCGCATCATCACGCTCGAACCAGGCGGTGCCGGCGCCACCGCCTGGGTGCACGGCGGGGGATTCGCCACCTACCATCAGGCCCGCGAGGACCGGATGGACCGTCTGGACGAGCTGCGCAGGCGCTGGGACGAGCAGCACGAGAAACTGCGCACGCTGGTCGCGACGCTCAAGGTGAAGGCCGAGGCGAACGACGGCTTCGCGTCCCGGTATCGCGCAGCGCAGACTCGACTGCGCAAATTCGAGGAGGCCGGTCCTCCGGAGGAGCGGCCGCCGGCGCAGGACTTCGACATGCGCCTGCGCGGAGCGCGGACCGGCAAGCGGGCCGTCGTCGCCGAGCGGCTGGAGCTCACAGGGCTGATGCGGCCGTTCGACGCCGAGGTCTGGTTCGGAGACCGCATCGGCGTGCTCGGATCGAACGGCTCTGGGAAGTCGCACTTCCTCCGTCTGCTGGCCAGGGGAGGAACCGATCCGGACGCGACGCTCGGTCACGTGACGTCGACCGGCGAGAACCTGGCCGAGGTCCCCCATACCGGCCGTGCCGTCCTGGGGGCCAGAGTCGTGCCCGGTCTGTTCGCGCAGACGCACGCGCACCCCGAATTCGCCGGGCGGACGCTGCTGGAGATCCTGCACCGTGGCGACGACCGGCGGGATGGTCTGCCTCGGGAAGCCGCGAGCAGCGCACTGGACCGCTACGGCCTCGTCCGGCAGGCCCAGCAGAGCTTCGATTCGCTTTCGGGCGGGCAGCAGGCGCGATTCCAGGTGCTGCTGCTCGAGCTCTCGGGTGCGACGCTGCTGCTGCTGGACGAGCCGACGGACAACCTCGACCTCGAGTCGGCCGAGGCTCTGGAGGACGCGCTGACCCGCTTCGACGGAACGGTGCTCGCGGTGACGCACGATCGCTGGTTCGCGCGCTCGTTCGACCTGTTCCTCGTGTTCGGATCGGACGGCGAGGTGTACGCGGCCGACGAACCCGTGTGGGACGAGCGGCGGGTGGTGCGGGCGCGCTGACTTCCAGCCAGCCAGCCAGTCAGGGAAGGCGGAACGGCCCGGCGGCGCGCGCCGCCGGGTCGAGCGCGAGGTCGGCGAGCACACCGCCGACCCCGGTCGCGAACTTGAAGCCGTGCCCGGAGAAGCCCGCACCGATCACGATCCGGCCTCGCCGATCCAGCACGAAGTCGCTGTCATCGGTCGAGGTGTACGTGCAGCTCAGATGCACGGCGGAATCGGCATCCAGCCCCGGCATCCATTCGCGCACGTACGCGCGGAGCGACTCCGCATGCGTCGTGCGCCGGGGTCGAGCGTCCGGATCGACCTCGTCGCCGACCTGGTGGAAGCCCACCTTGATGCCTTCTCCCGGGGTGGGCATGCCGTAGACCGTCGCCGGGTAGTCGTTCGGCGGGACGTAATGGTTGAACGACGGCCAGGACGCGTCAGTGAGTGGCGGGAAGTGCGCGGGCGCCTCCTCCGTGACGCGCAATCGCGGCAGGCCGATTCCGCCGAGCAGCTTTGCGCTCCATGCTCCGGCCGTGACCACGACGGTGTCCGCCCTCAGGGTCGTCCCGTCGGCCAGAGCGAGCAGCGCACTGGCCGGATCCTGACCGATGCGATCGACCGGAGTCTCCCACCGCACGGCTCCACCACCGGCGACGATCCGCCGCTCCAGCTCCCGCAGCGCGTCGGCAGCCCGGACGACACCGGCATCCGAGGACCACAGCACGTCGGAACCGAATCGCATTCCCGGCCATCGCCGATGTGCCTCCGCCGGTGTCCACAGTTCGGCGGGGATGCCGCGGCGTGCGAGACCCGCCTGCACCGATACGACGTCGACGTCACCGTGCGTGACCAGTCCGTGCAGGCGCAGCAGTGGAGCGCCGTCGACGGGCCCGAGGGCATCCCATCCTGCGCGCGAACGCTCCAGCAGATCGAGGTAGTGCTCCTCGGAGTAGGCGTTGTTGAAGTTGCGCGTGGCACCATGCGAGGCACCGTGCGTGTGACCGGGCGCGAACCGCTCGAGCACGACCGGTCGGAGACCCCGCCGCACGAGCTCCCACGCCGTCGCCAGCCCCATGACGCCGCCACCGACGACGGCGATGTCCACGGCATCCTGCGCCATCCTCGCACCCTCCTGCTCTCTCCCAGTCTCTCAGCCGCGGTCGCCCCGGGTAGGCTGGACGGGTGAGCATGGACATCGAACTCGGCCGAGGCAAGCGTGCGCGTCGCGCGTACACGTTCGACGACATCGCGGTGGTGCCCTCACGGCGCACACGCAACCCGGAGGATGTCTCGACGGCGTGGACCATCGACGCCTACGGCTTCGACATCCCTGTGCTGGGCGCCCCGATGGATTCGGTCGTGAGCCCGGCGACCGCGATCAAGCTGGGCCAGCTCGGCGGGCTCGGCGTGCTCGACCTCGAAGGTCTCTGGACTCGATACGAGAACCCCGAGCCGCTGCTGGCCGAGATCGCGGGCCTCGCACCGGCCGAGGCGACGCAGCGCATGCAGCAGCTGTACAGCGAGCCCATCAAGCCGGAGCTGATCAAAGCTCGACTTGCCGAGATCCGAGCCGGCGGTGTCACGGTGGCCGGATCCCTCACACCGCAGCGCACCCAGGAGCTGTACGAGACGGTTGTCGCCGCAGGCGTCGACCTGTTCGTGATCCGCGGAACGACCGTGTCGGCCGAGCACGTCTCCAGTGCGGCCGAGCCGCTCAACCTGAAGAAGTTCATCTACGACCTCGACGTCCCCGTGATCGTCGGCGGCGCGGCCACCTACACCGCGGCGCTGCACCTCATGCGCACGGGTGCAGCCGGTGTGCTGGTCGGCTTCGGCGGGGGAGCGGCATCCACGACGCGCGCCACCCTCGGCATCCACGCGCCGATGGCGACGGCCGTCTCCGACGTCGCCGCCGCGCGGCGCGACTACCTCGACGAGTCGGGCGGACGCTACGTGCACGTGATCGCCGACGGCGGCGTCGGCACCTCGGGCGACGTCGTCAAGGCCCTCGCGATGGGTGCGGATGCCGTGATGCTCGGCGTCGCCCTCGCCCGGGCGACGGACGCACCTGGTCGTGGGTTCCACTGGGGCCCCGAGGCGCACCACCCCAAGCTCCCGCGCGGCCGCCGCGTGGCCGTCGACGGCATCGCGCCGCTCGAAGAGATCCTGTTCGGCCCGGCCCCGGTCGCCGATGGCACCGCGAACCTCATCGGGGCACTGCGCAAGTCCATGGCGACGACGGGATACTCCGACCTGAAGGAGTTCCAGCGCGTCGAGGTCGTGCTGGCTCCGTACGAGCAGGGCTGAGCATCCACCTGCCGTGACGACACCAGAGCTGTTCCCGCCGACGCTGCGCGAGGTGATGCTGCGTCCGCGATGGATCGGTGTGCTCGCGCTCTGTCTGCTCGTCGCGGGCGTCTTCGCCTTCCTCGGGCAGTGGCAGCTCGGACGAGCGATCCAGACCGACCCGCCGCCGGCCGGCGTCACCGAGGAGTTCCGCGCACTGGACGACGTCGTCGTGCCGGGCGAGTACCTGCCCGAGCCGTACGTCGGCCAGCGAACCGAAGCCGCTGGCACGTGGATCGGCGGCGACTTCCTGGTGGTCTCGTCGCGGTACAACGATGACATCGAGGGCTACTGGGTCACCGGCCAGCTGCGGCTGGACGGCGACGTGTCGATCGCCGTCGCGCTGGGATGGGCGCAGGAACGGGCCGACGCGGATGCCGCGGCCCTCGCGCTCGAACAGACCGCAGCGGGAACCGGAGCCACGATCAGCGGTCGCCTCATCTCGGACGAGGGTGTGCAGATCCCGCCGGTCGATGATCCGCAGCGCATGGACCGCATGTCGCCGGCCGCCCTGCTCAACCACTGGCACGACACCGAGAGCCTCTCGGTCTACCGTCCGTACCTCGCGAGCGTCGAGGCTCCTGACGGGCTCGTCGACATCTCCTCCCCGGCGCCCGATGAGCTGTCGCCGGTGAACTGGCTGAACGTGTTCTACGCGGCCGAGTGGGCGATCTTCGCATGCTTTGCGTTCTACATCTGGTACCGGCTCGCGAAGGATGCCTGGGAGCGCGAGGTCGAAGACCTCGAGGATGCTGCTGGCCCGGCGTCCTGAGCCCGTCGACCTGCGCATCCGAGCAGTTCTCCGTGCGCATCTGAGCGAGTTCGCGGCGATTCGGTGAGCGAGCGGTGACCATTCGGCGAACACCGTTGATCCTGTCCCCGGCCCTCCGTATGCTCCCGAATATGTGTGTGCGCTGAGAGCGTCCACGGGCGGTGGGTTCACGAGAGCCGCCGCACCACCCGATCGAGGAGACAGCAACGATGATGCCAGCCCCCGATGCCGGGAACCGAACGGTTCCGGCGTCCTTCCGCAGCAGGGGGCGCGTCAGCGTCCTCGCCGTGACCTGCGTCGCCGCCCTCGGCGCCGGCGCCCTGGTCGCGACACCCGCCATCGCGAACACGACCGGAACGGGGGTCGTCATCAACGAGGCGTACCTGTCCGGTGGCAGCGCTGGCGCGCTGTTCACGAACAAGTTCGTTGAGCTCTACAACCCGACCTCCGAGCCGATCACCCTCGACGGGCTTTCGCTGCAGTACCGCTCGGCGACCGGGACCGCGGCCTTCAACGGTGTCGTGCCGCTGACCGGTGAGATCCCCGCCGGCGGTCACTACCTGGTCCAGGGGGGCAGCAACGGTGCGAACGGTCAGGCGCTGCCGACGGCCGACGCCGTCGGCAACCTGAACCCGAGCGGTACGAACGGAACGCTCGCGCTGGTCGAGGGCACAGCGGCGGTCACGCTCACGCCCGGTTCGATCACGGACACCGACGGAGTCGTCGATCTGCTGGGCTACGGCACCTCGAACACCTTCGAGACCACCGCCGCGACGTCGCCGACGGGCAACACCGACGTCAAGTCGCTGAACCGCACCGACGCGGCCGACAGCGACGACAACAGCGCCGACTTCAGCCTGTCCGCGACGATCACGCCGCAGAACTCCGGCGGCACGGGACCGGAAGAACCGGAGGAACCGGAAGAGCCCACCGCGGTCTCGATCGCCGAGGTGCAGGGGTCAGGGGACGTCTCGCCGCTGAACGGCCAGAACGTCACTGTCGAAGGCGTCGTGACCGGCGACTACCGCACGGGCGGATACAAGGGCATCACGATCCAGACCCAGGGCTCCGGCGGCGAGAACGACGCGACTCCCGGTGTCTCGGACGGCGTCTTCATCTACCTGAACGCCCTCGCTCCGACGCTCGCCATCGGCGACCTCGTGTCGGTCACCGGCACGGTCAGCGAGTACTTCGGCCAGACCCAGATCAATCCGGCAGCGGCATCGGATGTGTCCGTGGTCACCGCCGGTGCGGGGCTTCAGGCCCTGACGCCGCTGGCCGACTCGGTGACCGGCGCGGACCGCGAAGCGTACGAGAACATGCTCGTCGCTCCGAGCGGCTCCTACGTGGTCGCCTCCAGCCACCAGCTGTACAACTTCGGCACGCTGTGGCTGAACCCGGGCGAGCTCAACGTCAAGAGCACTGAGACCACGCGCCCCGGCGAGGCCGCGAACGCGATCGCCGCGGAGAATCGTGCCGAGCGCATCCTGCTCGATGACGGGTGGTCTTCTCAGGTCACCAGCAACGCGCACCCCGGTCAGCAGCCGTATTTCACGGCCGACGCGGTGGTCCGCAACGGCGATGCGGTCGATTTCGCCGAGACCGGCTACGTGCTGCAGTACGGCTTCGACGACTGGCGGCTGCAGCCCGTCGTGCCGATCGATGACACCAGCGACGCCGCGTACAAGGCCGGCTTCACGGCGCAGAACCCGCGCACGGATGCCGCCCCGGAGGTCGGCGGAGACGTGCAGGTCGCAGCGTTCAACGTGTACAACTACTTCACGACGCTCAGCAGCGAGAATTCGGAGGCGCGTGGGGCCAAGACGGCTGAGCAGTTCGCGATCCAGAAGTCGAAGATCGTCACGGCGATCAACGCGCTCGACGCGGAGGTCGTCGGGCTGATGGAGATCGAGAACTCGATCCACTTCGGCAAGCCGGCCGACTCCGCGCTGGCAGACCTCGTCGACGGGCTCAACGCCGACGCGGGCTCGGATGTCTGGGCCTACGTGCCGACTCCGGCCGCGCTGCTGGAGACCGACACCGACGTCATCACCAACGCGATCATCTACAAGACGGATGCCGCGACGCCGGTGGGCGACAGCGCCACCATCGTCGACGAGACGGTGTGGGACAACGCCCGCGAACCCGTCGCGCAGACCTTCGACGTCGACGGCAAGCTCGTCTCGGTCGTCTCGAACCACTTCAAGTCGAAGTCGCCTCCTTCCGGCGGAGGAGCGGAGCCGGCGGACGGCCAGGGCTTCTTCAACGCCGACCGCGTCGCACAGGCGCAGTCGCTGCTGAGCTTCACCGAGACGATCGCCGACACCAGCGGCAGCGACGACATCCTGCTGCTCGGCGACTTCAACGCGTACGGTCAGGAAGACCCGATCGACGTGTTCGCGCAGGCCGGCTGGACCGACCTGGTTCCGGCTGAAGCCGCCGGCCAGCACACGTACACCTTCGACGGCGAGCTCGGCTCGCTCGACCACGCCATCGCGTCGCCGTCGCTGGTCGAGTCCGTGACCGGCACAGCCGTCTGGGGGATCAACTCCGCCGAGTGGAGCGACCGCGGCTACGCGTTCGGGGCCGCCGAGTCGGGCACGCCCTTCCGTTCCAGCGATCACGATCCGGTCATCGTCGGCATCTCGAGCGAGATCCCGCCGGTGTCGATCGACATCGTCACGATCAACGACTTCCACGGTCGGATCGAAGCCGATGGCAAGGCAGCGGGTGCCGCGGTGCTCGCCGGCGCCGTTCAGCAGCAGCGTGAAGCGAATCCGAACACGGTGTTCGCCGCCGCGGGCGACCTGATCGGGGCATCGACGTTCACTTCGTTCATCCAGGACGACAACCCGACGATCGACGCGCTCAATGCCGCAGGCCTCGACGTCAGCGCGGCCGGCAACCACGAGTTCGATCAGGGTTGGGAGGACCTCGACGGCCGCGTGCAGGACCGTGCGGACTGGGAGTACATCAGCGCCAACGTCTTCGTGACGGAGACGGGTGAGCCGGCGCTGGCGCCTTCGTGGGTGACCGAACTCGACGGCGTCAAGGTCGGGTTCATCGGAGCGGTCACCGAGGAACTCGATTCCCTGGTGTCTCCGGACGGCATCGCGGATCTCGAGGTGCGCAGCATCGTCGACTCCGTCAACGATGTCGCCGCCGATCTCACGGATGGCGACGCAGGCAACGGTGAGGCCGATGTGCTGATCCTCCTCGTGCACGAGGGGGCGTCCAGCGCGGACATCGCGAGCATCACTCCGGAATCCGCGCTCGGCGAGATCGTCGCGGGTGTCGACGACAGTGTGAGCGCGATCGTCTCGGCGCACACTCACCTCGCGTACAACCACGTGATCGACGGTCGCCCGGTGGTCTCGGCGGGTCAGTACGGAGAGAACTTCGGCCTGATGAACCTGCAGGTGGATGCCGAGTCCAAGGAGCTCATCTCGATCACCAACGAGATCAAGCCCCTGACGAAGGATGGCGTGGCGCTGTACCCGGCGGTGACCGAAGTGCAGGCGATCGTCGACGCGGCGAAGGCCGAGGCCGACGTGCTCGGTGCCGAGAAGGTCGGCGAGATCACGGCGGACTTCAACCGGGCGCGCCAGACCAATGGTTCCGAGAACCGCGGCGGCGAGTCGACCATCGGCAACTTCGTCGCCGATGTGCAGAAGTGGGCGACCGGCGCGGACATCGCGCTGATGAACCCGGGCGGCATCCGCGCCAACCTCGCATACGCGAGCGCCGGCGCGGCGGATCCTGACGGCAATGTGACGTTCCGCGAGGCGGCGACGGTGCAGCCGTTCGCCAACACGCTCGTCACGCTCGAACTCACGGGAGCCCAGCTCGAGAGCGTGCTCGAAGAGCAGTGGCAGCCGGCGGGTGCGAGCCGTCCGTTCCTGAAGCTCGGCGTGTCCGAGGGGCTGGTGTACACCTACGACCCGACGGCCGCCGTCGGCGAACGCATCACGTCCATCACGCTCGATGGCGCACCGATCGACGCTGCGGCGACGTATCTGGTGGCGGCGAACTCGTTCCTGGCCGCCGGTGGAGACAACTTCTTCACCCTGGCCGACGGAGCGAACAAGGCGGACACCGGAAAGATCGATCTCTCCTCGATGGTGGAGTGGTTCGACGCGAACGGAACGGCCTCGCCCGACCTCGCGCAGCGCGCGGTCGGTGCCGCGCTGAGCGCTGCGGATGCCGACGGCTACAGCGCCGGTGACCAGGTGACGATCGCCCTCTCCTCGCTGAACTTCAGCGCCGGTGAGGCGAACGGCGCCGAGGTTTCGGTGTCGCTGGGCGAGACGGTGCTCGCGTCCGGGCAGATCGATCCCGCGATCGTCGATACGACCGACGAGATCGGGCGGGCGAGCCTGACCTTCACGGTGCCGGAAGGCGTGTCGGGGGAGCAGTCGCTCACCGTCGCCGTCGCGAACACCGGGACGACCGTCCAGGTGCCGATCACGATCACGGCCGAGGAGCCGGTCGAGTTCGCCGGCACCATCGAGGTGTCCAAGAAGGTCTCGGCAGGCAAGAAGCTCAGCGTCGCAGGCGCCGACTTCGAGCCCGGCGAGACGGTCACCGTCCGGTTGCAGCCGAAGAAGGGCGCAGCGATCGACCTCGGCGATGTCGTGGTCGGCGAGGACGGCTCGTTCCAGGCATCCGTCACAGTGCCGAAGAACACCCACCCCGGCAAGCACACCGTCGAGGTGTCGCAGGCCGACGGCGACACCGCTACGGCCACCGTCACGGTCAATCGCGGTGGCGGCAACGGCGCGGTGCGCGACATCCTGGACGCGATCTGGGATCTGATCAGAGGCTGGTTCTGATCCGCTGAAACGCGATGGAGGCCGTCGGGGGTTATCCTGGCGGCCTCCGTCGTGTCCGAAGGCCAGGCGGCCGACGACCAGGCGAGGGCCTCACGGCGCAGCGTGCGCAGGCCAGGAGTGGTGCCCGTGCCCGGGTAGACTGGACGCCATGCCCGAACCGAAAGCCGCCTCCTTCCCGAAGATCCGTGGGGCGCTGAAGTTCTACCAGATCGCGTCGATCATCACGGGTGTCATGCTCCTGCTGCTGCTGGCGGAGATGATCCTGAAGTACAGCCCCACGCACGTCGAGCTCTTCGCGGGCGGTTCGGGTGGCCTGCTCTGGTTCGCACCGGTCATCGTCGGCGACGGATGCCAGTGGTACTCGCTGTTCGTGCCCGGTGGCATGGGATGCGACCTGGAGTCCACCGGTCAGACCGCCGGCGGACTGAACCTCTCCCTGTTCGTCCTCGTGGCGCACGGCTGGTTCTACGTCGTGTACCTGTTCGCGTGCTTCCGCGTGTGGAGTCTGATGCGCTGGGCGTTCCCGCGCTTCATCATGCTCGCTCTCGGCGGTATCGTGCCGCTGCTGTCGTTCTTCATGGAGGCCAAGGTCTCCCGTGAGGTGAAGACCTATCTCGCTTCCCGCGAGGCCGCGCTCGCGGCCGACGCGTCCGACCCCACTACCCAGGAGGCCGCGCGATGAGCGCTGACACCGCCCAGCGTCCCGTGCTCGTCGTCGACTTCGGCGCCCAGTACGCCCAGCTGATCGCCCGCCGCGTCCGCGAAGCAGGCGTGTACAGCGAGATCGTGCCGCACACGGTCACGTCCGCGGAGATCGCGGCGCAGAACCCCGTCGCGCTGATCCTTTCGGGCGGACCGTCGTCGGTGTACGAAGAGGGCGCCCCGTCGCTGGACACCGGAATCTTCGACCTCGGCATCCCGACCCTCGGCATCTGCTACGGCTTCCAGGTCATGGCCCGCGCCCTCGGCGGCGAGGTCGCGAACACCGGCCTGCGCGAGTACGGCGCCACGGATGCCGCGCTCACCGGTGACGGGGGAGTGCTGCTCGGCGGACAGCCGAACACCCAGAACGTGTGGATGAGCCATGGCGACCAGGTCGCGCGTGCACCGGAGGGCTTCGAGGTGCTCGCCTCCACGGACGCGACGCCCGTGGCCGCGTTCGGCAGCGCCGAGAAGTGCTTCTACGGCGTGCAGTGGCACCCCGAGGTCAAGCACTCCGACCACGGCCAGGAGGTCATCGAGAACTTCCTGCACAAGGCCGCAGGTCTCGCCGCCGACTGGAACAGCGGCAACGTCATCGACGAGCAGGTCGCGCGCATCCGCGAGCAGGTCGGCTCCGCTCGTGTCATCTCCGCGCTCTCGGGCGGCGTCGACTCCGCCGTCTCGACCGCGCTCGTGCACCGCGCGATCGGCGACCAGCTGACGGCGGTCTTCGTCGACCACGGTCTGCTGCGCAAGGGCGAGCGCGAGCAGGTCGAGCAGGACTACGTCGCCTCGACCGGCGTGCGTCTCATCACGGTGGATGCCGCCGACACCTTCCTCGGGCACCTCGCCGGCGTGACCGACCCCGAGCAGAAGCGCAAGATCATCGGCCGCGAGTTCATCCGCGCGTTCGAGAAGGTCCAGCGCGAGCTCGTGGACGAGGCCAAGGCATCCGGCGAGCCGGTCAAGTTCCTCGTGCAGGGAACGCTGTATCCGGACGTCGTGGAGTCCGGCGGCGGCACGGGAACCGCGAACATCAAGTCGCACCACAACGTGGGCGGCCTGCCGGATGATCTCGACTTCGAGCTCATCGAGCCGCTGCGCACCCTGTTCAAGGACGAGGTCCGCCAGATCGGACGCGACCTCGGACTGCCGGAGGCGATCGTCGGGCGTCAGCCGTTTCCGGGCCCCGGCCTCGGCATCCGCATCGTGGGTGAGGTCACCGCTGACCGCCTCGAGATCCTGCGCGACGCCGACGCCATCGCCCGCGAGGAGCTGACCAGGGCCGGTCTCGACCAGGAGATCTGGCAGTGCCCCGTCGTGCTGCTCGCCGACGTCCGTTCGGTCGGTGTCCAGGGCGACGGCCGGACCTACGGCCACCCGATCGTGCTGCGTCCGGTGTCCAGCGAAGACGCCATGACGGCGGACTGGACGCGTCTGCCCTACGACGTGCTCTCCAAGATCTCCAACCGCATCACGAACGAGGTGCGCGAGGTCAACCGGGTCGTTCTCGACGTCACGTCGAAGCCCCCGGGAACCATCGAGTGGGAGTGATCTGAACACAGGAGCGGATGCCGAGGCATCCGCTCCTGTGTCGTTTCCGGCATCCCGAGCGTCGGAGATCCCGCAGATCGGAGGGGTCGCCGACCGAGGGCACTTCTCCGACCGTGGGATACCGCTCGGATGCCGACTAGAACCGGCGGCCGCCGGAACGGCCGGACGAGCGGGTCCCGCCCGAGGAGCGGCTGCCGGACGAGCGTGAGGATCCGCCCCACGACGAGCGCGACGAAGACGAGCGCGAGGATCCGCCCCATCCTGAGGAGCTGCTGCTCCCGCCGCCGTTGCCGCCGAAGGCGCCGGAGAGGGCTCCGAGCACGACGCCGCCGATCACGAACATCACGATCAGCCCCGGCTCATCACCGGCGACGCTCAGGCTGCTGACGAATCCGACGATGCCGCCGCCGACTCCGCCCCAGACGGCCTTTCCGCCGGTGCCTTCGTCGTTCTCGTACGCGTACGAGCGGCGCCACTCCGAACGCGTGCTGGAGCCGGAGGCGGGCGCGTCGTACATGATGGCCGTGTCCTCGGCGGAGGGAGCGGACCGGACGAACCGGCGGCTCTCGGGGGCGACCGGCGTCCCGACGAGGCTCTGCACCTGTTCGGCGGCGGCGAGCGCGGATGCCGCTCGCAGCTCGATATCCTCCGCCCCGGTGGCGGCGACGGCCTCGGCGAGCTGCCGCTGAGCGAAATACAGACGCGTGAGGGGGAACGAGCTGACCTCGCCCGGCCGCGCCTGCACCGAGAGCTCTGCCGCCCGCACGGCCGCCTTCGCCCTGTCGAGGACCGATCCTGTCATCTGCTCCGGTGCCTCTGCTGCTTCTTCCGCGGGTTCCGCGGTCCGAGCGGCGAGAGCATCCGCCTCGGCGTCGACGGCATCGCGCAGATCCTTCGCCTCGGCCAGTAATCGCTCGATCTCGTGGACGGCGTCGCTGATCGCCTTCGGCCGGCGTGCGTCAACCGCCTTCTGCAGCGCCTCGATCTGCACGTCCGCCGCCCGCAGCCGCCCCTCGATCTCGTCCGGGTTGTCCGCCACGCCGACGAGTTCGGCCGCGGAGAAGGCAGTCGCGAGAGTCGCGAGGCGATCGGCGGCCGCGCCAGGGAAAGCGGAGGCCGTTTGGCGTTCGGATCGCAGTCGGGCGAGAGTGTCCGCCGCGCCATCCGCCAGGGCTCGGAGGGATGCGAGCTGGCGCTTGCGTCCATTCAGATCGTCGTCGACCTGCCTGCACAGCCGGATGATCGTGTCGGTCCAGGATCGGGTGTCGTGCGGGGTGTCCTCGTCGGCATCCTGGAGCTTCTCGAGCAGCTGGAACGCCTCCTGCAGGCGGGATCGGCATCCGTCGAGCACAGCGGCGAACTCGGCCGTGGTCTCCTCGCCGAACTCCGCGGTGACGAAGCCGAGCTCCTGCTCGCTGGTGCGCACCGCCTCGTCGGTCTGAACCAGAAGACGTGCGGCGCGCTTCTTCTGACCTTCCAGGGTCCGCAGCTCGGCGGCCGAAGCGGCTCGACGGCGCAGGAACAGTACGAGCCGCGTGATGAGGAAGATGATCAGTGCCAGCCCGGCGACGCCGAGCACCCACACCCACCACGGCCAGGGGACCTTCTCGAACTCGTCGGCGACGTACTCGATGCCGCCTGCCCAATCCTCGTCGGCGAGGTACCCGGCTCCGAGCTGGTCCTCGATGTCGAGCACGCGGGACTCGGAAAGGGGTCCAGCGGCGGCGCCGCCGTCTCCGTACTCGGCCGAGATCGCGAGGCTGCGACCGTCGGTGGCGATCGCCAGCAGGTACTGGTCCGAAGCGAGGTTGTTGCGCAGCGCGGTCTCGTCCGCCCACGTCAGCGCGTTGGTCGGATCCTCGAAGTCGGGGACCAGCGCGACGAAGAGTTCCGGACGATCGTCAGCCGCTGCCAACTCGCCGAGTCGCTGTTCCAGCCGTGCCTCGTCCGAATCGCTCAGCACGCCGGACAGGTCTGTGACGTAGCCCTGATCGAGTTCAGGCGGAGTCTCGGCGTACGCGACACCGGATCCGATCATGAGAACACTGAGCAGCGCGACCAGTCCCCGGGCGCGCGTCGGTCGTATCCGCTTCGTCACCCACAGAGGCTATCGCGTCGGCGAGACCAGAATTTCTGAAGATCTTCGGATGCTGTGTCGATCCGGTGTCTTCCCGATCGACGTCTTCAGTGAGAGGGTCGAGACACGACCCCACATCAAGGAGAACCATCATGAAGTACATGCTCATCATGCGCGCTGACGACTCCGGCGTCGAGGCGTACCAGGAGATCCCCTTCGAGCAGATCATCGAGGCGATGGGGAAATACAACGAGGCGATGATGAAGGCCGGCGTACTGCTCGCGGGAGAGGGTTTGACCGACGCCGCCGAGGGCTTCGTCGTCGATTTCTCCGCCGAAGCGCCGCTCGTCACCGACGGCCCCTACGGCGAGACGAAGGAGCTGTTCAACGGGTTCTGGATCATCGAGGTCTCCTCGCGAGAAGAGGCCGCGGAGTGGGCCAAGCGGGCGCCCCTCGGGCCGGGCGCGTTCCTCGAAGTGCGTCGTGTCACCGAGATGAGCGACTTCCCCGAGGACAACGAGTGGATCCAGAAGGAAGAGGGCTGGCGCGAAGAGCAGGCCCAGCGCGCCCAGGGCTGACATGAGCGAGACCTCACCCGCGCCGAGGGCGCACTCCGCCGAGAACGTGGAGCGCGCCCTCGCCGCCG
Organism: Microbacterium sp. NPDC056234; assembly: GCF_042267585.1. Classification (NCBI taxonomy): domain Bacteria; kingdom Bacillati; phylum Actinomycetota; class Actinomycetes; order Micrococcales; family Microbacteriaceae; genus Microbacterium; species Microbacterium sp. NPDC056234. The sequence goes on from NZ_JBHJTE010000004.1 coordinate 23,849, forward strand.
TCTGGCGCATCGAATCGGCGAAGATCACGGCGACCCTCACCCGGATGGTCCGCGACTTCCCGCTCGCCGAGGACCTCGCACAGGAGGCGCTCGTCGAAGCGCTGAAGCAGTGGCCCGTCGAAGGCATTCCGCGCAACCCCGCAGCCTGGCTCACCGCGGTGGCCAAGCGTCGGGCGATCGACGGGTGGCGGCGGCAGGAGCGCTTCGACGACCGCGTCGCCGCGATCGCCCACGACCTCGAGCGCGAACAGGCGGATGCCGCGGCGTCCGACCCCTGGGACCCCGACGAGATCGATGACGACGTGCTCCGTCTCGTGTTCATCTCATGCCACCCCGTGCTGTCTCGCGAGGCGCAGGTCGCGCTGACGCTGCGCGTCGTCGCGGGCCTGTCCAGCGAGGAGATCGCTCGCGCGTTCATGATCCCGGTGGCGACGGTGCAGCAGCGCATCGTGCGGGCGAAGAAGACCCTGGCTGCCGCGAAGGTGCCGTTCGAAGTGCCGCCTCGAGAGGAGCGGCCGGTGCGGTTGAGCGCCGTATTGGGCGTGCTCTATCTCATCTTCAACGAGGGGCACGCGGCATCGAGCGGGCCCGACTGGATGCGCCCGGAATTGAGCGTCGAAGCGATCCGGCTCGCCCGCGTCCTCGTGGCGCTGCTGCCCAAGGAGGGCGACGCGCACAGCATCCTGGCACTCATGGAGCTGACCGCAGCGCGGTTCCCCGCGCGCGTGGACGCGAACGGCGACCCGGTTCTGCTCGCAGACCAGGATCGACGCCGATGGGACCGCGGACGCATCTCGGCCGGGCGCGCGGCTCTTGCCCGCGCTGATGCGCTCGGTGCTCGGACTGCGTACGGTCTGCAGGCGGCGATCGCCGAATGCCATGCGGTCGCCGCATCCATCGACGACACCGATTGGGACCGGATCGTGGTGCTCTACGAGGCGCTCGGTCGGATCGCGCCGTCACCGGTCGTCGATCTCAACCGCGCCGCGGCGATCGCGATGGCCACCGGCCCGGCGTCCGCGCTGCGGGAGATCGACCGGCTCACGGCATCCGGAGCGCTGAAGGGCTATCACCTTCTGCCCGCGACCCGAGGGGAACTGCTGCTCCGACTCGGGCGGCAGGACGAGGCGCGCACAGAGTTCGCGGCCGCTGCCCGGCTGGCGGGCAACGACCGCGAACGTGCGATTCTGGAGGCGAAGGCCGCCGACGTCAGTCGTTGACCTTCTGGCCTCGGCCGGCGATGAGGCCGTAGATCAGAAGCACGATGATCGCGCCGCCGATGGCGAGCAGCCAGGTGCCGAGGTCCCAGAATTCGGTGAGCGGTCGGTTGAGCAGGAGACTGCCCAGCCAGCCGCCGAGGATCGCGCCGACGACGCCGAGCAGAAGGGTGATGAACCACCCGCCGCCCTGCCGTCCCGGCAGGATCAGTTTGGCGATCGCGCCGGCGATCAGGCCGAGGAGGAGGAATCCGAGGAAGCTCATGGTGCGCTCCATTTCTGTTGTCGGTGTCCCCAGACTGGCGGTCGCGAGACGCCAGGACAACCCCTTGACAACGCGGAAGGCCCGCCTCCGAGGAGACGGGCCTTCCGTGAAGCGGGCTCGCGGCGTCAGTCGCCGCGCACGATCGCGATGATGCGCAGGATCTCGACGTACAGCCAGACGACTGTGACCATGATCCCGAAGGCGCCGAGCCAGCCGTACTTGCGGGGAGCGCCGTTGCGCACGCCCTGCTGGATCTGGTCGAAGTCCATGACGAGGGAGTACGCGGCCATGAAGACGACCAGGAGACCGATGAGCAGGCCCACCGGGATGCCCATGATCTTCATGCTGTAGATGCCGAAGGTCAGCTGCGGGTCGACGAGACCGGTCCACATGCCGATGAGGTTCAGAACGCCGAAGACGAGGTAGCCGATCATCGCGATCATGACGATCTTCGTCATCTTCTTGGAGGCGCGGACCTTGCCGCTGGCGAACAGCGCCAGGGTCACACCGACGACGGCGACGGTCGCGAGGGTCGCCTGACCCACGATGCCGGGCCAGATCATCTCGAAGAACGCGGAGATGGCACCGATGAAGAGACCCTCGAAGGCGGCGTACGCGAAGATCAGCGCCGGGCGGACCTTCTTGCGGGACGTGAACGTCACCACCATCGCCAGGACGAAGCCGACGAGCGCGCCCACCATCCACGGCACCATCGACACCGAAGCTGCGCGCTCGGGGAACGGCGTACCGCCCAGCGTCCAGACCCAGCCGACGGCCGCAGTCGCGAGAAGGATCACGAAGAGACCGACGGTCTTCCAGACGGTGTCCTCGACGCTCATCCGGTCGGTCTCGACGGCGCCCGCGGCAGGAGCGGCGTACATCCCCTCCAGCTGCGCGTTCGTGGCGGCGTCCACTCCGGCGTGCTGGAACGAGGCGGCCTGAGCGCCCTGAGCCGCCTGCGGTCCGCCGGGATACGTCGCGACATTGCGCGGATCCTGCTGCTGGAAAGCAGGATTGTTGAATGCGAAGTTGCTCATCGTGGCCTCACTCCAAGGGGGGTCTTGATATCGCTTGTTAATACAGTACCCGGGCGGCCCGATGCGTGCGCTGTTCTACGCTGAGAGCATGCCCAGGAACGCGCCCCTCGTCATCGGTCATCGCGGCGCATCGGGGTACCGCCCCGAGCACAGCCGGTCGGCCTACGAGCTCGCCCTGGCGATGGGCGTGGATGCTGTCGAGCCGGACGTGGTCGCGACCAGCGACGGGATCCTCGTCGTCCGGCACGAGAACGAGATCTCCGGAACCACCGACGTCGCCGATCATCCCGAGTTCGCCGACCGCAAGACCACCAAGCGGGTCGACGGCCAGCCGCTGACGGGCTGGTTCACGGAGGACTTCACCTGGGACGAGCTCGCCACTCTGCGCGTGCGAGAGCGGCTGCCGGAGGTGCGCGCGTCGAGCGCCAGCTTCGACCGCGCGCAGCCGATCCTGCGCCTGACCGACGTCCTCGACATCGTCCGCGACGGTGCGGCCGAACACGGACGCGAGATCGGCGTCGTGCTCGAGATCAAGCACGCGACGTACTTCGACAGCATCGGCATCGATCTCGCCGGACTGATCGCGCGCGACCTACGCGCCGCTGGATGGGCGGACGGCGAACTGCCGCTGATCATCGAGTCCTTCGAGTCCACCATCCTCGCGAAGCTGCGCACGGCCGGCATCGCGGCATCCTACGTGTACCTGATCGAGGCCAAGGGGCGGCCGTACGACCTCCTCGTCGCGCACGGCAAACAGGCGCTGACCTACCCGGCCACCGTCGAGCCGGCCGGTCTGGACGGCCTCGTCGGTCTGGTCGACGGGATCAGCGTGAACAAGCGGATGCTGCTGAGCGTGCCGAACTCGATCGTCGCCGATGCGCACCAGCGCGGTCTGCAGGTGTTCACCTGGACGTGCCGCCCCGAGAACGCGTTTCTCTCCCCGGAGTACCGTGGTGCCGGCGGACGCGAGGCCTATGGCGACTACGAGGGGGAGTGGCGGGCGATCGCGCGCACCGGTGTCGACGGGGTGTTCGTCGACCACCCGGATCTCGGCGTGGGGTTCTTCCGCGGCTGAGCCCAGACGTCACAGCGGGCCGAGGGCGTCTTTCACTGTGGCATCGACGGTCAGCGTGCGCAGCGGTTCGAGGATCTCACGCTCCTCGAACCGGAAGTGCGACTCCATGATGGCGCCGACCCCGTCGAGATGGCGTTCGATCGCGGCTGCGCTCTCGCCGCTCTCCACCGCATGGCGCAGGCCGGCGAGCAGGTGCGAGAGCATCGAGTGATCCTGCATGAGCTTGTCGATGGTGCCGCCGAGTTCAGGGTGCTCTTCCCGCAGTGCGGGGAACAGCGACCGGTCCTCGCTGCGGTGATGGCCGTCCAGCGCCGAGCAGAATCCGATGCAGAAGAGGGCCAGATCGCTCGTGGCGTCCGGCGCCGCGCCACCGGGGGAGAGTGCGGATCTGGTCGCCTCCAGCGCTGCCCGCAACAGGCTGTGCGCCGTGCGCAGTTCGCGGTCCCAGGCGATCAGTCGGTCGGCATCCATCCGCGACAGTCTAGATGCGGGTCACAGCGTCCGGTCGAAGGCTCCGGTGCCCGACTTGACGATCTCCTTGCCCAGCGGCATCAGGGACACCGGAACGAGCTTGAAATCGGCGATGCCCATCGGGATGCCGATGATCGTGATGCACAGCGCGATCCCCGACACGATGTGGCCGATCGCGAGCCACCACCCGGCGAGGATCACCCAGATGACATTGCCGAGGAATGATCCGACGCCGGCCGTCGGCCTGCTGACGACCTCGCGGCCGAACGGCCAGATGGCATAGCCGGCGATGCGGAACGAGGCGATCGCCCACGGGATCGTGATGATCGGGATGCACAGCAGGATGCCCGCCAGCACGTAGCCGAGGAACAGTGCCCATCCGGCCAGGATCAACCAGATGATGTTGAGGATCGTGCGCATGCCCCGATTCTGCCGGGGCGCGCCTGGGGATCGACCATGCGCTGGGCGTCACCTGGCAGTTCCGTGATTCGAGTGCTCCGCGATGCCATGATGACCGGATGAGCGGAATCATCGCCGAGGGCGTCACCAGATCATTCGGCGAAGTGCACGCCGTCCGGCACGCGAGCTTCCACGCCAGGGCCGGTCGGGTGACCGGCCTCGTCGGCCCGAACGGCGCGGGCAAGACCACGCTGCTGCTGATGCTCGCCTCGCTGCTGGCGCCGGATACCGGCAGCATCCGCATCGGCGACATCGATCCCGTGACCGAGCCGCTCGCGGCGAGGCGGCTCCTCGGATGGATGCCGGATGCGCTGGGCGCCTGGCCGTCGCTGACAGCCAGGGAGACCATCGCCACGACGGCTCGCCTGTACGACATGTCGAAGCCGGATGCCGCGGCCCGCGCTTCCGAACTGCTGGCGCTGGTCGACCTGCAGGACCTCGCCGACGCGCCGGCGAAGGTGCTCTCACGCGGGCAGAAGCAGAAGCTCGGACTGGCGCGCGCACTCGTGCACGACCCGCAGGTGCTGCTGCTCGACGAGCCCGCATCCGGACTCGATCCGCAAGCACGGGTGCACCTGCGCATGCTGCTGCGCGACTTCGCGAGCCAGGGACGAACCGTGCTGATCTCGAGCCACATCCTCTCCGAACTGGAAGAGGTCGTCGACGACGCGGTGTTCCTCGTCGCCGGTTCCGTCGTGGATGCGGCCCCCGCCCCGTCGGCGACCCGCGCGTGGCGCGTCCGGCTGGCAGGCGCGACCGATGAGCGCTTCAGCGCCGATGCCTGGCAGGTCGCGTCGACTCTCGGCATCCCGGTCGAGTCGGTCGGAGCGGACCGGGGTGCGGTCGTCGTCGGGTTCCCCGGTGAGGACGCCGCAGCCGACGCGCTGCGCCTGCTGGTCGAGGCGCGGCTCGCGGTCGCGGAGTTCGCACCGGCGCAGAGCGCTCTCGAGCACACATTCCTCAACCTTCGCAGCGCGCCGGCATCGCCGCCCGCGCACCCCTCGTCCGAAACGGAGGCGGGAGCATGAGCGCCGCGCACATCGCAACGATCGCACGACTCGAGCTGACCCAGCGGCTGCGCAGCGTCGGCTGGTACATCCTGCTCGGCGTCTTCGCGCTGCTGCTCGTCGGGATCACCGCCCTGGCCTTCATGGTGTACTCCTGGGGCGACGCGATCGGCGCCGGGGTGTACTCGATCATCGTGAACGTGGTGCTGCTGCTCGTCGTGCTCGTCTCTCCGACGCTCAGCGGCAACGCGATCAACGGCGACCGCGAGGCGGCGACGCTCGCAGCGATCCAGGTGACGGCGGCGTCCACGGGTGACATCATGCTCGGAAAGCTCCTCGCCGCGATCGCGACCGGCGGAGCGTTCCTGCTGGTCGCGCTGCCGTTCCTCGCGATCGGACTGCTCGGCGGCGGTGCGAACGCGCTCGTGCTGCTCGTCTCGCTGCTGATCCTCGCCGTCGAGATCGTGATCGTCGCCACGATCGGGGTGGGGCTGAGCGGGATCATCGCTCGCCCGCTGTTCTCGGTCGCCGCGACGTACCTCGTCGTCGCCGCCCTCACGATCGGGACGCTCATCGTGTTCGGGCTCGGCGGCGCAGCGCTGCGCAGCGAGGCGACCAGCTACAGCCGGCCGTACGACACGAACGGCGAAGTGGACTGCGACGAGTGGGAGACGTACACCTACGAGGTCCCCCGGTTCGATCGCGTGTGGTGGGCGCTGGCCGCCAACCCCTTCGTCGTTCTCGCCGACGCGACGCCGACCGAATTCAACGACGACGGCTATCCCGTCGACATGTTCGGTCAGATCAAGTTCGGCGTGCGGGCGGCGCAGCAGTCGCCGGTCGAGCAGCGGTGGGACGAGTGCGCCGGGGATTACGGCGACATGCGCACGCCGGAGGAGGTCATGCAGGGGACCGTTCCGAGCTGGTTCGTCGGCCTCGGCATCCAGATCCTGATCGCCGGAGGCCTGTTCGCGGGTGCCTGGTCGCGCACGCGGACGCCGGCGCGACGGCTGCCACCGGGTACGCGGATCGCCTGACACGGTCGTCGAACCGCGTTGTCGGCGGCGCCGCTTAGACTCGATGGGACATGACCGACGCACCTCTCATCGTTCCCGGAACAGCCGGGCCCCAGGCGCAGGACGACCTCCTCGCAGGCCTCAATCCGCAGCAGCTCGAAGCGGTGACCTATCGCGGCCCCGCGCTGCTCATCGTGGCGGGCGCCGGCTCGGGGAAGACGAGCGTGCTGACGCGCCGGATCGCTTCGCTGCTGCGTGGGCGCGAGGCGTGGCCGAGTCAGATCCTCGCCATCACGTTCACGAACAAGGCCGCCGGCGAGATGCGCGAGCGAGTCGGCGCCCTCGTCGGCGAGGCCTCCCGCGGCATGTGGATCTCGACCTTCCACTCCGCCTGTGTGCGCATCCTGCGCCGGGAAGCCGAGCAGTTCGGCTTCACCAAGACGTTCACCATCTACGATTCCGGCGACTCGCGCGCGCTCATCAAGCGGCTCGTGAAAGAGCACGAAGCCGACGCATACGGGCTCACCCCGGCATCCGTGCAGTCCCGCATCTCGAAGTTGAAGAACGAGCTCTCGGATGCCGAGGCCTACGCCCGCCAGGCCAAGATGTCCGACCCTGCGGAGCGCCTCTTCGTCGAGATCTTCGGCGACTACCAGCGCCAGCTGCAACGGGCGAACGCTTTCGACTTCGATGACCTCATCGGGCAGACGGTGTTCCTGTTCCGCGCGTTCCCGCAGGTCGCGGACACCTATCGGCGCCGGTTCCGGCACGTCCTCGTCGACGAGTATCAGGACACCAACCACGCGCAGTACGCGCTCATCCACGAGCTGACGCGACCCGTGTCATCGACGTCGCCCGACCCGTATGCCGCGAACGGCATGATGATCTTCGAGCCCGAGACGACGCCCGCGCTCGAGGGCGCCTCGCTGACCGTCGTCGGCGACAGCGACCAGTCGATCTACGCGTTCCGCGGTGCAGACATCCGTAACATCAGCGAGTTCGAGCGCGACTTCCCCGGCGCGAAGGTCGTTCTGCTCGAGCAGAACTACCGGTCGACGCAGAACATCCTCTCCGCGGCGAACGCCGTGATCGGCAACAACTTCGACCGCAAGGACAAGAAGCTGTGGACCGATCGGGGTGAGGGCGAGAAGATCGTCGGATTCACCGGGTACTCGCAGCACGACGAGGCGCAGTTCGTCGCGGACGAGGTCGAGGCTCTGCATCGCAAGGGGTTCCCGTACTCCGAGATGGCGGTGTTCTACCGCACCAACTCGCAGTCGCGCGCGCTGGAAGAGATCTTCATCCGCTCGGCCGTGCCGTACAAGATCATGGGCGGCACGAAGTTCTACGAGCGCGCTGAGATCAAGGATGCGCTCGCGTATCTCGTCTCGGTCGCGAATCCCGCGGACGAGATGGCGCTGCGGCGCATTCTGAACCGGCCGCGCCGCGGCATCGGAGACGTCACGGCGTCCGCGATCGCCCGGTTCGCCGAAGAGCACGGCATCACGTTCAGGGAGGCTCTGGCGCGTCCAGCCGAACTCGGTGTCGGGCCGAAGCTGCAGGCGGCGATCGGGCGGTTGGACGCGGTGCTCGCCGAAGCATCCGAGATCCTGCTGCCCTCGTCCGGCGAGGTTCCACCGGCGACGTCGGTCGCGGACGGGCTCACCGTGCTGCTCGCGAAGAGCGGGTACCTGGACGCGCTGCGCGCGAGCCGCGACCCGCAGGATGAGGCGCGTGTCGAGAACCTCGACGAGTTCGTGGCCGTCACGCGGGACTTCGCGCGCAACAACCCCGACGGGACGATCGTCGACTTCCTCACCGACGTCGCGCTCGTCTCGGACGCCGATGACCTGGACGACGAGTCCGGTTCGGTGTCGATGATGACGATGCACACCGCGAAGGGCCTGGAGTACGACGCCGTGTTCGTCACCGGTGTCGAGGAGGACCTCATCCCGCACCGGATCTCCGCGGGAGAGCCCGGCGGCCCGCAGGAGGAACGGCGGCTGTTCTACGTCGGCATCACTCGTGCCCGCAAGCGCCTGCACCTGTCGCTCGCCATGACCCGGGCGCAGTTCGGCGAGGTCACCGTGGCGATGCCGAGCCGGTTCCTGCAGGAGATCCCCGCCGGTCTCATCGACTGGCGACAGTCGCCGGGCGATGTGAACTCGCGCGGCGGCACGCAGTCGCGTGCGCTCAACGCGCGCCGTCCGGGCGGCGGCGACCGGTTCGGTGTCAAGCCGCTCGGCACCTCGCTGAAGCCGCTGTCGACGTCGATGGATCGCTTCCCGAACAAGGTCACCTCGAAGGTTCGGGACAACGGCGACCTTGAACTCGTCGCAGGTGACCGCATCCGTCATGACGACTTCGGCGAGGGGCGAGTGGATGCCGTGACGGGCGAGGGGGCGAAGCGCATCGCGCACGTGCGGTTCGATTCGGCCGGCCAGAAGAAGCTCCTCATCAAGATCGCTCCGATCGAGAAGCTGTAGCGGTCCCGACGCGGCGGTGTGTTGCGCCGGCGACGATTAGGCTGGCTGGCATGGCCCTGTTCTCCCGCCGCAAGAAGTCCGCCGACGACGCCGTCCCGGTCGCAGAGCCGACGACCGTCGAGGCGGATGAAAGGGATCCGTCCGACGACCAGGGCACGGAACAGACCGAGGTCGAGACGGCAGCCCCCACCGTCGGCATCTCCGTGCAGGCATTCCGGGGCGTCGGCGCCGAAGCGGGCCCCGAGGTCGCGCTCCCGAGCGATGAGCCCGCCGCCGTTCGCCCGACGGTCCAGGCTCCTGCCGCGCCCGCAGCACCGACGGCGCCCGCCGCTCCGGTGAAGCGGACTCTGCCGCTGGCCGCAGCGCTCCCGCCGGAACAGACCGAGACGGTCCCCGGCATGAAGGACAACGTCCTGCTCCGCGAGGCACTCGCCGAGCTCGCCGAGGGCGCGACCAACGAGCAGCTGCTCGGGGTCCTGCGCCAGGCGCTCCAGGGTCACCTGTACCTGCGCGTCAACGGCGACGCCAGCACGCAGATCAGCGAGGGCAAGGCACTGTCGATCGCCGTGGTCCGCGATGAGGACCGTTCGTTCATGCTCGCGTTCAGCAACGCAGCTTCCGTCCGCGATTCCGTGCAGCGCGAAATCGACCCGACCGCGACATCGGCCGTCGCGCAGCCGGTCGCATCGGTCATCCAGCAGGTCGTCGCGGGGGAGTTCACCGGGCTGATCATCGACAACGCGTCGGGCGTCCACCGCGCGGTCTTCCCGACCGAGGTGCTCAAGAAGGCGCTGGATCAGGCCGACCCAGGGCTCACCATCAAGACGCTGCTGTCAGCTCCTCGTGAAGCGGACACCGCGGTCAAGGTCGGCGAGGCACTGGCGAAGACGAAGGCGTGGGTCGCCGTCAACGACGGCACGTCGAGCGGACAGGTGGGCATCGCCGAGGCCCAGACGCCCGACGGCAAGCGCTTCCTCCAGCTCTTCTCGCACCCGCTCGAGGTCGTGGCGCTCGGCCGCGGCGACCGGCCGATGCCGTTCACGCCTGAGCAGCTCGCGAAGGTGCTCTCCACGCACCCCGAGATGGCCGGTGTCCTCGTCGACGCGGCCGGTCCGTCAATCATCGTGGAGCGCGACGCCCTCGCGCCGGTGCTGGTGCTTGCGGTAGACCTCGGCGACTGAGCAGGCACCGACCCTGGCCGACGTCGTCGGTTCGCAATAGGGTCGACGCATGGCCTCAGAACGCGTCACCGTGACCGTGTCCGACCCCGAAGGCGAGCGCGATCTTGCGCTGTCCAGCCCGAATCGTGTGGTGTGGCCGGAGATCGGCATCACCAAGGCCGAGCTGGCGGAGTACGTGCAGCAGGTGGCGACGCCGTTCCTGAACGCGAACGGGCATCGTCCGGTGTCGCTCGAACGTTTCCGCGACGGCATCGGCGGGGAAGGATTCTTCTCGAAGAACCCGCCCAAGGGAACACCCGACTTCGTGGACGCCGTGACCGTGACGTACAACAGCGGGCGACGCCATCCGCAGATCGTGCTCAACCGCCCGAGCGCGATCGTCTGGGCGGTGCAGATGAACACGATCGTGTTCCACCCCTGGGCTTCGCTGGCCGACGAGCCCGACAACCCGGTCGAGCTGCGCATCGATCTCGATCCTCAGCCGGGCACGGACTTCGCGGATGCCGTCGTCGCCGCCCACGGCCTGCGCGAGGTGCTGCGCGAAGGCGGCCTGGAGCCGTTCATCAAGACCAGCGGCAATCGCGGTCTGCACGTGTTCTGCCCGATCGTCCCCGAACACGAGTTCCTCGATGTACGGCACGCGGTCATCGCGGCCGGTCGCGAGCTCGAGCGCCGGATGCCGGAGCGGGTGACGATGAGCTGGTGGAAGGAAGAGCGCGGAGAGCGCGTCTTCGTCGACTTCAATCAGGCCAACCGGGACCGCACGATGGCCGGCGCCTACAGCCCACGGGCGCTTCCCGGTGCAACGGTGTCGACGCCGGTGCACTGGGACGAGCTGGACGACGTCGACCCGAAGCGCTTCACGGTCCGCAGCATCCCGCGCCGCCTGGCGGATGTCGGTGACCCGTGGGCTGAGATGCAGGCCGCGCCAGGACGCATCGACACGCTGCTGGAATGGTGGCAGCGGGACGTCGCCGATGGCCTCGGTGAGCTGTCGTTCCCGCCGGAGTTCCCCAAGATGCCCGGGGAGCCGCCGCGGGTGCAGCCCAGCAAGAAGGTCGCCGAGAACTGGGATGAGAACGGCGAACGGGTCGAGGACTGATCGTCAGCCGATCGCTTCGCCTCCGGGCATGCGCGGCTCCGAGACCGGCAGGAACTGCGACGGATCCGGATGACGGATGCTCTCCGGATCCGGCTCCATGAACACATCCGTCGGAGCGGATCCGTCCGCAGCCACCCACAGCAGCACGGTTCCGCCGACCACGGGCGCATCGTCGATCCCGGTGAGAAGGCGCTCGCCGACCTGATGGGTGCCGGATCGCGTGGTGTATTCGGCGGTCACCTCGAACAGCATCATCGCTCCCACCCAGACCTGAGTGAACTCCGCGTCGATGACCTGGGCCCGCACCCGCCGCCCATGCGCGCGCAGCGCGTCGACCCTGGCGTACTCGGCTCGCGCGGAGACGATCTCGTCGCGGAGCATTCGAGCGCGCAGCACCGAGAAGACCGTCGCGGTGACGGCGACCGCTGCGGCGACGATCCGCAGCACGAGATCGCTGACGGTCAGCGCGGCGACGAGGGCGCCCAGTGCCATTGCGGCGAACCATGCGACGGAGGGCAGGAAGGACTTCGCAGGGATCGCGTCGAGCCACTCGTCGGCGCGATGCAGTGTCCGCGCGGACAGGCCGGCGATGACACCGGCGACGACCGCCAGGAGCAGCCACCATCTCACGGTCTCGGCGTCCGCCCAGGTGGCGGCGCCGATCAGATCCGTGGCGACGGCGAACGCGGCCCAGACGACCACCGCGCCGCCGAGCACCACGAGCCCGATCGCCGTACCGACTCGCCATTCACCGCTCATCGTCGTCTCCCCTCAGACGGCATTCATCCTAGGGTGAGGGTCCGGATCAGACCTGCTCCAGCACGTCGTCCAGGTCGTAGCCTGCGACGGTCTCCAGCTGCGCATACGTGCACGAGCGGGCGTCGCGATCGGGCCGCCAGCGCTCGAACTGCACGGTGTGCCGGAAACGCGCGCCCTCCATCTGGTCGTAACGCACCTCCAGCACGCGTTCGGGGCGCAGCCGCACGAACGAGACGTCCTTGGCGCCGGAGAACCGGCTGCGCTCGCCTTCTCCCGTGATCGCCGCGCCCTCGGGATCCCGCTCGACGAGCGCAGCGAGTTCCGCGACGAGCTCCTGCCGCCTGGCATCGCTGAACGCCGCGACGCCGCCGACCTGGCGGAGCGCGCCATCGCCGTCGTAGAGCCCCACGAGAAGCGAGCCCACCCCCGAGCCCGATTTGTGGATGCGATAGCCCAGCGCCACGACATCGGCGGTTCGGGCGTGCTTGACCTTGATGAGCGTGCGCTTTCCCGGAGCGTACCGCTGGTCCAGAGGCTTGGCGATGACGCCGTCCAGGCCGGCGCCCTCGAACTCGGCCAGCCAGCGCCGGGCGAGTTCGCTGTCGCGGGTGGTGCGCGTCAGATGGAACGGATGGGGGATGCCGGTGAGCAGCCGTTCGAGACGGTCACGGCGCTCGGCGAACGGTCGATCGTGCAGCAGGTCGTCCCCGTCGGCGAGGAGGTCGAATGCGATGAACATCGCCGGAGTCTCGGCGGCCAGCCTGGCGACGCGGGACGCTGCGGGATGGATGCGCTGGCTGAGCGCCTCCCAGTCCAACCGCTGCGCGCCTCGTTCGCCCGTGGCGACGACGATCTCCCCGTCCAGCAGACATGGGCCCGGCAGGGCAGCCGCCGCGGCATCCGCCAGCTCGGGGAAGTACCGGGTCAGCGGCTTCGCCCCGCGCGATCCGATCTCGAGCGTCTCGCCATCCCACGCGAGCAGCCCTCGGAAGCCGTCCCACTTGGGTTCGTAGAGCAGTCCTCCCGGTGTCTTGGCAGGGTCGGGGACGGTGGATGCCGCCTTCGCGAGCATGGGAGCCGGGATCTCGTAGGCCATGGTGCCATCCTGCCCGGTGCCGAGGCGCGGCCGATAGTGCGCAGCGTCAGAACAGGTCGCCGAGGGAGACCCGGGTGCCGGCATCCTTGAGCGCGGTACGAGCGGCGTACCAGCCCGCCATGCCGTTCACGCCGGGACCGGGGGGAGCGGATGCCGAGGCCAGATACACGCCGGGCATCGGCGTCCGCCATGGCGCCGTGGAGAGCGTGGGTCTGCGCAGCGCCTGCGCGATCGTGAACGCACCGCCGAGGATGTCTCCGCCGATCTCGGCGGGATTGATCGCTTCGCGCGAGGATGCGGGCACGGAGTGGTGCGCGAGGATGCGATCGCGGAATCCGGGCGCGAAGCGCTCGACCTGGTTGGTGATCAGTTCGGTCGCATCCAAGTGCGAGCCCTGCGGTACGTGGATGTATGCCCACAGCACGGCCTTGCCCTCGGGCGCGCGGGTGTCGTCGAGGACGGATGGCTGCACGGTGAGCACATACGGCCGCTCGCTGACGATGCCGTGGGCGACGGCGTTCTCGCTCGCCCAGACCTCCTCGTACGTGCCTCCGACGTGGACCGTCGGCGCGGCGGCGACATCCGGGTTCGTCCACGGCACCGGACCGTCGAGAGCGAAGTCGACCTTGGCGGCCGCGGGGCCGTAACGATACGCGTCGATCGCACGAGCGTACCGGCGCGGGATGTCGGGATGCGTGCGGAGAAGCCGCGGCGACGTGTTCAGCAGCAGGACGTCGCCGCGGGCGGGGTCGCCCCAGTCGAGGGCGGCAAGATCTGTGACGTGCACGTCGGTCTCGATCGTGCCGCCGTGGGCGGCGAGGTCGTCCGTCATGGCGTCGGCGATCCGTTGAGCGCCGCCCCGTGGATACATCCAGCCGCCCGCGTGCGCCTGCGCGGCGAGCAGCAGACCGGCCGCCGCGCCGGCGAGCGAGGGCATGGGTGTGTTGGCGTGGGCGAGGACGCCGGACAGCAGGGCGGCGGCCTCTTCCGTGCGGAACGTCCGTTCGGCGAGCGGCGTGCCCTGATCCAGCATCCGCAGGGCGAAGCGGACCGCCGTGATCGGGTCGTGCGGAACGCGCAGCATCTGGTTGCCCGTGAAATCGACGACGCCGCCGATGTGCGAACTCAGCGGGCGCAGTCGGCTCAGCCAGGCCTTCTCGTCGACTCCGAGACCGGCTGCGGTGCGTTCGATGTCGCGCCAGGCGATACCCGCACGGCCGCCGTCCAGCGGATGCGCGTACGAGATCGCGGGACGGATCCAGTCGATCCGCTCGGCGAGGCCGAACGCCTGGAAGAAGGGAGAGGCGAGCGCTGCAGGGTGAACGGCCGAGCAGACATCATGACGGAAGCCTGAAAGGGTCGATTCCTGCGTGCGAACACCGCCGCCGATCGTGCGCGCCGCCTCGAGCACGCGCACCTCGTAGCCGGCGCGCGCCATCGACACGGCCGCTGCCAGTCCGTTCGGACCGCTGCCGATGATCGTCGCCCGCACCATGGGGCCAGTCTTGCACGTCGGACATTGGTGTGTGCGACCCCTCTGCGCGTGAGATCCTGGAAGTAATGAACGAAGTACAGGGGCCGACCCCCGCAGGCACCTCCCGTCCGTATCGCAATCTTCCCGAGGCGTTGCGTGCGCACCGGATCGACCCAGCGAATCACGCATTCATCACGGCGATCACGGATGCCGTCGGCATCTCGTCCTTCATCGACCGCGGCCGCTACATCGAGGCGGTCAGGACAGGTGAGGGTGCGCCACTGCACATCGGCAAGACGTACACCAACGGTTTCGAGTCGTGGGAGCAGATCGTCGTGGGCTCCACGATGCTGCGACTGCAGCCGAGCGACGGGCGTGCGCCGTACTTCTTCGTCACGCATCCGAGCGCGTATGCCGAGACCACCCCGTTGAAAGCATCCACCAAGCGCACGCCCGGCTCCAACAAGCCGGCGGCGCCGCGCGCGGCTGCTGCTGCGCGGCCGGTCCGCGCCACCAAGCTCGAAGAGCGCGACTACGGCGTGTGCGACGTCTGCTTCATGGTGAAGGGGCCCTCCGGCGCCTGCGGCTGCACCGGCTGACGCCTTCCGCGGCGCGCAGGACGGATCGCGAACAGCACGGCGAGGATGACCGATGCGATCGCCTGGAAGAGGAACCAGGCCGACCACGAGCCGTCGACTCCTCGGCTCGCGGCGAGGAGTGCGGCCCCGGCGGTCACGACCCAGGCGGAGTCGTGCACGGAGAGCATGATGACCTGTCGGCGCCCTGCATGCCGGCTGGCGACGATCTCGACGATCCCGGATCCGGCAACCAGGACCGCGGTGGCCTGGATGATCCATCCCGGCACGTCCAGCGCATTCGAGAGCGGCGTACTGAACGCGCCATAGACGGCCGCGAGGACGAGCTTGAAGCATCCGTCGGCGAGCACCCCGATACGGATGCGGCGCGAGCCGGAGCCGGTGCGCGGCTGATCACTCATGAGCGCGCCTCCGGTCGGCTGGCGATCCCGTACGAGACGCCCGCGGCATCTTGACGTCCGGCGACCTCCAGCAGAGCACCGGCCAGATCCGCACGGTGCACGACGCCCATCGCATTCGACTCCGCGACGAGCTCGTACGGGCCGCCGGGTCGGTCCACCAGATAGCCCGGTCTGACGATCGACCAGTTCACATCACCGTCCGACCGGCGCAGCGCCTCCTCCATCTCCTCCAGGTCTGGGTAGATGCGTCTGCCGGTCCACCGAACGACCGGACGCACGGTCGCGCGGAACCAGAGCGGCTCCCCGTTGGCGCGGCGAAGAACGGGAGAAGCGGAGGTGACGACCAGCCGCCGGACCCCTGCCCGCCTCATCGCGGTCATGACGTGCTTGGTGCCTGCTGCGCTGACAGGGGTGCGATCGTGGGTCGTGTTCTTCCCGAGCGTCGAGATGACGGCGTCCGCGTCGGGCGGCAGCTCGATGTCTGCACTGCGGACGACGTCCGCCTGCACGGGCTCCACCCCTTCCGGCAATCCGGCAGCGTCCGGGTTGCGAGCGACCGCGGTCACGTGGTGGCCGTCGCGCACCGCCTGTCGTGTGACGAGCTGCCCGGTTCTTCCATTCGCTCCGATGACGACGATATGCATCTCTCTCCTTCGGTTTCGGTCTTCGCGCAGGGCGTTGATCTAGATAGTACAGTTTGACTACGACATCGGGTTTGGGTTCGGACCGACGAGGGGAGAGGATGACGAGGGTGACTGCGACTCGACTGCTGCTGCTCGGAGCCGTGCGTGAACGAGGCAACGCACACGGCTACCAGATCCGCCGCGATCTGGAGTCGTGGGGCGTTCAGCTGTGGGGCAACGTGCAACAGGGTTCGATCTACCACGGGCTCAGGAAGCTGCATGGCGAGGGCCTGCTCGAACAGGTGGAGGCAGAGTCCGCGGAGTCAGGACCGGCGCGGATCTCGTATTCGATCACCGAGCGCGGCGATGCGGCGTTCCGCGACCTGCTGGAGAACGCGCTCAGCTCCGATCGGGTCGACCTGACCATGACGATCGCCGGCATCGGCTTCATGACCGAGCTGACCAGGGAGCGGGCGCTGGAACTGCTGCACACGCGAGTGCGTTCGTATCTGGAATGGCGCGCGCGGGTCGTCGGTCAGTACGAACGGGAACCCGACGCGGACTGGGAGCATCATGTCGAGGCGATCCGCCTCTGGGCTCATACCGCGGACAGCGCGCTCGATTGGACCCGTGCGCTCATCGGGCGACTGGAATCCGGCGAGTACCGGATGGCGGGCGAGCGCTGACGACGGGTCTCGCCGCGCTCAGGCGAACGCGCTCATCCCGGTGATGTCGCGACCCAGCAGCAGCGCCTGCACGCTCTCGGTGCCCTCGTACGTGTGGATCGCCTCGATGTCGGCCATGTGCTGGATGACGCCGTTCTCGAGCAGGATGCCGTTGCCGCCGAGCACATCCCGCGCGGTCGACGCGACCCTTCTGGCGGCGCGCGTGTTGTGGAACTTGGCGAGCGAGGCCTGCGTCGGCCGCAGCGCACCGGCCGTCTCGAGATCGGCGAGCCGCCGGCAGTACAGCTGCATCGCGGTGAGGTCCTCGAGCATGTGCGTCAGGCGTTCCTGCACCATCTGGAATTTCGCCAGCGGCTTGCCGAACTGCACGCGCTGCATCGCGTACGACAGCGCCGCCTCGTAGCAGGCCGTGGCGTGGCCGAGCGCCGACCATGCCACGCCGGAGCGGGTGGCGTACAGCACCGTCGACGCGTCCTTGAAGCTGCGCGTGCCAGGGAGCACCGCGTCCAGCGCAACGCGCACGTCGTCGAGGCGGATCAGCGCCTGATGGATGCCGCGCAGCGACCCCTTCCCCGGAATCACGGTTCCGGTGTATCCGGGCGTCTCCTGCTCGACGAGGAAGCACCGCACCGCACCGTGTTCGTCGGCATCAGGGTCGTCGATCCGTGCCCACACGAACGTGATGCCGCCGGACGCGCCGTTGCCGATCCACTTCTTGGCACCGCGGATGACCCATTCATCGCCCTCGCGCCTCGCCACGGTCTCCAGCGACACCGAGTCGGAGCCGTGATCCGGCTCGGTGAGCGCGAAGGACCCGAGCACCGAGCCGTCGGCCAGCGCCGTCAACCATCGTGCCTGCTGCTGGTCGCTTCCGAACAGGGCGAGCGTGCGCAGCGCGAGTCCGCCCTGCACCGCGAGGACGGTGCCGAGCGAACCGTCGCCACGCGAGATCTCCATGTTGACCAGCCCGGCGGCCAGAGGCGAGATCCGCGTGAGCGCCGGGTGATCGATGCCGTCGACCACCAGGTCCATCTCGCCCATGCGCCGCGCGACGTCCAGCGGATAGTCGCCGCGGTCCCAGGCATCCGCCATGCGCGGGCCGACCTCGTCGATGTACGCCTTCGCGCGATCCCATGCGGCACGGTCGGCGGCGGGGATGTCGTCGAAGACCGCGTAGTAGTCGCTGTCGCGGCGACCGGTCGTGTCATAACCGGTCACGCGCTCGCCGGGGAAGGATGTGGCTTCATCGCTCATGCGCGCCACTCTACCGCGCAGCGGCACTCGGTTTCACGCTGCGGGGCACCCAGTCTCAACCGAGCTGCGCTCCGAGGCGCCGGGTGATCTCCGCCGTGGGCATCGACCGGGGGAAGACGGCGACGACGACGTCGTCCGATGCGGAGTCCACGGCATCCGTGCCGACACCGTAGCGGCGACGCACATCGACCAGCGCGGTCTGCAGCGTCGACACCGGCACCTTCTTCGTCTCGCGCAGCAACCGGCGCAGCACGTGGTTGTGCACGGCCGTGACGAGCGCGGCGAAACCGACGGCATCCAGCGGGTCGATTCCGGGCAGAGCGGAACGCAGGTACTCGTCGAACAGGCGCTCGTAGCGGAACACCGTGATGATCTCGCGCTCGCGCAGCGCCGGCACCTGCCGGACGATCTGATAGCGCTGCCGCGCCATCTCGGGATCATGCGCGAAGTGCGCGTAGACCCGCTCGGATGCTTCGCACACCGCCGCCCATGGGTCGTCGTGGCCCTCGGCCAGGAACCCGCGCAGCTCGGTCAGCAGCACCTCATGATCGGCGAAGACCACGTCCTCCTTGCCGCCGAACTGGCGGAAGAACGTCGAGCGGCTGACACCGGCGGCCCTGGCGATCTGCTCCACGGAGGTCTGGTCGTAGCCCTGCGCCTGGAACAGTTCGAGCGCTGCGGCGACGACGGCGGAGCGCGGTTCTGCGGATTCGTGCATAGCGAGAAGCCTAGACCGGCGCGAAAGGCTGATGACAGACGGTAGTAGGCTGTTGGATCGGGTCGATTCATCTATCGGCAACCGACATTCTTGTCGCGTCCCACCCGCCGCAACCAGCGAAGGACTGCACGTGGATCTCTACGAGTACCAGGCACGAGACCTTTTCGAGAAGTACGGGGTGCCGGTTCTCGCCGGCATCGTCGCGGACACTCCTGAGGAGGTGAAAGCGGCAGCCGAGAAGATCGGCGGTGTGGTCGTCGTCAAGGCTCAGGTCAAGACCGGTGGCCGCGGCAAGGCCGGTGGCGTCAAGGTCGCGAAGACCCCGGACGAGGCCTACGAGGCGGCCAAGGCGATCCTCGGCCTCGACATCAAGGGCCACGTCGTCAAGCGCGTCATGGTCGCGCAGGGCGCCGCGATCGCCGAGGAGTTCTACTTCTCGGTGCTGCTGGACCGCGCCAACCGCTCCTACCTGTCGCTCTGCTCCGTCGAAGGCGGCATGGAGATCGAGCAGCTCGCCGTCGAGAAGCCCGAGGCGCTCGCGCGCATCGAGGTCAACCCGCTGACGGGCATCGACAAGGACAAGGCGATCGAGATCGCCCGCGCCGCGAACTTCCCCGAGGACCTCGTCGAGAAGGTCGCCGACGTCTTCGTGAAGCTCTTCGAGGTCTACAAGGGCGAGGACGCCACGCTGGTCGAGGTGAACCCGCTGGTGCGCACCGAGTCGGGCGACATCATCGCCCTGGACGGCAAGGTCTCGCTCGACGAGAACGCCTCCGAGATCCGCCACCCCGAGCACGAGGAGCTCGAGGACAAGGACGCAGCGGACCCGCTCGAGGCCAAGGCCAAGAAGAGCGGCCTGAACTACGTCAAGCTCGACGGCCAGGTCGGCATCATCGGCAACGGCGCAGGACTGGTCATGTCCACGCTGGACGTCGTCGCGTACGCCGGTGAGAACCACGGCGGCGTGAAGCCCGCCAACTTCCTCGACATCGGCGGCGGCGCCTCTGCCGAGGTCATGGCCAACGGCCTGGACGTCATCCTCGGCGACCCGCAGGTCAAGAGCGTGTTCGTGAACGTCTTCGGCGGCATCACGGCGTGCGACGCGGTCGCAAACGGCATCAAGGGCGCGCTGGAGACGCTCGGCGCCACGGCATCCAAGCCGCTGGTCGTCCGCCTCGACGGCAACCGCGTCGAGGAGGGGCGCGCGATCCTCGCGGAGTACGCGCACCCGCTCGTGACCCTCGCGGCCACCATGGACGAGGGCGCCGACAAGGCCGCTGAGCTGGCGAACGCCTGAGACGAAGGAATCAGAGAAATGTCGATCTACCTCAACAAGGACTCCAAGGTCATCGTCCAGGGCATCACCGGCGGCGAGGGCACCAAGCACACCGCTCTGATGCTGAAGGCCGGCACGCAGGTCGTCGGCGGCGTCAACGCCCGCAAGGCCGGCACGACGGTCTCGCACACCGACAAGGACGGCAACCCCGTCGAGCTGCCCGTCTTCGGCTCCGTCGAAGAGGCCATCAAGGAGACCGGCGCCGACGTGTCGATCGCCTTCGTCCCCGGCGCCTTCACCAAGGCAGCGATGATCGAGGCCATCGACGCCGAGATCCCGCTGCTGGTCGTCATCACCGAGGGCGTTCCCGTCGGCGACAGCGCCGAGGCCTGGGCGTACGCGCAGTCCAAGGGCAACAAGACCCGCATCATCGGCCCGAACTGCCCCGGCATCATCACCCCCGGTGAGGCGCTCGTCGGCATCACGCCGGCGAACATCACGGGCAAGGGCCCGATCGGCCTCGTCTCGAAGTCGGGCACCCTGACGTACCAGATGATGTTCGAGCTGCGCGACCTCGGCTTCTCCACCGCCATCGGAATCGGCGGCGACCCCGTGATCGGAACGACGCACATCGACGCGCTCGCCGCATTCGAGGCCGACCCCGAGACCAAGGCGATCGTGATGATCGGCGAGATCGGCGGCGACGCCGAGGAACGCGCCGCGGATTACATCAAGGCGAACGTGACGAAGCCGGTCGTCGGCTACGTCGCCGGCTTCACGGCACCGGAGGGCAAGACGATGGGCCACGCCGGCGCCATCGTCTCGGGTTCCGCCGGTACCGCACAGGCGAAGAAGGAGGCCCTCGAGGCCGCCGGCGTCAAGGTCGGCAAGACGCCGAGCGAGACCGCCGCTCTCATGCGAGAGATCGTCGAGTCGCTCTGACGCGGTAAGCTGTAGACGAAGGCCCGGGCTCCACCCCGGGCCTTCGTCATATCCGGGGTCGTCTCGAACCGCGCGCCGTGTCGAGAAACCGGCAACCGTGCGCGCGGTGGGTTCCCGAGTCGAGAACGGTTCTGCTGCGGCGGCGCTAGCGGATGCCGTCGAGCAGCCCGTCCAGCGCTTCATGAGCGGCGGCGAGTGCTCCGGTGTCGGCCTGGTGGCGGGAGAGCCAGAGGGCGAGTTCGTTCATCGCACCGGACAGCGCGGCCGTCATCGCATCGACGAGGGCGGCCGAGACGCCGGCGTCTGCGAGTCCGGCGCGCAGCTCCGCCTCCGGGCCTGCAGCATCCATGCGCCGCCAGTCGTCCCAGCTGAGCACCGCGGGGCCGTCGACGAGCAGGATGCGCGCGGCGTCCTCGCGCGTGATCGCATCGAGGAAGGCATGGCTGCCGTCACGCAGTGCATCTGCGGGCCTCGAACGCGCGGTCGCGGTCGCGATCGCATCGGCGATGCCCCGCTGCTGTGCTGCGGCGACGGCCGAGAAAAGTCCCCTTTTCGACGCGTAGTGGTGGTAGACCGCACCGCGCGTCACGCCGGCGGTGCGTGCGATCTCGTCCACGGATGCCGAGGCGAACCCGCGATCGGCGAAATGAGCCGTGGCGACCTCGAGGATCCGCCGTGCGGTCTCGGCGGCATCGGCGGCACTGGCTCTGGGCATCGGGCTTCCTTTACGTGCGTCGTGTATGTATCCTAACCGGAGTCCGATACAAACATGTTGTATGTAAAAGAGGGAGTCATGGAGATCACGAGTTTCTACCCGGTCCTGATGGTCGAGGACCTCCCCGCGAGCGTGCGCTTCTACCGTGAGGTGCTCGGCTTCGAGACGACGTTCGAGGCCGACTGGTATGTGAGCATGCGCTTCGACGGCGGCGAGTTCGCCGTGCTCGATCACCGGCACGAAAGCATCCCGGTCGGTTTCCGCGAGCCGGCTCGAGGGCTGCTGCTGAACGTCGAGGTTTCCGATGCCGTCGCAGAGTACGCTCGCCTCGTCCGCGAGCTCGGTCTGCCGGAACGCCTGTCCTTGCGGGATGAGGCATTCGGGCAGCGGCACTTCATCGTCGAGGCGCCGGGCGGGGTGCTGCTGGACGTCATCGAGCCGATAGAGCCGGCGCCGGAGTTCGCCGCCGCCTACGCGGTCGGCTGAGCAGCACGAGACGACGGAGGGTCGGATGCCGAAGCATCCGACCCTCCGTCGTGACCCTGGCCTCAGACGACGCCGAAGGCAGCCTCGATCGGGCCGCGGGCGAAGAACAGCACGAAGCCGATGCCGACGATCCACAGAAGCGGATGGATGGTCTTCGCCCTGCCGGACAGAGCGTTCACGACGATCCAGCTGACGAAGCCTGCGCCGATGCCGTTGGCGATCGAGTAGGTCATCGGCATGACGGTGATGGTCAGGAACACCGGAAGCAGCACGCGGAAGTCGCCGAAGTCGATGTGCTTGATCTGCGACAGCATCATGGCGCCCACGAGCACGAGCGCCGCGCCGGCGATCGCGCCGGGAACCAGTGCGGTGAGCGGTGTGAAGAACATCGCGAGCAGGAACAGCCCGCCCGTGATGACGGTCGCGAAGCCGGTGCGTGCTCCTTCGCCGATGCCCGCGCCGGACTCGACGAACACCGTGGCGGAGGACGACGAGGTCCCGCCGCCGACGATCGCGCCGACGCCTTCCACGACCAGTGCCGACTTGATCCGCGGGAAGTCGCCCTTCTCATCGGCGAGGTCGGCCTCCTTGGCGAGGCCGGTCATGGTGCCCATCGCATCGAAGAAGTTCGAGAACACCAGAGTGAACACGAACATCACCAGGGCGACGAAGCTCACCTTGGCGAGGTCGAATCCGAAATCGACCTTGCCGATGAGGCTGAGATCCGGCAGTCCGACGATGCCGCCGGAGAAGTCGAACCCGAGACCCTCGACCTTCCAGATGAGGTTGATGAGCGCGCCGATGACGGTTCCGCCGACGAGGGCGATGAGGATCGCGCCCTTGACGCGCAGAGCGATCAGCACGCCGCCGAGCAGCAGCGTGATGACGAACAGCAGCGTCGGAACGCTCGCGACGGATCCGCCAACGCCGAGGTCGACAGGGGGAGACGGGTTGCCGGTCGCCGTGACGAAGCCGGCGTTCACGAACCCGATGAAGGCGATGAACAGGCCGATCCCGACGGTGATCGCGAGCTTGAGCTGCACCGGAACCGCATCGAAGATCATCTTGCGCAGTCCGGTGGCGGCCAGCAGCACGATCACGATGCCGTTGATCATCACCAGCGCCATGGCTTCGGCCCACGTGACGGATCCGACCACGGAGAACGCCACGAACGCGTTGATCCCGAGACCGGCGGCGAACGCGAACGGCAGGCGGGTTATCACGCCGAACAGCACCGTCATGACGCCGGCCGTGAGTGCCGTCGCGGCGGCGACGGCCGGACCGGGCAGCGTATCGCCGGCGACGTCGGGCGTGGCGAGGATGATCGGGTTGAGGATCACGATGTACGCCATCGTCACGAAGGTGACGATGCCACCGCGGATCTCGGTGCCGATCGTCGATCCGCGTCTCGAGATCTCGAAGAACCTGTCGAGGGCGTTCTTCGGCTCCGCAGACGGGGTCTGTGCAGGGGCAGGGGCAGTTGTCATCGGGGGACCTCCGCAGAAACGTTATCGTGTGGCGGGCATCGCGCGCGCCCTCGGTGCTCTGTCGGGAACTCGTCGTAGTCTCGTTGAGTCATGCAACGCCTCCTCGTCGCGCTCCTCGCCGCCGTCGATGCCGCCATCGCGGCCGCCGTGGGGCTGGTCGTGCTGCTCGCGCCGCTGACCCTGCTGTGGACATTCGCCTTCGGTGCTCGTGCCGACTGGGGAGCGCTCTGGCCGGCGGCCGGGATCCTGTGGCAGTTCGGGCACGCCGTTCCTCTGGACATCTCGCTCTCCGACGAGGTGCTGGTCGCCGTGGGCATCGGAGCGGATGCCGCGGCATTCACGCTCTCCGTCGCGCCGATCGCGTTCCTCCTGTGCACGCTTCTCGCCGCGGCGAGGTCCGGGCGCAGGGCCGCTCGCGCCGGCGCTTGGGGAACCGGAGTGCTCGCCGGTTCGGTCGTGTTCGCCGCCATCGCGGTCGGCGTCGCCTCGACCGCGCACGTCGCGGGCGTCGCAGCCGGCCCGGTGATCGGCGTCCTGCTCCCGGCCGGGTTCTACCTGACAGGTGCCCTCGGTGGCGCCGTGGTCGAGGCGTGGCGCGACGGCGACGGCGACGGCGGCCTCGTCGACCGCGTCCATGACGTGGTGGACGGCTGGGGTGACTACGGACCCGCCGTCACCGAGGCGGTGCGAGGCACCGCGATCGTCGCCGTCATCCTCACGGGCATCGGCGCGCTGTCGGTCGCGCTCTCCGTGCTGGCGCGCGGAAGCGAGGTCGTCACCCTGTTCGAAGCGGCGCGCGTCGACGCGCTCGGTGCGACCGTCATCACGCTCGCGCAGCTGGCCTATCTGCCGACGGCCGTCGTCTGGGCGGTCTCCTGGCTCGCCGGCCCCGGTTTCGCCGTCGGTGCCGGAACGGCGGTGTCGCCGGTCGGCACGCAGCTCGGTGTCGTCCCCGGCGTCCCGATCTTCGGACTCATCCCCGAGAACAGCTCCATCTGGATGCTCATCGTGATCCTGATCCCGGTCGGCGCCGGTGCTGTCGCCGGCTGGATGGTGCGCTCGCGCCTGGTGTGGGAGCAGACCGCGCTCGGATGGGCACCGCGCGCCGTGATCGCCGGTGGCATCGCGTTCCTGTCGGCAGTCGTCGCAGCACTCGCCGCGCTGCCCGCATCCGGATCGATCGGACCAGGCCGCCTGGCCGAGGTGGGGCCGCACCCCGGATGGTTCGCGCTGGCCATCGGCCTCGAGGTGCTGGTCGGTGCGGGCATTCTGCTGCTGTCGCCGCGCAACCGGGACGAACTCGCCGAAGAGCGCACCGATCGCTGGACCGCTCAGATGGGCATCTCGCCGGTCGAGGTCGATGAGCCGATCACCGCACCCCACCCTGCCGGGTCACGTCGCGCCTCCGCGTCGCGCCCGACGGATGCCGTCCCCGGCGACCAGGACGAGACCGCGCCCATCGAAGAGTCCGAATTCTTCCGCGGACGCACCGGCGACGGCGGCACCTCGGACCGCCGGTAGACTGACCGGGTGCTCACGGTCGCCGTCCTCATCTCGGGCGCGGGTTCCAATCTCCGGGCCCTCCTCGAAGCCGCTCGTCACCCCGATTTCCCCGCTCGGATCGTCGTCGTCGGCGCCGATCGCGACGCCGACGGGCTCGCGCACGCGGAGGAGTTCGGCATCCCGAGCTTCTCGGTGCCGTTCCGCGCGTTCGCGACGCGCGACGAATGGGGCGAGGAGCTCGGACGGCAGCTCGACGTGTGGTCACCCGATCTCATCGTGCTCTCCGGGCTCATGCGGCTGCTGCCCGCCGCCCTGGTCGCGCGCTACGCGCCGCACATCATCAACACGCATCCGGCGTACCTGCCCGAGTTCCCCGGCGCGCACGGGGTCCGGGACGCTCTCGCAGCAGGGGTCACCGAGACGGGCGCCAGCGTGATCGTCGTCGACGACGGCGTGGACTCCGGTCCGATCCTCGCCCAGGAGCGCGTTCCGGTGCACCCCGGCGACACCGAGCACAGCCTGCACGACCGCATCAAGCCGGTCGAGCGACGCCTCCTGATCGACGTCGTCCGTGCCATCGCGGTCGGCGACATCGATCTGACCTCCGCTTCCTGAACACCCGACGCACGAAGGAGCCCTCCATGGCCGGCCCCCGCCACGATCCCACTCTCTACCGTGACCGCGACGTCGTGCCGATCCGGCGCGCACTGGTGTCGGTGAGCGACAAGACCGACCTGCTCGCGCTCGCGGAAGCGCTCGCGGCCGCCGGGGTCGAGATCGTCTCGACAGGCTCGACAGCGGCGACGATCAGGGATGCCGGGTACGACGTCACCGACGTCGCCGCCGTCACCGGCGTCGCCGAGATGCTCGACGGTCGGGTCAAGACGCTGCACCCCAGCATCCACGGCGGCCTGCTCGCCGACCTGCGCCTCGCGGATCATGAGCGTCAGCTGGCAGATCTGGAGATCGCGCCGTTCGAACTCGTCGTCGTGAACCTGTACCCGTTCGTCGAGACGGTCACCTCCGGTGCCGTCGGCGACGACGTCGTCGAGCAGATCGACATCGGTGGCCCTGCGATGGTGCGCGCATCGGCGAAGAACCACGCGAACGTCGCCATCGTCGTCTCCCCGGAGTCCTACCCGGCCATCATTGACGCCGTCGCCGCCGGCGGCACCAGCTTCTCGCAGCGTCGTGAGCTGGCGGCCCGCGCCTTCGCGCACACCGCCGCGTACGACACCGCCGTCGCGGCCTGGTTCGCCGAGGGGACGCTGTCGGACGGCGGCGAGCTGCCGGCTCACCTGACGATCAAGGCGGAGCGCCTGACCACGCTCCGCTACGGCGAGAACTCCCACCAGCGCGGCGCGATCTACTCGCGCGTCGGCGGACACGGCATCGCTCAGGCCGTGCAGCTGCAGGGCAAGGAGATGTCCTACAACAACTACGTCGACGCGGATGCCGCGCTGCGCGCCGCGTTCGACATGGTGCTCCCCGCCGTCGCGATCGTGAAGCACGCCAACCCGTGCGGCATCGCGACCACGGCGCCCAACGCCCTCGACCCGATCGCCAGCGCGCACCTGCGTGCGCACGAGTGCGACCCGGTTTCGGCGTACGGCGGCGTGATCGCCGCGAACGGCACGGTGACGCTGAAGATGGCCGAGAACCTCAAGGACATCTTCACCGAGGTCATCGTCGCGCCGGCGTTCGAGCCTGCGGCACTGGAGGTCTTCAAGGCCAAGAAGAACCTGCGTCTTCTGCAGCTGCCGGCCGATTGGCGTCAGGAGCAGATGGACGTGCGCCTGGTCTCCGGCGGACTGCTGCTCCAGGACGCCGATCGGTTCCCCGACGACATCGAGTCCGTCGCGAAGAACTGGGAACTCGTCTCCGGCGAGCGTCCGGCGGACGACGAGATGCAGAACCTCATCTTCGCGTGGAAGGCCTGCCGTGCGGTGAAGTCGAACGCGATCGTGCTCGCCAAGGGCAACGCGACGGTCGGCATCGGCATGGGCCAGGTCAACCGCGTCGACTCCTGCCGACTCGCGGTCGAGCGGGCGGGTGACAGGGCAGCCGGTTCCGTCGCGGCCTCCGACGCGTTCTTCCCGTTCGCGGACGGACCCCAGGTGCTCCTGGATGCCGGCATCACGACGATCGTGCAGCCCGGTGGTTCGGTGCGCGACGAGGAGGTCGTCGCCGCGGCCAAGGCCGCAGGCGTCACGATGTTCTTCACCGGAGAGCGTCACTTCTTCCACTGACCCCGCGTGGGACGTCCAGCGGCCTCGATCAGATCGGCAGCCGCACGACCCGGTCGGCGGCGGCGATCGTCGTCGGCCGGTGCGCCACCAGGAGGATCGCGCTGGTCGATCCCCTGAGCAGCTCGAGGACGGCCGCATCGGCATCATGATCGAGGGACGCCGTGGCCTCGTCGAGCACGAGTACGTGCGGTTCCCTCAGCAGGGCGCGGGCGATGGCGACGCGTGCGCGCTGACCGCCCGATAGGCCGACGCCGTATTCGCCGACCGGCGTATCCAGTCCACCGGGGAGACCCGCCGACTCGGAGAGCAGGCCGGCGCTCAGCGCCGCGCGCCGGACGTCCGCCTCAGTCGCTTTCGGGGCGCCCAGGACGATGTTGGATCTGATCGTCCCGCGCAGGACCGGCGAGGACTGCGGCACGACGGAGACGAGGCGCCGCATCTCGCGATCGGGCAGCGCGCGCACGTCGACCCCGTCGATGCGCACCATCCCCGCATCCGGGTCCCACAGGCGGAGCGCCAGGCTGGTCGCCGTCGTCTTGCCCGCGCCGGACGGGCCGACGAGAGCGACCGTCTCACCGGGCCGCACCGTCAGATCGAAGCCGTGCAGCACCGGCATCGCGCTGTCGTAGCCGAAGCGCACGCCGTCGAACACGAGCCCCCGCTCCGTCGACCATGAACTGTCGTCGCGGTCGCCGCCGATGATGACGTCCTCCACGGCCGGCGGCTCGTCGAGGGCATCGACGATCCGGGCGGCCGATGCGCGCAGGGCACCGACGCTGCGCAGCAGATCCAGGATCTGGGCTGCCGGTCCGAGTCCCGCGACGGAGACGGCGACCGCCAGCGGCAGCAGAGACGGATCGAGCTCTCCGCCGGCGACGACGGCGATTCCGATGGCGCCGATCGCGGCGCCGGAGAAGATCAGATCGGCGATGCCGCGCTCGAAACCGAGGCGGGAGGCGTCCTTCACCTGAATGCGGGCGAGCGCACGGACGTCGGCGGCCAGCCGCTCGTGCTGCATCGAGCGCGTCAGCTCCGCGGAGATCGCGCACGCCGCGGATCGTGTCGAGCAGGTCGGAGCGGACGTCGGCCGAGCCCTGTGCGAGCGCATCGCCGTGGCGCCGCGCCATCCGCTCCGTGACGAGGGGGACGAGGACGCCGGCGGCGAGCAGGGGGATCCACACCACGAGCAGGAGCGGATCGATCATCACCGAGACGACCGCACTGACGGCGAGCACGCAGCCGGCGGAGATCGTCTGGGCGACGGTGTGGGCGTACAGCCATTCGAGGGTCTCGATGTCCGCGACGAGCGTGGACACGAGATCCCCGGTGCGACGACGCTCACGCCGTGAAGGCAGTGCGCGACGCATCGCGTCGAACACGCGGCTGCGCAGCACACCGATCAGCCGGTACGCCAGGTCATGCGACACCCACGACTCGCGCCAGGTCGCGGCGGCCGCGAGCACGCAGATCGCACCCAGCGCTGCGGCGACGGATCCCTGGTGCACGTCCCCGCCGGCCAGAGCGCGTCCGACGACGGCGGCGAGTCCGAGGGCGATCGCCAGAAGGGCGGCCTGGACCACGGTGCTCCACAGCACCGTCTCGATGAACGGCCGCCGGTGGGTGGCGATGATCGGCAGCAGCCGTGCGATCGACTTCACGCGGGTACTCCGATCGTCGCCCGTCGCGGAGGGCCGTCGCCGCCCGCGGTGACGCGCCCGTCCCGCAGCGAGATCCATCGATCGGCATGCCGGCAGGCGCTCTCCCGGTGGGCGATCACGATCGTGGTGCGAGCCGGATCGTGAGCGGCGATGCCGTCTACGACGCGGCGTTCGGTGTCGACGTCGAGCGCGGCCGTCACCTCGTCCAGCACGAGCACCGGCGTGTGCGCGAGCAGGGCGCGCGCGATCGCGAGCCGTTGGCGCTGACCGCCGGAGAGCTGCCCGCCGTTCTCGGTGAGGACGGTCTCGTATCCGTCCGGCAGCGCGCGGATCATGTCATCGACATCGGCCGCCCTGGCGGCCCGCACGATCTCGTCCTGGGTGGCGTCCGGGCGGTGCAGACGCAGATTGTCGCGCACGCTCCATGCGAACAGGACGGGATCCTGCGGGACGACGGCGATGCTGCGCGCGCGCGCTCGTCGCGTGTAGTCGCGCAGGGGGATGCCGCCGATCAGGATCTCGCCGCCGTCGGGATCGACATCACGCGCGAGCAGGCGTCCGAGCGTGCTCTTGCCCGATCCGGACGGCCCGAGCAGAGCGAGAGTCTCGCCGCCGAGTACTTCGAGCGATACCTCCTGGACGCCGCGGTCGCCGCCGGGATGCCGATACGAGACAGCGCGGATCTCGACGCCCGCGCCACTGGTCGCCGGCGTGTCGACCGCGCCGGTCTCGGCCACGACCGCTCGCGCGGACAGCAGACGGTCGAGACCGTCGACGGCGGCGAGCCCGACGTAGCCCGCATGCCAGTGCGCGCCCAGGTCGACGAGGGGGCGGAAGCTTTCCCGAGTCAGCAGCAGCACGGCGATCGCCGTGAACGAGGGGGCGCCGGTGAGAACCGCGCCGACACCGGCGATCACGGCGAGCACCGTTCCGAGCTGCATCACCAGCGCGCTGAAGCCGCTCTCGATCAGAGAGACGCGCATCTGCCGCATGGTCGACGCGCGAAGCGCCTCGGCCCGCTGCGTGAGCGCGGATCCCGTCCGCTCGGCCGCACCGAATGCCCGCAGCAGCGGCACCGATTGCAGCGCCTCGACGTAGTCGGCGGACAGCCGGGCGAAGGCGCTCCACCGCGCCCGCCCGTTACGCAGCAGGAGCGCGTCCCAGAACCGTGGAACGACCACTGCGGCGACGGTCGCGCACGCGAGGATCAACCCGGCCGTCGCATCGAGCCGCCACACCACCACGACGATCCCGGCCGGGACCAGCGCGACCACGATCAGTTGCGGCAGGTAGCGCGTGTAGTACGGATCGAGCCCGTCCACGCCCTCGATCACCGTCGCGGCGGTGTCTCCTGCGCGGCGGTCGGCCTCCGACATGACCGCCATGCGCTCCAGGAGCCGGCGACGGAGTCGGATGCGCACGCCCGCACCCACCTTCGTGGCGAGCGGCTCGCGCAGCCACACGAGCACCGCGCGCGCCAGCGCGATGGCGACGAGCGCCGCCACGGCTGCTCCCGGGGCGGCGGCGCCGTGCGTCAACGCGGTGATCACCCCCGCCATCGCGAAGGCGAACGCCACGTGCAGCGCCGAGACGAGGATGCCGATCGCGGCGAGTACGGCGATGGCGCCGGGCACCGCCCCCGCGACCTGCAGCAGGCGTCTGTGGATCATGGCTCAGAACGCCTCGGGGTAGAGCCCCTCGGCGATCTGGCGGACGGCGCTCACATTGCCCAGGGTGCCCGGGAAGACATCCGCGCTGGAGACGGCGATGAGACGCCCCTCCCGCACGGCGGGGAGGTCGGGGAACGTGCTGGTCAGATAGTCGCGCACGGCGGACTCGTGGTTCTCGTCGTACACCGTGAACACGAGCGCATCCGGCGCTTCGGCGGCCAGCGACTCCGGGGTGATGGCGGCGGCGAAGAAATCGGCGAAGGCCGGCTGGTCGGGGGAGAACACGTTGTCGGCGCCGGCGAGTGCGAGGATGTCGTATTCCACGCCGGCGCCGATGGCCGACAGAGTCGTGCCTTCGACGTAGACCTGGGCGACGCGCAGCCGATCGACGTCCTCGATCGCGTCGGCGACGACAGCGAGATCGGCCCGCGCCTGCGACACGAGCTGATCGGCCTCGGCCCGCACGTCGAAGATCGCTCCGAGGTTGTCTATGTCCGTGAACAGGTCGGCGACCTCTCCGGTCATACGGCGATCCGAGCATCCGCCGGTCGCCACGTAGACGGCAGAACCTGCCTGATCGAGCTGCTCGATGCTCGCGAACCCCTGTTCGGCCGTGAACTCGTACGTCGTGGGCGAGTAGACGAAGTCGGGCTGCACGGAGAGCAGATCCTCCCGGCTGGGCGGCATGGCGCCGCCGATGACCGGAACGTCGGCGGCGAGGTCCGCGACGTCGGCGGGAAGCGCCTGTGCGGCGGCCTGCGCCTGGCCGACGAGGCGATCGGCGACCCCCAGACGAAGGAGCAGCTCCGTCTGGGACGGATGCATGCCGACGACGGCATCCGGAACCTCGTCCACGACGAAGTCGCGGCCGCAGTTCTGCAGGCTCACCGGTTCGCGTCCGTCATCGGTGCCGGTGGCGGCCGGGGCGACGGCGGATCCGCATCCGGCGAGCAGCAGGGCGCCCGCGGCGAGGAGGGAGCTCACGGCGAGGCGGCGAGGAGTGATCGTGGTCATGTGTGCAGTCGGCTTTCTCTCGGGGTGGTCAGAGCGGACGGGGCGCGGAATGAGAGCACGCGGTCGTCCGTATCGGTCAGCAGGCGAGCGTCGACATCGAACGCCGTCCGGATCAACTCGGGAGTGAGGACCTCGGCGGGCGGGCCGGCCGCGAGCACGCGTCCGTCGACGAGGACGACGACGCCGTCGCAGTACTGCAGCGCCAGGTTGAGGTCGTGCAGGGCGGCGATCACCGTCCGGTCGAGGCCGCGGATGATGGTCATCAGGTCGATCTGATGACGGATGTCGAGGTGGTTGCTCGGCTCGTCCAGCACGATCACGGGAGTCTGCTGGGCGAGGGCCCTGGCGAGCATGACGCGCTGGCGCTGGCCTCCCGAGAGCGTCCCGATCATCCGATCGGCCAGGTCGTCGACGCCGACGCTCTGCATGGCCTGATCGACGACTTCCAGGTCGTGCGAGGACTCCCGACCGAGCGCGCGACGATGCGGTGACCTGCCGAGCAGCACGAGCTCGTGCACCGTCAGGTCGAAATCGGTATGCGGGTCCTGCAGCATGACTGCGACGGCGCGAGCGGCCTCGCGGCCCGTCATCCCGGCGATGTCGACGTCACCGAGATGCACGCTCCCCGTCCGCGGCCGCACGGCGCGGTAGAGGGTGCGCAGCAGGGTCGACTTTCCGCTGCCGTTCGGCCCGAGCAGACCGACCACGGCCCCCGACTCGGCGGTCAGCGACGCCTCGTGCACGACGTCTCGACCACCGAGCGCCACGGTGACGCCGTCGAACCGCACCCTCATCGGCTCAGCCCCGCCCGTGTGGCGCTGCCGCGGCGCATCAGCCACAGGAAGAACGGCGCGCCGACGAATGCCGTGAGGATGCCGAGGGGAATCTCGGTCGGTGCGGCGACCGTGCGCGCGAGCAGGTCGGCCAGCATCAGGAACACCGCACCTCCCAGCACCGTGACCGGGAGCATCCTGCGGTGATCGGCGCCGACCGCGATACGAGCGATGTGCGGCACGACGAGCCCGACGAAGCCGATCCCGCCGGCGACGGAGACGATCGCGCCCGTGAGCAACGACGCCAGGATCAGCATGAGCGCGCGCAGCCGGGTCGGGTCGACCCCCAGCGAGGTCGCCGATTCGTCGCCGGTCATCAGCGCGTTCAGCGGGCGGGCGAGGGCGGCGGCCGCGATCGCGGCGACCCCGAGAGCGAGCGCCGGGCCGATCAGACTGGACATGGTCGCCGCTGAGACGCTGCCCAGCAGGAAGAACAGGACGCTGACCACGTTCTGGGCATCCGTGGAGATCGTGAGATAGCTCGTGATGGCGCTGAACAGAGTGCCGAGGGCCACACCCGACAGGATCATCCGGGTGGGGGAGAGCGTGCCGCCCTGGTAGGCCATGGCGGCGACGCAGGCACAGGCCGTCACCGCGCCGATGAAGGCGGCGATGTTCAGCGACAGTCCTCCCAGGGCCGCTGAGCCGAAGACGATCACGAGGACCGCCCCGACGCTGGCGCCGGAGGACACTCCGAGGATGTAGGGCTCCGCCAGCGGGTTGCGCACCGTGACCTGCATGAGCGCGCCTGCGAGGGCGAGGCCGGCGCCGGCGAGCCCGGCCAGCAGCGAACGGGGGAGTCGGAACTGCCACACCGCCTGATCCTGCAGCGGGGTCAGGCTGCCGTCGGTCATCCACGGCATCCCCGGCACGAGGTGCCCGAGGATGATCTGCGCCGACTGCAGCGGGTCGACGCTCACGGTGCCGACCGCGCATGACACCACCAGGAGCGCGACGGCGGACACGCTGAGTCCGATCGTGAGGGCGCGGGCGCGGCGGGCCAGTCGTCGTCCGGGGTGGGAGACCACGGACGTGGTTCTGCCCGTTCCAGGGGCCGTCATCGGGAGAGCATGCACAAGCGCTCACCTTACTGAGAATGATTCTCGGTATCAACTCGGGTCGAATCCGCCGTGCACCGCCATGTCCGATTTCCGCGTGCGGGCGATATCCGGACGTGTCAGAGTTGAGGCATGAGCCTCCCCGTGATGAGTTTCGATGAGCGATACCGGGCGATCGATGCGCGCGACGTCCGCTTCGATGGACAGTTCGTCACGGCCGTGCGATCGACAGGGATCTACTGTCGTCCGAGCTGCCCGGCGCGCACGCCCAAGCCGGAGAACGTCACGTTCTTCCCGACCAGCGCTGCGGCCCACGAGGCCGGCTACCGTGCGTGCAAACGCTGCCTCCCGGAGGCAGCACCTGGCTCGCCCGAGTGGAACCTCCGTGGCGACGCCGCAGCACGAGCGATGCGCCTGATCGCCGACGGAGTCGTCGAACGGGAGGGTGTGCCGGGGCTCGCCGCGCGACTGGGATACTCCAGCCGTCACCTGACCCGGCTGCTCACCACCGAACTCGGCGCCGGTCCGCTCGCCCTCGCCAGGGCGCATCGTGCTCACACCGCGCGGATGCTGCTGGTCGGCACGGACATGCCGATCTCCGATGTCGTGTTCTCCTCAGGCTTCGCCAGCATCCGGCAGGCCGGTGACACGATCCGCGAGGTGTTCGGCATGACACCGAGCGAGCTGCGCGCCCGTCGCCACCGCACCGGCGTGTGCGCGCCAGGTGAGATCGACCTGCTGCTTCCGCATCGTGAACCGCTTGACGCGGCAGGCGTCTTCGCCTGGATGTCTGCTCGGGCCCTCCCCGGCATCGAGGCGTCAACGCCGACCTCCTTCGCCCGCCACCTGCGGATGCCGGGCGGCCCGGCGTGGTTCGAGATCCGCGAACAGGAGGGGCGACTGCGCCTGCGTGCGCGCGTCAGCCGGCTCGGCGACCTCACACCGCTGGTCGCGACCGCGCGTCGGCTGTTCGACCTGGATGCCGACCCGATCGCGGTGGACGCCGCGCTCTCGAATCACCCGGAGCTCGCAGCCGCGGTCGCGCGCACACCGGGCATCCGTGTCCCCGGCGCCGCCGACCCGCACGAGATGCTCATCCGCGCCATGGTCGGCCAGCAGATCACCGTCGTCGCGGCGCGCACGGCCCTCACGGCGCTCGCCGAACAGCTGGGCGAGCGAGTGGACGACGGCATCCTCTTCCCGACGATGACGGCGATCGCCGAGCACGGCGCCGAGGTCCTGCGTGGACCAGGCGCGCGAATCCGCGCGATCACGAACGCCGCGGCGTCCCTCGCCGACGGGACGCTCCGTCTCACCGTCGGCGACGACGCCATGGACCAGCGTGCGGCACTGCTCGCCATGCCGGGCATCGGACCCTGGACCGCCGACTACGTCGGAATGCGCGTGCTCGGCGACCCGGACGGCTTCCTGCCGGGCGACGTCGCCGTCCGGGCTGGCGCCGCGGCGCTCGGCCTTCCCTCCGACCCGGCCGGTCTGACGGCCTGGTCGACCCGCGCTGCGCCGTGGCGCAGCTACCTCACCGCTCACCTGTGGCGGGCTGCACCCGTGCGTCCGACACGAATCCGCTCGTACCGAATCGAGGAGACCTCATGACCGCGATCATCCAGACCATCGACACGCCGGACGGCGCGTTCACGATCCTCGCGGACGAGACGCAGCGCGTGCTCGCATCCGGCTGGACCGGGGAGCACGACGAAATCCTCACCCGGCTCGCGGTGCGCAACCGCCCCGAGCAGGTGCGCATCGGGACGACGGACGCCGCTGATGCCGCCCTGGCCTACTACGGCGGCGACCTCGGCGCCATCGACGAGGTCCGCGTCGCTCAGTTCGGCACCGAGATGCAGCTGCGCGGGTGGGCGGCGCTGCGGCGCATCGATGCCGGGGCCCCGTTGACCTATACGGGGTTCGCCGCGGCGCTGGATCAGCCGAGCGCCGTGCGCGCAGCGGCATCCATCTGCGCCCGCAATGCACCCGCGCTGTTCGTGCCCTGCCACCGGGTGCTGCGCACCGGCGGATCGCTCGGCGGCTTCGCCTGGGGCCTCGACGTGAAGCAGTCCCTGTTGGCTCGAGAGGCGGCGGCCTGATCCGTCCTCCGGGGTGACACGAGTCAATTCAGTGGTCGAAAGTCTTGCACCCAGCGGGTTCACAGGCATAGGCTGGTGGGCTGTCGCACCGACCGGGCGGCAGCCCACCACCCCGAGGAGGACATCATGATCTCGATCGCCGTCGCACAGGTGTCCGCTCCGGGTATTCGCGTAGCGACCTGCCGCGGGTAGATCCTCCTCCTCGATCTCCGTTCTCCCGCCGTCACGATCACGCTGTCGGCGCTCTTTCGTCACCTCTTTCTCGCCTCGTCACTCCTGAGAGTCATGTCTGCCACGCCTGCCCCGCATATTCCTCCTTCCTCCTCCTCTCTCTCCACTCCCGCCGCACTCTGGCGGCTGAAGCCCTTCGTCCGCCCGATCGTCTGGCGTCTCGTCGGCGGCGCCGCAAGCGCGCTCGCCGCGGCGATCATCGCTCTGATGGTGCCGATCGTGCTCGAGCAGGTCGTCCGCGGCCTCGACACTCCCACCGAGGTCGTGAACCTCGGGCTGATCGTCGGCGGCGCCGCCGTGGTGCTGCTGCTCGGGTTCGGCGAGGCAGCCATGGTGTGGCTGCGCCGCTGGTTCGTCCTCACTCCGGCGACCGAAGTCGAGTTCCGCATGCGCTCGGAGATCTACGCGCGCCTGCAGACTCTGCCCGTCGCCTTCCACGACCGCTGGCAGTCCGGCCAGCTGCTCAGCCGGATGATGCAGGACATCGGCCTCATCCGTCGCTGGATCGCCTTCGGCCTCATCCTTCTCGTCGTCAACGTGCTGACGATCATCATCGGCTCCGTGCTGCTGTTCCAGTGGCACTGGATGCTGGGGGTCATCTTCCTCGTCACCGGCGTGCCCATGTGGATCCAGGGCTACCTGTTCGAGAAGCGCTACGGCGCCCTCGCCAGGCAGAGCCAGGACCAGGCCGGCGACCTCGCCACGAGCGTCGAGGAGAGTGTGCACGGCATCCGCGTTCTGAAGGCATTCGGTCGCGGTCAGCACGCACTCCGCCGCTTCAGCTCCCAGGCCGAGTCGCTGCGGGAGACCGAGCTCAACAAGGCGCGTGCCGTCGGGCGGATCTGGTTCTGGCTGGATCTCATGCCGCAGGTCGCCTTCGGGCTGAGCCTGATCACCGGCATCTGGCTGGTGTGGCAGGGGCAGATCGATGAGGCCCAGCTGTTCGCGTTCTTCGCGATGGCGACCGTGCTGCGCTGGCCGATCGAGTCGATCGGCTTCCTGTTCTCGTTCATGCTCGACGCCCGCACGGCGACGGACCGCGTGTTCGACATCTTCAACGAGACGAACTCGATCACCGACCCGGAGAAGCCGGTGCACATCGCCGAGCCGCGCGGTGAACTGGCGTTCGAGAACGCGCACTTCCGCTATCAGGACGCCGGTGCGTCCGAGCGCGATCTGCTCGACGGCATCGACCTCGTGCTGCGCCCCGGCGAGACCATGGCGCTGGTCGGACTCACCGGCTCCGGCAAGACGACGCTCACGACCCTGCCCGCACGTCTGTACGACGTCACGGGAGGCCGAGTGACGCTCGACGGCGTCGACGTGCGCGATCTGCCGCTGGCCGAGCTGCGCACCCACATCGCGATGGCCTTCGAGGACGCGACGCTGTTCTCCGCGACCGTGCGCGAGAACGTGCTGCTCGGCCGTGCAGATCTCGACCCGCACAGCGAAGAGGGCGAGCGCGTCATGCGCGAGGCGCTCGACGTCGCCCAGGCCGCATTCGTGGACGCGCTGCCCGAGGGCACCGAGACCATCATCGGCGAGGAGGGTCTGAGCCTGTCCGGCGGCCAGCGGCAGCGCCTCGCTCTCGCCAGAGCGGTCGCCGCCGCACCGAAGGTGCTCGTGCTGGACGACCCGCTGTCGGCACTGGACGTCGACACCGAGGCGCTCGTGGAGGAGGCGCTGCGTCACGTGCTCGCCGAGACGACGGCACTGGTCGTCGCGCACCGGCCGTCGACCGTGGCGCTCGCCGACCGCGTCGCGCTGCTGGAATCGGGCAGGGTCACGGCGGTGGGCACCCACAGCGAGCTGCTGAGGACGAGCTCGCACTACCGGCACGTGATCTCGAGCCTCGAAGCCGAGGAGGCCGCCAGGACAGGGGCCATCCCGATCATCACGGAGGAGATGCTTGCGCAAGCTCCGGCCACCGAGGACGAGGAGGTGCAGGCATGACTCTCACGGGAACCCAGGGCGAGGATCGCTCCAACTACACCCGCGAAGAGAGCCGCGACATCCGGCGCCGCTCGCTGCGCCTGCTCGGCTCGCTGATCACCCCGCTGCGCACGCGGATCACGCTCGCCGCGGTCGTGCTCGTCGTCTCGACCGCACTGCAGGTGTCCGGCCCGATCCTCATCGGCATCGGCATCGACCGGGCTCTGCCCGTGCTGCTGGAGCAGACCGATTGGATGCCGGCGATCGTCGTCACCGTCGTCTACATCTTCGCCGGTGCCACGGCTGCGGCCCTGATCGGCTGGTACGTCGTCATCGCGGCGCGCATCACGCAGGCCGTGCTGCTGGATCTGCGCAAGCGCATCTTCCTGCACACTCAGAAGTTGAGCCTCGAGTTCCACGAGTCCTACACGTCGGGGCGCATCATCTCGCGCCAGACCAGCGATCTCGACTCGATCCGCGAGCTGCTCGACGGCGGCCTGAACAACCTCGTCTCCGGTGTGCTGTTCGGAGTCTTCACGTTCATCGCGCTCGTGATCGCTGACTGGCAGTCCGGGCTCATCCTGCTGCTCGCCGGCGTGCCGCTGGCGTTCCTGATGCGCTGGTTCTACTCGCGTTCGCAGCTGGTGTATCGCGAGTCGCGGGTCATCAGCGCGAAGGTGATCGTGCAGTTCGTCGAGACGATGACGGGTATCCGTGCCGTGAAGTCGTTCCGCAAGGAACCGCGCAACGACAAGACGTTCCGCAAGCTGGCCGGCGACTACCGCGACGTGAACCGACGCTCGATGGTGCTGTTCGGCACCTTCGAACCCGGCCTCATGGCTGTCGCCGCGCTGACCACCGCGTTCGTGGTGCTGTGGGGCGGGATGCGAGTGTCGACCGGAGCCATCGGCATCGGTGTGCTGCTGAGCGCGGTCCTGTACGTGCGGAACTTCTTCGCGCCGATGCAGGAGATCGCGATGTTCCTGAACTCCTACCAGTCGGCGACGGCTGCGCTGGAGAAGGTGTCCGGCGTCCTGGAGGAGGTTCCGACGGTTCCGGATCCCGCGAAGCCGGTGGATCTGTGGGAGTCGCGCGGTCACATCTCGTTCGACGAGGTCACCTTCGGGTACAACGGCGAGAAGACGATCCTGCCGAACTTCTCCCTCGACATCCCCGCCGGGCAGACCGTCGCACTGGTCGGCACGACGGGTGCGGGCAAGTCCACGCTGGCGAAGCTGATCTCGCGGTTCTACGACCCGTCGAAGGGACGCGTGACGCTGGACGACGTGGATCTGCGATCGCTGCACCCGAAGGATCTGCGTCGGGCGATCGTCATGGTCACCCAGGAGGCCTACCTGTTCAGCGGCACCGTCGCGGACAACATCGCGCTCGGCAAGCCGGACGCCACGCTCGACGAGATCCGTGCGGCGGCCAAGGCGGTCGGGGCCGATGAGTTCATCTCATCGCTGCCGGACGGCTACAGCACGGACGTGAACAAGCGCGGCGGTCGCGTGTCGGCCGGTCAGCGTCAGCTGATCTCGTTCGCTCGTGCCTTCCTGGCCGACCCTGCCGTGCTGATCCTCGACGAGGCGACGGCGTCGCTGGACATTCCGTCGGAGCGGCTGATCCAGGACGCCCTCCAGACGCTCCTGGCCGACCGCACCGCGATCATCATCGCGCACCGCCTGTCGACGGTCGCGATCGCCGACCGCGTGCTCGTGATGGAGCACGGTCGCGTGATCGAGGACGACAGTCCTGAGGCACTGATCAACGGCACGGGCAAGTTCGCCCAGCTGCACGCGGCCTGGCAGGAGACGCTGGTCTGATCCGAACCGGGACGGATGCCGAGGCATCCGTCCCGGTTAGCATGAAGGGCATGGACCCCCTGCTGCTGGCCGAGTTCTGGTGGGCGGCACCGGCGGCTGTCGGTGCCGTGGGGGCCGGTGCGTGGGGAGTGCACAGAGTGAACGCCGAACGACGACTCGCATACGATGCCGCCAAGTTGGAGCTGCGCGCGGCGATCTCCGCGGCGATCGCCGCACAGAACGCCGCCCGGGTCGCGAAGGCTGATCTCACCCGGGTGTCCGCCGACCGGGCGGCGTCGAGGGCGAGCCTGGAAGACGTGAACCGCGCTCGGCGAGACCTGCAGAGCGCACAGCGCGAGGCGAAGGCGGCCACTGCGGCGGTCAAAGCGCTGCGTGCCCGCGTGACGGCGGCGAGGGCCGAGATCCCGTCGCGGACGGAGCCGACACCGCTCGAGCGCCTGCGCTCTGAGCACGACACCGTGCTGGTGCGCTGGATGCAGTACGAGACCGACCCGGCACGGCTCATCGCGTATCCGACGATGAGCGACGGGCACGTGCCGCAGACGGCGGCGTTCCTGTCGGCCCTCGAGCATGCCCAGGACAGCAGACCGGCACCCGGGAAGGTGACCCCCGCCGAATTCACCGCATACCGGCTGTCCGTCGTGCGTCTGCAGCGCGCCTTCGACGACGCGGAGAACGCGGCGCACATCGCCGCGGGGGAGCGTTCGCCGATCGGCCCCGGGTGGCAGGACGCGGCGCAGCAGGTCATCACGCTGTCTGCTGATGTGCTCGATCGCGCGGCCGCTGCCGCGGCATCCGCTATCGCCGCCTGGCGCGACCGCTCACGTCCCGGCGGCGACGAGAACGTCCGCTGAGACCGCCCGCGCCGGTGTCTGCGGGCGCGCTGAAGGAGGCGACGGGGTCTCGGTGGGGGAGGGGATCCGAGGCCCCGCCGCCGGTCTCAAGAGTCGATTCTGATCTCGGCGATGACCTCGCCGTACTCCGTCTCACCGACGGGGGAGAAGCCGACTCGGTTGAAGAAGGCCTCCGGGCCTCCTTCGCCGGCTTCGTAGATGACGTCGACGTGATCGAACTCGCGTCGTCGCGCCTCTTCGACGAGTGCTTCGACGGCGAAGCGGCCGACGCCGCGACCCTGATCGTCCGCGTCGACGTTGATCCGCCACAGGACGGAGCGGAAGTGGTCCTCCGGCGCCTCGGGGTCGAAGTTCGCGCTCACGAAGCCGACGACCTCGTTGCGGTCGAGGATGACGCGCTGCCACGACGTCTTCGGATTGATCACCGTGGCGGCGATCCCGTACGAGACCGGAGCGAGGAACTGCTCCTGCCCGGGCTTCAGGGACAGGTTGTTGACCGCGACGATCGTCGCGGCGGACAGTTCGACCACACGGAGTTCCGACATAAGCCCAGGGTAACCGCTCCCGATGGTTCTGACACCAGAGGGCGGGACGAATCCATCGGATGAACGGCGCAGCAGGCCCTCAGGTATCTTGGTATCGAGACAAATGCCCTCGTGAACGGAGATCTCCCGGTGACCGACGACGCCATCATCTACACCTACACCGACGAGGCCCCGGCTCTGGCCACCGCTTCGCTTCTGCCGATCGTGAAGGCGTACGCCGGAAAGGCCGCCATCGCGCTCGAGACGCGTGACATCTCGCTCGCCGGACGCATCCTGGCCGCGTTCCCGCAGCGGCTGAGCGCCGACCAGGAGGTCTCCGATGCTCTCGCCGAGCTCGGCGGGCTGGCCACGACGCCCGAGGCCAACATCATCAAGCTGCCGAACATCTCGGCATCCATCCCGCAGCTGAAGGGCGCCATCGCCGAGCTGCAGTCCCAGGGCTTCGACGTCCCCGACTTCCCCGACGAGCCGTCGACGCTCGAGGAGAAGGACGTGCGCGCCCGCTACGACCGCATCAAGGGCTCCGCCGTGAACCCCGTGCTGCGCGAGGGCAACAGCGACCGACGCGCTCCCCTGGCCGTGAAGAACTACGCGAAGAAGCACCCGCACCGCAACAAGGCCTTCGCCGAAGGGTCCAAAACGCGCGTCGCCACGCTCGGTCACGACGACTTCAAGGCGAACGAGAAGAGCTGGGTCGCCCCGGCCGACGATGTGCTGACGATCCAGCACGTCGCAGAGGACGGCACCACCACGGCGCTGAAGGAGAACCTGAA
The DNA here is from genome assembly GCF_042267585.1 of Microbacterium sp. NPDC056234. Taxonomy (NCBI): domain Bacteria; kingdom Bacillati; phylum Actinomycetota; class Actinomycetes; order Micrococcales; family Microbacteriaceae; genus Microbacterium; species Microbacterium sp. NPDC056234. The sequence goes on from NZ_JBHJTE010000004.1 coordinate 65,929, forward strand.
GGTCCTTCCCGGTGAGATCGTGGACGCCACGTTCCTGTCCGCCGCCGCTCTTGACGCCTTCCTCGCCGAGACGCTCGCCGCGGCCAAGGCCGACGACGTGCTCTACTCGGTGCACCTCAAGGCGACCATGATGAAGGTCTCCGACCCCATCATCTTCGGCCACGTCGTCAAGGCGTACTTCGCGGATGTGTTCGCCCAGCACGGCGACGCACTCGCAGCCGCCGGCCTGAGCGCGAACGATGGACTCGGCTCGATCCTGTCCGGACTGGCCGATGTCGAGGGCGGCGAGGCGATCGCCGAGGACTTCTTCCGCGCCATGCAGAACGGCCCGCGGCTGTCGTACGTGAACTCCGACAAGGGCATCACGAACCTGCACGTTCCCAGCGATGTCATCGTGGATGCCTCGATGCCGGCGCTCGTCCGCAACGGCGGCAAGCTGTGGGGCGCCGACGGCGGCGAGGCCGACACGCTCGCGGTCATCCCCGACTCCTCGTACGCCGGTGTCTACCAGGCGACGATCGACGACGTGATCGCGAACGGTCCGCTGGACCCCGCCACGATCGGCACCGTGCCGAACGTGGGTCTGATGGCCCAGGCCGCCGAGGAGTACGGCAGCCACGACAAGACGTTCGAGGTCACCGAAGCCGGTCGCATCCAGGTCGTCACGTCGGCCGGTGATGTCGTCATCGAGCACACCGTGCAGCCGGGCGACATCTGGCGTGCCACGCAGACCAAGGACATCGCGATCCGCGACTGGGTGAAGCTGGCCGTCTCGCGCGCCCGCGCCACGGGTTCGCCCGCGGTGTTCTGGCTCAACGCCGACCGCTCGCACGATGCCGCGCTGATCGCCAAGGTGGACGAGTACCTGAAGGACCACGACACCGAGGGCCTCACGATCGAGATCCTCGCTCCCGAGGATGCCACCCGCTACTCGCTCGAGCGTCTGCGCCGCGGCGAGGACACGATCTCGGTCACCGGCAACGTGCTGCGCGACTACCTCACCGACCTGTTCCCGATCCTCGAGGTCGGCACCAGCGCCAAGATGCTCTCGATCGTCCCGCTGCTCGCCGGTGGCGGACTGTTCGAGACCGGTGCAGGTGGCTCGGCTCCCAAGCACGTGCAGCAGCTCGTCGAGCAGAACTACCTGCGCTGGGATTCGCTGGGCGAGTTCTTCGCGCTGGCGGCGTCTCTGGAGCACTTCGCGGACTTCGCAGGCAACGAGAAGGCACGGGTGCTGGCTGAGACGCTGGATGCCGCGACCGGCACGTTCCTCGAGGAGGACCGTTCGCCCGGCCGCGCGCTCGGCACGATCGACAACCGCGGCAGCCACTTCTACCTGGCGCTGTACTGGGCGCAGGAGCTGGCGAAGCAGACGAAGGATGCCGAGCTCGCCGCCGCGTTCGCCCCGATCGCCGAGGCGCTCACGGCCAAGGAACAGGACATCGTCGCCGAGCTGAACGCCGTGCAGGGCTCGCCCGCCGACATCGGTGGCTACTACCGTCCTGACGCAGCGAAGGTCGAGGCGATCATGCGCCCGTCCGCGACGTTGAACGCGGTGATCGACGCCCTCTGACCGACGGCACGGAAAAGGGCGGATGCTTCGGCATCCGCCCTTTTCGTCGTTCCGTGCGTTCGCGACGCCGCCAGCGTCAGTTGTGCACGTTGACCTCGAGGCCGTCCGGTGCCCACTCGTACACCCACTGGGCAGCCGAGACGGGCATGTTCACGCATCCGTGGCTCATCACATTGCCGAAGTTGTTGTGCCAGTAGGCCCCGTGGAACGCCTGGTCGCCGTTGAAGTAGGTGACCCAGGGGACGTCCTTGGTGCGGTACTTGGTGCCGTCGCCGTTGTTGCCGACCATGTCCTGGATGCGCACGTGAGCACGGATCTTGTAATTGCCGGTCTCGGTCTCGTGACCCGGCTTGCCGGACGAGATCGCCCACGAGTTGACGAGCTTGTCGTTCTCGTAGAAGTTGGCGCGCTGCGCTCCGAGGTCGACTTCGGCACGACGCACGACGGCGGTCGTCTCGAACGGAGTCTCGGTGACCGCGAGTGCGAAGTTGGCGTTGCCGTCGGCCAACTGCGCGGCGAAGTCGTCGGCGACCGTCGAGGTGTCGCCCAGGGCACGGCCGGTCTGGCCTGCGGTGACCTCGCGGAGCACGTTGCCGCTCGAGTCGGTGATGTTCGAGGCGTTGACCGGCGCGCGGTCGACGGCCGCGGCGAGTCCGTCCACCGTGGCCTGGATCACTGCAGGATCGGCCTCGACGACGAGTTCTCCATCGACGTTCTCGACGGTCAGCCAGGTCGCGGCCACCGCCGGAGCCACGGGTACCGTGCGCTCTTCGCCGACGTAGAAGCCGATGCCGGCGAGCATCGTGTTCAGCTCGGTCGCCGTCGCCTGCGCGGTCTCGGTGGAGATCTCCGGGAGAGCCTCGGTCGGATCGCCGGTGAACTCCAGGTCGGACCTGCCGTCGCCGATCGCCTCGACGAAGGCGGTCGAAAGCGCATCGACGTTGATGCCGGTGCCGGATTCGGCCGGTGTGACGATGTAGGTGCCGCTCGCGGCGTCGAAGACGACGGTGGCGTCGGTGGCGTCGGTGAACGAGGCCGGCGACGCGGAGCGCAGAGCGCTCGCGGCTGCCTCGGTGTCGAGCGTGATGGTCGCCGGAATCGCCTCGCCGCCCCACTGAGTGACGTTCCAGAGCGGGTGCTCGGCGAAGGCCTGTTCGGCGAGGGCTTCGGCGTCGACGGATGCGCCGAGGTCGGCGCCGGTGACGACGGCGTCGTCGCCCATGCCCGTCAACGTGACCTGAGTCTCGGCGAGCCGGTTGCTGATCGTCTCGGCGGCCATGCCGGGGGTGAGCCCACCGACCTGGATGCCGGCGACGCTCGTACCAGGGGCGATGAGGATCATGGAGGCCGCGGCGGCGCCGAGCGCGACGACTCCGGCGCCGATGCCGACCCACAGGCCGACGCGCTTCTTCTTGGGTGCCGGCTCGAGCGGAGCCCACTCCGCGTGCTGGTCCCCGGGGGGAAGCTCTCCGTTCGCGGAGGCACCAGAAGGAACGGTCTCGGTGATCACCGCGGTCTTCGCGGTGTCTGAGCCGGATGCTGCAACAAGATCGGTCACGATCTCACCCCCCGTGATCGGCGTGACACGTATATCCCTCCATGTTAGAGGATCGCTTATCACGGAAAGGCAACGGTCGGCAACTTCACCGCCGTCGGTCAGGAACAGCGCGGCATCGGTCGCGCCTGGCGCAGAACGGCGGATGCCCGCGACCACGAGGGTCGCGGGCATCCGTCGAAGGCGGTGCGCTGGATCAGCCTGCGCAGAGGGTGCTGAGGGCGGTCGAGGATTCCGTGATGTCGGTGGTGATCGTGGTCATCTCGGATGCGACCGACATGTCCTGATCGATCAGGACGGCCGACAGCACGTCGCGCATCTGGCCGAAGTCCTCGTAGAGAGCCGTGACCGCCTCCTTGACCTCGGCGTTGTTCACCGAGTCTGCGGCAGCACCGATGGCGTCGACCGTCTCGGTGAACGCGTCGACCGTGCCCTGCGGGTCGGCAGTGGCGGCTTCGATGTCGAGGCCGGCCAGCGTGGAACTGGCCTCGGCGACCTGCGCATTGGCGGCGGCGCACGCGTCGGCGACCGACTGGTCACCGGTGTTGTCGTTCTTGTTCTCCGCCGGTGCCTCGCTCGACGAGGACTCCTGGGACCCCTCGGACGCGCTCGGCGTTCCCGAGCATGCGGTCAGGCCGAGGACGGCGACAGCCGCGATGGTCCAGGCTGCGATCTGGCGGTTCATAGATTTCCCCCTGTGGTGGCGCACTGCGATTCGGTGCTGATTCTCCGGTCGCTTCCAGTCAATCACAGCAGCCGGAACGTCCCGACGGGCAGAGCTGCCCACCGCGCCGATGCAGGTCAGGCGTCGACGATGGCGATGCCGTCGATCTCGACGAGCATCTCCTCGCGGGGGAGCCCGGTGAAGACGGTGGTGCGCGACGGCAGGACGCCGCTGGTCGTGTGGGCCTCGACGAAGGCGCCGTAGGCGTCGTTCATGATCGCGAAGTCCTCGCGCTTGGTCAGATAGACGCGCAGCATCACGACGTCGTCGAATGCCGCTCCCGATGCTTCGATGATCGCCTTGACGTTCTCGAGCGTGCGAGTCGTCTGCGCTGCGACATCGCCGGGGAAGAGATACTCGTTCGTCACCGGGTCCACCGGGCCCTGGCCGGAGACCTGGACGAACGGGCCCTTGCGGATGCCCTGGGAGAAGGTGTGCGCCGGTGCGGGGGCGGCGTCGGTGGTGACACGGATCTTCGAGCTCATGGCTTCAGCCTAGTAGCCTTGTTAGGTGCCTCTACAAATTCCGGACCCCGTGCTCGGCCCCTGGACCAAGGCCTTCCCCGCTCGCGCCCACGGACTTCGACTGTCCGAGGTGGCGGATGCCGGCCTGCGGCTGTCGGAGTTCTCCACACCCGTGATGACGATCCACGAGGAGGCGTTGTCGCACAATGAGCGGACGGTGTTCGACTGGGCCGGCGACCTCGGCATCCTGCTCGCCCCGCACGGCAAGACGACGATGGCGCCGGCGCTCTGGCAGCGACTGCTGGATGCCTGGGCATGGGGGATCTCGGTCGCAACCCCGTGGCAGGCCGGCGTCGCCGTCGACGCCGGTGTGCGCACCGTGCTGATCGCGAACGGCGTGACGGATGCCGATGCAGCCGCTCGGCTCGGTGAACTCCTCGCGCAGACCGAAGGCCTCCGCGTGCTCTGCTGGGCGGACTCAGAGGACGCGGTCGCGATCCTGGCAGATGCGGTCTCCGACACGGCCCATCCTCTGGACGTGCTCGTCGAGCTGGGAGGATCCGGGGGCCGCACCGGCGCTCGGACCATCGACGAGGGCGAGCGCATCGCCGACGCCGTCTCCCGGGCCCCCGGGCTCCGCCTGGCCGGCGTCGCCGGGTACGAGGGGCCATTCGGACCCGACAGGACCCCGGCATCCGTGGCCGCGGTCGATGCCTATCTGCAGACCCTCGTAGACCTGCACGAGCGGCTGGATTACCCGGCTGGCATCCGGCCGATCCTCTCCGCCGGAGGCAGCTCGTTCCCCGATCGGGCGGCGGCCGTGCTCGCCCCGCGCCGCGCGAAGGCCGATGTCGTCCTCAGGTCCGGCGCCTTCCAGATCCACGACGACGGGTTCTACACCCGTATGTCGCCGTTCGGCGCCGCCGTGCCGACGGCGCCGCTGCGCTCGGGGATGCACGCGTGGTCCAGGGTCGTCTCGCATCCGGAGCCGGGACTGGCGCTGCTGGATGCCGGGCGCCGCGACGTCCCCTTCGACATCGACCTCCCGGTGCCCCAATCCGTCGCCGGACGCATCACCGCGTTGAACGACCAGCACGCGTTCCTGAATCTCGACGACGGTGCGGAGATCGCGGTCGGCGACGTCGTGCGGCTCGGGCTCTCGCACCCCTGCACGGCCTTCGACAAGTGGCGGGTCGTCGCGGTGATCGACGACCCGGACGCCGAGGACCCTCGTGTGATCGGCGCGGTGGCGACATGCTTCTGAGCGCTGAGCAGGCGGCCGCCGGCCGCGTACGGGTGTACCGCGGCGTCGACGTCGTGGACGGCACGGGAGCCGAGCGATTCACCGCAGATGTCGCAGTCGAGGGCGCGCGTGTCGTCGGCATCCGTCGCCCCGGCGAGGACGACTTCGGCCTGCCGGAGGGGGCGGTCGAGGTGGAAGCCGCCGGGCTCGTGCTCGCCCCGGGTTTCATCGACATGCACGCTCACAGCGATCTGGCCGTGCTCCGAGGAGCCGAGCACACCGCAAAGGTCCGGCAGGGGGTCACGTGCGAGGTCATCGGCCAGGACGGCCTCGGCTACGCGCCTCTCGACGACCGCGCCGCGGCGGCCATCCCTGCGCAGATCGCCGGATGGAACGGGCGCGCCGACGTCGCGTGGCGGTCGATGGCCGAGTTCCTGGACGCGATCGGTGCGGCCACTGCGGCGAATGTCGCTGTCCTCGTGCCGCAGGGCAATCTGCGCATGATGGTCGTCGGCCACGAGGATCGCGCGGCCGAACCGCACGAGCTCGCACGCATGGCCGCGCTGCTGGATGCGGCGCTGGACGCCGGCGCGTTCGGGATGTCCAGCGGACTGACGTACACACCGGGGATGTACGCCTCGACCTCCGAGCTCGAGACGCTGTGCCGCGTCGTCGCCGAACGCGGCGGGTACTGGGCGCCGCATACGCGCAGTTACGGAGCCGCCGCACTCGACGCGTATCGGGAGGTGCTCGACATCGGCCGACGGACCGGCTGCCCGATCCATCTCACGCATGCGACGATGAACTTCGCTCCGAATCGAGGGCGCGCCGGAGACCTGCTCGCACTCGTCGATGAGGCGATCGCCGATGGCGTGGACGTCACTCTCGACACCTATCCGTACCTGCCGGGAGCCACGACGCTCGCGGCGCTGCTGCCGAGCAGACTGGCCGCCGGCGGGGATCTCGTCGCCTCGATCGCCGCGCTGGATGCGGCGGGCCGCGAACAGGTGCGCGTCGAGCTGGAGGACGTCGGCTGCGACGGCTTCCACGGCGAACGCGCCGACTGGTCGGTCATCGAGATCTCCGGCGTCGGCGATCCGGCTCTCGCCGATCTCGTCGGCCGTCGCGTCGACGAGATCGCCCTCGCTCTGGGGCGTCGCCCGGTGGACGTGGTGCTCGACACCGTGGTGCGCGATGCCGCGGCCACCGGCATCCTCATGCACATCGGCGACGAGCAGAACGTCAGGTCGATCATGCGGCATCCGCGGCACAGCGGCGGCAGCGACGGCATCCTCGCCGGCGACAAGCCGCACCCGCGCGGCTACGGGACATTCCCGCATTATCTCGGCCACTATGTGCGCGAACTCGGTGTGCTGAGCCTCGAAGAGGCCGTGCAGCACCTGTCCGCGACGCCGGCGCGCCGACTCGGCCTCGACCTGGGCGATGCGCCGCGCGGCGTCATCCGACCGGGTGCGACCGCCGACCTCGTGCTGTTCGACCCGCAGACAGTCGGCGCGGGTGCGACCTTCGACGAGCCGAGAGCCGAGCCCGTGGGGATCCTCGAGGTTCTCGTCGGGGGAGTGCCGGTGATCGAAGCCGGCTCGCCGACCGGTCATGCCCCTGGCTCCGCGCTTCGCAGCGCTCCGCCCGCCCACCGCGCCGTTGTGCCGCGTCTCGACGTCGACATCGACGCCCAGGCCGAGCCGTTCGTGCTCGCGGCCGGCACGCGCATCGAAGCCTCGGACGAATTCGGGGACGTGATCGACCGCCTGCGGGAGACCCTCCAGCTGCGCGAGGAGGCGGCGTCGGATGCCGGGACCATCGCTCTGCTGCAGGATCCCGCCCAGACCGACCAAGAGTCGTTCCGCATCGAGGTCGATTCGGCGCGCATCGAGGTGCACGCCGCCGACGCGGTCGGCGCCTTCCGCGGCGTCATGGCGCTGCGGCAGCTCCTGCCCCCGGAGAAGGTGCACGGAGCACGGCTTCCCGCAGGACGATGGCGGGGGGCTCCGGCGTTCGGCTGGCGGGGCGCGATGCTCGACGTCGCGCGTCATTTCCGTCCTGCCGCCGACATCCGGCGCCTGATCGACGTGCTCGCGGCCCACCAGCTCAACATCCTGCACCTGCATCTCACCGACGATCAGGGCTGGCGGTACGAGGTCCCTGGCTACCCGCGGCTCACAGAGGTGGGCGCTCGCCGCGCTGCCACGCAGCGGGGTCACGGCCCGCTCGCCACCGTCGAATCGGGGGTTCACGAGGGGTATTACACGACGGCAGAGCTGCGCGATCTGGTCCGCTACGCCGCTGAACGCTTCATCACCCTGGTACCCGAGGTCGAGCTGCCGGGCCACGTGCAGGCCGCGCTCGCCGCATACCCCGCGCTGGGCAACACGGATGCCTCCGAGGCCGTCGAAGGACCCTGGGAGCGATTCGGCGTGAACGAGCGGACGCTGGCGCCCACCGAGGGATCGCTCGCCTTCGGCCGCGCCGCGATCGACGCCCTGTGCGACGTCTTCGACTCGCCGTGGATCGGCATCGGCGGCGACGAAGTGCCGGTGACCGAATGGGAGCGCAGCGCCGCGGCGCACGAGCGCATGAGCGAGCTGGGTCTGGAGTCCGCGAAGGACGTGCAGCCGTGGTTCACCGCGCATCTCGTCGCGCACGTCCGCGCGCGCGGACGAACGGCGCTGGCCTGGGACGAGGTGCTCGAGGGAGATGTGCCCGAGGGCGTCGAGATCCTCGCCTGGCGCGCACCGGTGGCGCTCGAGGAGGCGCTGGACCGCGGCATCCCTGTCATCGCCTGCCCCGATCTGGAGGTGTACCTGGACTACCGCCAGTCCGACTCGTCGGACGAGCCGGTGCCGGTCGGTCCGCCCCTGACGATCGAGCACGCGTACACGCTGCGCATCGACGAGCGCGCGCTCGGCGGCCAGGCGAACACCTGGACCGAGCACCTGCCGACGCGTGATCGGGTCGATTACGCGATGTTCCCTCGGCTCTCCGCCATCGCCGAACGACTGTGGGTGGGCGGCGAGCCAGGGGAGTGGGACTCGTTCGAACGTCGCCTCCCAGTGCAGTTGCGCCGTCTGGCCGGCCTCGGGGTGCGGTATCGTCCACTCGACGGTCCGTCTCCCGATCAGCGTCGACCTGGCGTTCCGGGCAAGCCGATGAGCGTAGAGGCTCGGCAGCAGATCGTCGCCGACCTCGTCTCCGGTCTCGGTTCGCACGGTGGGTCAGGGGGCGCTCGCCGCTAGGTAACGTTTCGGTAACCCTCCATCGCGCCGACCTCGCAGAGGTTGCGCAACTCTATGTTCGTAAGGTCTACTAACAAACATGTCCGAATCGGATGGGATGCGTGTGCCGGCGGCGGCTGAGTACACCGGCGCCACAGCGCACGGATTCGCGGGTGCACGGCACCTCCGCTCACGCGCGAAAGTGCTGCCGGAGCATGCACGCGGACACAACCGCGCCCTGGTGCTGCAGACCCTGTACCACGCCGGCGCGATGAGTCGCGCCGATCTGTCGCGCGAGACCGGTCTCACTCGCGTGACCATCTCGGACCTGGTCGCGGAGTTCATCGCTGACGGAATCGTCGTCGAGAAGGGCATTCGCGAGACCGCGGGCCCCGGTAAGCCGCCGATCCTCATCGACATCGATCGCGAAGGCCACCAGATCATCGGTCTTGATCTGTCCGGCCCTGAGGCGTTCCACGGTGCCGTACTCAGTCTCGACGGCGAGGTGCTCGAGCGCCGCGAGGTTCCGCGACCCGCGCAACCGGACGGCGCAGCGACATACGACGCGCTGGTCGATCTCGCCCGTCAGCTGATGGCGGCTTCGACGACGACGCTGCTCGGCGTCGGCGTCGGAACACCGGGCATCGTGCGCCCTGACGGAGTCGTGATCGAATCCCCGAACCTCGGGTGGACCGACTTCCCACTCGAGGCGCGCCTGGGCCTCGACCTGGATCTGCCGGTGACGGCGCGCAACGACGCCAACGCGGCTGTCCTGGCCGAATACACGTTCGGTGAGGCGCGGGCCGACGTCATGCTGATCAAGATCGGCCGCGGCGTCGGCGCAGGTCTGATCACCGGCAGCCAGCCTCTGCTCGGCAGCCGTTTCGCCGCAGGAGAGATCGGACACGTCGTGGTCGGCACCGATGGCGGTCCGCGGTGCGTGTGCGGCAAGGACGGATGCCTTGAAGCGTGGCTCAGCGGCAGCCGGCTCGCCTCCGCCATCGCGGCGGCTCCGGAGTCGCGCGACGACCTCCTCCGCGATGCGGGGACGAGGATGGCCGTAGCGATCGCGCCCATCGTGAGTGCGCTGGATCTCTCCGAGATCGTGCTCTCCGGGCCCGCCGATCTGCTGGACGACACCTTCTTCGATGCGGCGACGGCGACGCTGCGCGCGCGCACGCTGGACGGCGTGTTCGACGACGTCGTCATCCGACTCACCCGCCAAGACGACATCGTGCTGCGGGGAACCGCCGTCATGGTGCTCTCCGGCCAGCTGGGCGTCTCGTGAGGCGCGCTTCGACGTCACCTGAGGTCGCCGCAGAGTCTGGCCGCGTCCGCTGATGGGCCAGCACACGAGCACCGGCCTGCGCGGTCGGGCGATTCGAGTGGGCCTCGATGTCGGCGGAACCAAGACCGATGCGGTCGCTGTGGCTCCAGACGGCGACATCCTCGCGCGCGTGCGACGCCCGACCGGATGGGGCGACGAGGCGGTCATCGCCAGCATCCTCGAGAGCGTCGCCGCGCTCTCGCAGGAGGGCGGTTTCGCGGCTTCGGAGCTCGGCTCCGTCGGCGTCGGCATCCCCGGCCTCGTCGAGCCGGGCACCGGACGCGTCCTGCACGCGGTGAACCTCGGCGTCGAATCATTGGACATCTCGGCGCGCGCCGGCGAGGTGCTGCACGTGCCGATCGCCGTCGAGAACGACGTCAAGGCGGCGGCTCTCGGTGCGGCCGCTCTGCGCGGCGACGGCGCATCGATGGCGTACCTCAACCTCGGCACCGGCGTAGCAGCCGGCATCGTGGCCGATGGTCTGATCTGGCGCGGCATGCACGGCACCGCAGGGGAGGTCGGCCACCTCAGCGTCGACCCGGCCGGACGGCTGTGCGGCTGCGGCCAGCGGGGCTGCGTCGAGACGCTCTGCGGAGGCGGCGCGCTCGCGAAGGCGTGGGGGCGACCCGGTGCGCTCCCGGTGCGCGACATCTTCGACGCCGCCGAAGCAGGGGATGCGCATGCGATCGCGCTGCGCTCCGACCTGGCGCGGGGGGCGGCGGCTGCGGTGCGCATCCTGGTCCTCTCGGTCGACGTGGAGACCGTCGTCATCGGCGGAGGGCTCACGGCGCTCGGCGATCGCCTGCATGCCGACATCGTCGAGACACTGCGACGCGAGGCGGACGGGTCAGCGTTCATGCGCTCGCTGCGCCTCGATGAGAGGATCGAGCTGCTGCCCAGCGGCTCCCCGGCGGCGGCGCTCGGCGCAGCGCTCGTCGGCGCATCGGATTCTGCCCCCGTACCTGACAAGGAGATCGTGTCCCATGGCTGAAGTCGTCATCGTGGAGAACAGCACTGCGGCAGGCGCCCTGGTCGCGGAGGAGATCGTCGCGCTCATCGCCAGTCGGCCGGATGCCGTCCTCGGGCTCGCCACAGGGTCGACTCCGTTGCCGGTCTACCAGGCGCTGCAGAGTCGGCTGGCAGGCATCGATGTCTCCCAGGTGCGCGGTTTCGCTCTCGATGAGTACGTCGGCCTCGATCCGGCGCATCCCGAGAGCTACCGGTCGGTCATCACGAGCGAGGTCGTCGAGCCGCTCGGCCTCGATCCGCAGCGGATCCATGTTCCCAATGGCGCATCGGACGGCATCGAGCACGCGGGTCCTGACTACGAGGCCGCGATCGCCGCTGCCGGCGGTGTGGATCTGCAGATCCTCGGTATCGGCACCGACGGGCACATCGGCTTCAACGAGCCGGGTTCATCGTTCGCGTCGCGCACACGGGTGAAGACGCTCACGCAGCAGACCCGCGAGGACAACGCTCGGTTCTTCGACTCCATCGAGGACGTGCCGATGCACTGCATCACCCAGGGGCTCGGCACGATCCTGGAGGCGCGTCACCTCGTGCTGCTCGCCTTCGGCGAGAGTAAGGCGCAGGCCGTCGCGGATGCCGTGGAGGGGCCGTTGTCCGCGTTCCTGCCTGGTTCGGCGATCCAGCTGCACGCGCACGCGACGGTCGTCGTCGACGAGGCCGCCGCATCGAAGCTGAAGCTCGCGGACTACTACCGCTACACGTTCGCCAACAAGCCGGCGTGGCAGGGCATCTGAGCCGCGCCCGCGCGGTGTAGGGGGCAATGAAGCGTCGACGATTCAGCCCGAATGGTCCGGCGTGACGGTGCGTCGGCTGATGTGGACCTGCTCGTGGCGGAGTTCGAATGCGATTCGAGATGCCGACCAGTCGTCTTCACGGCGCATTCTTTCGATCCGCGTCACCACGTCGCGATTGCCCGCGAGATGACCATCTCGCGGGCAACGTGAGCGATCGGACGGGATCGGCAGCGTTCGACGAGCCGATGGCGTCCCTCAACTGTCAGGCTGAGCCGAGATGGCGGGCGAAGAAGCCAGCGGCATCCTCACCCGCGAATTGCGGGATGCCTGTGTGGCCGCCCATGTTGGCGTAGAGGGTCTTCTCAGTGGATCCGAAGGCCTCGAAGAGATCAAGAGCCATTCCCCGATCATTCCCCTCGTCATCCCACTGGAGGAGAACGTGCAGCGGGATGGTGACCTGACGCGCCTCCTCCATCGTCAGGCGCGGCACGTAGCTGCCGGCGAAGAGTCCGGCTGCCGCGATACGTGAGTCTATGGCGGCGAGGCGTGTGCCGATCGCGATCACTCCGCCCGAGAAACCGACCTTCTCGCCGAACTCAGGGCGGTCGAGGACCTCGTCGAGAGTGATCTGCCACTCTGGTACCGCCTGATCGACGAGCGGAAGAATCAGCCGGTCGATAACGTCCGCTCCGGGCCGGTCGCCATTGGAAAGTGCATGGATGAGGTCTGCTCGAGCCTGCTCCACGCCGGGTAGCGGGGTGCGGTCGCCCGCACCAGGCATCTCTATGGAGACCGCAGCGAAGCCTTGCGCAGCGGCGCTGAGCGCCCGTGCAACCAGACGGGGATACATCCGTCGGATCCCGAACCCGCCGGGCTGGCCCATCAGGATGAGGGGAACCGGCGTGGACGAGGACGCTGCTGGTGGCGTCCACAGAATGCCGGAGAAATCACGGAGAGTGAACTCGCGCTCGGTGATGCCTTCGTCGAGAATCTGTTCAGAAGTGAAGTGCATGGTCGTGCCTTTCGGGAGTGCGGCAAATATGCGGCGCTCCCAGACGACCTATCGCCCGACCGTGACTCCCCGGAGGAGCACCAACGTCAATTCGTTCACGGGTACCACCTCCTCGAATTCCTGCACGGACGCCCCAGCGTATCAGCGCCCAGCCGAGCTCGCGAGAGCGCACGCTCAGACGTCGACAGCCTCATGGCGACGACAGCTAAGCATCCGGCCACGCCAGCGGGAGCAGATGCTCCAGGCTGAGAGGGGCCAGCGGCAGCGTGGCGATGTCAGCGGGCGTGATCCAGCGCAGTTCGGCGAGTTCGGCCTGCGCCGTGACCTCGTCCGGTTCGGCGCGCATCGCGAAGGCGGCGGCGATGACGCGGTGTCCAGGCTCGTTCGCGGCATCCGAGATGAATTCGCCCAGAGGAGTGAGGTCGGTCTCTGCGACTCGGAGGCCGAGCTCCTCCTCGAGCTCGCGGGCGAGGGTCTGCGCCGGGCTCTCGCCGTGCTCCGGCTTGCCTCCAGGCTGCATGAAGCGCACCGTGCCCTGTTTACGCACGACCAGCACACGATCGTCGGAGTCGCGGATGATCGCCGCGCTCACATGGATGTCCGTCATGAGGCTGTGAACACCTTTCCGGGGTTGAGGATGCCGGCAGGGTCGAACACTCGCGCGATGTCGCGCTGCAGCCGCCATTGGTCCTCGCCGAGCTCTTCGGCCAGCCATCGGCTCTTGAGAGTGCCGATGCCGTGCTCGCCGGTGAGCGTGCCGCCGAGGCCGATAGCCGCGCGGAACAGTTCGTCGGCGGCGGCCCAGACGTGGTCAGGGACATCGGGGCCGTCGAAGATGAAGTTCGGGTGCAGGTTGCCGTCACCGGCGTGCACGACTGTGGGGATCGTCAAGCCGTAGTTGTGCTCGATCCGGGTGATCTCGTCGAACATCGCCGGCAGCGCGCTGCGCGGTACGGAGACGTCCTCGATGAGTGTGGTGCCCAACGCCGCCATCGCTGCGTGCATCGAACGGCGGATCGTCAACAGGCGTTCGCCTTCGGCTGGGTCGTCGGAGAGGGTCACGGCGCCCCCGTGGGCAACCAGGAGTTCCGCGATGCGGTCGGCTTCCTCGCGCGCGGCCGGGCCGTCCGTCTGGATGGTCAACTGTGCCGATCCGGTGGCCGGCGCGGGGAGCACGAGCAGTGCGTGCACGGCCGCGAGCGCCGCGGCATCCATCAGTTCCATGATCGCGGGCTGGATGCCTGCGGCCGTGACCGCAGCGGATGCCGTGGCTGCTGTTCTCGCGTCTGAGAAGACGGCAGCGATCGCGCACGTGGTGCCGGGAGTGAGGCGGCGCAGCTTCAAGGTGGCGCCGACGACGACGCCGAGCGTGCCCTCCGATCCGATCACCAGCGAGGTGAGGTCGAGCCCGGTGACGCCCTTGACGGTACGGTGCCCGAGGTGGAGCAGGCGCCCGTCGGCGAGTACGAGATCGATGCCGAGGACCGCGTCCCGCACGACTCCGTACTTCGCGCAGAGCAGTCCACCGGCACCTGTGGCGATGTTGCCGCCGACGGTCGAGATGTCGCGGCTGGCCGGATCCGGGGCCCACCACACTCCGTGCGGGGCGAGCGCCGCGTTGAGGTCGGCGTTGAGGATGCCCGGTTCGACGACTGCGAGCAGGTCATCGGGTCGGATTTCGTGGATCCTGGCCATGCGGCGCGTGGACAGCACGATCTCGCCCGTGCCCGCGTTTGCGGCGCCGGCGAGTCCGGTGCCTGCACCGCGGATGACGACCGGAGTCCCGGTCTCGGTGGCGATCCGCATCGTCTGCTGGACGTGCTCGACGGTCTCGGCGTGCACGACAGCGAGCGGTCGGCCGACGGCGGCGTGACCAGAGCGGTCGGCGCGTGCGCCTTCCAACGACGCGTCGGACACGTCGACGATGTCGCCGAGTGCCGCGCGCAGCGCCGCGAGAGCGCTCATGCCAAGGATCGCCGCCCGGCGATGACACCGGCAGTGATCGCGACGACCGCGAAGACGGAGCCGATCACGGCCTGGCCCATCGACCACCAGGCGATCGTGACGCCCACGTACAGCAGCAGTTCGACGATGGCCCGCAGGAACGGGTGCAGGTGCAGCACCGGTCGAGGGGACAGGAACAGCGCCCACACCACCAGCACGACGACGGGGGCGCCGATGCCGAGGATCAGGTTCCACGGCAGCTCCCACGTCGCGAAGCCCCACAGGGCGAGCGAGGCGAGCGCCACCAGCAGGATGATGACCCGGATGATGTCGAGCGGGGTGACGTTCGGGCGGTTCACGCCCGGTTCGGCCGGTGTCTCCTGGGTCATGCTCCCAGTCTATTCGGCGGGGGCGGTCGCCTCGTCTGCGGGGGCGGGCGACTCGATCGGGAGGGCCGCGTCGGCAGGTGGGGCCGGCTCGCTCGCGGGAGCGACCTGCTCGGCGACGGGAACGGTTGGCGTCGTTGGGGGCGTGGGTTCCTCGACGGGGCCGACTGTCGTCGGCTCGTCGGTCGTCGGAGGCACGGGACTAGTGGTCGAGTCGGGTGCGGTCTGATCGTTCGGGCTCGCCTCGACCGAAGGCGCCTCTACGGGGACCTCCTCGTTCGGTGGTGGCTCGACGGAGGTGCCGGCCTCCGGGGTGGGAGCCTCAGGCGCAGGGTCCTCGATTGGTGGCGCCTCTGTATCAGGCTCGTCTTGACCCGCGGGCGGAGACTGTTCCTGAGGGGCTTCGTCCGAAGGAGAGAGTGTCCGGTCCTGAAGTGCTCTCAAAGTCGTTGTGGCCGACGGTCCGACTGACCCGTCACCCAGCCTGTACTGAAAGGTCACAGTTGTCAGAGAGGGAAACAGGTACTGACCGAGATTCGGGCGAAGGTCGATCGCGCCCGCTCCTGCCGCGTCGAGTTCGATGGTGTCGCCACCGCCACGCTCGCCGTCGAGTAGCGCTTCGACGGTTGCTCCAGGAACTCCGGAAACGGGAATGGAGTAGTGAACTTTCGTCCCTTCCCACCATTCCGCGGCCCTTCCGAATACCGGAGCTTCGGTGGGGATCTCAGGATCCGTGGGCGTGGGCTCGGGTTCCGTGGGCGGCTCGGTCGGCTGCGGGCTGGGCGTCGGCTCAGGCTCCGGGGCCGGCGTGGGCTCCGCCGGAGGTGGGGTCGGCTCCGGGGTCGGAGACGGTTCCACCGGGGGCTCAGTCGGCTCAGGCTTCGTGGGGGGCTCAGTCGGCTCAGGCTTCGTGGGCGGCTCAGTCGGCTGCGGGCTGGGCGTCGGCTCAGGCTCGGGGGCCGGCGAGGGTTCCACAGGTGGCTCGGTCGGCTGCGGGCTAGGAGTCGGCTCCGGAGAGGCGGGCGGGGCAACCGGCGGATCCGACGGCTCCACCGGCTCTTCGGGTGCCTCGGGTGCCTCGGGTGCCTCGGGTGCTGCCTCGCCGCCGGAGTCGGAATCCTCAGGTGCGGGCGCGACTGGGGTCGCCAGCGGCGCCTCGACGACAGGATCTGTATCGGGAGCCGGTGCCTCGCCGGCATCCTCGTCCTCGATCGGCTCGTCGATCACGAGCACCTGGTCATCGAAGGCTTCGAGATCCTCGTCCGGGCCGACCTCGGCCGGGATCGAGGGCGAATCGGCGACATCGCCGGCGCTCGGCAGGCTCGTCATCGCGGGCGTCGAGATAAGACCGGGCATGATCGCCGCAGCGGCGACGACACCCGCGACGATCAGCGCCGCTGTTCCGACTCCGACGAGCGCTCCGATGCCGGTGACTGCTCCCGCCGTCGCGCCGGCCGCCCCGCCGCCGACCGCGCCGGCACCGCCGGCTGCACCACCTGCACCGCCCGCACCGCCGGTCGAACCGGATCCTGCGGATGCCCCGGCCACGGCCGCGCCCCCCGACCCGGACACGACGACCGCCCCTTCGACGACACTGGAGGGCATCGCGGCCAGCGCCACGATCGGCGCTGAGCCGCCCTGGAGCGTGGCCAGGTAACCGGCGGACCCCGCCACGCCCAGCACGAGCGGCAGCAGCACCATCGCCAGGCGCTGCGAGACGTCCTTCGCTTCGGCGACGACGATCATGCAGCGCGCGCAGTCCGACAGATGCTCGTCGAGGCGCTTCCGGTCGCGGTTGCTGAGATTCCCGCGTGAGTAGGCGCCCATGTGCTCGATGCTCCACTGGCACTCCGAGCCTGGAGCGGCGCTGCGCAGGTGCGCCTGGATCCAGGCTTCACGCAGCCCCTCGCGCGCGCGGAAGGCGAGCTGCGCGACGGCCCCGGCCTTCATTCCCAGCAGCGGAGCGACCTCGGCCGGCTTCATCTGCTCGATCTCGGTGTACCAGAGCACCTCCTGCCAGCGGGAGGGGAGGCTGCGGAACGCCTGCGCGGTGAGGCCGCGATCGAGGGCCTCGTCGGTGGCCTGCTCCGTCGTGTCGGGGTCGGCGACGGCATCCATCTCGTCGATGGCAGTCTCGCGACGTGCCTTGCCCCAGGCGGCCGCGGTGTTGCGGATGCTGGTGAACAGATAGGCGCGGAACGACCCGTTGGGCCCTCCGCCCTTGAGGATGGCGTTGTAGATGCGCGTGTACGACTCCTGGACGAGGTCGTCCGGGTCGAGAGAAGACGTGATCGATCGCGCCACGGCGATCCCCGATGGGTAGTGCCGCCGCCAGAGTTCGCCGAAGGCCTTCCGGTCGCCCGACCGGGTGCGCAGGATCAGATCGGCGTCAGCGATCTGCGCGTCGTCGTTGTTCTCGTTAGGCACAGTCATCCAGGTCTCGTGGAGCGTCGGGTCGGCTCCACAGGAAGAGACGCGCGAATCGGGTCCCCATCACGCGCCTCGTCTATTCTCACCCCGTTTTCCCAGCCTGACCAGCCCTGTGGACAACTCGGAGCGAACTCTCTGCGAGGAGCCGCGAGAAACGGCGAAAAGAATTTCTTCGAATCGCGTGATGATTCGCCTTCGACCCCGTCTCATCAATCAGAGCACGCTGTGCGATCTCCACCGGGGGGCGGAGATCACGCAGCGCCGGCGCGAGGGGCAATTGCGTCGGCTCAGGGCGGGCTCGGGACCCTCGGGGGAGGAGTTCCCGAGCCGCCCGCTCGTTCTGGAGGGAGCATGGCCGCCGCTGGCTGGGGCGCGGCGGCCTCCTTCCGCGAAGCTGCGGGTGCGTCACGTGCGGTCACGCCGCTCGGCGGCCTCCCACCCACACGTGCCGCACCTGCAGCCGCGCGTCAAGCAGAACGGCATCCGCGAGCCGTCCCCGCTCCAGACGTCCGAACCTTGCGCTTTCGCCGATGACGGATGCCGGTGTGTCGGTGAGCGCTCGTACGGCGGCGGCGAGCGGCACTCCGGCCTGGACGGCGCGCTGCAGCGCGACATCCTGGGTGAGCGTCGAACCGGCGATCGAGCCGGTCGCATCGGTCCGGGCGATGCCGTCCGCCACCGTCACCTTGACCGCACCCAGGTCGTAGCGGCCGTCCTCGCTCCCCGCTGCCGCCATCGCGTCCGTCACCAGCGCGACGCGATCCGGGGCCATGTCGAAGACGAGTTTGATCACGTGCGGGTCGAGGTGCACATTGTCGGCGATCGCCTCGAGCACGACGCGCGGATCGGCCGCGGCCGCGAGCACAGGGCCCGGTGCGCGGTGATGGATGCCTCGCATGGCGTTGAACGCGTGCGTGAGGATCGTCGCGCCGGCGTCGAACGCGGTCGCGGCGATCTCGGCATCCGCGTCGGTGTGTCCGACCGCCGCTGCGGCGCCGGCGGCGACGATCAGGCGGATCGCCTCGATTCCGCCGGGCAGTTCGGGGGCGATCGTGACCTGGCGGACGGTGCCGCGCCCGGCGTCCAGCAGACGCCGGACGTCCTCGGTCGCCGGCGCACGCAGCAGGGTCGGCTCGTGAGCGCCCTGATGGCCTGGATCGAGGAAGGGGCCCTCCAGGTGGGAGCCGAGGATCTCGGCATCCGACTCGGTCAGCTCCGCGATCTCGGCCACACGGCGGGCCAGGTCGTCGACTGACGCCGTCACGAGCGAGATGACCGCGCGCGTCGTGCCGTGCGCCCGATGCAGAGCGCGAGCGGTGCGGATGGCCTCGACGCCGTCGTCGTACGACGCGCCGGCCCCGCCGTGTCCGTGGATGTCGACGAAACCGGGGGTGAGGACGGCGTCGGGTCCGGCGACCTCTGACGCATCGACGACCTCGTCCGCAGCGGTCCAACTCGCACCGGTGCCGCTGTCCGCCACTACGCCGTCCTCGAAGCGGATCCAGGCGTCATCCGTCTCCAGGCCGTGCGAGATCAGCCGGGCGGAATGGATCACCGTTGCGGTCATGGCGTGCTCCAGTCGATCTCGGCGGGGCGGTGTCCTCCCCATCCTTCGCCATCCCAGACCTCTCCGAGCGCGCCGACGCGCTCACGGAACGAGTTCCAGTCCTTGGCGGATGCCGGAGACCAGGCGATCTCGGCCAGGGCTGCGGCGCGGGGGAAGAAGAGCTGATCGATGTCGTCGAGCGTCTCGAGCGTCTCGGCCCAGAGCGGCCCCTCGACGCCGAGGACGGCGGACGGATCCAGGCCGGGGACGATCGTGTCCGGCTCCCAGGAGTACGCCGTCTCGAGGTCGATGACGGCGGCCCAGCTGAGTCCGAGCGGGAACTCGGGTGTGTACTTCATGTCGAGATAGGCGCGCGTGGAGGGCGACAGGATGACGGAGCCGCCTCGGTCGGCGAAGCGGCGCGCGTGTTCGGCGTGCTCGTCCGTGGGGATGTCGCTTCCCCAGAACTGTCCGACGGTTCCTTCGGCGACGACGGCGGATCCTGCCTCGTGCCACGCCACCGGTGTCTTGCCCACCTCGGCCGTGAGCGCGGTGATGCGTTCCACGAACGCGTCGAAGTCGGCCTGCGGCGTGCCGAGGCATTCATCGCCGCCGACGTGCAGGTACGGACCAGGCGTGATCTCGGCGACCTCCCGGAGCACATCGCGCAGGAACTCCCACGTCGACTCCTCGCGGATGCGCACCGAGGAGTGGCCGACACCCCAACCCTGGTACGGCTCGCCCGCGACGGGCAGAGGCTGGCCGAGAGACTCCGACTGCGCGAGGAGCATGTCGTTCATCACCGGAACTTCGACGATCTCCGGGTAGGCGAGCCCGATCGCGTGCGTGTGGCCGGGGAGGTCGATCTCCGGGACGACGACCATGTGGCGCGCGGCCGCATACGCGATGATCTCGCGGAAGTCGTCCTTCGTGTAGAAGCCGCCTGGCCGGCCCAGCACGGAGGTCCCCGAGGCCTTCTCGGTCAGCAGCGGGCGGCTGTCGATGTGCAGACGCCAGCCCTGATCGTCGGTGAGATGCAGGTGGAGGTGATTGAACTTGAGCGACGAGGCGCGGTCGATGAACGCCTTCACCGTGGCGACGTCGAAGAACGTGCGCGCCACGTCGAGCATGACGCCCCGATAGGCGAACCGCGGCGCGTCGAAGATCGATACCCGCGGGATCGACCACGCGCCGGCGTCCTCGCGCAGCAGCTGTCGCAGAGTCTGGATGCCGTAGAACAGGCCGGCCGGCGAGCCGATGAGTTCGACGCGTTCTCCGACCTCGAGGCGGTACGCCTCATCAGAGGCGCCGGTGGCGCGCACGACGATGTCGCCGCGGACCGGTGCGTCGGATGTGACCTCCGGCCGGAGGCCGGCGCGCTGCGCGAGCAGGTCGGAGAGGGCGGATGCCGCGGCATCCGCACCGTCGACGATGACGATGCGCGTGGCGGGGGAGAGGGCGAAGGTTCCGGAGTCCGCCGTGACGGACGAGGGCAGAGGTACAAGAGTAAGGACCATGAACAAAACCTACCCGTGGCGGTGGCGACATCCAAGCGTTCCGAGCGATCTGATCCGCTATGCTCGAAACCGTCGCGACTGGCGTCTGGGTGGACTACCACCGGGGAGCGGCTTCTCATGGGAATCGACCGCGCGCCTGGGCCGATCAGGAACCACCCCCTTCCACCGTGAGATCAGGAGCACGTCATGACCGACCCGTATTTCAACGCACCGCTTTCCGAGGTCGACCCCGAGATCGCCGAGGTCCTCGAGCGTGAGCTGAACCGCCAGCGCGGATTCCTCGAGATGATCGCATCCGAGAACTTCGTGCCCGTGTCCGTTCTGCAGTCGCAGGGCTCTGTGCTGACCAACAAGTACGCCGAGGGCTACCCCGGCCGCCGCTACTACGGCGGCTGCGAAGAGGTCGACGTCGCCGAGTCCCTCGCGATCGAGCGGGCGAAGTCGCTGTTCGGATCCGAGTTCGCCAACGTCCAGCCGCACTCCGGCGCGACGGCGAACGCCGCTGTGCTGCACGCCATCGCGCGCCCCGGCGACACGCTGCTCGGTCTGTCGCTCGACCATGGCGGGCACCTGACGCACGGCATGAAGATCAACTTCTCCGGTCGGCTGTACGACATCGTCGCCTACGGCGTCGACCCGGAGACCTCGCTCGTCGACATGGACGAGGTCCGCCGACTCGCGATCGAGCACAAGCCGAAGGTCATCATCGCCGGATGGTCGGCGTACCCGCGTCAGCTCGACTTCGCGAAGTTCCGGGAGATCGCCGACGAGGTGGGCGCGTACCTGTGGGTCGACATGGCGCACTTCGCCGGACTCGTCGCCGCCGGTGTCCACCCGAGCCCCGTCCCGCACGCGCACGTGGTCTCGTCGACGGTGCACAAGACGATCGGCGGACCCCGTTCCGGCTTCATCCTCACCAACGACGCCGACCTGGCCAAGAAGATCAACTCGGCCGTCTTCCCCGGTCAGCAGGGCGGTCCGCTCATGCACGTGATCGCCGCGAAGGCGACCGCGTTCAAGATCGCCGCGACTCCCGAGTTCGCCGAGCGTCAGGAGCGCACCGTCCGCGGCGCAGCCCTCCTGGCCGAGCGCCTGGGCCGTCAGGACGTTCAGGATGCCGGCATCAAGGTCCGCTCGGGCGGAACCGACGTGCACCTCATCCTCGTCGACCTGCGCGACGCCGAGATCGACGGCAAGCAGGCTGAAGACCTGCTGCACGACATCCACATCACGGTCAACCGCAACGCGGTGCCGAACGACCCTCGCCCGCCGATGGTCACCTCGGGTCTGCGCATCGGCACGCCGGCGCTCGCCACCCGCGGATTCGGGGATGCCGAGTTCACCGAGGTCGCGGACATCATCGCCCTCGCGCTGCTGCCCGGTGCCGACGTCGCCGCTCTCAAGGCGCGCGTCGACGCGCTCGCCGCAGCCTTCCCGCTCTACCCGGGGCTGACCCAGTGACGGCTGTCGTCCTGGACGGCAAGGCGGCGTCCGCCGAGATCAAGGCGGAGCTGGCCGAGCGGGTCGCCGCGCTGAAGACGAAGGGGATCGTCCCCGGCATCGGCACTGTGCTCGTCGGCGCGGACCCGGCATCCCAGCTGTACGTCGGGATGAAGCATCGGCAGTCCGAGGCGATCGGGATGAACTCTATCCAGCGCGAGCTGCCGGCCGATGCCACGCAGGCCGAGGTCGAGGCGCTGATCGATGAGCTCAACGCCGATCCGTCCTGCCACGGGTACATCGTCCAGCTGCCGCTGCCGAAGCACATCGACACGGACGCCATCCTGGAGCGCATCGACCCGGCCAAGGATGCCGACGGCCTGCACCCGACCAACCTCGGCCGGCTCGTGCTGAACGTCAACGCGCCGATCCACACGCCGCTGCCGTGCACGCCCCGCGGTGTGATCGAGCTGCTGCTGCGCAACGACTACGACCTCACGGGCAAGCACGTCGTCGTCGTCGGACGCGGTGTGACCATCGGCCGCCCGATGGGGCTGCTGCTCACGCGCCGCGACATCAACGCGACCGTCACGCAGGTCCACACCGGCACGCCCGATATGGCGCCGTACCTCCGTCAGGCGGACGTGATCGTCGCAGGCGCCGGAGTGAAGCACCTGATCCGCGCGGAGGACGTCAAGCCGGGCGCCGCCGTGCTGGACGTGGGCGTCACGCGCGAGAGCGACCCCGAGACCGGCAAGAGCAAGGTCTACGGAGACGTGCACCCGGACGTGGCCTCGGTCGCCGGATGGATCTCGCCGAACCCGGGCGGCGTCGGCCCGATGACCGTGGCGCTGCTCATGACGAATGTCGTGGAAGCCGCGGAGCGCCTCGCCGGCTGACCGTCAGCGCACAGCGTCGGAGATATCCCGGATGTCGGGGCGGATCGCATGATCTGCTCCGACATCCGTCGTTTCTCCGACCTTCGGGACCGACGCGGCTACAGCTCGTCGAGCATCCGACGCTGTTCGGGGGTGAGTCCGTCGTTCGGCTCGGCATCCGCACGCGGTGTCGTCGGCTGCGGGGCAGCGGATGCCGCGGCATCCTTCGGCTTCCTCGCGCCGGCGACCCTGTCGTAGACGTCTGCGGCCTTGCGACGCAGCACGTCGTCGACCTGGTCGTAGATCACCCACCCGAGCAGCAGAAGCAGTGGCGGCAGGACGTATCCCCAGAAGCCGTTGATCGAGACCGGACTGAGCCACACAGTCAGCACCCAGATGATCAGCTCGACCGCGTAGACCAGCGCGTACTGGACGACCTTCTCGCCGGTCCGCGTGCGGTCGGCGGCCGAGCGCGCAGCCGACTTGCGGAACGCGCTCTTCAGCAGCGGCTTGATGAACAGCGCGGCGAGCGTCAGGATGACGGATGCCCAGAGCGCATGCCAACCGACCCGTACGCTCGGCAGCACCAGCCCGATCACGAGCAGGACGACGACGTTGAAGACGTAGAGCGCGCCGAAGCGGATGATGCCGTTCCTCATATGCCCAGGTTCGCATACTCCCGACCCGAGGCGAAACGTCACCGGGAACACGCCGTGGCACTGGGGCATGGTGCGCCGCGGCATCCACCGATAGTCTGACGCCGAATCCAGCGCCCGTTGAAGGAGCGATCGATGGAAGCCGTCCTGTTCATCCTGCAGTTGCTGGTCGTGCTGGGCTGCATCATCATGGGTACCCGCTCCAGCGGTGTCGGACTCGGACTCTGGGGCGGCACAGGTGTCGCGATCCTGGTCTTCGTCTTCCAGCTGGCCCCAGGCTCACCGCCCGTGGACGCACTGCTCATCGTGTTGTCTGTGGTCCTGGCGGCCTCCATGATGCAGGTCGCCGGTGGCATCGACTGGATGGTCTCGGTCGCGGCCAAGCTGATCGCGCGCAACCCCAAGCAGATCACGCTCGTTGCGCCGCTCGTGTCCTTCCTGTTCGCCGCGGGCGCTGGCACGTCGAACATCCTGTATCCGCTGCTGCCGGTCATCCAGGATCTGTCGTACCGCAACGGCATCCGTCCTTCGCGGCCGCTCTCGCTCTCCGTCGTCGCGACAGGGGTCGCGCTCGCCTGCAGTCCGGTCTCGGCGGCGATGGCGGCGATGGTCACGCTCACCGACGTGCCGCCGTACGATTTCGAGCTCATCGACATCCTGAAGGTCACGATCCCCGCCGCCGTCGTCGGCATCGTGCTCAGCTCCCTGGTGGTCAACCGCCTGGGCAAGGACCTCGCGGACGACCCGGAGGTCCAGGCGAAGATCGCCAGCGGCGAGCTCGCGCCTCCCCGCGCAGGTGCGGCTGAGGTCAAGGCCGATGTCACCGTGACGTCCGCCGGGCGAAACGCGGCCATCATCTTCCTCACCGGGGTGCTCGTGATCGTGGTCTTCGGGCTCTTCAAGGGGATCCGCCCGCTGGATGCTGCAGGCGACCCCGTGGGCATGACACCGATCATCGAGATCGTGATGTTCTTCGTCGGAACCGTCATCCTGATCGTCTCCCGCCCCAAGGTGGCCGACGTTCCGACCGCGACGGTGTTCAAGGCCGGCATGGTCTCGGCGATCGCCCTGTTCGGTCTGGCCTGGTTGACCGACACCTTCCTCAACGCGCATGTGGAATTCATCTCCGAGAGCATCGGCGCGCTAGTCGGGGCGGCGCCATGGATCTTCGCGCTCGGCGTGTTCCTCGTCTGCGTCCTCACGACCAGTCAATCGACGGCCACGCGCACGATCGTCCCGATCGGGCTGGCGGCCGGCATCCCGCTGGGCCTGATCAGCGGCATGTGGGCCGGCGCGTTCGCCGGCATCTATCTGCTGCCGACCAACGGATCGCAGATCGCCGCCGCCAACTTCGACACCTCGGGGACGACGAAGCTGGGCACCAAGCTCGTCGACCATTCGTTCTTCCTGCCGACGCTCATCCTCGCCGTGACGACGGTCGGCGCCGGCGCGGCGTTCGGCGCACTGTGGGGCGGATGATCGCAGGTCGCCGCCGCGTCAGAACTCGCGGTAGAGCTCCCAGGTGCGTCGGCACGCGGCAGCGATCCCATCGACGTGCGACCGGTCCTCGGTGATCCAGTCCCTTCCTGGTTCGTGCAACACGGCCACGGCCTCGTCGCCGAGCAGATACTCGCGGCGGAACTCGGCCTGGACCGCATCGAAGTGGGCGCCGCTGCGCTGCGCCTCGTCCGCGAGTTCGCGGAAGCGGACACCGGCGGCCAGGATCTCCTGACTGCCGAGGTAGGGCTTGTTCAACGCGACGTCGGTGGGGGAATCAGTCGCGAACCCCGCACGGTGTGCCTCGGCGAGGATGCGCAGGCGGCCGGGATCCATGGTCGGAGGATCGGTGGGATCGCGCTCCTCGCCTCTGGAATCCCCGCGGTTGGACAGCGCCACGACGTTCGGCAACCGATCCTTCTCGTCGCGCGGGACGTTCACGGCACCGTCCTTCGTCGTCGTGGTGTTCATGGTGTCGTGGAACGACAGCCGAGTGAAGCGGCCCCCTGCGGGGAGCTTCTCGGCGATGAACCGCTCGGTCAGATCGTCGCGGATGCGCTCGTACACGCCGAGTCCGCGCTCTGCGACCTCGACGAAGGCATCGACGAGGCGGCGGAGACCGGCATCCGAGTCGGGGAATTCGAGAATGGGGAAGAACGAGAAGGTCACGGGGCGGATCGCATCAACGCCGGTCAGATCGACCTTCTGCCATGCGCCGGCCGCTCTCGTCCGCTCGATCGCCTCCGTGAGGTCGGCCGCGACGTCCGCCGGTTTCGCGCGGTTCGGATCGCGCACCAACCGTGGATGCGGGTTGAGAACGGCGACCACGCGGGGATCCTGCGACGCCCAACGCCGGACGATCGCATCCGTGGCGACGTCGGTGAAATCGAACTGCAGCCGGCGCGTCAGCGCGGGGGAGAGGAACTCGGCGATCTCCGCGGGGATGGCGGCCCCGGCGTGCGGACAGCTGATCAGCACGTCGGCATCCCTGATCGCCTCGTCCAGCGTCCGGTCGCCGGCATCGGCGTAGACGACCATCTCGGCTTCGGTGAAGGTCTTTCCGGCGGGGATCAGCTCCAGAGCGGACATGCGCTCATGCTAGCGAGCAGCGGCCACTGAGCCCAGGGGTCAGGCGGGAGTGCTGCCGCCCATCGAGCCCTCGATGCCCGTGATGCGCGCCTGCTCGTCGAAGCGGAACGTCGCCGAACCCGACTCATCGCTGACGACGGCACCGGAGAAGGCTTCGTCGGTCCATTCCAGATTCCAGCCGGCCAGGCGCGCGGCGTCCCAGACCGACGAGCGGGCATCAGGGAGGTTCAGGGACGCGAGCATCCGGGGTGCGGCGATGACGGCATCCGAGACGGTCAGCGCAGCGAGCGGCGCGTCCAGCAGGAAGACGGCGCGGGTGCCGCCGCCGACCGGCGCGGAGTAGTACGGCGAGCGTCCGGTGATCTCGACGGCGACGGAGCCGATCACGTGCGTCGCCTGCGCGATCCACGCTTCCGTGTCGTCTCCGGCGTCATCGGGGAAGGGCAGCTCCGCGTGAGTCAACTCGGCGATGCCGTACTGCTGGCCGTAGTCGCGCAGCTGAGCGGCGACGCCCTGCGCGTCGCCCTGCGGGTGCGCCCATGCCCACAGCAGCGAGCGCGGACCAGGGGCGAGCGTCGCGATGAGGTGCGGGCGCGTGACGAGCTGCTTCGTCGCGTCGTCGTTCGCCGTGAACGTCAGGGTGCCGGCGTTCAAGTCGGCGTCCCATCGGTGCTCTCCGAGGGCGTCGGTCGCGTCGACGAGCGCGTCCTGGCGGAGGGCGGTGAACAGGGCGGCTCGGTCGGCCAGGGGCTGGAGTGCGGCGAAGCTCATGGCACCAGTCTGGCCTGGGACGCTATGAATCCGCCAGTTGCTTCTGGACCTCGAGGGGTCGTCCCATCCGCCACACGCTCGGCACGGCGAGCGTCGAGAGGGCGATGACGGCGTAGAGGATGCCGGACACGACGAGGACCGTCGTGACATCGGCGCTCGTGATGAGCCATCCGTATGCCAGCGTGCCGATCGGCATCACCACGAAGCTGCCCAGCATGTCGTAGCTCGACACCCGCGACAGCCGGTCGATCGGGACGTTCTCCATCATGGCGACGTTCCAGCCGGTGCTGAACAGCTCGTGCCCCGTGCCCGCGATGAACGCCGCGATCGCGAGCAGCACGACCGCAGGATGCACGCCCAGCATGGTGAGCGGGATCGCGAACACAGCCATGCCGATCATGCCGAGTCGCAGCGGACGCTTCAGCGGAACCCACATGAGCACGAGCGTCATCAGCAGAACGCCGACGCCTTCGGCGGCGAGGACCCAGCCCCAGCCGGCGATACCGAGCCGATCGTCGTTCTTCGCGATGTACGGGCCTGCGACGCTCCACGCTCCGACGTGGATCGCGTTCATCACCATGAAGGCGAGCACGATCGTCCACAGCCAGGTGCGACTCCAGAACTCGTTCCAGCCGAGTCGGAGATCGTGGAACAGCGAAGAGCTGCCGTCGCCCGCGGGCGGCGGCAGTCTGACGAGCGCGAGCACGGGAATGGCGATGAGCCATCCGAAGACCTGGACGACCATCGCCCACGCAGGACCGACAGCCGTGACCAGGATGCCGGCGATGATCGGGCCGCCGATCGTCACGGCCGAGCGCACGAACGAGAGCATGGCGTTCGCCTGCTGCAGATGCTCAGGCGTGGTGAGCTGCGGGATGATGCCCTGCATCGCGGGCATGACGAACGCGGTCGATGCTCCGGTCACGATCGACAGGAGCATGAGAAGGGGCACCGTGGCGGTGCCGGTGAACAGCAGAGTCGCCATCGCGCCGACGGACAGGATATCGATGACGTAGCAGGCCTGGATGACGAGTGCCCGCGGCATCCGATCGGCGACGACGCCTCCGAACAGGATGAACACGATGTTGCTCACCGTGAACGCGGCCAGCACGTAGGACAGCGAGCGGGCATCGTTGTCGATTTCGAGGACCGCGAAGGCGAGCGCGATCGATGACATCGAGCCTGTGATCATCGTGATCGCCCTGGCGATGAAGAACCACCGGAAGCTGCGGTCCTGCATCGCGGCGAGACCGCGGATCATCGTGGCGCTCTCGTCGGCATCCTTCTATCCTGGCACCCTTCCGCCTGGCGTTCGTGTCACTCCGACTGCTCGAAATCCGGCGAATTCGGGCGGACGAAGTGACACGTAGCCGGTGCGGTGACGGGGAAGGGGCTACCAGGAGGGGCGGTCGCCGGTGAGGGCCCAGGCCGCCTGCACGGCTGCGCCGAGGGCGACGTATTCGCCCGGCTCCGGGACGACGACGGGGGCGTCGAAGATCTCGGCGGCGATCGTCGAGACGGCAGCGCTCTGCGCTGCCCCGCCGATCAGGAGGATGCGCTCCGCGGTGACGCCGTGCTCGCGCATCGCGTCCAGGCCGAACGCCAGCCCCTTCAGGACGCCCTCGATCGCCGCGCGCGCGAGGTTCTCGCGCGTGGTCGATGCCAGCGTCATGCCCGACAGCGTCGCGGTGGCATCCGGACGGTTCGGCGTCCGCTCGCCCTCGAACCACGGCTGCAGGGAGAGGCCGTCCGCTCCCGCATCCGCCGCGAGGGCGAGGCGGGAGAACTCGTCGTGGTCGACGCCCAGCAGTGCTGCCGTGACGTCGAACACGCGGGCGGCGTTCAGTGTCGTGACGATCGGCAGGCGCCCGCCCGCGGCATCCGCGAACCCGGCGACGGTGCCGCTCGGGTCGCTGATGGCGACGTCGGTCACGGCGAAGACCGTGCCGGACGTGCCGATCGAGACCCCCACGTCGCCGCTGGCTGCGCCGATGCCGAGCGCGGCGGCGGCGTTGTCGCCGGCGCCGGCCGAGACGACGAGACCGCCCGGACCCGCCACATGCTCGGACGGACCGAGGATGCGGGGGAGGATGATGTCCGCGGCATCCCGTCGCAGCGCGAGCGCGAGCAGTTCGCGGTCGTACTCATCGGTCGTCGGATCGAAGTAGCCCGTCCCGCTCGCTTCGGACCGGTCGGTCACCAGCTCGGTGAGCACGGGGCCCCGCTGCGACTCGTCCGCCGGTCCGAAGCCGCGCAGGCGCCAGGTGAGCCAGTCGTGCGGCAGTGCGACGGCCGCGACCAGCGCGGCGTTGTCCGGCTCGGCATCCGCGAGCCAGCGCAGCTTGGTGACGGTGAACGATGCCACGGGCACGAGGCCGGTGCGCGCGGCGTACTCCGCGGCGCCCACCTCTTCGGTGAGCGCCGCGGCGGCATCCGCCGAGCGCGTGTCGTTCCACAGCAGCGCGTCACGGATGACGCGGCCGTCGGCGTCGAGCGCCACGAGTCCGTGCTGCTGGCCGCCGATGCCGATCGCCGCGACATCCGTCAGCCCTCCGGCATCCGACAGCGCGGTCTGCAGAGCATCCCACCATGCCGAGGGGGCGACCTCGGTGCCGTCGGGATGCGAAGCGCGTCCCGTCCGCACCACGGCACCCGTCGACGCATCGCGGATGACGACCTTGCAGCTCTGCGTCGACGAATCGACCCCGGCGACCAGCGTCATCTCAGCGGGCTCCGAGGAGGTGCTCGGTGGCGAGCTGCTGCAGGCGGACGAAGCCGAAGCCCTTGCCGCCCAGGTATGCGTTCGCGTCGAAGTCCTCGTACGCGGAGCGGTCCGCGAGGAAGGCGTCGTAGGACTCGCCCTCGTTCAGCGTCGGGGTCGACAGTTCGTCGACCTTGGCCGCCGCGAGAGCCTCCTGCACCTCGGGGTCGGCGCGGAATGCCGCGGCGCGCTCCTTGAGCAGCAGGTAGGTGCGCATGTTGGCCGCAGCGGACTCCCAGACACCCTTCTCGTCCTCGGTCCGGCTCGGCTTGTAGTCGAAGTGACGGGGGCCCTCGTACGCGGGGACTCCGCCGGGGCCGCCGTTCTCGAGCAGGTCGACGAGCGAGAACGCGTTGTGCAGGTCGCCGTGACCGAACACGAGGTCCTGGTCGTACTTGATGCCGCGCTGTCCGTTGAGGTCGATGTGGAAGAGCTTGCCGTGGAACAGAGCCTGGGCGATGCCGGCCGTGAAGTTCAGGCCGGCCATCTGCTCGTGCCCGACCTCGGGGTTCACGCCGACCAGCTCGGGGCGCTCGAGGGAGTCGATGAAGGCGATCGCGTGGCCGAGCGTCGGCAGCAGGATGTCGCCGCGGGGCTCATTCGGCTTGGGCTCGATCGCGAAGCGGATGTCGTAGCCCTTGTCGGTGACGTAGTCGCCGAGCAGGTTGACGGCCTCGCGGTAGCGCTCCAGCGCAGCGCGCACGTCCTTGGCGGAGTCGTACTCGGCGCCCTCGCGGCCGCCCCACATGACGAAGGTCTTGGCGCCGAGTTCAGCACCCAGGTCGAGCTGGCGGAAGACCTTGCGCAGCGCGTAGCGGCGCACGTCGCGGTCGTTGGAGGTGAAGCCGCCGTCCTTGAACACCGGGGCGCTGAAGAGGTTGGTCGTCACCATCGGGACGATCAGGCCCGTGTCGGTCAGAGCACCCTTGAGGCGGTCGATCTGGGTCTGTCGCTCTGCGTCGGTGGATCCGAAGGCGAACAGGTCGTCATCGTGGAACGTGAGTCCGTACGCGCCGAGTTCGGCGAGCTTCTCGACGGCGTGCACGACGTCGAGAGCCGGACGGGTCGGGCCGCCGAACGGGTCGGTGCCGTTGTAGCCGATCGTCCAGAGGCCGAACGAGAACTTGTCTTCGCGGGTGGGTGTGAGTGCCATGGCGCATCGCTTTCAACGTCGGTGGTGAATTGTTGTGAGCTAGAACATATCAACCCGACGCTTAATGCGCAATGTCAGCCGGCCGGCGCGGCGGTGGAGCTGCGGGTGATCAGTTCCGCGGGCATCTGGACGTGCTCGGCGTCGCCGCCGCGGAGCATCTCGAGGAGCATGCCGACAGCCGCCGACCCCATCTCCGCGAGCGGCTGGCGCACGGTCGTGAGCTGAGGCGTATGCGCGGACGCCTCGGGGATGTCGTCGAAGCCCACGACCGACAGGTCATCGGGGATGCGCAGTCCGCTCTCGGTCGCCACCCGCATCATCTCGATCGCGGACAGGTCGTTCGCGGCGAACACGGCGGTCGGTCGATCTGCGAGGTCGAGCAGCGCGTGCGCACCGTCCGTGGCCGAGGCGGCGCGATAGCCGCCCTCCGCGACGAGCGCGCGGTCGTACGGGATGCCGGCATCCTTCAGTGCCTCGCGGTAGCCGCGCTCGCGCTGGTGGGCGGATTCGAGGTCGGTGCGTCCGCGGAGGTGGGCGATCCGGCGGTGCCCGAGCGAGATCAGGTATTCCGTCGCGGCTCGGGCACCGGTGATGTTGGCCACGGAGACCGTGGCCGGTCCATCGGGGCCGGTGTGCGGGTCGACCGCGACCAGGGGGATCGATGCCTGCGTCGGCATCGCGGTCGGCGTGACGAGGATCGCGCCGTCGATCAGCGTGCCGCCCAGGCGTGACAGCGACCGGCGCTCCCAGCCGAGGTGATCGCCGGCCGAGACGCTGCCGGCGTAGGCGAGCACGTCATAAGGGGTGTCCTGCAGGGCTGCGGAGACGCCTCGGAGCAGCTGCAGGGCGAACGGCTCGAACTCGGCGACGAGCACGCCGATCACGTTCGTTCGGCCGCGCCGCATCGACGTGGCGACGAGTGAGCTCTCGTAGCCGAGCTCGGCCACGACGCCGAGGACGTGGGAGAGCGTCGCCGCGGAGACGCCGTCGCGGCCGTTGATCGCCT
This sequence comes from Microbacterium sp. NPDC056234, assembly GCF_042267585.1. NCBI lineage: Bacteria > Bacillati > Actinomycetota > Actinomycetes > Micrococcales > Microbacteriaceae > Microbacterium > Microbacterium sp. NPDC056234. The sequence continues at coordinate 97,897 of NZ_JBHJTE010000004.1, forward strand.
TGGAGACCGTCGCGACGGAAACCCCTGCAGCGAGGGCGACGTCGGTGATGGTGGGCCGTCGGTTCATGCGCTCAGCCTAACGAATGAATAGAAAACGTTATCGATATCGTTTGACATGTGCGTGTCGACGGTGTCAGAGTGGTGCGCACAACACATTGGTGTGGCTGGCAACAAATGCGTTCCGCCGGCTGCACGACTCGATGAAGAGGAGAACACAGCATGAAGATGCGCAAGGCATGGGCCGCCGGTGCGGCCGTCGCAGCGCTGGGAATGCTCGGCCTGACCGGCTGCACCGCCGGAGGCGGCGACGCGGGTGACGGCGGCGGCGAGCTCACGATGTGGCACAACTCCACCACCGGTGACGGAAAGCAGTACTGGGAGGACGCGGCGGCGGCTTTCACCGAGGAGAACCCTGACGTGACCATCAAGGTCACGTCGATCCAGAACGAGGACATGGACGGCAAGCTGCAGACCGCCGTCAACTCGGGCGACATGCCGGACATCTTCATGGCGCGCGGCGGAGGCAAGCTCGCCGACATCGTGTCGGCAGGCAAGGTCAAGGACCTCACCGACCTCATCGACGACGACGTGAAGTCGGCATTCGGCGACGCGTCGTTCAGCGCCTTCACGGTCGACGACAAGATCTACGGGATGCCCAGTGCCGTGCTCCCCGGCGGCATCTTCTACAGCAAGGACCTGTTCGCACAGGCCGGGATCACTGAGGCTCCGACCACGATCGATGAACTCGGCGATGCCGTGGAGAAGCTGAAGGCCGCCGGCATCCAGCCGATCGCGCTCGGTGCCAAGGACGCGTGGCCCGCTGCGCACTGGTACTACTTCTTCGCCCTGCGCGCCTGCGGCCAGGACGTGGTCCAGAACCTCGCCACCGATCCTGACTTCACCGACGGATGCTGGCTCGAGGCCGCCGAGAACCTCGACGAATTCGCATCGATCGAACCGTTCAACGAGGGATTCCTGACGACCTCTGCTCAGGAGGGCGCCAACTCGTCCGCCGGTCTGGTGGCCAACCACAAGGCGGCCATGGAGCTCATGGGCGCGTGGAACGTGGGCGTCATCGCGAGTCTCACGCCGGATCAGAAGCCGCTCGCGGACCTCGACTGGTTCCCGTTCCCCGAGGTCGACGGCGACGGCGAGCCCGGCGCGATGATGGGCGGCGCGGACGGATACTCGTGCTCCAACGACTCTCCGGCGGCGTGCGAGGAGTTCCTCAACTTCGTCTCGTCGAAGGAGTGGCAGGAGAAGTACGCGGTCGCGTTCCAGACGATCCCCGCGTCGCAGGAGGCCACCGGTGCCGTCACCGACCCGTCGCTCGCACCGCTCATGGCGGCGTACAGCGAGGCGCCGTACGTGTCGCTGTGGCTGGACACCTCTCTCGGGCAGAACGTCGGCAACGCGCTGAACACGGGCGTCGTCGAGATGCTGGCAGGTCAGGGCGATCCCCAGAAGCTCGTCGACGGCGTCGAAGCCGCCGCAGCGAGGGGCTGATCCGCGACATGACCGATTCACAGGCGCTGACGGAGACGCCCGCGCCTGCGAGAAGCACCCGTGCCGGGACCGATCAGGTCCCGGCACGGCGATCCCCGCGGCCTGACTGGCGCAAGCGCGGCGAGATCGTGCTTCTGGCAGGCCCCGCGCTTCTCGTCTTCCTCGGCTTCGTCATCTTCCCGGTGCTGATGGCGGGCTTCTACGGCTTCTTCCGCTGGAACGGCTTCGGCTGGCCCACCGACTTCGTCGGACTCGACAACTACGTGCTCATGCTGCAGGACGAGACGTTCCGGCAGGCCGTGCTGCACAACTTCATCATCGTCGTGCTCTCGCTGGTCATGCAGGGTCCGATCGCGATCCTGTTCGCTCTGCTGCTGAACCAGAAGATCCGCGGACGCTCCGTCATCCGCGTGCTGATCTTCGCCCCGTACGTCATCGCAGAGGTCGTCGTCGGCACGGGCTGGAGCCTGATGCTGCAGGATGCCGGCGCCCTGAACTCCCTGCTCGAGAAAATGGGGCTCGGGGCACTGCAGCAGTCCTGGATCGCCGACCCGGCGATCGCGATGTGGTCGCTCATGGTGATCATCACGTGGAAGTACATCGGATTCGCCGTCATCCTCATGCTCGCCGGGATGCAGTCGATCCCCGAGGAGCTCTACGAGGCGGCCGCCATCGACGGCGCGGGATTCTGGCGCGCGCAGTGGAGCATCACACTCCCGCTGCTGGGGCCGACGATCCGCATCTGGGCGTTCCTGTCGATCATCGGCTCGCTGCAGCTGTTCGATCTCGTCAACATCATCTGGGGCCAGTACATCTCGGCCACCGCCGGGACCTCGACCATGGCCACGTACATGTACCAGAACGGCCACCTGGCGGGGAACTACGGCTTCGGCAACGCCGTCGCGGTGATGCTGTTCCTCATCTCGCTGGTCGTGGCGCTCATCTATCAGCGCTTCGTGCTGCGGCGCGACACCGAGGGCGCACTGACCGGAGACAGCCGAAAGGGCCGTAGGCGATGACCGACACACTCAAGACCTCCGTGGCCATCCAGGCCATCGGCCCGCGTCGCCGCCGTGCGGAGTCCGGCGTGCGCTGGGGGAGCCCCGGCGTGTACCTGCTCGCGCTGGTGCTGATCACGATCTGCGTGACCCCGCTGCTGTACATCATCGTCGGAGGCTTCCGCACGAACTCGCAGATCACGACGGATCCCGCCGCGTGGCCGGATCCGTGGGAGATCGCCAACTACACCGACGTGCTCGCCAGCAGCGAGTTCTGGACGGCGATGCTGAACTCCACGCTGTCGGCCGTCGGCACCACGCTCGGCGCCGTCGTGCTCGGGGTCATGGCCAGTTACGTCATCGCGCGCTACGACTTCTCCGGGAAGGCCGTGATGTATTCGGTGTTCGCGGCAGGACTGATGTTTCCGGTGACGGTGGCGATCACGCCGCTGTACCTGCTCATCCGCAACCTGGGCCTCGTGAACAGCCTGGCCGGCATCATCCTGCCCCAGATCGCCTTCGCGCTGCCGACGACGATCATCATCCTGGTGCCTTTCCTGCGGGCCATCCCGAAGGAGCTCGAGGAGGCGGCGTCCATCGACGGTGCGTCCCGGCTGGGCTTCTTCTGGCGCATGGTGATCCCGCTGAGCCTGCCGGGCGTCATCACCGTCGGCATCCTCGCGTTCATCGGCGCCTGGAACGGCTACATGCTGCCGCTGTTCATCCTCAACGATTCCAGCCTCTTCACTCTGCCTCTGGGCGTGCAGAACTTCGCGTCGCAGTACTCGGTCGACACCGCGCGTGTGCTCGCGTACACGTCGCTGTCGATGCTGCCGGCGCTGATCTTCTTCAGCATGTTCGAGCGCCGCATCGTCGGCGGTCTGACCGGCGCGGTCAAGGGCTGACGCGCACGACCCATGGAGACACCTATGACCGCGGACATCCCCGCATTCCCGACCCCTTCGGCGCGCGTCGCCGATCTCCTCGCGCGCATGACGCTCGAGGAGAAGGCGGCCCAGATCGTCGGCTACTGGCTGGATCGGGGCGGCGAGGTCGTCGCCCCCATGCAGAACGACATGGCCGGGGATGCCGGTGGTGACACGCTCGCCGAGATCACGCGACACGGCATCGGGCACTACACCAGGGTCTACGGCACCAGGCCGGTGGATGCCGGGGAGCGCGCCGCGTGGCTCTGGGCGGAGCAGCGCCGGTTGCAGCGCGAGACGCGCCTCGGCATCCCGGCGATCGTGCACGAGGAATGCCTGACCGGGCTCGCAGCCTGGAAGGCCGCGACCTTCCCGACGCCCCTGGCCTGGGGCGCCTCGTTCGACGCGGACCTCGTCGCCGAGATGGGTGCGCTCATCGGGGAGTCGATGCGCGGCCTCGGCATCCATCAGGGGCTGGCGCCGGTGCTCGACGTCGTGCGCGACCCGCGATGGGGCCGCGTCGACGAGTGCATCGGCGAGGATCCGTACCTGGTCGGCACCGTCGGGACGGCGTTCGTGCAGGGGCTGCAATCGTCCGGGGTGCACGCGACGCTCAAGCATTTCCTCGGGTACTCGGGCTCCCGCGCCGGGCGCAACCATGCACCGGTACCCGCTGGGCCTCGGGAGGTGGCCGATGTCTTCCTCCCGCCGTTCGAGATGGCGATCCGCGACGGCGGCGTCCGCAGCGTCATGAACAGCTACGCCGAGATCGACGGGATGCCGGTGGCGGCCGATCCCGACCTGCTGACGGAGTTGCTGCGGGAGCGACTCGGCTTCGACGGCGTCGTGGTCGCCGACTACTTCGCCGTGGCGTTCCTCGAGGTGATGCATGCCGTCGCGGCGGACCGCGGCGAGGCGGCGGAACTCGCACTGACCGCGGGCATCGACGTCGAGCTTCCCTCCGGTGACGCGTACCTCGCGCCGCTGATCGAACGGGTCCGCTCCGGCGCGTTCGACGAGCGCTACCTCGACCGCGCGGTGATCCGCGTGCTCGCGCAGAAGGAGGAACTCGGGCTTCTCGAGGCCGATGCGTTCGAGGACGAGCCGCCGACGTCGGTCGATCTCGACACGCCGCAGCACCGGGCGGTCGCACGGCGTCTCGCCGCCGAATCCCTCGTGCTGCTGTCGAACGACGGCGTGCTCCCGCTCGCGCGCGGCGCGCGAAGGATCGCGCTGATCGGTCCGAACGCGGACCGATCCGATGCCCTTCAGGGGTGCTATTCGTTCGCCAATCATGTGCTCGCGCATCACCCGGACCACGAGATCGGCTTCGAGATCCCCACCGTGCGCGAGGCACTGGCCGCCGCGCTGCCCGGCACCGAGATCGTGCACGTGCGCGGCGCGGACGTCGAGGGAGAGGATCGATCGGGGTTCGATGCCGCTGCGCACGCCGCGGCATCCGCCGACGTCGCGATCGTCGTGGTCGGAGATCAGGCCGGGCTCTTCGGCCGCGGCACGGTCGGCGAGGGCAACGACGTCGACTCGCTGGAGCTTCCGGGCGTGCAGCGCGAGCTCGTCGAAACCCTGGTGGCGACGGGGACGCCCGTCGTCGTCGTGCTGATCACCGGGCGCCCGTACGCGATCGATTGGGCGCTCGATGCCGACGGCAGACCGCCGGCGGCGGTCCTGCAGGCGTTCTTCCCCGGGGAGGCGGGCGGCACGGCCATCGCCGACGTGCTGATCGGCGACGTGTCGCCATCGGGTCGGATGCCGGTGAGCCTGCCTCGCTCGTCCGGGGCGCAGCCGTACAGCTACCTCCGTCCGCTCCTGGGCGGGCCGTCCGCGGTGACCGCGCTGGATTCGACACCGCTGCGGCCGTTCGGCTTCGGTCTGTCCTACACGACGTTCGCGTACGACGAGTTCGCGGTGTCGGCGGATGCCGCGACCGACGGCGCCTTCACGGCATCCGTCCTGGTGACGAACACCGGCGATCGGGACGGTGCCGACGTCGTCCAGCTCTACGGCAGGGATGTCGCGGCATCCGTCACGCGCCCCGCCGCCCAACTGCTCGCCTACGCGCGCGTCGAACTGACGGCAGGTGAGAGCCGCATCGTGCGGTTCGAGGTCCCCGCGGCGCGGTTCGCCTTCACGAATCGCGCCATGACCAGGGTCGTCGAACCGGGCGACGTGCAGGTCTGGGTCGCATCCCACGCCGAGGCATCGGCGGGTGGTGAGATCTCGGATGCGACCGGCGGCGCCATCTCGAACGAACGCACGGTCGTGCGGCGCGACATCGGCGGTATCGCGACCGACGCACGCATGGTGACGCTGACCGGTCACGTGCATGCGGTGACCGCGGAGGACGCGCGAATCGCGTCCGCCGTGCTCGAAGACGCGAGTGTCGCGGCGGAGCCTCGATAACCTGGGCGGATGAACGAACGAGCGACGACGGTCGAAGGCGTACGCCGGACCAATCTCGGCGAGGTCCTGCGCCTGGTGCACCATCACGGTGCGCGTTCGCGCGCGACCATCACGGCCGACACAGGACTGAACCGTTCGACGGTCGCCGATCTCGTGTCGGAGCTGGCCACGAGCGGCCTCGTCGTCGAGCAGGAGCCGGACGCCACGCGTCGCGTCGGGCGCCCGTCGCCGATCGTCGCGCCGTGCCCTGACGTGGTCGCGATCGCCGTGAACCCCGAGGTGGACGCCATCGAGATCGGCGTGATCTCGCTGGGCGGAACGGTGCAGGAGCGCGTTCGCGTCGCGTTCGCGCATCCGCCGACACCGGCGGATGTGGTGGAAGCGGTGTCACGATTCGTCAAGGACTGGAGGGTCGGTTCGCCCCGCGTGCGCATCGTCGGCGTCGGTCTCGCCGTACCCGCGCTCGTGCGCGCGGATGACGGGATCGTGCGCCTCGCTCCGCACCTGGGCTGGCACGACGAGCCGATCGCCGATCAGCTGAGCGCTGTGCTGGAGCTGCCGGTGCTCATCGACAACGACGCGTCCCTCGGCGCACGAGCCGAACGGCTCTTCGGTGCTGCCCGCGAACATCGCGACGTCGTGTATCTCAACGGCGGCGCGAGCGGCATCGGCGGCGGTCTCATCCTGGACGGCCGTCTCATCTCCGGCGCAGGGGGATACGCGGGGGAGTGGGGCCAGACGCGCCCCGGCATCCTGTCGGACGAGGATCGCCGCACGGACGGCGGTGTACTGGAGGACGAGGTCAATCGCGCGCGGCTCCTGCAGACCGCACGGCTGGGTGCCGTCGACGACGCCGCCCTCGCGGTGGTGCTGGCGGCGACGAGCGACGCCGCGGTGGTCGCCGAGATCGACCGTCAGCGGCGCATCCTGATCGCTTCGCTGGCGAACGCGGTGAACGTGCTGAACCCGTCGATCGTGGTGCTGGGCGGATTCCTCGCGATGCTGAGGGATCGAGACGCCGAGGCCTTCGACGCCGCGGTGCGCGCCGGTGCGCTTCAGGCGCCGGCCGAGCAGGTCGAACTGCGGGCCGCGGCGCTCGGCGCCGACCGGCTCCTGATCGGCGCTGCCGAGGCGGCGTTCGCCCCGCTGCTGTCCGACCCGCTCGGGCCGACGGCGTTCGAATCGCGCCGATGACCCTTTCCGGACGGCCTCTCGCGTCGTTCAGGCTCGAAGCGGACGTCAGCCGCTGAACCGCGCCGCGAGCGCTTCCGAGGCGCGCGCGAGCATCGCGACGTCTGCACCTACCGCCACGAAGTCCGCGCCCTGAGCGATGTAGGCGTCTGCGCCCGTCGGATCGAAGGCGTTCACTCCGACCGCAGCGCCGGCGGCCCTCACCGCGGTGAACGTGCGGGTCACAGCATCCACGACGTCCGGATGCGCCTGCTGACCGAGGCGGCCGAGGGAGGCCGCGAGATCCGACGGGCCGACGAACACGGCGTCGACGCCGTCGACCGCCGCGATCTCCGCCGCGTTGTCGACACCGGACGCGGTCTCGATCTGCACGATGAGCGAGATGTGCGAAGCGGCATCCTGGAGGTAGTCGTCGACGCGGTTCCACCGCGCGCTGCGCGACAGCGCGCTGCCGACGCCGCGGAGCCCGTGCGGGGGATACCGCGTCGCCGCCACGGCGGCCTCGGCCTCGGCAGCAGACGACACCATCGGCACGATGATGTTCTGGGCGCCGAGATCGAGCACCTGCTTGATCATCACGGCGTCGTTCCAGGGCACGCGCACCACCGGGACGACGGGGTAGGCGGCGACGGCCTGCAGCTGATGCAGGACGCTCTCGAGCGAGTTCGCGGCGTGCTCCATGTCGATCAGGAGCCAGTCCACGCCGGAGCCGGCGACGATCTCGGCGATCACCGGGCTGCCGGAGCAGACCCACATCCCGGTCTGAGAGCGATCGGATTCCGCGAGCCGGTCGCGGAAGCAGGGGGCTAGATGAAGCGGCATTCGATCGTTCCCATCTCGCGGTAGTCGCACAGAATCGTGTCGCCCTCGGACACCCACATCGGGCGCGTGAACGATCCTGCCAGGATGATCTCCCCGGCCTCGAGGCGCGCGCCGTGCTGGTGGAACTTGTTCGCCAGCCACGCGACGCCGCGCGCAGGGTGGCCGAGGACGCCTGCTGCGACGCCGGTCTCCTCGATCTCGCCGTTGCGGCTGAGCACGCCGGGCACCCACCGCAGATCGATCTCGTCCGGCCGCTTGCGCACGGTTCCGAGGATCATGGCGCCGTAGGCGGCGTTGTCGCTGATCGTGTCGACGATCGTTCTGCCCTCCAGCTCGATGTGCGAGTTCAGCACCTCGAGCGCCGGAACGGCGTAGTCGATCGCTGCGAGGGCGTCTTCGAGCGTGCGGTCGGGGCCTTCGAGCGGATGCTTCAGCACGAACGCCAGCTCGACTTCGACACGCACGTTCGAGAAGTTCGCGAACTCGATCTCCGCGCCGGACTCGTGGACGGTGTCGTCGAACATGACCCCGTAGTCGGGCTCGGTGATGCCCGTGGCCTGCTGCATCGCCTTCGAGGTCAGGCCGATCTTGCGACCCACGAGCCGGCGTCCCGCGGCGACCTGCGCGTCCCTCCAGACGCCCTGGATCGCGTACGAGTCCTCGATCGTCGCCTCTGGGTGACGCGCCGTGATCCGGGGGATCACGCCGTGCGTCCGATCGGCCTCCGCCAATTCCTCGGCGATCTGAGTGATGGCGTCTGCTGACAGCATCCGAACCTCCCTACAGCTGATGGCCGAGCTTGTACTCGCCCTGTTTCCACTCCGGCATGGCCTCGTCCTCCGGCCGGGTGTAGCTGAATCCGTCGGCGCCGATCGTGACGGCCATCTCGCTGTCGTCGGTGCGGGCGACGACCGGCTGCGGGTTGCCGTCGAGGTCGAGCACGAGCGAGGCATCCGTGTACCAGGAGGGAACGACGGGGTTGCCCCACCAGTCCCGGCGCTGGTTGTCGTGCACGTCCCAGGTGATGACGGGGTTGTCCGGATCACCGGTGTAGTAGTCCTGCGTGTACACCTCGACCCGGTGTCCGTCGGGGTCGCGCAGATACAGGTAGAACGCGTTGCTCACGCCGTGACGGCCGGGGCCGCGCTCGATGGCATCCGAGCGACGCAGGGCGCCGAGCTTGTCGCAGATCGCGAGGATGTTGTGCTTCTCGTGCGTGGCGAAGCACACGTGGTGCATCCTGGGTCCGTCGCCACCGGTCATGGCGGTGTCGTGCACGGTCGGCTTGCGACGCATCCAGGCGGCGTACACCGTGCCCTCCTCGTCCTGGATGTCCTCCGTGACGCGGAAGCCGAGGTCCTGCATGAACTTCACCGCGCGCGGCACATCGGGGGTGACCTGGTTGAAGTGGTCCAGCCGAACGAGCTCGCCCGGCGTGTGCAGGTCGTAGCGCCACGACATCCGTTCGACGTGGTCGGTCTGGTGGAAGAACTCGTACGGGAAGCCGAGCGGGTCGATGACCCGCACCGAGTCGCCGATGCCCTTCACGAACCCGTCGGGATTGCGACGGACGTCGCAGCCGAGCTCGGTGTAGAACGCGACGGCGCGGTCAAGGTCCGCAGGTTCGCGCACGCGGTACGAGAACGCGGCCACGGCGGCGATCGGTCCCTTGCGGAGCACCAGGTTGTGGTGGATGAACTCCTCGGTCGAGCGCAGGTAGATCGCCTCGTCGTCCTCCTCGGTGACGTACAGACCCAGCACATCGACGTAGAACACCCGGGAGGCGGCGAGGTCCGTGACCACGAGCTCCATGTAGGCGCAGCGCAGCACATCCGGCGGCGTGCCGGTCGGGGTCGGAGTCGGGTGCGCAGTGTTGATCGGCGCCTCCTGGCTCACGTAGAAGCCGGACGAGGTCAGCGTCATGTCATCTCGGTTGGTCATATCAGCGTCCTTGCCGGGTTCCAGGGTCAGTTCTTGCCGAAGGTGGGGTTGTGCACCGCGCCGAGCGTGATGTGCACGGCCTGCTGGTCGGTGTAGAAGTCGATCGAGCGGTACCCGCCCTCGTGGCCGAGGCCAGACGCCTTCACGCCGCCGAACGGAGTGCGCAGGTCTCGCACGTTGTTGCTGTTCAGCCACACCATGCCGGCCTCGACGGCGCCGGCGAAGTTGTGCGCGCGCGTGAGGTCGTTGGTCCAGATGTAGGCGGCCAGGCCGTACTTCACACCGTTCGCGAGCGCCAGAGCCTCCTCCTCGGTGTCGAACGGGGTGATGGCGACGACGGGTCCGAAGATCTCCTCCTGGAAGATGCGGGCATCGGGAGAGACGTCGGCGAAGACGGTGGGGGCGACGAAGTTGCCCTCCTCGAATCCCTCGGGGCGTCCACCGCCGGCGACCAGTCGGCCCTCGGTCTTGCCGATCTCGACGTACGACATGACCTTCTCGTAGTGCTCCGGGTGCACGAGCGCGCCCACCTCGGTCGTCTTCTCGTGTGGATAGCCGACCTTGACCCGCTTCGCCTGGGCGGCGTATCGCTCGACGAACTCGTCGTAGACGCTGCGCTCCACGAGGATGCGGCTGCCGGCCGTGCAGCGCTCGCCGTTGAGGGAGAACACCCCGAAGATGGTGGCGTCGATCGCGGCATCCAGGTCGGCGTCGGCGAACACGACCGCCGGCGACTTGCCGCCGAGCTCCATCGAGAGGCCCTTCAGGAACGGCGCCGCGTTTCCGAAGATGATCTGCCCGGTGCGGCTCTCGCCGGTGAAGGAGATCAGGGGGACATCCGGATGCTTCACGAGCGCGTCTCCGGCATCCTCGCCGAGGCCGTTCACGAGGTTGAAGACGCCCTGGGGGAGCCCGGCCTCCTCGAAGATCCCCGCCCAGAGGGATGCCGACAGCGGCGTGAACTCGGCGGGTTTGAGCACCACCGTGTTGCCGGTCGCGAGTGCGGGGCCGAGCTTCCACGATTCGAGCATGAACGGCGTGTTCCACGGCGTGATGAGACCGGCCACGCCGATCGGCTTGCGGTTAACGTAGTTGATCTGGCGACCGGGGACCTTGAACGTGTCGTCGGCCTGGGCGACGATGAGGTCGGCGAAGAAGCGGAAGTTCTCGGCCGCCCGTCGCGCTTGACCGAGCGCCTGCGTGATCGGCAGCCCGGAGTCGTAGCTCTCGAGCTCGGCGAGGCGCTGATCGCGGGACTCGACGATGTCGGCGATGCGGTGCAGCACCCGGCTGCGCTCGCGCGGCAGCATCCGCGGCCACGGACCCTCGTCGAACGCGCGCTTGGCCGCGGCGACGGCGAGGTCGATGTCGTCCTTCTTTCCGGCGGCCGCGGTGGTGTAGGTCTTGTTCGTCACCGGGTCCAGCACGTCGAACGTGTCACCGTCCGCGGAGTCGACGAACGCACCGTCGATGTAGTGCTGGATGTGATCCGGCAGGTCGGCCGGGATACGGGAGTCGGTCATGGCTTCTCCTGGTGGTTCCGATTCAGAGGATGTGCATTCCGACGGCTTCGTCGGGATGCTCGTGGTCGAGATAGGCGTCAAGGGTGGCCGCGTGGTGACGGCGCGCGGCGTGCTCGATCTCGTTCAGTGGGGCGCCTGCCTCGATGAGGGCGACGATCTGCTCGTGCTCGCGCACGGATTCGTGTGCACGACCGGGGACGAAGCTGAACGTGGAGTCGCGAAGGCGGCTCAGTCGCGCCCACTCCGCCGTCACGAGCTCGTGCAGCCGGGGGTTGGGGCACGGGGCGATGAGGGTCGAGTGGAAGCGCTGGTTGAGCGCGGTGAACGCCGGCGGATCGAAATGATCGAGCGTCTGCACCATCTCGTCGTTGATGGCGCGCGCCGCGCGCAGGTCGTCGGGGGTGAGCGCCCGGGCCGCCATGGCGGTCGCGGTGCCCTCCAGGATGCTGAGCGCCTCCATGCTGTGCCGGTACTGCGCGTCGTCGACCATCGCGACGCGCGCGCCGACGTTGTGCTCGAACTGGACGAGGCCCTCGGCTTCGAGCTGGCGGATGGCCTCTCGGACCGGAACGACGCTCATGTCGAGTTCGCCCGCGATCGCGCCGAGCACGAGGCGGTAGCCGGGGGTGTAGGTCTGAGACGCGATGCGCTCTTTGATCCAGTGATAGGCGCGTTGCGACTTGCTGAGCGTGCGAGTCATGCGCGGTCCTCGCTCTGCGGCCTGGCCGACTCGTAGCGTTCGCGCCACTCGGCGTTCAGCGGGAACAGTCCGTCCACCGGGTGGCCGGCGGCGACCTGCTCGGCGATCCAGGCGTCCTCGTCCTCCTGCGCGAGGGCCGCGTCCGCGACCTCTTCGGCGATGGACGGCGGGATGACGATCACGCCGTCGCCGTCGCCGACGATGATGTCGCCGGGCTGCACGGCCGCGCCGCCGCAGGCGATCGTGACGTCGACGTCCCAGGGGACGTGCTTGCGGCCGAGGACCGACGGGTGCGCGCCGCGAGAGAACACCGGCAGTCCGATCTCCGCCACGGCATCGAAGTCGCGTACGCCGCCGTCCGTCACGACGCCGGCGGCGCCGCGGGTCAGCGCGCGCAGTGCCAGGATGTCTCCGAGCGTGCCCGTGCTCGCGTCGCCTCTGGCCTCGATCACGATGATCTCGCCGTCGCGGACGGCGTCGAACGCGCGCTTCTGCGCGTTGTAGCCTCCGCCGTGGGCGGCGAACAGATCCTCGCGGAACGGGACGAAGCGCAGGGTCTTCGCGGTGCCGACGACCTTGGTTCCTGCGATGTTCGCCGTCACCCCATCGATGAAGCAGGCGGTGACGCCGCGTTTGCGCAGCTGTGTCGAAAGCCCTGCCGTAGGGGCGGCTTCGAGCTTGGCGCGGAGGGCGGGGTCCAGGCCCGGCTCGGCCTCCGGAAGTCCGGCCGCTTCGCGTGAGCCCCACGCCTCGGAGCGCTGGAGGTCGTCGACCGAGGGGAGGGAACCGAGCGCAGGGTCGAACGGGACTCCGCCCTGCACGACCGTCGTCACGAGCCGGCCGGACGTGGCGTCGGCGGCATCCACCTCGACCTCGACGACGTCGCCCGGAACGATGACGCTCGAACCGGCCGGTGTGCCGGTGAGGATGACGTCGCCGGTCTCGAGCGTGAAGTGCTGCGACAGGTCGGCGACGAGCTGGGGGAGCGGGAACAGGAGGTCCGCTGTGGTGTCGTCCTGGCGCAGCTCCCCGTTGACCCAGGCGCGCACGCGCAGGGCGGACGGGTCGACCGTGCGGGCGTCGATGAGGCGGGGTCCGAGCGGCGTGTAGCCGTCGCCGCCCTTCGAGCGCACGTTCGATCCCTTGTCGTTCGCGCGCAGGTCGTACAGCCCCAGATCGTTGGCTGCGGTGACCGAGGCGACGTGGGCCCAGGCATCCTCGATCGTCACTCGGCGCGCCGGCTTCCCGATGATCAGGGCGATCTCGCCTTCGAAGGCGAGCAGTTCGGTCCCGGCCGGGCGCTCGACGACGCCGTCGGATGCCGCGACGGAGCTGGCGGGCTTGAAGAAGTAGGAGGGGTGAGCAGGGCGGCGCCCGCGCTGGTCGGCGCGAGAGGCGTAGCTGAGGTGGATCGCGATGATCTTGCCGGGGCGGGCGATCGTGTCCGTCACGGGTATGCCTCCTTGCGTCGTTGCCGTCTCAGCTGTCTTGTGCGACGTATTCGAAATCGTATATCATCGCCGCATCGGGTGGCAAGCAACAGTCCGCCACCGGATGCAGACGACGACGTCGAACAAGGAGCATCAATGACTGATCACCCCGGCTTCACACCGACCGGCACCATCGCGACCTCCGCCGACAGGCGACGCGTCGTGTTCGCGACCGTGGTCGGCACCACCGTCGAGTGGTACGACTTCTTCATCTATTCGACCGCCGTGGCGCTGGTGTTCAATGAGCTCTTCTTCTCCGCGCTCGGGGCGAACAGCCTGCTCCTCGGTTTCGCCACGGTCGGGATCAGTTTCCTGTTCCGTCCGCTCGGCGCCTTCCTCGCAGGACACTTCGGCGACAAGTACGGGCGCAAGACCGTGCTCATGTGGACGCTCATCCTGATGGGTGCGGCGACGGCGCTGATCGGTGTGCTGCCGACGGCCGCCGCGATCGGAGTCACGGCGCCGATCCTGCTCGTGCTGCTGCGCATCCTCCAGGGGCTGTCGGCCGGCGGCGAATGGGGCGGTGCCGTGCTCATGGCCGTCGAACATGCGCCGAAGAAGCGCCGCGGCATCTTCGGAGCCTCGCCGCAGATCGGCGTTCCGCTCGGACTGCTGCTCGCGTCCGGTGTGATGGCGATCATGACGGCGGTCGCCCCGGGTGACCAGTTCCTCGCGTGGGGCTGGCGCATCCCCTTCCTGCTCAGTGTCGTCCTGATCCTGGTCGGCTTCTACGTGCGTCGGCGCGTCGAGGAGAGCCCGGTCTTCACCGAGCTCGCCGAGCGCAAGGAGAAGGCCCAGATGCCGATCGTGCAGCTGTTCCGCAAGCACCTGCTGCTCGTGGTCATCGCCGCCCTCGTGTTCGCCGGCAACAACGCCGTCGGATACATGACCACCGGCGGATACATCCAGAACTACTCGACGAACCCCGATGGGCCGCTCGGTCTCGACCGCGGACTCGTGCTGTGGGCGGTCACCGGATCGGCCGTGACCTGGCTGCTCGCCACACTGCTCGCGGGCTGGGTGTCTGATCGCATCGGTCGCCGCAGCACCTACATCATCGGCTGGATCCTCCAGCTCGGCGGCGTGATCCTGCTGTTCCCGCTCGTGAACACGGGCGACATCTGGCTGCTGTTCGCCGCGCTGGCCATTCTGACGGTCGGACTCGGCTTCACGTACGGCCCGCAGGCGGCGCTGTACACGGAGCTCTTCCCCGCCAGCATCCGGTTCTCCGGCGTCTCGATCTCGTATGCGATCGGCGCGATCGCGGGAGGTGCCTTCGCGCCGACGATCGCGACGGCGCTCGTCGCCGCCACCGGTTCCACGGACGCGGTCACCTGGTACCTCGCCGGTATGACGGCGATCGGTCTCGTCGCCACGCTGCTGCTGCGCGATCGCAGCGGCATCCCGCTCGGGCCCGACCACGAGGAGGAGCAGGCGGTCAGCCCGATCCACGGGGTCGCGAAGGCCTGATCGCTCGGTGCTGCCTCTCTGGGCCTCGTCGATCGGAGAGATCCCGTCGGTCGGACGCTTCCTCGTGAAGCCTGCCGACTTCCGGGATCTCTCCGACGCGCGGGCCTCGGACGGACGGCGCTCGCGGCCTCGTCTGTCAGGATGGGCGCATGAAGACGACCCAGCTGCGCCGCTACGTCCTTGTCGATGGAGAGTACGACGCGTTCGTCGACTGGTGGGAGCAGTGGATGCCGCGGGTGCGCCCCGCGGCCGGATTCACGATCGAATTCGCATACGGCATCCGAGAGTCGAATGAGTTCGTCTGGGCGGTCAGTGCCGAGGGCGACGCGGATGCGTTCCTCGCGCTCGAGGCCGAGTACATGGGTTCCGAGGCGCGCGCCGCGGCCTTCGACGGACTGCCGCAGCGCGTCGCGTCCTACGACATCCGCCTCGTCACGGACCATCCGCCGACGAGCTGATCTCCGCGGCATCCTTCGATGCTCGTGCGCTCGATCGGAGATATCCCGCCGGTCGGAGGAAGACGGCTGACCGTCCGATCCGCGATATTTCTCCGACCGCGAAGACGACCGCCGTGCCGAGATCAACCGCCCAGCGCTTCGCGCACCGCCTCCGCGGCATGCGTCAGCCGCGCAGCGATGGCGTCGTCGTCATGGCTGCTGGCGACGAACACGACGGCGATCGCGGCCGGGGCGCGCCCGCGGAGCACGAGGGGGACTGCCACGGAGCGCAGTGTGGGGATGACCTCATCGTGGCTGGTGGCATAGCCGCGCGCGGCTGCGATGTCGAGCTCCTCCGCCAGCGCAGACGGCAGCCGGGGCCGTGATGGGGCGCCCAGCTGCGTCAGAATCGCCTTGCCCGGCGCGCCACGAGTGACGAGGTGGCGCGTGCCAGGGCGCTGCGCGACGGGGTTGATCGCGTGCCGCGGCTCGACGCTGACGAGCGTGACGCACTCGTCGTGATCGAGCACTGCGAGAAAGGAAGTCGCCCCCAGCTCGTTCGCCACCACGGTCAGCTCGGGGAGGGCTTCGGCCTGCAGATCGTGGGCGACGCCGGCGGCGAGGGCGGCGAGTCCCGTCCCCAGCTGCACGCGACCGCCCGAGTCGCGGCTGACGAGCCCGTGCTCTTCGAGCGTGCGCAGCAGGCGATACGCGACGGAGCGGTGCACTCTGAGGCGGGCGGCGACGTCATCGATCGTCAGGGGGCCGCGTTCGTCCGCGAGGACTTCGAGGATGCGGATGCCCCGACTGAGCGTCTGGGAGGCGGGCGCCTGCGGCGGCGTAGCGGCCATGAGAGTCCTGTCCGCGGGGCGGGCTTGTCGGTCCGTATCCGCTTCGTATACGATCTGTTCAATAGTAGAACGGCGTGTTCGAATATAGAACGCGCCACGCCGTGTCCGCAAGGTCACCGGCACCCTCGACACCGTCGTCCGAGGAGGACACGATGCAGTTCCACCACCATGGCTACGTCTCCCAGGACCCGCGCGTGCTCCCGGCATCCGGCACCGGCGTCGAGCGCCCGGCCGATCTCCCTGACCAGGTCGATGTGCTGATCGTCGGATCGGGTCCTGCCGGGATGCTTTTGGCCGCGCAGATGTCGCAGTTCCCGAGCGTGACCACGCGCATCATCGAGAAGCGCGCCGGGCGGCTCGAACTCGGCCAGGCCGACGGCATCCAGCCGCGCAGCGTCGAGACGTTCCAGGCGTTCGGGTTCGCGGAGCGGATCACGGCCGAGGCGTACAACATCGGGTGGATGAACTTCTGGGGCCCGGACCCGGAGCATCCCGAGAACATCCGACGAACCACGCGGACGGCCGACTACGCGTACGACATCTGCGAGTTCCCGCACCTGATCGTGAACCAGGCGCGCGTGCTGGACTACTTCGCCGAGGCGGCGGCACACGGACCAGGGCGGATCGTGCCGGACTACGGTGTCGAATTCCTCGGGCTGACCGTGCACGACGAGGACGAGTATCCGCTCGAGGTGCGGGTCGAGGATGCCGGCGGCGAGCGAACAGTGCGGGCGAAGTTCGTCGCTGGCTGCGATGGCGCGCGCAGCGGCGTGCGGGACGCGATCGGGCGCAAACACGTCGGGGGCATCTCTGCGCATGCCTGGGGCGTGATGGACGTGCTCGTGAACACCGACTTCCCCGACTGGCGGACGAAGTGCGCGATCAATGCCGAGGCGGGCAACATCCTGCACATCCCTCGCGAGGGCGGCTACCTCAGCCGGATGTACATCGATCTCGGCGAAGTCGCCGCCGATGACGACCATCGGGTGCGGCAGACGCCGATCGAAGCGATCATCGAGAAGGCCAACGCGATCCTGCATCCGTACTCGATCGACGTGAAGCAGGTCGCCTGGCACAGCGTGTACGAGGTCGGCCACCGCGTCACGGACGGCTTCGACGATGTGATCGACGGGTCGGGTCGCACCCCGCGGGTGTTCCTCACGGGGGATGCCTGCCACACGCACAGCGCCAAGGCGGGGCAGGGGATGAACGTGTCGATGCAGGACGGGTTCAACCTGGGGTGGAAGCTCGGTGCCGTGCTCACCGGGCGCTCGCCCGAGTCGCTGCTGGCGACGTACGGTGCGGAGCGGCGGCCCGTGGCGCAGCAGCTGATCGACTTCGACCGGGAGTGGTCGGCGCTGATGGCCCGCAAGCCCGAGGAGATCTCGGATCCGAACGATCTGGCGACGTACTACCTTGCGACGGCGGAGTTCCCGTCCGGGTTCATGACGCAGTACACACCGTCGATGATCACCGGGCCGGATGCGCATCAGTCGCTCGCCGTCGGGTTCCCGCTCGGCAAGCGCTTCAAATCCGCCGAAGTGGTGCGCGTGTGCGATGGAAACGTCGTGCACCTCGGCCACCACGCCAGGGCGGATGGCCGTTGGCGTGTCTACGCGTTCGGGGACCAGGACGGTTCGGCTTTGTCTGCCTGGGCGACCGGCGCCGCCTCGGTCTTCGCGCGCTTCACTCCATCGGATGCCGACGTCGACGCCGTCTTCGACGTCAAGGCGGTGTACCAGCAGTCCTTCGAAGAGGTCGACGTTCCGTCGGTGCCGGCACTGTTCCAACCGAGGACCGGTCCGCTCGGGTTGACGGACTGGGAGAAGGTGTACGCGGCGGGGCCGTCGAAGTGGACGTCGACCGACATCTTCTCGGTGCGCGAACTGTCACGGGACGGCGTCGTGGTCGTGGTGCGCCCGGACCAGTACGTGGCGGCGATCCTGCCACTGGAGGGTGTGGAGGAACTGGCGGAGTTCCTCGAGGGCGCGTTCGTGCCGGCGGACTGAGGATCGGGTGGCAGGGGTGGCGCATGTCGGAGGCGGGCCCTACCTTGGACTCGGGCGGGACGGTCTCGCCGTGGAGGTGTGCACTATGGATTGGAAGATCGAGCTGATCTTCGTGCCGGTGAGCGACGTCGACCGGGCGAAGGACTTCTACGTCAAGATCGGCTTCAACCCCGACCACGATCACCAGGTGAACGATGAACTCCGGTTCGTGCAGATGACCCCGCCTGGGTCGGCCTGCTCGATCGCGTTCGGCACAGGGATCGGTGGCAGATTGACGCCGGGCCAGCAGGATTCGATCCAGGTCGTCGTTCCCGATGCGGATGCCGCGCTCGCGCAGCTTCGCGACGCAGGCGTCGAGGCGAAGGGCGTCGACGAGCAGGCGTGGGGCCGCTTCGTCACGTTCGACGATCCGGACGGCAACAGCTGGACGCTGCAGGAGCTGCCCGACTACTCGGCGGCGAATCAGGGCTGACGCGGATCGGACGAGCACCGTGAGTGCGATGACGCCGGAGCAGGCTGCGTTGATCGAGCGCCTCCGCAGCCTGCTCGCCGCGGAGCCCACCATGCGCGAGGTGTCGATGTTCGGCGGCAGATCGATCATGGTGAACGAGAAGATGGTCGTCGCCGCACAGCGAGATGGGGCGCTGCTGGTGCGCATCGCGGCCGAGCGGCACGACGCCCTGCTCGCCGAGCCGGGTGCCGCGCAGGCCGAGATGGGGGCGGGGCGCGACATGGGCCCCGGCTGGATCGAGGTCGAGGCTTCCACCATCGCGGGCGATGACCGGCTGGCGTTCTGGATCGCCGCGGCGATGGAGCACCACCGTGCGATGACGGACTCGCTGTAGCGGCCCGGGACGCGGTGGTGGTCATGAAGGGTCCTTCGCTCGCGTCGGGATGGTCGGCAGCGACGATGCGACCCCAGACCTGCGCTCCCATGAAGGGTTCGACTGGGCCTACGTGCTGAACGGCACCCTCCGCCTGGTGCTCGGTGACCAAGATCTGCTGTTGCAGGCGGGTCAGGCTGTCGAGTTCGACACCCGCACCCCGCACTGGTTCGGGGCTACCAGCGCCGGCCCGGTCGAGTACCTCAGCCGTGTCGGGCGCCAAGGCCAGCGCGACCATGTGCACGCTTCTGTCGGCGGCCACTAGCGGGCCGTCCATCGCAGGAGGGCGTTGACGGGCCCGACGCGATCGCTTGTTCAGTCTTGAACGGCGGCGACTGCCTCGATCTCGACTAGCTGGTCGTCGTAACCGAGAACTGTGACACCAAGGAGCGTGCTCGGCACATCGTGACCAGCGAACGCATCTCGCACGACGTCCCAAGCTGTGACGAGATCCGATTGCCGCGCCGACGCAACAAGAACGCGAGTGCTGATGACGTCGCTGATGTCAGCGCCTGCCTCGGCAAGAGCGACAGTCATGTTCTCGATGCACTTCGTCGCCTGAGCTGCGAAGTCTCCGACTCCAGCCGTGGACCCGTCTTCATTCAGAGGGCAGGACCCAGCGAGGAAGATCAACCGCGCCTCCGCCGGAGCCGTCGCGGCGTACGCGTACTCGGCGGCATCGGTGAGGGAAGACGAGCGAATCAGAGTTATCGCACTGGGCACGATGTACCTTCCTGATCAGGGATCGTTGTCTCATCCTTCCACGCACGTCGTCGGTTCCGAGAAGGCCACCGACGATCGGCTGGCAGCTGTGCGCTTGAACGTCGCGTGCTATCCGCCGACCCACTCGGGGAGGAGGGGTCGTGGGGTGCGCCATCTCTGTTCGGGGTCCCACCAGGCTGGCCCGCGGATCTGGGGTGTGCTGTCGGTCATGCGGATGTGCCAGCCGGAGTGGTTGATGGTGCGGTGGTGCCAGTAGCACAGCGGGACGCCGTTGCTGGTGCTGGTGGGTCCGCCGTGGGAGTGTTCGTGGACGTGGTGGATTTCGCACCAGGTTGCGGGGACGTGGCAGCCGGGGATGAGGCATTCTTTGTCGCGCAGGATGATGGCGCGGCGTTGGTGGGCGTTGAAGATGC
Source organism: Microbacterium sp. NPDC056234 (assembly GCF_042267585.1). Taxonomy (NCBI): domain Bacteria; kingdom Bacillati; phylum Actinomycetota; class Actinomycetes; order Micrococcales; family Microbacteriaceae; genus Microbacterium; species Microbacterium sp. NPDC056234. The sequence continues at coordinate 118,202 of NZ_JBHJTE010000004.1, forward strand.
GGTCGGTGGTGGTAATGCCCACGATGCGGCCCTCGTCGAACAGGACTCGTTGGATCATTGCCTGGCAGGCCAGGTGCGCGGCGACCGAGGAGGGGACGGGGGCGTCGATGCCGGCGATGTGCGCCCACCCGGTGCCGTGGGCGAAATCGTCGGCGTCGATCTGCACGACCAGTGTCGGTGCGGCGCCGCCGAGAGAGGGCATGTCGTCGTGGCGGGCGGCGATGCCGAGCGCTGCGGCGAGGGCGTCGTGCTGTTTCTGCGGCCGGGTGCGGGGGTCGATCACGTTTCGGGGGTCGGTGTTGAACGGGTCCTCCGGCGCACCGGAGTCGCCGCCGGTGGTGTCGGTGAAGGCCACGCCCAGGTCGACCGGTCCGGCGGTTTTCGGGTTGGTCTGGGCGTCGATGATGAGTTTCAGTTGTGCGAACGCTTCGGGCAGCAGGGCACCGCGGATCGGGTAGACGCCGTCGCGGAGCCGCCCGAACGTCAGCGACCGGTTCAGTGCGGCCTGCGCCTCGGAGGGTGCGGGCCCGTCCGGGTCCAGATAGGTGGCGATCAGCTGCGCGAACTGCCGCAGATCATCCGGCGTCGCCGCCGGCCCCGCACCCGCGTTCTCGTTGGCCGCGTCGTCCGTGCCATCGACACCCGCACCGTCGACCCCGCGGGCGCAGGCGGCGAGTTCGGCATCGGCGCGCAGCCGGTCCGCCCCGGTGATGCGGTCGCGGGTGCGGTCGATGGGGTCGGTCGCGGCGAGCAGCCCGGCGATGCCGATCGCACCGTCCAGCATCGCCTCGCGCAGCGCGGGCGACCGCGCGGGGAGGGGCGCCCCGGTGGTGAGTGAGACGTCGCGGTGCACGGCGCCGGCGGCTTTCACGATCCGCCCGGCCCCGGTCGCGTCGACGCGCAGTGCGCGTTGGAGCAGTTCGTTCATGTTCCGGCATCCGAACACGGCCGGGAACGTCGGCACCCCCGACCCGGCGGGGCGGGTGTCGACCGATGCGACCGTCTCGACGACCAGAGCGTCCAGGCGTCGGTGGGCCTCGCCCGCGAGGCGGAGCACGTCCATCTTCTCCGCGTCCGACATGCCGCCCAGCCCTGCGGATCGCACCGCGCTCTCGATCGTGAGATCGAGGTCGGAAACGACCCGATCAAGAACCGCCGCGGTGCTGTTCATAACTACTATTGAACACCGAATCACTGACACTCATGCCTCGAACATCTTTTCTGTGGAAAACTTCCGACACCCGGGGTCTGAGGTAGCGTTCTGTGTCATGTCGAGTCCTGAATCAGACAGGTCAGGGGCTGCCGGTCACACCGCCAGCCCCCTGAACCGCTGATCCCGGCGCCCGCTCCCGTGCGGGCGTGATCCGGCGTACTCCGGCTGCTGGCCGTGGTGACGAGAAGAACCCTTTCCTGACCTCGCACCTCGGAGTATTCGATGCCTCTTCCCCTCTATCTGCTCGCCCTGGCGGTCTTCGTCATGGGCACTTCGGAATTCATGCTCGCGGGGCTCGTCCCCGCCGTCGCGACAGACCTCGACGTGTCGATCGGCGCCGCCGGCCTGCTGACCTCGGCATTCGCCGTCGGCATGGTCGTCGGCGCGCCGCTGATGGCGGCTTTCGCGCGACGCTGGCCGCCGCGGAGCACCCTGCTGCTGTGTCTGCTCGTCTTCGCCGGATGCCACGTGGCCGGCGCGCTGACGCCGGACTTCTCCATCCTGCTCGCCACCCGTGCGGTCAGCGCTGTGGCCACCGCCGGTTTCCTGGCCGTCGCATTGAGTACCGCGACGGCGCTCGTGCCGCCCGACCGGAAGGGACGAGCACTGTCGATCCTGCTCTCCGGCACGACGATCGCGACCGTCGCCGGCGTGCCGGCCGGAGCGCTTCTCGGCGACGCGCTCGGCTGGCGCGCGACCTTCTGGGCGATCGCGCTCTTGTGCCTTCCCGCCGCTCTCGGCGTCATCCTCGGCATCCCGAACGGGCGCCGGTCACCGGGCCACGGCACGCCGACTCTCCGCGCCGAGCTCGGCGCTCTGACCTCGCCGCGGCTCATCCTCGCCATGCTGCTGGGCGCCATGATCAACGGCGGCACATTCGCCGTGCTCACGTTTCTGGCGCCCATCGTGACGGAAACCGCCGAACTGGCTGACGGCTGGGTGCCCGTCGTCCTCGTGGTGTTCGGCGTCGGCTCGTTCCTCGGCGTGACGATCGCCGGTCGACTGTCGGACCGCCGGCCCGGGCTCGTGCTGGCAGTCGGGGGACCGCTGCTTCTGGCGGGCTGGGTCGTGCTCGCGCTGGCGGCGTCGAGTCCGGTGCTGCTGATCGCCATGGTCCTGGTTCAGGGAATGCTGTCGTTCGGCGTCGGCAGCACGCTGATCGCGCGGGTGCTGTACGCGGCTACGGACGCGCCCACCATGGCCGGCTCGTACGCCACAGCGGCTCTGAACATCGGGGCCGTTGTCGGGCCCGTGCTCGGAGCCATCGTGCTCGCCGACGGACGGCCTCCGACGGCACCGATCTGGGTCGCCGGGATGCTGGTCACGATCGCTCTCGCCCTCATCGGCGCGACCGGCTTCCCCCGCGACAGGCCGGTCGCTCACGCGGCACGCTGACGATGCGGCGGCTCGCGACACCCCTATGCGCCGTCGCGAGCCGCCGCCCGCCACTCCTCGACGACCTCCAGCAGGATCCGCGAACTCGCCTCCGGTGCATCCCACGTGACGATGTGCCCGGCATCCGGGACGACATGCTCCGTGACGCCCTCCGCGTGTGCCCAGCGGGGCATCGCGCTCGCGATGTTCCCCGTGCGATCCAGCGCGCCGCGCACGAGAGCCAGCCGAACCGGCGTGCGATACGTGGCGTCGGGGTCGACGAACGACACTGTGGCGCGCCAGACGTCCAGGAACACGGACTTGGGCATCCGGGCGAACGTCGCCTCGGTCCGTGCGATCGCGTCCGCTGTGACCGCCGAGGCTCGCGCCATGAGGCCAGGAAGCCGTCGTGCGGGAACGAGCGCCAGCGACGGAGCGGCGAGCCGGAGGGCGAGGCGCTCCCACCAGGCGAGTGGTCCCGCGTTCCAGGTCGAGTCCATCACGACCAGGCCTGCGGCCCGGTGCGGATTCGCACGCACGAACGCCTGAACGAGGTTGCCCCCGAGGGAGTGCCCCACGAGAACCGCGCGGTCCACCCGGCGGTCATCCAGCAGCGCGGTCAGATCGCTGAGCGCGTCGGATGCCGTGAAGCGCGACGCCGCGGCGAGCCTCGATTCGCCGTGACCAGGAAGGTCCCAGGTGATGACCCGGAAACCCGCTCCCGTGAGTGCCGCCGCCTGAGCATCGAACATCGTCCGGTCCATCCCCGCCCCATGGCAGAGCACGACGGCGACGCCCGTGCCGCCGGAGTCCTCGAACGCGATCTCGGCGTGCGGACGGAGCAGGATCGTCATGAATTCGTGCCCACCAGAGCGAACAATGCCTCAGGGGCGCCTGCGGGGAACAGGGGCCGCTCGCCGTCGCGCAGGTCGTCGATGGGCACCCACCTCACGGGGGAGCCCTCGTCGAGGACGTGCAGTTCGGCATCCAGTGGAATCTGGTCGAGCGAAGCGCCGTCGACGGCGAAGACGTGGGCGATCTCGTGACCCTCCTCGCCCTCATAGGTGAAGATGTTCTCCGCAACGGCCAGCAGTCGAGAACCGTCCAGCGCGACGCCCAGCTCCTCCTTGAACTCTCGGCGCAGGGCCTCGTCGGCGCGCTCGCCGAACTCGATGCCGCCGCCGATCGCGCGGTAGAAATCGCGACCGATCGAGCGGTCCCGACCGGACAGGACGAGCACGTGGCCGTGCTTCACGGGCAGGCCGACACTGATGTTACGGATCCGAGGCACCCGGCCAGCCTAACCGCGCCGGGGATCGGCCCCAGGATCGGGGTGCGGGGGAATACGCTGGCGTCGACGGGCGCTGTGTCCTGAGCAGGTTCGCGGACCGTCGCGTGGCGGCAGAAGTGGTGGGGTCAGATGGAAGGTCTCGAGATCACGGTCCTGCTCGGGCTGACGATCCTGGTGGGAACGATGCTGGCGCCTCGCCTGCGTCTTGCGCTGCCGCTCGTACTGGTGGTGTTCGGCCTGCTGCTGGGGTTCGTCCCGGCTCTGCGCGAGGTGCAGCTTCCGCCGGAGACCGTGCTGCTCCTGTTCCTCCCCGTGATGCTCTTCTGGGAGAGCCTCACCACCTCGTTGCGGTCGATCCGTCGGGACTTCCGATACATCCTTCCGATGAGCACACTGCTCGTGGTCGCCTCGGCCTTCGCGGTCGCCGGCGTGGCCGTGCTGTTCGGGATGCCGTGGGAGATCGCCCTCATCCTCGGTGCCGCCGTCGCGCCGCCGGATGCCACAGCCGTCGCCGCGCTCGGACGACTCCTTCCGCGCCGCAGCTTCATGAAGCTGAAAGCCGAGAGCCTCACGAACGACGGCACGGCCCTCGTCCTGTACGCGATCGCGGTATCTCTGGCGGTCGGCGGCCAGGTGACGCCGCTGTCTGTCACGTGGACGGTCATCGTCTCGTACGTCGGGGGCATCGCGACCGGTGTCGTCGTAATGGCGGTGGCATGGGCGGTGCTCAGCCGCGTGCGGACGACGATCACGATCAACGTCGCGATGCTGCTCGTGCCGTTCACCGCCTTCCTGATCGCGGAGATGATGCATGCCTCAGGGGTGCTCGCTGTCGTGGTCGCGGGATTGATCGCGGCCTACATCAGCCCACGGATCAGCACCGCTGCGTCGCGCAGACAGGCGGACGCGGTCTGGCCGTTCGGGGTGTTCCTGCTCAACGGCGCCTTGTTCGTGCTCATCGGACTCGAGGTGCAGTGGGTCGTCCATGAGACGTCGCTGCGCGAAGTGGGCCGGCTCGTGCTGATCATCCTCGCCGTCTGGGCGACGCTGTCGATCGTGCGCTTCCTGTTCCAGCTTCTCTCCGTTCCGTTCCAACTGATGGGCGGAGGCAGCGCCCATCCCCGCGGCCTGCGCACGCGCGCGCAGTTCGTCAGCACTGTCGCCGGGATGCGCGGAGCCGTGTCCCTGGCGATCGCGCTGTCCGTTCCCCTCACGACATCGGCCGGTGCGCCGCTCGAGGGCCGGAACGAGATCATCTTCGTCACGGCGGGTGTGATCCTGCTCAGCCTCCTCGTGCAGGGACCGCTCCTGCCGGCCGTCGTGCGCTGGGCCGGATTCCCCGCGGATCACGCCGAGGACGAGGAGTACGAACTCGCCGAGCGCGCGATCTCCGGCGCGGCCATGTCCGCCCTCGACGTGATCGCCGCGGAACACGGCATCAGCGATGAGGTGCGTGACCGGGTGCGCCGTGACGGATACGAGGCCCTCGAGTTGGCGAACGCTCGCGCGATGGCGCGGGAGCGCGCGCTGATCGATGCCGAGGTCGGCGCGATGGAGGACATGCTGGCCGGGTCGGATCCGCTCGCGTCCGACCCGTCATCGACTGCCGCCGACGGGCTCGGAGAGCCCGATCCGAGCGGCGCCACGGGAGCGCAACCGGGTGACGGCGTCGTCCTCCAGATGGTGGCGACATCGGCCGATGTCGACGTGATGCAGCGTTCGCCGCTCGTGCGGCACGATCAGTACTCCCGTTTGAAGCTGGTTCTGCTGGATCACAAGCGCGAGGTGCTGCGGGGCCTCCGACGCGCCGGAACCGTCGACGATCTCGTGGTGCGGCGTCTCTCCGCGAGGCTCGACCTCGAACAGCTGCGCCTGCAGGGTGTGGAGGACATCGACTGAGCCGTCACGGGAACATGACACACGTCACGTCCAGCTGATGACATCGCCCTCCGGCATCCGATCCGCCGCGCGGCCACGCTGGAAGCATGCACACGATAGTTCAGGCGCAACCGACGCCGACTCGCACGACCGCCGACGCGGTCATCGACTTCGCCGGGGTCCGTCGCCACTTCGGCCACGGCGCCCGCCGGGTACAGGCGGTCGACGACGTGACCCTCACCATCTCGCGCGGCGAGGTCGTCGCGCTGCTCGGTCCCAACGGGGCAGGCAAGACGACCACGCTCGACATGCTGATGGGACTCTCCGAGCCCAGCGAAGGGACCGTCCGCGTGCTCGGCGAGCGTCCGGACCAGGCCACGGCACGGGGCGCCATCGCGGCGGTGCTGCAGACCGGCGGCCTGCTGTCGGATCTGACCGTCCGCGAGACGGTCAGCCTGGTCGCCTCCCTGCACGGGCGCGCGGCCCTCGCCCGCGTGCCGGAGGTGCTGGAGCGCGCCGACCTCGCCGGCCTCGCCCGTCGCCGGGTCGCGAAGTGCTCCGGCGGCGAGCAGCAGCGCATCAAGTTCGCGCTCGCGCTGGTCGCCGACCCCGACATCCTCGTCCTGGACGAGCCCACCGCGGGCATGGATGTGACAGCCCGCCGCCATTTCTGGGATGTGATGCGCTCGGATGCCGCGGCCGGCCGCACCATCGTCTTCGCCACGCACTATCTGGAAGAGGCCGAGCAGTTCGCGCATCGCACGATCGTCATGCACCGCGGCAGGGTCGTCGCGGATGCGCCGACCGCGCAGCTGCGCGCCGGCCTGGGCGCCAGGCTCGTGTCCGCGACCCTGCCGGGCGACGCGGATGCCGCAGACACCGTCCTCGCGGCACTGCACGCGCACGCCGGCGTCGCCGAGCTGCGCCGTGACGCCGATCGTGTCAGCCTGCACGCCGTGGATTCCGACGCCGTCGCCGGGATGCTGCTCACAGCCGGAGCGAGCGACCTGGAGATCGCCGCCCCTACCCTCGAAACCGCCTTCACCGCCCTCACGGAGGACTGACCATGCTGATCTCACCGACCATGCTGCGCATCGAGGGCGTCCGCCAGCTGCGCAACCCCTACACGCTCGCTTTCACGCTGACCATGCCCGTGGTGATGTACCTGCTGTTCGGCGGGGCCGCCGCCTACGGCGGGCAGTCCGCCGGACATGGGAACGTCTCGTTCTACGTGATGGTCTCCATGGCCGCATACGGCACGGCCGTCGCCATGAGCTCGCTGACCTCGCTCGCAGCAGCCGAGGCGAAGCAGGGCTGGGGTCGGCAGCTCGCCATGACCCCGCTCAGCACCGCCGGATATGCGGCGACGAAACTGATCACCGCCGTGGCCTTCGCCGCGCTCGCCGTGCTCGCCGTCTTCACGGCCGGACTGCTGACCGGCGCCGAGGTCGACGATCTCTGGCGCTGGGCGGCGTGCGCAGGGATCATCCTCGGGCTCGGCCTGATGTACGGGCTCTACGGCCTCGGCGTCGGACTGTTCTTCAACTCCGACTCGGCCGCGGCGCTGGCGTCGATCTCTCTGACCTTCTTCGCGTTCTTCGGCAACGTGTTCATGCCGCTGGACGGCGTCATGCTGGACATCGCCCGCTTCACACCGCTGTACGGGTACGTCGCGCTGAGCCGCTGGCCGCTGACGGACGGGATGCTGACCACGGGACAGAGCGATCCGCTGTGGGCGGTGCTCCTCAACATCGCCGTGTGGATGCTGGTGTTCGTCGTCCTGGTGCTCGCCGGGGCTCGGCGTGCGCGTTCGCGCCGCTGAAGCGCGCAGACCTGGCTAGGTTTGAACGATGACCGGTGAGAATCCCGACGTGGCGAAGAACCCGTGGGAGCGCTTCGCCTCGGTGATGGCGCTCATCTGGCTGGTCTTCCTGATCTATCCGGTGGTGGCGCTGGTCCGCTCCGAGGCGGCAGTGGGCTGGATCATCGCGGGGTGGATCGCGCTCGCGCTCTTCATCGCGCTGTACGTCGTCGGTGCCATCCGCGGGCTGCGCAGCGACATGCCGCTGGGGTCGCCCGTAGGACCGGCGCCGTGGCTGTTCTTCGCCGGGCTGATCGCGTCTGCCCTGGTCTCGATCCCCGCCGAGGGCGGAGCGGCACTGAGCTTCCTGCCGTTCATCATGTCGTTCGCCTCGTACGGTCTCACTCGGCTCTGGCACTGGATCACGATCGGGGCGGCGCTGACGGTCGCCGCGATGTACGTCTTCCTCGCGCCGGGCGGCATGGGGTACGTCACGATCCTCATCATCATCGCGCTGCTCGCCGTCGTGAACACCGTGTCGACGACCCTGGTCATCCGCTCCGCCGAGGCGGAGCGTCTCGGGCTCGAGCTCGCCACCAGCGAGGGTCGCGAAGCGGTGGCGCGTGATGTGCACGACCTGATCGGCCACTCGCTGACCGTCGTCGGCCTGAAGTCGCAGCTCGCCAGGCGTCTGATCGACTCCGATCCGGAGCGGGCGAAAGCAGAGCTCGCGGACATCGAGGCCCTCACAGCCGAAGCGATCGCGGGGGTGCGGGCGACCGTGTCCGGTGCGCGGACGGTCACGCTGGACGAGCAGCTCGCCGCGAGCGGCGACGCGCTGCGCGCGGCAGGCGTCGAACTCGCGGTGGACGGGGATCCGGCCGCGCTGTCGCCGGCGCAGGCGCTCACCGCCACCTGGATCCTCCGTGAGGCGACGACGAATGTGCTGCGCCATGCCGAGGCATCCCGAGTGCGGGTGCGCGTCGCGGCGGGGCATCTGTCCTTCACGGATGACGGCCGAGGCCGCGGTGGACGGGAAGGCAACGGCGTCCGAGGAATGCGAGAACGCGCAGCGGCCGCCGGCGCGCAGCTCCGGCTCGAAGACGAACCGGCCGGTGGGACCGTCGTGGAGGTGACGTGGTGAGCGACAGCATCCGACTGGTGATCGCCGACGACCAGGCACTCGTCCGCGGCGCGCTCGCCGCGCTGCTCGAGCTCGAGGGCGACCTCGTGGTCGTCGGTGCCGCCGCCGACGGTGAGGAGGCGGTGCGCCTGGTGCGCGAGCTGACGCCTGACGTGTGCCTGATGGACATCCAGATGCCGGGAACCGACGGCATCGACGCGACCGGGCGGATACGGCAGGCCAGCCCCGCGACGCGGGTGCTGATCGTGACGACCTTCGCCCGACCCGGATATCTTCGTCAGGCTCTGGATGCCGGAGCCAGCGGGTTCGTCGTGAAGGACACCCCGGCCGAGCAGCTCGCCGACGCCGTCCGCCGGGTGCACGCAGGGCAGCGTGTTCTCGATCCCGTGCTCGCCGAGGAGAGCCTGTTCACGGGAGCGAACCCGCTCAGCGACAGGGAACGCCAGGTGCTGAGGCTCGCCGCCGACGGGCGATCGGCGGCGGCGATCGCGTCCGAGGTGTTCCTCTCCGCGGGCACGGTGCGAAACCATCTGTCCTCGGCGATCGGCAAGACCGGGGCGTCGAACCGCGCCCAGGCCGTGCGGATCGCGCAGGACAGGGGCTGGATCTGACTTCTGCCGGTCGGACCTGCTGCGTCAGGAGTTCACGCGGATGATCTCCTGCTGATACGGCGCGATCACGGTGCCCGAGATGCGGAGGTCCAGCAGCAGGAAGCGCCGTGTTCCGGCGTCCTCTGCCGCCCACACGGCCAGGCGGTCCAGATCGGCGAGAGTGCGCACGACGACGCCCTCCGCACCGACGGCGGACGCGAACGCGGCGAAGTCGACCTCGGGGATGCGCATGGGCGCTTCGGCGAACCCCTTCAACCCGTACAGGTTCACCTCGGCGCCATAGGCGGCATCGTTCCAGATCACGGCGCATCCGCGGCCAGCGGCGGCGCGTACGGCGGATTCCAGATCGGCGATCGCCATCAGCCCCCCGCCGTCACCGGATGTGAGCACGATCGTGGTCTCCGGGCGGGCGCGTGCGGCACCGACCACGCTGGGCCAGCCCTGACCGATCGCCTGGAAAGCAGTGCCGATCATCATCATGCGATCGGGGCTCGCGACCGGCCAGTACATGTTCGCCCAGCCGATGAAATGTCCGCCGTCGGAGACGACCACGCGGTCCTCCGGAAGCAGTTCGGCGATCCGACGCGCGGCCGAACGAGGGTCGAGCCGACCGTCCGCCGCGAGCTCGTCGCCGGGCTCGTACGCACGTGCCGCGGCGACGTCGACCGATTCTCGCCACGATGCGCTGCGAGAAGGCTGCCCGACGGCACCCTCATCCCGCAGCCGGGACACGAGGGCGTCCGCCACGATCCGTGCATCGCCGCGGACGAATCCGCCCACGTGCGCGTGCGTCGCCGCCGGGGCGACGTCCACCTGGTACACCTGCGTGCCGGGGGAGAAGAGGGAGCCGAAGCGCATCGTGAACTGGTTCAGCGACGCTCCGAACACGACGGCGACGTCGGCCTCGCGGATGAGCTCCATCGCGCCTTCGGCGCCGAAGCCGCCGGTCACGCCGAGATCGTATTCGCCCCGAGGGAAGATCCCTCTGCCCAGGGCGGTGGATGCCGTGAGGGCGCCGACCTCGTCCGCGAGCCGTCCGAGCGCTTCACCCGCGTCCGCCAGCCACGCGCCGCGCCCGGCGAGCAGGAGCGGCCGCCGTGCGCCCCGCAACGCTGCGGCGATCTCTTCCAGCATCCCCTCGGCGAATGCCCCTGCTGGCGCGAGGGGATCAGGCAGCCGGAGCGCGCCCGCATCAGACGACGCCGAGACCTCCAGCGCCGCGACGTCGTAGGGGATGGCGAGCACCACCGGCAGCCGGTACTTCAGGGCGTGCTCGATCGCGATGACGGTGGTGGCCGCGGCATCCGTGCGTCCGACGGTGTACGTGCGGGCGCCGACCGCCGAAGCCAGCGCGATCTGGTCGACGTCCCACGGGCGCGGCCCCGAGGTCGGTTCGTCGCCGACGACGAGGACGAGCGGAATCCGCGCCTGCACGGACTCGGCCAGCGCGGTCAGGGTGTTGGTGAAACCGGCTCCGTAGGTCGCGGTTCCGGCGGCGATCCGGCCGGAGGCACGATAGTGCGCGTCAGCCGCGACGACGGCACCCTGCTCGTGGCGCACCGCGGTGAAGACGGCCGCGGTCCGGGTTTCGATGGCATCGAGGAAGTAGGCGTTGCCGTTGCCCATGACGCCGAAGACGGCATCGATGTGCTGGGCGAGGGTGCGGGCGACGTGTGCGGACACGGTGGGCATGCGAAGACCTTTCGACACGGACGGAGGGTGAGGTTCCGTATGTGTCTCGCCCCGTGGCGTCTTCGCCGCGAGCTTCGTGCCCCTTTTTCGGGCACCGGCGTCAGAGGCCGGACGGGTCCCATTCTAGAGTGGAGCCTGTGACTGATGCACTGATCGAGCGCGAGACGCTCACCTGGGACGGATTCGGTGAGGCGACGCGTGAACTCGCCAGGCGGATCGTCGAGAGCGGATTCGAGCCAGAGGTCGTCGTCGCGATCGCCCGCGGCGGTCTCCTGCCGGCTGGAGCGATCGCCTACGGACTGGGTGCCAAGAACTGCGGTGCGATCAACGTCGAGTTCTACACCGGCGTCGGCACGGTCCTGGAGACTCCAGAGGTCCTGCCGCCTGAACTGGACATGGCCTACTTGGTGGGACGTCGTGTGCTGCTCGTCGATGACGTCGCCGATTCAGGGCGCACGCTCGCTCTCGCGGCTCACCTGCTCGAGGACATCGGCGCCGAGGTGCGTTCGGTGACCGTCTACACCAAGCCTTCGACGATCATCCAGCCCGACTACGCCTGGAAGGACACCGATCTCTGGATCGACTTCCCGTGGTCGTACAAGGGCACCGTGCGCGAAGAGGACCAGGGGCTGGCGCCGACGGCGTGACGGCGGCGACCAGCGCAGGCTCTATCGTGAGGGCATGCACACTGCCGACACGAACCGCGTGCGCGACTGGCTGAGCCGATTCGTCCGGCGACCGGGGGAGACGACGATCTCGCTCGAGGCGGTCGCGCTGCTGGTGGGTGCGATCTTCTTCATCCTCGCTTTCCCGATCTCGTTCCTCGTCTTCTGGGGGCGCACGCTCGACATCACCGGCCCAGGATCGATCGGCACGTACGCGGCCATCGGCGGCGCCATCGTGGCGATCCTCGCGGTCGCGCTCGCCCGCATCGGCGTGCGATCGCGCGGCGAGCAGCCGGTCGTGCGCGCCGACGGCCTCGCCCTCCCTGATGTGCACGTGCGCTGGTACGAGAGTGCGGCGATCGCACTCGCCTACGCGGTGACCGCGCTGCTCGGCTGGGAGGGGATCGCCGTGCTGCTGGCGGAGAGCTTCACCGGCGCTCCGGTGTTCGCGTTCCCCGGTGCGATCCTCGTGGCCGTGGCCTTCGCGCTGACCGCATACATCTGCTATCTCAGCGCGGCCGCGCTCACGCCGATGTCGCTGTCGCTCGTGCTCGCCGTGTTCCTGGTGGTCGGCGCGTTCGCGAGCATGCTCACCGCCTCGGACCCGCTCTGGTGGCAGGACAACCTGTCCGCTCTGGGGATGTCGAGCAACGCCTCGGCCTGGATCTTCAACGGCACGCTCATCGTCGCGGGCATCATCGTCACCACGATCGGTCGGTACGCGACGGCGCAGCTGCCCGTCGACACGGCGGAACAGCAACGAGGGCGCCGCTTCGTGCGCATCGCGATGGCCTTGATCGGCGTGTTCCTCGCCTGCGTGGGCATCTTCCCGGTCGACGAGTTCTTCCTCGTGCACAACACGGTCGCGACCGGTATGACCGTCGCGTTCGCCGCGGTCGTGATCGGCCTGCCGTGGTTGCTGCCGACGATCGCCCGCGTCTTCGTCGCGCTCGGCTACATCTACGTCGCCGTGATCGCGCTCCTCGGGGTGTTCTTCGCGACGGGGTACTACAACCTGACGGCCGTCGAACTGATCGCGGCCGTGCTCATCTTCAGCTGGATCATCGTCTTCCTGCGCACGGCGAGCGTCGGGATGCCGGTGGCGGACGGCGTCGCGCCGGAGGCCGTGGCGGCGTGACGCGGCCGCCGGTCGAGTCTCAGCGCAGGCCGCGCGTCGCCTCGTGGGTGCGCCGCAGTGCGTCGACCGTGTCGTCGTAGCGCCGCTGGGCGATCCCGAGGAACAGGCAGTCGACCAGTGCGAGCTGCGCGATCCTGCTCACCATCGCTCCGGCCCGGAACGCCGGCTCGCGTACAGCCGTGTACAGCGCGTGCTCGACGGCTTTCGCGAACCGGGAGTCCTGCGCGGATGTGACCCCGACCGTGGTCGCTCCGGCGGCCTTCGCCGTTTCGACGAATCGCAGCGTCTCGACGGTCGTGCCCAGGTGCGAGAAGCCGATCGCCACCGTGCGAACGGTGGAGAGCGTGGCGGAGCTGACCGCCTCGTGCGCATCCGAGAGCACCAGGGCGTTGCGGCCGACGCGCAGCAGTTTGTGTCCGAGATCGGCGGCCGTGAACTGGCTCGCGCCGATGCCGAACAGCAGGATGCGATCGGCCGCATCGACGGCATCCACGACCGCGCCGAGCGTGGCGAAATCGAGGCCGGCGATGGTCTCCTCGATCGCGAGCGCTTCCAGCGAGGCCATGGTCGCCGCGATCTCCGGCAGCGAGTCGTCAACCCCGATCTCGGAACCGAACCCGGTGCGCTGCGAGAACTGAGCCGACTCGCGGCCGATCTCGGACGCCAGCGAGATGCGCAGTTCGGCGTAGCCGGCGACGCCGACGGCCCGGCAGAAGCGGACGACGGAGGCCACCGAGGTCTCGCAGCGCTGGGCGAGCTCGGTGATCGACAGGCGCGTCACGAGCGCGGGATCGCGCCGGATCTCGTCGGCGATGCGCTGCAGCGCGGGGGACAGCGAGGGCGACGTCGCGTCGATGCGGGTCTGAATGCTCATGCGTCTCCTCAGCGACGCCTCGACGGCGTCGAAATTTCGTTACAGCTCTCAGCTAGGAAATGTAGACTATTTTCATGCGTGCAGCGGCCATCGACCTCGGCAAGACGCGGTGCCGACTCGTCGTCAGCGACGCGTCCGCACCGATCCGGCTCGATGGTGACGGTGCCCCAGGTCTCGCCGCCCCTGCGGGGGTGGATGCCGCACTGGAAGCCATTCTGCCTCTGTTGGACGCCACAGGGGGTGCGATCGACGCGCTCGGCGTCGGAGCGGCCGGTGCATGGGCCGCTCCAGAGGGTGCTCGACGTCTCGCCGACGCGCTCGCCGCCCGGCTCTCCGCCTCCGTGGTCGTCGCCTCCGACGTCGTCACCGCGCACGCCGGAGCCCTCGGCGGCACGGCGGGTGTGCTGCTCATCGCCGGCACGGGCGCGGCCGCTCTCGGCGTCGACCAGGACGGCGTCCGACTCGTCGACGGATGGGGTCCGGAACTCGGCGACCTCGGCAGCGGATCCTGGCTCGGTCGCGAAGGCATCCGTGCGGTCCTGCGTGCCGACGCCGGACTCGGACCCGCCACCTCGCTCACCGAGGCGCTGCGCGCCCACCTCAGCCCCGACGTCGACGTGCACGCCTGGTTGGCCGGTCCCGTCCCGGCCCCGCGGCGTCTGGCCACGTTCGCCCCCGCGGTGCTGGATGCCGCGGCCGACGGCGACCGGGCAGCCCTCGGCATCGCCGACGAAGCGGTCGGGCTGCTCTCGGCATCCGCTGCCGCCGCTTCGGCCGCCACGACGGACGTCGTCCTCCATGGCGGGCTCACGGACCATGCCTGGTTCCGGACCGCTCTCGAATCGGCTCTGGTCGCCGCGGCGCGCACGATCGTGCCGGCGCGCGGCGACGCCCTCGACGGTGCGCTGCTGCTCGCGGCGCGCACCGACCTGCCCCACGAAAGGTATCTGCACCGTGCTGGATGACTCCTCCCGTTTCGCCGCTCTGCTCGCCGAGCTGTCCGGTCTGACGACCGAAGCGCAGACCGCGGACCGCGGTGATCTCGACCTGCTCGACACCGTCGACCTCGTCCTCGCCATGAACGCCGAAGACCGTCGCGTTCCGGATGCCGTGGCAGCCCAGGCCGAGCAGATCGCGCGTGCCGTGGACGGGATCACCGAGCGCTTCCGCCGGGGCGGACGACTCATCTACATCGGAGCCGGCACCGCCGGACGCGTCGGGGTCCTCGACGCCAGCGAATGCCCGCCCACCTTCGGCACCGATCCGTCGACGGTGGTCGGTGTGATCGCCGGCGGCGAGCGAGCGATCCGCTCCGCGGTCGAGGACGCCGAGGATGACGAAGACGCGGCGATCGCCGACCTCGAACGGCTGTCGCTGGCCCCCGAGGACACCGTCGTCGGGATCTCGGCGTCGGGGCGCACGCCGTACGTGGTGAGCGGACTCGTGCACGCCGGTGAGGCCGGGGCGCTGACCGTCGCGATCGCGTCCAACGCGGGCTCTGCGATCGGCGCAGCGGCCCGGATCGCCATCGAGGTCGTCACAGGGCCCGAGTTCGTCTCCGGCTCGACGAGGCTGAAGTCGGGCACCGTGCAGAAGCTCGTCGTGAACATGCTCTCGACGCTGTCGATGATCAAGCTCGGCAAGACCTACCGCGGTGTCATGGTCGACCTGCTCGCCACGAACGAGAAGCTGCGCGTGCGCAGCGTCCGGACGGTGACGCAGCTGGCGGGCGTCGGGGTCGACGAGGCATCGGAGGCGCTGCGCGAGGCGGGCGGATCGGTCAAGCTCGCGCTGCTGATGCTGGCCACCGGCGCGGATGCCGAGACCGCCGCACGCGCGCTCGAGGCGGCGGACGGGATCCTCCGGGAGGCGATCAGCGCGCTGAGCTGATATCGCGATGTCCCCGGCATCCGTCATGATGTCTCCGTGACCACGACTGCACAGCTGCGGACCGAACGACTGCGCTCGCACCTGCTCTCGGCGCCGGCCCCGGGCCTCGCAGAAGCGGCGAGTCACATGCTGGCGGTGCAGAGCCAGGAGTTCTGGGGTGGGCGCTGGGCGCTCGCCTCGCGCACACGCGGAGAACCGACGCTGCGACAGGTCGACGCGCTCTTCGACGACGGCACGCTGGTGCGCGCGTGGACGCAGCGCGGCACGCTGCACATCGTCCCGGCACGCGACTTCGCCTGGATGCTGCAGGTCACCGGAGCCAGGCAGCTGCAGTCCGCCGCGCCCCGGTATCGTGAACTCGGCCTCGACGCCGAGGTGCTGGCGAGCATCGAACGCGCCGTGCGGGCCGCGCTGCGCGGCGGCAACGCTCTGACTCGTGCCGAGATGTTCGACGTCCTCTCCGGCATCGGCGTCGATCCGACGGGACAACGCGGAGTCCACGCCATCGGCCACCTGGCGATGCGCGGCATCATCTGCCAGGGACCGGTCGTCACGCGGTCCGACGGCGTCAGCCGCGAGCAGCGCTTCGTGCTCGCGGAGGACCACGTCGCCGACGCGCATACACCGTCCGATCCTGCGGCCGAGATGTTCGCCCGCTACATCGACGGCCACGGGCCGGCGACGATCGCCGACTTCGCGTGGTGGTCGGGCCTCACGCTCACCGCGTCGCGGGTTGCGGCGGCAGCGGCGGCCGATCGAGTGGACGAGATCGACGAGGGCGTGTTCCAGGCTCGCGTCCGTCCGCGGCGTCGTGCGGTGCCCGACGTGCGGGCGCTCGCCTCGTTCGAGGAGTACTACATCTCGTACGCCGACCGTTCGATCGCCGGCCCCGCCGAGCGCTTCGGCGCGGTCGGGCCGGGAAAGAACGGCATGGTCCGGCCGATCCTGCTCGCAGAGGGCGAGATCGTCGGCACCTGGCGCCAGTCGACAGCGCTCGGTCGCCACACCGAGCATCCGACGGTCGAACTGCTGGCCGGCGTCCCAGAGGCCGACATCGCGGACGCGCTCAAGCGCTACGCCGCATTCGTCAGCGGGTGAGCCGCCATGCGATCAGCCGATCGCGACATCGAAGCCGTCACCCGCCGCGGTGATCCGCACCGCGGTCAGGTCGTCGACGTGATGCGACGGGTCGAACGACGGCGCGTGGGGTCCAACGCCGATCACGGTCATCCCGGCGTCCAGGCCCGCGCGGATACCCGCCGCAGAGTCCTCGAACACGATGCAGTCGGCGGGGTCGACGCCCAGCTTCGTCGCGCCGAGCAGGAAGCCCTCCGGGTCCGGCTTGCTGAGCGACACGCTCTCGGCCGTGACGGCGAGCGAGGGGACGGCCAGGCCGGCCGCGCCCATCCGCGCCGTCATCAGACGCACGTCCGCCGAGGTCACGATCGCGTGCGGGAACGGGGCGAGCGAACGCAGGAACCTCGCAGCGCCGGCGATCTCGACCACGCCGTCGACGTCGGCGCTCTCGCGCAGGAGCATCTCCTGGTTCTCGACGAGGTTCACGGCATGGTCGCGCTCCGGCAGCAGCAGGGCCATGCTCTGGTGCCCCTGTCGGCCGTGCACCGTGCGCAGCACCGTCTCGGGTTCGAGTCCGTGCGGACGAGCCCAGTCCAGCCATAGCCGTTCGACGACGGCGGTCGAATCGACCAGCGTGCCGTCCATGTCGAGCAGGGCGGCGCGGGCATGCAGGGTGATCGTCATGCTTCCAGCGTACGTGCGGCTCACTCGGCCGCGTGACGGGCGAGGAAGTCGTACACCTCGTTGTCGTCGACGCCGGGGAAAGCCCCACGGGGCAGCGGGGAGAACATGTGGGTGTGCACGCGCGCACTCGGCCACGCCTTGCCGCTCCAGCGGTCGGCGACGTCCGCCGCCGGACGGCGGCAGCACGCCTCATCGGGGCAGGTGGATGCCGCGCGATCCGGCGTCTCCCTGCCGCGCCACCAGCGCGCGTCGTCGAAAGGCACGCCGACCGTGATCGAGAACTCTCCGTCGCTGGACGAGCCGGTCTGCGTCGAGCACCAGAACGTGCCGGAGGGCGTGTCCGTGTACTGATGGTGCTCCGTCGTCCGGTTCTGCTGCGAGAACGCGGCTCTCGCCTGGAACTTCCGGCACACGCGCTGGCCCTCGACGGCGCCGGTCACGTCCATCGGCAGGGGCAGATCATCGTTCTCGTACACCCGGGTGATCGCCCCGGTCTCGTCGACGCGCAGGAAATGCAGCGCCATGCCCAGATGTTCGGTGAGCAGGTTCGTCATGCGCATCCCCGCGGCCTCGTGCGTGACGCCGAACGCGTCACGGAAGTCCTCGACAGCGAGGTTGCGATCCTTGCGCGCCTGCTGGAGGAACGCGACGCCCGCAGTCTCGGGGACCAGGCAGCACGCGGCGAAGTAGTTGATCTCGAGTCGCTGCTGGAGGAAATCCGCGTAGTCCGTCGGGGGAGTGTGGCCGAGCAGCCGGTGCGCCATCGCCTGCAGCGCCATCGAGCGCAGGCCATGGCCGCCGGGGATCGACGCCGGCGGAAGATAGATGCGGCCGTTCTCGAGATCGGTGACCGAACGCGTCGAATGCGGAAGATCGGCGACGTAGATGAGCTCGAAGCCGAGCTTCTCGGCCATGATGCTCACGGTGCGGTGCGTCAGTGCTCCCGTGACATGCCCCGCAGCCCGCAGCTGCTTCTCGGCGAGCTTCTCGATGTCGCCGATGTAGTTGTTCTGCGCGCGCATGCGCAGACGCAGCTCGGTGTTCGCACGGCGCGCTTCCTCCGGCGTCGCGATGGCCTCGCGTTCGCGACGCTGCAGCTCGCGGTGCAGACCCAGCATGGACTCGATGGTCTCGTCGGACATGCCCTTGGTGACCCGGACCGGCGCGATGCCGAGCTGGCGGAACACCGGGCTCGCCTGCGCCTTCTCGAGCTCGATCTCCAGCGCAGCTCTGCGGTTCGGCGGCTCGCCGGAGATCAGGTCGGCCACCTCGGTGCCGGTGGCTTGTGCGATCGCCTGCAGCAACGACAGCTTGGGTTCGCGCTTGCCGTTCTCGATCAGGCTGAGCTGCGACCCGGCGACGCCGACCATGGCACCGAGTTCGTCCAGCGTGAAGCCTCGCGCGGTGCGGTGGTGACGGATGCGATGACCGAGGGTCGTGAGATGGATGCCGGAGCCGCTCATTCCTTGAGCATAGCGAAAGAAACGCGGTTCTTATGCGCCTCACCGCCCGAAAGTCATGCTCTGTTCGGCGCAGAATTGCCATATCGACCTACTCTTCAAAGGAGCGGACATGGCCATCGCCGAGACCTTCACCCTTCGAGCAGCTTCCGTGGCACCCGTGCGCGCGCTGGGGGCGGAGCCGACGTACGACACACCGGGGATGGCAGACCTGCGCGCCTGGGTGGAGGAGATCCGCGCCCTCACCCAGCCGGATGCCGTGCACTGGGTGGACGGGTCCCGTGCCGAGAACGACGCGCTGCTGCGCGGCCTCGTCGACGAGGGCAAGCTCATCAAGCTGAACCCGGAGTGGCGCCCCGGCTCCTACCTCGCCCGCTCGCACCCGAGCGATGTGGCGCGCACCGAGGGGCGCACCTTCATCGCCTCGGAGCGTGAGGAGGACGCGGGACCCACCAACAACTGGGCGGAGCCCGGCGCCATGCGCACGAAGATGGACGTCCTGTTCTCCGGCTCCATGCGCGGCCGCACGATGTACGTCGTCCCGTTCTCGATGGGCGCCGTCGGCGGCCCGCTCTCGCACATCGGCGTGCAGATCACCGACAGCGCGTACGCCGTGGCATCCATCGGCATCATGACCAGGGTCGGCGACGCCGTGACCCGTGAGATCGCCGGCGGAGCGCCGTGGGTGCGCACCGTGCACACCGTCGGTGCCCCGCTGGCATCGGGCGCGCGCGACGTCGAGTGGCCGTGCAACGACGAGAAGTACGTCGTGCACTTCCCCGACACGCTCGAGGTGTACTCCTACGGCTCCGGATACGGCGGCAATGCGATCCTCGCCAAGAAGTGCTTCGCGCTGCGGATCGCCTCGGTCATCGCCCGCGACGAGGGCTGGCTCGCCGAGCACATGCTGCTCATCCGGATCATCGACCCGAACGGCCGGCGGTACCACGTCGCCGCCGCGTTCCCGTCGGCCTGCGGCAAGACGAACCTCGCCATGCTGCGTCCGACGATCCCCGGCTGGCGCGTCGAGACGATCGGCGACGACATCGCCTGGATCCGCCCCGGCGAGGATGGCCGACTGTGGGCCATCAACCCGGAGGCCGGCTTCTTCGGCGTGGCGCCCGGCACCGGCGAATCGACGAACGTGACCGCCGTCGAGACGCTATGGGGCAACACGATCTTCACGAACGTCGCGCTGCGCCCCGACGGCGACGTGTGGTGGGAGGGACTCACCGACACTCCGCCGAGCGACCTCATCGACTGGGAGGGCAACCCCTGGACGCCGGACTCCGGCCGTCCGGCCGCACACCCGAACTCGCGCTTCACGGTCGCTGCCTCGCAGTGCCCGCAGCTCTCCGATGACTGGGAGGAGGCCGTCCCGCTGGACGTCATCCTCTTCGGAGGTCGGCGCGCGTCCAACGTCCCGCTGGTCGTGGAGGCGACGGACTGGGCGCACGGCGTCTTCCTCGGCTCGACGATCTCGTCCGAGCGGACAGCCGCCGCCGAGGGCACCGTGGGCGAGCTGCGCCGCGACCCGTTCGCGATGCTGCCGTTCTGCGGCTACAACATGGGGGACTACTTCGCGCACTGGCTCGATGTCGGACGCAGGCTCCGCTTCGATCGCGCCCCGCGCATCTTCCAGGTGAACTGGTTCCGCCGCGGCGAGGACGGCCGGTTCCTGTGGCCCGGATTCGGCGACAACTCGCGCGTGATCGACTGGATCATCCGCCGTATCGGCGGCGAGGTGGCGGCCGTGGACAGCCCGGTCGGCCGGCTTCCGCTGGCATCCGATCTCAACACGGCCGGCCTGGACATCCCGGACGCCGATCTCGATGAGCTCTTCCGGGTGGATGCCGAGGCCTGGCAGGCCGAGGCGGACGGCATCGAGGAGTTCTACGACACCTTCGGCGACAAGCTCCCCGCCGCGCTGCGGGCGGAACTGGCCTCGCTGCGCTACCGGCTCGCCCGGGCGAACTGAGCGCCGCGCAAGACCCGCGACGGCGGGATGACAGGGACGAACCCATGGCTGAGTGGTCCCCGGCATCCCGCCGTCGCGTCGCATCCCGCCTGATCGGTCGATTTCGCGTATTCTCGGCGTGACAGTGCCCTCAGGAGGAGCCGTGACTTCAGCCACCCGCGCCGATTCCGATGCACCGCTCTCGAGCGCGACCGTGCTGCGACGCAACGCCGTCACCGTGCTCGGACCGGACGACGGGCGCGTGATCGTCTTCGGACACGGCTACGGCACCGATCAGACGACGTGGCGAAAGATCGCGGAGCGATTCGCGGAACGGTTCCGTGTCGTCCTCTTCGACTACGTGGGCTCTGGCGCGTCCGATATCGCGGCGTACGACGCCCGCCGCTACGATTCCCTCGACGGTTACGCCGAAGACCTCATCGAGGTGATCGACGCTGTCGGCGCCCGCGATGTGATCTTCGTCGGGCACTCGATCAGCGGGATGATCGGGGCGCTGGCGTCGATCAGGCGACCGGAGCTGTTCGCGTGGCTCATCATGGTCTGTCCGTCCCCACGCTACGTGGATGATGGAGACTACATCGGCGGATTCCAACGCGAGGATGTGCTCGGCCTGCTGGCCAGCATCGAGGCCAACCAGCCGGCCTGGGCGGCGTCGCTGGCTCCGGCAGTCACCGCGCGCGACGACCTTCCCGATGTCATCGATCGCGTCAAGGGTCTCTTCGCGGCGACGCCTCAGCACGTCGCGACGCATTTCGCGCGCGTGGTGTTCTTCAGCGACGTCCGCCATCGTCTCGGTGAGATCCGCACGCCCAGCCTCGTTCTGCAGTCCACCGGAGACATCATCTGCCCACCGCATATCGGTGCGTATCTCGTCGAGCGGATGCCGTCTGCGAAACTCGTCCGACTCGACACCGCCGGACATTTCGTGCACCTGACGGAACCCGAACTCATCGCGGAACACATCCGGACCGTTCTGTGAGCGAGGCGCCGGGCATGCTGCCAGCCGCACCAGACGACCTCGATCTCCTCGCTCGCAGTCCCGCAGCGCTGTTCGCGCTGGATCTCAACGGGACGGTGCTCTCCCACAACGAGACGCTGGGCGAATGGTTCGGTCGAGCCGGAAGGCAGAGCCTGCGCGGGCGCAATATCGTCGAGTGGCTGACGCCGTCCGCGCGTCTGCTCTACGAGACGAAGGTGATGCCGAGGCTCCTCGAGGTCGGACGGCTCCGCGAGATCGTGCTCGACGTCGTCGACACACGCCAGCGCCAACGCGTCGTGCTGCTGAACGCCGTCGTGGGCGACGAGCCGTCGGGACGACGACGCGTGTACGTCGCCGCCGTAGAGGCGAGTGCCCGCTCGAACTTCGAGCGCGAACTTGTCGAAGCACGCCGTGCAGCTGACCTCGCGCACCGGCGACTCAGCGTCCTGCAGGAGGCGACGAGCGCGCTGGCCATCGCCGGAGGCCTTGGCGATCTGGGCAGGACGCTCACGGCGGCGGCGACGACGGCGACGACCGCGGGCTGGTCGCTCGTACGGCTGGTCGACACATCAGCGTCCACTGGAGTCGTCATCCGTGAGTGGGGGCGCGCGCCGGAGGGAGTGCTGCCGGGCGAGCGGCTTCTGCCGGACGGCGGCCAGCGCGTCCATCGGGATCCGGACCAGATCGCCGACCTGCCACCCGAGGAGGCCGCGGCCCTCCGTTCGGCTGGGGTCGAGTCTCTTGTCGCGACACCGATCGTCCGGGGTGCCGAAGGTTCGGCGTCGGTTCTGGGGGAGATCTGGTGCTGGTTCCGTCGCCCGCGGACACTCGACGCCGATGAGCTCGAGACCCTGCGTTCCATCGCGGCGCAGGCGGAGCGGGTCGTCGAGCATCTTCGGCTGCAGGAGAAGACGCGGCATCACGCGCTGCATGATCCCCTCACCACGCTCCCCAACCGGCTGCTGTTCGAGGAGCGCCTCGACGCACTCCTGGCAGCACCGCTCGCAAGCGGCCGTGTGTGCGCCGTGCTCTTCCTCGACTTGGACGGATTCAAACAGATCAATGACCGCTGGGGGCACGCAGCGGGTGATGAAGTGCTGCGCGTCATCGCAGCGCGACTTGCTGCCGCGATACGCGTCGGCGACACGGTCGCACGACTCGGGGGCGACGAGTTCCTCGTCGCGGTCGGCGACATGGAGCCGGACCGTGTCCTCGACCTGGCCGACCGACTGCGAAAGGCGATCAGTGCCCCGAGAGACGGAGAGGCCGGAGCCGAGCCTCTTTCCGCGAGCGTCGGTGTTTTCGCCTGGCGGCCCGACGAGACCGGATCGCCGCCGTCGGCGGCGGAACTCATGGCGGGCGCGGACGAAGCGATGTACGCGGCCAAGCGCGCCGGCAAGGACCGCGCAATAGTCCGCTTCTGGGAGAGCCGTTGACGCTGCTTCGCCCGGGGACAGTCGGCAGGGTCAGGCGAGAAGCTGGTGGCGGGCGAGGTCTCGATACAGTGGCGTGGTCTCGATCAGCTCGGCGTGGGTTCCCTGACCGACGACCTGGCCGTCCTGCAGCACGACGATGACGTCGCTGTCGACCACGGTGGACAGCCGATGCGCGATCACCACGAGCGTGCGGTCGGTGGCGACGGCGTCGATCGCCTCGCGCATCCGCTGCTCGTTGACTCCGTCCAAGGACGAGGTCGACTCGTCGAGCAGCAGGATTGGCGCCTCGGTGAGCAGCGCCCTGGCGATGGCGAGCCGCTGACGTTCGCCACCGGACAGCATCACGCCGTCCTCGCCGACGGGGGTCGAAAGTCCCAGCGGCCCGCGCTCGAGGACCTCAGCGAGGTTGACGGCATGCAGGACGCGCTCGCAGTCGGCGTCGGTCGCATCGGGAGATGCCAGACGAAGATTGTCGGCGAGCGTGCCTGCGAGCGTCGGAGCATCCTGCTCGACGTACCCGAAATGCGCCCGCAGCTCGGCGCGCGGATACGTGCGGATGTCGTGGCCGCCGAGTCGGATCGAGCCGCCGGTCGGATCGTAGAAGCGCTCGATGAGCGCGAGGATCGTGCTCTTGCCGGCACCGCTGGGACCCACAAGAGCCACGCGGGAACCGCGAGGGACCGAGAACGAGATCCCCCGGAGCACCTCGCGGTTCGAGTCGAGGGCGGCGGGGACCGGCGAGTCGCCGTCGCGTTCCAGGTGCGCATCGACGAGCAGGCTGTGCGCCTCGGTGGCCGCGGCCTTGCGCGCGGCCACCACGTCGTCCGGGTACCGGAAGTGCACGTCGTCGAACGCGAGAGCCGGAGCATCCGAGACATCGGCGGCTCGCCCCACGCGCTCCGCGGTCGCCGCATCGGCATCCGACTCCTGCGGCAGGTCGAGGACCTCCTGGATGCGTCCCAGTGCGCCGAGCGCCTGGTTGACGGACGTGATCGCGCCGAACGTCGATGCCAGCGGCATCACGAGCATGAACAGGAACATCACGAAGGTGATCAGCGCCGCGATCGAGATCGATCCGGCCGCGACGCGGAATCCGCCGACTCCGAGCACGACCAGCAGCGACAGCTGCAGCGCGATGCCGGCGATCGGCACGACGAGCGCGGAGACCTTCGCGATGCGCACACCGAGGCCGTACGCTTCTCCGGCCAGCTCCGACACCGCTGCGGTCTCGCGTTCGGTGGCGCCGGACGCCCGCACCGTGCGGATCGAGCCGACGGCGCGCTCGACTCCGGACGCGAGCTCGCCGACCTTGACCTGCTGCGCGGTCGACGCCTCGCGGATGCGGCCGCTGAGGGCGATGACCACCGCGACGGATGCCCCGATCACGATCACGATCAGCAGCAGCAGGATCGGGTCGATGACGAGCATCGCGATGAGGGCGCCGAGGAAGAGGATCGCGTTGCCGACGGCATCCGCGAGGCCCTGTGTCAGCACCGCGTAGAGCAGGGTCGTGTCGGTGCCCACGCGGGAGACGAGATCTCCGGTGCGCCGGGCGTCGAACTCGCTGATCGGCAGATGAAGGATGCGCGCGATGAGTTTGCGCCGTGAGGAGTGCACGACGGCCGTGCCGGTGCGTTGGAGCAGGTAATGCTGGTAGCCGGAGATGATCGACGACACGATCACGAAGCCGACCAGCAGCCAGATGAGCACGCCGAGCGCCTGCTCGTTCTGGACGGCGGTGATGACCTGCCCGACCAGAAGCGGCTGCACGAGCGATGTCGCGGCGCCGAACACGCTGAGCACGGCGACGACGATCAGGGTGCGCTTGTGCTCGAACAGGAAGGGGAGGAGCTGGCGGAACGTGGCGCGCGGACCATCCTGCGGCGCGCCGCGACCGCGGCGGCGTGCGGGCGCCGTGCGGGACATGCGGAGACCTCGTTCTGAGAGAAGGGAGTACTACGACCGTACTTCCTGTCGGGCGGGAGACTGTGATCGGGAGTGCAGGTTCACGGGGGACAATCGCACGGGTCGGGCTCTCAGGAGTCTTATAGGCAGAGTCGGAGGCCGTCGCTAATGTGTGGAGTACGGGGATACAACGCCGGGCGCCGCCCGCGTCTGGGTGGAGGCACGCGATGACATCAGCGATTCACGCGACTGCACGACCGTCCTCGCGCGCAGGTGGCGCGTCGCCGATCCCGATGGTGATCGGTCTCGGCGCACTCGTGGTGAGCCTGGTCATCGCGATCATCGTGATCGCCGGGTTCAGCGCTCCGGTGGAGCTGTTCCCCGGCGTGCCGCTGCCGCTCGTGCTCGCCGAGCACTGGTGGCTCAGCTTCGTCGGCTATCTGCTCACGCCGCTGATCGTGATCGCCTGCTACGGGTGGGATGTGATCGGGCAGCGGGCGGGTCTGCGTCGAAACGCGAACTTCGCGATCGACGCGCGCTTCACATCGACGCTGCGCTGGGCGCTGTGGCCTGCTGTCGTGATCGGCATCTGGCACATCCTGAATCTCAGCGTGCCCCTGTCCGAGGCCTGGGGGCTCTCGTGACCAGGATCACGCGGCTCAGGACCGCGGTCGTGACCACGATCATCGCGCTGGTGGCGTCCTTCGGGGCGACCGGCTCGGCCGCAGCAGCTCCCGTGACGGCCGTCGCCCCCGTCGCGACGGCGGTCTCGAACGGCGAGCTGTCGGACTCGGGCAGCGCGGCCATCGCGGATCTGCGCGCCTGCCTCGCTTCGCAGAGCACCCTGAACGTCTACTACCTGATCGACTCGTCCACGTCGCTGCGCCGGGCTGATGGCGGGGGCGCAGGCTCGGATCCCGACATGGTGCGCGCCCAGATCCTCGGCAACAGCCTGTCGCAGCTCGGTGCGCTCGGCGACGACATCACGGTGAACTGGGGGGCCGGTTTCTTCGCGACCGATTACTCCGAGGCGATCGACTGGCAGGGCTACGACGCCGGCAGCCCGGACAAGCTCGCCGCTGCGATCGAGAACAAGCGTCCTGAGGGCTACACGAACTGGCCGGATGCGCTCGCCGGCGCGCAGCGGCAGCTCGCCGACCAGCAGAGCACGGCACCAGGGTGCCAGATGCTCATCTGGCTCACGGACGGTGCGCTCGACATCAAGGCGCCCGACGGTCAGCAGACGGAGGATTTCGACGCCCTCAATGCGATGTGCGGCGCGGTTCTGGACGACCGCGGTGCCCAGCCCTCCGGCTACGGCGTCTTCAACTCGTTCCGTCAGTCCGGCGTCGTCGTGGTGGGTGCGCTGCTCGCAGTCGGAGCGGATGCGGCGGATGCCTCGGGCACCATGCAGACGCTCGTCGAGGGCGGGGCTCCCGGCGCTGACCCGGTCTGCGGCCAGCAGCCGATGCCCGACACGTTCGTGCACGGTGCGTTCGTGAACGCGGACGCGCCGGATGCCCTGTCGCTGGTGTTCCTGCAGCTCGGCGCACAGGTCGCCGGCGGCTTTCCCCAGCCGTTCGACGAGGACGGCGGATTCTGGATCGACCAGGGCGTCTCGCGGTTCCGCGTGATCGTGTCGGGCGACTGGACCCTGAACCCACCAGAAGGATCGGACCTGCCGGCCGTCTCCTCCGACGCGGCAGACGCCGCCGAGTGGGCGACTGTGCAGACCGATGTCGGCGTGAGCATCATCGAGGTCGCCGTCGACGACGAGGCCGAAGGGCGCTGGCGACTCGAAGCCGAGAACCGGACGACCTCGTCGCTCTACCTGTTCAGCGACCTGGGCATCGAATTCGACGACATCAATGAGATCGAGATGTCGGCGGATGGCTCGTTCGCGGCGGCCCTCAGCGCGACGGTGCGGGATATCGACGGTGAGGCGGTGGATCTCGGCGGGTTCGGAGAGGCGGCGTTCAGCGCTTCCTACCTCTCCGAGGGCAAGCGCACCGCCCTGCCCGAGGCGACCGTCGATCAGGACACCGGACGCATCACGATCCCGCTGCCGGCCGATGTGAACCTGGCCTCGATCGATGTGTCCGCCTCGATCGATCCGCTGCGCACTGCCGAGCACGACCTCCCGCTCGCCCCGGTGACGACGCAGAAGACGATCACGCTGACGCTCGGCGCAGACTTCCCGCACGCGGTGACCGACCCGCCGACACGCCTCAGCGATCTCGAGGGCGCGGACGGCAGGGCCGAGGGAGTCATCACGATCGTCGGGCCGAGCCAGAACGGGGCGGGCACCGCCTGCGTCGCGGCCGATCGGACCACGATCGCGAGCGACGCCGGTGATCGCGGCGACACGTGGCGGTGGAGCTTCGCAGGCCTGGACGAGAACGGCTGCGTCGCCGTCCCGGAGAACGGCGAGGTGCAGATCCCCGTCGCGGCGACCAATGAGATCGCGGCCGACAGCGATGTCGCGGCCATGGTGCCGATCACCTTCGCGTCCGCCAACGGCGAGGCCGTCGAGCAGAACGTCCCGGTCGAGTTCCGCTCCACCCATCCGGTGAACACGGCCGCCGTACTGCTGCTGGCTCTCGCGCTGCTGGCCGTCGGCCTGCTGCTGCCGCTGCTGGTGCTGTGGGTGCTGAACTGGCTCACCACTCGGATCGACGTGCCCAAGAGCACGCAGCGTGCGGCGTTCCCCATCGAGATCGGCACGAGCGCCGTGCACATCACCGCACCGACTCAGGGCACTGCCCTGTCGGACGCCTTCGCATACCGGTCGCCGTCCGACGGAGAGCGTTCGATCTCCGACCCCGTGCTCGGTGCCTTGCGGGCGCGCGTGCCGTGGTTCCCGCTGCGCGCGCCGTGGTACGAGGTCACGGCCCCCGCGGGGACAGCCCTCATCACCGCGCGAGCAGGCCGAATGGCGACGGGGTCCACGGACTCGCGGCGTCGGCTGCGCTTCGCGAAGCTGCCGCTGGACCGCTTCTTCGGCGTCGTGGTGCCCGAATCCGAGCTGCGTCGGACCGCCCGCGGCGACTCCGTCACGGGCACGGTCGTCATCTACCACCGGGCATCGCCCAGCGATCAGGGCCAGCACGCGCAGCGGCTCGCCGAGATCACGGTGGATTCCACTCTCGCCGAAGCGGTGAACCGCGCCCGCGCCGAGCTCGTCGAGAGCGACAGGGCGAAGGCCTCGTCCGCGACGAACGGCCCCGGTGGGGCAGCGGCGCGGCCCGTGACGGGCTCCCCGGCATCCGCACCGGCGCCCGCGCCGCGACCGTCGTCCGACGGCGGCACGCCTCCTCCGCTTCCCGGCCGAGCCGGCGGCGCGACCGCTCCACCCGCCCGCGGCGGGTCAGGAGCACCGCAGCGCTCCGGCGGCCCGGGGACTCCGCCTCCTCCGCGCCCGGGCACCCCGCCCCCGCCGCGGCCCTGACACCCGAACCGATCGCGAAAGACAGAGAGACATCATGCTTCGTCCCTTCCTCATCATCGGCGTCGGCGGCTCCGGCGGAAAGACGCTGCGCGGCCTGAAGTACCAGCTCGAGCTCAAGCTGCAGCAGGCCGGTTGGAACGGCGGGATTCCCGCCGCCTGGCAGTTCCTTCACTTCGATACGCCAACGGTGCAGGACGGCGTCGACTACCCGGCCCCGTTCCTCCCGGCGCAGGAGTACAAGGGCCTCGTCTCGGCCGGTGCGAACTACGACACGGTCTACAAGACGATCGAGGGCGCCCACGCGACGAATCAGAGCGTGCACTCGGACATCGAGCGTCAGCTGCCGGATCCCCGTCGCGTCAGGGTCGACGTGACGAAGGGCGCCGGGCAGTTCCGTGCGGTCGGTCGCGCCGTCGCGCTGTCATCGACCAGGGACATCGCCGTCGCCGCGCGCAACGCGATCGCCCGACTCGGCGATGCCGCGGCCCTTGCAGAGCTGCAGACGCTGGGTCGGGCTCTGCGAGCCAGGGACGAGTCGGCGAACAGCAGCCCGACGGTCATCGTCGTCTCGTCGGTCGCCGGCGGGTCCGGCGCCGGTCAGTTCCTCGACATCATCGAGATCGTCAAGTCCACGGCCAAGCAGTATCCGTGGTCGAACGAGGTCTTCAGCATTCTCTACGCCCCCGACGTCTTCGATCAGCTCGGCGTCACCGCCGGCACCCCGGGCAACGCGCTCGCGGCGATCGCCGAGACCATGAACGGTTTCTGGACCGACACTCCATCGAGCTCGACGATCGAACTGCTGCAGACGCAGGGCGTCGCTCCGTCGTACGGCGGCGCACGCGACAGGGTGGGGGCCGCGTATCCGTTCATCGTCGGCCGCAGCAACTCCAAGGTGACCTTCGCCGACCAGAGCGAGGTCTACAACGCCGTCTCCGCCAGCCTCGCGGCCTGGATCACGGACGACCGCGTGCAGGACAGCATCACCGCGTACGCCTCGGGCAACTGGCAGGCGCGCGTCGGAGCGAACGTGCTCCCCGACGCCACCGGACTCATCAACTCGGCCCACCACTCGCCGGCGTTCTCGTCGATGGGGTTCGGTCGGGTCACGCTCGGCAGGGAGAAGTTCTTCGAGTACTCCGCGGAGCGCCTGGCACGCTCCGTCATCGACCGGATGCTGTACGCGCACACCGAGGCGGACCCCCTGTTCGCCCAGCGCACGGAAGCCGAGTGGATCTCGGTCCGCGCCGACCAGGACTACCAGCTGTTCATCCGCGAGCTGCGACTGAACGAGGACACCGAGGATCACAACGACGTCACGGATCAACTGCGTCCTGCCGCCGAGCGCGCGGCGCTGGCGACCAAGCTCGGCCAGGACATCCAGCTGCGCCTGAACGACCCGGCCCAGCTCGACAAGAACGGCGGCCTGGACCTCACGACCTGGAGCCAGCGGCTGCTCGCCGAATGGTCGGTGCGAAAGCCAGAGCTGCTGCGCGTC
The DNA here is from genome assembly GCF_042267585.1 of Microbacterium sp. NPDC056234. Classification (NCBI taxonomy): domain Bacteria; kingdom Bacillati; phylum Actinomycetota; class Actinomycetes; order Micrococcales; family Microbacteriaceae; genus Microbacterium; species Microbacterium sp. NPDC056234. Next base: position 148,238 of record NZ_JBHJTE010000004.1, read on the forward strand.
GAGCAGAACCACCGGCAGGTTCTGCTGGACACGTGGGAGCGCGAGGCGCCGGGCGAGATGCTCCGCGTGATCGCTGAGCACGTCGCGACGAACGGGCTTCCGGTCGTGGTCGAGCTGCTGACACGTCTCGACCGCACGCTCAAGAGCACGGTCGATGGACTCGAGTCCGAGGCCCAGATGCACGAGGAATGGGTCCAGTCCCTGCCGTCCCTGGTCAGCGAGCAGTTGCAGAGCGCGCCCAACCAGCAGTCGATCCGTCCGGATCAGGATGCCGTCATCGGTGCCGTCGAGCGCATCCAGCAGGCGTTCGAATGGGCCGCGGAGGCACCGCTGCGCCGCAGTGCGGCCCAGCTGCTGAACGAGCTGCGACGGGAGTTCCTCACCCCGCTGCGCGTGCACCTCGAGGGTGCGTACAAGGAGCTCGCACTGCGCGTGAAGGCGCGCAAGACCGCCGACGACCGCGACAACGACTACGACTTCTGGCCCAAGCGCGAGGACTCGACCGTTCCGCGCAAGTACACCCCCGCGCCGAACGAGCGGCTTCTGGTCGAGCAGGACGAGTACCCGCGAGAGTTCGAGAGCCTCGTCCGCTCCACGTTCTCCTCGGGGACCGGCCGATTCGCGGACGCGATCCTCGACGCCGTGCGCGAGCTCATCGTCGGCGTCGCCGCCGTCTCGCGCAGCGAAGAGGACGCCGGCACCTGGTCGATGATCGACCAGGCCCGCACATGGAAGCCGTCGGTGACAGCCGACCCCGAGGCCTCCCGGTCGCCGCAGAACCCGCGGTTCACGATGGCCACCACGCCGGATGCCTACGTCGACCGCGCTCGGAAGTGGATGCGCCGCGAGGGCACCGCCTTCAACGCGTACGTCACCGAGGACCTGCGGAGCTTCTTCGACGAGTCCGAACTCGCACCCGACGTGTTCGGTCGGCGGCGCGAGAAGTTCCGCGAGCAGCTGCAGTCCGCGCTCGGCGCGAGCGAGCCGCTCGTCAAGCTCAACCCGACGCTGCTGCGTCTCGTGCACGACAAAGCCATCAACGAGGCCACCAGCCTGGTGTTCAGCTCGATCCCCTTCAAGGCCGGCACGGAGATGTATGCGGTCACCAAGCAGGTGCTCGGCGCGATGGGCTTCTGGAACGACGCGGTCTCGGACAGCTGGTTCCAGGATGCGCGGGTCGAGGGCATCGAGGTGTTCGCGATGAGCGGGTTCCCGTATCAGCCGATCGTCATGGACTCGGTGATGGAGCCGATCGCGCGTGACTGGCTGCGCCAGTCGAACACGCAGGAGAGCCGAGAGGCGTTCTGGCGGTTCAAGCGATCGCGCCTGCTCGGCGAGGCGATTCCGGCCGACCCGACCGTGATCAACGCGATGATCCGCGGCTGGTACGTGGCGAAGGCCCTGGGGTGGCTGAAGGTCGAGGGCGACGGCGGCGAGCGAGGACCGGGGCTGTCGCTGTGGGACCCCGAGTCGCGTCGCCACGCAGGTTTCCCTCGTCCGCTGCTGGACACCAGGCGCACCCAGCCGTACGACTACCCCGGTGTGGTCATGCAGTCCCTGACGATCGCCCTGGCGCTGTGCAACACGCAGGAGTCGCTGGAGCCGCTGCGCCCGTACCAGATCCTCGCTTTCCTCGGCGGTGACGATCTCGAGATGTCCGACACGCTCGTGCGCTGGGTGCAGGAGGGGCGACTCGCGCCTGATGCCCCTGTCCCCGCCCCCGCGCGTGCCGGAGAGGCCTCCGGCACGCTGGCCGAACGTCAGCAGGCGCTGCGCGACTACTTCGGCGACGAGTACGCCAACTTCCGCTCGCAGGTCGCCGAGCACGACTTCTCGGTGTCGGTGTACGACTACCCGGTGAGCTGGGAGATCCGCCATCGGGTGGCCGCAGCCCTGCAGAGCCTGTCTTCGGCGGTCATGGCGACGCGCGCCGTGGATACCGGAGTCTGACATGGTCCGATCGTCCTGGCCGGATCGCAAGGTGAGCGTCATCCTGCTCCCCAGTGGGGAGCAGGGTGAGACGCTGCTCGCGCTCGCCGGCGAGTGGACGAGGATGGGGCTGCTCGGCCCGGCGCTCTGGGTGCGTCCGGAGCACGTGCGGCGCGCGCGCTCCGGCCCGCCGCGCATCGGCGCGACGATCCTCGTGCTCGATCGTGAGCACCGTCTGACGGCGGTCGATGTCGACCTCTTCGAATCCCTGGCGCGCGAGAGTCTGACCCTCGTCCGGCTCGTCAAGCTCCGCTCGGCGGTTCCCTCGCGCGAGATCGACGCCGAACAGGATGACATCGCCGAGCAGGTGGGGGAGTACCTCGTCAAAGCCATGCCGATGGCAGTGCCGTCCGTGAGCATCGCCGACCAGCCCACGGACCTCTCCCGGTTGACGCTCATCTGCGCGCCGACCGAGTTCCAGCTGCAGCAGCGTGTGGATTGGGCGGCGTCGGAGTACGGCACGGTCGTCGTGGCCTCGCCGGAGGATCGCTCCACCCCGTGGTCGGGGGACGCGTTCGTCCGCGACAACGACCGTTTCGTCGGGTTCGCGCTCATGCACCTCGCCAGCGTCGCAGGATTGTGGAACGGCGCAGGGGTCGGGAGCTTCGAGCTCGTGCAGCGCGAGGCATCCAGCCACCAGAGCGTCTGGGTGTCCCGGGTGTTCGTCAACGCCGTGATCACCGAAGCGCTCGGCCGCAGGACCGCGGCGCAGGTGCTCGACCTGGCCAGCCGAGCCGACTCGCTGCTCATCGACCCGAGTGCCGGGTCGCCGCCGACGGGCACCGCGTTCATCGAGGACGGCCTCGTCCCCGGATACGTGGAGCAGATGGTCGCCGCCTCGATGTCGCTGGACCAGGGGGCGCTGAGCTTCCACCCGATCGACGAGGAGCGACAGCCGGACCGCGACCGCATCGGCATCGTCGAGCAGTTGCGCCGCTTCGGATCGTTCAGCGCCGACAAGCTGGCGTCGATGCCGCGATGGACGTGGCGCTGGATCACGTCCAGGACCGGCAGGGCGCTCACTCGCCAGCTGCAGTCAGATGACGGCACGCACATCGTCGGACAGGACTTCGACTCCGTGCTCGACGCGCGCGACGCGCAGCTCATCGCCCGTCGAGACGAGATCTTCGACGCCGAGAAGGCGGCGAGGGCCGCGATGGCGGCCCCCGTCGGAGTCGGCGGAGTGCGGACGACACCGCGACTGTGGGCGCGTCTGCGCGAGCTCGTGTTCGGGTCGCTGGACGGCAGCTCGGACCTCTCCGACCTCGGTTTCGTCAAGATCGAGGAGAAGGTCCCGGTGTTCGGCCGCGTCTCGGACGTCTTCCCCGACCCGGGTGATGTCTGGACGATCGAAGCGGGCCCTGCGAATCTTCCCGTACCCGTGGATTGGTACATCCTGGCGGCGGGTGAGCCTCGCACGCACCTGGCCGCATGGGCCAGCGCCGGGGTCGGCGAAGCGCAGCAGGCGGCCAACGAGATGGCAGCCGCGGAGCACGCGTTCCGGCTGCTGCCGGAGCCCGTCACCGTGCCCGCGCCGCCCGCCGCGGTCTCGCCGGTGGTCGAGACCGCGGTGGAGACCGCGGTCGCACCGTCGCCCGCCACGCCCGAGGCGTCCGGATCGGCGCGCCCGGGAGAGCCGGATGCGGTGGTCCCGACGTCACGTCGCGCCCTTGCGGCGTCCGCCGGTCGCTCGGCGGAGGTCGTCGTGGCGGCCCAGGACTCGGCAGCCGAACCGGACTCGGACGTCCCCCACGCCGGTCAGGATGCGCACTCGGACGAGACGCGTTCCGACCAGGACGGGCGTTCCGACCCGTCTCCTGACGAGCCGCAGACGACAAGCCAGGATGACGCCGAGGCTTCGGGTCAGGACGACGCTGAGACGACCGGCCAGGACGACCCTGAGGCATCCGGCCAGGACGACGCTGAGGCTTCCGAGCCCGCGCCGCCCGCGAAGCAGACGCCTGCTCCCGCCCCACCTGCTCCCGCAGCACCGCTCCAGTCATCCGTGCCGGAGACCCCGGAGCAGACGGCGAACCGCGAGTACCGCGAGCAGATGCAACGCGAGATGCGCGTGCAGTGGGAGGACGCCAAGGCGCGACGCGACGCGGCAGCATCCCGCGCCAGGGCAGCCGAGGCGGAGCGCCGCCGCCGAGACGATGCGCTCGCCTCCTACGACGATTGGGCCGTGGGGCGCGAACGCTCGTTCACGTGGCGTCTGCTCGCGGCGCTCAACGCCGACCGCACCGCCGCCCAGACCGCCGTCGCGCGCTATGCCCGTGAGATCGATCGCCTTCGGGCGCCGATGCCCGGTGAGTTGATCCGCCTGCGCAAGGCGTTCCACCGGCGGATGCTCGTCGCGTGGCTCGTGATCTTCGGCGTCGTCGCCCTCGTCGAACTGCTTCCGGTTCTCATCCCCGAGCTGCGCGACACCGTACGGCGGGTCGGATTCTGGTACCCCGAGACATGGGGGACCATCACCCTCGGCGTCGTGGTGGGCGTGCTGCTGACGATCGGTTTCCTCGCGGCCTATCATCGGGGCTGGTCCACGTTCCAGCGGCACGTGAATCTCACCCATGCGCATCTCGAGCACATCTCGGATGCCTCTCGACACGCCAGACGCGAGCTCGCCCGGCTGTCCTCGCTGCATCGTCAGACGGTCGATTGGCTCGACCTGCTCGCCAGGGCAGTCCATCACCCGTGGGCCATTCGTCCGGAGTGGGAGTCGAAACCCGATTACGAGGTCGCGCGGGAGTCGTTGCCGTTCGCGATGAACATCGGGACGGTGGTCGAGACCGACTACGCCGCGGCCACGCGGCTGCGGCGGATGACCACCGAGCACCTGCTGCGCCGCGGTTGGCGCGCCGATGCGTTCCGGGATCTCGTGCGCGAAGTCGGCGCCGAGCTCGGGCAGGACGGCGCGTCCTTCGGCGTCGGAGCACTCGACGACGACCTTCCGCACTCGTCGAACAACGCCAGACGGATGCTGCGCGACGCGATGTCGCAGGAGACGGTCCTGACGCGCGTGGCCGCGCCGCGACTGCGTGAGCTGATGGGCGAGATCCAACGGCACTCGCTGCACGGCAGCAAGCCGCGGGTCACGGCGATCGATGAGAACCCGTTGGATGCCCTGGCGCACATGACCGACCCGATCGGCATCGACGACGGCATCGCCTGGGACGATTTCCTTCTCGATTCGCTGGCCGGCCGGCGCGAGCCGGTGACGCCCCTCAGCGCGAGCTGGCTGGCCCCGCGTCAGGTGCAGGAGGGCCATCACGAGAACGTCACGAGCTATCTCGTCATGCCCGATCGGCTGGAGCGGCAATTGGGTTTCCACGACGATGCCAGGGTGGTGACGGCGCCGTTCCGCGGCTCCGGCCGCGCCGGCATCGACCTGGTCTGGCGAGTGGATGTCGCCGGCCCCCTGCCCATCGGAGCGATCGGTCTGTGGGACGCACCGCAGCGCGCCATCGCGGTCGAGATCGACCCCGACACCTACGACAGCGGCATCTGAGGTGGCGCCGGCTCCGCCCCCGCGTCCGTCGGGGGGAAGTGATCGCGCGCCCGCAGGCAGCGCTCCGCCGCCCCATCCTCGGGCGGGGCGGCCGAAGAACGGTGGGGCTGGTCGGACGCACCGCCGACGGCCGCCGCGTTCTCGTCGGAGGACATGGAGCACCGGCGCCATCGCGCTGGTGATCGTGGCCGTAGCGATCGGCGTCGGTGTCATGAATCTCGGCTCGTCGCCCGCCGCGGGCGGACCTCCGTCAGGACGGCCGGCCGCGACGCCGATGCCTGCGTCGACGCCGGAAGCGGATGCCGTGGTGACGCCGTCTCCCACGGCATCCGATCCGCAGCCACCGACGGGCCCGGCCGACCAGGTCGACGCCTCCGCGCGGGCGCTCGATGTCCTCGAAGGGTTGGCGCCCGTCTCGGGCCAGGCGCCGTACGACTACGACCGCGACCTGTTCGGTCAGCGCTGGGCCGACGTGGATCGCAACGGGTGCGACACTCGCAACGACATCCTGGGGCGCGATCTGCTCGATCCGGTGTTCAAGCCGGGCACGCGCGAGTGCAAGGTGCTCGCCGGTGAGCTCATCGATCCGTATGACGGTTCGGCGGTGGCCTTCGTCTCGGGCCAGGACACCTCGGTGCTGGTGCAGATCGATCACGTCGTAGCGCTCGCCTGGGCGTGGGAGCACGGCGCCCATGCCTGGAGCGACGAGCAGCGCACGGCGTTCGCGAACGATCCGCAGAACCTGGTCGCCGCGTCCCAGGAGACGAATCAGTCCAAGAGTGCGTCGGGGCCGGCGCAGTGGCTCCCGCCGGAGCCAACGTTGCGCTGCGCGTATGTCGAGCAGTGGGTGGGGGTGCTCGGCGCGTACGATCTCGGCATCGACGATCGCGAGCGCGCCGCTGCGGGAGCGGTGCTGCGGACCTGCTGATCCGCCTCGACGACTATGCGCGCCCGAAACGCCGGTGCGCGGCCTGCTTGCTGACGCCCAGGGCGCTGGCGATCGCCTGCCAGGAGTATCCGGCGGTGCGCGCGCGGCGCACCTGAGCCTCCTCGGACTGCGCGATCTCGCGGCGCAGCGCCGCGAGCCGGTGCAGCTCTGCGATCGGCTCGCCTGTCGGGTCCGTGGCGTTGGCGGTGCGCGTGCTCATGATGCCCTCCGATCGTCAATTTACGTTGACGAGGTTCAGATGTCAACATCCATTGACGCGTCCGCGCCGCGACTCGTGATGGGATGGACCCATGCGCATCCCGCCCAAGCTCCGCCCCGGTGACCGCGTCGCCATCCTGTCGCCCGCGTTCGCAGCCCCCGCGGTGGCGCCCGAGCTGCACGAGCAGGCGCTGCGGAGGCTGATCGAGTCGACCGGTCTGGTGCCCGTCGAGTATCCGACGACACGGATGCTCGACGCGAGCCCGGTGGCGCGCGCGACCGACGTCAATGCCGCCCTCGCGGACCCTTCGATCCGAGGCATCCTCGCGACCATCGGCGGAGATGACCAGATGCTCGTCGTGCCGCATCTCGACGCGTCCCTCGCCCTCGCCGACCCGAAACCGTTCCTCGGCTACAGCGACAACACGAACATTCTGAACTGGCTGTGGGGGCTCGGCATCGCGGGGTACCACGGCGGATCGACCGCGGTCCAGCTCGGGCCTGGGCCGGCGGTGGACGCGATCCACCTGCGGTCGTTGCGGGCCGCGCTGATCGAGGCCGCCGAGATCGAGATCACCGAACCGGGGGAGTCAGAGGATGTGGGCCGCCGCTGGGCCGATCCTCGTGCGCTCACCGAGTACGGCGACCGTGCGCCGACCGAGCCATGGACGTGGAGCGGGCCGGAACGACGCGTCGAAGGCCGCACCTGGGGCGGATGCCTGGAGGTGCTCGACGGCCTGGCCTGGGTCGACCGGCTTCCTGCGGCATCCGATCTGGAGGGAGCGATCCTGCTCCTCGAGACGAGCGAGGAGCGCTCGAGTGCAGGCTGGGTCGCACGCTGGCTGCGCGGCCTCGGCGAGCGGGGCATCCTGAACGCCATCGACGGCGTCGTCCTGGCCAGGCCGCCGGTCAGCGACTTCGAGTTCCACCCATCGCCGGCCGAGGCGCAGGAGCTGCGTGATGCGCAACGGGATGCCGCGGTCGACGTGGTCGCGCGCTACAACCCGGAGGCAGTGATCTGCGTTGGCGTGCCGTTCGGCCATACGCGCCCGCAGTGGATCCTGCCGTACGGCGGGACGGTCGTCCTGGACGGTTCCACCCGCCGCCTCTTCGCCCGTTACTGAACGGGCGAACGCCCGCGTTCGAATCGCTCGATCTGCTCAGCTCGGACTGATTTCGAGCAGATCGAGCGATTCGAATCGGATTCCGACCGCTAGAGCGTGGCACCCACACCGAGGTCGGACTCGTAGTCGTGGTCCTTGGTCTCGGGCGTGAAGATCAGTGCGATGAACGTCAGCACACCCATCGACGACAGGTATACGCCCACCAACCACGGCTGGCCGTCGACCAGCGCCCACAGCGCCACCGCGATGAACGGTGCGACCGCGGCGCCGAGGATCGACGACACGTTGTAGGCGATCGCGGAGCCCGAGTAGCGGACGTTCGTCGGGAACAGTTCAGGGAGCAGCGCCCCCATCGGGCCGAACGTGGTGCCCATCAGCACGAAGCCGAAGATGAGGAACGCCTGCGTGAGGGCCCCGGTGAACTTCGGGTCGGCCTGCGGCAGCAGGAACGTGTTGAAGAGCAGTCCGAACACGATGATCGCGGCGGTCGTCCACAGCAGCAGCTTGCGGCGGCCGATGGCGTCCGCGATCGGCCCTGACAGCAGCGTGAAGATGCCGAAGAACACCACGCCGATGATCTGCATCAGCACGAAGTCCGTGTAGCCGAAGCCGAGGCCGGGGTAGAACTGCGCGGCGAACGCCGACGGATCGAACGCCTTGCCTGTTGCCTCTGCGGCGGCTTCGGCAGCGGCGGATGCCGTCTCCAGGTCGGCAGCCTTCGTTCCGTAGGTGAGCGTGAAGTTCGTCATCAGGTAGAACAGCACGTAGGTCGCGAGCATGATGAACGTGCCCAGGATCAGCTGCTTCCAGTGGTGGCGGAACACGGTCACCAGTGGCAGCTTGCGGATCGCACCCGAATCGGATGCCTTCTTGAACGTGTCGGATTCGACGAGCTTCAGTCGAACCCACAGGCCGATGATGACCATGACGGCCGAGAAGAGGAACGGGATGCGCCATCCCCAGGCCAGGAACGCCTCGGACTTCAGCGCCGGGTTCTCGGCGTGCGGCAGCATCCAGTTGATGGCCAGGAACAGCACGTTCGCGATGATGAAGCCCAGTGGAGCACCCAGCTGCGGGAACGAGCCGTACCAGGCGCGCTTCCCGGCGGGGGCGTTCTCGGTCGCGACGAGCGCCGCCCCCGACCACTCGCCGCCGAGCGCGAAGCCCTGCGCGAGACGCAGGATGAGCAGGAGCAGCGGCGCCACCCAGCCGATCTGCTGGAAGGTCGGCAGCAGGCCGATGACGAACGTCGCGATGCCCATCGTCAGCAGCGAGGCCACCAGCGTGGCCTTGCGTCCGAACTTGTCACCGAAGTGCCCGAACACGACCGCGCCGATCGGACGGGCGACCATCGCCGCGCCGAACACGGCGAACGACGCCAGCAGGGATGCCGTGTCGTTGTCGCTCGGGAAGAACAGTACGGGGAACACGAGCACGGCTGCTGTCGCGTAGGCGTAGAAGTCGTAGAACTCGATGGTCGTGCCGACCAGGCTCGCGGTGATGACGCGCGAGCGGGGATTCGCCGGCTTGGTGACGGAACTCATGGGGCCTCCGGTGTGCTCGAGTCGGGGAAAGAGCACACCGGAGTTTACGCCCGGCTGTGCGTTCCCCGTGGGATTCGTACGTGTCGCGTCACTCGCTGAGGTCGCCCAGCGCCGCCCCGGCGACGAACGCCGCGGTCGGCTCCAGCACGTTCTCGAGTTCGAGCACGACGAGGCGGTTCTGACCGGCGCGCGTCGCCGGGGCGGGGACGAACAGCGTGCGCTGCGGTCCGTTGCGCCAGTAGCGGCCGAGGAAGAACCCGTTGACGAACGCGTAGCCCTTGCTCCACGCCGAAGTGTCCAGGAACAGGTCGGATGCGGCATCCAGCGTGAACTCGGCCGTGTACGCGAGCGGACCCTCACCGTTCAGGTGGGTCCCCTCAGTGACACGGCCCGCGATCGCTGCCACGTCCAACGGTGTGGAGGACCAGCCGCCGAGCGCCTCGCCATCCAGCACGGGAGCCGCGATCATTCCCTTGTGCTCACCCAGGCGGTGGTCGTAGTTGACCCGCCCCTGATCCTCGACGAGGATGCTGAGCCGTTGCCCTGCCGGCAGTTCGATCGCCCGATCGTGACGGGTGCGCGAGAGCGTCCCGACGCGCCGGCCGTCGACGGTGACCCACGCCAGGTCGCGGATCTCCTCGTCGACTCGGAGGATGCCGCCGGCGAACCCCTCCGGCAGTGCGGCGTCGTAGCGCACGAGCGCGCTCAGGTGATCGAGATCGTCGAAGGAAGCGGGCGCATCGGACGCAGTGCCGGTGACTGCGGCATCCGTCCACGCGCCTACGGGACGCAGCTCCGCCGTGAAAGCGGGCGCGGGGGAGGCCAGGGGCGGCACCTCATCGGGGACCGGCGCGTACTTCGCGATCACGTCCCGCAGGGCGAAGTACTTCGCCGTGGGATTTCCCGCCTCATCGAGCGGAGCGTCGTAATCGTACGAGGTCACCAGCGGCAGATAGCGCCCCTTGTGGTTCGCACCGTTCGTGAGGCCGAAGTTGGTGCCGCCGTGGAACATGTAGATGTTGACGGAGGCGCCCGCTGCGAGCAGCGCGTCGAGCTCGGAAGCGGCCGCAGCGACGTCGGTGGTGTGGTGCACGCCGCCCCACCAGTCGAACCAGCCGTCCCAGAACTCCGAGCACATCAGCGGCCCCGTGCGCTGGTGCCTGCGCAGAGTCTCCAGACGTTCGACGCTGCGGGAGCCGAACGAGCCGGTCTTGTGCAGTTCGGACAGGCTCCCGTCGTCGAGCATCCGGTCGGTGGGCTGGTCGACCGTGGTGAGCGGCACCTCGATGCCGGCCGCGCGGGTCACACGGACGAGTTCTTCCAGGTAGGCCTTGTCCGAGCCGTAGGCGCCGTATTCGTTCTCGATCTGCACGAGCACGACGGAACCGCCGTGGTGGATCTGCCGCGGCGCGACGATCTCGTAGACGCGCTCGAGGAAACCGGTGACATCGGCCAGGTACGCCGGATCGGAGGTCCGCAGGGTCCGCTCGTCGGCATCGACCCAGGTCGGCAGACCGCCGTTGTGCCACTCGGCGCAGATGTACGGACCCGGCCGGACGATCGCGTCCATGCCCTCCGCCGCGATGAGGTCGAGGAAGCGGCCCAGATCATTCCATCCGGTGGCGTCCCACTCTCCTCGACGCGGCTCGTGAGCGTTCCAGGCGACGTAGGTCTCGATGGTGTTGAGCCCCATCAGCCGGGCCTTGCGGATGCGGTCCTGCCACTGGTCGGGATGCACCCGGAAGTAGTGCAGCGCTCCAGAGATGATGCGGTGGGGTGCGCCGTCGCGGAGGAAGTCGGTGTCGCCGATGGAGAAGGTGGTCACGTGCCGTGCTTTCGAAGAAGAGGTGGGTCGGGGTGCGCGCCCGAACTCGTCGATACGCGCACCCCTACTCGGGATATCACTTGTTTACGGCGAAGCCCTGCTCATTGCCGTACTGCACGAGCGCGTCCTGCCAGTCCGCGAGGCCGTCGTTCAGATCCGTGCCGTTCTGGTAGGACTGACCGACGGTGTCGCCGAAGATGCTGTTGCCGTACACCTGGTAGGGGAGGTAGCTCCACCCCTCGACGACGTCGCCGGCAGCGGCGGCGAGCACCTCGTTGATCTTCTGGCCGCCGAAGTACTCCGGTGCGTCCGCGAGGAACTCCTCGTCGGCGAGCTCGGCCGCGGTCGAGGGGAAGCCGCCGGACTCGAGGAAGATGTCGATGCTCTCCTCGCTGTTGTTCAGCCACCACAGGAAACCGGCCGCGAGCTCGGGGTTCTTGCTCTGCTTCGTCACGGCCTGACCGCCGCCGCCGTTCTCGGCGCTGGCCGGCTGGCCGTCATAGGTCGGCATCGGGGCCACGCGCCAGTCGCCTGCGCCGTCAGGGGCGCCGGAGATGAGGTTGCCGGGCATCCAGGCGCCGATCACGAGCGTGGCGATGCTGCCGTCGCCCAGGGCGCGGAACCATTCGTCGCTCCAGCTCCCCGTGGGGGCGATGAGGCCCTCGGCGACGAGGCGGTTCCAGTTCTCGGTCCACTTCGCGGAGCCTTCGTCGGCCAGGTCGATGGTCACATCGGTGCCGTCGGTCGCGAACGGCTGGCCGCCCGCCTGCCAGATCATGCTCGTCGCGAAGCCGGCATCGCCGATGTCGTTCGTGATGTACTTCGTCGGATCGGCGGCATGGATCGCCTTGGCCGCCTCGTAGTACTCGTCCCATGTGGTGGGAACCGCCAGGCCGAGCTCGTCGAAGACGGCCTTGTTGTAGAACAGCGCCATGGGGCCGGAGTCCTGGGGCAGGCCGTAGATGGCGTCGCCATCGGTCACCGAGTTCCAGGTGGATGCCGTGTAGTCATCCTCGAAGTCCGCGAACCCGTACTGCGACAGGTCGACGAAGGCATCCGTCAGAGCGAACTGGGGCATCGCGTAGTACTCGACCTGAACGACGTCGGGCGCACCGGAGCCCGCCTTGATCGCGTTCTGCAGCTTGGTGTACTCGTCGTTGTTCGTGCCGGCATTGACGACGTTGACGTCGACGTTCGGATACTCCTTCTCGAAGGCGGCGACCTGTGCCTCGGCGGACGGCGTCCACGACCAGTACGTGATCTCGCCGCCGGCTTCGAGTGCGGCTTCGACGGAGGCGAACGAACCGTCACCGGCCGCCGCGCCTTCTTCGTCACCGCCGGCGCTGCAACCGGCCAGCGCGAGCGTGGCGACGGTTCCGGCGGCGACTGCCGTGAGAGCCCGCCTGAGGGCGGGGGAGGGAAGGTGCTTCATTGCTGTGTCCTTTCAGGGTGGTGCGTTCAGGGAGAACTCGGGGCTACTGCTTGACGCCGCCGGCGGTGAGACCGGACTGCCAGAAGCGCTGCAGCATGAGGAAGGCGATCACGATCGGGATGATCGTGATGAGCGACCCCATGATCACGAGGTTGTAGATCGGCTGCGATCCGGCACCGATGGCCTGAGCGCTCCACTGGTTGAGGCCGACGGTCAGCGGGTACCACGCCGGGTCCGAGAGCATGATCAGAGGGAGGAAGTAGTTGTTCCACGTCGCGACGACCGTGAACAGGGCGACCGTCACGATGCCGGGGGCCAGCAGGCGGATCGAGATCGTGAAGAACGTCCGGAACTCACCGGCGCCGTCGATGCGGGCGGCTTCGAGCAGCTCGGTCGGGATCGACTCGGAGGCGAACACCCAGATGAGGTAGAGCCCGAACGGGCTGATCAGCGACGGGATGATCACCGCCCACGGCGTGTTCGTGAGCCCCAGCTCGCTGAAGAGCAGGAAGGTCGGAACGGCCAGCGCCGTTCCGGGGACCGCAACGGCGCCCAGCACGACGGCGAACACCCCACGGCGACCGGGGAAGCGGTACTTGGCGAGCCCGTAGCCGGCCATGGTCGCCAGCAGCGTGGCGCCGCCTGCGCCGACGACGACGTAGAGCAGGGTGTTGCCGAGCCACCGCAGGAAGATGCCGTCGCGGTAGGTGAAGGTCTCCACGAGGTTGTCGAAGAACGCGAAGTCGTCGGCGAACCAGAGGCCGAACGAGCTGAACAGGCCCGACTGGGTCTTGGTCGAGGCGAACAGCAGCCACACGAGCGGGATGAGCGTGTACAGCGCGTACGCGACCATGACGACGAGCAGCGTCTTGGACTTGCGCGGGTTCAGCGGGTCGTTCTTCTTGCGCGTGTCACGTGCGAGGGGGAGAGCCATCTCAGCGCACCTCCGGGTTCGAGCCGCGCAGCTGCACGACGTAGGCGATCACGGCGGTGATGACGCCCATGATGATGGCGATGGTGGCGGAGTAGTTGAACTGCTGCCCGGCGAAGGACAGGTTGTACGCGTACATGTTCGGCGTGAAGTACGTCGTGATCACGTTCGGCGCGAGCGGCCGAAGGATGTTGGGCTCGTTGAAGAGCTGGAAGCTGCCGATGATCGAGAAGATCGTGGCGATCACGAGTGCGCCGCGAACCGACGGGATCTTGATCGCGAAGATCGTCCGCCAGGCGCCGGCACCGTCGAGCGCCGCTGCCTCGTACATGTCGGTCGGGATGGTCTTGAGCGAGGAGTAGAAGATCAGCATGTTGTAGCCGACGAACTCCCACGTGACGATGTTGCCGATCGAGACGAGCATCCATTCCTTGGCGAACGGCGTGATCGCGTCGATGCCGAGGAAGTCGTTGATGTTCGCCGTGAGACCGAACTGATCGCCGTAGATGTAGCCCCACATGAGCACGGCGACGACCGCCGGGACCGCGTACGGCAGGAAGATCAGGATGCGGAAGAAGGATGCTCCGCGCAGGCGTGCGCTGTCGAGCGCGAGCGCCGCCCCGAGGGCGAGCACGAGCATGATCGGCACCTGGATCACGAGGAAGATCGCGACCCGTCCGAATGCCTCCCAGAACTGCGAGTCGGTCAGCGCGCGCACATAGTTGTCGAAGCCCACGAATGCCGTGCCGCCGACGAGCTTGTCCTGGAAGAAGCTCAGGTACAGGGCATAGAGCAGCGGGGTGAGGAAGACCAGGGCGAACACGACCATGAACGGGCCGACGAAGGCCCATCCCTTCCAGTCGCGCCGTTCGCGGCGTGGCGTGCCGGTGGCCGCTGGCGCTGCGGCGAGCTGTGTCGTCATCGACGAACCTTCTTACGTTGATGGGCGCGACGTGCGCCAATATGTCAACGTCAACATATGCGATGCGGTGCTAGTGTGTCAACGTCAACACATGAACGGATGAATGATCGTGTCTCCAGAGCTCTCGGCAGAGTCGCCGCAGCGCAGGCGTGAACCTTCGATGGAGGACGTCGCCCGCGAGGCGGGCGTCTCGGGGCAGACCGTCTCGCGGGTCGTGAACGCGCGAGGGTACGTCGGGGCTGCGACCCGGACGCGGGTCGAAGAGGCCATGCAACGGCTGGGCTATCGGCCGAACAGCGCGGCCCGGGCGCTGCGCTCAGGTCGATTCCGTGCGATCGGCGTCGTCATGTTCTCGTTCAGCTCGTACGGCAATCAGCGAACGCTCGACGCGATCGCCGTCAGGGCGGCGCAGGCAGGATACGCGCTCACGCTCATCCCGATCGAATCCAGCGCCACCGAAACCGTGGCCGGTGCCTTCCGCAGGCTTGAGGAGCACGCGGTCGATGGGATCGTGATCGTCATCGAGGCGCACCAGCTGGATGAATCGGCCGTCGAGATCCCTGTCGGAGTGCCGGTGGTCTTCGTCGACTCGAGCCGCGAGAGCACGCGGCCCTTCGTCGATACGGACCAGGCGCAGGGTGCGCGTTTGGCGACCGAGCACCTGCTCGAGCTCGGCCACGAGACGGTGTGGCACGTGGCGGGACCGGCGAAGTCGTATTCCGCTGAGCGACGGCGGCAGTCCTGGCAGGCGACGCTGGAAGCGCGCGGATGCCGTGTGCCCGACGTGATCGTCGGGGACTGGTCAGCCGATTCCGGGTACCGCGCGGGCGTCCGGCTGCGCGACGAGGCGGACGTGACGGCCGTGTTCGCCGCGAACGACCAGATGGCGATCGGAGTGCTGCGGGCGTTCCGCGAGATCGGACGCGCCGTCCCCGGCGAGGTCAGCATCGTCGGCTTCGACGGTCTGCCGGATGCCGCGCAGCTGTGGCCGCCCCTGACGACCGTGCAGCAGCACCCCGAACGCGTCGGTGCGGCCGCCGTCGACCTGCTCCTGGCCGAGCTGGATGGCGAGCACGCGGCTCCGCTGCCGCTGATCGGCACGGAACTCGTCATCCGCGAGAGCACGGCCCCGCCGCAGGCGCGTTGATGTTCAGGCGAACATGACGCACGGCGCTCGCGCGACGAACGTCACTTTCGGCTCACTGCGCTCGCTCGGTACGGCTCTCCGCGGCTCGACGCGCGTCAGCGACTGAGTCGCGTCAGCGCCACAGCACCGCGATGCCGGCGTTCGTCACGGTGAGGATGCCGACCAGCCAGAACACCGCGGGCGGAACCGTCGCGCCGCGCTTCTGACGCGACAACCCGGCGCCGACCAGCCCGCCGATGACGATGAGGACGACCAGCTTGATGCCGATCTTCACGTAGTTCATCTCGGCGCCTTCCGGCAGACCCCAGGGCGCCGCCAGTGCGAGCCCGGCGACTCCGGCGATCAGAAGGCCGTACTCCATGATCTTCCCGAACTGGCGCTTGCCGCCGAAGGCCTGCACGGCCCACGAGCCGAACAGCACGGCGAAGCCGATGAGGTGGACGAGCAGGACGATGTGTCGCAGTGTCTCCATGCCCTCACCGTACGCCCGGCGCGGGATTCGCCGCCAGGTAGGCGAGCCTCAGCCGCGCAGGTGCTTCACGAGCAGCGCGGTGCGGATCGCGGCATCCGCGGCCTCGGCGCCCTTGTCCTCCTTGGAACCGGGAAGGCCCGCGCGATCCAGGCCCTGCGTCTCGTCGTCGAGGGTGAGGACGCCGAACCCCACCGGCTTGCCCGCATCCAGCGACACCCGGGTCAGCCCGTCAGTCGTCGCAGCCGAGACGTACTCGAAGTGCGGCGTGCCTCCGCGGATGATGACGCCGAGGGCGACGACGGCATCCGCTCCGCCGGCGAAGGCGGCCTGTGCGGCGAGGGCCAGCTCGAACGAGCCGGGTACGCGCACGAGGCGGTGCGTCGCCTGCGCCGCGTTCAGCGTGCGCTCGGCACCCGCGATGAGACCGTCGGTGATCGTGTCGTGCCAGGTGCCGGCGATGATGACCACGTTCAGCCCGGTTCCATCGACCGGTTCCTGCGGGGTGGGGGCTCCTGCGCCGCTCATACCTTGTCCTTCCCGTTGGCGAGAGCTTCAGCGAGCTCCGCCTCTCCGATGATGTGACCCATCCGGTCGCGCTTGGTCTCGAGGTACTGGTGGTTGTTCGGTCCGACGCCGACGATCAGCGGCACCTGCTCGACGACATCCAGTCCGAGTTCGCGCAGCTGCTTCACCTTGTCGGTGTTGTTGGTGAGCAGACGCACCTTCGAGACGCCGAGATCGCTGAGGATTCCGGCTGCCGCCGCGTACTCGCGGGCATCCGCCGGCAGTCCGAGCGCGAGGTTGGCATCGACCGTGTCGAGGCCCTCCTCCTGCAGGCTGTACGCGCGCAGCTTGTTGATGAGGCCGATGCCCCGGCCCTCGTGACCGCGCATGTAGATGACCACGCCGCCGTCCTGCTCGATCGCGTCGAGGGCGGCGTCCAGCTGGGGACCGCACTCGCACTTGAGCGAACCGAAGGCCTCGCCGGTCAGGCACTCGGAGTGCACGCGCACGAGCGCCGTCTCGCCCACATCTCCCTTGACGACCGCGATGTGGTCGGTGCCGGTGACGCGGTCCTTGTACGCGAGGAAGCGGAACGTGCCGTGCTCGGTGGGGACGGTGGCGTCCGCACGGAGGCTGACGCGGCGCCTGCCCGTGGCGGATGCCGCGGGTGACTCGTCACGCGGGTCGACCTCGTTCAGGTGGGCGATGAGCTGCTCGATGGTGATGACGGGGACGTCGTCGCGCTCACCCAGTTCGATGAGTCCGGGAAGGCGCATCATGCTGCCGTCCTCGGCGACGACCTCCGCGATCGCGCCCACGGGGCGCAGGCCCGCGAGCTTCATCAGCTCGACGGCGGCCTCGGTGTGGCCGCTGCGCTCGCGGACGCCGCCGTCGACGGCGCGCAGCGGCAGGATGTGTCCTGGGCGGATGATGCTCGTGGATGTCGATTCGGGGTTCGCCAGGACGTTGAGCGTGTGTGCGCGATCGTGTGCGCTGATGCCCGTGGTCACGCCTTCCGCGGCATCCACGCTGACCGTGTACGCGGTCGAGCGCGCGTCCTCGTTGGCCTCGACCATCGGCGGCAGGTTCAACTGGTCGGCGAGATCGGTGGGCATCGGGGCGCAGATGAATCCGGAGGACCAGCGAACCGTCCACGCCACCCACTCGGGCGTCGCGAGCTCGGCGGACAGGATGACGTCGCCCTCGTTCTCACGGTTCTCATCGTCCGCGACGATCACGGGGCGACCGGCGCGCAGGGCGTCCAGGGCCGCAGGAATGGTGGCAAGGCTCATCGCGAGCCTCCTTCCGGAGCAGAGCGGAATGCGAGCAGGCGCTCGACATGACGGGCCAGGATGTCCGTCTCGAGATTGACGACGTCGCCGACGTTTCGGCCGCCGAGGGTGGTGGCGGCCAGAGTCTCCGGGATCAGCGAGACCTCGAGCCACGGGTCGATGGCGCCGGCGTCGCTGACGGCGCTCACCGTGAGCGAGGTGCCGTCGATCGAGATGGATCCCTTGTCGACGACGAGCGGGGCGAGCTCGGCGGGCAGCGCGACGCGGAGGACGCTCCACTGATCGCCGGGGCGGACTTCGACGATGCGGCCGATGCCGTCCACGTGGCCCTGGACGATGTGGCCGCCCAGACGGGCGCCCACCGGCATCGCCTTCTCGATGTTGACGCGCGAGCCGACGGATGCCGCGGCCAGCGCCGAGACGTCGAGGGTCTGCTTCATCACATCGGCGTCGAAGGTCTCGGGCGTCGAGTCGACGACGGTCAGGCACACGCCCGATACCGCGATCGACTCGCCGTGCACGGCATCCGCGGCCGCGCCGGGGGCGCGGACGGTGAGTCGCCACCCGTCTCCGGACGGTGCGATGGCGGTGATCTCGCCGATCTCGGTGATGATTCCGGTGAACATCAGCTTCCTTCTTCCGTGACTTCCGTAGCGGCGGACGCGTCCTCGGGGTGCGCGACGACGAGCAGGTCGGCGCCGAGTTGCACACGCTCGTCGACGATGAGGCGCCTGGCGTGGGCGATCGAGCCGACGCCGATCTCGGTGAGCGCGAGACGACGGCCGCCCAGCAGCACCGGCGCGATGTAGGTGAGGATCTCGTCGGCCAGCTCCGCGGCGATGAACGCGCTCGCGAGCGTCGGGCCGCCCTCGACGAAGAGCCTCTGGATGCCGCGGGCGTGCAGTTCGCGCATCACCGTCTGCAGGTCGCGGGTCTCGAATCGCAGCAGCGCGTGCGGGTGGCGGTGCAGCGCAGCGGTCTCGGGGATCTCACGCGATCCGATCACGACAGGGATCGGCTGATGGGGGAAAAGCGCGTCACCGTCCCTCGCCGTGAGCAATGGATCGTCTGCGAGCACGGTTCCGGTGCCGACGGCGATCGCATCGGATGCCGCGCGCCGTCTGTGCACGTCCGCGCGGGCCTGCGGGCCGGTGATCCACTGACTGCTGCCGTCATCCGCGGCGGCGCGTCCGTCCAGGCTCTGCGCCCATTTCACGGTGACGTGCGGGCGGCCGAGGCGCTGCGCGGTCAGCCAATCGCCGATGACGGTGCGTGCGGCATCCGCCTGCTCGCCGGCTTCGACCTCGATGCCGGCGGCGCGCAGGCGATCCGCGCCACCACCGGATGTGGCACCAGGGTCGTCGAGGGCGTACACGACACGGCGGACGCCGGCGTCGATGAGTGCGAGCGCGCACGGGCCGGTGCGGCCGGTGTGGTTGCAGGGCTCGAGCGTGACGACGGCGGTGGCGCCGCGCGCGGCGTCGGGATCGAGGTGCGACAGCGCGTCGACCTCCGCGTGCGCGGTGCCGGCGCCGCGGTGCCATCCCTCGGCGATGACGTCGCCGGTCGGGGAGAGGAACACGGCACCGACCTGCGGGTTCGCGCCCCGCGGGCCGCGGACGGCGAGTTCGATGGCGCGGGTCATCGCCCGGCGCTCAGCCTCGGTCACTGCCATCCGTCGTCCTTCGTGAAGGCTCCGGGGGTGGTCGAATGCGCGCGTACGCGCATCGTGCTGCCTCCCATCCGGACTAGCGAGGTCTCCCTCGCATCACCGTCGGTTCCGGATTTCCACCGGATCGGCGTCTCGGATGAACCGAGACGTTCGCGGACTGTCACCGCCGGTTCGGATTCTCACCGACCCCGGAGCACGTTGATGCTCTGAGTGTACTCAACGCACCTGAGCGGATTTCATTCCTCGGCGGAACCGTCATTTCAGCAGTCGTGACAGCCGTCGATCGGCGAGCACCTTGCCCCCGGTCTGGCAGGTCGGGCAGTACTCCAGGGAGCGGTCGGCGAAGAAGACGCTGCGGACGGTGTCGCCGCACACAGGGCATGCCTCTCCTCGGCGTGCGTGCACCTGCATTCCGCGCCGCTTGGCGTCTTTGAGGTCGGCGGGCGGCTTGCCCGAGGCTTCCGCCACGGCTTCTCGCAGGGTGTCCTGCAGTGCGGTGAACAGCCGATCGACCTCGTCGTCTTCGAGCGTGCCGGCGATCGCATAAGGCGACATGCGCGCCGCATGCAGGATCTCGTCGGAGTAGGCGTTGCCGATGCCGGCGATCACGCCCTGGTCGCGCAGCAGCCCTTTGATCTGCATGCGCCGCCCTTCGAGCAGACCCGCGAACACCTCGCGCGTGAACGCATCATCGAGCGGGTCCGGTCCGAGGCGCGCGATTCCCGGTACGTCCTGGGCGTCGCGCACGACGTACACGGCGAGGGATTTCTTGGTGCCGGCCTCGGTGAGATCGAACCCGCTGCCGTCGTCCAGCGCGACGCGCACGGCGATCGGACTCTTGCCCGGCTTGATGAGAGTGGTCGGCAGTTCGTCGTACCAGCGCAGCCATCCCGCCTTGGCGAGATGGAACACGAGGTGCAGGTCGTCCCCGCAGGTCAGGTCGACGAACTTGCCGTGCCTGGTGGCCCCGGTGATCGTGGCTGCGTGCAGCGCCGTGTTCGGCGGATCGAACGTCTTCAGCGCGGCGATCGCACCGATGCTCGTCCGCGTGATCGTTCGGCCTGCGGCGCGCTCGCCGAGGAAATCGACGAGCCCCTGGACCTCCGGCATCTCAGGCATGCAGCCATCCTGTCACCGGCATCCGACAACGTCACCCCCCGCGGCTGCGCCGAGCGCGTGCCGACGGGGTCGGCCCGGCTCAGTCCAGCACCGTCCAGGCCACCGGCATGCGGTCGTCGGTCGCCAGCAACCCGGCGAACCAGCCGTCGTCACGGCCTCGAGGGCTGGTCAGTGCGAGGCGCTGCAGGCCTTCGTACCGGAAGCCGAGCGTCCGCGCCGTACGAGCGGACGGGATGTTCCCCGCGACAGCGCGCCAGCCCAGACGCACCATGCCCTGCTCGGCGAACGCCCAGTCGATGACGGGCCGCGCAGCCTCGCTCAGGTAGCCCTTCCCTCGCGCATCGGAGACCATCCAGAATCCGATCTCGGCATCCGTGCCGGCCGGGTGGGCGTTCACGTGGTGCAGTCCGATCATCCCGACCAGCGCGCCGTCGGCCCTCACCGCCCACACGAAGTCCTTCTCCTCCTCCCAGCCCTTCGCCACGGAGACGATGAAGTCGTCGGCGTGCTCACGCGTGTAGGGGCTGGGGACCGTCGTCCACCGAGGGATCTCAGGGTCCTGGCAGGCCCGGGTGATGTCATCCGCATCGGATGCCGTCGGAGTGCGCAGCTCGAGGCGGTCGGTGGTCAGCACGACGGTTTCCATCCCGGCATCCTATGAGCCCGACCGGCGGTGGTCGACGTCGGACCGCGCGCGTGTCGGAGGTGCGGCATAAGCTGGTCCGGTGACTGTTCCGGGGATTCTGCGCGCCTTGGAAGAGGCGTCTCTGTATCGTGACGCCTTGACCTGGGCGCAGACCGACGCCGACCTCGGCCTGGTCGACGGCCTCGATGCGCCTGCGCTCGCCGGGCTGCTGCGCAAGCGCGCGCAGGGGGGACATCCGGCCTCGCTGCTGGCGATCGCGCCCACCGGACGCCGCGCCGAGTCGCTCGCGCAGGCTCTGGAGGCGTACCTGCCGGATGCCGAGATCCTCAGCTTCCCCGCGTGGGAGACCCTGCCTCACGAGCGGCTCAGTCCGAGTCCGGATACGGTGGGCCGGCGCCTGGAGACCCTGCGGCGCATCACCGCATGGACGGGCGAACGTCCGCTCGTCGTCGTCGCGTCCGTGCGCGCGGCCCTGCAGCCCATCGCCGGCAACCTCGGTGAGGCCGCGCCGCTCGAACTCGTCCTCGGCGGACGGGGCATCGAGCTCGAGCAGGCCGTCGAGCAGCTCGTCGAGCGCGCGTACACCAGGGTCGACATGGTGTCGCGCCGAGGGGAGTTCGCCGTCCGAGGCGGCATCTTGGATGTCTTCCCCGCCGCGTCCGAGCATCCCTACCGCGTGGAGTTCTTCGGCGACGAGGTCGATCAGATCCGTGCGTTCTCGGTCGCCGATCAGCGCTCCCTGCCCGGCGATGTCGACCGGGTCGAGCTGCCGGCCAGCCGCGAGCTGCTGCTGACGGCCGATGTGCGCGAGCGCGCTCGCGCCCTGGTCGGCGCGTTCCCGGCGATCGCCGGGATGCTGGAGAAGATGGCCGAGGGCATCCCGGTCGAGGGCATGGAGTCTCTGCTCCCGGCCGTCGCCGGACCCCTCCAGTCTCTGGTGGAGTATCTGCCGGAGGGCTCGGCGACGGCGCTCGTCGACCCCGAGCGCTCGACGACCCGCGCGCAGAGCCTCGGCGACACGAATCGCGAGTTCCTGGATGCCGCATGGAGCGCTGCGACCTCCGGCGCCTCGGCACCGATCGACCTCGGGGCCGGCGACTTCCTCACTGTCGCGCAGCTGCGCGAGGTCGTCACGGAGCGGGAAGGCGTCTTCTGGCGGCTCAGCCCTTTCGCGACGGACGATACGGATGCCGAGAACATCGACGCGTCGATCATTCCGTCCTTCCACGGGAACGTCGACGGAGCGATCGCGTTCGTCGAGGCCCGCGTCACCGACGGCTGGCGCGTCGTCGTCATCGCGTCCGGTTCGGGACTCGTCGAGCGCGCGCGCGATGTGCTCAGCGATCGCGGTGTCGCCGCGCGCATCGTGGACAGCCTGGAGGCAGCGCCGGAGGCGGGTGTGGCGACGCTCGTCACCGGATCCGTCGAGAGCGGATTCCAGGTGCCGGAGGCGAAGCTCGCCGTCCTCACCGACAACGAGTTCTACGGCCGCACGATCGGCGGCGATCAGCGGGTCGTGAAGAAGCTCGCCTCGCGACGCAAGAACGTCGTCGATCCCCTTCAGCTCAAGCAGGGCGATCACGTCGTGCACGCCACGCACGGCATCGCGCGCTTCGTCGAGATGACCCAGCGCGAGGTGTCGACCGGTGGGCGCAACGCGACCAAGACGACGCGCGACTATCTGGTGCTCGAGTACGCGCCGTCCAAGCGCGGCTACCCGGGCGACAAGCTGTACGTGCCCACCGACCAGTTGGATCTGCTGTCGAAGTACGTCGGCGGCGAGGCCCCTGTGCTGTCCAAGATGGGCGGCAGCGATTGGTCCGCGGCGAAGGGCAAGGCGCGCAGGGCCGTCCGCGACATCGCGGTCGAACTGGTGAAGCTGTACTCGGCCCGGATGTCGGCGAAGGGGCACGCGTTCGGACCGGACACCCCGTGGCAGCGCGAGCTGGAGGAGGCTTTCCCGTTCGCGGAGACGCCGGACCAGCTCCAGACGATCGACGAGATCAAGGCCGACATGGAGCGGCCGATCCCGATGGACCGCCTGCTCTCGGGCGATGTCGGGTTCGGCAAGACCGAGGTCGCCGTGCGCGCCGCGTTCAAGGCGATCCAGGACGGCAAGCAGGTCGCGATGCTGGTGCCGACGACGCTGCTCGTGAAGCAGCATCTCGAGACGTTCACCGAGCGCTTCGCCGGATTCCCGGTGAAGGTGCGTCCGCTGTCGCGCTTCCAGACCGACAAAGAGGCACGACTGACGCTGCAGGGTCTGATCGACGGCTCCGTCGACATGGTCATCGGCACGCACCGCATCCTCACCGATCAGGTCATGTTCAAGGACCTCGGCCTCATGATCATCGACGAGGAGCAGCGCTTCGGCGTCGAGCACAAGGATGCGCTGAAGAAGATGAAGACGAACGTCGACATCCTCGCGATGAGCGCGACGCCGATCCCGCGGACGCTCGAGATGGCGGTCACCGGCATCCGGGAGATGTCGACCCTGCAGACGCCTCCCGAGGACCGGCATCCGATCCTGTCGTTCGTCGGGGCCCGCAGCGACAAGCAGATCGCCGCGGCGATCCGGCGAGAGATCCTGCGCGAAGGGCAGATCTTCTTCGTGCACAACCGCGTGCAGTCGATCCAGCGGATCGCGAGCGAACTCGCCGAACTCGTGCCGGAGGCGCGCATCGCCGTCGCGCACGGCAAGATGGGCGAGCATCAGCTGGAGCAGGTCGTCGACGACTTCTGGGAGCGCAAGTACGACGTCCTCGTGTGCACGACGATCGTCGAGACCGGTCTGGACATCTCCAACGCCAACACGATCAT
Source organism: Microbacterium sp. NPDC056234 (assembly GCF_042267585.1). Classification (NCBI taxonomy): domain Bacteria; kingdom Bacillati; phylum Actinomycetota; class Actinomycetes; order Micrococcales; family Microbacteriaceae; genus Microbacterium; species Microbacterium sp. NPDC056234. The sequence continues at coordinate 172,335 of NZ_JBHJTE010000004.1, forward strand.
CATCGACCGCGCGGACAAGTACGGTCTCAGTCAGCTGCACCAGCTGCGCGGTCGCGTCGGCAGAGGGCGCGAGCGCGCATACGCCTACTTCCTCTACGACGACGGCAAGGAGCTCTCTGAGACGGCGGCCGACCGGCTGCAGACCATCGCGATCAACAACGATCTCGGCTCGGGTATGCAGGTCGCCCTCAAGGACCTCGAGCTTCGCGGTGCCGGCAACCTGCTGGGCGCCGAGCAGGCAGGTCACATCGCGGGGGTCGGGTTCGATCTCTATCTGCGGATGATCGGCGAGGCCGTGGCGACCTTCCGCGGTGAGGAGACCGAGACCGGCGGCGAGCTGCGCATGGAGCTGCCGGTGGACGCCCGCATCCCCGAGACGTACATCGACAGCGAGCGTCTGCGCCTGGAGGCCTATCAGAAGCTCTCGGCGGCAGCGGCCGCGACGGCCAAGGACGACGCGATCGATCTCGTGCGCGAGGAGCTCGCGGACCGATACGGCACGCCGCCGGACGAGGTCGAGGGGCTGTTCGCCATCGCGCGCCTGCGTCGGAGGGCCGCCAAGGCCGGTCTGGCCGACGTCGTCGCGATGGGCTCGAACCTGCGCGTCGCACCCGCACGCCTGGAGGACTCGATGAAGGTGCGACTGCAGCGGCTGTATCCGAACGCGAAGCTCGTCGGCGGGGGAGAGGCGCTCGTCGTGCCTCTTCCGCGACCGGGCGGCGAAGCGCCGACGGACGCCGGGCTGCTGGAGTGGGTCGGTCAGCTGTTCACGGCGCTGTTCCCCGAGGCGGTGCCCGCGGCATCCTGAGCCCGGCCGGTCGCATCCGATTCGGCGCGGTCCGTCGCGCAGGGCGGATGCCGGAGTACGCTGACGGCATGCTGTACGAGCACCTCGGGGCTCGCCCCCGCATCGACGACACCGCCGTCATCGCGCCCACCGCCGTCATCTCCGGCGACGTGACGATCGGACCGGACTGCCAGGTGCTGCACGGCGCCGTGATCACGGCAGAGGGCGGATCGATCACGCTCGGCGAGAACGTGATCGTCATGGAGAACGCCATCGTCCGTGCGAGTTCGGCCAACCCGGTCCACATCGGCGATCATGTGCTGATCGGACCCGGCGCGTCGGTCTCGGGGGCGACGATCGGCGATGAGGTGTTCCTCGCGACCGGCACCAGGGTGTTCAACGGCGCGCACATCGGCGATCGAGCCGAGGTCCGCATCAACGCCGTCGTGCATCTGCGCACCACACTGCCGGAGGATTCCGTGGTGCCGATCGGGTGGGTGGCCGTCGGCGACCCACTCGTGGTCCTGCCGCCCGACCGGCACGAGGAGATCGCGGCCGCCCAGCAGGAGCTGGACTTCCCCGGGTACGTGTTCGGCGTGGACAGGGACACCCCGGACGTCATGGTCCAGCTCACCGAGCGCTACGCGCGGTCGCTCGCCAGGCACGCGGACGACGCGCCGGCGTGAGCGAGGCGGAGGACTAGGCGGTCGGCACCGCCGCCCACGCGATCATCACGCAGGTGAAGAGGCCGGCCAGCGCGATCGCGGCCATGGCGAGCATCAGCACGGCCAGCACCCTCAGGCGACGCGTGCGATCGCCGATCAGCACGCGCGCGGCGAGCAGACCGCCGTACAGCAGCACGATCGAGACCAGCGTCGCCCACGCGACGCCGGCAGCCCCGGCGGGGTCGGCCAGAATCATGATCAGCGGCACGGCGCACGCGATCGCGAACATGCCGGCCACGACCACCCAGACGGTGCCGTCCGAGGTCCGCAGCGCCGGTTGATTGCGCACCAGCGTCTCATCCTCCGTGTGGCGCCGGCGCGTACGATGCCGCGACGAGCCGGCGTGATCGGTCATCTCGGAGCTCCGCTCAGACACGGTCGACCAGTTGCGCTTCGCCCTGCAGGCGGGCGCAGTGCGCGCAGCAGAAGATCTGCGCGTCCGCTTCGACGCCGTGACCGATGATGCGGCATCCGCAGTGCGCACAGGTGGGCGCCATCGCCTGGATCGCGCACTCGAAGCTGTCGAATGTTCCGACGCGGTCGCCGCGGGCGACCGTGAACACCTTGTCGTAGACGTTCCCGCACGTGTCGCAGGTGGCCGTCATCGTCGCGGAACCGGGTACGGCGTTCATGAGAGTCTCCTTCGCCTCCAGGGGGACTCAGGATGCCGCAGCCAGGCGTGCGCGTCGAAGGGCTGGCGCGCGTGAGAACGGAGGCGTACCCTCGGACGCCGACTCGGACGTCAGCGCGATGCGAGACCGGCCAGCAGCTCGAGCACGCACAGCGCGGCCAGGCGGACGGTCCGCCCGTCCGCGGTGTCGGCGGTGGCGTCCACTTCGGCGATGTCGGCGCTGACGACGCGCGGATCGGATGCGACGGCGCGCGTGAGCGCGCGCAGCTCCCACGCGGCGAGTCCGCCGGGCACGCTCGCCGGGCACCCCGGGGCGACCGATCGGTCGCACACGTCGACGTCGATGTCGAGATGGATGCGCGCTGCGGCATCCGCCCCCGCCACATCCACGGCCTCGGCGACCACGTCGGCGATGCCGCGCCGGCGGAGCTCGTCCAGGGTGATCACGCGGATGCCCCAGTCGGCGGCCCGCTGGACGTACGCGGCCGAGTTCGCGAAGTCGGCGATGCCGATCTGCACGATGCGCGACCCGTCGATGCGCTCGCCGTCGGGGGCGTCCTGGATGAGGCGGCGTACGGGGGAGCCGTTGGAGACGCCGTCGCGCAGATCGAAGTGCGCATCGAACGTGATGAGTCCGCTCGCACCGGCGCCGCGCGCGACCGGGTAGGTGACGGAGTTGTCTCCGCCGAGCGCGATCGGGAACGCCGGTCGAAGGGCGCGCACACGTGCGACGACCCCCTCGACATCGGTGTCCGCGTCCGCGACGTCTCCGGCATCCGTGATCCGCAGCGCCTCGTTCAGATCCACCACCGTCGGACCGATCACGGTGGTGCTGTAGCGTCGCAGCGCCTCGCGGATCGCAGCCGGCGTCGCGTGGGCGCCGGTCGGTGAGAGGGACGTGCGCCACGCAGGGATGCCGATGATCGCGGCATCCGCTGCACCGTCCGGTGCGGGCCAGGAGCCGGCGCGGGGCCAGAGCGGATCGTGGGAGAGTGCCATGTCAGACTCCGGGGATCAGGTTGTGGGCGATGGTGAAGATGGCGAGTCCTGCGAGCGCACCGACGATCGTGCCGTTCAGTCGGATGTACTGCAGGTCCCGACCGACCATGAGCTCGATCTTCTCCGTCGTCTCCGCAGGGTCCCAGCGCTCGACGGTGTCGGTGATGATCGAGGCGATGTCGTGGCGATAGCGGTCGACGAGGAACACCGCCGCGTCCGTGATCCACGCATCGACGCGGCGCTGCAGCGATTCCTCGGTCGTCAGCCGCTCGCCGATCTCGCGGACCGCCTGCGCGGCTCGCTGACGCAGACCGCTCGCGGGGTCTGCCAGCGACGCCAGCAGCCCTGACTTGGCGGTGTGCCACGCGTCGGCGGCCAGAGCAGCGACGCGCGGACTGTCGAACAACGCCGACTTCGCGTTCTCGAGCTTCGCCCTCGTCGTCGGGTCGTGCTGCAGCCCGTCCGCGAGGCGGCCGAGATATCCGTCGATCGCGATGCGAGCCGGATGCCGGGGGTCGGACTGCACGGCACCGACGAACGTCACCGCCTCGCGATACACGGTGTCGTCGACGAAACGGTGCGCGAGCTTGGGCACCCACGACGGGAGCCGGCGGGAGACGAGTCCGGTGAAGGCCTCCGCGTTCGCGTCGAGCCAGGTCGCGATGCTGTCCACCGCGAGATCGACGGCGCCGAAGTGCGCGTCGGTCTCGACGATGCGCTGGAGCCAGACCCCCGCGGGCGTGCCCCAGTCCGGGTCGATCAGGTGCTCGCGGGCGAGGTCTCCGATGAGGTCGCGGACGTCGTCGTCGCTGAGCGCATTGAGCACCGCGGTCGCGACCGTGGCCCCCTCGGCGGCCACCCGGTCCGCATGCGCCGGAACGCGCAGCCACTCGCCGGCTCGTTCCGCGATGCGGGTCCGCGAGAGCTTCTCGCGGACGACGTCGGCTGCGAGGAAGTTCGTCTCGACGAACTCGCCGAGGGTGCGGCCGATCTCGTCCTTGCGGTTCGGGATGATCGCCGTGTGCGGGATCGGCAGCCCCAGGGGCCTGCGGAACAGCGCAGTGACCGCGAACCAGTCGGCGAGGGCGCCGACCATGCCGCCCTCGGCGGCTGCGCGCACGTACTGCAACCAGGTGTGGCGCTCCTGCAGCCAGAACGCGATCACGAACGCGATCGCCATCGCGATCAGTGCGCCGAGCGCGACGGCCTTCATCCGCCGAAGGGCTCTGGCGCGCTCCTGATCGGCTGGGGAGAGCAGAGCCATCGGTGTGCGCGCCATGTCGTCATCCTCGCACGCGAGCACCCACCTGTACGCGAGTACCCTCGGAAGGGTGATCGAAGACATCAAGAAGCGCGCCCTGCATCGCACCAGCATCCTCGAGGGGCAGCTGCGCGGCGTCGCGCGGATGATCGAGAACGAGGAGTACTGCATGGACATCATCACGCAGTCCCGCGCCATCCAGAAGTCGCTGGAATCCCTGAACCGGCTGCTGCTCGAGAACCACCTGCGCACGCATGTCACGCACATGTTCGAGCACGGCGGAGACGAGCGCGATCAGGCCGTCGCCGAGCTGCTCAAGGCGTTCGACTTCGACCGCAAGTAGGTCGTCTCAGCTCTCCAGCGGACCCAGCCACGCGCTCGCCGCGGTGGAATGCGCCGACTCGGGATCCGACGGGTGGAAAACACCGGCCAGCACGTCGCGGTACAGGCGCGACAGCTCGTTCGAGGAGAAGTACGCCCCGCCCCCGGCCGTCAGGATGGCGTCGTCGACGACGCTCTTCGCCATCGACACCGCTCGGTGCTTGACGCCGGACAGCAGCGTGAACCAGCATCCGCCGTGATCGACGAGGTCATCGACGTCGCGCGCGAGGGCCGCGATCTGCGGCGGCAGCGCGTCGTATGCGAGGCCCATGTCGGCGATGCGCCAGCGGATGTCCGGATCCTGGCTGTACGTCGTCCCGGTCTTCTTCGATCGACGCTTCTGCACGGTCTCGACGGCGAGATCCAGAGCGCGTCGCGCGATCCCGGTGTACACCGAGGCGAGCAGGATCTCGAACACGCTGAAGATCCCGAACACGATCGCGTCAGGGTTCGGTCCAGGCGCGATGCGCCGCACGATGTGCTCGGGCGTCGCGACCGCCCCGTTCAGCCGGGTCGTCCTGCTCTGCGTCCCGCGCATGCCCAGCGTGTCCCAGTCGTCGCTGGTCGTCACGGCATCCGTGCGATCGACGAAGGCGAACACGAGCCGGGGTGCGTCCGGCGAGGTGGTGTCGAGGCCGTGCAGACCCAGCTTCGTCCACACCGGAGCGAGCGAGGTGAAGATCTTGGTGCCGGTGAAGGCGTAGCCGCCGTCCGGCTGGGGCGCGGCATCCGTGTCGCTGCCGAACAGGACGAGATCGTTGCCGCCCTCGCTGATGCCGAAGGCGAACACCTCGCCGGCGACGGCGCCGTTCTGCACGAACTCGAGTCCTGGTACGCCGCGGTCGCTGAAGACCTTCGCGACGCCGGTCCACACCAGGTGCATGTTGATGGCCAGCGCGGTCGCCGGTGCGGCCGACGCGAGACGCTGCTGCAGCACGGCGGCCTGCTCCAGCCCGAGGCCGGCCCCGCCCCGCTCGGACGGAACCAGGATGCTGAGGTACCCCGCGTCGCGCAGCTCATCCAGGTCCTGTTGCGGGAATGTGTTCTCCCGGTCGTGGATCGGCGCCCGCTCGCGGATGCGCTCGAGGAGGTCGTCGGGGAGGTGTACGGCGGGGTCGAAGCTCACGAGAGGGCCTCCAGGATCTGCTGCATCGTGTCCTCCGGCTTATCGCGGTGCGGCGAGTGCCCTGCGCCGTCGACGATCGACATCGAGATGAGCGGGTTCGCCGAGAGCACGCCGTCGGCGACCGCACCGGTGAAGAGGCTGTAGACCGCGGGGTCTGCGCCGATGACGTGGGTCGGGATCGTCAGCCGCGACGCATCGACGCGGACATCCCAGGGCTGGTTCTGCGCGCTGGTCTCCTCGATGGCCCACCCGCTCGCGCGCGTCACCGCGTCGATCTTGAGCTCGAGATCCTGTTCGTGCCAGTGCGGATGCTCCTCACGGACCACCTCGATGCGGTTGTCGGCGAAGGCGCGCTCCTGGCTGCGTCGGACGATCGTCGCGTCGCGTCCGTCGACCAGGATCGCCGGGTCGATCAGGACCAGGCGCTTCGTCCAGGACGGATCGGATGCCGCGGCCACCGTGCTCGCGGCGCCGCCGAGAGAGTGGCCGATCACGGCATCCCACGACGCACGGCCATCGGGGCGGGTGAGCGCGAGATCCTCCGCGTACGCGCCCACCGTGTAGTCGAGGGTCCGAGGCGCATCGCCGTGACCCCGCAGATCGACGGCGACGGCATGCCAGCCCGCGTTCGCGAGGGCGTCGCCGACCCGCCACATGAGAGCGCCGGACGAGCCGAGGCCGTGCACGAGCAGGGCGGTCCTGGCGGAATCGGGGGCGCCCCAGGAGAGCCGGGGGAGAGTCACAGCAGCCACGCCCCTCAGCCTACTGACCGGTTCGCTCGCGTCTCAGGGGTGCGGCGGCATGTCCGCCGCGATGGTCAGCACGCGTGCGGCGGCCGCGTGACCGGCCGACAGCCGCTCCGCCAGGGGCAGACCATCGAGCGTTGCGGCCAGGAAGCCGGAGGCGAAGGCATCGCCTGCTCCGACGGGCTCCACGACGTCGACCACGGGAGCGGGGACGAACACCGGCTCGTCATCGCCCGCGTATGCGGTCGCCCCGACATCGCCGTCCTTCACGACGAGCAGGGCGCAGTTCGGCAGGAAGGTCCTGATGTCGTCGGCCGTGGCCGTGCCCCAGATGCGCTCGGCCTCGTCGCGTCCGACGAAGGCGATGTCCGTGGCATCCGCGAGCCGCGCGAGGGTCGCCGCTGCGTCCTCGAGAGACCAGAGCGCACGCCGGTCGTTGACATCGAAAGACACCAGGGCTCCGGCGGCACGAGCGTCGTCGAAGAGCCGATCGATCATCTCGCGGCACGAGGCCGACAGCGCCGGCGTGATGCCCGTGGTGTGCACGATGCGCACCCCTGCCAGCCGCTCGGCCGGCAGGAAGCCCGGCGCCATGCGGGACGCCGCCGAGCCGCGCCGGTAGTAATGCACGGTCGAGCCGTCGACCCCCGGGTCCTTGAACATGACGCCCGTCGGGGCCTCCGCATCGCGCTCGACCCACAGTTCGATGCCGCGGCGGGCCAGCTCCTCCGTGATGCGGGTGCCGAGCGGATCGTCTCCGACCCGCGACGCCCAGGCCACGCGGTGTCCTGCGGCGGCGATCCCCGCCGTCACGTTCGACTCGGCTCCGGCGAGTCCGACGGATGCTTCGGATGCCCAGGCGAGCGCGGCGTCCGTCGGGGTGATGAGGATCATCGTCTCGCCGACGCAGACGATCTCGGGGGATGCAGTGCTCATGAAGGGGTGACCGCCACAGGTTCGGTATCGGGGAAGGGGCTCGGATCGCGGTGACGCAGGTCGGGGAAGGACCGGACGAAGACGATCGCGACGACCACACCGACGATAGCGAACAGCGTCGCGGCCAGGTACGCGCCCTGCGGGCCTCCTGTGCTGTCGACGAGGAATCCGGCGATGGCCGAGCCCGCGGCGGCGCCGATCAGCTGCCCCGTGCCCGCCCAGCCGAACGCCTCGGCCGTCTCACTGAACTTCACGCTGGCGGTGGTGATGGCGAACAGCACAGCCAGTGCCGGCGCGATGCCGATGCCGGCGAGCAGGAGCGTCCCGCCGAGCCAGAAGATGTTCAGCGACACCATCGTGAGCGCGAGGCCCACCGCCACGATCACCAGTCGGCGCGCCATGGCCCACTGGCCGATCGGTATGTGGCCCATCGACAGGCCGCCCACGAGACTGCCGACCGCGAAGACCGCCAGCACGAGTCCCGCTTCCAGGCTGCCGTGCTCGAACGTCGCCACGACGCCGACCTCGACGGCCGAACAGGCGCCGATCAGGAGGAACCCGATCACGGTCGCCAGCAGCACCGGCGGCTTCAGCACGACGCGGCCGAACGCACGGCGGCTACGAGGGATGCGGACCCGTCCGACCTCGGGGGAGAGGATGAACCAGCCGCAGCCGACGACGAGGAATGCCGCGACGAGCAGAAGTCCCTGGGTCGTTCCGATCTGCGTGGACACGAGCGTGATGACCACCGGCGCGAGGATCCAGATGATCTCCTGCAGCGAGGCATCCAGGGAGAACAACGGCGTCAGCTGCGAGGAGTTGACGAGCTTCGGGTAGATCGTGCGCACGGCGGGGTGGACAGACCCGCGAGCAGCCCGAAGAACATGTAACCGGGCAGGTTCAGCGGCAGCGCCGCGAGGCAGAGCATGGCGCCGATGCACACCGCTGCTGTCAGGGTGAGCACGCGTCGCATGCCCCACGCGCCCATCCAGCGGCTGGTGACAGGGCCGGCGACCGCCTGGCCGACCGAGGTCGCGGCGAGTACGAGCCCTGCGGCGCCGTAGGAGCCGGTCTGCTGCTCGACGTGCAAGAGGATCGCGAGCGACGCCATGCCGTTGGGGAAGCGCGCCGTCAGCTGCGCCGCGATCATGCGCCCGACGCCAGGCGTGCGAAGAAGGTCCCGATATCCCGCCACCAGACAACGGTACCGGGGCGTCTCCCGACGGTCATCACGCGTGGTCCCGCGACACGCCGGGGACCTCTCTCCACAGGAAATCGGATGTCCGACCCCCGGCGTAACGTGCCGGCTGTGGATAGATTCTCGGCACTTGACCGCGAGGCGCGATTTGATGCGGTTCGAGGGCCTTCGAGAAAGGTCGCCGGCTGTGGATGAAACGGTGGACAACCTGTGTTGTATCAGTGGAGAGCGGTGGAAAACTACACGGATGTAACTACTATCCCTTGTGGTCGGTCCGAATGTCCGTCCCTATATGTAGTATTGAAGTCCCGGCGGGGGCCCTGCCGGAAAACCAGGATTTGAGGGGAAGCGATATGTCGATCACGGTCTACACCAAGCCTTCGTGCGTACAGTGCAATGCCACCTACCGGGCGCTGGATGCCAAGGGCATCGAGTACGAGATCCATGACCTCTCCGAGGACGCCGCGGCGCTCGAACAGGTCAAGGCGCTCGGCTACATGCAGGCTCCGGTCGTCGTGACCGACGAGGGCCACTGGTCGGGCTTCCGTCCCGACAAGATCGACGAGCTCGCCGCTCGCCTGGCGTAAGGAGAAGAAGTCATGAGCGCCGTCGCGACAGCAGCGCCGCTCCTGGTCTACTTCTCCAGCGTCTCAGGGAACACGGCGCGCTTCGTCGAGAAGCTGGGCCTCCGCTCTCGCCGCATACCTCTGCACCGCACCGAGGAGGATCTCGTCGTGGATGAGCCCTTCGTGCTCGTCACCCCGACGTACGGGGGCGGGCAGGGACGCGGAGAGGAGAAGGGCGCCGTACCCAAGCAGGTGATCCGGTTCCTCAACGACGAGCGCAACCGGCGCCACATCCGCGGGGTCATCTCCGCAGGGAACACGAATTTCGGCGACGCCTTCTGCGTCGCCGGCGACATCATCAGCCGCAAGTGCCACGTGCCTCACTTGTATCGGCTGGAAATCTTCGGCACACAAGACGATGTCGATCTGGTGACCGACGGATTGGAACGACGGTGGACTCTTCAGTGACCGAGACAGTGGCATTCAAGGCGAACCCCGCATACGAGGGTCTCGACTACCACGCGCTCAACGCGATGCTGAACCTCTACGACGCGAACGGCAAGATCCAGTTCGACGCCGACAAGCGCGCCGCGCGGGAGTACTTCCTGCAGCACGTGAACCAGAACACGGTGTTCTTCCACTCCCTCAAGGAGCGGCTGGACTACCTGGTGGAGAAGGAGTACTACGAGGGCGCCGTCATCGAGAAGTACTCGTTCGACTTCGTCCAGCGCCTCAACGATCTCGCCTACTCGAAGAAGTTCCGCTTCGAGACCTTCCTCGGCGCGTTCAAGTACTACACCAGCTACACGCTGAAGACATTCGACGGCAAGCGCTACCTCGAGCGCTTCGAGGATCGCGTCGTGATGACCGCTCTCGCCCTGGCTGACGGCGACGAGCAGGTCGCCATCGACCTCGTGGAGGAGATCATCTCCGGCCGCTTCCAGCCGGCGACCCCGACGTTCCTCAACGCGGGCAAGGCGCAGCGCGGCGAGCTCGTCAGCTGCTTCCTGCTGCGCATCGAGGACAACATGGAGTCGATCGCCCGTGGCATCAACTCCGCGCTGCAGCTGAGCAAGCGCGGCGGCGGCGTCGCACTGCTGCTGTCGAACATCCGTGAGGCGGGTGCGCCGATCAAGCAGATCGAGAACCAGTCCTCGGGCATCATCCCCGTGATGAAGCTCCTCGAAGACAGCTTCAGCTACGCCAACCAGCTCGGTGCCCGCCAGGGCGCCGGTGCGGTGTACCTCAACGCGCACCACCCGGACATCATGCGCTTCCTCGACACCAAGCGCGAGAACGCCGACGAGAAGATCCGCATCAAGACGCTGTCGCTCGGTGTCGTGGTGCCGGACATCACCTTCGAGCTCGCCAAGAACGACGAGGACATGTACCTGTTCTCGCCGTACGACGTCGAGAAGGTCTACGGAGTGCCGTTCGGTGATGTCTCGGTCACCGAGAAGTACCGCGAGATGGTCGACGACCCCCGCATCAAGAAGACGAAGATCAACGCGCGCGAGTTCTTCCAGACGATCGCCGAGATCCAGTTCGAGTCGGGCTACCCGTACATCATGTTCGAGGACACGGTGAACAAGGCCAACCCGATCAAGGGCCGCATCAACATGTCCAACCTCTGCAGCGAGATCTTGCAGGTGAACACGCCGACCACCTACAACGAGGACCTCTCGTACAAGGAGATCGGCAAGGACATCTCCTGCAACCTCGGTTCGATGAACATCGCCCTGGCGATGGACGGCGGCAATCTGGCCGCCACCGTCGAGACCGCGATCCGCGGCCTCACCGCGGTGAGCAACCAGAGCCACATCGCCTCGGTCCGCTCGATCGAGGACGGCAACGACCGTTCGCACGCGATCGGCCTCGGCCAGATGAACCTGCACGGCTACCTCGCCCGCGAGCACGTGTTCTACGGATCCGAAGAGGGTGTCGATTTCACGAACATCTACTTCTACACCGTGCTGTTCCACGCGCTGCGCGCGTCGAACAAGCTCGCGATCGAGCGCAGCCAGGCCTTCGACGGATTCGAGGACTCCACGTACGCGTCCGGCGAGTTCTTCGACAAGTACATCGATCAGGCCTGGGTACCCGCGACCGACAAGGTCAAGGAGATGTTCGCCGGCCACTTCATCCCGACGCAGGCCGACTGGGTCGAGCTGAAGGAGTCCATCCAGAAGCACGGCATCTACAACCAGAACCTGCAGGCGGTGCCGCCGACCGGCTCGATCTCGTACATCAACAACTCGACGTCGTCGATCCACCCGATCGCGTCGAAGGTCGAGATCCGCAAGGAAGGCAAGCTCGGCCGCGTGTACTACCCGGCGGCGTTCATGACGAACGACAACCTGGAGTACTACCAGGACGCGTACGAGATCGGCTACGAGAAGGTCATCGACACCTACGCCGCCGCCACCCAGCACGTCGACCAGGGTCTGTCGTTGACGCTGTTCTTCAAGGACACCGCCACCACGCGCGACATCAACCGGGCCCAGATCTACGCATGGCGCAAGGGCATCAAGACGATCTACTACATCCGTCTGCGTCAGCTGGCGCTCGAGGGCACCGACATGACCGAGTGCGTCTCGTGCATGCTCTGAGCCCGACCAGGAACCCGAGAGACGACGAAGAATGACCCCTCACGAACCGCTCAAGCTGGTCGACAGCGTCCAGGCGATCAACTGGAACCGCATCCAGGACGACAAGGATGTGGAGGTGTGGAATCGCCTCGTCAACAACTTCTGGTTGCCCGAGAAGATCCCGCTGTCCAACGACATCCAGTCGTGGAACACCCTCACCCCCGACGAGCAGCTGCTCACCATGCGCGTCTTCACCGGACTCACCCTGCTCGACACCGTGCAGGCCACGGTCGGTGCCGTCTCGCTGATCCCGGATGCGATCACTCCGCACGAGGAGGCCGTCTACACGAACATCGCGTTCATGGAGTCGGTGCATGCGAAGAGCTACTCGTCGATCTTCTCGACCCTGTGCTCGACGAAGGAGATCGACGAGGCGTTCCGCTGGTCGGTGGAGAACCCGAACCTTCAGAAGAAGGCTCAGATCGTCACGGACTACTACCGCGGCGACGACCCGCTCAAGCGCAAGGTCGCCTCGACCCTGCTCGAGAGCTTCCTGTTCTACTCCGGCTTCTACCTGCCCATGCACTGGTCCAGCCGGGCCAAGCTCACCAACACGGCTGATCTGATCCGTCTGATCATCCGCGACGAGGCCGTGCACGGCTACTACATCGGCTACAAGTTCCAGCGCGGTCTGGAGACGGTCGATCAGGCCAAGCGGGACGAGCTGAAGGACTACACCTTCTCGCTGCTGTACGAGCTCTACGACAACGAGGTGCAGTACACGCAGGACCTCTACGACGGCGTCGGCCTGACCGAGGACGTCAAGAAGTTCCTGCACTACAACGCCAACAAGGCGCTGATGAACCTCGGCTACGAAGCGATGTTCCCCTCCAGCGTCACCAACGTGAACCCGGCGATCCTGTCGGCGCTCTCGCCGAACGCGGACGAGAACCACGACTTCTTCTCGGGGTCCGGTTCGTCGTACGTCATCGGCAAGGCCGAGGCGACGGAAGACGACGACTGGGACTTCTGAGTCCGAGCACGAACGACGAAGGGCCTGCGAAGCGATTCGCAGGCCCTTCGTCGTGTCAGGTGTGACTGCTGGACGGACGGCGCAGCATGAACCACGCCGGGATCGAGCGAACGAACGCGACACCGCGCGCGGCGATGGCCTGTTGTCGCGCCGCTCGCGCGTCCAGCCGCTCCCATCGCATCTCCCGGATGCGGTCGCTGAACTCGCGGGCTTCGGCGGAGCTCATGATGTCGTTCCGCATGGCGGATCCTCTCGTCGGGGAAGGGCGGCATCGGCCGCCCTCGTCATCACCACGAACGACATCCGCACCTTTCGACACGGGCGTCCAGAAAAAGTTGCGACTTCTTTTCCCTCTCCTGTCGAATCGACGTGAACGTGTTCGTGGTGATGATGAGGATCGCCGCACGTGCGATCGAGAGGAGCGCCATGACCGCGCGACAGAAGTTCCTGGTCATCCACATGACAGATCCGGCGGGTGCCGAGTGGGATCCGGACCTCGACGGTGCCCGGCTGCAGCGCTGGCTGGATTTCCGCGACGGCCCCGACGGCTGGGAGCCCAACGGTCAGACGGTCTCAGGACCGGACCAGGCGCGACGCATCACGGCGCACGGTGGTGAGGTCGTGGTCACCGACGGCCCGTTCCCGGAGTTCACCGAGTGGTTCCTCGGCGTCGAATGGATCGAGGCCGCCGACATGGAAGAGGCGACGCGATTGCTCGCCGACCATTCGACAGCACGCATCGGTCGCATGTACGTCATCCCCGCGAGTGGCGACTGATGACCGGCAGGAGCGGGATGGTCGACGTCGACCACGCGATCTCCCGCACGCATCGCGAGGAATGGACCTTGATCGTGGCCGGGCTCGTCCGGCGCTACGGCGACCTGGACATCGCGGAGGAGACGGCCGCTGAGGCGTTCGCCACCGCCGTCGAGCGCTGGCCCGTCGACGGAGTGCCCCCGAATCCGGGCGCCTGGATCACCACCACCGCGCACCGCAAGGCGATCGATCGACTGCGCCGCGAGGCCAGACGAGACGACAAGCAGAGGGAAGCGTTCATGTTGCAGGGCGACTCGCCCGCCGAGCCCACGGGATACATCGACGACGATCGGCTGCGACTGATCTTCGCCTGCTGCCACCCCGTCCTCTCTATCCAGGACCGCATCGCGTTGACCCTGCGGATGGTCGGTGGTCTCACCGTCTCGGAGATCGCACGGGCGTTCCTGGTGCAGCAGGCGACGATGGGGCAGCGGATCAGCAGGGCCAAGGCCAGGATCAAGACTGCTGGGGTGCCCTTCACGGTCCCCGAGCGGGAGGACGTGCAGCCTCGTGTCGCCGGCGTGCTCGCGGTGCTGTACCTGATCTTCAACGAGGGGTACTTCGCATCCGGAGAGAATGTCGACCCGATCCGTCGCGATCTCACCGAGGAGGCGATCCGGCTGGCTCGGCTGGTCCGAGCGCTTCTTCCGAAGGACTCCGATGAGGATGCCGAGGCGACCGGGCTGCTGGTGCTGATGCTGCTCACGCAGGCGCGCTCGGATGCTCGGCTGTCCGCCGGGGGAGAGCTCGTTCGACTGGATGAGCAGGATCGCACCGCGTGGGATCGACTGCTGATCAACGAGGGCATCGCGCTCCTCGACGAGCGCCTCGAAGCCTGCGGGCGGGATATCCACGCTCTGGGGCGGTATCAGCTCCTCGCGGCGATCAATGCCGTCCATGCGTCGGCCCCTCGCGCGCAGGACACCGATTGGGCGCGGATCGTCGCTCTCTACGGCGCACTCGAGCGCATCGATCCGAGTCCGATCGTCCGCCTCAACCGAGCCATCGCGATCTCCGAGTACGACTCTCCGGACGTCGCGCTCGCGATCGTCGACCAGCTCGGCGATGACCTGGCCGGCCATCATGCCTTCCACGCGACGCGTGCGGAACTGCTGCGCCTGACGGGTCGGCCCGACGCCGCCCGCGGCGCTTACGACCGCGCGGTCGAGCTGGCGGTCAACGGCGCCGAAGCCGCCCACCTCATCCGTCGTCGGGACCAGATCCCGGCGACTCACGCAACCGATGGCACCACCACGCACGAAGGAGAGACCGCATGACCAGCACGTACCTCGTCATACACATGACCGATTCGCAGGGAACCGCCCTTCCCGAATCCGACGACCGCCAGAAGCTCGACGAGTGGGCCGAACGGGGCAAAGAGGCCGGAATGCTCGGCCCGGGCGCCCCGGTCGCCGGCCCCGAACAGGCGAAATCCGTCGCGATCCGCGACGGCGCGCTGCTCATCACGGACGGCCCGTTCCCGGAGTTCAAGGAGTGGTTCGCCGGTTACGACCTGATCGAGGCGGACTCGATCGAGCACGCCGCCGCGTACATGTCCGAGCATCCGACCGCGATCGCCGGGCGGATGTACATCCTCCCGGTCGTGACGCTGCCGTGGGAGCAGCCGCAGGATCCGGGTGCGGAGACATGATTCGAGCGCCGCGCGCGTAGTGTGCTCTTCATGGGAACCCTCGAGTACAACAGCGCACGCCCGGCGATCGGCGTGGACGACGAAACACTGGCGCATCTGAAGATCGTGATCGGAACGAAACTGCGCAGGCAGGAGAGCTTCATGATGACGTGGCTGCCCGAAGACCAGGACAAGGCACCGGGGCGGCTCACGATCTGGATGAATCCGAGCATCCCGCTGATCATCGCGTTCGACAGCCCGACGATGCCCGCGATCGATCCGGCGCGCGTGGAGCGCATGATGGAGAACCTGAACGTCCGAGGCGAACTCGTTCTCGACCAGCTCGGATAGCGCATGCGCCTCGTGCGAGGCAACCCCCTGAGCCCCATCGCCGAACGTGCGTATCGTGATGGTCGGAGTTGTTCGGGCGCTCTCGCGGGGGCGGGAGCACTTTCGGGTCTGAACTTCCGCGCGCCGGTGGCCCATCCATCCTGCCGATGGATGGGCCACCGGTCACTCGCGTGCGGGGCGCTCAGGCCAGGACGAACCAGACCGACGGCCTCACCCGATCGGATATCCCTGCCCGCGCAGCAGCCGAGCCAGATGCGCCGCGTTGGCTGCGGCGGTCGCGGTGGCCTGCGCGACCTTCTCGGGCGTCGCCGGCAGATCCTTGTAGTCGGTCTGCTGCATCGCCTCGCCGTTCCAGTACACCGAACCCTGGGCCGGGATGCTGAAGCCCACGTCATCCAGGGACTGGAAGAGGATCGCCGCGATGTGGTGCGCACCGTCCTCGTTGCCGACGATGCCGGCGATCGCCACCTTGTCGAAGAGAGTCGGGCGCCCGCGGGCGTCCGTCTCGCTCAGTTCCGCATCCAGCCGCTCGAGCACCCGCTGGGCGACGCTGGAATGCTGACCGAGCCAGGTCGGCGTCAGGAACACGAGGACGTCGGCCCCGAGCACCTTGGCGCGCAGGGCCGGCCATTCGTCGTCCTGCCCCATGTCCTTCCCGACTCCAGGAAGCAGCGTGTGATCGACGGCGCGGACCATCGTCCCGATGATGCCGTGCTCGGCGAGGGCCTTGAGGATCTGCCGACCGAGGACCTCCGAGCTCGAATCGGCGGGGGAGGGCTTGAGCGTGCAGTTGATCGCGAGTGCGGTGAGTTGTGCGTCCATGCCGGCACGATAGGCGCGGATCGCCTTCGCGCGGAGGGGGTTTCGTGCGTCGATCGCGTGCGCTACGCGGCGGCCGGTCGCGTCCCGGGTATCCTGGATGGAGCGAGATTTCCCGACGTCAGGAGCGCCCGATGATCCTCAGCTTCATCTTCTTCATGATCCTCTTCCTCGGAGGGTTCTGGCTGATGGGCATCTCGTTCGGCCTTCCCGAGTGGCAGGCGGCGGCGTTCCTCGGCGGCCTCGCGATGATCTGCATCGCTCTCGCGTTCATGATGCGCCAGGGGCGTTCGGGAGCGACGCGTCGCTCGAACAACTGGGATGGCGGCCCCGCCGCCAGCTGATCGCTCAGCCCCGCTTCGCGAGACGCATCTCCAGGTTCGCCTTCACAGCGGGCCATTCGGGCTCGATGACCGAGTACTCGACGCTGTCGCGCAGCGCGCCGTTGCGATGGCGCATCACCGCGCGCATCACGCCGTCCTGCTTGGCGCCGAGGCGTTCGATCGCCGTACGCGACTGGAAGTTGACCCACTGGGTCGTGAGCCCGACGCGGAACACACCGAGCGCTTCGAACGCGTGCCGCATGAGCAGGTACTTCGACTCCGCATTCGTTCCGGTCCCGTGTGCGGATGGACGATTCCAGGTGTAGCCGATGTGCAGTCGGGGGACGTCGGCCACGAGATCGTAGAACGACGTGAGGCCGATGATGCGCCCGGTCGCATCGAACGCGGTGAACGGGATCATCTCTCCGCGCTCGGCCTTCGACAGCCGCTCGTCGATCGCAGCGGCGACACCGTCGGGCGACGGCACCGACGTGTACCAGGCCGTCTTCCACAGCTCGCCCTCCTCGACGGCCTCGACGAGCCCGTCGTGGTGCGTCCGCTCGAGGGGGCGCAGTTCGACCAGGCGGCCGGTGAGAGTGAGCGGAGCAGGGGCGATGAGGAAGGCCATACGGCAATTCAACCAGTCTGCTGTCGCAGGTCCGCGCTAGCGTGGCATTCATGAAGACAGTGCCGTTCGCCACCGCATCCGCTCCCGCCGTCGTCGCCGGAATGATGCGCATCCATGACAAGGACGATGCCGAGATCCGCGGGCTGTACGATGCGGCGCGCGATGCCGGGATCGATTTCTTCGACCATGCCGACATCTACGGCGGTCGGATGCATCGATGCGAGGAGCGCTTCGCCGAGGCGCTGCAGCTCTCCTCCGCCGAACGCGACGAGATCACGCTGCAGACGAAGTGCGGCATCGTCCCGGCTGATGGCGCCTACGACTTCTCGTACGAGCACATCATGCGCCAGGTGGATGGTTCGCTCTCCGCGCTGCGCACCGACCGGATCGACGTCCTGCTGCTGCATCGCCCGGATGCCCTGGTCGAACCCGACGAGGTGGCCCGCGCCTTCGACGAGCTCCAGGCCTCGGGCAAGGTCCGTGCGTTCGGCGTCTCCAACCACACCCCGCGCCAGATCGATCTGCTGCGCACCGCGGTGACGCAGCCGTTCATCGCGAACCAGCTGCAGCTCTCGCTCACGCACGCGTCGATGATCGCCGGGCCCATCGCCGCCAACCGCGAGGCCACCCAGCAGAGCATCACCAGGGACGGCGGCGGCATCCTCGAGTACTGCCGCGCCCACGCGATCACGGTGCAGGCCTGGTCGCCCATGCAGGCGGGTGCCGGCCTCGGGCCGTTCATCGGCAGCCCCGACCATCCGGAGCTCAACGCGGCGCTCGACCGCATCGCCGAGGCGCATGACAGCACACCCATCGGCATCGCGGTGGCGTGGGTCACTCGGCATCCGGCGCAGATGCAGGTCGTCATGGGAACGACGACGCCCGAGCGACTCGTGGCGGCCGCGCACGGCTCGGACGTGCAGCTCTCGCGCGTCGAATGGTACGAGCTGTACAGGGCGGCCGGTCACCTGCTGCCCTGAGCCGAATCGTTTTCCGTCGTCTACCCTGTAGCCATGCCGTTCATCTTCATGCTGCTGACCGTCGCTCTGATGATCGGCGCCCTGATCGACATCATCACGCGCGACGATTCGCGAGTGCGCTTCCTGCCGAAGATGGTCTGGATCATCATCGTGATCCTGTTGCCGTTGATCGGCAGCATCCTCTGGTTCGCTCTCGGTCGTGAGCCCTCGTCCGAGGGCGTCTCGATGCCCAGGATGCCGCGACGCGAGCGTGCGCCCCGGCCGCCCTCCGGTCCGGTGTCGGCACCGCCGCGGCCTATGGACACGCGAAGCACCGAGCAGCAGATCGCCGACCTCGATCGAGAGATCGAGGAGTGGCGGCTGCGACAGGAGATCGAGAAGCGCAAGCAGGAGCGCGGCGAGGACTGACGGCGCTCAGCGTGCGGCTCGCTCGAGATCGAAGGACTCCCGCAGCGCCGGTTCGAGTGTCGGATAACGGAACTCATAGCCCGCCGCGATGAGCTTCTCGGGCAGCACCCAGCGGCTCTTGAGGATCAGCTCCGTCTCGGTGCGGATGCCGATGGCACCGAGCTCCAGCATCCAGCGCGGCATGGGCGGGCCGAACCGGACCCCGAGCAGCTCGCGCACCGTCGCCATGAACGTCGCGTTGTCGACCGGATTCGGCGACGCCGCGTTGACGGGGCCATCGATCTCGGGGTGCTCCTCGAGGAAGTCGATGATGCCGGCGACGTCGTCGACGTGCACCCAGCTGAACCGCTGCCGTCCGCGCCGAGCCCCGGGGAAGTGCGCCGTGCCGGCGTCACGGCGACGCCTCGTCACCGGCCACCGGCCGTCGTGCTGCGAGCCGCCGAGGCCGCGGCGCGCGAGTGAGCGCAAGGGACCGAGCACCCCGCCGTGGCCGAGGACGATCGCGCTGCGCAGCGCGACCCGTCGCGTGCGCGCGAGCTCGTCAGCGAAGAGCGCCCCCTCCCAGGCCTTCGCGACCTCGACGGAGAACCCCCTGCCGATCTCACCGGACGATTCGGTCATCGGACGATCCTCGGCGTGGCGATAGATCGTCGCGGTGGACGAATTCACCCACAGTGCGGGGGCATCGTCCGCACGGGCGATCGCCCGGCTCAGCGCGCTGGTCGTCTCCAGCCGAGAGGAGAAGATCTCGGCCCGATTGGCCGGGGTGTATCGGCAGTTCACGCTCTTGCCTGCGAGCCCGATCACGAGCTCGGATCCGTCGACGGCGGCATCGATGCCGTTCTGGTCCGTCCACGAGAGATCCGCGCCGGATCGTGAGATCGTGACGACCTCGCGTCCTGCGGCACGGTACTTCTCGACCAGATATCGCCCCATGAACCCGGATGAGCCGCCGATGATGGTGCGCCCGTTGCTCACGATTCCTCCTCGATCCGGTATGCGAAGGTGCCGGTGTACTCGTAGATGCGGCCGATCAGCGGAACGTCGATCGTCAATTCCACGCGCTGACGGCCGGAGTCCGCATCCAGTCCTTCGCGCAGGCGGATGCGAGGCACGAGCCGGCCGGAGATCCGCGGGCGAAGACGGCCGATGCGCATGCCGATCGCGTGGCTGGTGAGACGCAGCGCGCCACGATCAGTGCCGACATCGAAGCTCGCCGCGAACAGTGCCGGCTCGCCGAGCTCGTCGACCAGCCGTCCGTGGGGCTTCAGAGCGACGGCATCCCGCATCGTCCAAGCGCCGTCTGGCAGCGCCAGAGTGCGCTCGGCGATCGCGCGACCGGCCACGACGCGGTTCTCGATCCGGAAGGGCACGTCCGTGTACCATCCGGCGACCAGGATGCCGCGGCGATGCAGCGGACGCAGCAGCGGTGCGAGCCACCGCTGCCGTGTTCCGACGCCCGTGAACACGCCTTCGCCGATGCCCACGTGCCCCTCGGGGACACCCCGGAAGTACGTCTGCGTCGGGGGATCCAGCAACGGCATCCGCGATCCCAGAGCTCGGGCATACGGAGATATCGAGGGATGCCTCATGCTTCGAGCGTACTCGCGCGGACGGGTCGGTCCTGCCCGGTGCTGTTCGGTACTCCGCGGTGCTTCTCGGCCTAGAGTGAGAGAGCCGAGCGCGTGGCGCGGCGTGGACGGGAGCACCGATGCGCAGACACGAAGACGATCCGCACACGACCATGGTGCGGACGTGCTGACGCTGCCTGAGCCGTCCGTCGCACCGCTGCGCGGAGGCCCTGGACTGCGCTGGGGAGTGCTCGGGCCGGGCGGCATCGCGCACGACTGGGTGAGCACGTTGCACAGGAACACGGATCAGCGCGTCATCGCCGTCGCATCGCGGTCCATGGAACGCTCCAGGGCGTTCGCCGACCGTCACGCGATACCGCACGCGTTCGAAGGTCACGAGGCGCTGCTCGCCTCGGCGGATGTCGATGTCGTCTATGTCGCGGCCCCGCACGCGCAGCACCGTCCGCTCGCCCTCGCCGCGATCGCCGCCGGAAAGCACGTGCTGATCGAGAAGCCGATGGCGCTCGACGCCATTGAGGCCGAGCAGATCGCCGCGGCTGCGCGGGCCGCCGGTGTCTTCGCCATGGAGGCGATGTGGACCCGGTACCTGCCCCAGTCGGATCTGATCGCGCGACTGCTCGCTGACGGAGCTCTGGGCGACGTGCGCACGGTGACGGCTGATCTCGGGTGGCGGTGGGAGTTCGCGACGGGGGATCCGCGCTTCGACCCGATGGTCGGAGGCGGCGTGATGCTCGATGCCGGTGTCTACCCGCTCTGGTTCGCGCATTCCATCCTCGGATCCATCGATGGCGTGCATGCGATCGGCAGCATCGCGCCGACGACCGCGGAGGTCGAGGCGGTCATCTCGTTGCGCAGCGCGACCGGCGCATCGGCGTCGCTCACCGCATCCGCCACGGCGACGACGCCCGGACTGGCAGCGGTGTACGGGACGACCGGCAGCGTCCTGTTCGATTCGAGCTTCGTCTTCCCCGCGCGGCTGAGCGTCATCAGCGACGGGCGCGAGCACGAATGGGTCGATGACAGCGGGCTGGCCGGTCGCGACGGCCTCGCCTGGCAGGCTGCGGCGCTCGCCGCCTACGTGGCGGAGGGACGGATGCAATCGCCGCTGCATTCGCTCGACGACTCGATCGCGGTGCTGCGGGTGCTGGACGAGGTGCGTCGGCAGATCCGATCTCAGGCGGAATAGTCGGTCATCGCGCCCTCGGCGACGATCACACCGACCGGCCGGACACGATCAGGGCGCTGCCTCAGCGCTCGCGCAGCCGGACCAGCCGTTCGTGTCCGGTCTCCTCCAGCTCCGCGATGTCATCGCGGGACTTCAGGAAGTCCGAGAACGATCGATGGCCGAGGGCCTTCTCGCTGAACGACGGATCCATGCGGCGCATGTGCGTCTTGACGGCCGAGCTGTGCAGCCATTCGTCGGCGTCGGCCTTGTCATGGCCGAGGCGAAGGGCGCGCTCCAGCAGCTGGGTCGCCTCCTCCTGCTCGGTGAGCTGGGGGGCTTCCGGCTCGGCGGCCTTCGGCGCCTTCTTCGCGCGTGACCGAGGCGTCTTGGCCTTGACGGGGGTCTCGGCGACGGCATCCGGCTCCGGCTCCGGCTCGGGGGCGACGACGGCGGCCGGTGCTTTCGCGGTCGGACGCACCACGCCGGGAAGCGAGTCGTACGCCTCGAACTCGTCGCATGCGGCCGCCAGCGACTTCGCGGTGGAGCCGGCGACGCCGACGCCGATCACGTAGCGACCGAGGCGCTTGCAGCGCTGCGCGAGCGGTACGTAGTCGCTGTCGCCGGCCACGATCACGACGTGGGTGAGGTCCGGGAGGCGGAACATGTCCTCGACGGCATCCACGGCGAGGCGGATGTCTGCGCCGTTCTTGGCATATGCAGCCGCAGGGAACAGCTGCACGAGGTCCACGGCGCGGGCGACCAGCTGAGAGCGGTACACGGCGTTCACCGGCGACGACCAGTCCGCGTAAGCCCGTGTGAGCACGAGCGTGCCGAACGAGGCGGCATAGTCGATGATGGCGCCCACCTCGATCATCGCCCGCTTCAGGCGCTCGGCGACCTCCGGGTCGTTGGGATTCTCCGTGATGCGCTGACGGTCCTTGCCATAGGCGTTGCGCCCGTGGACGCGGTCGTACCAGGAGATGACGATGTTGTCGAAGTCCAAGTAGACGGCGACGCGGGTGTCCTGCGTTTCGGCCATGAAGTCATCCCTCGTTCGGGTACCGCACGCCGATCTGGGCGCGGATCTCATCCAGCGTCGCCATGATGGCGACGCTCTCGGCGATGGGCAGGATGTCGCCCTCGGGAGTGCCGCGGGCCACGAGTCGTTCGGCAGCCAGCGCCTGATACTGCATGCCGCGGCCGTCGATCGCGGATGCGTAGCTCTCGCGGACCGTGCCGTCGGGAGCCACCAGGCGGAACGAGGTCGGCGCGTACCAGACCCGGTCGATGTCGATGCGTCCCTCGGTGCCGATGACGGAGGCGCTGTTCGGCCCCACCGCTCGCGCGGAGGAGACGCTCGTGGACACGGCGCCGCCGGCGTGCGTCATCACGGTAGCGACCTCGGCATCCGCCCCCGTCTCGCCCAGGCGGGCGACGGCCTTGATCGTCTCCGGTTCGCCGAGGATGTCCCAGATGAACGAGATCGGATAGATGCCGAGGTCCAGCAGGGCACCGCCGCCGAGCTCGAGCGCGTTCAGCCGGTGAGCGGGGTCGGTCGTGATCTTCTGGGTGTGATCGGCGGTGACGGCGCGGATCTCACCGAGCGCGCCGTCGGCGATCAGCTCCCTGATGCGGACCATGTGGGGCAGGTAGCGCGTCCACATCGCCTCCATGACCAGCAGTCCCTTGTCCGCGGCGAGGCGCTGCAGGTCGTCGGCCTCGGCGCGGTTCACGGTGAACGCCTTCTCGACGAGGGCGTGCTTGCCGTTCTCCAGCGCGAGGCGGGCATCGGCATGGTGCATCGGGTGCGGGGTCGCGACGTAGATGATGTCGACGTCCGGGTCGGTTGCGAGCGCGTGATAAGAACCGTGCGCCCTGGGGATGTCGAACCGCTCGGCGAACGCGTCGGCGGAATCCTGCGAGCGCGACCCGACGGCGACGAGATCGAGTCCGGCGGTGCGCAGATCGGAGGCGAACGAGGCGGCGATGCCGCCGGTGGCGAGGATTCCCCAGCGCAGACCAGTCATGGTCTCAGCGTACCGGCCGCGCCGTCCGCGGATTCCGTCAGAGCAGGGCCAGCGCCTGGTTCAGGTCGGCGACGAGGTCGGCTGGGTCCTCCAGGCCCGCCGAGAAGCGGATCGTGTTCAGCGAGATGCCGGCCGCTGCGCGCTGCGCGGGGCTCAGGTGCGAATGGGTCATGGATGCCGGATGCGCCACCATGCTGCGGGCATCGCCGATGTTCGCGATCAGCCGGACCACCGTGAGATTGTCGATCACGCGCGCCGCGCGTGCGTGCGCCGCCGGGTCCTCGTCACCGTCGATGTCCCCGGCGAGGTCGAACGAGAACACCGAGGGCACGCCGCGCGGCAGGTAGCGCTGGGCGAGGGCGTTCCACGGGTTCCCCGTCAGACCGGGGTGGTGGACGGCGGCGACCTTCGGATGCTGCGCCAGGTGCTCGGCGATCGTCAGCGCCGTCGCGCTCTGACGCGCGACCCGCAGATCCAGCGTCTCGATGCCCTGCAGGATCTGCCACGCGTTGAAGGGAGACAGCGATGGTCCGAGATCGTGCACGTACTTGGACTTCACCAGCGCGCCGAATGCGAAGCCGATGCCGAAGCGCTCCCAGAGCACGAGCTCTCCGAACCGCGCGTACGGCGCGGTGAACTGCGGCCACCGCTGCGGCTCCGCTCCGAAGTCGAACGTGCCCTGGTCGACGACGACGCCTCCGAGGGAGGTGCCGTGGCCGGAGAGGAACTTGGTCGCCGAGTGGACGACGAAGTCGGCGCCGTGCTCGCCAGGGCGCACGAGATAGGGCGTGCCGACGGTGTTGTCGATCACGAGGGGGACGCCGGCCTCATGCGCGATGTCGGCGACGAGCCGGATGTCGAGCACCTGCGCGATCGGGTTCGCGACCGACTCTGCGAAGAGGACGCGCGTGTCGGGGCGGATCGCGGCGCGCCAGGCATCCGCGTCATCCTGGTTCACGAACGTCACCGGGATGCCGAAGTCGTCGAACGTCTCCTGCAGCAGGTCGACGGTTCCGCCGTAGAGCTGGTCGGCGGCGACGATGTGCCCGCCACGGCCTGCGAGCGCGAGCAGGGTCACCGCGACCGCGGCCTGCCCGGAGGCGACGGCGACCGCCGAGACGCCGCCCTCGAGAGCGGTGACGCGATCCTCGAGCACCTGCTGGGTCGGGCTCGCGTTGCGGCTGTACAGGTTTCCCGCCTTGCGCAGGGCGAACAGATCCGCGGCATCCGCCAAGGACGCGAACTGGAACGCCGCCGTCTGGTAGATCGGCGGGACAGCGCTGTTCTGCGGGGTGCCTGGCAGGTACCCCGCCTGGATCTGCCGGGTGGCGAAGGCGGTCGAGCCTGGGTCGGCGGAAGCGGTCATCCGTCCATTGTCACGGCGTGCGACACACGCACGCGTGCGTGTGTCGAAGTGTTGCGGGCCGTGCGCGTGCTTAAGAGGCCATGCTCACGGGACCAGGACGATCTTGCCCCTGGCGGCGTGCGCCTCGATCAGCTCGTGGGCGTGGGATGCCTCGGCGAGCGGGAGTTCGGGTCCGAGCTCGATCTGGAAGTCGCCGTCCGCGAGCAGTGCGATCGCGACCGGCACCGCCTCGGCGCGCCAGGCGAGCTCTTCGGCGGTCAGGGGCTGCGGGGCGCCGCCGCTGAAGGCACGGATGCCGAGCTCCGCCGCATCGGGGCCGCGGACGATCGTCGCGATGCGATCGTGATCGGCGACCAGCTGTTTGGATACCTCGATCGCCTCGTCGGTGCCGATGCAGTCCAGCGCCACGGTGATGCCGCCGGGGGCGGCCTCACGCACCCGGTCGGCGAGTCCTTCACCGTACGCCACCGGAATCGCGCCGAGATCACGCAGTTGCTCGTGACGCGACGGGCTGCCGGTGGCGATGACCGTGGCACCCCACGACACGGCGAACTGGATCGCGGCCTGCCCTACCGCGCCCGAGCCCGCGTGCACGAGCAGCGTGTCGCCCTGGCCGACTCCCAGGGAGCGGAGACACTGATACGCCGTACCGATCGGGATGCTGAGACTCGCGCCCTCGGCGGCGGTCACGGCATCCGGAAGCAGAGACAGTCGCTGAACCGGGACTGCCAGATGCGTCGCGTAGGTTCCCACGGTCTCGCGGATCGCGACGCGGTCGCCGACGGAGAAGCCCGTGACGTCGTCGCCGATGCTCTCGATGGTGCCCGCCCCATCGAATCCGACGCGGCGCGGCTCGGTGATCGGGGGAGAAGGGCGTGCGCCGCGGCGCAGCTTCGCATCGAGGGGGTTGACGCCGGCGGCTTCGATCCGCACGACCGCTTCGCCTGGTCCGGCGACGGGATCGGGGATCTCCACGAGCTGCAGGACGTCAGGGGTGCCGATTTCGGTGTAGACGATCGCGCGTGCCATGCAGCCAGGCTATCGCGCGCCGGCGAGCACCTTCTGGATCCGCTGCGGCGAGACCGGTTGCGCCGTCCCGAGGCGCTGCGCGAACACGCTGATCCGGTACTCCTCGAGCAGCCATCGGGTGTCGATGAGCGTCGGCGGCGCGTCCTCCGGCAGCGGGATCGTCCCGCCGGCGTCCTCGAACACGCGCGCCATCCGCTCGTACTCGGTCATCCGCGCACGATCCTTGCCCGGCTCGTTCGCGAGGATGTTGAGGCGGTCGAGCATCCCGTCGAGGTAGCGCGGCAGGTGCGCGAGGCGCTCCGTGCCGGTCGCCGAGATGAACCCAGGGCGCACGAGCCCGGCGAGCTGGGAGCGGATGTCGTTCAGCGGTCCGAGGAGGGCGAGCGAGTTCTGCGACTTGATGTCCCGTTCGATGTCACGGGCCTTCATCAGGATCTTCGCGACCAGCGACACGCAGGCGAAGAGCCGTTCGACGAGCCCGGCGTTGACCTCGTCGCGGACACGGGAGAACTCGGCTTCGGTGCGGACGATGCCGTCCGGTGCCGCGGCCTCGATCATGGCGCGGACGACGGCCGCTCTGGCGTCCTCGATCAGCGCTGCGACGTTCTGGTACGGAGAGGCGGCCAGCGCCAACTTCTCCTGGCTGGTCAGGTGCCCCTGGATGTACGACGACGGCGAAGGGACGTTCAGCAGCACCAGACGCAGGATGCCGTCGCGCGTCGCCTTCTCCGCGGCATCCGCCGTCGCCTCCACCCGGACGGACACGGTCTTGCCGGCATCGACGATCGCCGGGTACCCGCGCACGACGCCACCGGCGACGCGGGTGTCCAGGACCTGCGGCAGCGCGCCGAACGTCCAGGCGGTCAGGCCGTCCTGCTCGCGCACGGTCGGTGCGCTCGCGCTCTGCTCCGACGCCGGGCCTTCCGGAGAGCCCTGAGCCTGTCGAAGGGCCGCGGCCATCGCCGTCTCGGGGCGCCGTCCTCGTTCAGCCGCTGGACGCGCGATCGAACGGGCGACGCTGGCACGAGCCCGGTCGGCGAGCTCCTCCTGCAGGCGGGTGAGGTCGCGCGCGGAGCCGGCCACGCGGCCGCGCTCGTCGACGGCACGGAAGTTCATCCGCAGGTGCCCTGCGACGCGCTCATCGTCGAAGTCGGCGGCGGACACGGGCTGATTCGCCAGCGGCTGGATGAGCTTCGCCAGCGACTCCTTGAGAGACCGAGGCGGCAGGCCGTTGTGATGCTCCGGCCCGTCGGCAGCGAGAGCCTCGCCGAACTTGTCCGCCCAGTCGGCGGCAGGGACGACGTGTCGCCGGATTGCCTTCGGGAGCGCGCGCAGCAGGGCGGTGACGAGCTCGGCGCGCAGACCGGGCACCTGCCAGTCGAAGCCGCGGTCGTCGATCTGCGCGAGCAGGGCCAGCGGAACGACGACGCTCACGCCGTCGTCCGGGGCGCCCGGCTCGAAGCGGTAGGCGAGCCCGAGGACCTGATCCCCCTGGTTCCAGCGGGTCGGGAACTCGCTCTGGTCGGCACGGTCGGCGTCATCCAGCAGATCGCTCTCGCGCATGACGAGCATCTTCGGAGTCTTCTGCAGCGCCTCGCGCCACCAGCGCTCGAAGGATCGCACATCGAAGACGTCGGCGGGGATGCGCTCGTCGTAGAAGCGGTAGACGGCTTCGTCGCCGGCGAGGATATCGCGCCGTCGCTCGCGCTCTTCGAGTTTCTCGAGGCGCTTGCGCAGCTCGCCGTTGCTGCGCCAGAACGCGCTCACGCGCTTGTCGATCCGGCTCGGATCCCACTCGCCCTCGACGAGAGCGTGCCGAAGGAACAGCTCGCGGGCGGCCGCGCGATCGATGCGCGCGAACTGCACACGGCGACGGGGGATGATCTCGACGCCGAAGAGGATCACCTTCTCGAAGGCGACGGCCGCCCCGGCATCCTTGGACCAGTGCGGCTCCGAGACCTGACGCTTGGCGAGGTCGCCGGCGAGGGCCTCGGCCCACGCCGGGTCGATCGCGGCGGCCGTGCGGGCGAACAGGCGCGAGGTCTCGACGATCTCGGCGGCCATGACCGCGCTCGGGCTCTTCTTGCGCAGGGCGGAGCCGGGGAAGATCGAGAATCGGATGCCGCGGGCACCGCGATACTCCGTGACCCGCCGCTTGGCCTCTTTCGGTGGTGTCCTGTTCGTGCCCTTCACGGCCGCGGTGCGCTCGTCGAGGATGCCGATCTGCGACAGCAGCCCGGACAGCAGCGCGCGGTGCACGGCATCCGGGTCGGAGGCGGGGCGGCCGCCGACTTCCTTCTCGCGCACCAGAGAGCGCAGCTGGCGGTGCACGTCGAACCATTCCCGCACGCGTACATAGTTCAGGTGCTCGCTGCGGCACATCCGCCGGAAGGCGCTGGAGCCCAGCTCGCGCTGCTGTTCGCGCAGGTGGTTCCAGAGGTTCAGCACCGTCAGGAAGTCGCTGGTCGGGTCGGCGAAACGCGCGTGCGAGCGTTCGGCCTCGTCGCGTATTCCCTGCGGGGCATCCTGGGACGGGCGCTCCCGGACGTCCTGGATGGAGAGCCCTGCGACGATGGCGAGCACATCGGGGACGACGCCGGTCTTCGAGGCCTCGACCAGCATTCGAGCGAAGCGGGGGTCGATCGGCATCCGCGAGATGTCGCGACCGATGCGCGTGAGCCGTGGGGTGTCGTCGGTCAGCGTCACAGCGCCGAGCTCGGTCAGCAGATCGAACGCGGCCTTGATGCCACGCGAATCCGGCGGGGTCAGGAACGGGAAGGCCTGGATGTCACCGAATCCGAGGGAGAGCATCTGCAGCACGACCGAGGCGAGCGACGTCCGCAGGATCTCGGGTTCGGTGTATTCCGGACGTTTGTCGAAGTCCTCCTCGGAGTACAGCCGGATCGCGATGCCGTCGCTCGTGCGCCCGGCGCGGCCGGAGCGCTGGTTGGCCGAGGCCTGCGAGATCGGCTCGATCGGCAGACGCTGCACCTTCGAGCGATTGCTGTAGCGCGAGATACGAGCCGTGCCTACATCGATGACGTACTTGATGCCGGGGACCGTGAGGCTGGTCTCTGCGACGTTCGTGGCGAGGACGACGCGGCGTCGTACGCCGGCGACGCGGCTGCGCTCGAAGACGCGATGCTGCTCTGCGGCGGACAGCCGACCGTACAGCGGAAGGACCTCGGTGGGGGAGCGGTCCTTCGCGTACGCGGCACGGACCGCATCCGCAGCATCCCGGATCTCCGCCTCGCCGGGGAGGAAGACGAGCACGTCACCCTGCGCCTCGCGGTCGAGCTCGCGCAGGGCCGTGACGATCGCCGAGACCTCGTCGTCCGGTTCAGAGCTCCGAGGGGTCGGCTTCGCGCCGGCGGGTTTCGGCCGATTCGGCGTCGATCCGGGCGATTCCTGAGGCGTTGTGGACGCATCGACGAGCGGCCGGTACCGGATCTCGACCGGGAACGTCCGTCCGGACACCTCGATCACGGGGGCGGGAGTGCCGTCTGCGTCCGCGAAATGCCGAGCGAAGCTCTCCGGGTCGATCGTCGCCGAGGTGATGATGACCTTGAGATCCGGGCGCTCAGGCAGGATGCGCGTGAGGTAGCCGAGCAGGAAGTCGACGTTCAGCGATCGCTCGTGCGCTTCGTCGATGATGATCGTGTCGTAGCGGCGCAGCAGGCGATCACGATGGATCTCGTTCAGCAGGATGCCGTCCGTCATCAGCGCGATCTGCGTCGCGTCCGAGACCTGATCGGTGAAGCGGACCTTGTAGCCGACGAGCCCGCCGAGCTCCACGTGCAGCTCCTCGGCGACGCGCTCGGCGATGGTGCGCGCGGCCAGACGCCGCGGCTGGGTGTGCGCGATGCGCTCGCGCCCCAGCTCGACGCAGATCTTCGGCAACTGGGTCGTCTTGCCAGACCCGGTGGCACCGGCGACGATCACGACCTGATGCGCGCGGATGGCGTCGGCGATCTCCGCCCTGGCCGCGCTGACGGGCAGCTCGGCGGGATAGGCGATCACAGGGGAGGACATAGCCCTCCATCGTACGACGCGGAGCGTGTCCCTCGCCGCCGAGGTCTTGATATGCAAAGTACTTTGCGTTACAAAGTTAAACGTGCAGGAGCAGCGGAGGATCTCGGGGTGGGCCGTCGGCCTCCCATTGCTGCGGGTCGCGCTGGTCGCGACCGCCTCCGCCCTCACCTGGCTGGCGATCAACGGGATCGACCCCGGTGTCGTGTTCCCGCCGCCGCCGGTCATCGCCGTGATCGCGATGCTGCCGGTCAACCTCGTGTGCCTGATGATCGTCACCCGGCTGCTGCGCAGAGAAGGGCGCACGCTGCGCGAGCTGTTCGCGTACGAGCCTCGCCGCATCGCATCGGACCTGTGCTGGGGACTTCTCTGGGTGGTGGTGATGTACCTGCCCTTCGCCGGAGCGATCATCCTCGTCGTCTGGCTGCAGCACGGCGACCGGGTGTTCGCGGCCATGGAGACGGTGTTCTTCGACCCGGCGAGCATCCCGGCGCTCGACCCGGCCGTCTGGTCGGTCGTCGCCATCGTCGGCGTGCTCACCTTCGCGCCGTTGAACGCGCCGGTCGAGGAGCTCGTCTACCGCGGGTATGCGCAGGGGGCGCTGGCGCGGCGGGTGCCGACGTTCGTCGCGATCGTCGTCCCCGCGGCGATCTTCGCCCTGCAGCACGTCTGGTACGCACCGAGCCCCGGTGCCGTCGTCGCCTTCGTGTGCGCGTTCTTCGTGTGGGGCGTGGGGTCGGGGCTCATCTATCGATTCCAGCGGAGACTGATGCCGCTCGTGTTCGCGCACGGTCTGGTCAATCTCGTCTTCTCGCTTCCCGCCCTCGCGATCCCCGTCCTCGTTGCCTCGATCGGAGCCTGAAATGACCGAAGACGACTCTTCCCTCGATCCGGCAGCGATGCTGGAGCTGGCACGCGATCAGCAGCGCAGCGTGAACGGCAGGATGGGGGCCTTCGTGCCGTTCATCCTGCTCGCCTGGAGCCTCGCGTGGTTCGGCGGTTTCACCGCGCTGTGGCTGGCCGAAGGGCCGGCGGTGCTGCCGATGGCTGCGGCCGCGCCGATCTTCGTCGTGCTGATCGCCCTGGCCGGCGCTGCCTCGATCGTGCTGGCGGCCCGATCGAGCAGAGGAGTGCGCGCCGGCAAGGATGCGACGTTCGTCGGCGCCGTCTACGGCCAGGCCTGGTGGATCGGCAGCGTCGCGATCTTCGTCATCGGACAGGCGCTGGTCGTGAACGGAATGGATGCCGAGCTGCTCGGCATCCTCTATCCGTCCGCGTATGTGTTCTTCGTGGGACTCATGTACCTGGTCGGAGCGGCGCTGTGGCGTGCGATCCCGATGCTCGTCCTCGGCGTCTGGACCATCATCGTCAGTGCGGCCGCACCCTTCGCCGGTGCGCCGACCCACTACCTGGTCTTCGCGGTCGCCGGTGGCGGCGGATTCCTGATCGGTGCGGTCTGGACGCTCTGGTGGAGCGTCTCCGCGCGTCGTCGGGCGGGAAGGCGGAACAGCGCATGACCGAGCTCGACCCGGTCATCCACGCGGCGGCCCGCCTGCGGATCACGGCGGCACTGGCCACGCTGGCGGCGGACGAGAGCATCGCGTTCCCGCGCCTGCAGGACCTGCTGGACATGACGGCGGGCAACCTCTCGACGCACCTGCGCAAGCTCGAGGACGCCGAGTACGTCGTGGTGGAGAAGACGCATCGCGGACGCACTCCCGTCACGTACGTCGCGCTCTCCGTTCGGGGCCGTCGCGCGTTCGAGGACTACACGCAGGCGCTGCGCGAGGTGCTCGGCGGTGGCTCCTGAAACGTATCGTCGCGTCTGGTCATCCTGTCGTCACCGGTCCTAGGCTGGGTTCCATGACGATTCCCACGCTCTCCCTCAACGACGGCCACTCGATTCCCCAGCTCGGCTACGGCGTCTTCAAGGTCGACCCGGCCGACACCGAGCGTGCGGTCTCCGAAGCGCTCGAGGTCGGCTACCGCCACATCGACACCGCCGCGATCTACGGCAACGAGGAAGGCGTCGGCGCGGCGATCGCGTCCAGCGGCATCCCGCGCGACGAACTGTTCGTGACGACGAAGCTGTGGAACGACCGTCACGACGGCGACGACGCGCACGACGCGATCGCGGAGAGCCTCGACAAGCTCGGCCTCGATCGCGTCGACCTGTACCTCGTGCACTGGCCGACGCCCGCGAAGGAGAACTTCGTCAACGCGTGGGAGAAGCTGATCGAGATCCGCGAGAAGGGCCTGACCACCAGCATCGGGGTCTCCAACTTCCTCGTACCGCACCTCGAGCGGGTCGTCGCCTCGACTCAGGTGCTCCCCGCCGTCAACCAGATCGAACTGCACCCGGCGTACCAGCAGCGGGACGTCACCGCGTGGGCGGCCGACAAGGGCATCCGCATCGAGTCGTGGGGTCCTCTTGGTCAGGGCAAGTACGACCTGTTCGGAACGCCGGCGATCGCCGAAGCCGCGACCGCGCACGACAAGTCGCCGGCTCAGGTCGTGCTGCGCTGGCACCTGCAGAAGGGCTTCATCGTCTTCCCGAAGTCGGTGCGCATCGAGCGTCTCCGCGAGAACATCGACGTGTTCGACTTCACCCTGACAGATGCCGAGATGGCTGCCATCGACGGCATCGACCCGCTGGACGGAACGGGCCGCGTCGGCACGCACCCGAACGAATTCAACTGAGTCATCTTCCGTCACATGACGCCCCGTGTCGCCCCGTGCGTCACGGGGCGTCGTCGCGGGTACCGTCCTCAGACATGACAGCTCCTTATCGCATCGTGGCCGTGTCCGGTTCGCTCCACGAGCCCAGCAAGACGACCGCTCTCGTCCGTGCGATCGCGGATGCCGTGGCCGACCGGACGCCGGCCGAGATCACGGTCATCGAACTCACCGCGATCGGTCCGGCTTTCGCGGGCGCACTGCACCGCAAGGATCTCCCCGGCGACATCGAAGCGCACCTGGTCGCGATCGAGCAGGCGGATCTGCTGATCGTGGGAAGCCCGGTGTATCGCGCATCCTTCACGGGGCTGTTCAAGCACCTGTTCGATTTCATCGGCCAGTACGATCTGGTCGGCAAGCCCGTGCTGCTCGCCGCGACCGGCGGCGGTGAGCGGCACGCTCTCATCATCGAACACCAGCTGCGACCGCTGTTCGCGTTCTTCCAGTCGCTCACGCTGCCGATCGGCGTGTACGCAAGCGACACCGACTTCGACCGGTACACGATCACGTCGGAGATCCTGCAGAATCGGATCGCGCTCGCCGCCGACCGTGCACTGCCGCTGGTCGGCTACGCCGCCTCGCGTTCGGTCGAGGTGCTCGCCGGCTGAGGCGGGGCGCTGCACACGACAGAGGCGTACCGTGGGGTCATGACGAACAGGCTCGCCGACACCCTGAGCCCGTATCTGCGCTCGCACGCCGAGAACCCCGTCGATTGGTACCCGTGGGGTCCCGAGGCGTTCGCTGAGGCGCAGCGCCGTGACGTTCCGATCCTGCTGAGCATCGGCTACTCGACCTGCCACTGGTGCCACGTCATGGCGAGGGAGTCCTTCTCGGACCCGATGATCGCGGCGGTCATGAACCGCGATTTCGTGAACGTCAAGGTCGACCGCGAGGAGCATCCGGATGTCGATGGTGCGTACATGGCGGCAGCATCCGCCTTCACCCAGAATCTCGGCTGGCCGCTGACCGTCTTCGCGACCGGCGAGGGCCATACGTTCTTCGCCGGGACGTACTGGCCGCCCGAGGGGCGTGGGCAGCTGCCGGCCTTCCGCGACGTGCTCGCCGCGGTGCAGGAGGCATGGACGGTTCGTCACGACCGGGTGGTGGAGTCGGCGGATGCTGTGGCGCACGCGCTCGCCGAAGCATCCGTCTCGGCGCCGACGGACCTGCCGTCCGTGGCGGATCTGGCCGCGGCTGCGCGGTCGATCGCGGCGCAGGAGGACCGCTCGTTCGGCGGCTTCGGTGGCGCTCCGAAGTTCCCGGTGGCCACCACGCTGGGCTTCCTGCAGTCTCCGGTCGTGCGGGCTGAGGCGACGGATGCCGCGGCATCGGCATCCCGTGCGCTGGCGGCGATGGCGGACTCCGCGCTGCGCGACGTCGACGGCGGGTTCTTCCGGTACGCGACCCAGCGCGATTGGACTGTTCCGCACTACGAACGGATGCTGACCGACAACGCCCAGCTGCTGGACGTGGCCCTGCGTGAGGGGGCAGTGGATCTCGCGCGAGGAATCGGCGCGTTCCTGCTCGATGTGCTGCGCCGCGAGGGCGGCGGCTTCGGCGCCGCGCAGGATTCGGAGTCCTGGATCGATGGAGAGCGCAGTGAGGGCGGGTACTACCTGCGCGAGATGCCGGAGCGTGCGGGGCTGGAGCCGCCGGCTGTCGACGGCAAGGTGATCACGGGCTGGAACGGATTGGCGATCGGCGCGCTGGCCCGCGCCGGGGCTGCCCTCGGAGAGCCGGCGTGGGTGGATGCCGCGGCCGCGGGCGCATCCTTCGTGCTGACCGCCAACCGTGCTGACGACGGCCGACTCGTGCGCCTGTCACTGGACGGCTCGGCATCGCGCGCCGTCGCGACGGCCGCCGATCTCGGATTGCTCGCAGACGGCCTTCTCTCGCTCGCGGTCGCGACCGGCGAGGTCTCCTGGGCGGTGACGGCGCGGTCGCTGCTCGACGGCATCCTGACAGAAGGAGCGGACATCGACCCGGTGCTGTCGGCACAGGGCATTGCGGCGGCTCCGGATCAGACGGACGGCGATCTGCCGTCCGGCGTCTCGGCCGTCGCGCAGGCGGCGTCGACCGCGTGGCGGTTGGGCGCGGGGGAGCGCTATCGTGCGGCGGCAGAGGATCGGGTGCGGCAGCACGGGGAGGGCGCGCTGCGGCATCCGTTCGGGCACGGCAGCCTGCTCACGGTTGCGGGGGCGCTCGCGGACGCACCGCGTCAGCTGGTCGTGGTGACGTCGGATTCGGACTCTGCGCTGGCGGTGGCCGCGCGCGGAGCGGATGCCGATGTGATCGCCGTGGTCGCACCGGCGCAGGCGCGGGCATTCGCCGATGCCGGATTCGAGCTGTTCGAGGGGAAGGCGGACGCGGACGGCCTCGCATACGACTGCCGCTCCTTCGTGTGCCGACTGCCGACGTCCGATCCCCTCGGGATTCAGCAGTCGCGCTGATCTCGCCTCGTTCGTCGGGTGAGGCGTCGTCGCACGGCGTGCACCGCCCGAGCCATGCATAGGATCGGCAGATGATCGCGTCGCCGGAACCCGGACCGCTCGTCGGCGGCAACATGAATGACGTCGTCCGCGTCGGCGACGAGGTCTGGCGCCCGACCGGCCCCTGGACACCGAACGTGCACGCGCTCCTCGGCACTCTCGCACGAGCGGGGATCGACAGGGTGCCTCGCCTCCTCGGCGTCACGGAGGACGGGCGGGAACGGCTCTCCTTCTTACCCGGCGATGTCGCCCACTATCCGCTCCCGGACTGGCTGTGGCGCGAGGAGAATCTGCATGCGGCCGGGAGACTGCTCCGCCGTATCCACGATGCGAGCATCGACCTTGCGCGGACGCCGGCCGGTTGGCGGTTGCCTGCGCGGGAGCCGATCGAGGTGGTCTGTCACAACGACTTCGCGCCGTACAACTTCGTCTTCGCACAGGAGCGTCTCGTCGGCGTCATCGATTTCGACACCGCATCGCCTGGGCCTCGGCTCTGGGACCTCGCCTACCTCGCGTACCGGCTCGTGCCCTATGCCGAGGATGCCGATGCTCCAGCCGAGATCCTCGCGGCCGAGCGCGGCCGCCGCGAGGCATTGATGTCCGCCTACGGGTCGGACGCCGATGCCGAACGACTGTGGACGATGATGGCAACGCGCCTGGATTCGCTCGCGGTGCATTCCAGAGCGCACGCATCGACCAGGCCCGAGCTGGCGGACCACGCCGCCATGTACGACCGCGATGCGACTCGGCTGCGCACCCGAGCGCGTCCGGTGTGATCGTGCTGAGCCGCGATCACACCGAGTCGCGCGGATGCCGCTTCGACCCCCGCTCGTCGCCGTGTCGGTAGTTCCCCGTCGCTGTGGCCATGAGCAGCTGCGCACCGCCACCGTCCACCGTCACACCCACCCCGGAAGCCAGTTGTGAATGAGCCAGAAGGTGTACGGGACGTTGATCCCCGTCCAGATCGGGTAGAAGAAGGCCGACACGAGCACGGCGAGCACGAGATACACCATGACCGTCCGCTCGCCGGCCTGACGGCGATGCAGCGGGTTGCGCCGTCGTCCTGCCAGGTCGCGCAGCGCGAGCGCGAGCGCGATCACGAGGAACGGCATCATCGCGACCGTATAGAACTGGAAGATCGTTCGGCCGGGCGTCAGCAACCACGGCACATACGTGACCGCGAGTCCGACCAGCGGAATCCCGTACTGCCACGGCATCGGTGTCCGCTGGACGAGCCCGCGGACGAAGCGGTACAGCAGGTAGATGGCTGCTGCGATGCCGCCGTACCAGATGAGCGGATTGGGGACCGCCGTGATGACCGCGATGCAGTGGTCGGTACCCCAGCAGGACTGATCGCTGCTGTCCACCCAGACAGCCGTCGGTCGCAGCAGCAGCGGCCATTGCCAGGCGGGACTCGCGTACGGATGCCCGGTCGCGAGTCCGACGTGGAATCCATACATCGCCTGGTGGTAGTTCCACAATGCGGTCAGGGGGTTCGCATCGCTCGCGCGATCGTATCCGCTGCTCGTGACCAGCCACCCTGTCCAGGACACGATGTAGACGAGCAGCGCCGGTGGAACGAGCAGCAGGAATGTCACCGGACCCTGGCGCGCAGCGGCATCCATCGGCCAGAACACGACTCCGGCGCGACGGCGGGCGAGGGCGTCCGTGACGACCAGGTAGATGCCGAGCCCGGCCAGCACGTACAGGCCCGACCATTTGACGGCGGTGGCTGCTCCGAGCGCGAGACCGGCTGCGACGATCCATGGGCGTCGCCAGAGCACGCGTCCCCAGAACGGGTCGGGTGCCTCGGCATCCCTTCTTTCCAGCTCCGGAATGGTCCGGCGACGATCCAGCACGACGAACAGGAAGCCCAGCATGACGAAGAAGGTGAGGATGCCGTCGAGCAGCGCGATCCGGCTCATCACGATGCTCAGCCCATCGATCGCCAGCAGTCCGCTCGCGATCGCCGCGACCGGCATGGACCTCGTCATCGCGAGCGCGATCAGGTAGACCACGAGGACGGTCGCGGCCCCGAGGACGGCCGTCGTGAGTCGCCATCCGCCACTCGAGCCGGGGCCGAACACCGCCATGCCGAGCGCGATGATCCACTTGCCCAGCGGTGGATGGACGATGAAGCTGCCCTGCTCGCCGAGTGCGCTCGCGTCGCCGGTGAGGAGCTGCTCGTTCGCGCCGTCGCCCCAGGTGCCCTCGTAGCCGAGCGTCCAGAGAGCCCAGGCGTCCTTGACGTAGTAGGTCTCGTCGAAGGCCAGAGTGTGTGGGCGATCGAGGTTGACCAGCCGCAGAACCGCTGCGATCGCCGTGATGATCAGCGGCACGAACCAGCGGAGCAGCCCGGTCCACTCCGGGTCCTCGAGGAATCGCGAACGGAAGCGTCCCCACAGCGTCGATCGCTGGGCCGGAGGCGGCAACAGGGGCACGGGCGCGGTCACGGCACCAGCCTATGTCTCACGACCTAAGCTGAACGTGTGATCATCCTCGCCGCCACTCCGATCGGCAATCTCGGCGACGCATCGCGGCGCCTGATCGAGGTGCTCGAGAACGCCGAAGTGGTCGCCGCCGAGGACACCCGTACGACGCAGCGGCTGCTGCAGGCGCTGCAGATCGCGAATCGGCCACGGCTGATCGCACTCCACGACCACAACGAGAAGCACAAGGCGGCCGAGCTCGTCGCGCTCGCGGCCGATCAGGACGTCGTGCTCGTCAGCGACGCGGGGATGCCGGCTGTCAGCGACCCCGGCTACGGCGTCGTCGCTGCGGCCGTCGCCGCCGGTGTGACGGTCACGGCGATCCCCGGCCCCAGCGCGGTGCTCATGGCCCTCGCGATCTCGGGCCTGCCGACGGACCGGTTCACGTTCGAGGGCTTCCTGCCGCGGAAGCCGGGGGAGCGGCGGTCGACGCTCACCGCCCTCGCCGGTGAGCAGCGCACGATGGTCTTCTTCGAGTCTCCGTCGCGATTGGCCTCGTCGCTGGCCGACATGGGCGCCGCCTTCGGTCCGGAGCGGCGCATCGCGGTGTGTCGTGAGCTGACGAAACTGTTCGAGGAAGTACGTCGGGGGACGGCATCCGAGCTCGTCGAATGGGCCGAGCAGGGCGTCAAGGGCGAGATCGTCGTCGTCGTCGAAGGTGCGGCGCCCGTCGAGACCTCGGCCGAGGATGCGGCGGCGCAGGTCCAGGCGCTCGTCGCCTCCGGCATCCGATTGAAGGATGCCTGCGCCGAGGTCGCCGCTGCCACAGGGCTGAGCTCGCGCGACCTGTACCAGCAGGCGTTGGCGTCCCGCGCGCGCTGATGATGCAGGTCGACTCCTCGGTCTCCGCCGCCTACGACGCGCGCGCAGCCGAGTACATCGAGATCGCCGGCTCCATCGAGCAGATGGACGCCGATGACCGGCGCCTCATCGAAGCCTGGCGTGACGCCACCGCCGGACCGCTCCTGGACGCCGGTTGCGGACCGGGGCACTGGACGCGATTCCTCCACGAGGAGGACCGTGACGTCATCGGGGTCGACCTGTCTGCGCAGTTCCTGGCGGCGGCGCGGTCACGCTACCCGGAGCTGCGGTTCGAGCAGGCGTCGTTCAGGGCGCTTCCTTTCGACGATGCCTCGCTCGGCGGCATCCTGGCCTGGTACTCGCTCATCCACACGCCACCGGAGGAGCTCGGTGCGATCCTCGCCGAACTCGCCAGGGTGCTCAGACCAGGTGGCTCGATGCTGATCGGCTTCTTCGACGGCACCCCTCGGGAGCCGTTCGCGCATGCCGTGACGACCGCGTACTTCTGGGATGCCGATGCCCTCGGCATCCTGCTGGGGGATGCCGGATTCATCGTCACCGCGCACGAACGCCGTGAGCGGAGCGCCGGGGAGGTGAGCGCGCGTCCGCATGGTTCGGTGACGGCGACGCGCCTCGAGGGTGCCGCGGCGACCGGCGCGTAACGCACCGGTGATCGCACCTAGAATTGACCCCATGCCCGCAGGCGAAACCTTCTACATCACCACGCCCATCTACTACCCCTCCGATGTGCCGCACATCGGTCACGGGTACACCTCGGTGGCGGTGGACACGCTCGCACGCTGGCACCGCCAGGCCGGGGACGACACCTGGATGCTCACCGGAACCGATGAGCACGGTCAGAAGATGCTGCGGGCTGCGGCGGCCAACAACGTCACCCCGCAGGAGTGGGTGGACAAGCTCGTCACCGAGAGCTGGTTCCCGCTGCTGAAGACGCTGGATGTCGCCAACGACGACTTCATCCGCACCACGCAGGAGCGGCACGAGACCAACGTGCAGGTGTTCTTCCAGCGCCTGTACGACGCCGGCTACATCTACGCGGGCGAGTACGAGGCCCTGTACTGCGTCGGATGCGAGGAGTTCAAGCCGGAGTCCGAGATCGTCGACGGCACCGGTCCCTTCGAGGGGCTGAAGGTCTGCGCGATCCACTCCAAGCCGCTGGAGCTGCTGCAGGAGAAGAACTACTTCTTCAAGCTCAGCGAATTCCAGGACCGTCTGCTCGAGCTGTACAAGACCGAGCCGGACTTCGTGCGCCCGCACTCCGCGCGCAACGAGGTCGTCTCGTTCGTGAGCCAGGGGCTGAAGGACCTCTCGATCTCGCGCTCGACATTCGACTGGGGCATCCCGCTGCCGTGGGACGAGTCGCATGTCATCTACGTGTGGGTGGATGCTCTGCTCAACTACGCGACCGCCGTCGGCTACGGCTCGGACGAGGCGCAGTTCGAGCGCCGCTGGCCCGCCTATCACGTGGTCGGCAAGGACATCCTGCGTTTCCACGCCGTCATCTGGCCCGCACTGCTGATGGCAGCTGGGCTCGAGGTGCCCAAGGGCGTCTTCGCGCACGGCTGGCTGCTCGTCGGGGGCGAGAAGATGTCCAAGTCCAAGCTCACCGGCATCGCGCCGACCGAGATCACGGACGTCTTCGGCTCCGACGCGTACCGCTTCTACTTCCTGTCGGCCATCGCGTTCGGTCAGGACGGCTCGTTCAGCTGGGAGGATCTGTCCGCCCGGTACCAGGCCGAACTCGCGAACGGCTTCGGCAACCTCGCATCCCGCACGGTCGCCATGATCGAGCGCTACTTCGAGGGGATCGTGCCGCCCGCCGCGGACTACTCCGACGCGGACCTCGCGATCCAGAAGATCGTCGCGGATGCCGCGTCGGCTGCGGATGCCGCGATCGAGCAGTTCCGCATCGACGAGGCGATCACGCGGATCTGGACGATCGTGGATGCGCTGAACGGCTACATCACCGAGAACGAGCCCTGGGCGCTGGCGCGCGATGAGGATCAGCGCGCCCGTCTCGGCACCGTGCTGTACACCTGCGCCGAGGGTCTTCGTGCGCTCGCCGTACTGCTCTCCCCGGTCATGCCGCAGGCGACCGAGAAGCTGTGGATCTCGCTGGGCGCCGCCGAGAGCATCGGCCGACTGCAGGATCAGCTGATCCGCGAGGCCGGCGCCTGGGGCATCCTGAAGCCGGGAACGAACGTCAA
Source organism: Microbacterium sp. NPDC056234 (assembly GCF_042267585.1). NCBI lineage: Bacteria > Bacillati > Actinomycetota > Actinomycetes > Micrococcales > Microbacteriaceae > Microbacterium > Microbacterium sp. NPDC056234. The sequence continues at coordinate 213,218 of NZ_JBHJTE010000004.1, forward strand.
CGGACTCGCCCCGCTGTTCCCCCGCGTGGAGTCGCAGGCTTGACCGAGACCCCCGACACGTACGTCCGCGAGCGTTCGACGAGCGGACGCAAGGATCTGCGTTACCCGGCCGCGCCGGAGCCGCTCACAGTGCCGGTGTACGACAACCATGCGCATCTCGAGATCCTCGACGGCGACGATCCGTTGAGCCTCGCGGAGCAGCTCGATCGTGCCTCGGCCGTCGGCGTCGCCGGTGTCGTGCAGGCATCCGGCGACATCGAGTCGTCGCGATGGGCTGTCGCGGCGGCCGAGCAGGACTCCCGTGTCCTCGCGGCCGTGGCGATCCACCCGAACGACGCACCGACGTACGCCGCCGCCGGTCGGCTGGATGAGGCGATCGCCGTCATCGACGAACTGGCCGAGCACCCGCGCACGCGGGCGATCGGTGAGACGGGGCTCGACTTCTTCCGCGCGGAGGAGCCAGGGCGCCCCGCCCAGTTCGAGAGCTTCGAGGCGCACATCGCCCTCGCGAAGAAGCACGGCATCGCGATGCAGATCCACGATCGCGACGCCCACGACGCCGTGCTCGAGACCCTGACGCGCGTCGGAGCCCCCGACCGGACGGTGTTCCACTGCTTCTCCGGCGATGATGCGATGGCGCGGATCGCGGCGGATGCCGGGTACTACCTCTCGTTCGCCGGCAACGTGACGTTCAAGAACGCCCAGAACCTGCGCGATGCGCTGAAGGTCACGCCGCTGGAGCGGATCCTCGTCGAGACCGACGCCCCGTTCCTCACCCCGGTGCCGCTGCGCGGGCGGCCCAATGCGCCGTACCTGATCCCGCACACGCTGCGATTCATGGCCGCCGAGCTCGAGATCGAGGTCGACGAGTTCGCCGCCCGGATCGCCGCGAACACGCTCGCGGTCTACGGTTCCTTCGAGAACTGACACTCACGCCACGGGATCAGGCTGCGGGTCTTCCGCGGCGTCGTCCAGCGCGGGCTTCGCGCTGACGATGTGCGAAATCGGACGCCACACCAGCAGCAGCGTGATCGCTGCGCCCACGAATGCGAACCACCACGGGGCGGTGAGCCCCCAGAACTGGGCGATCACGCCGCCGAGCGCCTGGCCGAGCACCATCCCGCCGAAGACGCCGACCATGTTCACCGAGGCGATCCGGCCCTGCAGCTCGGTCGGGACGAGGCGCTGGCGCACCGTCGTCGAGATCGTGCCCCAGATGAAGGCGTAGAACCCGAACACGGCCATGATGGCCAGGGCGACCCATCCGGTGCTCGTCAGGGCGAACGCCAGATGCATCAGCACCTCCAGCGACAGACAGGCGCGCATGAGCGTGGCGAAGGACACGCGCTTCTCGAGCCATCCGAAGCTCATCGTCGCGAGAAGGCCTCCGGCGGCGGATGCTGTCGTCAGCGCTCCGTAGCCCACGGCGCCCATGTTCAGGTGCTCGGTCGCGTAGAGCACGAGCACGCCCCATGGCGCAGCCCACGTCACGTTGAAGACCAGGATGATCAGCACGAGCGTGCGCACCGGCGGGTTGCGCCACAACCACCTCAGGCCCTGTGCGATGTCGGTGTGCACCGGTGCGTGCTCCTCGCGCGGCGGGACCGGCGTGCGGGCCATCCGCGAGACGAGCACGATCGCGAGTGTGACGCACAGCACCTCGATCAGGAACGGCCACGCCGTGCCGGCGGCGAACAGGAATGCCCCCAGTGGCGGCCCTGCGAACTGGTTCGCGACGAGATATCCCGCCTGCAGGCGGGCGTTGCCGATGCCGAGATCCGCCGGCTTCACGATCATCGGCAGCAGCGTGCTGCCCGCTGTGTCGACGAAGACTTCGGCGGTGCCGTAGAGGAATGCGACGGCGAGCACGATCCAGATGTTCGCCGTCCCGGTGATCAGGAACACGCACAGGGCGGCGAGGACGATCGCACGGGCGGCGTTGGCGAACATCACCAGCCGACGTCGGTCGAACCGGTCGGCGATCGCTCCGGCGTGCAGGCCGAACACGAGCCAGGGGAGGAACTGCAGGATGGCGCCCGATGCGACCAGGATCGGCGACGAGGTCATGGAGGCGATCAGCAGCGGTGCTGCCGCGAGCGCCACGCCGTCGCCCACGTTGCTCGTCCACGAGGACGCGAGCAGCCAGCGGAAATCCCGGCCCATCCGGCGCGGCGCGATCAGGTCACCGAGGCTGGGCATCCGTACAGCGTATCCCGGTAGGGGAGAATGGGGGGATGACCGTCACTCTTCTCGGTGCGACCGAGATCCGCAGGCTCGCCGCAGACCTCGATGTGACCCCGACGAAGAAGCTCGGACAGAACTTCGTCGTCGACGCGAACACCGTCCGCAAGATCGTGCAGGCCGGCGCGGTCGAGGCCGGAGAGCGTGTCGTCGAGGTCGGGCCAGGGCTGGGGTCCCTCACCCTCGCGATCCTCGAGACGGGAGCGACGGTCACCGCCGTCGAGATCGACCATCGCCTCGCCGCACGGCTGCCGCAGACGGCCGCGGACCACGGCGTCGCGGCGGATGCGCTGACTGTCGTCGACGCCGACGCGCTGCGGGTCACCGAGCTCCCCGGCGCCCCGACCGTCCTCGTGGCGAACCTGCCGTACAACGTCTCGGTGCCGGTGCTGCTGCATTTCATGGAGACGTTCCCGAATCTGCAGCGCGGTGTCGTCATGGTGCAGGCCGAGGTCGGCGAACGTCTCGCAGCCCCTCCCGGGAGCAAGGCGTACGGCGCGCCCAGTGCGAAAGCGGCCTGGTACGGTCCGTGGCGGCTCGCCGGAACGATCTCGCGTCAGGTGTTCTGGCCGGTGCCGAACGTCGACAGCGTTCTGGTGGCGTTCGAGCGCGCCGCCGAGATGCGAGGAGGCGAGGATCTTCGCCGCGCGACCTTCCGGATCGTCGATGCCGCTTTCCAGCAGCGTCGCAAGATGCTGCGCCAGGCGCTCTCCGGGCTGTTCGCGGGGTCGTCGGCCGAGGCGACGGCGGTGCTCGAGCGCGCCGGAGTCGCGCCGACCGCCCGCGGCGAGCAGCTGACGATCGACGACTTCGTGAGAATCGCGCACGCGCAGGCGACTAGCCTGGAATCGTGACCGAGAACCCGCGCTTCCGCCCAGACGTTCCAGAACTCCACCGTCCGTACGTGGCGGATGCCGACCGGTACGGCCGCTTCGACTACCGACAGGTCGGCTCGTCAGGTCTCTACCTGCCCCCGATCTCGCTGGGGCTGTGGTGGAACTTCGGCGACAACATCCCGATGGACAACCAGCGCGCGCTGCTGCGCCACGCGTTCGATCTGGGCATCACGCACTTCGACCTCGCGAACAACTACGGACCGCCCTACGGTTCGGCGGAGAAGAACTTCGGACGCATCCTCGCCGAGGACCTGAAGCCGTACCGCGATGAGCTGATCATCTCGTCGAAGGCCGGCTGGGACATGTGGCCGGGGCCGTACGGCGATCTGGCGAGCCGGAAGTACATCCTCGCCAGCGCGGAGCAGTCCCTGACGCGCATGGGTCTCGACTACGTCGACATCTTCTACTCGCACCGTGTCGACCCGGTGACCCCCATCGAGGAGACCGTCGGCGCGTTGGACGCCCTGGTGCGCCAGGGCAAGGCCCTCTATGTGGGCATCTCCTCGTACAGCGCAGAGCGCACCGAGAAGGCCGTCGCCGTCGCCCGCGACCTCGGCACGCCGCTGGTGATCCACCAGCCGTCGTACTCGATCCTGAACCGGTGGATCGAGGACGGTCTGACCCAGACGCTGCGCACTGAGGGAGTCGGTGCCATCGCCTTCACCCCGCTCGCTCAGGGCCTGCTCACCGACAAGTACCTCTCCGGGGGCGCCGCGGAGCGCGCGCAGAAGCGTCGCTCGCTTCCGGACCGTCCGCTGAGCGAAGAGGGCCTGTCGATCCTCCGCGCGCTCAACGACATCGCGGTGGAGCGCGAGCAGTCCCTCGCCCAGATGGCGCTGCAGTGGACGCTGCGCGACCCGGTGGTCGCTTCCGCCCTGATCGGAGCTTCGCGCCCTGAGCAGCTCGACGAGAACGTGGCTGCCCTGGACGGCCCCGAGTTCACTGCGGACCAGCTCTCCCGGATCGATGCGCTGTCCAGCGGCATCGACGTCGACCTGTGGGCCAAGTCGTCCACACTCTGACAACGCTCTGCGTCGAGAGGATCCCGAGATGACCCTGTTGCCCTTTCCGGATGCGGTGCACGTGCGCGCGCCGGGCAAGATCAACGTCTATCTCGGCGTGGGCGATCGGCACGATGACGGCTATCACGCCCTCGCGACGGTCTTCCAGGCGGTCTCGCTGTACGAGGACGTGATAGCCCGCCAGGCGGACGACTTCTCGATCATCGTGAAGGGCGCGGCGGACCCGGCATCCGTGCCGCTGGACGATCGCAACCTGGCGATGGGGGGGGGCCAACACGGAGCCCGCCGGCCCCGGGCCCCCGGGGGGGGGGGGGGGGTGATTGGTGAGAGAAGGGAAGGAGACGGGGGGGGGGGGGTGTGTTTGGTGGGGTGAGCCCGCCCCCCGCGAGA
>NZ_JBHJTE010000004.1:217776-250002 GCF_042267585.1 Microbacterium sp. NPDC056234
CCTGGCGCACTCCTACTCGAACAGGGTTATGGGGGGGGCGGCCCCGCCACCCGTGCCGCGGGCGTATCCAACCGGGGCTTGGCGACCCCCCATGCTGCTCGCATCGGCGACCGGGCACGAGGGCGGCGTGGCGTTGGAAGTGCGAAAGAGCGTCCCTGTCGCTGGTGGCATGGGTGGTGGATCGGCGGATGCCGCTGCCGCGCTGCTGGCCTGCGATGCGCTCTGGGGGACGGGACTCTCGCCAGCCCGCCTGCACGAACTGGCGGCCAGGCTCGGAGCCGATGTGCCGTTCGCGCTGCACGGCGGAACGGCGGTCGGCACAGGGCGCGGCGACCAGCTCAATCCGGCGCTGGCGCACGGGCGATTCGACTGGGTGCTCGTGCCCAGCGATGAAGGACTTTCGACCCCGCTGATCTACCAGCGCCTGGACGAGCAGCGCTCCCGAGGCGAGGCGCTGGCGGATGATCCGCCCCCATCGCTCGACGTGCCGATCCCCGTGCTGCAGGCGCTGCGCGCCGGGGACCCGCATTCGCTCGCGGCGGCCATGCACAACGATCTCGAGGCCGCCGCGCTCGAGGAGCGGCCCGCGCTCGAGGAGATCATCCGCGAGGGGCTGCATGCCGGTGCGCTCAGCGGCATCGTCTCCGGCTCAGGTCCGACGATCGCCTTCCTGTGCGACACACCGGAGTCGGCACGGTACGTTCAGGACGAACTCGAGTCGCAGGGCCGAGAGGCGCTGCACGTGCACGGCCCCGTCAGCGGCGCGCGCATCCTGTCCGCCTGACGCGAAAGGGGGTCGGAGCGCACGCTCCGACCCCCTTTCGCCACGCTCAGCGCACGGTGCCGGCGCGGCGCTTGTTGTAGATGTCGAAGGCGACGGCCGCGAGCAGGACCAGGCCCTTCACGACCTGCTGGCTGGACTGCGGGACACCCATCAGCTGCATGCCGTTCGTCATCACCGCCATGACGAGACCGCCGACCAGCGCACCGCCGACGCGTCCCACGCCGCCCATGGTCGAGGCGCCGCCGATGAAGCACGCCGCGATCACGTCGAGCTCGAACATGTTGCCCATGCCGGGCTGTGCACCGTTCGACCTCGACGAGAACACCGCTGCCGCGATCCCCGTCAGGAAGCCCATGTTGACGAAGATCCAGAAGTTCACGCTCCGCACGTTCACGCCGGAGAGCCGGGCGGCCGAGAGGTTGCCGCCGACCGCGTACACGTGCCGACCGAACACCGTCCGGTTCGCGATCACCTGATAGATGAGGATGAGGACGGCGACGACGATCAGGACGATCGGGAAGCCGCGGTTGTAGGCGAGCGCCCACGCGAACGCCAGCAGCAGGGCCGAGATGACGACGAGCTTCAGCACGAAGAGGGGCATCGACTCGACGGTCTGGTTGTAGCCCCGGCGCGTGCGCCGGCTGCGCAGCGAGGAGACGATGACGCCGCCCACCGCGAGGACGCCGATCACGAGCGTGAAGACGTCGACGGTCTGCGGGACGGACTTCAGTCCTTCGCCCTGGCCCACCGTGATCGTGCCGAATATGCCATCGATGAATCCGCTGGCGACCTCCCGGTACTCGGTCGGGAACGGAGACAGCGAGACGTTGGCGAGAACCATCCACGTCAGGCCGCGGAACAGGAGCATCCCTGCGAGAGTGACGATGAAGGCCGGGATCCCGACGTACGCCACCCAGAATCCCTGCCACAGCCCCACCAGGATGCCGGTGACGATGGCCGCGATCACACCGACCCACCACGGCATGCCCATGCGGATGACGAGCACGGCTGACACAGCGGACGCGAAGGCGAGGACTGAACCGACCGACAGGTCGATGTGGCCGCCCACGATCACGAGGATCATGCCGAGCGCCATGATCAGGATGTGGGCGTTCTGCAGCACGATGTTCGTGACGTTCTCGGGACTGAGCAGCGTTCCTCCGGTGAGGATCGTGAACAGCAGGATGATCGCGGCGAACGCGATGTAGATCCCGGACGTGCGGAGATTGTGAGTCAGCAGGTCCTTGACCTCGGTGAACACGTTGTTCATGCCGCGGCCTCCTTCTTGGCAGAGTTTTCGATCGTCATGAGGGACATGAGCGCTTCCTGCGTCGCGTCGGCGACGGGGAGCTCCCCGGTGATTCGCCCGTAGGCGAGGGTGTAGATGCGGTCGGACAGACCGAGCAGTTCGGGCAGCTCGCTGGAGATCAGGATGACGGCCTTGCCCGCAGCGGCGAGCGCGCCGATGATCTCGTAGATCTCGTACTTCGCGCCCACATCGATGCCTCGCGTCGGCTCATCGAGGATCAGCACCTCCGGGTCCGTGTAGAGCCACTTCGCCAGGACGACCTTCTGCTGGTTGCCGCCGGAGAGGTTCCCGACGATCTGCGCCACGGTACGGGACTTGACGTTGAGATCGGTCCGGTACGCTTCCGCGACCTCCACTTCCCGGTTGCCGTCGATGAAGGGTCCCGACGTCAACTTGCCCAGCGCGGCGGCGGAGATGTTCGTCTTGATGTCGGTGATCAGGTTGAGCCCGTACTCCTTGCGATCCTCGGAGACGTAGGCGATGCGATTGGCGATCGCGTCCTTGACCGTGCGCGTGGAGATCTCGGCGCCGTGCAGGAAGACCTTCCCCGAAGCATCCCGTCCATAGCTGCGCCCGAAGACGCTCATCATGAATTCGGTGCGACCGGCGCCCATGAGTCCGGCGATGCCGACGATCTCGCCGGCGCGCACGGACAGCGAAGCATCGTCCACGACGACGCGGTCCTGCTGCGTCGCATGCAGCACGCGCCAGTTCTCGATGCGGAAGATCTCCGCGCCGATCGCGGGAGTGCGCTCCGGGAATCGACGGTCGAGGGATCTGCCGACCATGCCGCGGATGATGCGATCCTGCGTGGCATCGGGGCCGTTCATGTCGATCGTCTCGATCGTCCTGCCGTCCCGGATGATCGTGGTCGAATCCGCGATGTCGACGATCTCACCGAGCTTGTGGCTGATGATGATGCAGGTGATGCCGTGTTCGCGCAGGCCGCGCAGCAGCCCGAGCAGGTGCTCGGAGTCGGTGTCGTTGAGCGCTGCCGTCGGCTCATCGAGGATGAGCAGGCGGACATCCTTCGTGAGAGCCTTCGCGATCTCGACGAGCTGCTGCTTGCCGACGCCGATCTGGCCGACCGGCGTCGTCGGGTTCTCATCCAGCCCGACGCGCGCCATCAGCTGTGCGGCTCGCGCGTTGGCCTCGTGCCAGTCGATCAGGCCGCGTTGGACGACCTCGTTGCCGAGGAAGATGTTCTCGGCGATCGACAGATGCGGCACCAGGGCCAGCTCCTGATGGATGATCACGATCCCGGCGTGCTCGGAGTCCTTGATCGCGCTGAACCGCTGCGGCTCGCCGTCGAAGATGATCGAGCCGTCGAAAGAGCTGTGCGGGTACACACCCGACAGCACCTTCATGAGCGTGGATTTTCCGGCCCCGTTCTCGCCGCAGATCGCATGGATCTCGCCGCGTGCCACGGTCAGCGTGACCTCGTCGAGCACGGTGACGCCGGGGAACTTCTTGGTGATGTTGCGCATCTCGAGGATCGCGTCGGACATCGCCTCTCCTGTCTGTGAGTGGATGACGGCTGTCGGCGACGCCGGACCGCCGAGCCGGAGCCCGGCAGTCCGACGTCGCCGGGCCTGATCAGTCCGCGACGCCTGCGGCGACCTCTTCTTCGGTCCAGTAGCCGGAGTCGACGAGCAGCGAGGCGATGTTGTCCGCCACCACGATGTCGGACTCGAGCAGGTACGACGGGACGACCTTCTCGCCGTTGTCGTATGTCTCGGTGTCGTTGGCCTCCGGGTCCTCGCCCTTCGCGAACGCGTCGGCGGCCGCGACAGCCTCGGTGGCGAGCTTTCGCGTGTCCTTGAAGATCGTGGCGAACTGCACGCCGTCGGCGATCATCTTCACCGAAGCGATCTCGGCATCCTGACCCGAGACGACCGGCAGGCCGTCGGCGATGGTCGAGCCGTAGCCGGCATTCTCGAGCGCCGTGATGATGCCGCGGGAGATGCCGTCGTACGGGGAGAGGACGCCGTCCAGCGGCTTCGCGCCTCCGTCGTACGTGCTGGTGAGCAGGTCTTCCATGCGCTTCTGCGCCGTGGCCTGGTCCCAACGCAGCGTCGAGACGGTGTCCATGTCGATCTGTCCGGACGGCACCGTGATGCGTCCGTCGTCGAAGAACGGCTGCAGGGTGTCGATCGCACCCTGATAGAAGAACTTCGTGTTGTTGTCGTCGGGGGAACCGGCGAACAGCTCGATCGCCTTGGGCTCTGTGGCGTCGGTCTCCTCGTTGTTCTCGTCGAGGAAGCCGAGGCCGCGCAGCAGCGACTGCGCCTGCTGGACGCCGACGGTGTAGTTGTCGAACGTGACGTAGAAGTCGACGTCCTCGGTGCCGTTGATCAGCCGGTCGTAGGCGATCACGGGGATGCCCTTGCTCGCGGCGTTCTCGAGCTGGGTGGCCAGAGCCGTGCCGTCGATCGACGCGACGATGAGGATGTCGGCGCCGTTGGTGATCATCTGGTCGAGCTGCTGCTGCTGGCGCGGGATGTCGTCGTTCGCGAACTGCAGGTCGACCTCGTAGCCGGCTTCCTCGAGCTGCGACTTGACGGCGTCGCCGTCGGCGATCCAGCGCTCGGATGTCTCGGTCGGCATCGCGACGCCGACCGTGATGTCGCTGGACTCGCCGCTGCCATCGGACTCGGGAGCAGCGCCGTTCGAGCATGCTGCGAGCCCGAAGGCGAAGACGACGGCGCCGGTGGCCGCCGCGGTGCGCAGGACGTTTCTTGTCATTGCAATCTCTCTTCCTTGAAAGGTCAGCGGGCCGTGCTGGCGGACCGCCGTGTCCGCTGCGGAAGGGGCAGACGCGCCTTCCGCTCCCGAAGCATGGCATATTGACGTACCTGCATACAAATTATTTTTCTCGGTAGCATGGCAGGATCCGATCGGCGTGGAGAGGTGAGGCGATGCCCGACCAGATTCTGCGCATGACGGGTGTGACCAAGCGGTTCCGCGGTGCGGTGGCGGTGAAGGACGTCCACCTCGAGGTGCACCGCGGCGAGGTGCTCGCCCTCTGCGGGGAGAACGGCGCGGGCAAGTCCACGCTCATGGAGATCCTCAGCGGCGTGCATCCGCACGGCAGCTTCGCAGGCTCCGTCGTGTTCGAGGGACGCGAGATGCGCTTCCGTTCGCTGGCGGACAGCGAGGCCGAGGGCATCGTCATCATCCATCAGGAATTGGCCGTCGTCCCGGACCTCACGATCGCCGAGAACATCTTCCTCGGGCACGAGCTCAGCCGATTCGGGCTGGTCGATGAGGCGAGCACGTACGCGCGCGCCGCCGAGCTCATGGCGAGGGTCGGCCTCGAGGAGAGCCCCGCGACGCGGATGGGCGAGTTGGGCATCGGCAAGCAGCAGCTGGTCGAGATCGCCAAGGCGCTCGCCAAGAACGTGAAGCTGCTGATCCTCGACGAGCCGACCGCAGCGCTCGGCAGGGACGACTCCGACCGGCTGCTGGCGCTCGTGGATCAGTTCCGCTCGCACGGGATCACGTGCGTGCTGATCTCGCACAAGCTGAGGGAGGTGCTCGGCGTCGCCGACCGCGTCACCGTGCTCCGAGACGGGGCCGTGGTCGAGACGATGCGGGTGGATGACCCCGAGACGGACGAAGGCCGCATCATCAGGGCGATGGTCGGCCGTCCGCTCGACGACCTGTTCCCCGCGCGGGAACCGGACATCGGCGACGAGATGTTCCGCGTCCAGAACTGGACGGTGCTGCATCCGAGCGATCCGGCGCGTGTGATCATCGATGATGTGAGCATGCACGTGAAAGCCGGCGAGATCGTGGGGATCGCCGGCCTCATGGGGGCAGGGCGGACCGAGCTCGCGATGAGCATCTTCGGCCGGGCGTACGGCGGCGCGATCACCGGGGGCGCTTTCAAGCGCGGCGAGCCGATCGAGCTGCGCACGATCCGGGAGGCGATCGGCCACGGCATCGCATACGTGCCGGAGGACAGGCGGGACGACGGGCTGAACCTGCTCGCCTCGGTGCAGGCGAACATCTCTGCGGCGGCATTGGGGCGCCTGGCCACGAGAGGCCTCGTGGACCACGTTCGTGAGCGCAAGGTGGCCGAGGCCTACCGCTACAAGATGAACATCAAGACGTCGAGCGTGGCCTCGGTCACGGCGACACTGTCCGGCGGCAACCAGCAGAAGACGGTGCTGTCGCGGTGGATGTTCACGAACCCGGACGTGCTCATCCTCGATGAGCCGACTCGTGGCATCGACGTCGGGGCGAAGTACGAGATCTACGGACTGATCAACGAGCTCGCAGCCCAGGGGAAGGCGATCATCGTCATCTCGTCAGAGCTGCCAGAGGTGATCGGCCTCGCGGATCGGATCTACACGCTCGCCCACGGTCGCATCACGGGCGAGTTCGCCAGGGCGGACACGACGCAGGAGCTGCTGATGCGCCACATGACGGCCGAGAAGTCATGACCGCGAGACGCACGGTGGCAGCCCCCGAGATCACGACGCCGCCCGTCGCCGCGCGGCCGGCTGCGCGCACGACGAATGAGGACGTGCGTCAGCAGAACCTGGCGGCGGTGCTGCAGCTGGTGCATGGTGCCGGCGCCACCTCGCGGTCGGAGATCGGCGCGCACACGGGGCTCAACCGCTCCACGGTGACCGGGCTCGTGCAGGAGCTGCTCGACCTGCAGCTCGTCCGCGAGACGGCTGTGAAGCCGACCGGCCGCGCCGGACGCCCGTCGCTGGGCGTCGCCGCCGAGGACCGCGTCGTGGCCCTCAGCGTGAGCGCGGATCCGCACGCGGTGTCGGTGGCGCTGGTCGGTCTGGGCGGTGCGGTGCATTCGCGTGTGCGCCACGACCTGGCCAAACCGCCGAGTCCGCGTCGTTTCGTGCAGGTCGCCTCCTCGCTCGTCGCAGGCATGCGCGCTGATATCGATCGGCACTACCGGCTCGTCGGTGCCGGCGTCGCGGTGCCAGGGCTGGTCGATCACGGCGGCACGGTGCTGTTGGCGCCGTCGCTCGGCTGGCGGCGCGAGAACATGGCGCACCGCCTCGCCGACGCGCTGGGCATCGAGGTGAGAGTGGGCAACGACGCGAGCGTCGGCGCCATGGCGGAGACGCGGTTCGGCATCGGCCGCGACATCGACAACGTGCTCTACCTGAGCGGATCGATGAACGGAATCGGGGGAGGGCTGGTCCTCGACGGCGCGCTGCTGCGCGGCACTTCCGGGTTCGCCGGTGAGTTCGGTCACACCGTGGTGAACACGTCCGGCGCGCTGTGCTCCTGCGGCCGTCGCGGTTGCCTCCAGGTCGAGGTCCATCCGGCCAAGGTGCTGGCGCTCCTGGGGCGACGCGGTCTGGACGAGGACGAGCTCGACATCGAGCTCGGGCTCGTGCGCGACCCCGTCATCCTCGCCGAGGTCGCCAGACAGGTCGACGTGCTCTCGGTCGCGTTGACGAACTTCGTCAACGCGTTCGCGCCCCAGATGGTCGTCCTCTCCGGCTATCTCGGCGTACTGCTCGCGACGAGTCGGGAGCGGCTGTCGGCAGCGGTGCGCATTCACCCCGTCGGGGCGGAGGGGCGCACGGTCCGACTCGAGCGTGCGCACATGCGGTCGCATCTGATGCAGATCGCGCCGGCCGAGCTCGCCTTCGAGTCCCTGCTGAACGATCCGGTCTCGAGGGCGCCGGCGGTCTGACACCCCCAGCCCTCTCTGCGTGCCCGTGAGCGTCTGCCGTCGAACCTGTGATCGGGAGTGGTCACGCCTTCCTAGCGTGGACCACGACAGACACCGCGAAACGTCAGGAGTGATCATGGGACTGTTCAACAGGAAGTCGCAGGAGCAACGTCAGGCGGAGGCCATGCAGATGGCCGACGACATCGCCCAGGGTCGGGGACTCATGGGCAAGATGACTCAGGCATTCATGGGACGCGAGTTCACCGAGGCCATGCAGGGAGCCACGAACTCGCTGCACAGGGCCGAGTACGTCGCGCGGCTGCGGGCCACCGGTGCGCCGACGGAAGCGGCGACAGTGCTCGCCCTGCAGGACACCGGACAGACCATCAATGACGACCCCAGCATCGTCCTCACGTTGGATCTGAACGGACAGCAGATGGCCATCGCAGCTCTCGTGTCCCGGCTGGAGATCCCACGGGTGGGCGAGCAGGTGCTGGTGCTGCGCGAGCCGCAGACCGGGGATCTGCTCTATGCGGGGCTCGCGCCGCGAGCCTGACATCGCGGCCACGGGCCCCTGGGGTCGGAGCGCGGGGGGAGCGCTCCGACCCCGTTCTGTGCGCATCCGACGACGATCGCGCCTGTCGGGATGCGCACGCTGTGCGCTGGATACATAATGGGATGACGAATGTGACCGTGCACACGCGAGGGAGGCGATGCGATGGCGGCCTCCGGCGAGCGAGCACGCGTCCCCAGCATCCGCGATGTCGCACGTCTGGCCGGTGTCTCGCATCAGACCGTGTCGCGCGTCCTGAACGACCATCCCAGCATCCGGCCGGAGACGAAGAAGCGCGTCCAGGATGCGATCGCCGTGCTCGATTACCGACCGAATCTCGCCGCGCGCGCGCTGGTCACCAGCACGACCACGACGATCGGCATCCTGTCGGCGACGATCGGAGAATTCGGCCCGACGTCCTCGATCGCCGGCATCGAGGATGCCGCGCGCGCCGAGGGGTACTCGGTCAACACCGTCAATCTGCCGACGACCTCGCCCGAGGCCATCGGCGAGGCGATCCGGCAGCTCGGGCGCGAGCAGGTCAGCGGAATCGTCGCGCTGGCGCCGCAGGTCCGGGTGTTCAACGTCCTGCGCGGCATGGCGGTCGGAGTGCCCCTGGTCAGTCTGCAGACGGCGTCAGGCTCCGACGGCTTCACGCACTCCGCCGACCAGGTCGCCGGCGCGCGCTCGGTCACCGAGCACCTCATCGGGCAGGGGCACGTCGACATCCTTCACCTCGCCGGACCCCAGGACTGGATCGAGGCCGAGTCGAGGATGCGCGGCTACCTCGACGCACTGCGTGAGGCCGACCTGCCGACGATCCCGCCGATCCGCGGTGATTGGACGGCGGATTTCGGATACTTCGCCGGGACGGAACTCGCGCGCCGGCGGGACTTCACGGCGGTGTTCGCGGCGAACGATCTGATGGCGATCGGCCTCATGCACGGGTTCCGCGACGCCGGTCTCGACGTTCCGGGCGATGTCAGCGTGGTCGGCTTCGACGACATCCCCGTCGCCGCTCATGTCTGGCCGCCGCTGACCACGGTCCACCAGGACTTCCCTGAACTGGGGCGCAGAGCCGTCGGCATCCTGCTCGCCGAGATCCGCCGCGAACCTGCCCCGCAGTTCGGTCCGGTCGAGCCGTTGCTGCGCGTCAGGGCCTCCAGCGCGTCTCGATAGCGCCTCGGATTCCGCGGTCCACTTGACAGCGGGCCGACGGAGGCGCAATATTGTGTCTCATGTGAACGGTCACATTGAGACTGGCCGTCAAGTATCGAGGAAGATCCGTGAGCAGCACAGCAACGTTGCCGGTCGTATCGGGGCCCATCCTGGAGATGCGTGGCATCACCAAGGAGTTCCCCGGCGTCAAGGCACTGTCCGATGTCTCCATCACCGTGCGCGCCGGCGAGATCCATGCGATCTGCGGCGAGAACGGTGCAGGCAAGTCGACCCTCATGAAGGTCCTGTCGGGTGTCTACCCGTACGGGACCTATGACGGCGACATCCTGCTCTACGGCCAGGAGCAGCGCTTCAAGGACATCGCGGCCAGCGAGCAGGCCGGCATCGCGATCATCCACCAGGAGCTCGCGCTGATCCCCGAGCTGTCGATCACCGAGAACATCTTCCTCGGCAACGAACTCGCGCATTTCGGCACCATCGACTGGCAGAAGGCGAAGACGCGAGCCACCGAGCTGCTCGCGCGCGTCGGCCTCGACGAGGACCCGGACATCGCCATCAAGCACCTCGGTGTCGGCAAGCAGCAGCTGATCGAGATCGCCAAGGCGCTCAACAAGGACGTCAAGCTCCTCATCCTCGACGAGCCGACGGCCGCGCTCAACGAGAACGACTCGCAGCACCTGCTCGGCCTGATCCTTGGTCTCAAGGCCAAGGGCATCGCGTCGATCATGATCAGCCACAAGCTCAACGAGATCGAGCAGATCGCCGATGAGATCACGATCATCCGCGACGGACGCACGGTCGAGACGCTCGACATCAGCAGGGGCGAGATCAACGAGGATCGCATCATCCGCGGAATGGTCGGTCGTTCGCTCGAGAGCCGCTACCCCGACCGCACCCCGGAGATCGGCGAAGTGCTGTTCGAGGTCAAGGACTGGTGGGTCCAGCATCCGACCGTCTCGGAGCGCATGGTCGTGAAGGGCTCCAGCCTGAACGTGCGCCGTGGCGAGGTCGTCGGCATCGCCGGTCTCATGGGCGCAGGACGCACCGAGTTCGCGATGAGCATCTTCGGTCGCTCCTACGGCACGTACCTGAGCGGCCAGCTGTACAAGGAGGGCGCGGCGATCGAGCTTCCCGACGTCTCGTCGGCGATCCGGCACGGCCTCGCCTACGTCAGCGAGGACCGCAAGGTGCTGGGTCTGAACCTGCTCGACACGATCAAACGAGCCGTCGTCTCGGCGAAGCTGTCCAAGATCTCCAAGCGCGGCGTCGTGGACGATCGCGAGGAGTACGCGGTCGCCGAGCGATACCGCAAGGCCCTGCGCATCAAGACGCCGACGGTCGAAGAGGGCGTCGGCAAGCTGTCCGGCGGCAACCAGCAGAAGGTCGTGCTGGCGAAGTGGATGTTCACGGACCCCGACCTGCTGATCCTGGACGAGCCCACCCGCGGTATCGACGTCGGAGCGAAGTACGAGATCTACTCGATCATCAACGAGCTCGCGGCCGCCGGGAAGGGCGTCATCGTCATCTCCAGCGAGCTGCCGGAGCTGATGGGCATCTCCGACCGCATCTACACCATCTTCGAGGGACGCGTCACCGACTGCATCCCCAGCGACCAGGCGACACCGGAGGCGCTCATGCGCAGCATGACCTCCACGAACCAGAAGGCGAACGCATGAGCACCACGACGACCCCGACTCCGAAGCAGGGCTTCCACTTCGGCGATATCAAGAAGATGTTCGGCGGCAACACCTCGTCGATGCGCCAGTTCGGCATCCTCGGCAGCCTGATCGTGATCATCGCGCTGTTCGAGATCCTCACGGTGCTGCGCAACCCGGCCGGTGCGACCCTCACCCCCGGCAACCTGATCAACGTCGTCAATCAGTACTCGTTCATCCTGATCCTCGCGATCGGCATGGTGATGGTGATCATCATGGGGCACATCGACCTGTCGGTCGGCTCCGTCGCGGCGTTCGTGGGCATCATCGTGGCCAAATCGATGGCCGATTGGAACCTCCCATGGCCGGCCGCGATCCTTCTCGGGCTCGGCGTCGGTGCACTGGTCGGCGCGTGGCAGGGCTTCTGGGTCGCGTACGTCGGCGTCCCAGCCTTCATCGTGACGCTGGCCGGGATGCTGTTCTTCCGCGGTGCTCAGCAGTTCATCGGCGACGCGCAGACGATCCCCGTCCCCAAGGGGTTCCAGGTCATCGGCACGGGCTACCTGCCCGAACTCGGCGGCCCGTTCGAGTTCAACGTGCTCACGATGGTGCTCGCCCTTCTGGGCGTGGCCTGGCTCATCTTCTGGGAGATCCGCACGCGGCGCATCCAGCACAAGATGGGTTCGGAGAGCGCTCCGCTGTGGGTGAGCGTGACCAAGGTCGTGCTGCTCTCGGTCGTCGTGCTCGCCGCGGGCTGGATGTTCGCCACCGGCCGTCCCGGCACGAGCTTCCCGGTCCCGGGGCTCATCCTGCTGGCACTGGTCATCATCTACTCGTTCATCACGCGCAACACGATCTTCGGCCGCCACATCTACGCGGTCGGCGGCAATCGTCACGCCGCTCGCCTGTCGGGTGTGAAGGACCGCTGGGTCGACTTCTTCGTGATGATGAACATGTCGATGATGGCCGCCCTGGCCGGAATGATCTTCGTCGCCCGCTCGCAGGCCTCCGGCCCCAACGACGGCACCGGCTGGGAGCTCGACGCCATCGCCAGCGTGTTCATCGGCGGCGCGGCCGTCGCCGGCGGCATCGGCACCGTGATCGGCTCGATCATCGGTGGTCTGGTCATGGCGTTCCTCAACAACGGTCTCGCGCTTCTCGGCCAGGGTGCCGACGTCGTCGCCATGATCAAGGGCCTCGTTCTGCTGCTCGCCGTCGGCATCGACGTCTGGAACAAGCAGCAGGGCCGCCCGTCGCTCACCGGTCTGCTGATGCGCCGTCGTCACCAGAAGGACGCTCCGAACCTCACCGACTACCCGACCTCCGCCGCGAGCACCGCGAGCGGGAAGAAGGAGACTCCGTCCGAGTGACGGCAGTCCCCGCACCACAAGAGAAACCATCAGAGAAAGAGATCGCATGAAGAGAATGGCAGTCACGGCGACAGCGTTGGTCGCCGCAGCAGCGCTCGCCCTCACCGGCTGCTCCGGCGAACGAGGCGGCGGAACCGAAGAATCGGGCGCCGAGGAGACCACGGGCTTCGAGGCCGGCTCCACGATCGGTGTCGCGCTTCCGGACAAGACCAGCGAGAACTGGGTGCTCGCAGGCCAGCTGTTCAAGGACGGACTGGAGGAGGCCGGATTCAAGGCCGACGTCCAGTACGCCCCCGCCAGTAACACGGTCGCCGAGCAGCAGAACCAGATCCAGGCGATGGTCACCGGCGGCGCCAAGGTCATCATCATCGGCGCGAAGGACGGCAAGCAGCTGGCCACGCAGGTGCAGGCTGCGCAGGATGCCGGTGCTTACGTGATCGCGTACGACCGTCTCATCGAGAACACCGAGGCCGTCGACTACTACGTCGCGTTCGACAACTTCAAGGTCGGCGAGCTCCAGGGCACGGCGCTCCTCGAGGGGCTGGCGGAGCGTGCCGGTCACGAGGCGCCGTACAACATCGAGCTGTTCTCCGGTTCACCGGACGACGCCAACTCCAAGGTCTTCTTCGACGGCGCGATGAGCGTTCTGAAGCCGAAGATCGAGGACGGCACGCTCACCGTGGTCTCGGAGCAGACCGAGATCGCTCAGACGGCGACCGAGGGCTGGCTCGCCGAGAACGCACAGAACCGCATGGACACGCTGCTCACCGGCTCGTACAGCGGTGACACCGTTCTCGATGGCGTCCTGTCTCCGAACGACACCCTGGCGCGCGCCATCATCACCTCGGTGCAGCAGGCCGGAAAGCCTGTTCCGGTCGTGACCGGCCAGGATTCCGAGGTCGAGTCGGTCAAGTCGATCATGGAGGACGTCCAGTACTCCACGATCAACAAGGACACCACGCTGCTCGTCGAGCAGTCCATCAAGATGGTGCAGCAGCTGCAGGCCGGCGAGGACGCCGAGGTCAACGACACCGAGTCGTACGACAACGGCGAGAAGATCGTCCCGGCGTACCTGCTCGACCCGATCATCGTCACGAAGGAGAACGCGGCAGAGGCATACGCCAACGTCCCGAGCCTCCTCGAGATCGTCGAGTCGTACCAGTAAGCACGACGTGCACCGCAGAACGAGCCGCCCTGGTCCGCCCGGGCGGCTCGTTCCGTCTATGCTCGGCCCATGACCCAGCCGCGTCGTCCGTCCGATCGCGTGCTCGAGGCGTCCGGGGCGGAACTGCAGCACCTCTCCGGCGGTCGCGGCCTCGCGTGGCGTGCCGAGAACATCGTGCTGCGCCCGTCCGAAGCCGATGGCGAGGTGCAGTGGAAGGCGGATGTCCTCGCCCGGCTCGATCACTCCGAACGATTCCGTGCGCCGCGTCCGGTCCGGGCGGAATCGGGGGAGTGGAGCTTCGATCGGTGGGAGGCGTGGCAGTGGCTTCCCGGTGCGGCGGACGAGACGCGAGTCGTCGACGTCCTCGATACGGGGAACGCGTTTCACGCGGCGCTGTCCGAACTCGAGCGCCCGGCGTTCGTCGATGTCGCCGATGATCCCTGGTCGCGCGCGGATCGGATGGCCTGGCAGGAGGAGGACCTGCCCACCGATCCCACGCTCGGGCAGCTGGCCGGTGCCTTCGCACCCATCGAAGCGCCGTCGCAGATCGTCCACGGGGACCTGCTCGGCAACGTGCTGTTCGAGCGCGGAGCGCCCGCGACGATCATCGACTGGGCGCCGTACTGGCGTCCCGTCGGCTATGCATCGGCGATCGTGCTCGCGGATGCGGCCTGCTGGCATGATTTGCCGACCGCCCCGCTCGCGGCTCTCGTGCGCGACATGCCGGAAGGAGCGCAGATGCTCCTTCGCGCGCTGGTCTTCCGGATCGCGACGCTGCACCTGCTCGGCCGGTGGGACGACCGGATGGTGCAGCACCACTCGCCGATCGTGCGCACCGCGCTCGCGCTCGCCCTGCCGTGACCCGGCGGTGCGCCGAGCGGGCGTCGGCGACTACCCTTGAGAGGACATGGCACATCTTCTCGGGGCCGAAGGCCTCCACCTCGAATACCCGACCAAGGTCGTCTTCGACTCCATCACCCTCGGCATCGAGGAGGGCGACAGGATCGGCATCGTCGGGCGCAACGGCGACGGCAAGTCGTCGCTGCTGGCGATGCTCGCCGGACGCAAGGAGCCGGATGCCGGACGCGTCACGATGCGGGCGGGCACCACGGTCGGCGTCCTCGACCAGGCGGACACGCTGGACGACGCGCACACGATCGCGCAGGCGGTCGTCGGGGACACCCCTGAGTACGAGTGGGCCGGTGACGCGCGAGTGCGCGACGTCATCCACGGCCTCCTGAGGGACCTGGACTGGAACGCCCCCGTCGACTCCCTCAGCGGAGGTCAGCGCCGCCGGGTCGCCCTCGCCGCCCTGCTGACTCAGGACTGGGACATCATCGCCCTGGATGAGCCGACCAACCACCTCGACGTCGAGGCGATCACGTGGCTCGCGGCGCATCTGAAGAAGCGCTGGGCGGCGGGTACGGGCGCCTTCCTCGTCGTCACCCACGATCGTTGGTTCCTCGACGAGGTGTGCACCGAGACCTGGGAGGTGCACGATCGCATCGTCGAGCCCTTCGAAGGCGGGTACGCCGCCTACATCCTGCAGCGTGTCGAGCGCGACCGGATGGCCGCGGCATCCGAGGCCAAGCGCCAGAACATCGCCCGCAAGGAGCTCGCCTGGCTGCGCCGCGGAGCTCCGGCGCGCACCAGCAAGCCGAAGTTCCGCATCGATGCCGCCAACCAGCTCATCGAGGACGTCCCCGAGATCCGCGACACCGTCTCGCTGCAGTCCCTGGCCGTCGCGCGGCTCGGCAAGGATGTCGTCGACCTGCTGGATGCCGGGGTGACCTACCCGGCGACCGCCGCCGCGCCGCCGAGCGAGGTGCTGCGCGATGTCGAGTGGCGCATCGCCCCCGGTGAGCGCACCGGCATCCTCGGCGTCAACGGCGCAGGCAAGTCGACTCTGCTCGGCCTCGTCGCGGGGACGATCCAGCCGACCAGCGGCAGGGTCAAGCGCGGAAAGACCGTGCAGGTGCGCACGCTCACGCAGCGCATCGACGAGCTCGCCCAGCACTGGAACGATCCGGTGCGCGTCGTGATCTCGGGTCTGCGCACGGCGTACACGTTCTGTGCCGGCTCGAAGAGCCAGGACCTCACGCCGGGGCAGCTGCTCGAGCGGCTCGGGTTCTCCACGGCGCAGCTCTCGACGCCCGTCAAGGATCTGTCCGGCGGTCAGCAGCGACGGCTGCAGCTGCTGCTCGTGCTGCTGGACCAGCCGAACGTGCTGATCCTCGACGAGCCGACCAACGACATGGACACCGACATGCTCGCGGCGATCGAGGACCTGCTGGATTCCTGGCCCGGCACGCTTCTCGTCGTCAGCCACGACCGGTACTTCCTCGAGCGCGTCACGGACCAGCAGTATGCGGTCCTGGGCGGCCGGCTGCGGCATCTTCCCGGGGGAGTGGACGAGTATCTCCGCCTGCGTGCGCTGCAGGATGCCGAGCCGCAGGCGCAGGCGTCGTCGACGGCCGGTGCGCAGAAGGGTCTGGACGGGGCTGCGCTGCGCGCCGCGCAGAAGGAGGTCTCGGCGCTCGAACGCCGCATCCAGAAGCTGACCGACCAGGTCGACAGAGCCAAGCACGCGCTCGCCGAGCACGACCAGGCCGATTATGCGGGTCTGGGCGAGAAGATGAAGGCGATCAGCGAGCGGGAGGCCGAGATCGAGGAACTCGAACTGCGCTGGTTCGAGCTCACCGAGCAGATCGGGTGACGCACGAAAGGCGGGCCAGGGGAAGCCCTGACCCGCCCATCGTGTCTGCGCTCAGGAAGCGCCGGCGGTGGAGTTCTCCAGCTTCGCCATGACCTGGTTGATCGTGAACGAGGCCGACTCCTGTCGCGCGGGGAACTCGCGAAGGGTCTGCAGCATCTTGGCCACGTATGCCTGCGCCGGCACGAACAGGAAGACGTGGTCGAGCACCCAGTCCCAGTAGGTGTTCGACGTGATGTCCGCGCGTTCGAACGGGTCGGTGCGCAGGTTGAACAGCTTCGGGAACCGCAGCTCGATGTACGGCTCCTGCCACACGCTGAGCGTGCCGACCGCGCGCTGCTCGAGGAAAACCAGCTTCCAGTTCTCGAAGCGCAGCGCCGTGAGGTCGCCGTCGTCGGAGACGTAGAAGAAGTGTCGTCGAGGGCTGTGCTCTGCCGCCCCGGTGATGTAGTCCAGCTGGTTGTGGCCGTCCAGGTGCACCGTGTACTCGGTGCCGTGCAGCTCGGTCCCGCCCCTCAACCGGTCGGCGATGTCGCCGTCGCCGACGGCAGCGAGCAGTGTAACGAACCAGTCGTTATGGCTGACGATTCCGTTCAGCGTGGTCTTGGCGGGGATGCGGCCGGGCCAGCGGACCATGGCCGGGACACGGTAGGCGCCCTCCCAGTTGGAGTTCTTCTCGTTGCGGAACGGAGTCATCCCGGCATCCGGCCAGCTGTTCATGTGCGGGCCGTTGTCGGTCGAGTACATCACGATCGTGTTCTCGGCCAGCCCGAGCTCGTCGAGCAGGTCCAGCAGGCTGCCCACGACATCGTCGTGGTCGAGCATGGTGTCGTGGTAGTTCGACTGCCACCGTCCTGCACGCCCCTTGCTCTCCTCCTTGGTGTGCGTGCGGAAGTGCATGTGCGTGGAGTTGAACCAGACGAAGAACGGGGTGTCATCGTCGGCCTGGCGGCGGATGAAGTCGCTCGCGGCGTCGCGGAACTCTTCGTCCACGGTCTCCATGCGCTTCTTCGTCAGAGGGCCCGTGTCCTCGATGCGCTGGGACCCGTCGGGGTTCGCCCAGGAGTGGATGACCCCGCGCGGTCGGAACTTCTCGCTGAAACCGGGGAACTCCTCGTCGGTGGGGTAGTCGGGGTGCTCCGGCTCCTCCTCGGCGTTGAGGTGGTAGAGGTTGCCGAAGAATTCGTCGAAGCCGTGCGCGGTGGGCAGGTGCTCGTCGCGGTCACCGAGGTGATTCTTGCCGAACTGTCCGGTCGCGTATCCGTGGTGCTTGAGGGCGTCGGCGATCGTCGGGTCCTCCGGCTGCAGGCCCAGCTTCGCGCCGGGCATGCCGACCTTGGTGAGACCGGTGCGGTACGGGTTCTGCCCCGTGATGAACGCGGCGCGACCGGCGGTGCAGCTCTGCTCGCCGTAGTAGTCGGTGAACTTCACGCCCTCGTCGGCGATGCGATCGATGTTCGGCGTGCGATAGCCCATCAGGCCATCGGTGTAGGTGCTGAGGTTGGAGATGCCGATGTCATCGCCCCAGATGATGAGAATATTCGGCTTGTCAGCCATGGTGATCCCTTCCGGCTCGCACCGACGGCGCGATGTCCCTGTCCAATAGTCAGTGCATCACATCGCGCGACGCAAGCATCGTCGTCTCGCCCGCGCGGGGCGAGGCTCAGGGCGCGAAGGCCAATGCGCGCCGCGTGCGGAATTCCCGCGCGGCACCGCTGAGCGGATCGACGAATCGCAGCTCCCGCGCCAGCAGTTGCAGGGGGCGCGCGAAGTCGTCCGGCGTCTCGGGCAGCAGCTCGGGGTAGAACCCGTCGTTGAGGATGCCCATGCCCAGTGCCGCCAGGTGCACACGCAACTGGTGCATCTTTCCGGTGTGCGGACGCAGCAGCGTGTGCACGACACGGTCGTCGGCGGACAGGAGCTCGATCAGCGTCTCCGAGTTCGGCTCGCGCTCGGCATCCACCCGCACGCAGACGTGTCCGCGCTCCTTCACGATGTGGTTGCGGTAGACGAGAGGGAAGATCAGCGGGTCGGCGGGGCGCGCCGAGACCGCCTCGTACACCTTCTCGACCCGGCGGTTCTGCAGCAGCAGCTGGTAGGCGCCGCGCGTCTCGGGCCGGGCCGAGAACATCAGCAGCCCGGCCGTCGCGCGGTCCAGCCGATGGATCGGCGTGAGCTCATCGTTGCCGAGCAGGCGGCGGAGCCGCACCAGCGCAGAGCTCTGCAGGTACTTGCCGCCGGGAGTGCTCGGCAGGAAGTGAGGCTTGTCGATCACCACGAGGTCGCGGTCCTCGTGGAGCATCTCGATGTCGAACGGGATATCGGTCTCCACCGGAGGTTCGCGGTAGTACCAGACGAATTCCTCGGCACCCAGCGGGGCATCCCGGCTCACCGCCGTGCCATCGCGCGCGACGATCTCACCCTGGTCGAAGCGCGTCCGGAGCATGTCGGAGTCGAGGTGATGGAACCGCTCGACCATGTAGTCCGCGATCGTCGGCCAGTCCCCGTGCAGCGGCACGTGCAGCCGGGTCGCCCCGACGCCGTCGCGCGCCGGCAGGGGGGAGAGCATGCCCATTCGCTTAAGCCTACGCGGCGCGGCTGAACCGCGACCGATACTGCTGCGGCGACAGTCCGATCCGATCCCGGAAGTGCTTGCGCAGCGCCGCCCCGGTGCCGAACCCCGAACGGGTCGCGACATCGTCGACGAGCAGCTCCGTCGTCTCCAGCAGCTCCCTCGCGCGATCGACGCGCGCGTCGGCGAACCAGTCGCCCACGGTGCGTCCGGTCTCGGCGCGGAAGCGCCGCGTGAGCGTGCGAACGCTCATGCCGAAGCCGGTGGCGACCTCGCCGAGGGAGAGCGGCTCGTCGATGCGCGCCAGCAGCCAGGTCTGGATGTCGCTCGCTGAGCCGGTCGCCGAGCCGGCGACGGCAGGTTTGGCGACGAACTGACGCTGGCCCCCTCCTCTGTGCGGCGCGGCGAGCGTGGCCTGCGAGACGGTCGCCGCCACTGCTGCGCCGTGATCGCTCGCGATCAGGTGCATGGTCGCGTCGATGGCGGCGGATGCCCCGGCCGCGGTGAGCACGGCGCCGGTGTCGACGAACAGTTCGTCCTGGCGCAGCCGCACCTGCGGGAAGCGCTGCTCGAACTCGGCGGAGGCGCACCAGTGCGTCGTGGCCTCCTTCCCGTCGAGAAGGCCGGAGGCGGCGACCGTGAATGCGCCGGTGCAGAAGCTCACGATGCGTCGATCGGCGAATTCGGCGAGCCCGATCGGATCGCCGGACGTCTCCGCCTCGCTCCACGGCGGAACGATGACGGTGTCCGCCAGCCGCAGCGCATCGCGGTCCGCCTCTGGTGCGATGGAGAAATCGCTGTTCGTCTGCACCGGGCGACCGTCGAGCGTGCAGGTCGTCACCGAGTACAGCGGGGTTCCGTCGCGCTGGGCGGCGCGGAAGAACCGAGCGGGGATGCCCAGCTCATAGGGGAAGACTCCGGGAAGCGCGACGACGACCACACGATGCATGGCCATATCTTTACACATATTGTCTATCCGGCCACTGTTGTCGAGCTCGATCGCAGCGCAGGCTGGTCCTGCGACCACATCGGTCGTATGAGAGAAAGGTGCGCACGTGCGCTCAGTGAAGTACTCCGGTGCAGGTCAGGCCGCAGAGGTCATCTCCCTCACCGAGATCGAGAACCCCCAGGCGGGCCGGGGAGAGGTCGTCGTCAAGGTCGGCGCGGTCGGACTCAATCCTGTGGACGTCAAGATCCGCGCGGCGGCGACCGATTTCGGACCGATCGAGTACACCGATCGACCGGGGTGGGATGTCGCCGGAATCGTGAGCGCTGTCGGCGATGGCGCCGATCGCTGGTCCGTGGGCGACCGCGTGTTCGCGCTCGCGGCATTCCCCGCTGCGGCGCACACCCTCGCCGAGTACGCGATCGTCGCCGCGGGGGATCTGGCGCCAGCTCCGGCGTCGTGGAGCACCGCCCAGGCGGGGGCCGCGCCGCTCGTGGCGCTGACCGCCTGGCAGGCTCTCGAGGCGGCTGGAGTGACCGCCGGTCAGCGCGTGCTGGTGCTCGGCGGCGCCGGCGGCGTCGGACATCTGGCGATCCAGTTCGCGAAGGCCCGTGGCGCCGAGGTCATCGCCACAGCGAGCGAGGCCAAGAACGATCTCGTCCGTTCGTGGGGTGCCGGGCAGGTGATCGACTACCGCGATGCGGCTGAGCTTGCCGCTGTGCCGCGGGTGGATGCCGTGATCATCACGGTCGACGACACTCTGCCGCCCCGAGGCGCCGTCGGCGAAGGGACGGCGGTGATCACGATCACCGGTCTGCCCGACGAGCAGCGGGAGCAGCTCGAAGCCTGGGGTGCCGCTCCCGTCGAGCGGATCCTGGTCCGTGCTGATGGGACGCAACTGGCCGAGATCGCCGCGCTCGCCGAGGCCGGCGCGGCGACGGTCCACCTGGATTCGACCTTCCGGCTCGACGAGCTCGCCGCTGCTCAGGAGAGGGTCGAATCCGGACGGGTCACGGGAAAAGTGGCCGTGATCGTCGACCGGGATCTCTGACCTCTCAGGAGTCGAAGCTCAGGCTCAGTTTGCGCAGCAGGGTCGCCAGGCGGTCGCGGTCGCCGCGGGGGAGGGCCTGCAGCAGGTCGGCCTCCACGTCGACGAGTCGGGTGATGGCCGCATCCACGCGGGTGCGGCCGTCGTCCGTCAGCGTGACGAGGATGCTGCGGCCGTCGCCCGGATCCGCTTCGCGCCGCACGAGCCGCCGGGCGACGAGCCGGTCGATCCGGTTGGTCATGGTCCCGCTGGAGACCAGCGTCTGCTGCAGCAGCTGCTTCGGGCTCAACTGGAAGGGATCACCCGACCGGCGCAGCGCGGACAGCACATCCCATTCCCACGACTCGAGCTCGCTGCGTCGGAACACGTCGCGCCGTGCCCGATCCAGCAGGCGCGTGAGCCGGTCCATCCGGGAGAGCACTTCCAGCGGCGAGAAGTCGAGATCGGGGCGCTGCACGTTCCACGCCTCGACGATCCGATCGACCTCATCCGCCTCGCTCATCCGTTCATTATCGCGCGTCGCACCGCGCGATCAGCCCCGCCGCGCATCAGCGCGAGAGTCATGAACGTGCTGAGCGGGTCGGGGGCATATCGTCCGAAGGCGTCGCACTCGACGAATCCCGCTCGGGTGTACATCATTCGAGCCGGGGCGAAGAAGTCGTCCGCGCCCGTCTCGAGCGACAGCCGAACGATGTCGCGGCTGCGGGCATCCTCGATCAGGAACGCGAGCATCGTCCGCCCGATCCCTCTGCCGCGCAGGTCGGGGTGGGTGCGCATCGACTTGAGCTCCTCATGTCCGGCCTCGACGGCCGAGAGGGCACCCGTCGCGATCGGCACGCCGTTCTCGATCGCTGCGAACAGGCGGACGCCAGCGGTGAGCAGGCCCTCCAGCGGCAGCGCGTGCTGGCTCTCGGGTGGGGCGGTGCCGACCATGTCGGCGTGGTGGGCGAGGATGAACTCGGCCAGAGCCGGCGTCGAAGCTCGCACTCGCTCGATGGTGACGGTCATCGCTCCAGCATCCCAGTGGTGTGTTTCAGACGGATGACGTGGCGCACTCAGGACGTCCGCACGTGTCGTGCAGCCTGGGCATGGCAGACTTGACGGGCGGCTTCCGTCAAGGATGCCGCGGTCCGCCGTGGTGTAATGGCAGCACGACAGCCTTTGGAGCTGTTAGGTCTAGGTTCGAGTCCTGGCGGCGGAGCATGACGCACAACAAGCTCGCCATCGTCGTCCTCGCCGCCGGCCAAGGCACTCGGATGCGCTCGCGCCTGCCGAAGGTCCTCCATCCGATCGCCGGACGGCCACTCGTCGGACACGTGCTGACCACGGCGTCTCGCCTGGGGGCGGACCACATCGAGGTCGTCGTGCGACATGAACGCGACCAGGTCGTGGCCGCGCTGGCCGACGCCTACCCCGGAACCGTCTTCGTCGATCAGGACGATGTCCCCGGCACCGGTCGCGCGGTCGAGGTCGCGCTGGACGCCATCCCCGGCTTCGACGGCGATGTGCTGATCCTTTCGGGAGACTGCCCCCTTGCAGATGCCGACACGCTCACCGCGTTCGTGGCCGAGCACCGCTCCACCGGCGCGGCGGCGACGCTGATGACGGCGATCGTGGACGACCCCCACGGTTACGGACGCGTGATCCGCGACGCCGCAGGCGACGTGGACCGCATCGTCGAGCAGAAGGACGCAACCGACGACGAGGCTGCTGTCCGCGAGATCAACGCGGGGATGTACGTGTTCCGTACCGAGGCGCTTCGCGAGTACCTGCCGACCGTCGGCGTCGACAATGCTCAGGGCGAGAAGTACCTCACCGATGTCCCCGGGCTGCTGCGTCTGGCCGGCGATCGCGTCGCAGCATCCGTCGTCTCCGACGTCAGCGTGACCTTCGGCGTCAACGACCGCGCGCAGCTGGCTCTGGTCGGGCGACTGCTCAACGAGCGCATCGTCCGCCGGTGGCAGCTGGAGGGCGTCACGATCGTCGACCCGGCCACCACCTGGATCGACGACGACGCGAAGCTCGCGGCCGACGTCACGGTGCTGCCGCACACGCAGATCCTGGGGGCCACCGTGATCGCGGACGGGGCGACCATCGGTCCGGACACGACACTGGTCGACTGCGAGATCGGCCAGGATGCGGTCGTCAAGCGCACCGACGCGAACCTGGCCGTCATCGGCGCCGGTGCGACCGTCGGACCGTTCTCCTTCCTGCGCCCTGGGACGGTTCTCGGGGCGAACGGCAAGATCGGCGCGTACGTCGAGACGAAGAACGCCGAGATCGGCGAGGGCAGCAAGGTCCCGCATCTCTCGTACGTCGGCGATGCCACGATCGGCCGTGGCGTGAACCTCGGCGCCAGCACGATCACCGCGAACTACGACGACGTCAACAAGCACCGCACCGAGATCGGCGACGAGGCGCACACCGGCTCGCACACGGTGCTCGTCGCGCCCGTTAGGCTGGGTGCTGGAGCGAAGACCGGAGCCGGTGCCGTCGTCCGCAAGGACGTTCCGGCGGGTGCCCTGGCCATGAGCGTCGCCCCTCAGCGCAACATCGAGGGGTGGGTCGAGAAGAACAGGGCAGGTACTGGTGCTGCTGAAGCGGCGTCCAGGGCACACGATGCGGCAGAGAAGGCAGGCGATGGCGCGCAAGAAGAAGACCGTTGAACTGGATCGGGACAACGGCATAGCTCCTGGACTCGTCGCCAAGACGAAGAAGCGGCTCGTCGTCGCAGGCGGGCGCTCGCACCCCGAGCTGACCCGCGCGGTCGCGGAGGCGCTGGGCACCGAGCTCGCACCGACGGAGCACCGCACGTTCGCGTCGGGCGAGATCTACTCGCGTTTCGAGGTGTCGATCCGCGGTTGCGACCTCTTCCTCGTTCAGACCTTCGGCGAGCCGGTGAACGAGTGGCTCATGGAGACGCTGATCATGATCGACGCGGCCAAGCGCGCGTCGGCCAAGCGGATCACGGTCGTCGCGCCGTACTACCCGTACTCGCGTCAGGACAAGAAGGGCCGCGGCCGTGAGCCGATCAGCGCCCGCCTGGTCGCCGACCTGCTCAAGACCGCCGGCGCGGATCGCGTCATGAGCGTCGACCTGCACGCCGCGCAGATCCAGGGCTTCTTCGACGGCCCCGTAGACCACCTGTTCGCCAAGCCCGTGCTGCTGGACTACTTCGAGCGCACCCTGAGCCCTGCCGACCGCGAGATCCTCACGGTCGTCTCTCCGGACATGGGGCGTGTCCGCGTCGCCGACACGTGGTCCGACAGCCTCGGCGCCCCGCTGGCGATCATCCACAAGCGACGCGATCCCAAGGTCGCGAACCAGGTCTCCGTGCACGAGATCGTCGGCACGGTCGAGGGCCGCACCTGCCTGCTCGTCGACGACATGATCGACACCGGCGGCACGATCGTCAAGGCTGCGCAGGCGCTGAAGGCCAACGGTGCGCACCGCGTCATCGTCGCGGCGACCCACGCGATCTTCAGCGATCCGGCCAACGAGCGCCTGCAGGACTCGTCGATCGACGAGGTCGTCGTCACCGACACCATCCCGCTCACCGAGTCGCGCCGCTGGGAGAGCCTCACGATCCTGCCGATCGCGCCCCTTCTGGCGCGCGCGATCCGCGAGGTGTTCGAGGACGGGTCCGTCACGAGCATGTTCGGCGGCGACGCGTAGGCGAGCCGGTCGGGGCACAGCGCACCCATAGGATCGTTTCTTAATCTCGGAACTCCCACGCAGAGCGCACAGAGCCGGAGACCCGCCATGATCCGCACGACCGTTCCGTCCCCCTTCCGCAAGAGCGCCGCGATCGCCGGTGTCGCCGGGCTGCTCGTGCTCGCAGGATGCTCAGGCGGTGCCGATGCCGACGCCGATGGGGCGGGTGAGCCGGACTCGACAGGCTCCGAAAGCACCACCGGCGAGTACGCCGACGGCACGTACACCGCTGAGGGCTCCTACCAGACGCCGGAGACCGTCGAGACGATCTCGGTCACGCTGACGCTGGAGGGCGGGACCGTCACCGAGGTCGAGGTGGTCGGCGACCCGCAGGCTCCGGAGACCGAGCAGTTCCAGGGACAGTTCATCGACGGCATCGACGAGGAGGTCGTCGGCGTCTCGATCGACGAGATCGACGTCGACCGCGTCGCCGGATCGTCGCTCACCAGCGGCGGGTTCAACACCGCCGTCGATGACATCAAGGAGCAGGCGGCGGCGTAGGACGTGACGCTCTGGCGCTTCGACGCGATCGGCACCCGCTGGGAGATCGAGAGCGAACGCGACCTCACGGGTCACGAGCGTGCGCGGGTGAGCGGCGTCATCGACCGGTTCGATCGGGAGTGGTCGCGCTTCCGCGCCGATTCGGTCGTCAGCTCGCTCGCGGACGGAGGGTCGTCGGTGCTGCCTGCGGATGCGGCGGTCATGCTGGATGCCTATCGCGAACTGTCCGATGCGACCGCGGGCGCCGTGAACCCCCTCGTCGGTGCCAGCCTCACGGCGCTCGGTTACGACGCAGCCCTCTCGCTCGCCGCGGCGGACGCTGAGCCGGCGCCGGAGGACTGGACGTCGATCCTCGGCTGGCGCGATCAGCTCACGCTCGCAGCCCCGGCGATCATCGACGTCGGCGCACTCGGCAAGGGGCGTCTGGTCGACCTCGTTCAGCAGGAGCTGCACACCGTGACCGGCGGCCTCGTCGTGGACGCCTCCGGAGATCTCGCGGTGCGCGGGCGCAGGATCCGGATCGGACTGGAGCACCCGTTCGATCCGGCGCGCGCGATCGGCGTCGCGACGATCCGCGACCAGGCGCTGTGCGCATCGGCTGTGAACCGCCGCGCGTGGGGTGCCGGGTTGCATCATGTGCTCGATGCCCGCACCGGGATGCCCGTACGGACCTGGGCGGCCACGTGGGCGATCGCCTCCGATGCGATGCGCGCGGATGCCGCGGCCACCGCACTGTTCTTCGACGGCGGGGTGCAGCTCGCCGCCGACTGGGCGGTCGAGTGGGTGCGCATGAGCACGGACGGTCGCGTCCAGCGGTCCCCGAACTGTCCGGTCGAGTTGTTCACCACAGCATCCGGACCCCTGGCGGATGCGGCAGAGTGAGTACCGTGACGACGTCCTTCACCGCATTCCGACAGCAGGTCCTGGCCCGGCTCGGGTCGCTCTCGATGTACCGGCTCGTGCTGACCGCGCTCGCGACGCTGGCCGTGATCGCTCTGGCACTGTCGGCGCTCGGCGTCATCGTGTCGCCGACACCGTGGGAGATCCTGGTCTCCTTCGTGGTGCTGACGGTCGTGATCTCGGTGGTGGATGCCGTGGCCCAGCGCATCCTGCGTCTGCCGTGGCGCGTCGAGTCCTCGCTCGTGACGGCGCTCATCCTGCTGTTCGTGCTCCGGCCGGGATACGAGCCCGCCGCGATCCTGGGACTGGCGCTGGCCGGTGCCCTGGCGAGCCTGTCGAAGTACATCATCGCCTGGCGCGGACGGCACATCTTCAACCCGGCGGCGTTCGGTGCAGCCGTGGTCTCGATCCTCGGTGCGTTCGGTGCGCTCGAATGGCTGGGCACGTCGTCGTCCTGGTGGATCGGGACCCCGTCGATGGCTCTGCCGGTGGCGCTGCTCGGTCTCGTCGTGCTGTGGCGCACCGAGAAGGTCAGAGTGGTCCTGGTCTTCGTGGTGATCGCGGTCGCGACGGCGGTGGTGCGGCAGTTCGTCCAGGCGCAGCAGTTCGGACTCGACGTCGACCTCGGCACCGCGCTGTCGTTCGCGGTGCTGCAGACGCCGTTCCTGTTCCTCGGGGCTTTCATGCTGTCCGAGCCGCTCACGCTCCCGCCGCGGCGGTGGCAGCAGTTCTGGGTCGCCGGGGCCGTCGGAGTGCTCTCCGGCTGGCCGATCTCGGTGGCTGGGCTGTTCACGCTCGGTCAGGAGCGCGCGCTGCTGATCGGCAACCTGATCGCCTTCGCGTTCGCCCTGCGCGGTTCGGTGCGTCTGACGCTGCGTGGCCGCGCATTCATCACTCCGACGGTGCAGGAGCTCACGTTCGAAGCCAGGGGCAAGCTGAGATTCCTCGCCGGGCAGTATCTGGAACTCGACGTGCCGCACCGGCGCCCGGATGCCAGGGGCACCCGCCGCGAGTTCAGCATCGTGTCGGCTCCGGCGGATCTTCCCACGCTGCGCATCGCGTACAAGAACGGCGATCAGAAGCATCCGTCCAGCTACAAGCTCGCCCTGGCGGCGGCAGAGCCGGAGGCGACGCTCGCCGTGACGGGGACGTGGGGCGACTTCCTGCTGCCGCGAGGTCAGGCCCCGGTTCTGATGGTCGCCGCCGGCATCGGCGTGACGCCGTTCGTCTCGCAGCTGCGACAGCTGCAGCTCACGGGACAGACGCGGGATGTCGTGCTCGTGTACGTCGCGTCCGACCCGGCGGAGCTGGCCTTCCGCGACGAGCTCGAGGCCACCGGCGTCCCCGTCATCGTCTTCACGCGGGACGAGCCCGCGGCTCTGCCGCCGCACTGGAGCTGGGCGCACGGGGTCCGGCTCGACGCCGAGCATCTCGAGCGCGTCGTCGCCGACCTGCCGACGAGGCACGCGTTCATCTCGGGTCCGCCCCGGCTGATCGCCGATCTCGCGCCGGCGCTGCACAAGGCGCGCTCGCTCACGACCGACGCGTTCGCCGGGTACTGAGCCTCAGCTCGTCGAACCGGGGGAGTCGGAGCCCTGGTCGGCGGCTGCCCGGTTCACCGGGAGCCGGACGGTGAACGTCGTGGAGCCCGGTTCGCTGTCGACGGCGATGTCGCCGTGATGGCCTTCGACGATCGCCTTCACGATGGCCAGCCCGAGCCCGGTGCCGCCGGTCTGGCGCGCCCGCGAGCTGTCGCCGCGGGCGAACCGCGCGAAGAGTTCGTCGCGGACGGCGGGGTCGATCCCCGGCCCGTCGTCGTGGACGCGCAGGATGCCGTGGTCGCCGTCCTGCGCCACGCTCAGCGTGATCCTCGTGCCGGCCGGTGTGTGCGTGCGGGCGTTCGCGAGGAGGTTCGTGACGACCTGGTGCAGGCGACCGGTGTCGCCCACGACGGTGACCGGCTCCTCGGGCACCTCGAGGTCCCAGGCGTGATCCGGCGCGGTGGGGCGGGCGTCCGCCACGCCTTCGACAGCGAGCTGCGTGAGATCGACGGTGCCGTGCACGAGCTCGCGTCCTTCGTCCAGGCGTGCGAGGAGCAGCAGATCTTCGACGAGCCGCGTCATGCGCAGTGACTGGGCCTGGATGCGCTCCAGAGCGGAGCCGGTGCTCTCCATCGCGGCCGGAGTCGCGGCGGTTCCGGCCTGCTCGGCCCTGCTGAGCGCCTTGAGCGACAGCTCGGAGTATCCGCGGATCGAGGCGAGCGGCGTGCGCAGCTCGTGGCTCGCATCGGCGACGAACCGCCGCATCCGCTCTTCGTTCTGCTGGCGGGCGGAGAGCGAACTGTCGACATGGTCGAGCAGGGTGTTCAGGGCGGCCCCGACCAGCCCGGTCTCGGTCCGCGGGTCGGCTTCTGCCGCCGGCACGCGCTCGGTGATCGAGACCTCACCGCGATCGAGCGGCTGGTTGGCCACGCGGGTCGCGGTCGCCGCGACCGCACGCAACGGGCGCAGACCGACGCGGATGGTGATCGCCGTCGTGAGCGCGAGAAGGATGAGTCCGCCCAGGGTGGCCATCGCGATGACCGTGAACAGACGCGCGAGCGTGTTCTGGATCTCGTCGCGCGGGAGTCCGGTGACGACGGTGATGCCGTGGTCGGTCTGGCCGACGGCCAGGCGATACGACCCGAGATCGTCGATGTTCACCGTCGCAAGCCGTCCCGACTCGAGTCCGCCGGCGATCTGGCGCAGCTGGGTCGCCGTCAGATCGGCCGTTTCGCCGTCCTCCACGACGACGCCGCTGGGGATGATGGAGTCCTGGCCGCCGGCGATGGCGAACAGCACGCCGTCGCCGGATGGGACGCCCTCGATGACCAGGTCTGCTGTCGGCTCCACCCCGTAGAGCTCTGCCCTTTGGATCCTCGGGTCGGTCAGTGAGCTGAGCTGGCCGAGGTTCGACAGCACCTTCTGGTCCAGCTGGTTCTCGAGCGTCGTGCCCAGCGTCGCGCTGGTGATGACGGCGACGATGATGAGGATGAGGGAGACGAACCCGATCACGGCCGCCATCAGCCGGGTCTGCAGGGTAACGGGGTGCCGCGTCGGGTTCGTCGTGGTCACTGCGGAGCCTTGATCATGTAGCCGACGCCGCGGACGGTGTGCAGCAGCGGGGTGCGCCCGGCATCGATCTTCTTGCGCAGATACGAGATGTAGAGCTCGACGACCGAGGACTTGCCGCCGAAGTCGTAACTCCACACCCTGTCGAGGATCTGCGCCTTGGACAGGACGCGCCGTTCGTTGCGCATGAGATAGCGCAGCAGCTCGAACTCGGTCGCGGTGAGCTCGATCTCGTCGCCGGCTCGGTCGACCTCATGGCTGTCCTCGTTGAGCGTCAGGTCGGCGACGCGCAGGATCGACTGGGAGTCGTCCGCCGTGGCGTGCCCGCTGCGGCGGATGATCGCGCGAAGGCGGGCGATGATCTCCTCCAGGCTGAAGGGTTTGGTGACGTAGTCGTCGCCTCCCGCGGTGAGCCCGGCGATCCGGTCGCCGACGGCATCCTTCGCGGTCAGGAACAGCACCGGCACGAAGTTGCCCGATTCGCGCAGCCGCCGCAGGACCGACATGCCGTCGAGGTCGGGCATCATGATGTCGAGCACGAGGGCGTCCGGCTCGAATTCGCGGGCGACCTGGAGCGCCTCGAGACCGGATGACGCGGTGCGCACCTCCCAGCCCTCCATGCGCAGGGCCATCGCGAGCAGGTCGGTGAGCATCTGCTCGTCGTCGACGGCGAGGATGCGCAACGGCGAGCCGTCCGCGCGGTGGAGTTCAGGCAGATCGGTGGTCATGACCCCATTCTGCGGAGTCTCCTATGAGATTTCTATGGAGGCGACTATGGGGCGGCTGTGAATCCGGGACCACCGGCGCCGTCGTGCCCGTCGAGCTGCTGCTCCCAGATCGAGGACATCTCGGTGAGTGCGCGCTCGGTGATGGCGATCATGGACTGCGCCGCCTTGTCCGCGTTGCCGGTCTGGATCGCCGTGGCGATGTCGACATGCCACTGGAGCGCCTCGGGTGCGGGGAACTGGGGCATCAGCTTGTAGTGGGTGCGGCCGCGCAGCACCTCCTCGACGAGATGGTGCAGCTGCGCGAACATCTCGTTGCCGCTCATCTCCAGGATCAGGCGGTGGAACTGCAGGTCGACGCGGAGGAACTCAGCGGTGTCGCCCTGACGGCCGGCTGCCCATACGCGTCCGGCCAGTCCGACGAGATCGCTGGCGCGGTTCAGCGGTGCGCGCATCGCCGCGAGCCGTGCGGCGGCCGGTTCGATCGCGCCGCGCAGTTCGGTGAGCGATCGCAGTTGCGCGACCCGCCCTGGGCCGGCGAGGCGCCAGCGGATCACCTGGAGGTCGTACGCGTTCCAGTCGCTCGGCGGCAGCACGCGCACCCCCACGCGGCGCTTCGGTGCGACCATCCCCAGCTGCTGGAGGGCGCGCAGCGCCTCGCGCACGACGGGCCGCGAGACCTGGAATCTGTTCTCGATCGATTCCGTCGTGAAGATGGTCCCCGATTCGATCTGACCAGCGCAGATCTCGCGGCCCAGGGTGTCCAGGACGAAGTTGCGCAGATCGCCGGTGGCGGCAGATGCGGTCATTGCATCAGCATATCTTTTCGACGACACGGGTTGATTTGTCATACTTTATATGGCTATCTTCCTGATTGGGCAGACGTTACCAAGGCGCCCGCTCGGAGTCCGTGACAACGGAGCGCGGCTCAGGATGGAGACACAGTGAAGTACGGATCCAAGGCCGCCCGCGTCTTCGCGGCGGCGTCGACCGCTATCATCGCGGTTTCCCTGGTCAGCTGCTCCGGCGGCTCGGACGTCGACGAGGGCGCCGACATCGACGGGACGACCATTCGCGTCACCCTCGCCAATCACGTGTGGACCGAGACCATCAAGGAGCTGATCCCCGAGTTCGAGGAGCAGACCGGCGCGACCGTCGAGCTCTCCCAGCTCGCCGAGGATCAGCTCTCCGATCAGTACAACGTCAAGCTCAACGCCGGCACGGACGAGATCGACGTGCTCATGTATCGCCCGCTGCAGGAGAACATGTTGTTCGCCAGCAACGGCTATCTGTCGGACATCACCGATCAGGTCGAGGGCGATGCCGAGTGGGATTGGGACGACTTCCAGTCCGGTCCTGCATCGCTCACCACCTACGAGGACGAAGTCGTCGGGGTGCCGATCATCACGGAGCGGACGGTGCTCTACTACCGCAAGGACCTGCTGGAAGAGGCGGGACTCGAGGTGCCGACCACGCTCGAGGAGCTGGACGCGGCGGCGGCGGCGATCCACGAGCTTCACCCTGAGGTCGCGGGATACATCGGGCGAACAGGCAAGTCCGCCGCAGTGACGCAGTTCAGCGCGTTCCTGTACAGCCACGGCGGAGACTGGATGACCGAAGACGGCGAATCGGCCATCGCGAGCGACGAGGCCAAGGCCGCGTACCAGTTCTATGGTGACCTGATCAGCGGCCACACCGACGCCACGGTCAACCCGGAGATGAGCTGGCCGGAGGCGTTCGCCGTGTTCCAGCAGGGGCAGGCGGCATTCATCGCCGACGCGGACAGCCTCTACAAGAACATGACCGATCCGACGCAGTCGACCGTGTCCGACCAGGTCGGCTTCGCGCCGTTCCCCGCTGGCGATGCCGGATCCAAGCCGTACAACGTGGCCGCCTGGGCGCTTGCCATCAACGAGAGCAGTGCCAACCAGTCGGGTGCCTGGCAGTTCATCCAGTGGGCGACCTCGCAGGAGATCACGCTCGAGATGTCCAAGCTCGGCGTGATGGGCGCGCGCACATCGGTCTGGGAGGACTCCGACGCGACGGCCGAGTATCCGGAAGAGCTGGTCGAGGCGATCAAGATCAACGCCGAGAACGGCGTGGGTGCGGACCGACCGCTGGTGATCCAGGTCGCTCAGGCTCGCGAGATCGTCGGCGAGCCGATCGTCGCGGCGATCTCCGGCGGCGACGTCGGAGAAGCGGCCGACGGAGCCAGCACCGACTTCGACGAGTTCCTCGTCGAGGATGCCGAATAAACCGTCCGGCCCCGTGGTGGGCGCCGCCGGCGTCCGCGCA
Source organism: Microbacterium sp. NPDC056234 (assembly GCF_042267585.1). Taxonomy (NCBI): domain Bacteria; kingdom Bacillati; phylum Actinomycetota; class Actinomycetes; order Micrococcales; family Microbacteriaceae; genus Microbacterium; species Microbacterium sp. NPDC056234. The sequence continues at coordinate 249,972 of NZ_JBHJTE010000004.1, forward strand.
CCACGCCTCGTGACCGCCGAGGGCGGAGAGC
>NZ_JBHJTE010000004.1:250012-385631 GCF_042267585.1 Microbacterium sp. NPDC056234
TCCTGCGGCGGCGCCTTGGTTGACGCGGCCGCCGGCCCCCCCACCTATTTCGACGTTTTCCTCGTGGTGGTTCCATAAAACCCCGCCGGGCCGGGGGGCCCCCCGGGGCGCGGGGCCCCCCACGGCCATATCCACGGAATCAGCCATGACCGCACATCAGACTCGCGGACTCGGGGCAGGGGAGCGCTTCAGCCGTTGGGCGGACCGACACCGCAAGTGGCTGTTCGCCGGCCCGGCCATCGTCTTCACGACGCTCCTGCTCATCATCCCCCTCGCCTGGACGCTGTTTCTCAGCTTCACCGATGCCAAGCGATCGGTACGACGCGACTTCGACTTCATCGGCGCCGGGAACTACGTCGAGGCACTCACGGACACCGAGCGTTTCTGGCCCGCAGTGTGGCGGACCTTCGCCTTCACCGCTGGGGCTCTCACATTCGAACTCATCCTCGGCATGATCATCGCGCTGCTGCTGTGGAAGCCCTTCCGCGGTCAAGGCGTGGTGCGAACGGTCGTCCTGCTGCCGTTGGTGGCCACGCCGGTGGCCGTCGGCATGATGTGGCGTCTACTGTTCGAACCGAACATCGGCTTCGTCAACGAGATGCTCTCGTGGGTCGGCATCCCGCCGCAGCCGTGGCTCGCCGACCCGGCGACGTCGCTGGCGACGCTGACCTTCGTCGACATCTGGCAATGGACTCCGATGGTCGCCCTGATCCTGCTCGCGGGCCTCACCAGCCTGTCCGATGAGCCGCAGGAAGCCGCGCGCGTCGACGGAGCGAACGGCTGGCAGCGCTTCTGGTACGTCACCGCGCCCCTGATGCGGCCCGTGATCATCGCCGCCGTCCTGCTGCGCGGTATCGACGCGCTCAAGACCTTCGACATCCTGTACGCCACGAAGGGCAAGGGCGGAGGCGCCTTCCACGACGTCGAGACTCTGAACGTGTACGCCTACGGGCTCAGCTTCGACTACAACGAGTACGGCCTCGCCTCAGCGGTGCTCATCATCTTCTTCCTGATCATCCTCGCGGTGATCTGGGTGCTGCAGATGCAGAGAAAGGCGAAGGAGTCATGACCGGCATCGCTGACACCCGCACGACCGTGACGGGATCCTCTGCTCCTCGCATCGCGAGACGCCGTCGGTTCCGGTGGTCCTCCGTCGGTCGATTCGCGGGGCTGGCGCTGATCGTGCTGGCGTTCCTCGGGCCGATCGTGTGGATGGTGATGGCGAGCTTCAAGCTCAACGTCCAGATCTACGACAACAGTCAGGCGTTCATCTTCGAACCGACGCTGGAGAACTACGGAACCGTCTTCGATCCGCGCCGTGGCAACTACCTGGTGTACATCTGGAACTCGTTCTTCGTCGCCTTCATGGCCACGGGGCTCTCGTTGATCCTGGCGGTCCCCGCCGCATACGCCATGAGTCGTTTCGTGATGAACAAGTCGTCTCTGGTGGTGCTGCTCGCGCGCATCATCCCGGGTGTGAGCCTGCTCGTGCCCTGGTACTTCATCTTCGCCCAGATGAAGCTGACCGGCGGGTACCTCCCGCTGATCCTGTCGCACATGTTCGTGTCGCTTCCGCTGATCCTGTACATCATGATGTCGTTCTTCGATCAGATGCCGGAGGAGCTGGAGGAATCCGCGCAGGTGGATGGGCTCACGGCGATCGGGGCGTTCTTCCGGATCGCCCTTCCGCTCTCGGTGCCGGGGATCGCGACGGCGACGATCCTGTCGTTCATCTTCTCGTGGAACAACTTCATGTTCGCGCTGGTGCTCTCCGGCAACGCGACCAAGACGCTTCCCGTGGCGATCTTCGACTTCATCGGGTACGCCTCGATCGATTGGGGCGCTCTGATGGCGGCATCCGTCGTCGTGACGACGCCGATCATGCTCATCGCGCTGTTCACGCAGCGCTACATCGTCTCCGGACTCACCGCAGGCGCGACGAAAGGGTGAAGATGACGCAGGACGCGACCACGGTCGTCGTGATGGGAGTGCAGGGAATCGGCAAGTCGACGATCGGCCGCCTGCTGGCGCAGCGGCTGGGGGTGCCGTTCGTCGACGGCGACGGGCTGCACCCCGAACGCAATGTCGAGTCGATGGCGGCGGGGATCCCCCTGACCGATGCCGATCGCGAGCCGTGGCTGCACATCGTCGGGGAGACGCTGGTCGCGCACAAGCCGGATGGCGGCGTCGTCGTCGCGTGCTCGGCGCTGCGCCGCGCCTATCGCGACCTGATCAGGTCGCACGACCCCGACGTGTATTTCGTCGAGCCGTGGGGACCGATCGAACTGGTCGCCGAGCGCGTCGGCGCGCGCACGCACGAGTACATGCCCGCCGCGCTTCTGCAATCGCAGTACGACACGCTCGAGCCCCTCGGCGAGGATGAGCACGGTGTGAGGATGAGCGTGATCGAGAGCCCGGAGGCCATCGTCGACGGGGTTGCCGCCGATCTCGCGGGCGTCGGAAGGAGCCGGGCGTGACCGCCACGATCTCGCGGGTCGAGTCCTTCCCCGTCGCTCCGCGGTGGCTCTTCGTGCGCATCGAGACCGGCGATGGCGCGGTGGGGTGGGGTGAAGCATCGCTGGAGGGGTACGGCGACGTCGTTCGTGCTGCGGTCGACCAGTTCGCCGAGTATCTGGTCGGCAGGGACCCCGGTCTCATCGAGGACCACTGGCAGGTGCTGACCAAGGGGCAGTTCTATCGCGGCGGGGCCGTGCTCGCGAGTGCGGTGTCGGGAGTCGATCAGGCGCTGTGGGACCTGAAGGGGAAACGGCTCGGCGTCCCCGTGCACGACCTTCTCGGCGGGGCGGTGCGCGAACGCATCCGTGCCTACGGCTGGGTCGGCGGCGACGATCCCTCCGAGGTGGCCGATCAGATTTCGGCGCAGATCGAGGTCGGGCTGACCGCCGTCAAGATGAACGCCTCAGGACGTATGGGGCGCAACGGATCGGTGTCCGAGCTCGACGGCGTGCTCGCGCGCGTCGCGAGTGCGCGCGCGGTGCTCGGTCCCGACCGCGACGTGGCGGTCGATCTGCACGGCCGCTTCTCGCTGGCGACCGCCCGGCGGCTCGCGCCGATGCTGGAGCCGTTGCATCCGTTCTTCATCGAGGAGCCGGTGGTCCCGGAGAACTCGCACGTGATCGGGCGGATGGTCGACGCGACGACGATACCGATCGCGACGGGGGAGCGACTCTACAACCGTCAGGAGTTCCTCCCGGTGCTCCAGGCCGGGATCGCGATCGCGCAGCCGGATCTGTCCCACGCGGGCGGCATCACCGAGGTGCGACGCATCGCGGCGCTCGCCGAGACCTTCGACGTGACGCTGGCGCCCCACTGCCCGCTGGGGCCGCTGGCGCTGGCGGCGTGCCTGCAGGTCGGCTTCGCGACCCCGAACTATCTCATCCAGGAGCAGTCGATCGGCATCCACTACAACAAGGGCGCCGAGGTGCTGGACTACGTCGCGGATACGAGGCCGCTGCGATTCGTCGACGGATCATTCGAGCGCCTCACCGGGCCGGGGCTCGGGATCGAGATCGACGAGCGAGCGGTGCGGGACGCCGCGTCACGGTGGACGACGTGGCAGAACCCCATCTGGCGCCATGCCGACGGATCCGTGGCGGAGTGGTGAGCGGAGCAGACGCCCGACTGCGCGATCGGCGCCGACACGACACGATGGCTGCGGTCATCAAGCACGGTGACGGCGTCGAGGGGATCGAGGTCGGGGAGATCGAAGTGCCTGTCGCCGTGCCCGGCCACGCCGTGGTCGCGACGATCGCAACCGGCATCTGCGGCACAGACGTGCACATCGCGCACGACGAGTACGCGCACGAGCGCCCTGTGGTCATGGGGCACGAGGTGCTCGGGCGGGTCGCCCGCGTGGGATCCGTCGACGACGACCACTGGATCGGCGCCCTGGTCGCCCTCGAGACGTACTTCTCCGCGTGCGAGCGCTGCGAGATGTGCCGTGCCGGACGTCGGAACCTCTGCGCGGATCGTCGCTCGATCGGTTCGTTCCGCAACGGCGGCTTCGCCTCCGAAGTGCTGGTGCCCGTGATCAACCTGCACCGGGTGCCGGACGCAGCCGGTGACATCGACGGCGTGCTGAGCGAACCGCTCGCGTGCGTGGCGCACTGTCTTCTGGATCCACCGGTCGTGCAGCCCGGCGACCGCGTGCTGGTCACGGGACCTGGCGCGATGGGGCAGCTCTCGGCTCAGGTCGCCCAGGCGTCCGGTGCGACCGTGACCCTCGCGGGATTGCCTGCGGACGCGGGGCGACTGTCCGTGGCGAGCGAGCTGGGCATCCGGACCACCATGGCGCCGGTGCCGGACGAAAGCTTCGACGTCGTCATCGAATGCTCCGGCGCTGAGCCGGCAGCTGCGGCAGCGCTGCGTGCAGTACGGCGCGGCGGCCGCTACGTCCAGGTGGGGATCTTCGGCCGGGACGTCACCGTGCCGCTCGATGCGGTGCTGTACAAGGAACTGACGGTCACGAGTGGTTTCGCATCCACCCCGGCGTCGTGGCGGGCGGCCATGCGGCTGGTCGAATCCGGCGCCGTCACGCTCGGTCCGCTCATCACCAGGCGGGTGGCGCTGACGGAATTCCACGACGCTCTGGATGCCGCAGCACGAGGCGAGGGCATCAAGACCGTGGTCTTGTCCTGAGAGCGCCGTTTCGCCGTGAGCGCACAGCGCAGTGCGATGTCCGCGGTGGGGGCTACGTTTGCGGCATGACCGAATCCGTCGTCATCCGTCCCGCAGCCATCGAAGAAGTCGCCGCAGCCGTGCGGCGCGCGAACAACGAGTCCCTCCCCGTCACCGTCGTCGCCGGCGGCCACGGGCCGTGGTCCCACGGCACAGCCCCCGGGCTGCGCATCGAACTCGCCGAGATCGCCGACATCACCGTCGAAGGAACGACCGTCCACGTCGGCGGGGGAGCCGTATGGGGCGACGTCGCCGCAGCCCTGGCCCCGCTCGGACTCACCATCAGCTCCGGCGACACCGCCACTGTCGGGGTCGGTGGGTTGTCGCTCGGCGGCGGCATCGGCTGGATGGTCCGGGCCTGGGGGCTCGCGATCGATCAGCTCATCGGCGCCCAGGTCGTCACGGCGACCGGCGACGTCGTCGAGGTCTCCGCGACCGAGAACGCCGATCTGTTCTGGGCGCTGCGCGGCGGCGGGGGCAACTTCGGCATCGTGACCCGGTTCGATTTCGCCGCGCACGCGCTCGACGGCATCGTGTTCGCGGAGAACGCTCTGGCTGCAGATCCGGTCGTGGTGCTGCGCACCGCGCGCGATGTCATGCGCGACGCGCCGCGCGAGCTCACCGTCACCTACATGGACGTCCCGGCGATGGACCCCAGCGCGCCGGCCGGAGCGAGTCTCAGCGCCGTCTGGGCGGGCACGGACGCCGATCGTCTGCGCGAGGCACTGGCACCGATCAGCGAGATCGACGGCGTCTCCACCGCGATCACGACCCCGGCCTATCGCGACATCCTGATGGTGCCGCCGACGCCGCCCGAGGGCGAGGAGCAGCTGCCCCCGGGATTCATCGGCGGCAACGGACTGTTCGCCCGGCTCGACGACGATCTCATCGATCGCCTCGTGGCGTTCCGCACCTCCTACCCGGCCTCGGTGGTGTTCCTGCGGTCGCTGGGCGGCGCATTCGGTGAGATCGAGCAGGAATCCACGGCATTCCCGGCTCGCGAGGCGACCTGGTTCGTGATGGCCGGTGCGTTCGACATCCCCGGGCTCGTCGATGACGATGCGCGGGCGAGGATCCTCGCGGACTGGAAGCAGATCGAGCAGGGGCGCATCGCGGAATACGGAAACTTCGCCCCCACCGAGCGGCCGGAGGCCGTACCCGGCATGTTCACGAGCGAGGCGCACGCACGCCTCACCGAGATCAAGCGGGCTTGGGATCCGGAGAACCTGTTCCGGCGCAATCACAACATCGCGCCGTGAACGCAGAAGGGCCGGGAGCATGCGCTCCCGGCCCTTCTCGCCTCGTGCGGCGACGTATCAGTGCGTGTCTTCCGCTTCGATCTCGGTGCGGTCTCCCGACCACAGCGTGTGGAAGGTACCGTCCTTGTCGATGCGCTTGTAGGTGTGCGCGCCGAAGAAGTCGCGCTGCCCCTGGACGAGCGCGGCCGGCAGGCGGTCGGCGCGGATGCCGTCGTAGTACGACAGCGACGACGAGAACGCCGGTGCCGGGATGCCGGCCTGCGCGGCCGCGACGACGACGCGGCGCCACGCGGCCTGGGCGCGGGTGATCGCTTCGGCGAAGTACGGCGCGGTCATCAGGACTGTCAGGTCCGGGGTCTCGGCGTAGGCGTCGGCGATGCGGTTGAGGAACTGGGCGCGGATGATGCAGCCGGCGCGCCAGATCTTCGACACGGCTCCGAGGTCGATGGTCCAGTCGTACTCGGCGGCACCGGCGCGGATCTCGTCGAAGCCCTGCGAGTACGCGACGATCTTCGAGGCGTACAGCGCGAGGCGGACGTCTTCGATGAAGGCGGCTTCGTCGGCGACGCTGAACGCCTCGTCGGGTCCGGGCAGTCCGCCGGCGACGGCGCGCTGCTCGGGGTGGCTGGACAGCGACCGGGCGAAGGTCGCTTCGGCGATGCCGGAGACCGGAACGCCGAGCGAGAGCGCGGTCTGCACGGTCCACGCTCCGGTTCCCTTGGCGCCGGCCTGGTCGAGGATGACGTCGACGAGGGGCTTGCCGGTCTCGGCATCCACCTGGCGCAGCACCTCGGCGGTGATCTCGATGAGGTAGGACTCCAGCTCGCCCGTGTTCCACTCGGCGAAGATGTCGGCGATCTCGGCCGGGGACTTGCCGGTGCCGCGGCGGATCAGGTCGTACGCCTCGGCGATGAGCTGCATGTCGGCGTACTCGATGCCGTTGTGCACCATCTTCACGAAGTGGCCCGCGCCGTCGTGGCCGATGTGCGTGACGCACGGCTCGCCCTCGGCGACCGCGGCGATGGACTTCAGAATCGGGCCGAGAGTGACCCAGGACTCGTCAGAGCCGCCGGGCATGATCGACGGGCCCAGCAGGGCACCCTCTTCGCCGCCGGAGATGCCGGCGCCGACGAAGTTGATGCCGGTCTCGCGGACGGCCTTCTCGCGGCGGATGGTGTCGGGGAAGTATGCGTTACCGCCGTCGACGATGATGTCGCCCGGCTCGAACACCTCCACCAGTGCGTTGATCACGGCATCCGTGGGGCCGCCGGCCTTGACCATGATGATCGCGGTGCGGGGCTTCTGCAGCGAGTCCGCGAACTCCTGGTAGGTCTTCGCGGGGACGAAGCCCGCCTCGGGGTGGGCATCGAGGACGGACTGCGTCTTCTCGTAGCTGCGGTTGAAGATCGCCACCGTGTTGCCCTCGCGGCTGGCGAGGTTGCGGGCGAGGTTCGAACCCATGACGGCGAGTCCGACGACTCCGATGTTTGCCTGACCGGCAGAGGACATTGATGCACCTTCCGTGAGGGGGATCGCCCGGGCGCTTCACAGCGCAGATCCGGACGCTTTCAGATTACTCGGATGCGGTCGCGCACAACGCCCGCGTTACCTTGTGAGGCTCAGTCCTTGCGGTAGCCGGAGCGCCCCATCGCGAACAGGGCCCCGAAGGTGAACACACCGGCGCAGACGGCCATGGCGCCGATGAGCCAGGCGATCGCGTGAGAGAGGAAGGCGCCATCGAGCATTGCAGGACTCCAGGTTCGTGGGATCGGGACGGAAAAGTCGAGTGTCTTCAGCCTACCGGTGCATCGGGTACGATTGAGTGGTTCCTCGGCGAGGGATGCTTCGCGTGCGCGGCATCCGTAATCGACGCGGCGAAGCTGTCCTCGTGGCTGATTTCCTCGCGTCTGTACTCGAGAAGCCGAACTCAAGACCACCACGCGGCCTTCGCCGTGTGCCCCGAAGGAGAACCAATGTCTGACGACACCAAGGTCACCGCCGAGCTGCGCGACAGCTTCGGCAAGGGCTTCGCCCGCCGCCTGCGCGCTGCAGGAAAGATCCCCGCCGTCCTGTACGGCCACGGCACGGACCCGGTGCATGTCGCACTGCCCGGGCACCAGGTCGCGCTGATCATCCGTCGCGCCAACGCGCTGCTCGAGCTCGAGATCGACGGCAAGCAGCACCTCGCACTGGTCAAGGATGTCCAGAAGGACCCCGTGCACCAGATCATCGAGCACATCGACCTCCTGGTCGTGAAGAAGGGCGAGAAGATCCAGGTCGACGTCCCGATCGTCGTCACGGGCGAGTCGTTCGCCGGCACGATCGTCAACCTCGAGAACACGACGCTCGCCGTCGAAGCCGAGGCGACTCACATCCCGGTGAACTTCGAAGTCTCGGTCGAGGGACTCGAAGAGGGTGCGCACATCACGGCCGCCGACGTCACCCTGCCGAAGGGCTCGACGCTTCTCGCGGACCCCGAGCTGCTCATCGTCGCGATCTCGGTCCCGGCTGCCACTGAGGCCGCCGAGGAGACCGAGGGCGAGGCTGAGGCCGCAGGCGAGGCTTCCGAAGAGGCCGCAGCGGAGTAATTCCCTGACGGGACCGCTTCCGACAGAGGGGACACGAGCGATCGTGTCCCCTCTGTCATATTCTGACGACGTTCGAGAGGAGGCCGGCGTGGCGCACACGTGGCTGATCGTGGGATTGGGCAATCCAGGACCCCGTTACGAGACCACACGGCACAACATCGGACAGATGGTCGTCGACGAGCTCGCCCAGCGTCGCAGCGAGAGCTTCCGTGTGCACAAGGCCGGTGCCCGCGTCGTGGAGACCTGGCTCCGCCCCGGGGGAGACAAACTGGTGCTGGCGAAGCCGAACACCTTCATGAACGTGTCGGGGACGCCAGTGGCCGCGCTAACCCGGTTCTATTCGGTGCCGGCGGAGCGCGTCGTCGTCGTGCATGACGAGTTGGACATCCCGTTCGACTCGATCAAGCTCAAGATCGGCGGCGGACACGGTGGGCACAACGGCGTTCGCGACATCGCGAGCGCGCTGACGACGGCGGACTTCCCGCGCGTCCGCGTCGGGATCGGGCGCCCGTCGGGGCGCCAGGACCCCGCCGACTGGGTGCTCTCGCCGTTCGGTGGTGACGAACGCAAGAATCTGCCGATCCTGATCGCGGATGCCGCAGATGCCGTCGAGACCCTGCTTGCCGACGGGCTGCTCGCGGCACAGCAGAAGCATCACGCGCCCCGCTGAGGGCGTGCCGACCGCGGTCAGCCGCCGTAGAGCTCGGCCGAGCCGATGGCCGCGCCGATGCTGAGCGCGATGAAGACGGCGGTGAAGAAGATCACCGGTCCGATCACCGCGACGACGATCCCGGCGATGCCGACACCGCCCCCGCGTCGCTTGACGATCGCGATGATGCCGAGGACGATCGCGGCGATGCCCAGCACAGTCCCGGTCCAGAACGAGATCTCGGCCCACAGGACCTGATCGCGTGCCGGCGCCAGGAAGTCGAGCGAGTCCAGATCAGCGGAGGAGACGGGACCGAGAGCGCTCGGGATGCGCCGACCGACTTCCCAGGCGGCGACCGCACCGAGGATCGGGGTGACGACGGCTGCCGCGAGAGCCAGGATCAGAGCCAGGACTCCGGTGGTGCGCGCCTGGGGGGCCGGCGCCGTCGGTGCCTCGTACAGCCCCGCAGCGCTCTGGTACCCACCCGTCGGAGCCTGGTACGCGCCGACCGGAGCCTGGTACGCGCCGACCGGAGCCTGGTAGGCGGGAGCTGCGTCACCCCACGTGCGGTTCGGAACAGCGAAAGCGTCGGGTGCAGGGCGTCCACCGGGCGCCGGGTATGCGCCGGGGGCCCGGGTCCCGTCTGAACCATCCGCGCGTGGTGCCGGAGGCACGGGCGGGGGTGCGGGTGGGCGGAAGCCGTCGGACTGCTGCGGGTCTGTCACGCCCCCATCCTACGGTCTCGCCTCGCCGATCACCCGCGACCAGCACGCTCGGAAACGGGTCAGATCCGGCGCAGCAGCCCGACCTTGTCGTACACGTCCGCGAGGGTCGCATCCGCGACGGCGTCCGCCTTGGCGGCGTTCACGGCCAGGATGCGGTCCAGCTCGGCCGGGTCGTCGAGCAGTTCGAGAACGCGGGTGCGCACGGGTTCGAACTCGCTGACGACGACCTCCGCGAGTCCCTTCTTGAAGTCTCCGTAGCCACGACCGGCGTACTCGTCCTCGATGGCGGCGACCTGCCGCCCCGTCAGCGCTGCGTAGATCGTGAGCAGGTTGGAGACACCGGGTTTGCTCTCGCGGTCGAAGCGCACGCTGCCGTCGGCATCCGTGACGGCGCGCATGATCTTCTTGGCTGTCTTCGCCGGGTCATCCAGCAGCCACAGCACGCCGGCGTCGCTCTCCGCGGATTTCGACATCTTCGACGTCGGGTTCTGCAGGTCGTAGATGCGCGCGGTCTCCTTCTGGATCACCGGTACCGGCACGACGAAGGCCTCGCCGAACCGCGAGTTGAAACGCTCTGCGAGGTCGCGCGTGAGCTCGACATGCTGCTTCTGGTCGTCGCCGACCGGGACCACATCGGTCTGGTACAACAGGATGTCGGCCGCCATCAGCACCGGATACGTGAACAGCCCGACCGATGTCGCATCCGCTCCGTACCGCGCTGACTTGTCCTTGAACTGCGTCATCCGACCGGCCTCGCCGAAGCCGGTGATCGTGGAGAGGATCCACGCCAGTTCGGCGTGCGCCCGCACGTGCGACTGCACGTACAGTGTCGACAGCGACGGCTCGATACCGGCGGCGATGTACTGCGCGGCCGTGCGGCGCGTCTTCTCGCGAAGTTCCTTCGGATCCTGAGCGACGGTCAGCGCATGCAGGTCGACGACGGAGAAGTACGCGTCGTAGGAGTTCTGCAGGTCTCGCCACTGCAGCAGCGCCCCGATGTAGTTGCCGATCTGGAGGGAGTCGGCTGAGGGCTGCATTCCGGAGTACAGGCGAGGTTTCGTCACAGTGTCAATCCTAGGGCGGCGGTGGAGGTGTCTCGACGGCGTTCACGCACTCGGGCCCGAGACACGCGTGTTCAGGGCACGCATCTGCCAGGCGTACACGGCGACGGCCAGCGTCGTCATCGCGTAGATGACCACAGCCTGCAGCGCGAAAGCCGGGTAGTCGATGAGCCACGGCGACTGGCTCGGATCGGTCGCGAAGGCCGGATTGTCGTGGACATGCGGCACCGCCTGTGCGAGCGCGTAGCCGATGATCTGCCCGATCGCGTAGACGCCGATCCCTGCCGAGAGCGCGAGAACCGATCGGCCCGTGCGACGCCGCCACAGCGCTCCGGTGGCCCTGAGGGCGCTGCGCGGTCTCCATCCGGGTGCGGGCGCCAGCCAAGCGGACATCAGGGGAGCGCACACGAATGCCGCAACGATCAGGATGAGCAGAACCCCGACACCGATCATCAGCGAAGAGGAGCTCCCTGCGCGGCTGCGCATGAGCTGCGGCACGAGCAGCAGAACAAGGATCGGCAGACAGGCGATGAGACAGGCGAGCCATGTGCGCCAGAGGTTTCCGATGTTCACTCGAGCAAGACTGGCGGACGCCGCGCCCGTTGCACACAGGGAGAACCCGCGCGCTGTTTCGGGAAAACCCGAGAGCGGACGTCAGTAGCGGTAGTCCACCACGACGGGAGCGTGGTCGCTCCAGCGCTGGTCGTAGGACGCCGCGCGCGCCACATGATACGAATCCACGCGCTCCGCGAGGGCGGGGGTGGCGAGGTGATAGTCGATCCGCCACCCGGAGTCGTTGTCGAAGGCCTTGCCTCGCATCGACCACCACGTGTACGGACCGTCGACCTCCCCGTGGAAGCGGCGACCGACGTCGATCCAGCCCATGCCGGTGACCGTCGTGCCGTCGGCGGCCTCGAGTCGGGCGCCGACGTCGCCGAGGAAGCGATCGAAGTACGCCCGTTCGCGAGGAAGGAACCCGGCTTTCTTGCGATTGCCGCGCCAGTTCTTGATGTCGAGCTCGCGGTGCCCGACATTGAGGTCGCCGGTGACGAGCGCGAGAGAGCCGTCGGCGCCCAGTTCGCCGAGACGCGTGCCGAACGAATCCAGGAAGCGCCACTTCTCGTCCTGCTTGGGGGTGTCGGCCTCGCCGGAGTGCACGTAGGCGCTCACGACGGTCAGAGGCTGGTCGCCGAGCAGGAAATCGCCCTCGATCCACCGTCCTCGCGAATCGAAGTCGTCGGGGCCGAGGGTGGTGCGAACCGCGATGGCGGGGGTGCGGCTCGCGATCGCGACGCCTGCGCGACCCTTGGCCGTCGCTTCATCATGGATGATCGACCAGCCGGGCAATGCTGCTTCGAGATGTTCGTCCTGCCCGCGCACCTCTTGAAGCGTCAGGATGTCGATGTCCGCGGCATCCAGCCAGGTGTTCATGCCGTTGCGGGCGGCTGCCCTGATCCCGTTGACATTGACCGAGGCGATACGCAGATGAGGCATGTCCTCAGCCTATCTGCGGCGTCGGACATCCTTCTCGGCACCGTTGGCGCCGTCGCCGCTGGAAGTGCTCACGGCGGTCGTGCGGTGATCCTCGACCGGGGCCGCCGCCGATGCTCGTACGCGCCGCTGCGGCGGCGGAGGCGTTGCGGCTTCGACCTGCTCGAGCTCGTCCTGCGCCTCGCGAACGGCGCGGTCCGCCGCCCAGATCCTGTACCACGGCGCGGTTGCGCGCGCCTCCTGCGCAGTGCGCAACCGGACCTGGGCCGCGATCAGCAGCGCCCTGTGCTCGGCGGCCAGTCGCTCGGCCTCCGACTGGGGCAACAGGGCGACGTGGTTGTCCTGCGCTGCGACGGCGATCCAGGAGGCCGCGACGAGCAGCACGATTCCGATCAGACGGAACCACAACAGCATCACGATGAACACCGCGAACGTCGCCAGCAGCGGGTTCGAGGGCGTGTAGCCGAGGAAGAGACCGAAGCCGAGCTGCAGCACGGAGGTGGCGGCGGCACCGAGCAGCGCGCCAGGCATGATGCGACGCCAGGTGAGCTGCGTGCCGGTGAGGAAGCGGAACAGACCTGCCAGCAACAGGGTGTTCACGACGTAGAGGATCCCGATCGTGACCAATCGGACGGTGAGTGACGAGATCGTGGTCGCATCGCCGAGCCCGATCAGCGTGAAGGCGAGCTCCAGTGCCCACGTGCCGATCGTGCCGAGCGCGGTGCCCAGTACGAGGCCGGCGCCGAAGACGACCGCGGCGAGGAAGTCCAGGCTCTTCAGGAGGAAGTAATTGCGTCGATCCGGTGGGATCCCGAAGACCCCGCGGACGGCGCGGCGGGCGAACGAGATCGCCCCGACCGCCGTCCAGATCAGCGTGCCGAGCGCGATCGCACCCGTGATGCTGAGGGTGGTGCCTGTGCTGTCGGCCACGATCTCGTGCACCTGATCCGGGGTGGCCAGGCCGTTCTCGCCGATGAGCCCTGGGACGTAGTTGTTGATGACGTTGATGAGTCCGTCGATGGCTTCTTCGCTGCCGCCGAGCCAGAGCCCGGCGATCGCGAACACCACGTAGACGGCGGCGAAAGCCGCGAAGAGCGCCTGATAGCTCACTCCGGCGGCGAGGAGGAACCCCTCATGCTGGAGGAAGTGACGCCACACCCGTACGGGGAACCATTCGAGGGTGCGCTGCGTGAGCGCGGTCGCGCGCGAGAGGGGCTCCTCGAAACGCTCTCGCAGGTTGTCCTGCGTCTGCTCCCAACGCGCCCGGAGATGCTCTTCCTCGCGGGCCGCGATGTCAGCCGCGCCGCGCTGTGCGCGCGCGTCGCCCTGGGACGTCGGCGTGCTCTCTGGGCGGCTCACCCTGTCAGGTTAGCGAAGCGTCACGGGCGGCCGCGCAGGACCGCCTGCTTGACCTCGGCGATCGCCTTGGTCACCTCGATGCCGCGGGGGCATGCCTCGGAGCAGTTGAAGGTCGTGCGGCAGCGCCACACGCCCTCCTTGTCGTTGAGGATGTCGAGGCGGACGCCGGCGTTGTCGTCGCGCGAATCGAAGATGAAACGGTGCGCGTTCACGATCGCCGCCGGGCCGAAGTACTGTCCGTCGGTCCAGAACACGGGGCAGGACGACGTGCACGCGGCGCACAGGATGCACTTGGTGGTGTCGTCGAAGATCGCACGATCCGCGATGGACTGCGTGCGCTCCTTGCCCTTCTCGGGCGACGAGCTGGCGACGAGGAACGGCTGCACCTCTCGGTACGACGCGAAGAACGGCTCCATGTCGACGATGAGGTCCTTCTCCAGCGGCAGACCCTTGATGGCCTCGACATAGATCGGCTTGGAGATGTCCAGGTCCTTGATCAGCGTCTTGCAGGCCAGTCGGTTGCGGCCGTTGATGCGCATGGCGTCAGAGCCGCAGATGCCGTGCGCGCAGGAACGGCGGAAGCTCAGCGAGCCGTCGACCTCCCACTTGATCTTGTGCAGTGCGTCGAGGACGCGGTCGGTGGAGTACAGCTCCACGTCGTAGTCGACCCAGTGCGGCTCGGCGTCGTTCTCAGGGTCGAACCGACGGATGATGAAGGTCACCAGGAAGGACTGGACTTCCGAGTCAGCGGAATCGGCGGCAGGCGCCTCTGCGACAGCGGTGGACATCTCAGTACTTCCTCTCCATCGGCTGGTAGCGGGTCTGGACGACCGGCTTCGAGTCGAGTCTGATGTGATCGGCGGGCGTCGACGAGTGCGGATCACCCGTGAGGTACGCCATGGTGTGCTTCATCCAGTTCTCGTCGTCGCGCTGGGGGAAGTCGTCGCGCATGTGTCCGCCGCGGCTCTCCTCGCGGTGCTGCGCGGCGTAGACGACGACTTCGGCGAGGTCGAGCAGGAAGCCGAGTTCGACGGCCTCGAGGAGGTCGGTGTTGAACCGGCGGCCCTTGTCATCGACGTGCACGTTGCGGTACCGCTCGCGCAGTTCGGCGATCACGCCGAGGACGTGCTCGAGCGACTCGTGGGTGCGGAAGACCTGCGCGCCCTTGTCCATCTCGTCCTGCAGCGTCTTTCGCAGCACGGCGATGCGCTCGGTGCCCTGGTTGTTGCGCAGGTCCTCGATCATGCCGGACACGAAGGCTGCCGGGTTCTCGGGCAGCGGGACGAAGTCGGCCGTCTTGGCGTACTCGACGGCGTTGCGGCCGGCGCGCTTGCCGAACACGTTGATGTCGAGCAGCGAGTTCGTGCCGAGTCGGTTCGAGCCGTGCACCGATACGCAGGCGCATTCACCGGCGGCGTAGAGGCCCGGCACGACGGTCGTGTTGTCGCTGAGCACCTCGGCGTCGGTGTTCGTCGGGATGCCGCCCATCGCGTAGTGCGCCGTGGGCATCACCGGAACCGGCTCGACCACGGGGTCGATGCCGAGGTAGGTGCGGGCGAACTCGGTGATGTCGGGGAGCTTGGTCTCGAGGATCTCGGCGCCCAGGTGCGTGCAGTCCAGCAGCACGTAGTCCTTGTTGGGTCCGGCGCCTCGTCCGTCGAGCACCTCTTGGACCATCGAACGGGCCACGATGTCGCGGGGAGCGAGGTCCTTGATGGTCGGTGCGTAGCGCTCCATGAAGCGCTCACCGGAGGCGTTGCGCAGGATCGCCCCCTCACCGCGCGCCCCCTCGGTGAGCAGGATGCCGAGGCCGGCGAGGCCGGTCGGGTGGAACTGGAAGAACTCCATGTCCTCGAGCGGCAGGTTCTTGCGCCAGATGATGCCCACGCCGTCACCGGTCAGGGTGTGGGCGTTGGATGTGGTCTTGAAGATCTTGCCGAAGCCGCCGGTCGCGAAGACCACGGCCTTCGACTGGAACACGTGCAGCTCGCCCGTCGCCAGGTCGTATGCCACGACGCCGGCGACCTGAGTGCCGCCCGCTTCATCCTTCACGGTGATGAGGTCGAGGACGTAGAACTCGTTGAAGAAGTTGATTCCGAGCTTCACGCAGTTCTGGAACAGCGTCTGCAGGATCATGTGTCCGGTGCGGTCCGCTGCGTAGCACGCGCGGCGGACCGGGGTCTTGCCGTGCTCGGCAGTGTGGCCGCCGAAACGTCGCTGGTCGATCTTGCCCTCGGGGGTGCGGTTGAACGGCAGGCCCATGTTCTCGAGGTCGATGACCGCGTCGATGGCTTCTTTGGCGAGGATCTCCGCGGCATCCTGGTCGACCAGGTAGTCACCGCCCTTGACGGTGTCGAAGGTGTGCCACTCCCAGTTGTCCTCCTCGACGTTGGCCAGTGCCGCAGCCATGCCGCCCTGGGCGGCACCGGTGTGCGAACGCGTCGGGTACAGCTTCGAGATGACGGCGGTCTTCGCGCCGGGGCCGGCCTCGATGGCGGCTCGCATTCCGGCGCCTCCGGCGCCGACGATGACGACGTCGAACTGGTGGTAATGCACTCCGTCGCGGACGACGGAATCGTGAGTCTGGGTGGTCACTCTCTAGCTCTCTCTCAGTTCCCGACCGAACCGTTGGCCACGCACATGTCCCAAAGGCTGCTGGACTCGGTCACGCCGAGGCACGGGTCGAACGTGAAGACGACCAGCGTGCCGAGCACGATGAGCAGGCCGGCGGCGAGACCGAGTGCCCAGGTCAGAGCCTTGCGGGCCGTCGGGTGCGTGACGTAGTCGTTGACGATGGTTCGCATGCCGTTCGCGCCGTGGATGAGCGCGAGCCACAGCATCAGCACGTCCCACCACTGCCACCACGGGTCGGCGAACTTGCCGGCGATGAAGGCGAAGTCCAGCGCGTGGATGCCTTCGCCGAGCATGAGGTTCACGAACAGGTGACCGAAGATGAGGATCACCAGGAGCACCCCGGAGACCCTCATGAACATCCAGCCCCACTTCTCGAGGTTGAAGCGTCGGGTGCGGCGGCCGGATGCCTGGTACGCGGTCTGAGCGGTCATCAGTGTCCCCCTCCGAACCCGGCGAACGCGAGTGCGAGGTGACGCGGGACGAACCCCGCCATCAGCACGGCCCACAGCCCCAGGACGATCCAGAACATCTGGCGCTGATACCGAGCGCCGTTGGACCAGAGGTCGACGAGGATGATGCGCAGGCCGTTGAGCGCGTGGAACGCGATGCCGGCGACGAGGACGACCTCGCCGAGGGCCATGATCGGGTTCTTGTACGTGCCGATCACGGCGTTGTAGGCCTCCGGCGACACCCGGATGAGCGCTGTGTCGAGCACATGCACCAGGAGGAAGAAGAAGATGGCGACGCCGGTGATGCGGTGAAGCACCCATGACCACATTCCTTCGCGGCCTCGATAGAGCGTGCCGCGCGGGGTCTTGGATGTCGTCTCCGAAATCGACGGTGTCAAGCGAGTGCTTGCGGACACGGTCGTCCTCCCTGATCGATCTGTATCGGCAGCGCGCACAGGCGCGCCCGAACGCTCCCCATCCTATTCCTGTCCTTCGCCGCGAGCGAGGAAGGCGAGCCTAAGTATCTCGATGTCGAGATTTCTCGCCGCGGTAGGGTAGGGCCATGACGGAGCCGATCGACGACTTCTACGCGGTGATTCCGGCCGGTGGCATCGGGAGCCGTCTGTGGCCCCTTTCCCGGGCGGACGCGCCGAAGTTCCTGCACGACCTGACCGGATCGGGCAATTCGCTGCTGCGGGACACCTGGGACAGGCTCGAGCCGCTCGCCGGCCCCGATCGCATCGCGGTCGTGACAGGGCGAGCCCACCGGGCGGCCGTGGAAGGGGAGTTGCCGGGCATCCCGGACATCAACGTGTTCCTCGAGTCCGAGCCGCGCGAGTCGGCCGCGGCGATCGGACTGGCCGCCGCGATCCTGCACCGGCGCGATCCCGACGTGATCATCGGCTCGTTCGCGGCCGACCACGTCATCCGCGGAACGCGCACCTTCGAGTTCGCCGTGCTGCAGGCCGTGCAGGTCGCCCGTGCGGGGTACATCTGCACCATCGGCATCCAGCCGTCTGAGCCCTCTGTCGGCTTCGGGTACATCCGCAAGGGCGACGAGCTCATCGTCGACGGCGCGCCGGAGGCGGCGACCGTCGAGCGGTTCGTCGAGAAGCCCGATCTGGAGACGGCGAGGGAGTACTACGCCGATCGATCGTTCCTGTGGAACGCGGGCATGTTCATCGCGAAGGCGAGCGTGCTGCTGGACGAACTGGCCGCGAACGAGCCCGAACTGCACGCCGGACTTCTCGAGCTCGCGGAGGCCTGGGACGACCGCGAGCTGCGCGGGCCGGCGGTGGATCGCATCTGGCCGGGCCTGAAGAAGATCGCCATCGACTACGCCGTCGCCGAACCGGCGGCGGAGAAAGGGCGCCTCGCCGTCATCCCCGGGCACTTCGACTGGGATGACGTGGGCGATTTCGCGTCGCTCACCAAGCTCATCTCCAACGGGCGCAAGAACGATCTCGCCGTGCTGGGGCCGAAGGCGCGAGTCCTGTCGGATGCCGCGACAGGCATCCTGGTCAGTCAGACCTCCCGCGTGATCAGTCTCGTCGGCGTGCAGGACATCGTCGTGGTGGATACCCCGGACGCTCTGCTGGTCACGACCATCGAGCACGCGCAGCGCGTGAAGGGCGTCGTCGAGTCGCTCAAGCTGACCGGCCGCGGTGACGTGCTCTGATTCCGCGGGCATCGGCTCTGTTTCGAGTTTGTAACCATTAACCGCGCCGGTGCTCCGGTGCGACGTAACACTGGGTAATTTAGCCTCGGGGCCTTGCGATCGGCGCGGGCCAGTAGTCGTGGAGGCTTACGTGACCATTTCCACTCGAAAGCGCGCACTCGCCGCGCTCGTGGCGACCGGCGTCGCCCTGTCGCTTGCAGGCTGTGGAGCGGCGCCGGAGGAGACCGAGGGCGAAGGCGCGGGTGCCGGGCCTGTCGACTCCGACTTCCTGCCCTGCCTGATCTCCGACGCCGGCGGCTGGAACGACAAGTCGTTCAACCAGTCCGCCAAGGAGGGTATGGATGCCGCGGCGGAAGAGCTCGGCATCGAGCCGCTCGAGTTCGAGTCGGCCAACGACAACGACTACAAGCCGAACCTCGACACCGCCGTCTCCGAGGGCTGCACGTTCATCGTGTCCGTCGGCTTCAAGCTGTCGGCGGCGACCGTCGAGTCCGCGCTCGCGAACCCCGAGGTCAGCTACGCGATCATCGACGATTGGGCCGACAACGACTTCGACGGCGAGACGGACGCTCCGAACATCAAGCCGCTCGTCTTCGACACGGCGCAGGCCGCCTACCTCGGCGGGTACGCATCGGCCGCGTGGTCGGCGCAGAGCGGCGTGAACAAGGTCGGCACCTTCGGCGGCATGCAGATCCCGTCGGTCGCCGTGTTCATGGACGGCTTCCAGTTCGGCGTCGAGAAGTACAACGAGGACAAGTCCGGTGCTGTCGAGGTCGTCGGCTGGGACGCGGCCACTCAGAAGGGCTCCTTCACGGGAGGCTTCGACGCGAACGACACGGCCAAGGTGACCGCGCAGGGCGTTCTCGACCAGGGTGTCGACGTGATCCTCCCGGTCGGTGGTCCGGTCTACCAGAGCGCGGCAGCGGCGATCCGTGACAGCGGCAAGGACACGCTGCTGATCGGTGTCGACAGCGACCTCGCCGTTGCGGACTCGAGCGTGGCGGACCTCACTCTCGTCTCGATCATGAAGGCGATCGACGTCGCCGTCCAGGACGCGACGATCGCGGCCGCGGAAGGCGAGTTCGACGCAGCGCCGTACGTCGGAACGCTCGAGAACGAGGGCGTGAAGCTCTCCGGCTTCGGCGCGTTCGAGGCCGAGCTGCCCGAGGGGCTGGCGGACGAACTGGCGGCGCTGCAGGAGCAGATCATCGCCGGCGACATCACGGTGGAGTCCGAGAACTCTCCGTGAGCTGAATGAGCACGGGCGGGGCGAGTGGTCGCAGATGACCGCTCGCCCCGCGCCGTGAACGGACACTTCGGGAAGTCTTCTGGATAAGGTGCAGATATGAAGCTCGAACTTCGCGGCATCACCAAGCGATTCGGCAGTCTCGTGGCGAACGATCACATCGATCTGGTGGTCGAGCCGGGGCAGATCCACGCGCTGCTCGGCGAGAACGGCGCTGGCAAGTCCACGCTGATGAACGTGCTGTACGGCCTGTATCAGGCCGATGAGGGCGACATCCTTCTGGATGACGTCGTGCAGCACTTCCGCGGCCCCGGCGACGCGATGGCGGCGGGTATCGGCATGGTGCATCAGCACTTCATGCTCGTGCCGGTGTTCACCGTCGCCGAGAACGTCATGCTCGGGCACGAGCAGACCAAGGGCGTCGGAGTGCTCGACATCGCGGCAGCGCGCGCGCACGTGCGTGCGGTCGCCGATCGATTCGGTTTCGACATCGACCCTGACGCGGTCGTGGGGGATCTCCCCGTCGGCGTGCAGCAGCGCGTCGAGATCATCAAGGCCCTCTCCCGGGACGCGCAGGTGCTCGTGTTCGACGAGCCGACCGCCGTGCTGACCCCGCAGGAGACCGACGAGCTGATGGGCATCATGCGCCAGCTGCGCGATGAGGGCACCGCGATCGTCTTCATCACGCACAAGCTGCGAGAGGTCCGCGAAGTGGCGGACACCATCACCATCGTGCGCCTGGGCCGGATCGTCGGCGAGGCATCCCCGACGGCGTCGAACGCCGAACTCGCCTCGCTCATGGTCGGCCGAGCCGTCGAACTCACGGTCCAGAAGGAGGCGCCGCGACTCGGCGACGGCGGGCTGGAGGTCCGCGGTCTGCGCGTGCTGACACCGACCGGCGCGATCGTGGTCGACGACGTCGAATTCACGGTCCGCCCCGGCGAGGTCCTGGCGATCGCGGGTGTGCAGGGCAACGGACAGACGGAACTCGTCGAGGCACTGGTCGGGCTGGCCGCGCGCGTCGAGGGGTCCATCTCCTTGGACGGTGCGGAACTCACCGGAAAGAGCGTGCGTGCGATTCTCGATGCCGGCGTCGGATTCGTTCCCGAGGACCGCACCGAGGACGGACTCGTCGCGAACTTCACGGTCGCGGAGAACCTCATCCTCGATCGCTCGGACGATCCGGCGTTCAGCAGCGCCGGCACGCTGAAGCGCTCGCAGATGGATGAGTTCGCGCGCGCACGCATCAGCGAGTACGACATCCGCGCCCAGGGGCCGCAGACGCTCGCGGGCACCCTGTCCGGTGGCAACCAGCAGAAGGTGGTCATCGCGCGGGAGATGAGCCGTGAACTGCGACTGCTCGTGGCGGCGCAGCCGACACGCGGCGTGGACGTCGGGTCGATCGAATTCATCCACAGACGGATCATCGAGACGCGCGACTCCGGTGTTCCGGTTCTCGTCGTCTCCACGGAGCTCGACGAGGTCGCCGCGCTCGCGGATCGGATCGCCGTGATGTACCGAGGCGCGATCATCGGAATCGTGCCCGGTGACACGCCTCGCGAGAAGTTGGGACTCATGATGGCCGGTGTGGCCGATGCGGAGGTGACCGCGTGAGCGGATCGACACCGGGTGCCGGTGATGTGACCAAGGGGCTTCCGCCCGAGCAGCTGCCGCCCAGCTCCGGGATCCCCGGCAGCGACCGCGAAGAGCTCCCCGCTCCCCGCGGCAACGTCGTCATCAAGGAGATGCTGCGCAGCAGCGCGGTGACCACGATCCTCGCGATCGTGCTCGCACTGATCGTCGGTGGCATCCTGATCGCCGCGACGAACGAGGACGTCCAGGAGACGTCCGTGTACTTCTTCGCCCGCCCAGGCGACATGCTGGCGGCAGTCTGGGCGTCGGTCTACGACGGCTACGAGGCACTGGTGCGGGGCGCGATCTTCAATGCGCGGGGCAACGACTTCGCCACCCAGATCAGGCCGCTGACGAATACGCTCGGCTTCGCCGCTCCGCTGATCGCGGCTGGTCTCGGCGTCGCCCTCGCGTTCCGCGTCGGACTGTTCAACATCGGTGCACGCGGCCAGATGCTCTTCGGCGTCGCGCTCGCCGGCCTCCTGACGTTCAACCTCGATCTGCCGTTCTGGCTGCACATCCCGGCGACGCTGATCGTCGGCATCGCCGGCGGAGCGCTGTGGGGAGGCATCGCCGGTCTCATCAAGGCGCGCACGGGAGCGCACGAGGTGATCCTGACGATCATGCTCAACTACATCGCGTACTACCTGCTGCTGTGGATGATCCGCACCCCTGGGCTGCTCCAGAAGCCGGGCACGAACCAGGCGCTCGGGTCAGCGACGCCGCAGAATGCGCAGTTCCCCGAACTGCTGGGGCGTCAGTTCCCCCTCCTCGACATCGGATTCGTGATCGTCATCGTCGCGACCCTGTTCGTCTGGTGGCTCATCGAGCGATCGGCGCTGGGCATGCGCATGCGCGCGGTGGGCGAGAACCCGCACGCGGCACGCGCCGCGGGCATCAACGTGCAGCGGATCTACATCTACGCGATGCTGCTCGCGGGCGGTCTCGCCGGCCTGGCCGGCATGAACCAGTTGCAGGGGTCCGTGACCACCGGCATCACCGAGACGATCGACGCCGGCATCGGCTTCGACGCGATCACGGTGGCGCTGCTGGGCCGCAGTCGGGCGTGGGGGACGTTCGCCGCCGGCATCCTGTTCGGCGCGCTCAAGGCCGGCTCGTTCTCGATGCAGGCTCAGGACATCCCCGTCGACATCGTGCTGGTCGTGCAGTCGCTCGTCGTGCTGTTCATCGCGGCGCCTCCGCTGCTGCGCACGGTGTTCTTCCTGCCCAAGACGGATGCCGAGAAGGCCGCCAAGGCGAGAGCCAAGGCTGCGAAGAAGGCGGTGGCGGCATGACCGCGTTCACGCAGACTCAGGCCGCCGACGGCACCGTGCAGCTCGCGACCGTGCGCGAACGGCGCTGGAAGGCGCCGATCGTGCTCGCGACGGTGACCGCGCTGCTCGCGCTGCTGTTCCTGCTGGTCCCTCGTACCGGGACGAGCACCTTCCGGCTCGGCGACCGGTCATCGGCCATCGCCATGCCGGACGTCCCGCTGCCCACGACCATCACGTGCTGGGTGCTGATCGCGTTGCTGGTGCTCCTGGTGGCGCTCTCGTTCTACCAGGCGTGGAACTACCGGTCCGCACCGCTCTGGCTCATCTCGATCTTCGGCGTGGTCGCCGTGTTCGCGTTCCTGGTGTGGGCCGCCGCCGGCGGACTCGTGCCGGTTTCGAGCCTGCTGGTCGGCGCCGTCTCCCTGTCGGTGCCGCTCGTGTTCGGTGCACTCGGCGGTGTCATCGGCGAACGCGCCGGCGTCGTCAACGTCGCGATCGAGGGTCAGCTGCTGCTCGGTGCGTTCTCCGCCGCGCTGCTGTCCAGCATCACCGGCAGCCCGTTCGTCGGACTGATCGGCGCGATGATCGGCGGCGCGCTCGTGGCCAGTGTGCTCGCCGTCTTCGCGATCAAGTACCTCGTCGAGCAGGTCATCGTCGGTGTGGTGCTGAACGTGCTCGTCACCGGCCTCACCGGATTCCTGTACGGTGCGCTGCTGGCGCCGAACGAGGCCGAGCTCAACTCGGCGGCGCGCTTCACCAGGATCAAGATCCCGGTGCTGGGCGACATCCCCATCATCGGTCCTGTGCTGTTCAACCAGACCGTGATCGTGTACCTCATGTTCGTCACCGTCGCCATCGTCGCCTGGGGCCTGTACCGCACCCGGTGGGGCCTGCGTCTGCGGGCGGTCGGCGAGCACCCGAAGGCGGCGGACACCGTCGGAATCCGGGTGAACCCGACCCGGTTCTGGAACGTGCTGCTCGCAGGAGCGATCGCTGGCATCGGCGGGGCGTACTTCACGCTGGTCTCGGTTCCCCAGTTCGGCAAGGAGATGACGGCCGGCCTCGGCTTCATCGCCCTCGCAGCCGTGATCTTCGGCCGTTGGGATCCGATCAGGGCGACCCTGGCCGCGCTGCTGTTCGGCTTCGTCACGAACCTGCAGAACCTTTTGACCATCCTGAAGACGCCGATCCCCGGCGAATTCATGCTGATGCTGCCGTACCTGGTCACGCTGCTCGCCGTGGCCGGATTCGCCGGACAGATCCGCGCACCCGCCGCCAGCGGCAAGCCGTACATCAAGAACTGAGGGACGAGATGACCGATATCGACTGGGACGAGCTGCGCTCGGTCGCCACAGAGGCGATGACCAAGGCGTACGCGCCCTACTCGAGGTACAAGGTGGGCGCCGCGGCTCTCGCGGACGACGGGCGGATCGTCGCCGGCTGCAACGTCGAGAACGCCTCGTACGGCGTCGGGCTGTGTGCGGAGTGCGCCCTGGTCGGCGACCTGCACATGTCCGGCGGTGGTCGGCTGGTCGCCTTCGTGTGCGTGAACGGCGAAGGGCAGACGATCATGCCGTGCGGCCGGTGCCGCCAGTTGCTCTTCGAGCACGCCACGACGGGGATGCTGCTGGAGACCGTCTCGGGCATCCGCACGATCGACGAGGTGCTGCCGGATGCGTTCGGCCCGCGCGATCTGGAAGAGGTGCGCTGATGGTTCAGGCAGTGGAGCCGTTCGACGCGATCGATGTCATCCGTGCGAAGCGCGACGGGGGCGTCGTCCCCGAGCCGGCGCTGCGCTGGATGGTCGATGCGTACACTCGCGGCTACGTCTCCGACGCGCAGATGGCATCGTTCGCGATGGCCGTCTTCCAGCGCGGTATGGAGCGCGACGAGATCCGCATCCTCACCGACGCCATGATCGCGTCGGGGGAGCGTATGAGCTTCGCGGCCCTGGGCAAGCGCACCGTCGACAAGCACTCCACCGGCGGTGTGGGTGACAAGATCACCCTGCCGCTGGCGCCGCTGGTCGCCGCGTTCGGCGTTGCGGTGCCGCAGCTGTCAGGTCGAGGACTCGGGCACACCGGCGGCACGCTCGACAAGCTCGAGGCGATCCCGGGCTGGCGTGCGGCGCTGAGCAACGACGAGATGTTCGCGCAGATGCAGTCGGACGTCGGTGCCGTGATCTGTGCCGCCGGTTCCGGCCTCGCGCCCGCGGACAAGAAGCTGTACGCGCTGCGGGATGTCACCGGCACGGTGGAGGCGATCCCGCTGATCGCGTCCAGCATCATGTCGAAGAAGATCGCGGAGGGCACCGACGCGCTCGTGCTGGACGTGAAGTTCGGTTCAGGAGCGTTCATGCAGGACATCGATCGCGCCAGGGAGCTGGCGGAGACGATGGTCGCCCTCGGCACCGATTCGGGTGTTGCGACGACCGCACTGCTGACCGACATGAACGTGCCTCTCGGGCGCGCGATCGGCAACGCCAATGAGGTCCGCGAATCCGTCGAGGTGCTGGCGGGCGGTGGCCCTGCCGACGTCCGCGAGCTCACCATCGCGCTGGCGAGAGAGATGCTCGCTCTCGCCGGCGTCCCGGATGCCGATGTCGAATCGGCACTCGACGACGGCCGAGCCATGGACAGCTGGAAGGCGATGATCCGCGCGCAGGACGGCGATCCGGACGCTTCTCTTCCGACTGCACGCGAGACGCACGTCGTCACGGCGCCGTCCGATGGCGTCGTGACCCGCATGGATGCTCTGCCGTTCGGAATCGCAGCGTGGCGCCTCGGCGCCGGCCGAGCGCGCGCCGAAGACCCTGTGATCCACGCCGCCGGCATCGATCTGCACGCCAAACCGGGCGATCGCGTCGCGGCCGGTCAGCCGCTGTTCACGCTGTCCGCCGACGACGGAGCCCGCTTCGCCCGTGCGATCGAAGCAGTCGACGGCGCATGGGAGATCGGCACCGACGCCCCCGAGATCGGACCGCTCGTACGCGAGCGCATCACCGCGTAGGCTGTGAGCCGCACCCCCACCCGCACCGCTGAGAGGTCAACCATGTCGATCGAGCCGACCGGCGACGCCACGCTTCAGGGCGTCTCACTGCGCAGCCTGCCCAAGGTCTCGCTGCACGACCACCTCGACGGCGCTGTGCGTCCGGAGACCATCCTCGAGTTGGCGGACGAGGCCGGCATCGATCTGCCGGAGCAGGATCCGGAGGGTCTCAGCGACTGGATCGCGAAGAAGGCCGACTCCGGCTCCCTCGCGGAGTACCTCAAGGCCTTCGAGATCACCACGGCGGTCATGCAGTCCGCGGACGGCCTGACGCGCATCGCCCGGGAGTTCGTCGAAGATCTCGCCGATGACGGTGTGATCTACGGCGAGGTTCGCTGGGCCCCGGAGCAGCACCAGGTCGGCGGGCTTTCGCTCGAGCAGGCCGTCGAAGCGGTGCAGCGGGGCATCGAGGAGGGGGAGGAGGCCGTGGATCGCGCCGGCCGCAGCATCCGGGTCGGACAGCTCCTCAGCGCGATGAGCCACACCGGCCGTGCTCGCGACATCGCCGAGCTCGCCGTCGGGTTCCGTGGGCGCGGCGTCGTCGGCTTCGACGTCGCCGGTCCGGAAGACGGTTACCCGGCCTCCCTGCATCGCGACGCGTTCGACTACCTCGCCGAGCAGTTCTTCCCCGTGACCGTGCACGCCGGAGAGGCCGCCGGTATCGCGTCGATCCGCTCGGCGTTGCTGGACGGGCGCGCGCTGCGGCTCGGCCACGGTGTGCGGATCGTCTCCGATCTGCAGGTCATCAACAGAGAGGACGACGAGGTGCAGGTGCAGTTCGGCGACCTCGCTCGCTGGGTGCGCGATCGCGAGATCCCGCTCGAGCTCTCGCCGTCGTCGAATCTTCAGACCGGCGCGATCGCCGCGTGGGGCACCGAGATCGCGGATCACCCGTTCGATCTGCTGTACCAGCTCGGCTTCGCCGTGACCGTGAACGTCGACAACCGCACGATGAGCCGGACCTCGCTCACGCGGGAGCTGTCACTGCTCGTCGATGCGTTCGGCTACGACCTCGACGACCTCGAGACGTTCCAGTTCAACGCCGCAGCCGCCGCCTTCCTCCCCGTCGAGGAGCGCGAAGAGCTCGTGGAGATGATCGCCGAAGGCTTCGAGGACTGACGCGCCGCGCGATGGATGCCGCACGATCACGCGCGTCGGCGCGCGCCCGACGTCGAAGCCGCCGACGCCTCGCCTTCGGAGTGACGATCGGCGCGGTCGCGCTCGTCGCACTCGGCGCTGTGGCGGCAGTCGTGCTCACACCCCAGGCGACGGCCGAGGCCGTGCCGCCGCGCCGCGCGGCCACGCCGACCCCTGTTCCCCTGACTCCGTCAGAGATGCTCCTCGCGGAGACCGATGATCCCCTGGCATGCGCCGTGACGTTCCTCGGCGACGGCATCGAGCTCGATCCCATGCTGCAGCGCCAGGGGGCACTCTACGCGGGCCTGCCCATCCCCACCCAGGACGGTCGGGTGTTCGCCGGCTGGTACGCCACGGCGGAGGATGCCGGGATCTTCGACATCGAGTCGCGCGTGAACGGCTCCCAGGTCGTCGAGTGCGAACAGCAGCAGCGCGAGCTGTTCGCCGCGTGGAAGACGCCGGAGGAGAACGCGTCGGCGGATGTCGGCATCCCGATTCTCATGTACCACCAGTTCACGAGCCGACCGGAGGGCGAGGACGGCTGGCTGCGGGGCAATTACGCCTACATCGGCGATTTCGACGCGCACATGCAGCACATCGCCACGACCGGGTTCTATCTGCCGACGTGGGATGAGCTGAGCGCCTTCATCGACGGCAGGCTCTTCCTCCCCGCGCGCTCCGTCATCATCACGGACGACGACGCCGATCAGACCTGGTTCGATCTCGCGGTCCCTGTCGTCGACCGCCATCAGGTTCTGACGACCTCGTTCATGGTGACCGCGTATCGGCAGGATCCTCCGCCCTCGGTCTATGTGCTGCGCCGCTCGCACACGCACGACATGCACCAGGCGGGAGAGAACGGGCGTGGCCGGATGGAGAACTGGTCGGCGGAGGAGATCGCTGCGGACCTCAACGCCTCGGGGGACATCCTGGGCGTGAGGGAGGTGATCGCCTACCCGTTCGGACACCACAACGACACCGCGAAGCAGGGCGTCGACCTCGCCGGCTTCGAACTCGCGCGGACGATCGAACCCGGTGTGGTGCGCATCGGCACCGACAAGCTCGCGCTGCCGGTGGTGCGCATCGACTACGGGATGGGACTCGACGCTCTCGTGTCCCGGATCGGGTGACCATGAGGTCCCACCGCGTGTTCATCGCCGGCCCGGCATCCTGGAATCGGATGGTCGTGCTCGACCGGCTGCCGGAGCCGGTGCCGCACATGCAGTTCGCCGAGGACTCCTGGGAGACCGTCGGCGGGACGAGCGCCGGCAAGGCGCTGAGTCTCACCGCGCTGGGCCGAGACGTCCTCCTGTACGCGCAGAGCGCCGACGACGAGGACGGCCGACGTGTGCGCTCGGCCCTGGCGGATGCGGGTGTGCCGGCGCTGTGGGAGACGAGCGTCGAGACCGAGCGGCACCTCAATCTCATGACGCGGGCGGGGGAGCGGGTCTCGCTGTATCTGTCGTCACCCTCGGAATCGCATGGCGCCGAGGACGCGCGGATCCGTCAGGCGATGTCGGATGCCGACGCCCTCGTGCTGGATCTCGCGGCCGAACCGTTGCGGCTGCTGCCGATGGCGGCCGAGACCGGCGTGCCGATCTGGGTCGATGTGCACGACTACGACGGCGAGGCGGAGTTCCACCGCCCGTTCCTCGCCGTGGCGGATGCCGTGTTCTGCAATGCCGATCGGCTCACCGACCCTGTCGCGTTCCTGCAGGCTCGCGTCGCCTCTGGGGCGTCGCTCGCCGTGTGCACGCTGGGCGCCGACGGCGCCGTGGCCGTGGACGCGGATGGCCTGGAGCACCGCGTGGCGGCCGTTCCCGTCGACGTGCAGGACACGAACGGCGCCGGAGATGCCTTCCTCGCCGGCGTCCTCGACGCGCGGCTCGCCGGGCGTGGAGTCCGCGAGTCCCTCGAGGCCGGAGCCCGTTCGGCATCGACCGTGCTCGGCACGCGGCACCTGCACCCGCTGCTGGATGCGGTGCTGAGCTGACGGATCAGCCGAGGGCTTCGGCGAACCGGCCGGCGAGATCCGTGACCGTCGCGTGCATCGTCTCGTCCGAGATCGCGGGTGTGCCGTCACCGGGCTGAGGTCCGTAGTCGCCGAACGACGCGTGGGATGCTCCCTCGATCTCGACGAGATCGGCATCGTCGGGGAGCAGATGCCGCGCGGCGGCGATCTTCTCCGGCGTCGACAGACCGTCCTCGCTGCCTGCGAGGCTCAGGACAGGCAGATCCGTGTCCGCGAGATCGTCGGAGCAGTACGAGGCGAACAGCAGCAGAGCATCGGCATCCGACGCCAACTGGCAGCCGCGCACGCCGCCCAGGGAATGCCCGCCCACGATCCACGTGTCCACGTCCGGTGCAGCCGACGTGAAGGCGTCCATGCCGCGCAGATCGAAGAAGGCGAGATTCAGCCACGGGCGGGTGATCACGACCGTGACGTCGTCCTCCGCGACGATGCCCTGCAGGATCGCGGCGTACGCCCACGGGTCCACCTTGGCGCCGGGTATGAAGACGAGGCCGACCTCGCTCTCGGCGCTCGCGGGGGACAGCACGATGCCCTGGTCCGCGTCGTCGATCACGACGTCAGGGTTCTCGCGCACCGTGGCGAGCGGCTCAGGCTCGGCCTGCATGACGCCGACCTGGCTCCAGATCACGATGCCGACGACGCCGAGAAGGACGACGCCGAGGACTCCCCACAGGATCCAGGCGACGACCCGACGTCCGCGTTTCTTCCGCACCTTTCCAGGCTACTGTCGCTGCCGCGCCTCGACCGCATCGCGCACCGGCGCGAACAGCGGGTGCGTCGGCGCCAGACCGGTGACCGACGCCGTGAAGTCCGCCGCATCCTCGGAGGCGAGTCGCCGCTGCAGCTCGACCGACTGCTCGTCGTCCTGCTCGTCGAACTCCAGAGCCGCGGCGATCGCCGCGACCAGCGCGGCGGTGGACAGCCCGCGTTCGGCGGCCTCGGAGGCCGGGCCGATGAAGCGCTCGTGCCGCGAGAGCTTTCGCAACGGCTGGCGACCGACGCGCTGCACCGTGTCGACCAGTTCCGGGTTGCGGAAGCGCTCCAGGATCGTCGCCCGGTACGCGGACAGTTCGGCAGGATCCAGCCCGTGCACGGCGGTCAGCATCGCGGAGGTCTCCTCGAGCGCCGCCCGCACGGCATCGGCGACGCGAGGATCAGCGAGCGCGTCGGAGATCCGATCATGGCCTGCGATCGCGCCGAGGTAAGCCGTCGCCGCGTGCCCGGTGTTCACCGTGAACAGCTTGCGCTCGATGTACGGGGCGAGGTCGTCGACGAAATGCGCGCCGGGGATGTTCGGCAGATCGCCGTTGAAGGGTCCCTGCTCGATCGCCCATTCGAAGTACGGCTCCACGGTGACGTCGATGCCCGCACCCTCGGGCTGTGCGGGAACGATCCGGTCGACGGCCGTGTTCGCGAACGCGGCGCGGGCGGTGAGCTCTGCCGCCTCGTCGCCCGCCAACCGTTCGATCTCGGCGCGCAGCTGGTCGGTCGCGCCGATGGCGTTCTCGCACGCCATGACGGCCAGGGGGGCGGCATCCGGTGAGCGTCGCCTCAGCCCGTCGAGGATGACCGGAGCGATGAAGCGCAGCACAGTGGGGCCGACCGCGCACGTCACCACATCGGCGGTCGCGACCTCGGTGACGACGGCATCCGGATGGGACCGGCTGTTGATCGCCCGGAAGCCCGTCACGATCCGGTTGATCCCGCCGGGGCCGGCCTCTCGGACGGTGTAGCGATCGGCGGCGGCGAGAGCGTCCACCAGGTCGTCGGCGACGTCGGAGAAGACGACCTCGTAGCCGCCTTCGTGCAGCAGCAGGCCGACGAAGCCGCGCCCGATGTTGCCGGCGCCGAAGTGGACGGCCTTCATCCCTCGTTCACCTCCGAAAGCAGCGCGTACAGCTCATCCGGGGTCTGCGCTGCCGTGAGACGTGCCACGTCGTCCTCCTCGGAGAACAGGATCGCGATCCGCGACAGGATCTCCAGATGCTCGTCGCCGACCCCGGCGATGCCGATCACGAACGTCGCTTCGTCACCGGCCCAGTCCACGCCGCCGTCGTAGCGCACGACCGAGAGCGCCGAGGCGAGGATCGTGTCCTTCGCGTCGTTCGTGCCGTGCGGGATCGCCAGGCCGTTGCCCATGAAGGTCGACACGGTCTGCTCGCGCTGCCGCATGGCGTCGACGTACGCGGGGGTGACAGCGCCGGCTGCCACGAGGATGTCCGTGGCCTCCTGCAGGGCGGCCTCCTGCGTCGCCGAGCCGGAGTGGATGCGGACCTGGCCGAGGGTGAGGACGCTCATCATGATTCCTTTCGCTGGTCGCGGACCATCTCGACGATCTCGTCGTACTTCGGCGAGTTCATGAAGTTGTCCACCGAGATGTGGATCGAGTCAGGGGACTTCGTCTGTGCGCGGTCGGTCAGCTGCTGCTGCGTGATGACGAGGTCGGCCGTGCCGTCGAGGTTCGCGATGGCCTTGTTGACGACGGTGACGCCCTCGACTCCAGCCTTCTTGAACTTGTTGCGCAGCACGCTGGCGCCCATCGCGGACGACCCCATGCCGGCGTCGCAGGCGAAGACGATGTCGGTGATCTGTCGGGTCGCGAGGACCCCGCCATCCGCCATCCCGCCGGTCTCGGCCTGCGTCTCGAGCTTGTCGACGACCTCTTCCGCTGCGGCGATCGAGGTGGCGTCGCCGCTCACGCGCAGGGCGTCCATCGCCGCCGACTTCTTGCCCTTGTTGGCCTCGGTCTGAGCGATGGCCGCACCGAACGCGTCGGCCTCGGCGAGCAGGTCGCGTTTGCGGGAGGCGCGCAGGATGATGCCGGCGATGAGGAAGGTCACCGTAGCCGCCACGATGACGGAGAGGTAGACGACGAGCAGGTTGCCGACCCCTGGGCCCACAGCGGCAGCTGTCACGGCGATGATGCTGCCCGGTGCCGCAGGGAAGGCGAGGCCTCCGCCGAGGATCATGTTCGTGGTGACTCCGGCCGCTCCACCTGCGATCAGCGCGAGGATCGTGGTCGGCTTGCTCAGAGCGTACGGGAAGTAGATCTCGTGGATGCCGCCGAAGAACTGGATGATCGCCGCCCCAGGCGCCGATGCCTTCGCCGCGCCGACGCCGAAGAACGAGAATGCGAGCAGCAGTCCGACGCCAGGGCCGGGGTTGGCCTCGATGAGGAACAGGATCGACTTGCCGAACTCCTGCGCCTCCTGGATGCCCAGCGGAGTGAAGACGCCGTGGTTGATCGCGTTGTTCAGGAACAGCACCTTCGCCGGCTCGACGATGATCGACACGAGCGGCAGCAGGTTGTACAGCACGAGCCAGTCGACCGCCGCGCCCAGGACCGTGCTGACGCCGAGCATCACGGGGCCGAACGCGAAGAATCCTGCGACCGCGAGCACCATGCCGAGGATGCCGGCGGAGAAGTTGTTCACCAGCATCTCGAATCCGGGGCGGATTCTGCCGTCCCAGAGCCGATCCATCTGCTTCGTGATCCAGGCTGCGAGCGGGCCCATGATCATGGCGCCCAGGAACATCGGGATGTCGGTGCCGACGATCACACCCATCGTGGCGATCGTCGCGACGACCCCGCCGCGCTCGCCGTAGACCATGCGTCCGGCGGTGTTCGCGATCAGCAGGGGAAGCAGGTAGGTGACCATCGGACCGACCAGGCCGACGTAGGCGAAGAAGTTGCCGGCTTCGCCCGCGGCCAACGCGGTCATCGCGCCCTGCCATCCGATCACCGCGGAATCGCCGCCGCCTCCGACGATCTCGGCGACGGGGTACCAGTGCCATCCGAACGGGCTGTCCGCACCGAAGAATCCGGCGGGGATGAAGAGCATCGTGATGAAGCCCCAGGCGATGAAGGCAGCGATGTTCGGCATGATCATGCCGGACAGGAACGTGCCGAGTCTCTGCACGCCGACGCGGATTCCACTCGGTTTCGCGGCGGCTGGTGACGTCGTCGTCATGATGTCGTCTCTTTCTGCTGTGGGTTCGGGTGTGAGAGGTGAGTCATACGAGTGCCGCGGCGACGGCGGCTCGCGCGCCGGCCGCGTCATCGGCGGTGAGGGCGATCTCGGCGAGGCGTCGCGCTTCCTCGAGAGTGCGTTCGGAGAGCGCGAGCCGGACGTCGGACAGAGCGGCCGGCGCCATCGACAGGCTTGTCGCGCCGAGGCCGACGAGCACGACGGCCAGCAGCGGATCGGCGGCGGCCTCGCCGCAGATCCCGACGGGCTTGCCCGCGCGCGCACCGGCGGCGCCGACCTCGCCGACGAGGCGCAGCACGGCCGGATGCCACGGGTCCTGGAACCCGGCCACCGAGCCGAGCATGCGGTCGGCGGCCATCGTGTACTGGGTGAGATCGTTCGTGCCGATCGAGGCGAAATCGGCATGGGCGAGCACTCGGTCGGCGAGCAGGGCGCTCGCCGGCACCTCGACCATCACGCCGGCCGTCTTCAGGCCGTACTCTCGCGCGAGGGTCGTGAAGTACGCCGTCTCCTCGACGGTGGTGACCATCGGCGCCATGACCCAGAGATCGGCACTGGTCTCGGCATCCGCCTCGGCGAGTGCGGTCAGCTGCTCGCGCAGGATGTCCTCGCTTGCGCGGAGGGCCCGCAGCCCGCGGAGTCCGAGGGCCGGGTTCTCCTCGTGCGCATCGTTGAGGAAGGCGAGCGGCTTGTCGGCTCCGGCATCCAGCAACCGGACGACGACCTTCTTGCCCTCGAACGCGGCCAGCAGCTCACGATACGACTCGCGCTGCTGCGCGACGGTCGGCGCCTGCGCGGCCGACAGGAACAGGAACTCGGTGCGGAAGAGCCCGACGCCCTCGGCCCCCCGAGACACCGCATCGGCCGCGTCGGCGGGTTTCCCCAGGTTCGCCAGCAGGGCGATGGGGGTGCCGTCGGCGAGGGCGCCGGGGGTCGCGGGGAGCGCCTCGGCGCTCTGCCTGGCCGACGCACGCTCGGTGGCGCGCGCCAGCTCGTCGGGGGACGGCATGGTGGTCACGGCGCCCGCCGCGGCGTCCACGATGACCGTTTCGCCGTCGGAGAGCCCGGTGGCCTGCACCACGCCGACCACGGCCACGATGCCCTTCTCACGCGCCAGGATCGCCGTGTGGGACGTGGGCCCGCCATCGGAGGTGATGAGCGCCAGGACCTGGTCGAGTTTGAGCAGGGCCGTGTCGGCCGGCGCCAGGTCGCGGGCCACGAGCACGAACGGATGCCCGGGGTCCGGCACCCCGGGTGCGGCGACGCCGCGCAACCGGGCGAGCACTCTCTGGGCGATGTCATCGAGGTCCGCGGCGCGTTCGCCGAGGTACCCGCCGACGGCCTCGAGCGTCGCCTTGAAGCCGGCGAACGCGTCGTGCACGGCCCACTCGGCTGTGGCTCCGTCATCGATCCGAGCATCGACCTCGTCCTGCAGCGTCGGGTCCTCGGCGATCATCGCCTGCGCCTCCAGAACCTCCTGCGCCGCCCCGCCTGCGGACTCCGCTCTGGCCGTGAGCTCCGCGGCGACGGCGGCGATCGCATCGCGGATTCTGGCGCGCTCCGCCTCGGCGCCCAGGACGCTCTTCACGTTCTCCGGCGCCGGAAGCGGCTCGGCCATACGGATCACGGGCCCCTGCGCGACGCCGGCGCCGATGCCCACTCCGCGGAGGGCACCCATCAGGCCGGTTCCTCGTCGTGGTCTGTCGTGAGCAGCTCGGTCAGCGTGTCCAGCACGGCGTCCGCGTTCTCCCCATCGGCCGTCAGCGTCACGTAGTCGCCGTGCTCGACGCCCAGGGCGATCACGCCCAGGATGCTGGCCGCGTTGACCGGCTTGCCGGAGTCCTTGGCGACGGTGACGGCGATGCCGGATTCCTTCGCCGCCTGGGCGAACAGCTTCGCGGGGCGTGCGTGCAGGCCGTGCGACGATCCGATCCGGACGGTGCGGGATGCAACGGTCATGATGATCCTTTCTCAGCGGTGAGGGCCGACCGCACCAGCGCGAGAGTGCGCGTGCCGTCGTGGTCGGAGAAGATGTCCTCCGGG
Source organism: Microbacterium sp. NPDC056234 (assembly GCF_042267585.1). Lineage (NCBI taxonomy): Bacteria > Bacillati > Actinomycetota > Actinomycetes > Micrococcales > Microbacteriaceae > Microbacterium > Microbacterium sp. NPDC056234. Next base: position 285,005 of record NZ_JBHJTE010000004.1, read on the forward strand.
AGGGACAGAACGGGGCAGCCGGCCGCGGAGCGGATCCGCTCGAGGCGGTCGGCGAGATGCGGGCCGACGAGGATCGCGTCGGCGGAGTTCGAGGCCACAGCCTGCTCCGTGCCGGCGGTCGCCTCCCACGGCAGGCGCGCATCCGTCGCGGCACGCTGAAGGCGTTGCGCGACGAAAGTGCTCGACGCCCCCGCGCCGCAGACCACGAGGATCCTCTTCGATGCCATGGAACCATTCTGGGAACGAGCTGGGAGCCGCACCACCAGGCTTCTTTCCGCCCCTGCGGAACACCGGGCGCCGCCCTTTCCGCCCGTGGTGCTGGCATCATGGGAAAGCGACGATGCAGGCGATTCGGACACGGAGGGACCATGACGCGTCAGCGCCAGGACCAGCTCCTCTCCGCGTTGCTCCGCCAGAATGGCTGGGCCACGGCCGGCAGCCTCGCCGACCAGCTCGGCGTGACGCCGCGCAGCATCCGCTCGTACGTCGCGGCGTTGAACTCGCGCGTGCCTGACGGGGATGCCGTCGACTCCGGGCCTGCGGGCTACCGTGCCGGTGCCTCCGCCCGCGATGCCCTGCGCAGGCCGGCCGATGAGTCCGCCCCGCGCGAGCGGCTGCACGGTGTCATCCGCATGCTGCTCGATCAGCCGGACGGGATCGACGTCTACGAGACCGCCGACCGTCTGCACGTGAGCGACGCCACCGTGGAGTCCGACCTCACCAGGGTGCGCGCGCTGCTGGAGGGAACCGATCTCGCCCTGGAGCGCGACCGCGAGACGATCCGCCTCCGCGGCACAGAGGTCGCGCAGCGGCGATTGCTGAGCCGTCTCGCGCACGACGAGATGGACGCGGCCGCATTCCACCCCGAGACCATCCGGCATGCGCTCGCGGGCGAGGTCGTCGGATCCGACGCGGTCGCCGGCTTCAAGACCGCGCTCGTGCGCGAACTCGGCGCCCTCGGCTACTACGTGAACGAGCTCGCGATCTCCGACGTGCTGCTGCACATCGCGATCGCGGCGGACAGGGTGGCCGCAGGGCGTCCCCTGGAATCGGATGCCGCTGACGAACGCCCCGCGGAGGCGCACGGTGAGATCGTCCGCGTCGGCGAGCAGATCAGTCGTCTCGCCCACGACCACTTCGGCGTGCGTCTCGGCGTCGGCGACAGCGCGCACCTGGCGACGCTGGTGCTGACGCGCGTGGTCGCCCCCGGCCGTGGAACGGCCGTTGACGTCGCCCGCAGCGGAGTGGACGACGCGGTCGACGAGGCCGTGCGCGCGGAGATCGCCCGCGCCGCGCGCGACTACCAGGTCGATCTCGATGACGAGGCGTTCATCCTGCGGTTGTCCCTGCACGTGCAGAACCTGCTGCGGCGCGTCAAGGAGCAGGCATGGACGCGCAATCCGTTGACCAGGTCGCTGAAATCGTCGTACCCGATGATCTTCGAGGTGGCGGTGTCGATCGCGAGCGGACTGCACGACCGGCTCGACCTGCCGGTGAACGATGACGAGATCGCCTATATCGCGATGCACGTCGGCGGGCGGCTGGAGCGCAGCCGCAAAGCCGAGACGATCCTGAGCGCCACGATCGTGTGCCCCGGATACTACGAGCTGCACGAGCTGCTGCGCTCCAGTGTCGACCGATCGCTCGGATCCGCGATCGAGGTCACGCACGTCGTGACCTCTGTCGACCCCGGTTGGGCATCCTTCGACACGGATCTCGTCCTGTCCACGATCGAGCCCGCTGCCGCTGGCGATCGATTCGTCCGGGTGCAGCCGTTCCTGGGCGAGGCCGATGTGGAACGCGTGCAGCAGGCCGCGGCGCGCGTGCGGCGCGCGAGGCGGCTCGCGCGGTTGCGCGCCGAGCTGTCGCGATATTTCGACGCGAGCGCGTTCCTGCACCCGCTGCCGGATGTCGGCGATGAGCAGATCATCCGTCTGCTCGGCGGGATGCTCGTCGCGACCGGCCTCATCGACGACGACTACGTCGACAAGACGATCCATCGCGAGCGCATGTCGTCCACCGCGTTCACCGACGCGCTCGCGGTGCCGCATTCGCTGCAGATGACGGCGCGGCGCACGGCGATCGCGATCGGTGTCGCCGACGGCTCGATCGCGTGGGGGGACGGCCGGGTCCAGGTGGTCGCACTCGCCGCGTTCAGCGAGAGCGATCGGGCGGCGTTCCAGACCGTCTTCGAGCAGCTCGTCGAGGTGTTCAGCGAGCGCGAGAGCGTTCAGCGGCTGGTACGGCGGGCCACGAGCTTCGAGGCCTTCCTCGATGAACTGGTCGCCGTGATCGACGGCTGAGCCGCGGCGGCGTCACCGCGGCGCCAGCACCTCGACCATCGCATCGAGCACGGCATCCGCATCCGCGGACGCGGATGTCTCGATGGTGACGACATCCCCCTCGGCGAGTGCGAGATCCATGACCGCGAGGATGCTGGCCAGTTCCACGACCGATCCGCCGGACGTCGCGAGCGTGACCGGTGCGCTGTGCGCGATGGCGAGCCGGGCCAGCTCGGCGACCGGACGCGCGTGCACGCCGTGGTGTGCGCTGATGGTCACGCGTCTTCGGGGCATGCAGCGATGCTATCCGGCCTCACGCCGCGAACGCGACGAAGGCGCGGACGAGGACGACGAGCACCCCGGCCCAGGCGCACCAGAGCATCAATGCTCTGGCGATTCGACCGGGCACGACCCGTGTGAGCAGCGCGCCGAGCAGGATGCCCGCAGCGGTTCCCAGGCCGAGCAGCACCATTTCACCGACGGGCGCGGATGGCAGTCCACGCAGCAGCACCGAGACGAGTCCGTAGCCGAGGAACACGACCTGGGCACTGGCGGCGAAACGGCGCTGCTCCCAGCGGTCGCCGACGGCGTAGGCGGCCAGCGCGGGTCCGGACAGACCGCTCGAAGCGTGCAGGAACCCGGCCGTGGCTCCGGCGTACACCGCGCCCCTTCTCCCTCTCAGCACGGCCGAGATCGGGCCGCCGAAGCGGGGCGTCAGCAGAGCCGCGATCGCCATCACCGAGATCATGAACAGCAGAGCGGCCTCCGGCAGCAGCCGCGTGACGAGCGCGCCGAACGGAGCCGCGACGATCCCGGCTCCGAGCAACCACCAGGTGCGAGGCCAATCGATCAGTCTCCAGCCCGAGGGGATGGCGACCGCCGCGGCCACGACAGCGAGCAGCACGGCGACCGTCACCCCCTCGACCGGACCGTAGATGAGCACGGCCGGTCCGATGAGCACGAGGACGAACGCGAGCCCGGTGAGGCGCTGGATCGCGCCGGCCACGACCGTCGCCAGGACGGCGAGGACCACGATCATCGCGAGAGCCGGTTCAGGAGCGCTCGTCCAGCAGCACCCGCACTCCGGCCTCGATCTCGGCCACCGCAGCGGCTGCGGCCTCCGCGGACTCCGCCTGCGTGTCGATGTACACCTTCAGCTTGGGCTCGGTGCCGCTGGGACGCACGATGACGCGTCCGCCGCCCGCGAGGCGGTAGCGCAGCACGTCGCCGGACGGCTGCCCCTCCGGTGCGTGCAGGAGGTCCTCGGCCGACTCGACGACGGCGTCGCCGATGGATGCCGGAGGCGTCTGGCGCAACGATGCCATGACCGTGCCGATGATCGACAGGTCCTCGACCCTGATCGAGACCTGACCGCTGCCGAAGTGGCCGTAGGTCTCGCCGAGCTCCGCGAGCAGCGTCGACAAGTTCTCGCCGCGTTCCCTGGCCTCGGACGCGAGGCCGAGCAGCGCCACCGCGGCCGAGATGCCGTCCTTGTCGCGCACGGTCTCCGGGTTGACCAGGTAGCCCAGCGCCTCCTCGTAGCCGAACACGATGCCCTCGGCGCGGGAGATCCACTTGAAGCCCGTCAGCGTCTCGGCGAAGCCGAGGCCGTGGTGCGCGGCGATGACGCCGAGTCCCGGCGAGGAGACGAGCGAGCACGCCAGCGTCGCCCCTGGGATGCCCTCGGCGGCCCTCGCGGCTCGGGCACCCAGCAGCAGGCCGATCTCGTTGCCGATGAGCCGGCGCCAGCCCCCGGGCGCGTCCGCGTCGGGGATGGCGACGGCGAGCCGGTCGGCGTCCGGATCGTTGGCGATGATGAGCTCCGCGCGCGCGGAGCGGGCGACGTCGTACGACAGGTCCAGCGCGCCCGGTTCCTCGGGATTCGGGAACGACACCGTGCGGAAGGTCGGATCCGGATGCTGCTGTGCGCGCACCACGGTCGGCTGCGGGTACCCGGCCGCCGTGACGATCCGCGCGAACGTCTCCCATCCGACACCGTGCATGGCGGTGTAGACCCACCGGAGACCATCGGCGCCCGCGCCGGCCGGCGCGACGGCTGCCGTGGCCTCGATGTACGCGGTCACGACCTCGTCTCCGGCGATCTCGTAGGCATCCGATCGAGGGAGGACGCCGACGTCTCCGGCATCGGCGACCCGCTGGATGTGCGCCGCGATCTGCGCATCGGCGGGCGCCACGATCTGCGAACCCTCGTCAGGGCCGCCGAGGTAGACCTTGTAGCCGTTGTCGTTGGGAGGGTTGTGGCTGGCGGTCACCATCACCCCGGCATCCGCACCCAGGTGGCGCACGGCGAAGGCGAGCACGGGGGTGGGCAGCAGACGAGGAAGCAGGATCGCGCGGAGCCCCGCGCCGGCGAACAGTTCGGCGGAATCCAGCGCGAAACGGCGCGAGTTGCGTCGGCCGTCGTAGCCGACGACGACCGTGGGCCTGGCTCCACGCGAGCGCTCGAGCAGGTAGCCCGCGAAACCCGCGGCGGCCTGCGACACGAGGACGCGGTTCATCCGGTTGCTGCCGGCCCCGAGCGCACCGCGAAGGCCAGCGGTGCCGAACGCCAGACGGGTGCGGAAGCGGTCATCGAGATCCTCGATGGCCGCGGCATCCCCGCCGGCGGCGAGGGTGACGATCCCGGCGAGCTCGTCGCGGGTCTCGGCATCCGGGTCCTGACGGATCCAGGCGCGAGCCGACGCGAGGATGTCCTCGACGCTCACAGAGCCTCGACCACCTTGGCCAGGAGCGCGGAGATCACCGGCTCCGCTTCGCGACCGGCCTCGATGACCTCGGCATGGCTCAGTGGCGTCTTCTGGATGCCCGCGGCGAGGTTCGTGATCAGTGAGAAGCCGAGGATCTCCATGCCAGCTTCGCGCGCGGCGATGGCCTCCAGCGCCGTCGACATGCCGACGATGTCACCGCCGATGTGCTTCGCCATCTGGACCTCGGCCGGGGTCTCGTAGTGCGGACCGCGGAACTGCGTGTAGACGCCCTCGTCCAGCGACGGGTCCACCGAGCGGGCGATGTCGCGAAGGCGCGTCGCGTACAGGTCGGTGAGGTCGATGAACGTCGCCCCCTCCAGGGGCGAGTCCGCCGTGAGGTTGATGTGATCGCTGATGAGTACGGGCTGACCGGGCGTCCACGTCTCGCGAACACCGCCGGCGCCGTTGGTGAGGACCATGATCTTCGCCCCCGTGGCCGCCGCGGTGCGGACACTGTGGACGACGCGGCGGACGCCGTGCCCTTCGTAGTAGTGCGTCCGCGCACCGATGACCAGGACGTTCTTGCCGTCGGGGGTGCGGATCGACCGCAGCGTGCCGACGTGCCCCTCCAGCGCGGGCTTGGAGAATCCGGTCACCTCCGTCGCCGGGATGGTGGCGACGGTCTCGCCGATCAGGTCCGCAGCCTTGCCCCAGCCGCTGCCGAGGGTGAGGGCGATGTCGTGCTTCTCGACGCCCGTGAGCCGCGCGATGTCCGCTGCGGCGGTGGCTGCGACCTCGAACGGGTTCGTGTTCGGGTCGTCGAGGGGGTGGTCATGAATGTCGGTCATGGATCCACTCTAGGAAGCGTGCGGCTTCGGGGCCAGGATTGCGGAAGAATGGAAGCCATGTCCTCAACTCCTTTCGAGCGCACCCAGCGTGTCGCCGTCCTCGGCGGCGGTCCCGGCGGATATGAGGCGGCCCTGGCCGCCGCCCAGCTCGGAGCCGAGGTGACCCTGGTCGAGCGCGTCGGAGTGGGCGGATCGGCCGTGCTCACGGACGTCGTGCCGTCGAAGAGCCTGATCGCCACGGCAGACGCCGCCGTCGCGATCTCCGAGGCCAGCGACCTGGGCGTGCAGTTCTTCGCGAAGGGCGAGAACGGCAAGCCGCTCAAGCCCGAGATCGCCATCAACCTCGCCGCCGTCAACAAGCGCCTGGTGGCGTTGGCCGCCCAGCAGTCCGAGGACATGCGCTCCTCGCTGCTCGACGCCGGAGTGCGCATCCTGTCGGGTCATGGCCGACTGGAGAGCACGAACGCGATCATCGTCGCCACCGGACCGGATGGCACCGATTTCGACCGCATCGAGGCCGACACGATCGTCGTCGCGGTCGGTGCGTCGCCCCGGGAGCTGGATTCGGCCAAGCCCGACGGCACGCGCATCCTCACCTGGACGCAGCTGTACGACATGAAGGCGCTGCCGGAGCACCTCATCGTGGTCGGCTCCGGTGTCACCGGTGCCGAGTTCGCGTCGGCGTACATGAACCTCGGTGCGAAGGTGACGCTCGTCTCCAGCCGCGACCAGGTGCTCCCCGGCGAGGACCAGGACGCGGCCAGGGTGCTCGAGAAGGTGTTCAAGCGCGGCGGCATGCAGGTGCTGTCCAAGGCGCGCGCCGAGAAGGTGGAGAAGACGGATTCCGGGGTGCTCGTCACCCTCTCCGATGGTCGCACGGTCGAGGGCAGCCACTGCCTGATGGCGGTCGGGTCCGTCCCGAACACGGCATCCATCGGTCTGCAGGAGGCAGGGGTCGAACTCACGGAGTCCGGCCACATCCGCGTGAACAAGGTCGCTCGGACGTCGGTCCCCAACATCTACGCGGTCGGCGACTGCACGAACTTCTTCCCGCTCGCGTCGGTGGCCTCGATGCAGGGTCGTACGGCGGTGTTCCATGCGCTGGGGGACATCGTCATCCCGCTCGAGAAGGTCAAGATCACCTCGAACATCTTCACGGCGCCGGAGATCGCCACCGTAGGGTGGGGCGAGCAGGACGTCGAGGACGGCGTCGCGGACGGCATCGTCTACAAGCTGCCGTTGGCGGCGAACCCCCGCGCCAAGATGATGGGCATCAAGGACGGGTTCGTGAAGATCATCGCCCGCAAGGGCTCCGGCACCGTGATCGGGGGAGTGATCGTCGGTCCCAAGGCGTCGGAGCTCATCTATCCGATCGCGGTCGCCGTGGAGCGCCGTCTCACGGTGGACCAGGTCTCGCGTGTCTTCGCGGCGTATCCGTCGCTGTCGTCGAGCATCACGGACGCCTCCCGGGCGATGCACCTGGTGAACATCTCGTAGCACGACGAAGAAGGGCGCCTCACCGCGGTGAGGCGCCCTTCTTCGTCTGTGCGTCAGCTGATGGTGAGCAGCTGGTGGCCCGCCGAGACCGTCGCGCCGGCATCAGCGCTGATGTTGCCGATGACGCCGTCCTTGTGCGCCTGGAGCGGCTGCTCCATCTTCATGGCCTCGAGCACGACGACCAGATCGCCCTTGACGACCTGCTGGCCGTCCTCGACGGCGATCTTGACGACCGTGGCCTGCATCGGAGACTTGACGGCGTCGCCGGAGGCACCGGCCGAGACGGTCGTCGCGTGGCTGCGGCGGGACGGCGGCACGGCGGCCGGACGGCCGGCCGCCCCTGCCGCCACGGCGACACGGTCGGGAAGACTGACTTCGAGACGCTTGCCTGCGACCTCGACGACCACGGTGTGACGCGCGGCGGCGGCGGCCGGAGCCTCCATCTCGCCGTCCCAGGCGGGGATGTCGTTGTCGAACTCGGTCTCGATCCAGCGCGTGTAGACGCCGAACTCGCCGTCTTCCGCGGTGAAGGCGGGATCGCGGACGACCTTGCGGTGGAACGGCAGGACGGTGGGGAGCCCGGCGACCTCGAACTCGTCGAGCGCGCGGCGTGCGCGCTCGAGCGCCTCGGCCCGGTTCTTCCCGGTGACGATGATCTTGGCCAGCAGCGAGTCGAAGGCGCCGGACACGGCATCGCCTGCTGTCACGCCCGAGTCGAGTCGGATGCCGGGGCCGCCGAAGGTCTTGAAGACATGGATGGGGCCCGGCTGGGGGAGGAAACCGCGGCCCGGGTCCTCGCCGTTGATGCGGAACTCGATCGAGTGCCCCTGCGGCGTCGGGTCGTCGTAGTCGATGGTGCCGCCGGCAGCGATGCGGAACTGCTCGCGCACGAGGTCGATGCCGGTGACCTCTTCGGACACCGGGTGCTCGACTTGCAGGCGTGTGTTCACCTCGAGGAAGGAGACGGTGCCGTCCGCACCGATGAGGAACTCGCAGGTGCCGGCTCCGACGTAGCCGACCTCCTTGAGGATGGCCTTGGATGCGGCGTACAGCTGGCGGTTCTGCTCCTCGGTCAGGAAAGGCGCCGGCGCCTCCTCCACGAGCTTCTGGTGCCGGCGCTGCAGAGAACAGTCGCGGGTCGAGATGACGACGACGTTGCCTTCGGCATCCGCCAGGCACTGCGTCTCGACGTGACGCGGCTTGTCGAGGTACTTCTCCACGAAGCACTCGCCGCGGCCGAAGGCGGTCACGGCCTCACGCGTCGCGGACTCGAACAGCTCGGCGACCTCATCGAGCTCGCGGGCGACCTTCAGGCCGCGTCCGCCGCCCCCGTAGGCCGCCTTGATCGCGATGGGCAGACCGTGCTCCTGCGCGAAGGCGATGACCTCGTCGGCACCGGCCACGGGCCCGGGGGTCCCGGGGGCGAGCGGGGCTCCGACCTTCTCGGCGACGTGACGCGCCGTCACCTTGTCACCGAGAGCCTCGATCGCGTCCGGCGACGGTCCGATCCAGGTGAGGCCCGCGCCGATGACGGCGCGGGCGAACTCGGCGTTCTCGGCGAGGAAGCCGTACCCGGGGTGGACGGCATCAGCGCCGGAGCGTCGAGCGACAGAAAGGATCTTCTCGATCTGCAGGTACGTCTCGGCGCTCGTCGCGCCGCTGAGGGCGTACGCCTCGTCGGCGAGTCTGGTGTGCAGAGCTTCGCGATCCTGGTCGGCGTAGACGGCGACGGAGAAGATCCCCGAATCGCGAGCGGCGCGGATGATGCGAACAGCGATCTCTCCGCGGTTGGCGATGAGTACCTTCTCGATGGGCATGACTGCCAGCCTAGCGAGAAGAGAGGCCCCTGATTTGACGACCCTCCACAAGAAAACCCGCGGATCGTGTCGGTGAGCCTACGAGAGCCGAGTCAGGATGCCGAACCGGACGTCCACAGGTCGGTCCACGTCACTCCGAGGTCGCCGGACAGTCGGCGCAGCGTCGACAGCGACATTCCGACGACCGTGGACGGATCGCCGTCGACGCGCGTGATGAACGCGCCGCCGAGGCTGTCGACCGTGAACGCGCCGGCGACGTGCAACGGCTCACCGGACGCGACGTACGCGTCGATCTCCGCATCCGACACGTCCTCCGCGAACGTGACGGACGCTTCGGCGACCGCTGTGGCCTCGCGCGGGTCAGCGCCAGGCGTCACGCGGTGGACCGAATGCCCGGAGTACAGGATGCCGGTCTCACCGCGCATCTCCTGCCAGCGACGCGTCGCCTCGCCCGGCGTGTAGGGCTTGCCGTACACGCGGCCGTTCAGCGCGAACATCGAGTCTCCGCCGATCACGAGACCGTCGAAGTCGGGTTCATCGTCCGCGAGGCGGCGCACGACGTCGGCGGCCTTCGCGCGGGCGAGCAGCAGCACGAGCTCGCCGGGCGGCAACTCGCCGCCGCGTGATTCCGCGGCGGCGGCGGCCACGGCATCCTCGTCCACGTGCGGCGCGATCGCGAGCGGTTCGATCCCGACCTGACGCAGGAGCATGAGACGTGCGGGGGAAGTGGAGGCGAGGCAGACGCGCATGCACTCACGCTAGCGGGCGACGTGGGATCCTGGGGATATGACGTCTTCCGCCGAACTGCTCGATCTCGACATCACGGGCATCGCCCACGGCGGCACGTTCGTCGCCCGCCACGAAGGTCGCGTGGTGTTCGTGGCGGACGCGATACCCGGCGAACGGGTGCGTGCCAGGCTGACCGAGGCGCCCTCGGATGCGGCCGCGGACACCCGGCGGTTCTGGCGTGCCGAGACCGTCGAAGTGCTGGAGGCGTCGCCCCATCGACGCCCGCACGTCTGGCCGGAGGCCGACGTGGCGCGCGACCCGTCCGATCGCCCCGGTGGTGCGGATCTCGGGCACATCGAACTGGGCCATCAGCGCGCGCTCAAGCGGCAGGTGCTGTCCGAGGCGCTCGACCGATTCGCCGGCGGCGGCCTGGATGCACCGGAGATCTCGGCGCTGGACGACTCGGACGGCACGGGGTGGCGCACACGCGTGACGCTGCACGTCGACGCAGACGGGGTGGCGGGACCCTTCGCGGCGCGCAGCCACCGGGTGATCCCGGTCTCCTCGCACCCGCTGGCGTGTCCGGCCGTCGCCGAGGCCGCGGCTCGGCTCGGCGTCGCACGTCCGGGCAGGATCGAGCTCGTCGAACCGGCGGACGGCGACGTGCGAGTGCTCCCGCTCCCTGAGAAGGGCCGTCGCCCCGAACCCGACACCGTCGTCGAGCGCGTGGGCGATCGATCGTTCACGGTCGACGCCTCCGGATTCTGGCAGGTGCACCACGGCGCGGCAGCGGCACTCGACTCGACGGTGCGCGATCTGCTGGCAGGGCGCGTGGATCCCGAACTGACCCACCTCGACCTGTACGGCGGCGTCGGCCTCTTCGCCGCGAGCCTGGCCGAGCTCGGCGCGACCGACATCATCACGGTGGAATCCGACCGACGCGCCACGGAGCATGCAGCGCGCAACCTCGCGCCGCTCGATGTCACCGCGGTCACGGCGCGGGTCGATCGCTTCCTCGGAGCCCCTGTCCGCGAGACACGACCGGTGCGCGGCCGTCGACGTCCGCCCCGTCCGGCGCCCCAGGCCGTGCTGGATCCGGCGATGCCGATCGGCGCAGTCGTGCTCGATCCGCCGCGTTCCGGCGCGGGGCGCGGCGTCGTCGACGCCGTGGCGGCGTTGTCGCCGGAGGCCATCGTCTACGTGGCCTGCGACCCCGTGGCGCTCGCACGGGACCTCGGCACGTTCCGCGCCCACGGGTGGGAGCCCGCCGGCCTGCGAGCGCTCGATCTGTTCCCGCACACGCATCATTTCGAAGTCGTGGCGCTGCTCACCCGGTGACACACGTCGCATCCGCGTCGCGTGCGGTGGCTAGGCTGACGGCATGAGCACGGTGGCCCTGATCGATGACCACGAGTCCGTTCGCCTCGGAATCGAGGCGGCATGCGGACGCGAGGGAACGCAGACCGTGGTGTTCTCCGGCAGCACGGTCGGCTCCTATCTGGAGTGGCGCAGGGCTACCGGCGCGCCTCCGGCCGATGTCGTCGTGCTGGATCTGACGCTCGGCGACGGCACGACGGTCACCGAGAACGTCTCGGCTCTCGTGGACGACGGCGCCAGCGTCGTCATCCACAGCGTCGCCGATCGACCTGTCGCGGTGCGAGAGGCGCTCGTCGCCGGTGCGGCCGGGATCATCAGCAAGTCCTCGGCGCTGGACGATGTGCTCGATGCGATCCGCACGGTCGCTCGTGGAGAGGCGCTGAACAACGTGGAGTGGGCCAGTGCCGTCGACGGCGATCGTGATTTCGCCGACGCTCAGCTCTCATGGCGCGAACGCGAGGTGCTGCGCCTGTACGCGACGGGGCTGCCGCTGAGAGCCGTCGCCGAGCGGCTCGGCGTCGCGTACTCGACCGCCAAGGAGAACATCACCCGCATCCGGGTCAAGTACGTCGAGGTCGGTCGTCCGGCACCGACGAAGGTCGATCTGCTGAGGCGCGCGATCGAGGACGGCATCGTCTCGGCGGACGGAACGGCGAGTGTCGTCTGACCCGCTGAGCATCCGCCAGGCGTGGACCCGGATCCCGTCACCCGGGTCAGCGGAGAACGAGTTCGAGCGCTTCACGGGCAAGCGCATGGAGCGGATCCTGCAGACGGTCGTGGCGATCGGATGCGTGCTGACCGGTGCGCAGGCCCTGCTGGCTGCCGTCTCGGGGATGGATGCCGTGGACGCTGCGCACATCGCGATGATCGTGGTGGTGTTCGCGCCGCTCACTGCGATGCTCGTGTGCTGCGTGTTCGGCCGCGGCGTGCGGACCTCGTCCGCCGCGTTCGCGTTCCTGTACGTCGGAGCACTCATCGCCTGGCCGTTCGTCGTCGACCATGCCGATGACACGTCCCACCAGCCGCCGTGGATCTTCTTCCTCGTCAATGTCGGCGTCGTCGCCGCGATGCTCGCGTTCGCGTTGCGGATGCAGTACGTGTGGGCGATCGCGGTCCCGCTCGTCTACGGTCTGGTGCGTCTGATGCAGGGGGAGTTCGAGCGGGACTTCTGGATCACGACCGCGTTCGATGTGTCGTTCACGGTCATCCTCGGTCTTGTGCTCGTCTCGCTGGGATGGATGTTCCGCGCCGTTGCCGCGGGCGTCGACGACGTGCGCGGGCGAGCGGTCGCCGACTATGCGCACGCCGCTGCCGCTGCCGCGGCAGAAGAGGAGCGCGTCGCTGTGGCGGCTCTCATGCACGACAGCGTGCTCGCAGCGCTGATCGCCGCTGAGCGCGCCGAGAGTCCCCGTGCCAGGGATCTCGCGGTCGGGATGGCGAGAGAGGCGCTCACACGCCTGGCCAACACCGAGGCGGCCGTGCTGGAGGAGGGCAGCGACGAACCGGTCGGATCGGCGCAGATCGTCGCGGAGTTGCGCCGTGCGCTGTCGGAGGCCGGGGCGGACGCGGTCGTGGAGGAGCGCGGCGGGGTCGGGCTGATCCCTGGAAGAGCAGCGAGAGCGCTCGTGCTCGCTGCCCGTCAGGCGATCGGGAACTCCGTCGTCCACGCCAGGGGGCGCGGACTGCACATCGTCGCGCTCGCGCACGGCGACGAAGGCATCACGGTCACGATCAGCGACACGGGGCCGGGCTTCGATCTGGATGCCGTCGATGAGGACCGACTGGGCATCCGTGCTTCGATCATGGCGCGAATGGCAGCGGTCGCCGGCACGGCGCGGATCGATTCCGACGGTTCAGGCACCGTCGTCGAGCTCGCATGGGAGCGCGAATGAGACTGACCGTCCGCACCGTCGCAACAGCCCTGGCTCTCGGCTTCGCCATCTATTTCGTCGCCAGGGCGCTGTGGTGGATCGAGACTCCCGCTCGACCGATTCTCATGCTCGTCGCCATCGCGCTCTACCTCGCGATCGTCGCGATCGCGGTGCTGGCGGATGCAGCGCGCCGCGTCAGGATGCCGCTGTGGGCCGGCATCCTGGCGATGATCGCGGCGTACGCGATCCCGGGAATGGTCAGCCTGGCTCTTGACCAGCAGCATCGCGCCGCCCCCTTCGCGACCACGTACATCGGTGCCCTCGGTCTGCTCGCCGTCGTGTGCATCGTGCGACGCCGTTTCGTGATCGGCTGGATCGTGCTCGGCGAGCTCGCGATCGCTGCATCGTCGTTCCTCGGAGTACTGGTCGCGCTCGAGCTCGGACTGGTCGGTTCGATCATGTGGGTCGTGGTGGCCCAGCTGCTGGTGCTCTTCTGGGATCGCGCGATCGCCGATACCGAGCGACTGGCGGGCATACAGCGCGCCGTGTCGGCCTGGCACGCGACGCAGCAGGTGCGTCAGCGCGAACGACGGCTGAGGACGAAGTACGCGCTCGCGGTCGCCGGTCCGGTGCTGTCGCGCACAGTCGCCGCCCACGGCATGCTCACCGATGACGAGCGGCTGAGCGCGCGGCTGGCCGAAGGGCGTCTGCGCGATGAGCTGCGGGGCGCGAGTCTGCTCAACGACGCCGTCCGTGCGGCGATCGAAGAAGCGCGCAGGCGCGGCGTCGCGGTCACCGTGTTCGATGAGGGCGGCCTGGACGGCATCGACGAGCAGCGTCGTGGCGAGATCCGCGACGAGCTCGCCGAGGTGCTGACCGGGGTCGACGACGGCCGGGTGATCATCCGATCGGCGCACGATCCGAGCGTGGCCGTCACCGTCGTCGGCCGCGCGGCCGGCGGGAGCTCCGCGGACGAGGACTCGGTGTCGCTCTGGCATGAGATACCGCGCGTCGCCGTCGCGTCTGGGCGCAGATGACTCATCCCCGGCCGGGGGAGGAGGAGCCGGGGGTGAGGGGCCTGGGTGAGAGAAGGGCGAGGGGCGGCGAATACGCCCGCCCCTCGCCAGTTGCGGCACAGTTACCCGAAAACTGTCCGCGGTAGGCCGGTCCGCGTCTGCCTACCCTGGGGCAGAGAGACCAACCGAACGCGTAGCGTCGAGTAACAGTCTGGCGCGTCGATCCGCATCTGTCTGTAGGTCGTTTGGGGGACAAGATTTCCGGCGATGTCCCGTTCGGATTCGATGCCGGATGCGTGATGATGGAGCGATGAGCGTGCTGCGGCGAGGAACGAACCTGCCGAGAATGGGCGATTTCAATCAATCCGTCATCCTCGAGGCGATCCGCCGCTCCGGTGACGGGTTCAGTCGGATCGAACTCGTCGACGCGACGGGCCTGTCCGCGCAGACCGTCACCAACATCACGCGTCGGCTGCTGAGCGAAGGGCTCATCGAGGAGGCGGGGCGCACGATCAACGGACCCGGCAAGCCGCGAACGACCCTGCGGCTGGTCCCGCGCAGTCGGGTGTCGCTCGGCGTGCATCTGGATCCGGCGCTGACAACTGTCGTGCTTCTGGACCTCAGCGGGGCGGTGATCGCCCGCGGTGTCCGAAGAACGCCGGCGAACGATCCGATGCACGTGATCCGCGTGATGGCCGAGGCGATCGAGGAACTCGTCGCCCGCTCCGGAGTCGATCGGGACGCGATCGCCGGCGTCGGCGTCGCCGCTCCCGGGCCCCTGGACGCCGACCGCGGCACGGTGATCGATCCGCCGAAGCTGCATCAGTGGCATCGTGTGCCGCTGCGCAGTGCGCTCGCCGACGCCGTCGGGCTGCCGGTGGCGCTCGAGAAGGACACCACCGCGGCCGCGTTCGCTGAGATCTGGACCGGCGAGGACCCGCCGGACGCGTCGCTGCTGTTCGTGTATCTCGGCACAGGCATCGGCGCCGCGCTGGTGCTGGATGGCGATGTCGTCCGCGGGCGCTCTCGCAATGTGGGCGAGGTCGGGCACATCATCGTCGACCCCGACGGACCCGAATGCGGCTGCGGCAAACGCGGCTGCGTCGAGGTGGTCTGCACGCCGCAGGCGGTCGTGGAGCAGGCGGAGCGCGCAGGGGTGCTCGCGGATGATCGCGTCGGCAGCGACGCCGAGTCGGTCGACGAGCGGTTGGCGCAGCTGTGCACGCGAGCCCAGCAGGGGGACGCCGGTGCGCTGGCTGTCCTCGTGCGAGCAGCCGAGCATCTCTCGGTGCTGATCTCGACGCTGACGAACATGCTCGATGTGGATCGGGTCGTGCTGGGTGGGCCGTTCTGGGCTCGACTGTCGCGCGTCTATCTGCGCGAGCTGCCGAAGATGCTCGAACGGCAGAGCGCGACCAGGGCGGTGCGGACCCTGCCCGTCGCCGGCTCGGTCGTGGGGGATGACGTCGGTGCGGTCGGGGCGGCCTGCGTGATCCTCGCGGACGTGCTGTCGCCCCGCGCCTCCTCGCTGCTGCTGGAGGGCGGGGGATCCTGACTCGATGCCCCGAGGACTCTTGACACAGTTATTCCAGTCGATTTAATATTTGGCGCATCCCCGATCCGCTCTCCATCGGAGTATGCCCTTCATGCACGACACCGCCGCCCTCGTCGAAGCTCGCATTCGCCGCTTCCTTCACGAGCGCCTTCGTCCGGCCGTCTACCGTCGTCTGGTGCCGCTGACGCTGGAGAGCTGGGATGCTCCTGGTGAGCCGGTGACGTTCGCCGAGGCCGTCGAGCAGTCGTACCGTCCGTTCGGGGTCGGTACTGCTTGGGGGCGCCCGTGGGGCACGATGTGGCTGCACGTGACGGGCGTGGTTCCAGAGGTGAAGGAGGGCGAGCGCGCCGAGCTCGTGTTCGATCTGGGCTTCGACACGGCACAACCCGGTTTTCAGGCCGAAGGCACGGTGTATCGGACGGATGGTTCGATCATCAAGGCCGTCGAGCCGCGCAACGCGCACGTCCCGGTCGATGCCGCGCCGGGCGAATCGATCGAGCTGTTCCTCGAAGCCGCGGCGAACCCCGATGTCGGGGGCGGTTTCGTGCACTTCCGGCCGACTCCGCTCGGTGAGTGGGAGACCGCGGGCGACCAGCCGCACTACGTGATGCGCCAGGCCGACGTGGCGTTGCTGGATGAGACCGTCTGGGAGCTGCTGCAGGATGCCGAGGTCCTGCTGTCGCTGTGGGAGCAGCTCCCCGATTCGTCGCGGCGCGCTGGGGTGCTGCGCGCTCTCGAGCGGATGGTGGATGCCGTCGATCCGGAGGACGTCGCCGGCACGGCTTCCGACGGGAGAAGCCTGCTCGCAGAAGCGCTGCGGCTGCCGGCATCCGCATCCGCGCATCGGGTGCACGCGGTGGGGCACGCGCACATCGACTCGGCCTGGCTCTGGCCGGTGCGGGAGACGCAGCGCAAGGTGGCGCGCACGTTCTCGAACGTGCTGTCCCTGCAGGAGCACCACGACGGGTTCGTCTTCACGGCATCCTCGGCGCAGCAGTACGCCTGGATGAAGCAGTTCCAACCGGAGCTGTACGAGCGGATGCGTCTGGCGATCGCCGAGGGGCGGTTCGTTCCGGCCGGAGGGATGTGGGTGGAGTCGGACACGAATCTGCCCGGTGGCGAGGCTTTGGCGCGACAGTTCGTCAGGGGCAAGCGGTTCTTCCTGGAGGAGTTCGGCGTCGAGCCGCTGGATGTCTGGCTGCCGGACTCCTTCGGCTATTCGGCGGCGCTGCCGCAGATCGCGAAGGCTGCCGGTTCGCGCTGGATGCTCACGCAGAAGCTGTCCTGGAACGAGACGAACACGATGCCGCACCACACCTTCTGGTGGGAGGGGTTGGACGGCACTCGCATCTTCACGCACTTCCCGCCCGTCGACACCTACAATTCGGTGCTCTCCGGTGCGGAGCTGGCCCGCGCGGAGAGGCAGTTCGCCGACAAGGGAGTGGCGAACACGTCGCTGGTGCCGTTCGGCTACGGCGACGGCGGCGGCGGTCCGAACAGGGAGATGCTCGCCGCTGCGGAACGGCTGCGTTCGCTGGAGGGTTCACCGGCCGTGACGCTGTCGAGTCCGGCGCGGTTCTTCGAGGCGGCTGAGGCCGAGTACGAGAATCCGCCGGTGTGGACGGGGGAGATGTACCTCGAATTCCACCGCGGAACGTACACGTCTCAGGCGCGGACGAAGCGGGGGAATCGTCGCAGCGAACATGCTCTGCGCGAGGCCGAACTGTGGGCGACCGCGGCCGCGCTGCGCGGCGCCGACTATCCGTATGACGAACTGGGGGCGGCATGGGAGACCGTGCTGCTGCAGCAGTTCCACGACATCCTTCCCGGCAGCTCGATCGGCTGGGTGCATCGGGAGGCAGAACGTCGCTACGCCGAGGTGCTCGCCTCGACGGAGCGCATCATCGCGCAGGCACTGGGGGTGGTCGTCGGAGAGGGGGCGACCGCGCTTGTCGCGAACGCGGGGCCGTATGTGCGAGAGGGAGCGGCGGCGTCGGGGGTCGCCGTCGCTGTGGAGGCAGATTCGGCACCCGCCTCGATCGCGCGTGCGACGGGTGGATTCGCGTTGTCGAACGAGCACCTGCGGGTGTTCGTCGACGACGCGGGTCTGTTGACGTCGCTCGTCGTGCGCGCGACCGGTCGGGAAGCGATCGCACCGGGGGAGCGGGGGAACCTCCTCCGGGTGCATCGCGACACGCCCACCCAGTGGGATGCGTGGGACATCGACGAGCACTATCGGCGTCACGGCGCCGAGGTGACGGCGGCGGTGTCCGTTGAGGTCGTCGCACATCCCACTGCCGCGATCGTCTGCGTGGTCCGCGAATGGGGGGCATCGCGGATCACGCAGACACTCACGCTCGGCGCGGGCGCACAGGCGCTCGATATCGAGACGGTGGTGGACTGGCACGAGCGGCAGAAGCTGCTCAAGCTGTCGTTCCCTCTGGATGTGCATGCCGATCGCGCGACGAGCGAGATCCAGTTCGGTCACGTGCATCGTCCGACGCACGTGAACACGTCGTGGGATGCCGCGCGGTTCGAGACGGTGGCGCACCGCTGGGTGCATATCGGTGAGGCCGGGTTCGGCGTCGCGATCGCGAACGATGCGACGTACGGGCATGACATCTCCCGGGCGCCTCGTGAGGGTGGTGGCGTGACGACCACGGTGGGGCTGTCATTGCTGCGCGCACCGCTGTTCCCTGATCCGGAGGCGGATCAGGGCGAGCACGCATTCCGCGTCAGCATCCGCCCTGGTGCCGACATCGCGGATGCGGTGCGGGAGGGGTATCGACTCAACCTGCCGTTGCGGGAACTGACAGGTGCAGGGCCGGTCGATCCGCTCGTGACCGTGTCGTCGGACGCCGTCGTGGTCGAGGCTGTCAAGCTCGCGGAGGATCGCAGCGGCGACGTCGTGGTGCGGTTGTACGAGGCGCACGGCGGGCGTGCGGCCGCCACGGTGGCGACCGCGTTCGGGTTCTCATCCGTCAGCGAGACCGACCTGCTCGAACGAGAGGTGGCGAACTCCGCCGTGCGCGGCTCGATGTCGGATGCCGTCGACGTGGAACTGCGGCCGTTCCAGCTCGTGACGCTGCGCTTCCGCGCCCCGCACCTCGTGCGGTGAACACCCGGCGAGTCGAAGCGCAGCGGTTTCGGCACGGCCCATCGTGCTTCGACCGGCGTGACGCTCAGCCCGCGAACCGCCCCCACCGGATGTCGCGGCGCAACGGCTTGCGCAGCGGTCGCTGCGTGCGCTGCCACGCCGACACGTGCGGCTCCTCGGCGACGGCATCCGCGGCTTCCTGAATGTAGGCGTCGCTGATGACCGCGATGAGCGCTGCGAGCTCTTCTTCGGTGGGATGGCCGCGGACGATGTCGAGCGCGGGGGTCTGGTCGGGCTCGCTCACAGCGGGATGTTCCCGTGCTTCTTCGGCGGGAGCTCGGCGCGCTTGCCACGGAGTGCCCGCAGCGACTTGGCGATCGAGACGCGGGTGTTGGCCGGCTCGATGATCCCGTCGATCTCGCCGCGCTCGGCGGCCAGGAAAGGGCTGGTCACGCTGTACGTGTACTCGTTGGCGAGCCGGGTGCGGACCGCGGCGACGTCTTCGCCGTTCTCCTCGGCCTTCTTGATCTCGCCGCGGTAGAGGATGTTGACGGCGCCCTGGCCGCCCATCACGGCGATCTCGGCGGTCGGCCATGCGAGGTTCACATCGGCGCCGAGCTGCTTGGAGCCCATCACGATGTACGCGCCGCCGTAGGCCTTGCGGAGGATGACGGTGACGAGCGGAACCGTGGCTTCGGCGTAGGCGTAGATGAGTTTGGCGCCGCGGCGGATCACGCCGGTCCACTCCTGGTCGGTGCCGGGGAGATAGCCGGGCACGTCGACGAGCGTGACGATCGGGATCGAGAACGCATCGCAGAAGCGCACGAAGCGGCTGGCCTTCTCGCCGGCCTCGATGTTGAGGGTTCCGGCCATCTGAGAGGGCTGGTTGGCGATGATGCCGACCGAGCGCCCCTCGACTCGGCCGAAGCCGATGACGATGTTCGGGGCGAACAGCGGCTGGACCTCGATGAAGTCTCCGGCATCCACGATGTGCTCGATCACCGTGTGGATGTCGTACGGCTGGTTGGGGGAGTCGGGGATGATCGTGTTCAGGCTGCGATCCGCATCTGTGGTCTCCCACTCGAAGCCGCTCTCGTAGCCGGGGATCTCCGCCATGTTGTTGTCGGGGAGGAAGCCGAGCAGCGTGCGCGCGTAGTCGATCGCGTCGTCCTCGTCCTCGGCGAGGTAGTGCGCGACACCGGAGCGGGTGTTGTGGGTGAGGGCTCCGCCGAGCTCTTCCATACCGACGTCCTCGCCGGTGACCGTCTTGATCACGTCGGGGCCGGTCACGAACATCTGGCTGGTCTTGTCGACCATGATGACGAAGTCGGTGAGGGCCGGGCCGTAGACGGCCCCGCCGGCAGCCGGGCCCATGATGATCGAGATCTGCGGGATGACGCCGGAGGAGCGCGTGTTCATCTTGAAGATCTCGCCGTACTTGCTCAGAGCCAGCACGCCTTCCTGGATGCGCGCGCCGCCGGAGTCGAGGATGCCGATGATGGGCATGCCGCCGGCGAGAGCGAACTCCATGATCTTGATGATCTTGTCGCCGGACACCTCGCCGAGGGAGCCGCCGAACGTGGTGAAGTCCTGCGAGTACACGGCGACGGTGCGGCCGTGGATCGTGCCGATGCCGGTGACGACGGAGTCGCCGTACGGGCGGTTGCGGTCCATGCCGAACGCGGTGCTGCGGTGGCGGACGTACTCGTCGAACTCGACGAAGCTGCCGGGGTCGACCAGCAGCTCGATGCGCTCGCGGGCGGTCATCTTGCCCTTGGCGTGCTGCTTCTCCTTCGCCTTCGTCTCGGCGTCGACCACGGCTTCGGTGTATCGAGCTCGGAGGTCGGCGATCTTGCCGGCGGTCGTGGAGAGGTCAGGGGTGTCCGTCACGGATTCCACCCTAGTAGCGCCGGGCGGCGCGACGTTGGATGCCTCGCACAACGGGTCGGCCGATCCTTTGGTCATCATGACTCCAGTCGGATCGGGCGCAGCCATGGCACCGCTCTTCGACATTCATGGCATATAAACCGCGACATAGAAGCCCTGGCATGCATGACGCTGATCGATTTGTTGTGGCCCTGGATGCTTGAGGAAACAGGTCGTCCATCAGCCGCGCGAAGCTCGCGCAGCGAGCGGATATGGACGTCCGCCACCTTGCACGCATCGAGGCCGGAGACGGCAACCCCACACTGTTCGTGCTGATCCAGCTCACCACCGCGCTCGATGTCAAGACCGAGACGTTCGTGAAGGGGCTCACGTCGGCCGATCTGCCGGAGAATCTCACGCCGTACTCCGAGGCGGACTTCCGCCGCGAGCTGCGCCGCCGCGGCGGCGCCTGAGCGCTCACACGACGAACCGCCACACGTATTCGAGCCCGTCCTGCTGTCGGAACCACGCCACTGTCACCACGACCTCATCGAGGTCCGCGGTGCACAGGCACAGTTCGATCTGCTCGCCTGGCAGTACCTGACCCCACAGCTGCGTGCGCTCCTCGCCATCGGCATCGGCGTGGAAGACCCGCACGAAGTCCGCTGGGTCGCGACCCTCGTTCGTCACCCCTGGATGGGCGGTATCCGTCCTGTCTATGCCCCAGGGCACGCGATAGGCGACGGGCGGCGGCAATTCGGCTGGTTCGATCGGTCGCAACATGCTGACGACGCTAAGAACGGCATCCGACGCCGAAGCGGAGCGGCGCGACATCATTCCCCGAGCCGTGCAGAACACCGGGGAATGCCCCGCTTGTGCAGGGCAGGAGCTAACGCCCCGGATCCTCCTCGATCGCCGGCGTCTCGGCATCCGACTTGTGCCGCGCGCGTCCGATCTCGGTCATCCGGCGACCAGCCCACCCTACGCCGCGCGCCGTCGTACCAGCGGCCGCCGCGATCGCGGATCCGGCGTACCGGGCACCCCGCGCGACCCGCCTCTCGATCCGTTCGGCACCCGTGACCGGTTCCAGCTCCGGTGGCAGGACAGCGGGCGCCGGTCCGAACGCGCGCCGTGACGTCACCAGCACGCGACGCCCGAGGATGTTGTTGCCCGCCCCGCCGATCACCGCACCGATTCCGAAAGGCAACGCCTTGCCGAGGAAAGATGCTCCGCCGGCCGCGGCGAAGTGCTTCAGGAACATCGTCTTCAGCCGATCCACGATCGGTCCGACTGCGGCACGGGGGAGCGACTTCGTCACGACCTCGCCCCAGTAGGCCGACCGGGCAGCGCCACGTCCGGCTGCCTGCCCGGCGAGCTGTGACAGCAGATCGACTCCTTCTTTGCCCAGCATCAGCGTCATGACCAGCGCCCGGGCCCGATCCGGATTCTCGACCGGGATGCCGTGCACCTCGGCGACGGACTGGGCGAACAGCGTCGTCGACTCGACGAAGCCGAGCGTCTCGACTCCGGACAGCGCCAGGGTCACGCCCGTGCCGATGCCGGGAACCACGGCAGTCGCGCCGACCGTCGCACCGCCGGCGGTGACCGCCGCGAGATACCTCTGCTCCAGCATCCGCACGATCTCGGCCGGCGTCGCGTCAGGGTGGCGCAGTCGGATGCTGCGGATGTGCGCGAGCACGAGCGGCCGCTGGATCGCGAGCACTCTGTCGAGTCCACGGATCGTGAGGGGATGTTCGGTCGAACCCACCGGTGGCACGCCCTTGTCCCACGGGGCGTCTTCCGGAAGGGAGTGGATCTTGTGCACCTTGTCGGCCATGCCCCGATCCTATGGATGGATGCCGCGAGAAAGCCGAAAGCCCGGCACCTGAGGGTGCCGGGCTTTCGGGCTGTGCCCGGGGGTGTCAGACGTAGAGGTTCGCGCGCTCGAGGTCTTCGGCGAAATCGACCTCGACCGCGTACAGGTCGGAGACGTCCATCGGCTCGAGCAGCAGGCCGTCTTCGGCGACCGCCAGTTCGAGACCGCGTTCGAAGTAGTCCTGGTCCTCGACGCGCTGCAGCTGACGCATGAACGCCTTCTTGTGCGCGGAGGAGATGTAGTTGATTCCGACGGCCTCGCCCAGACCGCCCTTGACGGTCTTCGAGAGCTCCTTGATGAAGCCCTCGGCGGTGACGGTGTACTTCACTTCCTCGTCGCTCACCTTCGAGGTGTTGACGGTGACGAATGACTGGTCGCGCTCGATGTACTCGAGCGCGCGGCCGAGGATCATCGGGTCGAAGACGACGTCGCCGTTCATCCAGAGCACGCCGCCCTTGCCGGTCGCACCGAGTGCGCGCAGCAGGCTCTTCGACGTGTTGGTCTCGTCGTAGCGCTCGTTGTGGACGTAGTTGACGTGCGGGAACGCCTCGATGATCGTCTCAGCGCGGTAGCCGACGACCGCGGTGATGCGGGCGTCCTTGCCGAACGCGGCACGAATGTTCTCGTGCTGCTGCTGCATGATCGTGCGGCCGTCGCTCAGCTCGGTGAGGGGCTTGGGCAGTGCACGCCCGAGGCGCGAGCCCATGCCGGCTGCGAGGATAACGGTCTGAAGAGTCACGAAAGCTCCTAAAAGAATCTGTGTTCACGGCCGGTTCACCGACCAGACACCTCTTCGTGCCGCCTTCATGCTAGCCATGGCACCTGGAAAGCCCCTGGTCCGGGTGGACGCCGTTGCCAATTCGTGACCGTCTGCACACCCAGCTCTCAGGTTGTGCACGGTCGTTCACGGATCCTGCGGAATGTTGCGCTGGAACCGGGCAAAGTCGGTCCCCGTTGATACCGTAATACAGTGACTCCTTCCCCCGACGACCAGCTGGACGAGGCGACTGCCACCCCTCAGGCCGAGAAGGCGCGCCCGGCCCGCACGAGCGCTCCGGATTCCGCGGCCAAGACCGCTGCAGTCAAGGCGAGGACCGCGAAGTCGGCGGCGGCGAAGTCCGCGTCCGCCAAGACCGCGACGGATGTCGCCAAGGCGGCTGCGGCGAAGTCCGCGGCTGCGAAGGCGACCGCCACCAAGGCTGCGGCGAGGACCACGGCGGCGCGCGACACGGCTGCGAAGACGGCGGCAGCCAAAGCTGCGGCGGCGAAGGCTGCGGCTGCGAAGGTCGCGGCGAAGGAAGCCGCCGCGAAGGATTCCGTCGAGTCGGATGCTGCAGACGGAACGGGTCTCGAGCAGACTGCCGACTCCGCCTCGTCGGCGCAGAAGCCGATCAAGAAGGCCGCGCCCAAGCGGATGCCGAAGCCGCGTGAGCAGCGGAGCGCCGCCGGGCGCGCGGTGGCCGCGCACTCGGCCGCCACAGCGGTCGAGACTGTCGCGCCTCCTGCGGACGTCGAGGCGCCGGCCGACCAGGCGACTGTCAGCGCGCCCGTCGCGGAGACCTCAGCTCAGACCGTTGCGGAACCGGAGGCACCGTCTGTGTCAGAACCCACGGCAGAGGCGGATTCGCCCGTGTCCGAGCGCGTCGACGTCACCGAGGAGACCGCGGAGTTCACCGAGCCCGTTGCCGAGACGATCGTCGAGCCGGTCGCCGAGCCGGCTGAGGCAGCGATCGGTGAAGAGATCGAACCAGCAGCAGAAGGCGCTGAGGTTGACGAGTCAGTGAGCGAAGATGCATCCGCATCGGCGCCGGTGGCAGAGACCGTCGATGACGCATTCGCCGATGTCGAGGCATCGTCCGCCGGCGATGCGTTGCGTGTACGAGGACTCATCAAGGACTTCGGCGATCAGCGTGCCGTCAACGGCATCGACTTGACGGTCCCGGCCGGATCGTTCTACGGCATCGTCGGCCCCAACGGTGCCGGCAAGACGACCACGCTCTCGATCATCACAGGTCTGCTGCGCGGCGATGGCGGCACCGTCCATGTGTCCGGCATCGATCAGAAGACGGATCCGCTCGTAGCGAAGCGCATCATGGGAGTTCTGCCCGATCGACTTCGGACCTTCGATCGCCTCACCGGACGCCAGCTGCTCCACTACTACGGCCTGCTGCGCGGACTCGACTCGCGTGTCATCGAGAAGCGGTCCGCCGACCTCGCCAGGGCGTTCGATCTCACCGGCGCGCTCAACCGCGTCGTCTCCGATTACTCAGCGGGCATGACGAAGAAGATCATGCTCGCCGGTGCCATGATCCACTCGCCGCGCGTGCTGGTGCTCGACGAGCCGTTCGAATCCGTCGATCCCGTCTCGTCGGGTGTCATCCTCGACATTCTGCGGGCTTACGTGTCGCACGGCGGCACGGTGGTGCTGTCCAGCCACGGCATGGATCTCGTCGAGCGGGTCTGCTCGCGCGTCGCGATCATCGTCGGCGGAGAGGTCCTCGCCGAGGGGACCGTCGACGAGGTCCGCGCCGGCCAGACCCTCGAGTCGCGATTCGTCGAGCTCGCCGGGTCCAGCAGCGAGGTGGAGGGGCTGGAGTGGTTGCACACGTTCTCCGACTGAGAATCGCCCTGCTGTTCGGGGCGCTCCGCGGCAACCATGTCACGCGCACGATCGTCGGTCTGCTCGGCATCGTCGCTGCCACCGTCATCGTCTGCATCGCCGTGCTCAGCCTCGCCGATGCGACGACAGCCGTGGCGCGCACCGTGATCGTGCTCGGCGGCGCCGCCGTCTTCCTCGCCTTCCTCGTCGGCCCCATGTTGACCGGCGCGGTCGATCAGCTCGACCCGCGCCGCTTCGCCGTGTTCGGCGTCGACGAGCGACGGATGCCGTGGATCCTCGCGCTCGCCTCGATCATCAGCGTTCCCAGCCTCGCTCTCCTGGCCGTCACGACCTGCGTGACGATCGTCGGCATCCGCCTCGGGGTGCCGGTGTACGCCGCCGTGCTCGCCGGAGTCATCGGACTGCTGACCTTCGTGCTCGCCGCCCGGGTGGGCATGGCCATCAGCGCGATCTGGCTCCCGGAGCGGCGTTCCCGCGAACTGACGGCGCTCTTCACGCTCGCCATCGTCGTGGTCGCCTTCCCTGTCGCGGTGTTCCTCGCCTCGCTCGAATGGCAGGGCAGCGTCCCGCCCGCGGTCGCCGCCGCGACGACCATCGTCGGCGCGACCCCGGTCGCCGCGCCCGTCGGCCTTCTGTTCGCGCTCGCGGCCGGCGATGAGGCCGGTGCCTGGGTCAGCGGCCTCGTCGCCGTCGCCACTCTCGCCGGCATCATCGCCGCGTGGGCCTGGCTGGTGCGGCGCATGCTGACGACCACCGAGCGTCCGGCGACCGCACGTGAGCGGACCGGCCTCGGCTGGTTCGGTCTGCTGCCGTCGAATGCGTTCGGTGCGATCGCGGCACGCAGCCTTGTGTACTGGCTGCGTGACCGGCGCTACATCGTGAACATCGTCGTCGTCCCGATCGCCGGAGTGCTCACCGTCTTCCCGCTTCTCGTGGCCGGCGTGCCGTTCGAGGTGGCCGTCCTCATCCCGGTCCCGGTGATGGCACTGTTCTTCGGGTGGCTGCCGCACAACGACATCGCCTACGACTCGACCGCCTTCTGGGTGCATGTCGCCAGCGGTGTGCGCGGCCTGCCGGATCGTTTCGGGCGCATCATCCCCGTGTTCCTCGTCGCCGTGCCCGCGCTGGCGATCGCGGTCCCCGTCACGCTGGCGCTGACCGGCGACTGGCGGTTGCTGCTGCCGCTCAGCGGTCTCGCCGTGTGCCTGTTCTTCGCAGGTCTCGGGTTCTCCAGCATCGTGTCCGTGATCGCACCGTACGCCGTCTCTCGGCCGGGGGACAGCCCGTTCCAGCAACCGCAGCGTGCGGCGTCTCGCGGAGCGTTCGGTCAGGCCGGGGTCTTCGTCGGCGCGATCGCCGTCGCGGTCCCCACGATCTGGCTGTTCGCCCTCGCGGTTCTCGAGGGCGGCGACCACCTGTGGACCGCATTCTGGGTGGGCCTCGGCACCGGGATCGGGGTCCTGCTGCTCGGTACGGCGATCGGTGGACGAATCTTCGAGCACAGCGGTGAACGGCTCATGGAGTTCGTCGAGACGGCATGATCGCGACCCGCGGACGTCCCCTCCCGACTAGAATCAGCGCATGAGTACTCCGTTGGACAGCCCCGATCAGGGCGGCGTGGCAACGCTTGATCGCGAACTCGAAGAGCTCCTCAACCAGGAGTCGATCGAGCCGGGCGACCACGAGCGCTTCAGCCACTACGTGAAGAAGGACAAGATCCTCGAGTCCGCGATCACCGGCAAGCCGGTGCGCGCGTTGTGCGGGAAGAAGTGGACGCCGGGTCGAGACCCGGAGAAGTTCCCCGTCTGCCCCACCTGCAAGGAGATCTACGAGTCGATGGTCGGCTAGACCGCGTCGACGAGCACCGTCGGGATCGCGGGATCCGACTTGCTGAGCGCCAGTGCCTGGACAGGCAGCTCCTCGCGTACGCGCAGATGATGCGCACGGGCTGAGGTCGTCCCCTCGACCCCTTCGAACGCGTCGTCGATGTCGCCGTTGGCGACGAACTGGACCTGAAGCGCTCGGGAATCGGGGTGTTCGGACGGAGTGTCCAGCTCCTCGAAGCCGTCCGAGACCACGACCGTCTCAGCGGTGGCCACGCCGTCGGTGAGCGTGCGGAAAGCCGCCTTGCGGCCGCCCTGGGATGCCTTGTCGGCGGATGCTTTCGCGACACCGATCCAGGCACCCGAGGCATCCTGTCGTGCGACGAGCTTGTAGACCATGCTCGCCGTCGGATGGCCCGAGCCGGTGACGACCGACGTCCCGACGCCATAGGCATCGACGGGGGATGCTGCGAGCGAGGCGATCGCGTACTCGTCCAGGTCGCTGGTCACGGTGATGCGCGTGCCGGTGGCCCCGAGGCCGTCCAGCTGGGCGCGGACCTCTGCTGCGACGATCGGCAGGTCGCCCGAGTCGATCCGCACCCCGCCGAGGCCGGTGCCGGCGACTCGGATCGCCGTGTCGACGCCGGTACGGATGTCGTAGGTGTCCACGAGCAGGGTCGTATCCCTGCCGAGGCTGGAGATCTGCGCGCGGAAGGCGTCCTCCTCCGTCTCGTGCAGCAGCGTCCAGGAGTGCGCCGCCGTGCCCATGGTCGGAATACCCCACCGCCGACCGGCTTCGAGATTGCTCGTCGACCGGAATCCGGCGATGTACGCGGCGCGAGCTGCGGCAACGGCTGAATGCTCCGCGGCGCGGCGCGAGCCCATCTCGGCCAGCGGACGATCGCCGGCGGCGATGCTCATGCGCGACGCGGCGGTCGCCACCGCCGAGTCGTGGTTCAGCACGCTCAGCGCGAGCGTCTCGAGCACGACGGCGTCGGCGAAGCTCCCCTCCACCGTCAGAATCGGGGATCCGGGGAAGTACAGCTCGCCCTCGCGGTAGCCGCTGATCGAGCCGGTGAAGCGGTAATTCTCGAGATACGTCAGCGACTCGGCATCCACCACCTGCTCGTCGCGCAGGAACCGCAGCTCGTCCTCGCCGAAGCGGAAGTCGCGCAGCAGCGACAGCAGTCGACCCGTGCCGGCCACGACGCCGAAGCGCCGTCCTCCGGAGAGTCGACGCGAGAAGAGCTCGAAGACGCACGGGCGCGAAGCCGTGCCGTCGCGAAGTGCGGCGCCGAGCATGGTGAGTTCGTAGCGGTCGGTCAGAAGCGCCGTCGACGAGGTCATGCGCTCAGCTTAGTGAGCGCGGGCGGGTGCCGAGCTCGTCCGAGGTAGGCTGGGGAGTCATGAACGACGCGCCCATCGGAATCTTCGACTCGGGTGTCGGCGGACTCACGGTGGCCAGGGCGATCCGTGCGCAGCTGCCCCGTGAATCGTTCGTGTACATCGGTGACACGGCGCATTCGCCGTACGGCCCCAAGCCGATCGCAGATGTGCGCCGCTACGGGCTCGAGGTGCTCGACACGCTCGTCGATCAGGGCGTCAAGATGCTGGTGATCGCGTGCAACACGGCATCCTCTGCGATGCTGCGCGATGCCAGGGAGCGCTACGACGTGCCGGTCGTCGAGGTGATCGGCCCTGCGGTGCGCCGGGCCGTCTCGACGACGCGCAACGGACGCATCGGCGTCATCGGCACGGTCGGCACGATCGGCTCCCGCGCGTACCAGGACATGCTCGAGGTCAACGAGCGTCTGAGCGTCTTCACGGCCGCATGTCCTCGATTCGTCGAGTTCGTCGAAGCGGGCATCACCGGCTCGCCGGAAGTCCTCGCCACCGCCGAGGAGTACCTCGCCCCGCTGCGCGACGCCGACGTCGACACTCTCGTGCTCGGCTGCACGCACTATCCGTTCCTGCGCGGCGCGATCGGCTACGTCATGGGGGAGGGCGTCTCGCTCGTCTCCAGCGACGACGAGACGGCGGCAGACGTGTACCGTCAGCTCGTCCGCGGTGATCTGCTCGCCCCATCGGATGCCGTGGCCACGTACGTGTACGAGGCCACCGGCGATTCCGCCGACGACTTCACAGCGCTCGCCAATCGGCTGATGGGCCGCGAGGTGCGCGACGTCCAGCTGGTCCAGACCGGCGTCATCACCCTCCCGGAAGCACAATCCCTCGAACCGAAGGAAACCCATGTCTGACATCGTCCGCTCCGATGGCCGCGCCACGAACGAGCTCCGCACGATCACGATCGAGCGCGGCTGGAGCGCCAACGCCGAGGGGTCGGCGCTCATCAGCTTCGGCGGGACGAAGGTGCTGTGCACGGCCTCCTTCACCAACGGCGTCCCGCGGTGGCTCACCGGCAAGGGCAAGGGCTGGGTCACCGCCGAGTACGCCATGCTCCCGCGGGCGACGAACAGCCGCAACGACCGCGAGAGCGTGAAGGGCCGCATCGGCGGCCGCACTCACGAGATCTCCCGCCTGATCGGCCGTGCGCTGCGCGCGGTCGTCGACACCAAGGCGCTCGGCGAGAACACGATCGTCATCGACTGCGACGTGCTGCAGGCCGACGGCGGCACCCGCACGGCGGCGATCACCGGCGCCTACGTCGCACTCGCCGACGCGATCGAGTGGGGCCGCGAGAAGAAGTTCATCGGCAAGAACTCCAAGCCGCTGCTCGACTCGGTCTCGGCGGTGTCGGTGGGCATCATCGACGGTGAGCCGATGCTCGACCTCGCCTACGTCGAGGACGTGCGGGCCGAGACCGACATGAACGTCGTCGTGACCGGACGCGGTCTCTTCGTCGAGGTGCAGGGCACCGCCGAAGGAGCTCCGTTCGACAAGCGCGAGCTGGACGCGCTGCTCGAGCTCGGCGTGGCCGGCTGCGAGGACCTGAAGGCGCGGCAGCTCGAAGCCCTGGCCGGCTGATGAGGGTCGTCCTCGCCACCCACAACCCGCACAAGGTGTCCGAGTTCGGGCAGATCGTCGCCCGGACACGACCCGATCTCGAGGTGGTCGGCTACGACGGCCCCGAGCCGATCGAGGACGGCGTGACCTTCGCCGAGAACGCGCTCATCAAGGCCAGGGCGGCTGCAGCGCACACCGGCCTCGTCGCGCTCGCCGACGACTCCGGTATCTGCGTCGACGTGCTCGGCGGTTCACCCGGCATCTTCTCGGCCTACTGGGCCGGGCAGCGCAAGGATGCCCAGGCGAACCTCGAGCTGCTCCTGGACCAGCTCGCGGATATCGCCGACCATCACCGCGCCGCGCAGTTCGTCTCGACGATCGCGCTCGTGACGCCCGAGGGCGAGGAGCACGTCGTCGAGGGCGTGTGGCGGGGACGCCTTGCGCGCGCGGCATCCGGCGGCGGCGGATTCGGCTACGACCCGATCTTCGTGCCGGACGGCCAGGAGGGCGCCCCGCGCAGCGTGGGCGAATTCAGCGCCGAGGAGAAGCAGGCGCAGTCGCATCGGGCGCGGGCCTTCGCGTCGCTGATCCCGCTGCTCGAGAAGCTCTGATCGGGCGCGAGTCGTTACTGAGAATCGTCACCATTCCCGACTAGACGAAATCGCCTCTGACGGCCGTTTTCGATCGTACGCTTGAGGCATGCACGACCACGCTCATCCGCCAGGCATCCGAGGCGCGAGCAGTCGCCGACTGCTGACGATCTCGCTGTGTCTGACGGCGACGATCATGCTCGTGCAGGTCGTCGGCGGGGTGCTCACCGGGTCGCTCGCGCTGCTCGCCGATGCCGCGCACATGTTCACGGATGCCTCAGCGCTCGTCATCGCACTGATCGCCAGCGCGGTCGCCGCGCGACCGGCCGACGACCGGCGCACGTTCGGGTACCAGCGCGCCGAGGTCTTCGGGGCGCTGATCAACGCGATCATCCTCATCGTGCTGGCCGCCGTGGTCGCGATCGAGGGTGTCTCGCGCCTGCTCGACCCCGCGGATGCCGAGGTCGCCGGCGGACTGATGCTCGTCGTCGCGGTGATCGGCCTCGTCGCGAACGGCATATCGATGTGGCTGCTCAGCGCGGCGCAGCGCACGAACATCAACGTCCGCGGCGCATACCTCGAGGTCCTCGGAGACCTCATCGGCTCGGCGGCGGTCATCGTCGCCGCTTTCGTGATCATCGTCACCGGATGGATGCCGGCGGACGCGATCGCTTCTCTGTTCATCGCGGCCATGATCGTCCCGCGTGCTGTCACTCTGCTGCGGGAGGTGTTCTCGGTGCTCGCGGAATCGGCGCCGAAGGGCATGACGGTGGCGGACATCCGCGCGCACCTGCTCGCGATGGACGGTGTGACCGGCGTCCACGATGTGCACGTCTGGCAGCTGACCCGCGGCGCTCCTGTCTTCACCGCGCACGTCGGCGTGGCCCCGGAACTGATGGAGCAGGGGCGTTCGGCGGTCCTCCTGGCGAGACTCCAGGAGTGCCTCGCGGATCACTTCGACGTCGCGCACTCCACGTTCCAGCTCGAGCCGGACGACGCCGCTCGGTGCGAGCAGACGCACGCCTGAATCAGGACTCGACGACGATCTCGTCGATGCGCTTGTCCGGCCGCAGGCCCCGCCAGCGCGCGTGTCGCAGGATGCCGTCCGGCGTCCAGTTCGCGAACTCGACCTCGCCGACCAGCTCCGGCCGCACCCATTCGGCGTCCGAGGCATCCGCGGTCGGTACCCCGTCGATCTGACGCTTCGGGATGCGCAGCGGGTCCAGTCTGGCGGTGAGATCCCGCAGGATGCGCTCGGTGAAGCCGCTGCCGACGCGCCCGACGTAGCGCAGCCCTTCGCCCTCGGGAATGGCGAGCAGGAGCGAGCCGATGCCGCCGGATCGATTGCCCTTGCCGGGGCGGATGCCGGCGATGACGACCTCCTGCGTGCGGGTGTGCTTGATCTTCAGCCACGATCCGGACCGGGCGCCCGGGCGATAGACCGAACCGGAGTCCTTGACGACGACGCCCTCCAGTCCGAGCTCCGCGCTGGTCTGCAGCGCCGCGTCGATGTCATCGAACACGGGTGGGACGACGACGGGGCCGTCGGCGCTCTCGGACAGCGTCTCCAGCAGGCGCCGCCGGTCACGCAGCGGTGTGCGCAGGAGATCGTGCCCGTCCAGTCGGAGCAGGTCGAAGAGCTGATAGACGATCGGCGTGCGCACCACCTCGCGCTCGATCTCGCGCGGTCGGGTCAGATGCATCCGGTTCTGCAGGCGGCTGAAGCTGGGCCGCCCGGTCGCATCCAGAGCGATGATCTCGCCGTCGATCACGGCATCCGAGACCGCGAGGTGGGGCGCTCCGTCCGCCGTCAGCTCGGGATAGCGGTCGGTGATGTCGGTGCCGCTTCGAGCGAACAGCCGCATCCGACCGTCCTGCCAGACGCCCATGGCGCGGATGCCGTCCCACTTGATCTCGGCCCACGCGTCGCCGAGGGCGCGTGCGAGCCCTGGCGTCCCGGTCTCGGCGAGCATCGGCTCCGGCGCGCCGTGCGGCGCGACGGGTGTGGTCGGCGCCGGGGAGGCAGGGGGCGCGGGTCGCGTCACGACCGGATGCCGAGCCGCACCTGCCTCGGCGTCCTTCATCCGGTGCAGCAGCCACGAGGACTTCTCTCCGTTGCCCTCGGTGCGGATCAGCGCCAGCCGCGCACGCCCGAGCGGCCCCTCTCCGCGGAAGGTGGCGATGACCTCGTCGTCGCGCCACTTCTCGATGTCGACGGTTCCGGTGTCCCAGATCGTCATGGTCCCTGCGCCGTACTCGCCCTTCGGTATCTCACCGTGGAACTCGAGGTACTCCAGCGGGTGGGGCTCAGTCATGACCGCGAGATGATTGCGGTCCGGGCGGTCGGGGACGCCCTTGGGGACCGCCCAGCTGACGAGCACGCCGTCGCGCTCGATGCGCAGGTCGAAGTGCAGGCGGCGCGCGTGGTGCTCCTGGATGACGAAGCGCGGCGGGGCACCGGGGGGCGACGGCTCGATCGCGTGCAGCTCAGGCATCGGCTCCGGCGTGCGTCCGGTGGTGCGCTTGGACAGGTAGGGAGCCAGGTGCGCCGCGGATGCCGCGCGCGCGAACCCCGCGAGCGGATCCGCGCCCGCATCGATGCGCTCGAGGACCTCGTCGAACTCCAAGTGGCGCAGCTCCGGGTCGTCCAGTTCGTCCCAGGTGCGCGGCGCTGCGACGGTCGGGTGGGAGCGTCCGCGCAGTGAGTAGGGAGAGATCGTGGTCTTGGACGCGCTGTTCTGGCTCCAGTCGAGGAAGACCTTGCCGCCGCGCGCGGCCTTGGCCATGACGCTCGTGGCGATGTCGGGGTGGTCGGCTTCGATGGCCCGCGCGAGCTCCTTGGCCAGAGCGGATGCCTGGTCGCTGTTCTGCGACCCGTCCAGGCGCGAGTAGAGATGGATCCCCTTGCTCCCGCTGGTCACCGGCACCGGGTCCAGGCCGATGTCTCGGAGGATGTCGCGGGCCAGCCGGGCGACATGTGCGCACGCGGCGAGGTCGGCGCCCGGCCCGGGATCGAGATCGATCACGAGGCGATCCGGGTTGCCGCGATCACCTTCAGGCGTGAACCGCCACTGCGGCACATGGAGTTCGATCGCCGCGATCTGTGCGAACCACACCAGCGATGGCAGGTCTTCGATGAGCGGATAGTCCTTCGGGCCGTCCGAGTGCTCGATCGGCCGGCGGACCACCCACCCGGGCGCGCCCTGCTCGAGCTGCTTGGTGAAGAAGGCTTCGGCCGGGGCATCCGCTGTGCCGACGCCCTCCACCCACCTTTTGCGCGTCACGGGCCGGCCGGACAGCAGCGGCAGCATCCGCGAGGCGACGGCCGTGTAGTACGCGATGACCTCGCCCTTGGTGGTGCCGGTCGCGGGGTACATGACCTTGTCCAGGTTTGTCAGACGCACGCGCCGACCGTCGACCTCGACGATCTGCGCGTTGCTGGGCATGTCGAAATCGTAGCCGCAAGCCCCTGGCCTCCGACCGCGTCCGCGGTGTTCACTGGTCTCATGAGGTCGATCTGGAAAGGTGCCCTGACGTTCGGGCTCGTGAACGTCCCGGTGAAGGTCTACTCCGCCACCGAGGATCACGATGTGCCGCTGCATCAGGTGCACGATGAGGACGGCGGGCGCATCCGGTACAAGCGCACCTGCGAGGTGTGCGGCGAGGTCGTGGCGTACCAGAACATCGACCGGGCGTACGAGGACGACGGCCAGCGGGTGGTGCTGACCAAGGAAGACCTCGATGCGCTGCCGGCGGAGCGCAGCCGCGAGATCGACGTGGTGGAGTTCGTGCCGACCGAGCAGGTCGATCTGCTCACGCTCGACAAGGCGTACTACCTCGAACCCGATTCGAAGTCGCCGAAGGCGTACGTGCTGCTGCGCAAGACGCTGGAGCAGACCGATCGCACGGCGATCGTGCGCTTCACGCTGCGGCAGAAGACCCGCCTGGCCGCCCTCCGCGTGCGCGGCGACGTGCTGGTGCTGCAGACGCTGCTGTGGGCCGACGAGGTGCGGGAGGCCTCGTTCGATTCGCTGGACGAGGACGTGAAGATCTCCAAAAAGGAGCTGGAACTGTCGGCCAGCCTCGTCGACAGCTACTCGAGCGACTTCGATCCCGAGGCGTTCGTCGACGAGTACCAGAAGGAGCTGCGCACGCTCATCGACGCGAAGATCGAGGCGGGGGACACGTTCGACGTGGCCGAGACCTTCGGCGAAGAGGGCGAGGAGACCCAGAAGGGCGGCGAGGTCATCGACCTCATGGAGGCGCTGCGCGCCAGCGTCGAGAAGTCGCGGTCGAAGTCGAAGAAGCGCGACGCGGGCTGATCTGCGCCGTTCAGACGGCGCAACGGATCAGTGCTTGCCGTCGCCGTCCAGGTCGGGTGCGCGGTCGAAGACCTCGGGGTCCAGGGCGAGTTCGGTGGCTTCGACGGCATCCGTGTCGGGGTCTCCGCCTCCGGCGAGCTCCTTGCGGACCTTGTACCGCTCGGAGAAGTAGTGCCACAGCGTGATGAGCGCTGTGCCGCCGACGGCCACGAGGAGGATCAGGTCGATGTAGTTCTCGACGAATCTGGCGACTGGCGGGATGAAGCCGATGAGGTACCCGAACATCGTCAGGCCGAAGCCCCACAGCACCGCACCGATGAGGTTGTAGAGCGTGTACTTGCCCTTGTGCATGTGACCCACGCCGGCGGCCACCGGCGCGAACGTGCGCACGATGGGCACGAAGCGCGCGAGGATGATCGTGAGCCCGCCGTAGCGCTCGAAGAACGCGTTCGTGCGCTCGACGTTCTTGCGGCTGAACAGCCCGGACTCCTTGCGTTCGAACACCGCCGGTCCGCCCTTGTGCCCGATCACGTAGCCGACCTCACCGCCGATGAACGCGGCCAGACCGATGAGCAGGGCGACCCACCACACGCTGATGCCGAACACGCCGTTCGGCGCATAGTCCTGCGGGTGCGAGAGCAGGCCCGAGATCACGAGCAAGGTGTCACCGGGAAGCAGGAATCCGACGAGCAGCCCCGTCTCGGCGAAGACGATGAAGCAGACCACGAGCAGGGCCCAGGGGCCTGCGGCGCCGATGATCGTCGCCGGGTCGAGCCAGGGGATGAGCGCGATGTGGTGCATGGTGTCCCGTCTTGCGAGGCGGTCGAGCGCGCGTGCGCGCGCCCTGCGTGCGGAAGGTGGGACTTGAACCCACACGCCCGAAGGCACAGGAACCTAAATCCTGCGTGTCTGCCAGTTTCACCACTCCCGCGCTGCGCGATGCCAGTCTAACCGGGGCGCTGACAGTCGGACGGCGGGAGAACCGCCGGTTTCGTTCCGGGTATCCCGACGACGTTCCGGGTGGCGGGTGCGAGGCGCTGGTGCAGCCTGTGGATAACTTCTGAGGCGCATGTCGGATTCTTGCGAGGATGCACGGGTGAGTCATCCAGCATCCGTCGTCGCCGACCGAGTGCGGCGGCGTCTGCGCGCGGACCGCACCGACCCGTCGATCGATCCCGTCGAGGCCAGGCGCGTCGCGCAGGCCGAGGTGCGCCGGCACAACGACCACGCGCTGTCGCGCGGCGAGGCCATGGTGGACGACG
This sequence comes from Microbacterium sp. NPDC056234, assembly GCF_042267585.1. Lineage (NCBI taxonomy): Bacteria > Bacillati > Actinomycetota > Actinomycetes > Micrococcales > Microbacteriaceae > Microbacterium > Microbacterium sp. NPDC056234. Next base: position 321,125 of record NZ_JBHJTE010000004.1, read on the forward strand.
AGGTCGCGCTGGTGCGGGAAGTTCTGGCATCCGTCCATGGGTACGGGCCCCTCCAACCTTTGCTGGAAGACCCCGAGATCGAGGGTAGTGAGTCTAAACCCCTACCTCGATTTGGGTGCTGGCCAATGGGAGTGTCTGCGAGTTTTGCGCCGAGGTTGCGCGCGGGCGCGACAGGAGATGTGCGCAAGTCAACGCGCGCATAAACCCCAGTTGAGAATACATAAATTGACAATCGACCAGGATCGCCCCATGATGAACCGGAGGGCGCACCGGGCGCCTAGTGATGGAGGTAAGGGATGTACTTTGACGAGGTCGTGGAGAACGTCGGCGATGTTGCGCTCACGCGAGCCGGGAGGCTATGGGTGCACGAACTCCGGTTGCGCGCGGAACGGCTCGCACCACAGGAGCAGTTCGACATCGGCGCGCGGATCGAGGCGGCGTACCTCGCGGCGTTGGCCGACCTAGTCGAGTTTCGTCTCAACGTGGAGGGGTGCCTGGGGCTGGAGACCCTCGCGACTCAGGGCATCGACGTTGAGCCCGCGTACGAGATTGCCGCGGAGAAGTCGTTCAGGGGCCAGTAAGTGAGCGGATGGAACATGGCCTAGATGCTCCATCCGCTCAGAGCCAGGGTAGTCGGCGGTCGAGTGCGGTCGCCGACTACCTGCACCGACAGAGGAGAGTCACAATGTCAGCCAATACGATCGTCGGTCGCTTCCGCGCCGGTCACCAGATCGACGACCGCCCCGCCTCCATCGAGGAATGGCGCATCACGACCGGCGACCCCGACGTCGCCGCGAAGGTCTACGAGCTCTACGGCGGCCAGGCCCCCCAGGAATGGGCAGCCAAGGGCGAGGACAACATCGAAGTCTTCACCGCCTCCGCCGAGGTCGCCGTCATCATCGAGTGCGCTAAGGCCCTCCGTCAGCGCATGGTGCTCTGGGGGCGCTCCGGCAAGCCGATCTACGTGAGCAACGGCGATGCCGAGGAGGTGGCGGCGCTGGATGGCTTCGGAGAACTTCCCGAGTATCGCAGCGGTGTTGGCGCTGAGCCGGACATCGAGCTCTACTTCCGCCTCGCGGAGGACCCGGAGCTCGGCGTCTTCAAGTTCAAGACGGGCTCGTGGGGCTTCGCCTCCGACCTGGCCTACAACGGCGTCGCCGAGGCGCTGGAGGCAGCGGAGGGCCCGACGAAGGCTATCCTCAAGCTGGAGCCGGTGAGCTTCGTGGCCAAGAACGGCCCGCGCAAGGGCCAGACCGTCAGTTATAGGGCCGCACGCCTGTCATTGAGTGGGCGTTCGACCCCGTAGGAATGCCGGTGCCCGGCACGAAGGTCGCGTGGCAAAATCTCGAAGCTGGACGTCAGCTGTGAGTTTCACCCGTGCGTGTAGGCGCGGTGTCGGCACGCGCGCGACCAATACTGACCGATAGCGGCCAATAGTGACCGATAGAGCTCGTCGGGTGACGGGAAAGCGTCCCGTGTGCCCACGAGATTCGATCTAGTGCCGGGCATGGACGTCGCGTGGCGCCGGTAAACTCCTGAGCAAGAGAAAAGCCCCCGAGCGTAACGAACTCATGAGGGGGGCTTTTCTACTCCGCACGATGAAGTGCGGTGGCTCCCTGAGGAGGGGTCGCTCAGAGCAGCAACTCTGGGCGGCCCCTGGGGAACCTTTACAGCAGTTTATGTCATACGGAATGCCGGTGGCGTCGAATCTGACGTTTAAGGCGTCAGATCCGACGGGTTAGACGCCGAATATGACCTGAGGCGCCGTCGCAACGCCGAGGACAGCGAGTTAGATATCGCGGGGTGCCTCGACGTGATCTGGCGAGTCCTCTCGGAGGTATTCGAGGAACCGGCGACCGCGCGGCGTGATCATGGGCGCGAAGGGATCGTCAACGACTCCGTCGAGTTGAACCAAGCTCATCGTGCTGTCGGTGATGAGGTCGTCGAGTGCGTCCCCGACAGAGTAGGGAATGTCCTCGGTCGACCGGCTGCCCTCCATACCGACCCCAAGAGCTTCGGCGACATGGGCTCCTACCTCACTGAGTCCCTCGCGGTAGACATAACCGAGGCCGTGCGCGTCGAGCCACGCGGCGGGGTCGGCGAAGTAGGCGAGGAGCCAGACGTGAAGGTCCTCGTACTTAGCCACAAGGCGGAGGAACGCGGCCCGATCGGATGCGCGGACGTCCGACCAAGGACCCGACTGGACCGTTGCGCGTGCGAGGCGTGCTCGCTTGGTCTCGCTCGCGGTCTCGGCGGCCTCTCGTTGCGTCCGTGAGAGCGCGGAGATGAACTCGTCGGAGCGGATGACGTCGGCGATCGTAAGAGAGCGGTCGAGGCGTTCGGCGATGTGGTTGAGTTCGGCCACGACGGCGACGTTGTACGCGTGTTGGCGCTCGGCAGCTCTCGCGGCAATAGCACCGTCGATGACGCGGGCGACTGCGCCTCCACCCACAGGGAAGGCGCTGACGCCGGCACTGAGGACGGTCGTCAGGATGTCTTGCGCCGGCTCGCTCGGCGGGATGAGCTTGTCGAGGTCAGTCATGTCGCCAGGGTAGCGGCGTGTAAACGGCGATAGCTGCCGTCGGTTGCTATGACGCGGACAAGCTAGATCATCGTGCCGCAACGAGGGCAGGGGTAACCAATTTCGCCAACGTGAGTGTCGTCATTCGGGCAGACGACGAAGGACGAGATGGACTCGGAGACGAGTTCGGACATGGCACTCCACGGGTTCGTAGGCCCGCCTGGGTGGCGGGCCTGGGTAGAACCTGCGGAGCGCTTATGGAGAAGTCCTCTCGTCGTCGTGGACTCAAGAATACTGGTGTACGTATACATGGCGGCGGAGTCTAGAGGCGCTCGGCGGCGAGGCGACTACCTCCGACGGGGTCCGTGTAGACGCAGAAACGGCCCCGGCTCGGTGACGAGCGCGGGGCCGTGGGCTAGCCGTGTGGCTAGAGGTTGCTGAAGCGGAGGTCGCGCCAGGCACGCGCGATTTCCTGCTCAGCGGTGAGCCCTTGAGTGGCGTTCCGCGTGATGGTGGTATGTCGGCGTCGGGCCGGGACACTGTCAGCGAGGGCGGTGGCGACCGAACGGGCGTAGCCGTCGCTTTCAATGGGCGAGGTGGGATACCACGGGGGCAGCGGTGTCGCGTCGAGGTCGTCGGCGAGGCTTTCGCCGACGTCAAGGCCGATGCCTTGGAGCAAGCGGGAGGGCGAGTTGATGCCGAGGAAGCCGAGGAAGCCGTCGACGGCTCCACCGATTAGCGAGATGAGGGCGTCGGCGACGGATGAAGCCATGCTCCAGAGCCCATCGATGAGGCCGCGGAGGACGTCCTTGCCAGCCTCGAGAAGGCTCGACACGCTGTCGATAGCTGCGGAGACGAGCGCCGGGACGATGTCGGTGAGGATCGCCCGAGCGATCGCCGGCACGCGGGAGACGAGACCCTGGACGAGCGCGCCGAATAGCTGGATGGCCCCGTTGATGAGGCGCGGGACCATGTTGATTAGCGTCGTGATGAGCGTCGGCAGGACGTCCCTGAGGAGCGTCGAGATGATGTCCGGCAGCACCGTGAGAATCGCCTCGACGAGAGTGAAGAAGAGGTCGATGGCCGTGGTGAGGAGTTCCGGCAGCATCCCGCGGATGGTGTCCAGGACGTTCGGCAGGACATCCGTGAGGAGGGTCTTGAGGATGTCGGGCAGCACGTCGAGGATCGCCGTGACGAGCGAGAAGAAGAGCTCGATGCCAGCGGCCAGGAGCTCGGGCAGCATCCCGAGGACCGTCTTGAGGACGTTGGGGAGCACGTCTCCGAGGAGCGTGTCGAGGATGTCCGGGAGGACGTCGAGGATCGCGTTGACGAGTTCCATGAAGAGCTCGATGCCCGCGGTGAGGAGCTCCGGTAGCATCCCGAGGACCGTCTTGAGGACGTTGGGCAGGACATCGCCGAGAAGGGTGTCGAGGATCACCGGGAGGACGTCCAGGATGGCCTGGACGAGCGTGGTGAAGAGTTCGATGCCCGACGCGAGAAGCTGGGGCAGCGTCTCGATGACGATGGCGAGCACCTGGGCGAAGACGTCCGTGAACGTCGTCAGGAGCGTCGGCAGAACGGTCGCGATGCCCGTGACGAGCGACATGAAGAGTTCGACGCCCGCCGCCAGGAGGACGGGGAGGGCAGTGACGAGGACCGAGGCGAACTGCGGCACGCTCAACGGCAAGAAGCCGATGAGCGCGGTCGCAGTGATCAAGAAAGAGTCGAGGATGCCGGTGTAGAGGCCTCCCCAGACGAGTTCGACGAGGGTGGGGTAGACGTCGAGATAGGCCGTCGCAAGGCCGGGGAGCGCGTCCAGCGCCCGGGCGCCGAGGGTCTTGGCGACCTCGACGAGCTTGGCGACGAGCGCGCCGAAGTCGATGGTAGAGGCCCATGCGCCGATGCCGTCGAGTGCGTCGGCGAACATCGCGCCGACGCCGGCCAGTCCGCCGCTCGCGTCCTGGAAGGCCGTGGACATCCGCTCGCCGAAGACGGCGAAGTTGTCGGCTACGCCCTGGATGGTGGGCATCATGGCGAGGAGGATGGAGCCCGCCGCGGTGGCGAACGGGAGGAACGCCTGGCCGATGGTCGTGGAGACGTTGGCCCACGACGCGCCGAGGCGCTGCATAACGCCCTCGTAGGTCGTGGACTCCTTGGCGAAGTTGCCGTGCGCGTCTGCCGTCTGCTCCATGATGAGCGCGAGGGTTGCGGCGGCGTTGGCCTCGGCGGAGAGAGCGCCGCCGACCTTCGTGAAGCCAAGCTCAGCGGCCTTGGCGTCGATCGATGCTTGCTTGAGGCTGACGCCGTAGCGCTCGATCGGGTCTCGCTCGCCCTTGAGGGCGGAGGAGAGGGCCTCGACGGCCTCGCGGCTCGTGCCGCCGAACATCGAGGAGAGGTCCGCGCCGAGCGTGATGAGGTCGTTGGTCTTGGGGCGAGCTCCTCCATGGCCGTCCCGGCGTTCTTTAGCTGGGAGCCGATGAGGGTGGCGAGCTCGTTGTATTCGTTGCGCGCGAGGCCGGTGGAGATGGCTGCGGCGGAGCTCCAGAGGTGCATCTGGCCCGCGGAGCCCTTGAAGATCGTGTCGATGGCTCCGATGGACTGCTCCAGGGCTCCGGCCTGGGCTATAGAGGCGCCGAGCACCTTCGCGGATAGGGCGAGGCCCGCTGCCACCGCGGCGGCGATAGCGACCGGGGCGACGACACGAGCGAGGCTGCGCTTGAGGTCGGGCATAGCGGCGGAGGGCGAAAGCTTCGGGTCGAGATGCCCGCGGAGCATGCGTCCGAGGCCCGCGGAATGCGGCGACAGGGCGATGTCGGCGAAGCCGATGGAGGGAGAGGTCATGGTGTCCTGGCGGTGGGTACGACAAAGGCCCCCGCCGGCGCCTCGGCGTGGACGAGGAGCGGGCGGGGGCCTTCGCGGGTTCAATTACGCGGCGGTCGCGTAGCTGGGGTTCATGTCGCGGTCGAGGAGGTGCTCCAGCGCGTCCGCTGCCTTGGTGAAGTCGGCGGTGGCGAGTTCCATGCGTCGATGGCGTCCTCGACGCCCGCGCGGAGGGCGAGGCGAGTGCCGGATGCGGCAGTCTCTCCAGTCGGGTCGCGGACGACGTCCGGCGTCACGACGCGAGCGCCGGGCGGAAGTTCGTACTGGATGCTTCGGGTCGACTTCAGGAGGTCGACGACTCGAAGCGTGGCGTCAGCGTGGGCGGTGGCAAGGTCGCGGAGCGTGTGGTCGGCGGGGGTCATTGGGCGGGCAGTTCGTCGGCGTCGAGGAACGGCAGCGGCCGGGAACCGTTGACGGGGATGTAGACGGTGGCGTCGGCGAGGCTCGGAGCATCGCCGGGCACGATGAGCGCCGGGGCGCAGACGACGCCGGGCTTGGCGAAATAGCCGACCTCGAAGCCACGGGCGTCGTGTGCGACGGTGATGGTCGTGGACGGGATCGTCAGTGGCTCGCCGGGCGGTACCTCGATGGGTGCTGGGCGGCGGTAGTTGCCGTTGGGTGTGAAGATCATGGCGGTTCCTCGAGTGGGTGGGTTACGGTGGGCCGATGATGGATGTGGTCTGGGTCGCGCCGATGGCAGATAAATCCGGCTATTGGCTGTCCCTCGATAGCTCTGAGCGCTATCCGAACGGCAAGCGGGTGAAACTGCATGGGTGGCGGTCGATGGACGACGCGGAATCGCTGGAAGCGCTCGATGCTGTGCTCGGGACGTGGGGCATCCAGCGTCAGGGGCCGGTCCATGCGGACGCCAGCGGTCGCGTGTACGTGACGATTGCTCAACGTCCCTGACGCGCGAGACGGGCCGTTAGGCTGAGGTTTTCCTTCGTTTCCGGGCCGAATCGTTGCTGATAGGGCGGCCTAGCAGGGCCTACGCGCCGCGAAGTTCAGCGGTCGTTACGGGTAGCGCCGCCGAAAACCGGGCCAGCGTTGCCCTAAAAGTCGAGAGCCATACGTATCGATTGGCAGACGCTATGCCTCCCCGGGCCTGGGGAGACCCCCGCCGGCTTGAAACGGGACGCGGATTGCCGGGTCTCGGGCCTGCGCGGATGGCAGAGACTACGATCTGAGCGTGATCAATGTGAGCGTGTGGTACACGCCGGGTGGAGCTGACTGGGGAGTTATCTCCCCTCAAATGCTTGAGGTCGTCGGGGGCGATGACGAGTTGCTCCGTGACGCGGTCTCGCGGGAGGTGGGAAAGTCGATCGCGCCGTTGCTCGTGGTCGACGTTGACGAGGACGGTCGCGACGAGCTCGTCCTCGGACATCTGGACGAGCTCACGATGGTGCAGGCCGCACGCTTTGCAGACGGCTCGACGTTGCATCTCAGCGTCGTCGGGGTCGGTGGCGGGCCTATCACGGCCATCGTCGAGCTCGTGCTCGCCGGGCTCACCGTCGCCGATGTCCTCGACCGCTTGCGCCAAGGCGGCCAGCTACTAGCTGGCTACAAACACGGCGAACGGCGGGCGGCGGCAGAACGCTGGGTTATTGAGGGCGGGAGGGGTGAGCCGTCGTTGGCCCTTCGCCAGATGGTGTGCGAGCGACCGACCTGGCGCTTGACAGCCTTCAAGACCGCCTTCGCCCTTGAGACTGGTCAGGCGGCTGATCTGCTCAGGGTGATGGGCTACGCCGAGGTGTCGGAGTCGCCTTCGGTCTGGGCGGAGCGCACCGAGTAGCTGGCGATCACCCCCGCCGACTTGAAACGGGCGAGGGTGATGGGGCGACTGGCGACGGCGCGCATCCGGCTATGCTCACGACATGAGTGAACAGCCGCCGGAGAAGGCGCTCGCGACGACGGTAGGCGCATTGGGAGAAGTCATCAAACTGGGCAAGGAATCGCCCGATGCGCGCGAGGCCGGTGTTTATGCGGCAAAGTCACTGAAGATCATCACTCAGACGGTACACACAGTGCTGTTACCCCTAGCGGCGGCAAATTACGGGGCCACGCGCTTCGCTGACTACATGAAACGACGCTTTGAGGGGGAACTCGCCGAGCGCCTCGATGTGGTCCCGGACGAAGACATCATCTCGCCGCGTGCTGTCGTCGCAGGGCCCGTGCTGGACGCTTTGGTCTACGCACACGACGAGACTGAATTGCGACGTCTGTATCTGTCACTGCTCGCTAGCGCCATGGATTCGCGAAGCTCACTCGGGGCACACCCTGCCTTCGTCGATGTGCTGCGCCAGCTTGATGCAACCGAGGTGGTGTTTCTGCGCGGCGTATTTGCGGATAAGGAATACATCGCGCCGATTGCCCGCGTCAAGATCAAAGCAGAGAGTGGCGAAGGCGCGAGCGAGGAAGCTACGCACATACTGGACTGGCGTGACGACGATGGTAAGGCGCTGGTCCCCGACAGGATCGCCACTTACGTCGATAACTGGATTCGACTCGGGCTCGTTGAGGTGATGTACGACGCATATCTAACCGCCGCGGGTGTGTACGGGTGGGTCAACACGCGACCTGAATATCAGGAAGTGCAGGCGCGAGCCGAACGTCCCGAGGCGATTGAATTCGACAAGGGCGTCATTCGCGCCACGAATTTCGGTCGGCAGTTTGCCCAAGCGGTGCGGATTGACGATGCGCCAGCGGAGTCGGTCAGGGCGGGCATGGGCGACTGGCGCGCGGCGGCTCAAGCGGCGGCCAGCGCGGGCGACACAGACGCATCCGAAGGGTAGTCGCGAACGATCCGCGAATCGGGGCGGAGATGCGCGTTCACGCCTTGCCGTACGCCCCGCGGAGTGCGGTGGCGAGGGCCTGAGCGTGCGCCGCATAGTCCTCGTCGGAGTCGCCGCGGACGAATTCGATGACGGGCTCGAGGTCGGGGAGGGCGCGGAGTGCGCGCTCCTGGCGGAGCTCGTGCTTGACGCGGGAGAGCTCGGCGGCGAGGGCGATGCGTGCGGCCTCCAAGGCTCGGTAGTCAGATGGCGTCGTCATGGTGTTCCTTTCGTGGAGATGGCCAGCCCTCGACTCAAAGGCCGAGGAGACAGCGGCGGAGGAGGGCTGGCCAGTGGTGGCCGTGCGCGGAATAAGAGCCCGCGCCGCTACCGCTCCGTACTGACGAAGGGAGACGCCAGCCCGGAGGCCCGCGGGCCATCCCACGGGGGTCGTGTGTCACACGACGGTGCGCTACTTTTTGTAGCGGTTGTCGACTACGGAAAGGACCTTCGTGGGGTACTCCTCGTCGGTCTTGCTGAGGTTGCCGAAGAGTCCCTTGTCGGCGTCTTCAGCGATCTTGCGCTGCCGTTCTCGCTCGGCAGCGGCGTCCTTGACGCGAGCGGTGTAGCGCTCCTCCGCGGTCATGTTGCGCCGGGATCGGGACAAGCTCCAGAAGGCGTCGGGCGTCAGACGCCGGCGGGCGGCTTCGGCCTCGACGCGAGCGCGGTCTTGCGGGTTCAAGCCGGTGTATGAAGCGGGGAGCGGACGGGCGGCGACGGTGTCGGCGACGAGAGAATCGATGTCGCGGGTGTTCATCGACCGGCCTCCTTCGCTGTGTAGGCCGATACCGCCTTGCGGAGGGCCGCGGTGTCCTGGCGGTACTGCTCTGAGAATCGCTTCGTGTAGAAGCCTTCGCGCACGTTGTACTTGGTGTGGACGAGGGACTCTGCCTCGGCGAAGGCAGCGACGCTGTCATCGAGAGCAGTGAAGGCGTCCGCGATCGCGGCGAAGTGCTCGTTGGCGACTCGGTTGGCCTCAGCCTGGGCGTGCGGTGTGGCGTGGAGGTGCTCGTAGAGCGCTTCCCAGGCGGTCGCGGCTTTCGTCTCAGCGTGGCGGATGGCTGCCTCAGCCTCTATCTTCCTTGCCTTGAGCTGACGCCAACGGTCGTACTCGACGTCGACGCGAGGCTCCCAAACGCCAGAGTTGAGCTTGCTGGCCTCCCGGAGCGCATCCAGAGCGGCACGATGGGCAACGTTCGCCTCGGCTACGCCGTTGCGGGCGCTCTCGAACGCCCGAGCAAGCGCCTTCGCGCCGGGGACCTTGTCAGTCAGCCATTTCGGGGCCGGGGGACGGGAGCCGCGGGGGTCGCCGGTCATAGTCAGCGGGGATAGAGCGGAGGTAGTCGTCATGGGGTTCCTTTTCGTAGAGGTGGACCAGGTGGCCCTGGCCGACGCGAGAATCACGCTCGTGTGGCTGCGGAGGAGAGGGCCTGGAGTGGTTTGGCTGATCGGCGTCACCTAGGGTGCGAGTAGCTCGACAGCGCGGCCAGCTACTCGCTCAAGTTCGGCGACGTCGCCGGAGCGGAGCGCCGCCGCCGCCTGGGTTGCTAGGCGGAGCCGTCTGGCGGTGAGGTCGGCGTAGTAGCGGCGGTTACGACACGCCGACGAGCAGAAGCGGGCGGTCGGTTTGGCGAGTTCGGCAGGTCGGCCGCACTGCGCGCAGTTGAGGAGGTAGGCCATGCGCGGCTCCTTTCGCGGAGTCGGTGCCGTTGCCAACGGCAAGAAGGGTAAAGAAAAAGCCCCGTCGATGACGACGAGGCTTGGGTAGAACGAGATTTCTCCCTCTATCTAGGAGAGCGCCTGGGTGCCCAACCGAAGGCGCGGAAACGGGGGAGGACGCTGCCGGGGGACTCTTTTCAGAGACGACTCTCAGAAACGCCGAGGAGGGCGACCACGCGGGCGGCGGGCGAGTGTCGAAGTGTCGAAGTAAATCGACACTCCTTATTCCCGCCTTGAGAGAGAGAGCTACTCAAGAGAGGAATAGAGAGTGTCGAAGTGAATCGACACTTCGACACTTACTCGGCCCTCCGGCCACGCGCCTTCCCTGGCGACCGGGTCCGGCGCGCTGCTATGAGCGTCACCGCGTGGAGGCCCACGCGATGCGGATGCGCTCGTGAGGCACAAAACGTTGTCCCGGGCGGTCAGCGGGCGTGACGATGACCTTGTCGATTGCCAGGCGGAGCAGGGCGCGGGCCTCCATGACCGGCGCGGCCATGATCGCCGGAAGTGAGAGCTCCGGGTCCAGGAGTGAGCCGAGGTCGGCCTCCGGCTCGGGAAGGAGCGCGATGTCGGCGCGGACGGTCGTCATCTGCCCCTCCAACGCCGCGGCGATACGGGCGTATCTCTCAGCGTCGAGCTTGCTGCGGACATAGTGGTCGTGATCCGCGGCGGCCAGCTTCGCCTCCAGCGTCGCCAAGCGCTCAGAATACTCGCGGTGTGACTGGACCACCACCGGGTCATTCTTGGCCAGCCAGCGGGCGGCTACGGCCTCCAAAAGGGCATCACCAGGCTCGAGGGCGGCGAGGCGGGAAGCCCATGCTCGCTTGACTGCCTCGTCGAGAAGCGTCGTCGTGACGGAGACGGGGCGAGGACACTGCGGGCCGACGTGTTCCCGACGCCGACAGCGGTACGCGCCGCCGAAGTCGTTGCACTTGCCCTGGCACGTCGCGCACACGACTAGCCCGCCCCCGAGGAGGCTCCGGGGCTGACGGACGGCTCGCATGCCGCGCCCGTAGCGACGGAGGCGCGAGTCGAGTTCGGCGAGTAGTGCGACGCGCTCGCCTTCGGTCACGATCGGCGCCTCCCCATCGGCCATGAGCGAGACATGTTCGCCCGTATCCGGGTGCCGCCAGGGGTGGAGGTCGGCTCCCTGGTAGCCCGCCGCCCGCTCTTCGCGGTGATCGGGAACTAGGCCCGCGAACGTCGGAGAGCGGAGGATGACGGACAGATTGGACGAGCGCCAGTGTGCGCCGTTGCGCTGGGTGCGGATGCCCCGCTCATTCCAGTCGCGGCACACCTGGAGCATCGTCTCGCCGCCGAGGAGGCGCTCATATACCTCGCGTGCGAGAGGCGCGGTCTTGGGGTTGCGGCGGAGCTTTCGGTCGCCGCCGACGACGTAGCCGAACGGGGCCGAGCCGCCGAGGTATTGGCCCGCGCGGCGCTGGACCTCCTTCTTCGCGCGGACGCGGAGGGAGGTATTGGCGCTCTCGGCGCGAGCTTGCTCGGAGACCATGACGATGACCATGCGGTGCCCGGGGACGGAAGAGTCGAGCGAATCCTTGAGGAAGAAGACCCGACCGCCGACGGCGTCTACGTCGTCCAGTACGGTACCGACCTGGCCCGCACCCTGGCGGCTGAGCCGGTCGAGCTTCCAGACAGCGAGGGTGGCGACCTCGCCCGCCTTGACCGCGGCGATGGCGGAGTCGAAGTCGGGGCGCTTGACGCTGCGCTTGTAGCCGGACTTGCCGGCGTCGCGCCAGACGGTGCGGACGGTCTTGCCTTCTCGGGAAGCCCACTCGCGGAGGTCGGCCTCCTGCCTTTCGAGGGAGTCCTTGCCCTCCTTGTCGATGGAGAGACGGAGGTAGAGGTCGACGAGAAGTTCCGGGGTAGACAAGGTTGTCCTTTCAGAGGAGGCGTGGTTGCTGAGGAGAGCGCCTCCTCGCCCCGGGCTGCCCGTTGAAATGAACTGGATACCCGAGGAGATCTGGATCAATGGCACCGAGCACGTCCATGTCGCTCGGGGCGGAGCGACAGAGCGGATCCCGCTGAGGTTGACGGATGCCGTGGTGCGCGATCTCGTCGAGCGGATGCTGCAGTCCACCGGACGCCGGGTGGATATCAGCCAGCCGTTCGTGGATGCCTCGCTTCCCGACGGTTCTCGACTGCATGTCGCGATCGCCGATGTGGTGCGCGGCGGATGGGCGGTCAACATCCGCAAGTTCCTGCCTCGATACCGGACGCTCGACGCGCTCGTCCAGCAGGGCGCCTTGTCCGGCGACGTCGCCGAGATGCTCCGCCGTGCCATGCAGGAAGGGCAGAGCGTGCTCGTCTCAGGCGCAACGCATGCCGGCAAGACGACACTTCTCGGTGCACTGTTGGAGTCCTGCGCGGGCACGCAGCGCATCATCACGGCGGAGGAGACGTTCGAACTCGCCGTCGAGGGCCCGGATCTCGTCGCTCTGCAAGGCCGACAGGCGAGCCTGGAGGGCACCGGTGAGATCACGCTTCGGCGCCTGGTGAAGGAGGCGCTGCGCATGCGCCCCGATCGGCTCGTCATCGGCGAGGTGCGTGACGCGGAGGCGCTGGACCTCGTCCTCGCACTCAACACCGGCGTGCCGGGGGCTGCGACCATCCACGCCAATTCCGCCGCCGAGGCGCTCGAGAAGCTCTCGATCCTGCCGTTGCTGGCCGGACGCAACATTGACCGCTCCTTCATCGCACCGGCGATCGCCTCGTCGGTCTCGCTGGTGGTGCACTGCGCGCGGGACGCCGCAGGACAGCGTCGCGTCGTCGAGGTGCTGGCGCCGACAGGTGAGGTCGTCGAAGGTCGCATCATCACGCGGGCGGTCCACCGCTCGGAGGCCACCGCATGACGCTGCTGGTCGGCGCAGCACTCGCCGCCGGCCTGCTGCTCTGCGCGTCGCCGTGGCTGTGGCCGGTTCGCGATCGCGCCGTCGAGCGCACACCGCGCGCCGGGGCGCTCACGAGTCTGCTCGAAGAGGCCGGTCTGGGCAGCATCCGCTCGCGCACCCTGATCATGGTGATGCTCGCGCTGGCCGCGGCCACGGCAGCGGTCGTCTGGTTGCTCACCGGGCTCGCTGCACTCGCCGTCATCGCCGCGCTCGCCGCCGCGGCGGCGCCGGTGACGTACCTCCGAGGGAGGCGGCTGAGACTGCGCAAAGCACGTCGTCAGCTCTGGCCGGACGTCTGCGACCTGCTCATCGCCGCCATCAGAGTCGGCCTTTCGCTGCCGGATGCCGTGGCAGGTCTCGCCGAATCCGCGCCGCAGGCCGTCCGTCCGGCGTTCGCCGTCTTCGCGAGGGACCTGCGGGCGACCGGACGGTTCGAGTCCAGTCTGGATCGGTTGAAGACTGCGCTCGCCGATCCGATCGCGGACCGCATCATCGAGACGCTGCGGATGGCACGGCAGGTGGGCGGCACCGATCTCACCGGTGTGCTGCGCGCCCTGTCGTCGTCGGTGCGCGAAGATGCCGCGTTGCGCGGTGAGGTCGAGGCGCGGCAGTCCTGGATCCACGGCGCAGCGGTGCTGGGGGTGGTCGCGCCATGGGTGATCCTCGGGCTTCTCGTGATGCGTCCGGAGGGTGTCGACGCGTACGGCACGGCTGAAGGGGTACTGGTGATCATCGCCGGCGCGGCGGTCTCGGTTCTGGCGTTCCGCATCATGGTCCGCGTCGGTCGCCTTGCCGAACCCAAGCGGTGGTTCGGATGACGGCCGTGACCGACCTCGCGATCGCGGTGCTGCTCGGCGGGCTGCTCGCCGGCGGCGTCCTCTGCGTGCTGGCTGCTCTGCCGCGTTGGCGCGCGGCGTCGCTGAGCGTGCGGATCGCACCTTACGTGCGCGACGTCGTTCCTGACGCGCTGCTGCCGCGGGGGATCCTGCCCACTGCCGGAATGCTGTCGGCGTCGGGACGTCCAGCCTGGGCTCGTCTGCGCGATGTCTTCGAACGGCTTGTAGGCGGGGGAGAAGCACTGCGGATGCGTCTCGCGCAGGCAGGCAGCCCGCTCGACGCGAGTGCGTTCCGAGGCCGCCAGCTGGCGTGGGGACTCGGCGGGCTGGCCGTCGGCGCCGTCATCGTGATCGCGTTGGCGCTCGCCGGAAGGATGTCAGCGCCGACGGTGGTGCTGCCGATCCTGATGGGCGTCGCCGCGGCAACGGGCTACGACATGCTCCTCACGGCTCGGGCCAGAGCCAGGATGGCCCGGCTCGGCGAGGAACTCCCCACCACGCTCGAGTTCCTGGCGCTGTGCCTGTCGGCCGGCGAAGGGCTGCTGGATGCGATCCGCCGGGTCGCCGCGGTCGGCTCTGGAGAGCTCACCGAGGAGTTGCGACAGGTGGTGCTGGCGGTCAACACCGGATCTCCGCTCGCCGACGCTCTGGGCGAGACGGCATCGCGCCTCCAGCTTCCCGGCCTCTCCCGCGCCGTGGATCAGCTCGTCGCAGCGCTCGAGCACGGTGCGCCGCTCGCCGGGGTGCTGCACGCGCAGGCGGCGGACGCGCGCGAAGACGCGAAGCGCGGGCTGATCGAACAGGCCGGGCGGAAGGAGATCCTCATGCTCCTTCCACTGGTCTTCCTGATCCTCCCGCTGTCCGTCCTGTTCGCGGTCTTCCCCGGCCTGTTCATCCTCCGCCTCGGTCTCGGCTGAGTGCGATTCCCCGACCCCTACGAAAGGAACAGACATGAACCGACTCCGACAGTGGCGAGCCCGACTCGCGGGGCAGACCCGTGCGCTCATCGAGGACGAGACCGGGGATGTGCCCGGCTGGGTGCTCGTGACGCTGATGACTGCTGGTCTGGTCGTGCTGATCTGGGCCGTGGCGGGGCCCGCCCTGACATCGCTGTTCGAGCAGGCGATCGCGCGAGTCTCCGGGATCTGAGCCCGTGCTCCGCCGGATCGTGCGCGACGAGGACGGGTCCAGTCCCGTCGAGTTCGTGCTCGTCGGCTCGATCCTCACGGTGCTCACGCTCGCGGTGCTGCAGCTCGGACTGGCGATGTACGTCCGCAACGTCGTGCACGACGCCGCGGTCGAGGGCGCGCACTACGCCGCGCTCGCCGACACGGCACTCGAAGACGGCGCCGCTCGCACCGCCGACGTCATCACGACCGCGGTCGGCAGCGACTTCGCCGAGGACATCACTGTGAGCACACGCGCCGAGCCCGGTCATGAAGTCGTCACCGTTCGCGTGCGCACGGCGTTGCCGGTGCTCGGACTGATCGGGATCCCGTTCGGGCTGGAGGTGGAGGCGGATGCACCGATGGAGTCGTTGGGTGCGCGATGACGACGGATCCGCCGCCCTCGAGTTCATCGTCGTCGGCGTGATTCTGCTCGTCCCGCTCGTGTACCTCGTCCTCACACTCGGCGCCGTGCAGGAGCAGACCCTCGGCGCCGAGGCGGCTGCCCGCCACACGGCGCGCGCCATGGGTCAGGCGCCGGATGCCGTGGCGGCCGCCGCTCGCGGCGATGCGATCCTCACCGGCGTGATCGAGGAGTACGGCATGGATCCGGCATCCGTGCAGGTCTCCATCGCCTGCACTCCGGCATCCGCCTCGTGTCCTGCGCCTGGTGCGACCGTCGTCGTGACCGTGTCGACCCGGGTGTCGCTTCCGTTCGTCCCGCAGGTGTTCGGGCTCGACAGAGTCGCCGCGATCCCCGTCGAGGCCGTGGCCGCGCAGAAGATGTCCAGAGTCTGGGGGTCCGGATGACGACCCTGCGCGAGCGGATGGCGGACGATGACGGCAGCATCCTTCCGCTCATGCTCGGCTATGCCGTGCTCGCCATCGCGGTCGTCTTCGCGTGCGTGTGCGCGACCGACCTGTACATCGCCCAGAAACGTCTCGATTCCCTGGCGGATGCCGCGGCTCTCGCCGGATCCGACGGATTCAGCCTCGTCATCGACGGTGAATCCGTGCGGGCGGTGCTGAGCGACGCCGGGGTGTACGAACAGGCTGCGGCGGTCGTCTCTGCCGTACCGGGGGACGCGGCACTCGTGTCGGCCGTGGCGCCGGACGGCGTGACCGCGCAGGTCACCGTCGCGGCGGTATGGCATCCGCCGCTGTTCTCGCCGTTCGTGCCGGACGGAGTGGCGCTGGAGGCGTCGGCGACGAGCCGCACCGCGCTGCAGTGACGTCGACGCGCCGATGCCGACGCGCCGATGCCGACGAGCCCATGTGGGTTCAGTCGCGCGAGCGAGGGCTGAACCGGGGGATCCAGCGCAGGAACCCCAGCGCACCGATGAAGCCGACCACGCCCATGAGTCCGGCCGCGACCGGCAGTGACGCGAGAGCCGTCACGCCCGAGACGAGGAGCGGAGCGACGGCGCCACCGGCATCCGTCAGTGTGCGCCAGGATCCCAGGAAGGCGGCCGGCTCGCCCTTGGGCGCGACATCGGCACCCAGCGTGAGCAGAATCCCACTGGACAGGCCGTTTCCGACTCCCAGTACGGCCGCGCACATCCCGAACCAGAGCACCGCGGCATCCCCGTCGTGGGTGAACGAGAGCACGATGAATCCGCTGCCCATCAGCACCATCGCCGGCATGGCGGCCCAGAGCCTGCCGAACCGATCCATGACCTGGCCGCTGGCGTAGAACAACGCGAAGTCGATGGCCCCCGAGACACCGACGACGAGTGCGATCGTCTGGGCATCCAGCCCCAGCGAGACGCCCCACAACGGCAGGACGACCTGGCGGGCGGAACGGACGGCCGACAGGGATGCCGCAGCGAGCCCGAGCCGGCCGTGCACGCCGCGGTGGTGCCACATGGTGCGGAAGATCCCGGGCCGCTGGATCGTCGGGATCGATCCGGACACGGCCTCACCGGTGTCCTCCGTGAACGTCCCGTTCATGGCCGGGGGAGTGGTCCTCTCGGGATCCGGACCGAACAGGACGAGGACGACCATGACGGCGAGGCACGCCAGGAAGAACCAGATCGCAGCCGTCTCGTCACCGAACAGCTGCAGGAGCGCCGCCGTGACGAACGGGCCGATGAAGATCCCGAGACGGAAGCTGCCACCGAGCAGCGACAGCGCGCGGGCGCGGAACGCGATGGGCACGCGCGTCGTCATGAATGCGTGTCTGGCGAGCCCGAACGCAGCAGCGCAGAACCCGAGGAGGAACACCGCGGCCGCGAAGACGCCGATCACAGGGGCGAAGATCATCCCCACGACGGCCAGCATCGAGATCAGACCAGCGAACACCATCGTGAACCGCTCGCCGATGCGGGCGACGGCCCAACCGGCAGGAAGGTTCCCGCACAGCTGACCCACCACGAGGGCCGACGCGACCAGCGCGGCCGAGGCGACATCGGCGCCCATGTTCGCGGCGATCACGGGGATCAGCGGCAGAACGGCGCCCTCGCCGAGCGAGAACAGGATGGTCGGCAGGTACACCATCGGCCCGAAGCTCCTCAGGACCGTCGATGCGTTGCTCATCTCGCCGCCACTCTACTCGTGAGCGCATCGACCTCTCGCCGCTCCGCGAAGCAGGATAGGCTGGGGTGTCATGCTCGAACTCGATCTTTCCGCCGAAATCCAGGCGCTCAGGCAAACCTTCGGCGACATCAGCGAGGTCGTCGATGTCTCCCGTCTCCGCGACGAAATCGCGCGACTCAGCGAAGAGGCCGGTGCGCCCGACCTCTGGGACGACACCGAGCGCGCTCAGAAGGTGACCAGCGCACTCAGCCACCGCCAGTCCGAGCTCGCGCGCATCACCGGCATCGCGCAGCGGCTCGACGATCTCGAGGTGCTCATCGACCTCGCGAACGAGATGGGCGACGAGGAGTCCGCGCTCGAAGCGCGCAGCGAGCTCACCGCGCTCACCGAGCTCATCAACCAGCTCGAGGTGCAGACGCTGCTGGACGGCGAATACGACGAGCGCAGCGCGATCATCACGATCCGTTCCGGCGCCGGTGGCGATGACGCCACCGATTTCGCCGAGATGCTCATGCGCATGTATCTGCGCTGGGCGGAGCGGCACAAGTACCCGGTCAAGGTCATGGATACGTCCTACGCCGAGGGGGCGGGTATCAAGTCCGCAACGTTCGAGATCGATGCGCCCTATGCCTTCGGCACCGTCTCGGTCGAGGCCGGCACGCATCGCCTCGCGCGCATCAGTCCGTTCGGTTCCGCCGACAAGCGTCAGACGTCGTTCGCCGCTGTCGAGGTCATCCCTCTGATGGAGGAGGCCACGGAGGTCGACATCCCCGAGAACGACATCCGCGTCGACGTGTTCCGTTCCTCCGGCCCCGGCGGCCAGTCCGTCAACACGACCGACTCCGCCGTGCGCATCACCCACCTGCCCACCGGCATCGTCGTGTCGATGCAGAACGAGAAGTCCCAGATCCAGAACCGCGCGGCCGCGATGCGCGTCCTGCAGACCCGCCTGCTGCTGCTGCAGAAGGAACAGGAAGCGGCGAAGAAGAAAGAGCTCGCGGGTAACATCACCGCGAGCTGGGGCGACCAGATGCGCTCGTACTTCCTCTACGGCCAGCAGCTCGTCAAGGACCTGCGCACCGGCTATGAGTCGGGCAACCCGGCATCCGTGTTCGATGGCGACCTGGACGGGTTCATCTCCGCAGGCATCCGCTGGCGCAAGCGCCGCGACGACGACTGATCCGACGCGCACGAAGACGGCCCCGGTGCTTCACCGGGGCCGTCTTCCTGTCTGTCAGAGGATCACTCGGCGAGGGCGCACGTCGCGGTGTGCTCCCCGAGCAGAGTCGTGAAAGTCTCTGCCGCGCCCAAGTCCGTGAAGTCTCCGTCGGCCTCGACCATGGCGCGCAGAGTCGCGTCATCGGTGTCGGACGCCACGAACGCCTCGGCGAAACAGGTGATCTGCGCGTCGCTGAAGGAGCCCTCTGCGCCGCTGGCGTCGATGTACGCCTCGATCGCGTCCTCGACCTCGTCGACGGTGGGCCGCGGGCCAGAAGCGGCCGCGTCGTCTGACCCGTCCTGCGGTGCCGATGTGGAGGTCGCATCGGCGATCTCGTCGAACGCCTGCACGCCCACAGCGACGATCGTGACGATCAGCACGATCGTGCCGATGATCCCGCCGACGACGGCCAGGATGAGACCGGTGATGGCCGGCCACTTCGCGCCCTTCATGAACAGCGCCACGATCGAGAGGATCAGCCCGATCGGGAGCAGGATCAGCCCGACGATCACGGTCGCCGGGATGCAGGCCAGGATGAATCCGAGCGCCGCGACGCCGAGCGCGATCCACGCGAGAACGTGCGGTTTCGGCTTCAGGGGCGATCCCGCAGGTCCGGCAGGTGCAGCGGCGGAATACGGCGTCGACCCCGCAGGCGAGCCGGGAGCACTGGCCGAGGCGTACGGCGGGACGCTCGCATCGTCGGCCACGGTCGACGCGGAAGTCGCACCCGTGGCGGTGACCTCCGGCGCGAAGTGCTCCGTCCACTTCGTGCCGTCCCACCAACGCTGTCGACCCGAACCGTCGTCGTACCAACCGGCAGGTGTGCTCATGATGTCCTCGAGTTCTCGCACCGTTGCTGTGCGCGGCACGGGCGCAGGACGCACCCCTCCGGCGTCCCCTCTCATCTATACCAGCCCCGTGAGACATCCGTGAGGGGCACCTCTGCCCCGCAGGTGGGGTGTCGCTCGCGAGCAGCGCCGCAGGCGCGCTTAGGCTCGTACCGCCATGATTCGGTTCGAGAACGTCACCAAACGCTACCGGGGCACCAAGCGCCCTGCTCTGTCCGGGGTCGACTTCGAAGTGCAACGCGGGGAGTTCGTCTTCCTCGTCGGCGCTTCGGGCTCCGGCAAGTCGACCTGCCTGCGGCTCATTCTGCGGGAAGAGGTCCCGTCCACCGGCCGCGTCGCCGTGCTGGGCCGCGACCTCCGTTCGCTGGCGAACCGCAAGGTGCCGTACTTCCGCCGTCACATCGGCTCGGTGTTCCAGGACTTCCGCCTGCTGCCGTCGAAGACGGTGTATCAGAACGTCGCGTTCACGCTGCAGGTCACCGGGTCATCCCGTGGATTCATCCAGCAGGCCGTGCCCGAGGCGCTTGCGCTGGTCGGCCTCGACGGCAAGCAGAAGCGGATGCCCCATGAGCTGTCCGGCGGCGAGCAGCAGCGCGTCGCCATCGCCCGCGCGATCGTCAACCGCCCGCAGATCCTGCTGGCGGATGAGCCGACCGGAAACCTCGACCCGGCCACCTCGGTCGGGATCATGCAGCTGCTCGCCCGTATCAATGCCGGCGGCACGACTGTGCTCATGGCGACGCACGAGGCGGGGTTCGTCGACCAGATGCAGCGCCGCGTGATCGAACTGCGCGACGGCGAGATGGTCCGCGACGAGGTCCATGGCGGTTACGGCGACACCTCGGCGATCCCGATGCTCACTCCGAAGCAGGAGCTCGGTGCTGCGGCAGCCGCTGCGCTCACAGCCGTGCAGGAGGTCCAGCGCGAGACGGCATCGATTCCGCCGCTGGATGCCGTGACCCTGGCGCGCATGCGCGAGGCGAAGAACCGATCGAGCACCGGACCCGTCCTGACCGCACCGGTCGAGTCACCGGTTCCGACCGACGCGGCGTCTGAAGCATCCGATCCGGCTCCGCGGCGGACGCATCCGATCGTCCCGCCGGAGGTCGACATCGCCGAGGTGGGGGTGGCCGATCGTCTCGGGCTCGTGGACAGGGACGACGACGAAGTGGGGCCGACGACATGAGGGTCGGACTCATCCTGACCGAGGCCCTGGTGGGTCTGCGGCGCAACGCCTCGATGGTGATCTCCGTCGTGCTGGTGACCTTCGTCTCGCTGACGTTCGTCGGTGCCGCGATCCTCATGCAGGAGCAGATCTCCACGATGCGGGCCTACTGGTCCGAGCGCGCGCAGGTCGCCGTGTACATGTGCTCACCGGTGTCCGAGACCGACACCTGCGTGGACGGTGAGGCCACGCAGGAGCAACTGGACGTGGTGGCGGGTGAACTCGACGGAGATGCGCTGTCCCCGCTGATCGGCAGCGTGCGCTTCGAGGACAAGGCCGAGGCCTACGCCAACCTGATCGAGCTGGTCGGTGAGGAGCAGGCCAGCGTGCTCACCGAGGACCAGATGCAGCAGAGCTTCTGGGTGACGTTGAAGGACCCGGCGCAGTCCCGCGTGATCGCGGAGTCGTTCACGGGCGTGCAGGGTGTCGAAGAGGTCGTCGATCAGCTGAAGTACCTCGACCCGCTGTTCTCCGCGCTGACGGTGGCGACGTACATCGCCGTCGGCATCGCCGCGCTCATGCTCATCGCCGCCGTGCTGCTCATCGCGACCACGATCCGATTGTCGGCCTACGCCAGACGCAAGGAGATCGGCATCATGCGATTGGTGGGTGCATCGAACCGTGTCATCCAGACTCCGTTCGTGCTCGAGGGCGTGTTCGCGGCGTTCCTCGGATCGGTGCTCGCGAGCGCCGCGGTGCTCGCCGGGATGCACTTCGGCGTCGACGGCTATCTCCGAGGTCGGGTGCCATCGATCACCACCTGGGTCACCATGCAGGATGCCGCGTTCGTCGTGCCGATTCTCATCGTGATCGGCGTCGTGCTGGCGGCGCTGTCGGCAGGCTTCGCGATTCGTCGTTGGTTGCGCACCTGATAGGCTGACAGGCTGTCGTGCGCCCGCACGACACGGAATCAGGAGAGCACCATGCCCAGGGAACGCGGGGAGAAGGTCGTCGCGACCAATCGTCGCGCACGTCACGACTACAACATCGAGAAGTCGTACGAGGCGGGACTCGTGCTCACCGGCACCGAGGTGAAGTCGCTGCGCCAGGGGCGTGCGAACCTCTCCGACGGCTACGCGTTCATCAAGGGGAACGAAGCCTTCCTCGATGCCGTGCACATTCCGGAGTACTCCCAGGGGCATTGGACCAACCATTCCGCCAAGCGGATCCGCAAGCTGCTGCTGCACCGCGAAGAGATCGCGAAGCTGCAGCACGCGGTATCGGCCGGTGGCTACACGCTGATCCCGCTGAAGCTGTACTTCTCCGACGGCCGGGCGAAGATCGAGATCGCCCTTGCCAAGGGAAAGCGCGAGTTCGACAAACGACAGACCCTGCGCGAGCGCCAGGACACTCGCGAGGCCGAGCGCGCGATGCGTCTGCGCAACCGCGTGGGCGAATAACGACCCGACGCAGGCTCGCCTGCGTCGAACGAACGCTACGGCCTCGGCTCGAATCCGAACGCACGCCCGAGGAACGCCAGTTCGCGTTCCAGCGCGTCGACGATCGTCGACGCGCTGCGGAAGCCGTGTCCCTCGCCGGGGTAGACGACGTACTCGTGGTCGATCCCGCGCTGTGCGAGCGCATCGCGGATCGCCTCGGACTGCGACGGAGGGACGACCGGGTCGTCTTCGCCCTGCAGGAGCAGCACAGGAACGTCGATCCGATCCGCGTTCGTCAGTGGCGACCGCTCGATGTAGACGGACTCGGACTCCGGCAGTGGGCCGACGAGACCGTTCAGATACTCCTTCTCGAAGTCATGGGTATCCGCGGCGAGAGCACGCAGGTCGGTGACGCCGTACCGGCTGATCCCGGCGCTGAACGCACCGCCGCGTACGAGAGCGCTGAGCACGGTCCAGCCCCCCGCCGAGCTTCCGCGGATCGCGATCCGCTCGGCGTCGGCGAGCCCTGCCTCGGCGAGCCCACGGGCTGCCGCGAGCACGTCGTCGACATCGACGAGGCCCCATTTCCCGTCCAAGCGCTCCCGGTACGCGCGTCCGTACCCGGTCGAACCGCCGTAGTTGACATCCAGGACGCCGATGCCCCGGCTGGTGTAGAACGCGATCCCGGCCGAGGCGGCTCCCGTGACGTGGGCGGTCGGACCGCCGTGCACGAACACGACATACGGAGGCAGTCCGCCGACGGGGCCGGTCATCTCCGGGTTCGCGGGTGCGTAGGCGAACGCGTGCACCGGCCCATGCGCGCCGTCGACGACGATCCGCTGCGCCGGCGGCATCCAGTCGGAGTTCACGGGGCCGCCGCCGGAGATCGCCGTGATGGCGCCCGAGTCGAGGTCGACCGACCACAGGCCGGGTGCGACCGTCGAGCCGGTTCCGGTGATGAGCATCCGAGCGCCCGCGATGTCGTCGATGCTGACGTGCCCGTCGCAGGGCACCTCGATCGCGCGGGCGTCGCCGTCCCCGCCGATCACGACCACCTCATCGCGGCCGTTCGTGCGGACGGCGACGATGCGCCCGTCGGCCAGCGGTTGATACCAGCGGTTGCCGAGGACCCAGAGGCCGTAGCCGGTGTCGGCATCGACAGGCGCGATGGGCACCCGAGGACCGCGTGGAGTCACGCCGTCGATACCGATGCGGTGCAGCGTCCAGCGGTCGTCCGGGATGTCCGAGTACAGCAGCTCGTCGTCGTCGACCCATTCCGGCTGCAGCGCGGCTCGTGTCGGCAGCACGTTCGCCTCGCCGCCGCCGACCCGTGCGATGCCGATCTGGGCGCTCTCCCACGGCATCCGATCTCCGTTCCACTGCACCCAGGCGATCCGTGAGCCGTCGGGGGACAGGGCGGGGTGTGCGAAGAAACCGGGACCCTGCGCATGCACGATGACGGCCGTCGGATCGTCGGCGGCTGAGCCGTCGGTCGGGATCTCCACGATCGCGCGCTGATGCGGATCGGCCGTGAGGTCCTCGCGGACGGCGAGCAGCCGACCGTCCTGCAGGCGCAGCCCTCCGTGCGCAGGGCCCGGTGCCGTCAGCGGCTCGGGCTCACCGCCGGGAGCGAGCCGGTGGACCCGCTGGCCGCGGGCTTCGACGAAGTAGAGGATGCCGTCGGCCCCCGCCGTCCAGGCGCCCCCGCCGTACTCGTGCACGCGCGAGCGGGCGCTCCACGGCGCGGGCAGCACCTCGGCGCCGGTCGAGCTGCGCACCGTGATGCGGCCGCCCTCGGCCGGCACCGACTCGCCCCACCAGATCTCGTCGCCGACGAAGCGCGCGCCGTCGAGGCGAGGTGCGGATGACGCGATATCGGCGGCATGGAAGGGAGAGGGCCAGGAACCGAACGGCTGGGGCATGCTCCGAGCCTACGAGAGCGAACTGACACATGGCGTCACAGAGATGCGCCGGCGTCGCGGCGTGCCTTACGTTCGTGGAAACGCCCCGTTCACCTGGAGCGTGGAGCGACAGCCGAGCCCGGCATCCGCTTGCGAAGCGCAGCGCTCTTCGCAGCCGCCCCGTGTCCGCCCTGTCAGCAGGAGAGAAACATGTCCTCCGAGGACTCCACCACCGCCGGTGCCTCGCGCGTGCCGTTCTCCTTCGAGCTCTACCCGCCGCGCTCGCCGTCCAGCGAGGACGCGCTGCACGAGACGGTTCGCCGTCTGGCCGCAGCCGGGCCCGCGTTCCTCTCGGTGACTTACGGGGCCGGCGGCTCGACGGGCGGACGATCTCTCGAGGTGCTGCGGTACATCCGCGCGACCACCGAGGTCGAACCGCTCGCGCACCTCACGTGCGTCGGCAACACCTACGCCGGGGCCACGCAGCTCATCCGCGAGTTCCTGGATGCCGGCATCCGCAGCTTCCTCGCCCTGCGAGGCGATCCGCCGACGGGCCAGACCGAGCCGTTCCTCGGCGACCTGGAGAGCGCGGCGCAGCTCGTGCAGCTCATCGACCGGGTCCAGGCCGAGCGCGCGCCGTACGAGGAGACGCCGGTTCCGGGGCTTCCTGGGGCCGCTCGGGTCGCCCCGCGCCGCAAGGTGAGCATCGCCGTCGCCGCTTTCCCGAAGGGGCACCCGCGATCGACGCATCGCACGCAGGACGTCGAGGCGCTGCTGGCCAAGCAGGCGGCAGGCGCGACATTCGCGATCACGCAGTTGTTCTTCCACGCGGACGACTATCTCGCGTTCGTGGAGCGCGCGCGCCGCGCGGGCGTCACGATCCCGATCCTGCCGGGAATCATGCCGATCACGTCACCCGCGCGGCTGTCCCGCGTGCTGGAGCTCACCGGCGAGGAGATCCCCGGCGAACTGCAGGTGGCGCTCGAGGTCGAACCGACGGCAGAAGGGCGCAGGCGGATCGGCGTCGACTGGGCGGCCGGGCTCGCGCGCGAGGTCGTCGCCGGCGGCGCACCCGGTGTGCACCTGTACGCGTTCAACCAGCACGAGACGGTCCTCGACGTCCTCGAGTCGGCCGACATCCTCCCCGCTCTTCATCACTAGACCCCTCCTGAAAGGACCCACCATGACTGCATTTCCCGAGGGAACCATCCTCGGCTACCCGCGCATCGGGCGCCGCCGCGAGCTGAAGAAGGCCGTCGAGGCGTTCTGGGCCGGCCGGATCGACGAGCAGGCGCTCGAGGCGACCAGCGCCGACCTGCGCGCCGCGACCCGCGAGCGTCTCGCGTCGCTGGGACTGGGCCGCACGGACTCCGCGATCCCCGAGTCCTTCTCGTACTACGACCAGGTTCTGGATGCCGCCATCACCGTCGGCGCGATCCCCGCGCGTTTCGAGGGTCTGCGTTCCGCCGACGGGACGATCGGCCTGCCCGCGTACTTCACGGTCGCCCGCGGCGAGGGCGACCGCGCTCCGCTGGAGATGACGAAGTGGTTCGATTCCAACTACCACTACCTCGTGCCTGAGATCGGACCGGAGACGGTGTTCTCGCTTTCCAGCGACCGCATCGTCCGCGAGTTCGCCGAGGCCGCAGCGGCCGGGTTCGTCACCCGCCCGGTGATCGTGGGTCCTGTGACGCTGCTCGCACTCGCGAAAGCATCCGACGACGCGCCGGAGGGCTTCGACCCGCTGTCCCGCCTCGAGGACGTTCTTCCCGTGTACGTCGCACTCCTCGCCCGTCTGCGCGCGGCCGGTGCCGAGTGGGTGCAGATCGACGAGCCGGCGCTGGTCAGCGAATCGCTTCCCGCCTCGACCGAGCAGCTCTCCGCCGCGGCGGAGCGGTCGCTCGCCGTGCTCGGCGGCGCGACCGAGCGCCCGGCCATCCTCATCGCCGCCCCGTACGCCGCGCTCGACGCCGTCTTCCCGGTTCTCGCAGCGGCGCCCGTCGAGGCGATCGCGGTGGACCTGGTCCGCGGCTCCGTCCCCGCGGGGGCGGAGGGCCTCGCGGACAAGGTCCTCGTCGGCGGTGTGATCGACGGACACAACATCTGGCGCGGCGACCTCGCTGCGGCCTTCGACAAGCTCGAGGCGCTGCGCGGGCTCGGGGCGGCACAGGTCGCGGCTTCCAGCTCGACCTCGTTGCTGCACCTGCCGCACGACGTGGCGGACGAGTCCAAGCTCGACGAGCGCCTGGTCTCGTGGCTCGCCTTCGCCGACCAGAAGGTCGCGCAGGTCGTGACGCTGGCGCGCGGCCTGAACGAGGGTCGCGACGCCATCCGGTCCGAGCTCGACGAGGCGTCCGCTGCGCTCGCCGACCGTCTGTCGGCCCCCGGCGTGCGCGACGGCGCCGTCCGCGCACGGACGCTGTCGGATGCCGACTTCTCGCGCGCCTCGTACGCGGAGCGCGAGGCCGCGCAGGAAGAGGCGCTCGGCCTTCCGGCACTTCCTCTGACGACGATCGGCTCGTTCCCGCAGACCGGCGACATCCGCCGTGCCCGCGCGCGCTTCACGCGCGGCGAGATCACCGAGGCGGAGTACGAGGAGTTCCTACGGGCCGAGATCGACAGCGTCGTGGCTCTGCAGGAGGAGCTCGGCCTCGACGTCCTCGTGCACGGCGAGCCCGAGCGCAATGACATGGTCCAGTACTTCGCCGAGAACCTGGACGGCTTCGCCGTGACGGAGAACGGCTGGGTGCAGTCGTACGGATCGCGCGCGACCCGCCCGTCGATCCTCTGGGGCGACGTGTCACGACCCGCCCCCATCACGGTGGATTGGTCGACGTACGCGCAGGGCCGCACGTCCAAGCACATGAAGGGCATGCTGACCGGACCTGTCACGATTCTGGCCTGGTCGTTCGTCCGCGACGACCAGCCGCTGGGGGAGACGGCCAACCAGGTCGCGCTCGCGCTGCGTGAGGAGATCACCGACCTCGAGTCCGCCGGCATCGAGATCATCCAGGTCGACGAGCCGGCGCTGCGCGAGCTGCTGCCGCTCAAGCAGGCCGATCAGCCGGCGTACCTGAAGTGGTCGGTGGACTCGTTCCGCCTGGCCACCGGCGGTGCCGTCGCGGCGACCCAGATCCACACGCACCTCTGCTACTCGGAGTTCGGCGTCGTGATCGACGCGATCCGCGCTCTCGACGCCGATGTGACCTCGATCGAGGCGGCGCGCAGCCGGATGGACGTCGTCGACGACATCTCCGCGGTCGGCTTCGACCACGGCATCGGCCCCGGAGTGTACGACATCCACTCGCCGCGCGTTCCGTCCACGGACGAGATCGAGGCGCTCCTGCGCCGTGCGGCGGCGGAGATTCCGAACCGCCAGCTGTGGGTCAACCCGGACTGCGGTCTGAAGACCCGCGGATACGACGAGACCACCGCGTCACTGCGCAACATCGTCGAGGCCACCCGTCGCGTCCGCGAGGACGTGTCTGTCGCCGTCTGATCCGGTCGACACAGCAGAACGGCCGCTCCCGATCGGGAGCGGCCGTTCTCGTCCGCGGGATCACACCGCGCGCAGCACCGCCACGACCTTGCCGAGCACTGTGGCGTCATCGCCGGGGATCGGCTCGAACGCCGAGTTGCGGGGGAGCAGCCAGGTGTGGCCGTCGCGCCGACGGAACGTCTTCACCGTGGCCTCGTCGTCGAGCATGGCGGCGACGATCTCGCCGTTCTCGGCCGTGTTCTGGGTGCGCACCACGACCCAGTCGCCGTCGCAGATGGCGGCGTCGATCATCGATTCGCCGGTGACCTTGAGCATGAACAGGTCGCCCTTGCCGACGAGCTGCCGCGGCAGCGGGAAGATCTCCTCGACCTGCTGCTCGGCCGTGATCGGGACACCGGCGGCGATCTGACCGACGAGCGGGACGAGAGCGGCGTCTCCGACCGGAGGGGCAGTGTCAGCGGGGTTCTCGGTGCCGGAGCCCGGCAGATCGATGAGCACCTCCATGGCGCGCGTCTTGCCCGGATCGCGCCGCAGATAGCCGCTGAGCTCCAACTGGCCGAGCTGGTGCGTGACGCTGGACAGCGACTTCAAGCCGACGGCGTCGCCGATCTCGCGCATGCTCGGCGGGTACCCGTGCCGCGCGATGGAGGTCTGGATCACCTCGAGGATCGCCATCTGCTTGGCGCTGAGGCTCTTGCGTCGACGAGTGCGCGGTGCCTCGCTGCCGGTGGCTGTTGCGTCGCTCATGGCTGCTCCTTCGTTCGCCGTCCGGTGCCCCAGCGTCGATGTCGGAGGCCCGTGGTGAGGTGTCGTTAGCGAAACCGTATCCGAGATCCTGCAGTCGGGGAAGATCTGTTCGAGCGTGTCGGAGTATTCGATGATCCGGTTTCGAAAAAGGCTTGACAGGTATTCGAAATCGAATATACATTCGGTACGTAGCTTCGCATTCTCCACTCCCGGCCGAGTGGTGAATGCGAACGCTACGCCAAAGTCTCCCGATCGGGAGAGGAAGCACGAGGAGCAGCGATCATGAGCAGCATCACCGTCACCGCACCGTCCGTTCGCCCGTCCGCGGCAGCCACTCGGCTGCGTCTGACGACGAGGGGCCGTCGCGTGCTGCTGGCGCTCGCTGCGCTTCCGCTCGCGATCGGCCTGGCCTTCGCGGCTCTCAGCGGCGGGTCGGCGTACGCCGGCGGCGAGGAGGTCTCGACGTCGTTCGAGACGGTGACGGTGGTCCCGGGTGACACGCTGTGGTCGATCGCCGAGGACATCGCTCCCGACGCGGATCCCCGTGAGGTCATCCAGGCGCTGCAGCAGCTGAACCTGCTCGACGGCGGCATGCTGATGATCGGCGAAGAGCTCGCGATCCCGGCGGCGTACGCCGGTTGATACGGTCGGTCATTCGGCGTCGCCCCCGCGGAGGCCCTCGGTAGCATGGGACGGGTGACCTCCCTCGAAGATCTCCCTCTCCGCAACGACCTGCGCGGCTTGACGCCGTATGGCGCTCCACAGGCGCCGCTCCCGGTCGCTCTGAACGTCAACGAGAACACTCATCCGGTTCCGGATGCTGTGGCCAGTGACATCCTCGACGACATCGCGGTCGCTCTGCGCGATGTGAATCGCTATCCCGACCGCGAGTTCACCGCATTGCGCGAGGGATTCGCCCACTACCTGGGGCACGAACTGTCTGCGGACCAGATCTGGGCGGGCAACGGATCGAATGAGGTGCTCCAGCACATCGCACAGGCATTCGGCGGGCCGGGGCGCACCGCATTCGGATTCGCACCGACCTATTCGATGTATCCGCTCATCACTCAGGGCACCGGATCCACCTGGGTCGCCGGGACCCGTCAGCCGGACTACACGCTCACCGCGGAAGAGGCGGTCGAGCAGGTGCTCGCCGTCGACCCCGACATCATCCTGCTGTGCTCGCCGAACAACCCCACCGGCACACCGCTCGGTCTGGACGTCGTCGAAGCCGTCTACGAAGCGTCGCGAGGCATCGTCGTGGTCGATGAGGCGTACCAGGAGTTCGCGCCGCGCGACGCGCCGTCCGCACTGACTCTGCTCGACGGCCGCCCGCGTCTCGCCATCTCGCGCACGATGAGCAAGGCGTTCGCCTTCGCGGGTGCCCGGGTGGGCTACCTCGCTGCGGATCCCGCATTCATCGACGCTCTGCGTCTGGTGCGGCTGCCGTACCACCTGAGCGCTCTCACGCAGGCGGCAGCTGTCGCGGCCCTGCGCAACGCCGACACCATGCTGGCGATGGTCGACGAGATCGTCGAGCAGCGCGACCGGATCACGGCGACCCTCGAAGCCCTGGGATACGCACCGCACGCCTCGTGGTCGAACTTCGTGCTGTTCGGAGGCGTGGCGGACCCGAAGGCCACCTGGGAGTCGCTCTACAACAAGGGGATCCTTGTGCGCGATGTGGGCATTCCAGGACACCTGCGGGTCACGGCCGGTACCGAGGCGGAGACCACGGCGTTCCTGGATGCTCTGGCGTCGATAGAATCGGCCTCATGAGCCGCACCGCCAGCCGCACCCGAAGCACGTCCGAGTCATCCGTCGAGCTCGAGGTGAACCTGGACGGCTCCGGTAACAGCCACATCGACACATCGGTGCCGTTCTTCGACCACATGCTGACGGCGTTCGCGAAGCACTCGCTCACCGACCTCACCGTTCGGGCCTCCGGGGACACGAACATCGACGCGCACCACACGGTGGAGGACGTCTCGATCGTGCTCGGTCAGACGATCCGCGAAGCGCTCGGCGACAAGTCGGGCATCTCGCGCTACGGCGACGCACTGGTTCCGCTGGACGAAGCCCTCGCCCAGGCAGTGGTCGACATCAGCGGCCGCCCCTATCTCGTGCACACCGGTGAACCGGCCGGCTTCGAGCACCATCTCATCGGCGGCCACTTCACGGGATCGCTCGTGCGCCACGCTTTCGAAGCGATCACGTTCAATGCCGGCCTCACGGTCCACGTGCGAGTGCTGGGCGGCCGCGACCCGCACCACATCGCCGAGGCCGAGTTCAAGGCGTTCGCCCGTGCGTTCCGGCAGGCGAAGGCCCTCGACCCTCTCGTGACCGGCATCCCGTCCACCAAGGGCGCGCTGTGAGCCGCCGTCGCGTCGCGGTCTTCGACTACGAGTCCGGCAACGTCCATTCCGCCGTCAAGGCACTCATCGCAGCCGGCGCAGATGCGGTGCTCACCGGCGACCGGTCGGAAGCGCTGGACGCGGACGGTCTCGTCGTGCCGGGTGTCGGAGCCTTCTCCGCGGTGCGCCAGGCCCTGGCGGCGCATGGCGGCGACGAGATCATCGAGCGCCGCCTTGCCGGCGGACGTGCCGTGCTCGGTATCTGCGTCGGCATGCAGGTGCTGTTCGAGCACGGTGTGGAGCGCGGCAACGACACGGAAGGGCTGGGGGAGTGGCCGGGCGCGGTCACAGAACTCGACGCCCCCGTCCTGCCGCACATGGGCTGGAACACCGTGACGCCGGACGAGGGCAGCGTCCTCTTCCGGGGCATCGAAGACGAGCGCTTCTACTTCGTGCACTCGTTCGCCGCCCAGCACTGGGAGCTCGACGTCATGCCGCCGTTCCCGGAGCCCGCGTTGACCTGGACGACGTACGGTTCGCCGTTCCTCGCTGCCGTCGAGAACGGGCCGCTGTCAGCGACGCAGTTCCACCCCGAGAAGTCGGGTGAGGCAGGTATCCAGCTGCTGCGCAACTGGGTCGGCACGCTCTGACCCGACTCCGACGGTCGGCTTCGTCTGCGTCAGAACCCGCGGGCGACGGATGCGGCGGCCGTGAGCCACGCCCTCTGCGTGCGCTTCGCGAGCCCTCCGTACCGCAGGTGACCGTCCACGATCTCGTGATCGAATGGAATCGAGACGACGTCGCGGGCGAGTGAGCGGTACCCCTCGACGACGTGATCGACATCGGCGGGGGTCGCTTTGGGATCCGCCTGCGACACGACGACGACCGACCGTCGTGCGAGTCGTGCGGAGCGCTCATCGCGGTCTTCGAGCGCCTCCAGGAGGAGCGCGCCGGCCTCGGCGTGGTCATCGCGAGTCGTGGTGGCCACGACGATCTGATCGGCATGGTCGATCATGCGCAACCACATCGGGTCGGACTCGTCGTTTCCTGAGTCGATGATGATCAGCCGGTAGAACTTGGCCGCGACGGCATGGATCGCGTCGACGTCCTCCGGGTTCAGTCGATTCTCGTGAGCGAGACGGATCGGCTTCGACCGCAGCACGTCGTACTTCTCACGCGGCTGATGGTGCACGAAATGCGCGAGGTCCGCGGACTGAGCGCCGGTTCCGAGCAGGCGCTCGGCTTCGGGAAGCATCTCCAGCAGCGTGCGGTCGTGGGGACCGGCTTCCGTGCGCCACCCGAGGGTGCCCCGCGTCTGGTTGTTGTCCCACGCGAGAACGCCGGCGCCGCCGAAGCGGGCGAACACCGCGGCCAGCAGGATCGTCGTCGGCGTCTTTCCCGCGCCGCCCTTGCCGTTCACGACAGCGATCGTCCGCGGGCCTGGCCAATGCTGACTCACGGCCACTTCGTCGTCGCGGACGGACTGCTCGGCTGCGCTCGGCGGCACCTTGAAGCCGAGCCGGTTCAGCGCACCACGGGCACCCTCGCGTGCTGGCTCCTCGGGGCGTTCGCTCTGCAGGAACGACTGCCGTTCACGCATCTCGCGCCGAGTGCGCGGGTCCTGTGCCGTGGGCTCAGAGGCGTTCGCCTGCGGGGCGCTCGAACTGCGGTGATACTGCGGCACGACGTCGGGCTCGACCGGCAGCAGTGGCGGCGCCGGGTTCGTCGGAACCGACTGAATCAACGGCATCGACTGATCGATGCCGTTCGCAGGCGCGGCGCTTGCGGGCTGGGGGTCGTTCGGAGCTCCGGTCATCGTCGTTGAGCCTACCGGCATTTGGGCTTCAACCGAACGCCGAGTACCCTCGGTTCTCGTGCCCGCGAACGGTGCGCATCCATCCACCCGAGGACGACATGAACGACTTCGCGTCAACCCCCAGCCTGACCCTTCTCCCGGCCGTCGACGTCGCCGGCGGCAAGGCGGTGCGTCTCACCCAGGGCGAGGCGGGCAGCGAGACCAGCTACGGCGACCCGCTGGATGCCGCGGGCGAGTGGGTGGATCAGGGTGCCCAGTGGATCCACCTCGTCGATCTCGACGCCGCTTTCGGGCGTGGCTCGAACGCCGGGATCCTCCGCAAGGTCATCAAGCAGTTCCGCAGTGTGAACGTCGAGCTCTCCGGCGGCATCCGCGATGACGCGAGTCTCGAAGCAGCGCTCGAGACAGGTGCTTCGCGCATCAACCTCGGCACCGCCGCACTGGAGAACCCGGAGTGGGCGGCCGACGTCATCAGCCGTTACGGCGAGGCCGTCGCCGTCGGCCTGGACGTGCGGGGCACGACGCTCGCCGCACGCGGATGGACCAAGGAGGGCGGCGACCTCTGGGAGGTCCTCGACCGACTCGAGGAAGCCGGTTGCAGCCGTTACGTCGTCACCGATGTGACGAAGGACGGCACGCTGCGCGGACCGAACCTCGAACTGCTGCGCGAGGTCACCTCGCGCACACCGAAGCCCGTCGTCGCCTCCGGTGGCATCGCCAATCTCGACGATATCGCCGCTCTGCGCGAGCTCGTGCCGCTCGGCGTCGAGGGCGCGATCGTCGGCAAGGCGCTCTACGCCGGCGCGTTCACGCTGGCAGAGGCACTGGATGTCGCAGGGGACTGATTCCTGCGATCACGGGACGCCCGCTGATCCGCCGACTCCGCTGGGAGACGGCGATTCCGCCGGGGTCCCGTGGGAGGGGCGCAGCTTCCAGGCGAACCCCCACGCGGCGGACGACGGATCTGCCGACCCCGCACTGCTGGACGCACTGCTGCGCTTTCGCGCCGGTGAGGCCGGCCAGGTCGCCGTCGTCGATGCGTTCCGTTCCGCCCGCGTGCTGATCCCCCTGATCGCCGAGAAGGGGGAGGAGGGGATCGCTCCTTCGGGACTCGCGGTCGACAAGACGCAGGAGTTGTCCATCGTGACGGTCGCTGCGCCGGACGGTCGCCGCGTGCAGCCGGTCTTCTCGTCGGTGCAGGCGATGCAGCGCTGGGATGCCTCAGCCCGTCCGATCCCGGTCGAGGCTGTGCGGGCCGCGCTGGCCGCATCGGCGGAGGACACGGACCTGATCGTGCTGGACCCGACCAGCGACACCGAGTTCGTCCTCCGTCGTCCTGCCGTGTGGGCGGTCGCGCAGGGGCACGCCTGGGAGCCGAGCTTCCTCTCGCCCGAGGTCTTCTCCGCCCTGCAGGAGAGCGTCGCCCACGAGCTGGCTGTCATCGATGTCGCCGTCGCCGCCGGTGACCCCGACGCGCGCCTTCGCGGTCCGGAGCTCGTGGTGATCCTCGAGCTTGTGGACGGTCTGGAGCGCGAAGTGCTGGATGCCGTCCTCGCTCGCCTCGCGCAGCGCTGGGCCGGCGACGACCGCATCGCGGTCCTCGCCGACTCCCTGACGGTGAAGCTCCGCCGCTCGGCCTGATCCCGAGCAACCGGAGCGGGCGGAGCGGCGGCGCCGCACGCGGCGCTCAGATCAGTTGACCGGCCCCGTCCACTTCTCGCCAGGCCCCTTGCCGATCGGGTCGGGGATCGATGATGCTTCGCGGAACGCGAGCTGCAGGGACCGCAGTCCGTCGCGCAGCGAGCGGGCGTGCATGTCGCTGATCTCCGGGGCCCCGGCGGTGATGAGGCCGGCGAGGGCGTTGATGAGTTTGCGCGCCTCGTCGAGGTCGAGCTGGGTGTCCGGATCGTCCGCGAGGCCGAGCTTCACAGCCGCTGCGCTCATGAGGTGAACAGCAGTCGTGGTGATCACCTCGACAGCCGGGACATCGGCGATATCGCGGGATGCGGAGGACGCGGCGTCGTCCTGCCTCGCCCACTCGTCGTGTCGGTGGTCGTCGCCTGCTGCCTGAGTCGTCACTTCGCCTTGCCTTCTGTTAGACTGTGCCGGGCTCCGGAACGTTTTGTTCCGGTACGAAAGAGGATTCACTTCCCACCCGCGCTTGCCGTTCCAGGCTACCGGGTCTTGCACTCCGCCGGCTCCGTTCGCAAGAGCGGCCGGTAGACAGGGTGCCAGCCGGCATCTGAACGCCGGTGGGTGGGAGACGTCTCTGATTTCGCCCGGGATGCTGACGGCATCCTGGTGGCTGAAACCATCGTCTAAGGAGTTCCGCATCAGCGATCCCCGCACCAATGAGCGCATCCGCGTCCCCGAGGTCCGCCTCGTCGGTCCCGCGGGTGAGCAGATCGGCGTCGTCCGCATCGAGGCGGCGCTGCGCCTCGCGCAGGAAGCCGACCTCGACCTCGTCGAGGTTGCCCCCAACTCGAAGCCGCCCGTGGTCAAGATCATGGATTACGGCAAGTTCAAGTACGAGGCTGCCCAGAAGGCGAAGGAAGCTCGCCGCAACCAGGCGAACACGATCCTCAAGGAAGTCCGCTTCCGACTGAAGATCGAGGCTCACGACTACACGACGAAGCTCAAGCGTGCCGAGGGCTTCCTGAAGGCCGGGGACAAGGTCAAGGCGATGATCCTGTTCCGCGGTCGCGAGCAGTCGCGCCCTGAGCAGGGTGTGCGCCTGCTCCGCAAGTTCGCAGAGGATGTCGCCGAGTTCGGAACCGTCGAGTCGAACCCGACGATCGACGGACGAAACATGGTCATGGTCGTCGCTCCGCTGAAGAACAAGTCCGAGGCGAAGGCCGAGCAGAACGCCGTTCGCGACGCGCAGCGCGCCGCGAACAAGCAGGCCGCCCGCGAAGCCAAGACCGCGGATGACGCGGACGAGGTCATCGCGGAGTAGCGCCCGCCCCACAGACTCCCGCATTGCGCGGGTGAACACCGTCGCCTGAGAAGGCGCCATACGAAGGAAGAGAAGATGCCGAAGCAGAAGACCCACTCGGGTGC
This sequence comes from Microbacterium sp. NPDC056234, assembly GCF_042267585.1. Lineage (NCBI taxonomy): Bacteria > Bacillati > Actinomycetota > Actinomycetes > Micrococcales > Microbacteriaceae > Microbacterium > Microbacterium sp. NPDC056234. Next base: position 356,573 of record NZ_JBHJTE010000004.1, read on the forward strand.
TAAGAAGCGCTTCAAGATCACCGGAAGCGGAAAGCTGAAGAAGCAGCAGGCCGGTATGCGCCACAACCTCGAGCACAAGTCGAGCCGTCGCACCCGCCGCCTCAACCAGGACCAGGTGCTGTCGAAGGCGGACACCAAGGTCGCGAAGAAGCTTCTCGGTCGCTGACGCGCCCGAACGCACGAACAGGAATACAGGAAAATGGCAAGAGTCAAGAGGGCGGTCAACGCCCACAAGAAGCGTCGCGTCATCCTCGAGCGCGCGTCCGGTTACCGCGGTCAGCGTTCGCGCCTCTACCGCAAGGCCAAGGAGCAGGTCACTCACTCCCTGGTCTACGCGTACCGCGACCGTCGCAAGCGCAAGGGTGATTTCCGCCGTCTGTGGATCCAGCGCATCAACGCTGCGGCCCGCCAGAACGGCATCACGTACAACCGCTTCATCCAGGGCCTCGGCCTCGCGGGTGTGCAGGTCGACCGCCGCATGCTCGCCGAGCTCGCGGTGAACGAGCCCGCCACGTTCGCCTCGCTCGTCGAGACGGCCAAGAAGGCTCTGCCTTCGGACGTGAACGCGCCGAAGACGGCTGCGTAAGCACCTCGTCGTGAACGGGCGTCCTCCTTCGGGAGGGCGTCCGTTTCGTCGTCTCAGTGCGATGGCGACAGCGTGCGGGGTCGGGCGGCACGGGAGATCGCGACGTCGATCACCATCGTGATGAGGACCGCGGCGGCGTAGACCAGGAGGTCCCGCTGGTCGAATCCGGCGCCGAGTACGAGGGCGGCGGGCGGGAACACCGTCGCCGCCTCGCGCGGGATGCCGGTGAGCTGCAGGAACTCCACCACAGCGCAGACGATGAGTGCCATTGCGCCGATGAGGCGGCGTGGACTGCGGGGGGCGAGCAGCGCGAGCACCAGGTACACCAGCGTCGCGTACAGAGCGTCGCCGACGATGTCTCCGGAATCGCCCGATCCGTACCGGTGCACGAGCAGGCCTGCCGCGATGGTGAGCGCCGCCGCCGAACCGACGACGACGCGTCGGCGGGAGGGGGAGCGCTGGTCGGCAGGGGGCACCTGGGCACACTAACTCGCGGATCTGCGTGGACGCCGAGTGAACAGCGTCGCTTCATGCGCGCGGGAGCGGCGGCGGTGTCCCTAGACTGAGAGCGTGCTGGAGAATCCCCGGTCCCCCCGCGTTCGCGCGGTCGCCAAGCTGACCAAGCGCAGTGCCCGTACCGAGACGGGCCTGTTCCTTCTCGAAGGCCCGCAGTCGGTGCGCGAAGCGCTGTCGTATCGCCCTGAGGCGATCGTCGAGTTGTTCGCGACTCCGACCGGGTGGGAGAAGCATCCGGACATCCGAGCCAAGGCGGCCGAGCACGGCGTCGAGGTGGAGTACGTCACAGAGTACGTCCTCAACGCGATGGCCGACACGGTCACCCCGCAGGGCCTTGTCGCGGTCGTGCATCAGACTCCGACAGCCGTCAAGGAGATCTTCGCTTCTTCGCCCCGGCTCATCGCGATCTGCGAAGAGGTGAGAGACCCGGGAAACCTCGGGACGATCATCCGGGCTGCGGATGCCGCCGGCGCGGATGCCGTGGTGCTCACCGGTCGCACGGTCGACCCGTACAACCCGAAGGTCGTGCGGGCGACGACGGGATCGCTGTTCCACCTTCCCGTTTCGGTCGGTGGCGACCTGGCCGATGTCGTGGCTCGCGCTCGCGCTGCCGGCATCACGGTGTTGGCGGCGGACGTGAAAGGCGACGATCTGCTGGCGGCTCGGGCCGAGGGGGTGCTGGACGGTCCCACTGCGTGGCTGTTCGGCAACGAGGCCCATGGGCTCGAGGATGCGTCGCTCGCGCTGGCCGATCGCGCGCTGAAACTGCCGATCTTCGGACGCGCCGAATCGTTGAATCTCGCCACTGCGGCGAGCGTGTGCCTGTACGAGAGCGCGTTCACTCAGCGGGCTGCCGCAGCCCGCTGAACGCGTCGGTCCGGGTTACAACTATGTAACTCGGGCGAGTCCGCTCTGGTCCGAGGGGCCGCCGACTCCTAGTGTGGGGAGCATGACCGAGACTGGTGCGCCCCTTGTCGTCGTGGACAACGTCCAGAAGCACTACGGCGAGTTCCAGGCGCTGACGGATATCAACCTCACCGTCAACAAGGGTGAGGTCGTCGTGGTGATCGGACCGTCGGGTTCGGGCAAGTCGACGCTGTGCCGAACGATCAACCGTCTCGAGACCATCACGAGCGGCGAGATCTCGATCGACGGCAAGGCTCTCCCGGCCGAAGGCAAGGGGCTCGCGCATCTGCGCGCTGACGTGGGCATGGTCTTCCAGTCCTTCAACCTCTTCGCCCACCTGACGATCCTCGAGAACATCACACTCGGACCGATCAAGGTGCGTGGCCTGAAGAAGGCGGATGCCGAGAAGGAGGCGATGCTGCTGCTCGATCGCGTCGGCGTCGCTCAGCAGGCATCCAAGCTCCCGGCCCAGCTCTCCGGCGGTCAGCAGCAGCGCGTCGCGATCGCCCGCGCGCTGGCCATGAACCCGAAGGTGATGCTCTTCGACGAGCCGACCAGCGCGCTGGACCCGGAGATGATCAACGAGGTCCTCGACGTCATGGTCGAGCTCGCGCGCGACGGCATGACCATGATCGTCGTGACGCACGAGATGGGCTTCGCCCGCAAGGCCGCGAACCGCGTCGTCTTCATGGCGGACGGGAAGATCGTCGAAGAGGCCACGCCGGAGGAGTTCTTCACGCATCCGAAGAGCGATCGTGCCAAGGACTTCCTCTCGAAGCTCCTCACCCACTGACTTCCTCGACCACTCCGCACACACAGCACACGAAGGAGACGCATATGCGACGCACACGGACACTGGCAGGGATCGGGGTCGCGGCAGCCGCGCTGCTCGCGCTGACCGCCTGCAACAGCGGCACACCGTCCGACCCGGGTGGCGACACCGACGGCGGCGACACCGGCGAGGAGACGACCTGGTTCGAGGTCGCCGAGGATGTCACGCTCGAGGGCAGCCCGACGTTCGACGACATGACCGCCCGCGACGGCGTGATCATCGGTGTCAAGGAGGACCAGCCCGGTCTCGGCTACCTGGACGTCACGACAGGAGAGCGCACCGGCTTCGATGTCGACATCGCGCGCTGGATCGCCGCGTCTCTCGGATTCGAGGAGGAGCAGATCGAGTTCCAGCCGATCGCTTCGGCGAACCGCGAGCAGGCGCTCGTGAACGGCGACATCGACTACTACGTCGGCACCTACTCGATCACGGACAAGCGCAAGGAGCAGATCGAGTTCGCCGGTCCGTACTTCATCACGGGGCAGGGCTTCCTCGTCGGCGCCGACAGCGAGATCACCGATGTCGAGGACGTCTCCGACTTCAACGGCATGACCGTGTGCTCGGCGACGGGCTCGACCCCGATCCAGAACATCAAGGAGAACTTCCCCGAGATCGAGACGCAGGAGTACGACCTGTACTCCGCGTGCGTCGAGGACCTCATCTCCGGCAAGGTGGATGCCGTCACCACCGACCAGGCGATCCTGATCGGCTACGCGGCGCAGTACCCGGATGACGTCAAGGTCGTCGGCGGACTGTTCACCGAAGAGCGCTACGGCGTCGGCGTTCCGAAGGGCGACACCGCTCTGCAGGAGCACATCAACACGCTCTTCACCGATGGCGGCGACATCTGGCAGGCCATCTTCGACGAGAACCTCGGTTCGAGCGGCATCGAAGTCGAACAGCCCGCTGTCGACTGATTGATCGCGGAGGGGACGGCCGATTCGGGGCCGTCCCCTCCTCACTACTTGAGAAGGGCAGGGCGGATTGGACGTCATCTTCGGCAACCTCGACCTGTGGAGTCAGGCGCTCCTGAGCACGTTGATCGTGTTCTTCGCCGGTGGTGTGATCGCGCTCATCCTCGGCATCATCGTCGGTGCGATGCGCGTCTCGCCCATTCCGATCGCCCGCGGCGTCGGGACGGTGTACGTGAACCTCGTCCGCAACACGCCGCTGACCCTGGTCTTCTTCTTCTTCGTGTTCGGGTATCCGCAGCTCGGATTGCCGACTCTCAGCAATCTGACCCTCGGCATCCTCGCGATCGGCATCTACACCGCCACCTACGTCGCCGAGGTCCTGCGCGCCGGTATCAGCACGGTTCCCGTCGGCCAGGCGGAGGCGGCGCGCGCGATCGGTCTCCCGTTCGGGCAGGTCATGACGCTCGTCGTGCTGCCCCAGGCCTTCCGCTCCGTGGTACCGCCGATGATGAGCGTGTTCATCGCTCTGCTGAAGAACACGACCGTCGCGGCCGGCTTCTCCGTCGCCGAGCTCGCCTCGGTGCGCGCCGCGATCAACGATTCGCACACCCGCCCCGGCAGCCCGATGGAAGTGCTGCTCTGGGTGGCCATCATCTTCGTCGTTCTGGTGCTCCTGCTCAGCTGGGTGCAGAACTCCCTCGAGAGGCGATGGAGGATCGCACGATGACTTCCGTTCTCTACGACGTGCCCGGCCCGAGGGCGATCGCGCGCAACCGCATTCTCAGCATCGTCACGGTGCTCGTGGTCCTCGCCGTCATCGGATTCCTCGTCTACCGCCTGTACGTCTCCGGGCAGTTCGAGGCCAGCAAGTGGTACGTGTTCACGTTCACTCGCGTGTGGGAGCAGATTGGCATCCACCTGATGAACACGTTGGCGGCCTTCGCGCTCGCCGCCGTGTTGAGCCTGGTGCTCGGTTTCGTGCTCGCGATCGGCCGCCTGTCCGATCATGCCTGGGTTCGCATCCCGGTCACTGCGGTCACCGAGCTGTTCCGCGCCATTCCGGTGCTGGTGCTCATGATGCTGCTGTACTTCGGTCTTCCGTCCATCGGGATCAAGATGGACCCGTACTGGGCCGTGGTGCTCGCGCTCATGGCCTACAACGGCTCCGTCCTCGCAGAGGTGCTGCGAGCGGGGATCGAATCGCTGCCTCGAGGGCAGAAGGAGGCAGGCTATGCCATCGGCCTGCGCAAGAGCGGCGTCATGCGTCTCATCCTGCTGCCGCAGGCCGTCCGCGTCATGCTCCCGGTCATCGTCGCTCAGCTCGTCGTGACGATGAAGGACACCGCGCTCGGGTTCATCATCACGTACCCCGAACTGCTGTACTACGCGAAGCTGCTCAGCTCGCAGCAGGGGCGCCCCATCCTGCAGTCGGCGTTCATCATCGGCGGCATCTACATCGTGATGTGTCTGATCCTTTCGGGCATCGCGAAGTATCTCGAGATCCGTACGCGCCGTTCGCCCAAACTGCGGGCGATCGCCACCGCTCACAACCCGGCGGCGGATGACGAGTCGACTCTCACCGAGGCGATCGCGCTGCAGCGGGGCACGGGGAAGTTCGACGGGACCAATACCGGTACGGGCATCTGACGGCACGGTGAGTCCACCGCGCGCCGGTAGACTCGTCTCTCGTGTCAGACGTACCCGAGATCACGCCCGAGGCGGTGGAGACCGCCGTCGCAGCAGCGCTCGATGCGATCGGTGCCGCAGCCAGCACCGCAGAGCTGAAAGCCGTGCGCGCCGCGCATGTGGGGGAGGGATCGCCGCTGGCGGTGCTGAACGCCTCGATGCGCCAGGTCGCCCCTGAGCACAAGGCGACGTTCGGCAAGCTCGTCGGCCAAGGCCGCGGCCGGGTCACCCAGGCGCTCGCCGCCAAGGAGGCCGAGCTCGCCGAGGCGGAGACCGCCGCGAGGCTGGAGGCGGAAAGGGTCGACATCACGGCGGTGTCCTCCCGCACGCGCGTCGGCGCGCGGCATCCGCTCACCCTGCTCCAGGACGAGGTCTGCGACATCTTCGTCGGGATGGGATGGGAGATCGCGGAGGGACCCGAGCTCGAGCACGAGTGGTTCAACTTCGATGCTCTGAACTTCGACGTCGACCACCCCGCTCGCCAGGAGCAGGACACGTTCTACGTCGACCCGGCCTCGCGCCATCTCGTGATGCGCACGCACACCAGCCCTGTTCAGGTGCGCTCGATGCTCGACCGCGAGGTGCCGATCTACGTGCTGTGCCCTGGGCGCGTGTACCGCACCGACGAGTTCGACGCGACGCACCTTCCGGTGTTCACCCAGTTCGAGGGCCTCGTGATCGACAAGGGCATCACGATGGCTCATCTCAAGGGCACGCTGGACCACTTCGCACGGCTGCTGTTCGGGCCGGAGGCCAAGACGCGCTTCCGCACCAACTACTTCCCGTTCACTGAGCCCTCCGCCGAGCTCGACCTGTGGCACCCGACCTTCAAGGGCGGCGCGCGCTGGATCGAGTGGGGCGGCTGCGGGATGGTGAACCCGAACGTGCTGCGCGCTGCGGGCATCGACCCGGAGGAGTACAGCGGTTTCGCGTTCGGCATGGGGATCGAGCGGGGCCTGATGTTCCGCAGCGACGTGAAGGACATGCGCGACATGGCCGAGGGCGATGTCCGCTTCAGCGAGCAGTTCGGGATGGTGGTGTGATGCGCGTCCCGCTTTCGTGGTTGCGTGAGTACGTGGATGTGGCGGCGGACGCCACACCGGAGGACGTCTTCGCGTCGCTCGTGGCCGTCGGCTTCGAAGAGGAGGAGCTGCATCGTTTCGAGATCTCCGGCCCCGTCGTCGTCGGTCAGGTGCTCTCGTTCGAGGAGGAGCCGCAGTCCAACGGCAAGACGATCCGGTGGTGCCAGGTCGACGTCGGCGAAGCCGAGCCGCGCGGCATCGTGTGCGGTGCGAGCAACTTCGCCGTCGGGGACAAGGTCGTCGTGACCCTGCCCGGCGCCGTGCTGCCGGGCCCGTTCCCGATCGCCGCCCGCAAGACGTACGGTCACGTGTCGGACGGCATGATCGCCTCGGCGCGGGAACTCGGGCTGGGCGACGAGCACAACGGCATCCTGATCCTGTCCTCGCTGGGCCTGGACCCGGAGGTCGGCATCGACGCGCTCGCGCTGCTCGGCCTGGATGACGTCGCCGTCGAGATCAACGTCACCCCCGACCGCGGTTACGCGTTCTCCCTCCGCGGCGTCGCGCGCGAATACGCGCACGCCACAGGTGCGGATTTCCGCGACCCCGCAGAGCACGAGTGGGACGAAGTCGCACCCGGCACCGGCTTCCCCCTCGCCGTCACCGCGGAGCCGCTGCGCGAAGCGCCCGCCGTGCAGGAGTTCGTCGTGCGCGTCGTCCGAGGTGTCGACCCCTCGCGGCCGACCCCGCCGTGGATGGTGTCGCGACTGTCGCTCGCCGGCATCCGCTCGCTGGGCGTGCTCATCGACATCACCAACTACGTCATGCTCGAGCTCGGCAACCCGATCCACGGCTACGACCTGGACAAGCTGGCCGGCGGCATCACGGTCCGCCGAGCCGAGCAGGGCGAGAAGATGACGACGCTGGACGGCCAGGAGCGCGCTCTGCACGTCGAGGATCTGCTGATCACCGACGACTCGGGCCCGATCGGACTCGCCGGCGTCATGGGCGGTGGCACGACAGAGATGACGGACGAGACGCGCAACGTGCTCATCGAGGCCGCGAACTTCGATCCGGTGTCGATCGCCCGCACGGCTCGCCGGCACAAGCTGCCCAGTGAGGCGTCCAAGCGCTTCGAGCGCGGCGTGGACCCGCTGATCCCGTTCGTCGCGGCGCGCCGCGTCGCCGACCTCATGGTCGAGCTCGCCGGCGGGACGCTGGACGAGGTCGGTGGAGCGCTCTACTCCGAGGTGGAGATCGCCGGCATCGAGCTCCCGGCCGAGTTCGTCCCCGGTCTGATCGGTGTCGACTACGAGGATGCCGAGATCGTCGACGCTCTCGAACTGATCGGCGCCGAGGTCACGGAGAACTCGGACGGCTGGTTCGTCATCCCGCCGAGCTGGCGACCCGATCTCACCGACAAGTGGACGCTCGCCGAGGAGGTCGCCCGCATCCACGGGCTCGACCGGATCCCGTCCGTGCTGCCCACGCCGCCATCGGGCAGAGGCCTCACCGCGATGCAGCAGGGACGTCGGCGCGTCGCCAACGCGCTCGCGGCCGCCGGCCTCGTCGAGACTCCGGCTTTCCCGTTCACGACCGAGGCGCACAACGACCTGCACGGGTCGGCGACGGGCGAGCACCTGCCCAGCATCCGCTTGGCCAACCCTCTCGATGGCCAGGCGCCGTTCCTGCGCCGGTCGCTGATCCCCGGTCTCCTGCAGATCGCGCACCGCAACATCGCGCGCGGCCTGACCGACGTCGCGATCTTCGAGGCGGGCATCGTGTTCCTCCCCGAGGCGGGCATTCGCTACGGCACCGATGAGGTGCCGCCGCTGGGCGCGCGTCCGTCGGACGAGACGCTCGCCGAGCTGAACGCCTCGATCCCACCGCAGCGCCGTCACATCGCCGCGCTGTTCGCCGGCAACGTGACGCCTCGCCAGCCCGGTCGTGCCGCTGAGGCGTACGGCCTCAGCGAGGCGTTGGACGCCGTCCAGGTGATCGCCGCGGCCGCCGGTGTCGAGATCGACGTCGTCCAGGGACAGCGCGCAGCGCTGCACCCGGGCCGCACCGGCGTGCTGAGCGTGCGCGCTGCCGAGGTGGGGCATGTCGGCGAACTGCACCCCCAGGTCTCATCCGATGCGGACCTCCCCGGTCGTGCTGTCGTGCTCGAGCTGGATCTCGACGGCATCCTGGAACTCGCCGGTATCGGCGTCGTCGCGGAGAGCCTGTCGACCTTCCCAGCGGCGACGCAGGACGTGTCGTTGGTCGTGCCGGCGGCGTTGGCCGCGGGCGACCTGCGCGAGGCGCTCGTCGAGGGTGCGGGAGCGCTCCTTGAATCGCTGCGGCTCGTTGACGACTACCGGGGCGAAGGCCTCCCGGACGGCGCGAAGAGCCTCACCTTCGCGCTCCGCTTCCGCGCGCCGGACCGGACGCTGACCGCGGCGGAGGCGACCGAGGCGAAGCTCGCCGGTGTCGCCGTCGCCGCAGAGCGCTTCGGAGCGACGCTGCGCGAGTGAGTATCACGCCGAACGGACCGTTCGCCTGAATCCGGTCGTCCGCCTGGCCGAACCCAAGGCAGGATGGTGACATGACGAGTTCGCGGAGGACACGGCAGCGTCTGAAGGCCGCCGCTCTCGTCGCCGTGCTGGGCGTCGGACTCGCGGCCTGCGCACCGGTCGCGCAGCCGACACCGAAGAGCGCGCTCTCCACGCCGTCGGCGACGCCGTCGCCCTCTCCGTCGGCGACGCCGAGGACCGCATTCGAACGGGCAGCCGAACGCGTCGCCGAGATGCCCGTGCGGGAGCGGGCGGCGCTCGTGGTCATGGGCTACGCGGAAGGGACGGATCCCGCCGCTCTCGCTGCCTACGTCGCGGACGGTCCGCGCGGTCTGATTCTGATGGGGAACAACATCCCCGGTGCACCGGAGCAGCTGCGCGCGATGACGGACGCGGTGCACGCGGCATCCGGTGATGCTCTGATCGCGACCGACCAGGAAGGCGGCATCGTCGCCCGAGTGCCGTGGGACGACCTTCCGTCCGCCAGGACGCTTCAGAACGAGGCGCCGTCTGCGGCGCAGACCGCATTCGCGGCGCGGGGCCAGTTACTCGACGACGCGGGGATCGACATCAACTTCGGCGTCGTGGCGGATGTCCCGCGATCGGTCGGCTCGTTCATCCACAGCCGGTCATATGGCACGGACGCCCAGGCCGTCGCCGATCGGGTCGCGGCGATCGTCGTGGGAGAGACCGGTCATGTCGCCACGACGCTCAAGCACTTCCCCGGGCACGGTGCGGCGGAAGGCGACTCGCACCATTCCATCCCGAGTACGGATATGAGCCTGGACGAATGGCGATCCGTCGACGCGCTGCCCTTCCGAGCGGGCATCGATGCGGGCGCCGAGCTCGTGATGATGGGGCACCTGAGATTCAGCGCCGTGTCGCAGCTGCCGGCGACGCTGTCACCGCAGTGGTACGCCCTCCTTCGCGACGAACTCGGATTCGAAGGTGTCGCCGTCACGGACGATCTCGGGATGCTGCTCTCCTCAGGGGATCCGGCGTACGCCGACCCGGTGGCGAACGCGATCATGGCGGTCGATGCCGGCGCCGACATGGTGCTGACGATCGCAGGTTCGACGCCGGAGACCGCGGGGCGGAGCATCGATGCACTGGCCGCACGAGCCGAGTCCGATCGGGCGTTCGCCGATCGCCTTGCCGAGGCGGCGACGCGCGTGGCGGTGCTCGCCGAGTCGGCGCGTGGTTGAGAGGCGCCTGGGCCAGGATGGTCGCATGACGCGTTCTGCGACGGACTGGCTGCGATCGCTCCCGTCGCTCACGGGCATACCGCCCGCGTTCGACCCCTCCGATGCACCGGATACACCCGAACAGCTCTTCCTCGAGTGGATCTCGGCCGCGTCCGAGGCAGGTGTCGCCGAGCCGCATGCCATGACGCTCGCGACCGTCGATCGGGACGGCTTCGCCGATGCGCGGACGCTGATCCTCAAGGACGTCGACCGTCGCGGCTGGGCCTTCGCCGGGCATCGGGTGTCGCGCAAGAGCGAGCAGCTGTTCGAACGACCGGTGGCGGCATTGAACTTCTGGTGGCAGCCGGTGACGCGCGCCGTCCGCGTGCGCGGCTCTGTCATCCCAGCGGATGCCGACGAGAGCGCCGCCGATCTCGTCGCGCGCTCGCCCGCGGCGCGCGACGGCATCCGGCCGGGGGACTGGCTGCTGTGGCGCCTGGTCCCTGATCGCGTCGAGTTCTGGCAGGGGTCTGTCGATCGACGGCACCTGCGGCTCGTCTACGAGCGCGCCGGTGAAGGCTGGACGCGCCGCATCGCCACCGGACACACGGATACCCATCAGAGCGGAGAGACCAACGCATGAGCGACTACGAAGTGATCAGCATCGGGGCGCCGGACGCATGGCGCGAGCATTTCGGCGGGTTCGCTCCTTCGCGCTCCCGTGACGGACGCCGCGTCGTCGACCACGAACTGACGATGCAGTACGTCGGCATGACCGCGAACGCGCTGCAACCAGGCGAGGAGGCCGGGTACTGGCACACCCATTCCCGCGTCGAGGAGCTGTACGTGTTCCTCTCCGGTCGCGGGCAGATGGGCCTGGACGACGACGTCGTCGAGGTCGAGGCCGGCACGGTCATCCGCGTCGGGCAGGGCGTGTGGCGGACATGGCGTGCGCGGCCGGACAGCGACAGCGAGCTGCGCTGGCTGTGCATCCGCGCCGGCGGCGAGCAGCTGCCGCATCTGCCCGATGACGCCACGCGCGCGCCCGACCGGCCGATGCCGTGGGCGAACGCGTGATCGATCGCGCGCACTAGACTGCGAGGCAGTGACACGGGGTGCCGCGACCGCGGCTGAGAACAGACCCGTCGAACCTGATCTAGTTCGTACTAGCGAAGGGATGTCGCGATGAGCGATCTTCTGCGTCCAGTTTCCGATACCGACCTCGCCTCCGAGGCCGCGACCCTGTTGGCGCAGCTGCGCGCAGCGCCCCCGCTGACACACTGCATCACGAACGCGGTGGTCACCGGCTTCACCGCCAACGTCCTGCTCGCCCTCGGTGCGTCGCCCGCGATGGTCGACATCGTGGGCGAGTCCGAGATGTTCGCGACCATCGCATCGGGCGTGCTCATCAACCTCGGCACTCCGAGACCCGAGCAACGCGCTGCCAGCCGTGAGGCGGTGGCCGGTGCCGCGGCGGCCGGGACGCCGTGGGTGCTCGACCCGGTCGCGATCGGGGCGCTGCCGGTGCGCACCGCCCTCGCGCACGACCTCCTTGCGCTGCGACCGACCGCGATCCGCGGGAACCCTTCCGAGATCCTGGCGCTGGCAGGTGCCAGCGCCGGCGGTCGCGGCGTCGACACCACCGATACGACGGATGCCGCAGCAGATGCGGCGTTCGCACTCGCGCAGCGCCATGGCAGCGTCGTCGCCGTCTCCGGGCCGGTGGATCTGATCACCGACGGCCGGCGCGTGATCCGCATCGCGAACGGCGATGCGCTGCTGACCAGGGTGACCGGAGGCGGGTGCGCGCTAGGCGCAGTGATGGCCGCATTCCTCGGCACCGCGCGCGCCACAGGAACGGACGCGCTCACGGCGATCGCCGCGGCTGCTCTCGTCTACACGATCGCGGCGGAGCGCGCGGCGTCCGCCTCCGCGGGCCCCGGCAGCTTCGCCGTGGCGCTGCTCGACGCTCTGGCGGCCGTCCGTCCCGGCGACGTCGCGGCCGCTGCGCGCATCGAGGAGGCGACCCGATGATCGCGGACCTCTCGCTCTACCTCGTCACTGACGCGGCGTTGTGCGGCGCTCGGGGCGTCGTCGAGACGGTCGCGCAGGCCGTGGACGGCGGTGTGCGCATCGTCCAACTCCGCGACAAGGCGGCGACGGATGCCGAGATCACCGCTCAGCTCCTCGAACTGTCGCGCGTGATCGACGGGCGCGCACTGCTCGTCGTCAACGACCGTCTCGACGCGGCTCTCGCCGCGCGGGCGCAGGGCGCGCGTGTGGACGGCGTGCACCTCGGACAGGGCGACGAGTCAGTGCTCCGCGCCCGCGCGCTGCTCGGCCCCGATGCGCTGATCGGCCTGACCGCGAACAGCCCGGCCCATCTCGACGCCGTGCTCGCCCTCCCCGCCGGAACGGTGGACTATCTGGGCGTCGGTGTCATCCGACCGACCAGCACGAAGCCGGATCATCCGCCGGCGCTCGGTATCGACGGCTTCCGCATGTTCGCCGCGGCCAGCCCCCTGCCGTGCGTGGCGATCGGCGGCGTCGGCCTCGAGGACGCCGCCGACCTCAGGGCCGCCGGGGCCGCCGGCGTGGCTGTCGTGTCCGCGTTGTGCGCCGTCGACGACCCGCGTGCGGCCGCCGCCGAGTTCCTGAGGCGGTGGCGCGCCCGATCGACACCCCGCGTGCTCAGCATCGCGGGCAGTGACCCGTCCGGCGGCGCGGGCATCCAGGCGGATCTGAAGTCCATCGCCGCCAACGGCGGATACGGCATGGCGGTCATCACCGCGCTGACCGCGCAGAACACTCGGGGTGTGCGGACCGTGCACGTACCACCGGCCGCGTTCCTGCAGGATCAGCTCGACGCACTGTCTGACGACATCGTCATCGACGCGGTGAAGATCGGGATGCTGGCGAACGCCGAGGTGATCCGTGCCGTGACCGATTGGCTCGACACCGAGCGTCCGCCGATCGTCGTCGTGGACCCCGTCATGGTCGCCACGAGCGGTGATCGCCTGCTCGATGCCGACGCCGAAGGTGCCCTGCGCGCACTGCTGACGAGGGCGGACATCGTGACCCCCAACCTCGCGGAGCTCTCGGTACTGGCGGAACGTCCGATCGTCGGCTGGATCGATGCGCTCGCCGCTGCGGACGAGTTGTCGACGCGGATCGGCGCCGCTGTGCTGGTCAAGGGCGGGCATCTCTCCGGAGACGACGCACCGGACGCCCTCGTGGATGCCGCGCAGCACACGCGGCGCGAGTTCGCCGGCACGCGCATCGCGACGGCGAACACGCACGGCACCGGATGCTCGCTGTCGGCGGCGATCGCCACGCGCCTCGCTCGCGGGGATGCTCCAGAGAAGGCGGTCGTGGCCTCCCGTGCCTGGCTGCGAGAGTCCCTCCGCGCCGGCGACGCGCTGCGTGTCGGTCGAGGGCACGGCCCGATCAGCCACTTCGCGGGGCTCTGGGCCAGGGGCGGCGTCGAAACCAGTCCATCGGCCACCGAGATCGCCGACGATTGGTGGGACCGCATCCGCGGCATCCACGAAGGCATCGACGAGCTCGCGTTCATCCGCGGTCTGGCCGACGGCACGCTGGGGCGCGAGCCGTTCGTGTTCTACCTCGGCCAGGACGCGCTGTATCTCCGCGAATACGCGCGGGTTCTCGCCGAAGCGGCCCGGCGGGCTCCCACGTCCGCCGAGCAGGCGTTCTGGGCCAACGGCGCGCATGGGGCGATCGTCGGAGAGCTCGAGCTGCATGCCTCCTGGCTGACGCCGGAGCATGGCGTGACGTCCGATACATTCCGTTCCGAGCCGTCCCCGACCACGACGGCCTACTTGGATCATCTGCGCTCGACCGCGTTCGGCGGCGACTACGCCGAGCTGATCGCCGCGATCCTGCCGTGCTACTGGCTGTACACCGACCTGGGCAGGCGCCTGCACGCGGGGGAGTTCGGCGAATATGCGCGCGACCCGCGGCATCCGTACGCCTCCTGGCTCGAGACCTACGCGGACCCGGCTTTCGAAGAGGCGACGGCCCAGGCGATCGTGTACGTCACGCAGGCGGCCGCTGCGGCGGACGACGAGACCAGGGCGAGGATGTTCCGGGCGTTCGAGCGCTCCAGCGCATTGGAGCTCGCCTTCTTCGCGGCTCCTCTGGAGCCTGCTCTGCTCTGAGCGGAGACTCTTCCGCTCAGAGGGTGGGACCTGCTGACATGGACACATGACGGAAGTGCTGATCCTCGGAGGAACCGGCTGGCTGTCCGGCCGCATCGCGCAGCGATGGCAGGATGCCGGGGCCCGCGTCACCTGCCTCGCACGCGGTGGCCGGCCGGTGCCGGACGGAACCGTGCTCGTGCCGGGGGACAGGAACGACGCCTCCGCATACGACCCGCTGCGCCGGGACTGGGACGAGATCGTGGACATCTCGTCCCTCGGACGTCACGTTCACGACGCCGTGGCGGCCCTCGGCGAGCATGCTCGCCGGTGGACGTACGTCTCGTCGGTGTCCGTGTACTCCGACGAGACGACCATCGGCGCCGACGAGTCGGCTCCGATGCACCTCCCGGCACACGATGACGACGATGAATACCCCGGCCAGAAGGTGGCGGGCGAAAACGCGGTGCGAACGCTCGGGGAGCGCGTCCGCATCGTGCGCCCAGGGTTGATCATCGGCCAGGGCGACCCGAGCGATCGATTCGGATACTGGGCGGCCGCGTTCGACAGGGCCGGAGCCGGGTCGGTGCTGGTCCCGCCGGTCGCAGACCGTTGGGCGCAGGTGATCGATGTGGACGACGTCGCTGCGTTCGTCGTGCGGGACCGCGGTCGTGGGGTCGTGAACGTCGT
Source organism: Microbacterium sp. NPDC056234 (assembly GCF_042267585.1). Lineage (NCBI taxonomy): Bacteria > Bacillati > Actinomycetota > Actinomycetes > Micrococcales > Microbacteriaceae > Microbacterium > Microbacterium sp. NPDC056234. The sequence goes on from NZ_JBHJTE010000004.1 coordinate 371,621, forward strand.
CGGTGACCCGCATCCGCTCGGCGACGTGCTCGCGCTCGTCCGCGCGCGCACCGGGCACACCGGCGACGTCGTCGAGGCGGAGGCCGACTGGCTGGAGCAGCACGAGGTCTCGTACTGGATGGGGGAGCGCTCGCTGCCGCTCTGGCTGCCCGCCGAGATGACGGGATTCATGCGCCGCAGCAACCGTGCGTTCCTCGCCGCGGGAGGAAGCCTGACACCGTTGGACGCGACGATCGCGAAGGTCGTCGCGGATGAGCGAGAGCGCGGCGTCGACCGCATCCGGCGCGCCGGCCTGATGCGCGCCGAGGAAGTCGATCTGCTGGACGCACTGCGCTCGCCGTGACGCGGATGACGGCCCGGATTTGCGCCGGTGGCGCCGCGGGCGCTATCGTCGCGGCATGCCTTCGGTCGCACCCGCTTCGCTGACGCTCGTTCCGAGCGTCGCTCCGGTGCGCCGACGCCGCGGCGGACGCCGACTCTAGGCGACCCTCGCGCTGCTGCCTGCACGGGTACGGCTGTGAGCGTCGCCGCCTCCGTCGACGACCACCCAGACCGTTAAGGTAGAACCATGACGTACACCGTCGCCGTCTCCGGCGCATCCGGCTATGCGGGCGGCGAGATCCTGCGCTTGCTGGCCGATCATCCCGACATCGAGATCCGCACCGTCACCGCGCATTCCAACGCGGGTCAGCCGCTGATCCAGCACCAGCCGCACCTGCGCTCGCTCGCCCACCTGGTTCTGCAGGAGACCACGCCCGAGATCCTCGCCGACCATGACATCGTGTTCCTCGCGCTGCCGCACGGGCAGTCCGGTCAGTACACGGATGCGCTCGGTGACGTCCCTCTCGTCATCGACGCCGGCGCCGACCACCGCCTCACCTCGAAGACCTCATGGGACGCCTTCTACGGCGGGACCTTCCATGACGCGTGGACGTACGGCGTTCCCGAGTTGATCGTGGACGGGGCGAAGCAGCGGGAGGGCCTCCGCGGCGCGACCCGCATCGCCGCCCCCGGGTGCAACGCGTCGACGGTGAGTCTCAGCCTCGTTCCCGGTGTCGCCGCCGGCGTCATCGACCCGTCCGACATCGTGTCGGTCCTGGCGGTCGGGCCGTCGGGCGCAGGCAAGAGTCTGAAGACCAATCTGCTCGGCAGCGAGATCCTCGGCACCGCGAACCCCTATGCGGTCGGCGGTACCCATCGGCACATCCCGGAGATCCAGCAGGCGCTCGTCGCCGCCGGCGGCGACGAGCCGCGGATCTCGTTCACGCCTGTGCTGGTCCCGATGTCCCGCGGCATCCTGGCGACGTCGACGGCTCCGATCGTCGACGGCGTCACCGACGCGCAGATCCGGGAAGCGTGGCAGAGCGTGTACGGCGATGAGACGTTCGTGCAGCTGCTGCCGGAGGGGCAGTTCCCTCGGACGGCCGATGTCCTCGGCGCCAACACCGCGCTGATGGGAATCGCCATCGATCGCGCCGCCAACCGGGTGACCGTCGTCACCGCGGTCGACAATCTCGTCAAGGGCACCGCCGGTGCCGCCATCCAGTCCATGAACATCGCGCTCGGGCTCCCGGAGTCCCGCGCCCTCACCGTGAATGGAGTCGCACCGTGAGCGTCACCGCACCCGCAGGATTCGAGGCGGCCGGAGTCGCCGCAGGACTGAAGTCCACCGGCAAGCCGGACGTCGCCGTCGTCGTCAACCGCGGCCCGCGCAAGGTCGGCGCTGCCGTCTTCACGAGCAACCGTGCCAAGGCCAACCCGATCATCTGGTCGCAGCAGGTCATCCAGGACCGCATCGTCGAGGCCGTGGTCCTCAACTCCGGCGGGGCGAACTGCTTCACCGGCGCGTTCGGGTTCCAGACCACGCACCAGACCGCGGAGAAGGCGGCCCAGCTTCTCGACATCGGGGCGGGGGATGTCCTGGTGTGCTCCACCGGCCTCATCGGCACCGGCGACGAGGAGTTCCGCGCCAAGGTGCTCGCTGGCACCGAACAGGCGATCGCCGAGCTCTCGGCAGACGGCGGAGATACAGCGGCCCACGCGATCATGACGACAGACACGGTCGCGAAGACCGCTGTGGTCTCCCGCGACGGCTGGACGATCGGCGGCATGGCGAAGGGCGCCGGCATGCTCGCGCCCGGGCTGGCCACGATGCTGGTCGTGATCACCACGGATGCCGACCTGGAGGCGCTCGAAGCCGACACCGCGCTGCGGAGCGCGACAGGGAGGACGTTCGACCGGCTCGATTCGGACGGCTGCATGTCGACCAACGACCAGGTCACGCTCCTCGCCAACGGCGCGAGCGGAGTCAAGCCCGACCTCGAGGAGTTCGCTGCCGCGCTGCGCGAGCTCTGCCAGGACCTCGCCGTCAAGCTGCAGGGCGACGCCGAGGGCGCGAGCCACGACATCACGATCCGCGTGACCAACGCGGTCAGCGAGCAGGACGCCGTCGACGTCGGACGCTCGGTGGCGCGCAACAACCTCTTCAAGGCCGCGATCTTCGGCAATGACCCGAATTGGGGCCGCGTGCTCGCGGCGATCGGCACGACGAGCGCGCAGTTCGACCCGTACGACGTCGACGTGTGGATGAACGGCGTGCGCGTGTGCACGGAAGGCGGCCCCGACCGGCCACGTGAGGACGTCGACCTCGCGCCGCGCGCGACGGACGTGCTCATCGACCTCAAGGTCGGCGACGCCGAGGCGACGATCCTCACCAACGACCTCACGCACGACTACGTCCACGAGAACAGCGCGTACTCCTCATGACGGACATACAGGACACCACACCGGACATCGCGGCCGAGAAGGCATCGACCCTCATCGAGTCGCTGCCGTGGCTGAAGAAGTTCCGCGACCAGATCGTCGTCGTCAAGTACGGCGGCAACGCCATGGTCTCCGACGAGCTGCAGGATGCCTTCGCGCAGGACATCGCCTACCTCCGCTACGTCGGCGTGCTGCCGGTCGTCGTGCACGGTGGTGGGCCGCAGATCTCCAGCATGCTGGACCGCCTCGAGATCCCGAGCGAATTCAAAGGCGGCTACCGGGTCACGAACACCGAGGCGATCAGCGTCGTTCGGATGGTGCTGACCGGCCAGGTGAATCCGCAGCTGGTCGGCCGGATCAACTCGCACGGTCCGATCGCGACCGGGCTGAGCGGCGAGGACGCCGGCCTCTTCGGCGGTCGACGCCGCGGCGTGGTGATCGACGGCGAGGAAGTGGATCTCGGACGCGTGGGTGACGTCGTCCAGGTCGACCCGACGCCCGTGCTCGATCACCTCGCCGCAGGGCGGGTGCCGGTCGTCTCGAGCATCGCACCCGATCTCGATCACCCTGGTCAGTCGCTGAACGTCAACGCGGATGCCGCGGCATCCGCGCTCGCGACGGCGCTCGGAGCGCGCAAGCTCGTGATCCTCACGGATGTGCCGGGGCTGTACGCCGACTGGCCGAACCGCGACTCGCTGGTGTCGCACATCACCTCAGGCGATCTCATCGAGATGCTGCCGACGCTCGAATCCGGCATGATCCCGAAGATGCGGGCCTGTCTGGACGCCGTGCAGAGCGGCGTCGACGCCGCGGCCATCATCGACGGGCGGGTGCCGCACTCGGTACTCGTCGAACTGTTCACGAGCAAGGGAATCGGGACCGAAGTGGTCGCGGGAGAGAGGAAGAAGGCATGACCGTCTGGCAGGAGGACGCCGCACGCGATCTGGTGCTCAACGCGGGGGATCGGCTGGCGCTGATCACCCGGGGAGAGGGCTCGTACCTGTACGACGGCGACGACCGACGCTACCTCGACTTCCTCGGAGGCATCGCCGTGACATCGCTCGGCCACGCGCATCCGGTGTTCGTCGAGGCCGTCTCCCGACAGGCCGCGACCCTCGCTCATGTGTCGAACTACTTCGCGACGCCGCCGCAGCTCGCGCTCGCCGCACGGCTGAAGCGCCTCGCCGGCGCAGGCATCGACGGCCGCGTGTTCTTCTCGAACTCGGGCGCAGAGGCGAACGAGGCGGCGTTCAAGCTCGCCCGCCTGCACGGCGGCGACGATCGCCCGCGCATCCTCGCCCTCGAGAACGCCTTCCACGGCCGCACCATGGGTTCGCTGGCGATGACAGCGAAGGCCGCCATGCGCGCTCCCTTCGAGCCGATGCCCGGTGGTGTCGAGCACATCCCCGGGACCATCGAGGCGCTCGAAGCCGCGATCGACGATCGCGTCGCGGCCGTCATCGTCGAGCCCATCCAAGGCGAGGCCGGTGTCGTCGAGCTTCCGGAGGGGTACCTCGCCGCAGCCCGTTCGCTGACGCTCAAGCACGGCGCGCTGCTGATCGTCGATGAGATCCAGACCGGAGCCGGGCGCACCGGTGCCTGGTTCGGTTTCAGCCATGAGGGCATCACGCCGGACGCCATCACGCTCGCCAAGGGCATCGGCGGCGGGTTCCCGATCGGCGCGCTCGTGACCTTCGGGGCGGCGAGCTCGCTGTTCACCCCCGGGTCGCACGGTTCGACGTTCGGCGGCAACCCGCTGGCCACCGCCGTCGCGGATGCCGTGCTCGCCGAGATCGAGCGTGCTCGCCTCGTCGAGAACGCGGCGACCCGTGGTGCGCAGCTGCGTGCGGTCATCGAAGAGATCGACTCGCCGCTCGTCACCGGCGTTCGCGGCAAGGGCCTGCTGATCGGCGTCGCACTGAGCGCCCCGGTCGCCGGCGCCGTCGTCGCCGCAGCCCAGGAGCGCGGCCTGATCATCAACGCCGCGAACCCCGAGAGCGTGCGCATCGCACCCGCCCTCACGATCGGGGATGCCGAGATCGACGAATTCCAGACGCTGTTCGCCGCTTCGCTCGCCGATGTGCAGGCGCTGCTCGCGGCATCCGAGACCGAAAGTGCTTCCGCATGACCCGCCACCTGCTGCGCGACGACGACCTGACCCCGGCCGAGCAGGCCGAGATCCTCGACCTCGCCGTCGAACTGAAGAAGGACCGCTGGGCCGACAAGTCGCTCGCCGGCCCCCAGACGGTCGCCGTGATCTTCGACAAGTCCTCCACGCGCACGCGCGTCTCCTTCGCGGTCGGCATCGCGGACCTCGGCGGTTCTCCGCTGATCATCACGACCGCCAGCAGCCAGCTCGGCGGCAAGGAGACGCCATCGGACACCGCGCGGGTGCTCGAGCGCCAGGTCGCCGCGATCGTCTGGCGCACTTACGCGCAGGCGGGGCTCGAGGAGATGGCCGCCGGCACCCGCGTGCCGGTCGTCAACGCGCTCTCGGATGACTTCCACCCCTGCCAGCTGCTGGCCGACCTGCTCACGATCCGTGAGCACAAGGGCGATCTGAAGGGGCTGACGCTCACGTTCTTCGGCGACGGACAGAGCAACATGGCGCACTCCTACGCGCTCGCCGGCGTCACCGCCGGCATGCACGTGCGCATCGCTTCTCCGGCCGAATACGCCCCACGCGCCGACGTCATCGAGGCCGCCGATCGCCGCGCCGCGGAGACCGGCGGCTCGATCTCGCTCTACACCGACGCGAACGAGGCGGCCGCCGGTGCGGACGTCGTCGTCACCGACACCTGGGTGTCGATGGGCAAGGAGGAGGAGAAGCTCGCGCGGATCCGCGACCTCGGCGGATACAAGGTCACGACGGAGACGATGCAGATCGCCGATCCCGACGCGATCTTCATCCACTGCCTCCCCGCAGACCGCGGCTACGAGGTCGATTCCGAGGTGATCGACGGCCCGCAGAGCGTCGTCTGGGATGAGGCGGAGAACCGCCTGCACGCCCAGAAGGCGCTGCTGGTCTGGCTGCTGCGTCAGGGCTGAGTCGATGGCGCCCGGGTTGGCAGGCCGCTGGCAGCGGTTGAACGGCCCGGCGCGCATCGGCGGCGTCGACCTCGCCCGAGGGCTCGCAGTGATCGGCATGTTCGCCGCGCACCTGCTCGCCACGGCGGACCACTGGGACTGGAGCGACCCGTCGACCTGGCTTTTCATCGTCGACGGTCGCTCCTCCATCCTGTTCGCCACCCTCGCCGGGGTCTCGATCGGTCTCGTGACCGGCGGCGCGGTTCCGCTCTCCGGGGATCGCCTGCGCACGGCGCGCGGCCGGTTGGCGGTGCGGGCCGGGATGCTGTGGCTCACCGGCATCCTGCTCATCCTCACCGGCGTGCCGGTGTATGTGATCCTGCCCGCCTACGCGATCCTCTTCCTGCTCGCCCTGCCGTTCACGACGTGGACGTCGCCTGCTCTGTTCTGGGCCGCTGGGGGGATCGGTGCGGTGATGGCGTTCCTGCAGCCGGCGCTGAACGAACTGCCCCTCTGGCACGGGCCGTTCGGCGAGGAGATCTCGGCGGCGCTGGGATGGAACTACCCGTTCCCGGTCTGGATCGCGTTCGTGCTCGCCGGCCTCGGCATCGCCCGTGCCGATGTGCGCCGTCTTCGCACGCAGCTGTGGATGCTGGGGGCGGGGTCGGCGCTCGCGTTCGTCGGATATCTCGAGTTCGGGACCCCGACGGACTCGACCTACCTGCAGCAGGTGTTCACCGCGTACCCGCATTCGTCGGGGCTCTACGAGGTGTTCGGCACGGGTGGCTTCGCGATCGCCGTGATCGGGGCCTGTCTGCTGATCTGCCGGCTGACCGTGCTCCGGATGCTGGTGCTTCCGCTGCGTGCCACGGGGGCCATGCCGCTCACGGCCTATACGGCACAACTGCTCATCTGGGCTGTGGTCGCACTCGCGGCGTTCGGCGACACCGATGACCTGATGGCCTTCCGAGCACTGGAGCCGTTCTGGCCGCTCACGATCGGCACGATCATCGCATGCACGGCATGGGCGCTGCTGGTCGGGCGCGGCCCGTTGGAGTGGCTGCTGGACCGCACGGCGAGGGTGGTCGTCCCGGCGCGCCCTCGCATGATCGGTAGGCTGAATCCATGAGCGAGGCGAAGCATGACGGAACGAACGAAGGCGCTCTCTGGGGTGCACGATTCGCGAGCGGGCCGTCGCCGGAACTGGTGGAGCTGAGCCGCTCCACGCACTTCGACTGGATCCTCGCCCCCTATGACATCGCGGGCTCCCACGCGCATGCGACGGCGCTCGAGGCCGCCGGCTACCTCGAACCGGACGAGGCACGTCGAATGCACGACGGGCTGGATGCCGTCGCCCGCAAGGTCGCCGATGGCACGATCGTGGCTCAGCCGACGGATGAGGATGTCCACGGCGCCCTCGAGCAGGCGTTGATCGCCGAACTCGGACCGGAGCTGGGCGGGCGACTCCGCGCCGGTCGCAGCCGCAACGATCAGATCGCCACGCTCGTGCGCATGTACCTGATCGACCACGCCAAGGTCATCGCTCGTGACCTGCTGCGCGTGATCGATGCGCTCGTCGCACAGGCGGAGGCGCATCCCGACGCGATCCTGCCCGGTCGCACTCACCTCCAGCACGCGCAGCCCGTGCTGCTCGCGCACCACCTGCAGGCGCACGCGTGGCCGCTCGTGCGCGAACTGGAGCGGCTCGTCGACTGGCGCGTCCGCGCCGGCACATCGCCGTACGGCGGGGGAGCGCTCGCCGGCTCGACGCTCGGGCTCGACCCGGCGCTGGTCGCTCGTGAGCTCGGACTCGATCGTCCGGCCGAGAACTCGTTGGATGGCACCGCCGCACGTGACGTGGTCGCGGAGTTCGCTTTCATCGCGGCCATGACCGGCGTCGACCTGTCGCGGTTGTCGGAGGAGATCATCCTCTGGAACACGCGCGAGTTCGGCTTCGTGACGCTGCACGACAGCTACTCCACCGGTTCGAGCATCATGCCGCAGAAGAAGAACCCGGACATCGCCGAGCTCACGCGAGGCAAGTCCGGCCGATTGATCGGCAACCTGTCCGGCCTCATGGCCACGCTCAAGGGGCTCCCGCTGGCATACAACAGGGATCTTCAGGAGGACAAGGAGCCGGTGTTCGACTCGGTTCAGACGCTCGAGGTGGTCCTGCCGGCGTTCGCCGGCATGATCGCGACGCTGCGCTTCGACACCGAGCGGATGGCCGAGCTCGCGCCGCAGGGCTTCTCGCTCGCGACCGATGTGGCCGAGTGGCTCGTGAAGCGTCGGGTGCCGTTCCGCGACGCGCACGAGATCTCGGGTGCCTTGGTGCGCGCGTGCGAGGAGCAGGGGATCGGCCTGGAGGACGCGTCGGACGAGTTGCTGCTGTCCGTCTCCGCGAACCTCGTCCCCGAAGTGCGCGAGGTGCTGTCGATCCAGGGTTCGGTCGCGTCGCGGACCGGTGCCGGCGGCACGGCCGGTGTCCGCGTCGCCGAGCAGCGCGCTGAGCTCATCGCGCGCACGCAGAACGCGGCGCACGCACTGGGACTCTGACCCGCTGGTCGTCGCAGCCGCTCAATGCAGTGACTCGTCGGCCTCCGAGCGGACCCACCGGGTGAATCGCACGACGAGTCCTGACCGCGTCGGTGCCGCCAGAAACGGTCCGGCGGTCGCGACGGCATCCGGATCGAACGGCGCCACCCGCACGAGTCGCCAGTCCCCGTCGTCCGCCTTGGCGCGGACGATGATCGCGTCCGGCCAGCGGCTGACGCGTACCGTGATGTCCGCATCCCGCCACTCGTCGACGAAGCCGACCGACCAGTCCGATCGACCGTCGGTGACGACAGCACCGAGTCCGAGATGGCCGTCGGCGAACTCGATGCCTGCCTTGATCCAGCGCTCGTCGTCGATGCGCACGAAGACCCCGGCCTGGTCGAACTCGCCGTTCCAGGGGGCGCGGAACGCGACCTCCATCGCCTCGCCGACGGCGAATGGAGCGGTGAGGGCGTGCTCGCTGCCGTGCACGAAGCCGTAGGCCGTGTGCCGCCACGCGTCGCTGCCCTCCGCAGCGGTGACATCGAGATGACCGTCTTCGACCGTGACCTCGGGGAGATGGGTCCAGGCGCCTTGGTGCCAGGGGATGCTCGTATCAGGCATTTTCTCAGTAAATAGCCAATCAGTGCATGTAAATGAGATATGCGTGTTATGGTTATCACATGGTGATCGCCGTGATCGCCGACATCGTCGGCTCCCGCAGTCTCGAGGATCGGGAATCCGCACAGCGGGTTCTCGACGAGACCATCACGCGCGTCCAAGCAGATCTCCCGCTCGCGACGCAACCGCTGAGGCCCACCGTAGGGGACGAGCAGCAGGCCGTCTACGCCCGACTCGGCGATGCGCTGACATCGCTGCTCATGATCCAACTGGCACTCCCGGACGGCATCTCCTTTCGATTCGGCGTCGGGGTGGGGGCGATCCGTGCGATCGACTCTGCGCACGGTGATCTGTCGGACGGGCCAGGCTGGTACGCCGCGAGAGACGCGATCGAGACGGTTCACGCTCGTGAGCAGCGCGCCGTGCCGCGCATGCGCACCTGGATCGTCGGTGCCCAGGGGCAGGATGAGGTCATGGAGTCCGTGATCGCCGCATCGAACGCGTATCTGCTCGCCCGAGACGAATTGGTAGGCGCCATGAGCGAGCGCGAACGGCGGCTCACATACGGGCGCCTGATCGGCACGCCTCAAGCGGATCTTGCGCGCACCGAGGGCATCACGCAGCCGAGCGTGTCCAAGTCGCTGCGCAGTGCCGGGGCCGCGGCACTCATCGAAGGCGTCGCACAGATGAGGGGAGCGATCTCATGATCCTCGCCGGATTCCTGCTGCTGGCCGTCGGCGCTGTCGACCTCGTCCGTCAGTTCGTGCCGCGGCGATGGATCGGGTACCTGGTGACGCTCATCGTGCTGCTCGTGCTCGGCAGTGTCGCAGACGCGCTGCTCTCCATGATCCTGGCGATCGCGGCCGGTGCGGCCTGGGTGTGGCTCATGCCGCGGGAGCGCGACTCGAGATTCGGCTTCTGGCCGGCTGTCGCACTGGCTCTCGTCGTCGCGCTCTCGGTCGTGTGGGCCGGCGCGCGTCCGGATGCCGGGATCATCGGTCTGTCCTGGAACATGGACTCCCCGTTCGGACCGATCCCCTTCGATCTCGCCGTCCTCGTCCTCGGCGTCGTCGCGTTCCTGCTGGAATCCGCCAACCTCGTGGTCAGGGCGGCGCTCTCAGGGGAGCACACCTGGCGCCCCGATGACGCGGGGATCGCTCCGGAACCCGCAGTCCAGGTCGACGCAGTGCCGATCGTCTCTGGTGACGAGGCCGCCACCGAACAGACGAGCGTCGGGGATGCGATCCCGATCGCGCCGGCCGCGCCCGGGGCCCACGCCCAGCGCGGCGGTTTCAAGGGCGGGCGTCTGATCGGACCGCTCGAGCGCGTGATCGTCTTCATGCTCACGCTCACCGCGGCCTACCCGATCCTGGCCGCGATGCTGGCGGCGAAGGGCATCGTGCGCTTCCCCGAGATATCCAAGGACGGCGAGACGGGGGCGCGCGCCGAGTACTTCCTGGTGGGCAGTCTGGTCAGCTGGGTGATCGCGCTCGGTGCGGCGCTCCTGGTGTGGTGGGGCGTGCACGCCTGACCGGCGAGCGCCTGCTGCGCTGATAGCCTGGAACGCGTGTCGAATACCGCTCTGACGACTGCTCCGCAGACGATCGACCCCGCGTTCGAGAACGTGTGGGACGAGATCGTCTGGCGTGGCCTCGTCCACGTGTCCACCGATCAGGAGGCGCTGCGCGCCCTTCTCGCCGGGGACCCGATCACGTATTACTGCGGGTTCGATCCGACCGCTCCCAGCCTGCACCTGGGTCACCTGGTGCAGCTGTTGACGCTGCGCCGGCTCCAGCTGGCCGGTCACAAGCCGCTCGGTCTCGTCGGCGGTTCGACCGGCCTCATCGGAGACCCGAGGCCGACGGCCGAGCGCACGCTGAACACGCCGGAGACGGTCGCCGAGTGGGTCGGCCGCCTGCGTTCCCAGGTCGAGCGCTACTTGAGCTTCGAGGGCGAGAACGCCGCCCGCATGGTGAACAATCTGGATTGGACCGCGCCGCTGAGCGCGATCGACTTCCTCCGAGAGATCGGCAAGCACTACCGCGTCGGCACCATGCTCAAGAAGGATGCCGTCGCCGCACGGCTGAACTCGGATGCGGGCATCAGCTACACGGAGTTCAGCTACCAGATCCTTCAGGGGCTGGACTACCTCGAGCTGTACCGCCAGTACGGCTGCGTGCTGCAGACGGGTGGCAGCGATCAGTGGGGCAACCTCACCAGCGGAACGGACCTCATCCACCGCACCGAGGGCGTCTCCGTGCATGCCATCGGCACGCCGCTGATCACGAACACCGACGGCACCAAGTTCGGCAAGAGCGAGGGCAACGCGATCTGGATCGACGCGGAGATGACCAGTCCGTACGCGTTCTACCAGTTCTGGTTGAGCACGGCGGATGCCGACGTCATCGAGCGCCTGAAGGTCTTCACCTTCCTCTCCAAGGCGGAGATCGAGGAGTACGCGCAGCTCGTCGAGACCGAGCCGTTCCGCCGCGCCGCGCAGAAGCGACTCGCACTCGAGGTCGTCGCCACGGTGCACGGCATCGATGCGACGGCCGCGGTGATCGCGGCATCCGAGGCGCTGTTCGGTCAGGGCGATCTGACGACGCTGAATGCCGAGACGCTGCGATCCGCACTCGTGGAGCTGCCGAACGCGACGGTCGACGCCGGTACCCAGGTCCTCGACGCGCTGGTCGCCACCGGGCTGGTGTCGAGTATGTCCGAGGCACGGCGCGCGATCGCTCAGGGCGGTGTCACGCTCGACGGCGCCCGTGTCGAAGACGAGAACGCGACGATCCAGGGCGGCCTGCCCGGCGGCGTCTCGGTCCTTCGTCGTGGGAAGAAGACTCTCGCAGGCATCTTCATCGGCTGATCATGCCGTTCACGCCGAGCCACGCCGTCGTGGCGTTGCCGTTCATACGGACGCCGCTGATCCCTTCGGCGATCGCGATCGGAGCGATGACACCGGATCTTCCGTTGTTCGTCCGCGGGGTCGGCCTCGAATACGGGTTCACCCACACGGGCGCGCACATCGTGTGGACCGGACTGATCGCTTTCGTCCTGTTCCTGGTCTGGCGGGTACTGCTGCGGCCGTCGGCCGCGGAGCTCTCGCCGACCTGGGCGGCCGCTCGCCTCCCCCGCGAATGGAATCAGACTCCGTGGGCCGCGGCCAGGCAGGCGGTGGGTGCGGGGGAGCGCCGCTGGTATCCGCTGCTGCTCGCCGCATCCCTGCTGATCGGCGTGGCATCTCACATCCTGTGGGACCTCTTCACGCATGAAGACCGGTGGGGCAGTGAGGTGCTGCCGATCCTGGATGCCCAGTGGGGACCGCTGCAGGGATTCAAGTGGTTGCAGCACGGCTCGAGCGCGCTCGGTCTGATCATCATCGGGATCTGGATGCTGATGTGGTTGCGGCGTCGCACTCCGCGTGAGGCGGTCGAACGACTGCTGCCCGGTGGGGTCCGAGTCGCATGGTGGCTGTCTCTGCCCGCCGTGCTCGTGGTCGCCTGGGGGGTCGGGCTCGTCGCCTATGGACCGCTGACCGAGGATTTCACGGTGCAGCATCTGGCCTACCGCGTCCTCCCGCCGGCCTGCGCGGTCTGGGGCATGATCACCGTGGCGCTGTGCGTCGTCGTCGGCGTTCGGCGTACCGCCCGCTGATCACCACGTCGCGGGATCCCGTCCCCATTGCCGGGGTGCGTCGAACTCGAGTCCAGGGATCGCGGAGCGGACGGTGACGACATTCTGCGCGCCGACGCGGAAACGCTGCGTATGCGCCGTCGGATCGAGCGGCGCTGCGGGCTCCGGGTCTGCAGTGCGCGGCATCCCGAGCAGTTCGGCGGCGACCCGGCGCAATGACGTCCGAACCGTGCGGATGACGCCCGTCGTCCGTCGGTCATGAAAGGCGTCGCAGATGGCGGCGGCCAGGAGATAGCCGGCGGAGTGGTCCAGTGCCTGAGCCGGCAGAGCCCCCGGCCGCTCACCGTCAGGCGATTCGATGAGCGCGATCCCCGACTCTGCCTGCACGAGGCTGTCGAACCCGCGTCGCTCGGGATGATCGAGGCCCCACGCGCTGAGCTGCGCGACGATGAGGTCGGGGTGACGCTCCGCCAGCGCGGCGCGGGAGAGTCCGAGGCGATCGAGCGCCGAGGGTCGATACCCCAGCACGATGACGTCGGCTGCACTGAGCAGCTCTTCGAATCGTGCCGACGCCGCATGCAGGATCGTGGACCGCTTGGCATGGCCGGTGTCCAGGTGCTGCCATCCGGGCTCCGGGATGCCGGGTGGGTCGACCCGAAGGACGTCCGCCCCCAGCAACGCGAGCGTCCTGGTGCACACGGGACCGGCGATGACGCGCGTCAGATCGAGGACCCGTACGCCGGCGAGGCCGGGTTCGGGCGCGAGACGCCGGACCGCGGCCTGCCCCGTCGGCTCCGACACGACAAGAGGATGCTCGCGCAGCGCCAGGTCGGCTGCCGGATCCTCTTCGAGAACGGGGACGGCGAGCCCGCCGGCTTCAGTGACCCGGGTGACGGCATCGACGGTCGAGCGCTCGGACAATGCGGATGCGAGCGCATCGGCCTCGGCATCGTCGCTCAGGTGGAGCGCCCGTCGCAGGGCGCGAGCATGATGCGGGTAGTTCGCATGGGTGCGCACCCAACCATCGGACGAACGCCAGAATCCGGACAGCGGAGACCAGACGTCGGGGGAGCGACCGTCGATGGTGAGCTGGCGGTCGCTCCGGTATGCCGCGGCGATGCGGTGGAGATCCAGATGCGCTGCGTCGACGGAGGGATGCCGAGCGGCAGCGCACACCGCCAGGACGCTCGCACGCGCGAGCGCATCGACGGCGAGGCGAGAAGGAAGAGCCTGCATGGCCCGATCGTACGACCGCCGAATCGGCGGGACCATGATCCGGTGCGACACGCCCGGGTGGTGGTGTGGATTTGCTGGGGTGGTGGTTCCCGCGTAACTTATTACTTGTTCGCCCCACAGGGAAGCGGAAAGGCCGAGTGCCTCACCCCCCTCAAGTGGAGAACCACCCCCGATTCCTTCTCTCTCTTGAGAG
>NZ_JBHJTE010000005.1:0-77574 GCF_042267585.1 Microbacterium sp. NPDC056234
CGCCACCATCGACTGGTACCGCACCAACGAAGACTGGTGGGCACCCTCCAAAGACGCCACCGAAACCTTCTACGCCTCCAAAGGACAGTGATGACCGAATTCGGCAAGGCGCTCTCGATCTCGGAGACCTCGATCCCGGGTCTGCTGATCGCAGAGCTCCCGGTGCACGGCGATTCGCGCGGGTGGTTCAAGGAGAACTGGCAGCGCGAGAAGATGATCGCCGCAGGGCTCGAGGACTTCGGCCCCGTGCAGAACAACATCTCGTTCAACGACGCAGTCGGCACGACCCGCGGCATCCACGCCGAGCCCTGGGACAAGTGGGTGTCCGTGGCGACCGGTCGCATCTTCGGCGCCTGGGTCGACCTCCGCGAAGGCTCCACCTTCGGTGCCGTTTACACGGCCGAGATCGACCCGTCCCGGGCGATCTTCGTGCCCCGCGGCGTCGGCAACTCCTACCAGACGCTCGAGGCGAACACCGCGTACGCGTACCTCGTCAACGACCACTGGTCCCCCGACGCGTCCTACTCGTTCCTGAACCTCGCTGACGAGACCGCCGGCATCGACTGGCCCATCCCGCTCGCCGATGTCGAGATCTCGGACAAGGACAAGGCGCACCCCCGCCTCGCCGACGTCACCCCGATCGCGCCCCGCAAGATCCTCGTCCTCGGAGCCGGCGGACAGCTCGGACTCGCCCTGCGCGCACGCCTGGGCGACGCCGCGCACATCGAGTACGCCACCCGTGCCGAGCTCGACGTCACCGCCCCAGGCCTCGCCGGCGCCCGCCGCTGGCGCGACTACGGCACGATCATCAACGCCGCCGCCTACACCGCGGTCGACACCGCAGAGACCCCCGAAGGCCGCGCCGCCGCCTGGCAGGCCAACGCCCTCGCCGTGGCGCAACTGGCGCGTATCTCCGACGACAACGGCATCACGCTCGTGCACGTCTCCAGCGACTACGTCTTCGACGGCACAGCACCCGGCGCCTACACCGAAGACGACGGCTTCAGCCCGCTCGGCGTCTACGGCCAGACCAAAGCCGCCGGCGACCTCGTCGTGCAGACCGCGACGCGCCACTACATCGTGCGCACCTCCTGGGTCATCGGCGAAGGCAAGAACTTCGTCGCCACCATGCGCTCCCTCGCCGAACGCGGCATCGACCCGAAGGTCGTCAGCGACCAGATCGGCCGCCTCAGCTTCACCCGCGACATCGCCGACGCCATCCTGCACCTGCTCGAATCGGGTGCCGCCCACGGCACCTACAACGTCTCCAGCGCCGGCGAACCGCAGTCCTGGGCCGACATCGCCCGCACCGTCTACCGCCTCACCGGGCACGACCCCGCCAGGGTCGGCGACGTCACGACCGCGGACTACTTCGCGGATGCCGCCGGCCCGGTATCGCCCCGACCACTGAACAGCGTGCTCGACCTCGCGAAGATCACGGCGACAGGATTCACGCCACGCGACGGCGCTGAGGCACTCGCGGAGCACCTCGGGGTCTGAACCGGTCACCCCGAAGACGAAAACGCCCCGCAGCTCCTGGCTGCGGGGCGTTCTCGTCTTCGGAGTCAGGCCGCAGCGCCCACCACGATGCGCGGCGTGCCGGCCCACAGTGCCGCGTCGGACGCGTTGCGTCCGTCGACGAGAAGCTTCACGCCGGGGATGCTCGACGGAGCGAGCGTCTTGTAGTCGGCGTGATCGGTCTGCAGGATCGCCAGCTCAGCGGCATCCCCGATGGCGTACGGCTGGAAGCCGAGCGCGCGCAGTTCGTCGTCGGTGTACAGCGGGTCGTGCACGGCGACGTCGGCTCCGCGCTCGGTGAGCGCCTTCACGGTCGGGAAGACGCCGGAGAACGCCGTCTCCTTCACTCCCCCGCGGTACGCGGCGCCGAGCACGACCGCACGGGTTCCGGTGAGATCGCCGAGGATTCCGGCCGCCTGCGCGACGAGGCGCTCCGGCATCGACGCGTTAAGCTGACGAGCGACCCTGACGATGTCGGCATCCGGATCCGTGGCCAGATACAGGCGCGGGTAGACCGGGATGCAATGACCGCCGACGGCGATCCCCGGCCGGTGGATGTGGCTGTAGGGCTGCGAGTTGCAGGCCTCGATGACGCGGTACACGTCGATGCCGTGGGAAGCCGCGAAGAGGCCGAACTGGTTCGCGAGGCCGATGTTGACGTCGCGATAGGTCGTCTCGGCGAGCTTCGCCATCTCGGATGCCTCGGTGGAGCCGAGGTCCCAGACGCCGTTCGGGCGCGGCAGGTCGCTTCGCTCATCGAACTGGAGGACGGCCTCATAGAACTCACGCGCACGGCGGGTGCCCTCTTCGGACAGCGCGCCGATGAGCTTCGGGTACTTGCGGAGGTCCGCGAAGACACGACCGGTGAGCACCCGCTCCGGCGAGTAGACGACATGGAAGTCGACTCCCTCGGTGAGACCCGAGACCTCTTCGAGCATCGGCTTCCAGCGAGTGCGGGTCGTACCGACCGGAAGGGTCGTTTCGTACGACACCAGCGTCCCTGGCGTCATGTGCTCGGCGAGCGATCGCGTCGCGGCGTCCATGTAGCGGAAGTCCGGCTCCCATGTCTCGTCGTCGACGAAGACGGGCGCGACCAGGACGACGGCATCCGCGCCGGGGATGGCCTCGGCGTAATCCGTCGTCGCGCGCAGTCTGCCCGCGGGGATCAGCTCGGCAAGGCGCTCCTGCAGGTGGGCTTCACCGGGGAACGGCTCCTGCCCCGCGTTGATCATGTCGACGGCCCTCTGGTTGACGTCGACCCCGACGACATCGTGCCCCGAAGAAGCGAACTGGATGGCGAGGGGAAGCCCGATCTTTCCAAGGGCCACGACGGCGATACGCATGGGTTCCAGTCTATGCGGCCGAAGTTGTGCGGACGCCCACGCGGCGAGCGCGGTGACCGCGCACCGCGGCCATACAATGGGAGAACTATGGCGAGCCCACTCCCCCGGCCGGCGAGGACGCCTCGACTGGACTCACTGACCGGGTTGCGGTGGTGGGCTGCTCTGGCCGTCTTCGTCTTCCACATCCGCAACATCGTTCCCCTGCCGGGCCCGGTCACGGAGATCGCGCTCTACGGCAACTACGGCGTCGCCTTCTTCTTCATCCTGTCCGGGTTCGTGCTGACCTGGTCCTGGCGCCCTTCCGTCGGGATCGGAACGTTCTACTGGCGCCGACTCGCGCGCATCTATCCACTTCATCTGGTCACGCTGCTGCTCGCGATCCCCGTGTTCTACAGCTTCGATCCGGATCCGGCTCAGACCTGGGTGAAACCGTTCGATCTGGGCGTGCTGATGCTGAGCCTCCTGCTGCTGCAGGGCTGGTCGCGGGATCCGGTCATCCTGTTCTCCGGCAATCCGGCGGCGTGGACGCTGACGGCGGAGATGTTCTTCTACGCGCTGCACCCGTTCATCACACGAGTGATCCGTCTGTTCACAGGCCGTGTCGCGATGATCACGACGGGCATCCTCCTGGCGCTCGGCTTCGCGGCACGCGCGGTGATCATCGCCGATCCGTCGGGCTGGCTCGCCGAGCTCCCCTGGCCGGTTCTCCGGCTGAACGAGTTCGTGATCGGCATGTGTCTCGCCTGGGCATTCCGCCAGGGATGGCGTCCACGCCTTCCCGTGTGGATCCCGGTCGCTCTTCTGGCCGGTTATGTCCTCGCTGTTCCGGTACTGCATCGCCTGCCGCAGACCACGGCTGTGCACGCGGCACTCTCCGGCTACACGCCCGAGACGATGGTGGTGCTGTTCGCACTGCTCATCTGCGCCTTCGCGTCCGCCGACCTGGCAGGGCGTTCCCGGTGGTCTCGTGCTCGCCCGCTGGTCGCGCTCGGCGAATGGTCGTACGCCTTCTACCTGATCCACGCGACCCTGATCTATTTCGTCCTCGGCCTCATCGGCCCGCAGCCGGGGCTGAGGGGCGTGGTGTGGACGGCGCTCCTCCTCGGCGCGGCGATCCTGTGCGCATGGGCGCTGCACGTCCTGATCGAACGCCCGGTCGAAAGCCGACTGCGCGCATGGCAGAACGGCATCGTGGCCAAGCGCGCCGCGCGCCGGACCGCAGGGAGCCCGTCCGAACCCGTGTCCGAGCCGCGGGCCTGACGCCCGGACGCCGGCCCCGCTACTGCATTGCCGCGCCGAGGAAGCCGCCGAGGACCTGCGATGTCAGCGCGCCCGAATGCACCTGACGGACGAAATCAGGCCCCTTCGCGGCCACCGCCCGACGCCGTTCCGGATCCGCCGCGAGCACCCTCAGCACCTCATCGAGCGTGTCCGGATCGGCCTGGACGATCGGGACATCCAGGCCGGTCTCGGCTCTCACGTGCGCGCGCACGTGGTCGTCGACGTTGCCGACGACCACTCGCCCGGCGGCCAGCGCTTCGCACGCGGCGACGCCGTAGCCGCCCAGCAGCAGCTGGTCGACGACCACGTCCGCCTGGCCGACGTGACCGGGCATCGCCGCAGCGGGAACGTTCTGCATCCGCACGTACCGGAGGACGCCGGCATCCTGAAGTCGCTGCGCCGCGCGATCCACGTGTTCGGTGCCTTTGACGTGTCCTGCGCTCGGGATGTGCACCACGATCGGCACCGTCGCGTCGACCGGATGCGTGGATGCCCAGCGCGCCGGGTCGACGACGACAGGCAACCAGCGCGAGCCCGGCGCGTCTGCAAGCAGATCAGGAGTCGAGACGAAGACCGGTCCGTCGAAACCACGCAGCACGGCGCTGTTCGCATCCGCAGATCGTACGGCGGCGGCCAGAGCGCCCGGACCCACCTCAGCGAACGGTGAATGCGGATGCATGTTCACATGCCGTTGCGGATGCCGGATGTCGGTGCCGTGGCAGATCAGCGCGACGTGCACGCCGCGCTCGCGCAACCATACGACGTCGTCGAGGACGACAGCGCCGGTACCGCGTCCGAAGGGCGATGCGAACGACTCGATCATCACGTGGCTGAACCGCGTGACGGCCGCTCGCTGATCGGCTCGCCAACGCCGCGACGCCGTGAACACCTCGGCTGAGACCGTCCAGTCCGAAGGGGCGCCGAACGACCCGTCGACGACGACCCCGAGATTGACCGCCTCCACCGCGTCCGAGGATGCCGTCCGCGCCCACTCCCGTCCCTGTCCGGCGTAGTTGAGCGGTGCGATCAGCAGGCGGACGCCGAGATCGGTCCGTGGCTCCGCCACCGGCGGCAGCTCACCGTGCACCAGAAGCACATCCTTCGCCCAGGCGATGGGACCGCGCTCTGCCGCAAGCGCCCCGTCGATCCATCGCCGGAGGAACGCCGGCGCGCTGCTGCGCACCCGGATCGCGATCCTCGAGGCGCTGATGGGCATGCGCTCACACCGCGCTGGTCGAATGGCCGGCTGCGATGAGCGTCTTGACGACGCGTTCGGCGGCATGCCCGTCGCCGTATGGTGCAGCATCCGTGCGCTGCGGCGCCGAGCGCGTGACGGCAGCGGCGATCTCATCCGCCGAGTTCGCCAGCACATTCCAGCCCAGTTCGACCGTCTCCACCCACTCGGTCTCCGAACGGACCGTGGTGCACATGACGCCGAGGAGGAACGCCTCCTTCTGCAGACCGCCGGAGTCGGTGACGACGCCCGCGCTCGACACGACGGCAGCGATCAGGTCAGGGTACGCGAGTGGACGGTGAGCGATCAGAGAGCCCTGAGTGAGGTTCACGCCGTGATCGGATGCCTTCGCGACCACGCGCGGGTGTGCGAGCAGAATGACCGGTCGGTCGAGACCTGCGAGGCCGGCGACGACCGCTGCGAGGCGCTGGGGATCATCGGTGTTCTCGGCACGATGAATGGTCGCGAGGTAGTAGCCGCCCGGCTCCAGGCCGTACTCCTCCAGCAGCTCCGACGGCTGCCCCGCCTTCTGCGCGCGCACGTCGAACAGCACATCGGTCATCACGTCGCCGACGAGAACGGTCCGGTCGGCCAGACCTTCATTCGCAAGATGCTCGACGGCCACCGCCGTCGGTGCGAGGAGGAGATCGGCGGCGTGATCAGTCATGACACGGTTGTGCTCCTCCGGCATCCGGCGGTTGAAACTGCGCAGGCCCGCCTCGAGGTGCGCGACCGGGATGTGCATCTTCACCGCGCTCAGCGCGGCGGCGACCGTCGAGTTCGTGTCGCCGTAGACCAGCACCCAGTCGGGCCGATGCTCGTCGAACACCGCATCCAGCGAGGCGAGCATCGAGCCGGTCTGCACCCCGTGAGAACCGCTGCCGACGCCGAGGTGGACATCCGGCGCCCCGATCCCGAGGTCTTCGAAGAACACGTCGGAAAGCATCGGATCGTAGTGCTGACCGGTGTGGACGATCACGTGGTCGACCCCGGCGGCCTTCGCCGCCTTGTGGATCGGGGCGAGCTTGACGAACTGGGGGCGCGCGCCC
This sequence comes from Microbacterium sp. NPDC056234, assembly GCF_042267585.1. Classification (NCBI taxonomy): domain Bacteria; kingdom Bacillati; phylum Actinomycetota; class Actinomycetes; order Micrococcales; family Microbacteriaceae; genus Microbacterium; species Microbacterium sp. NPDC056234. The sequence goes on from NZ_JBHJTE010000005.1 coordinate 6,426, forward strand.
ACCACACTGACGATCTTCACGAGACACCAGTCTACGGCGTGGGCGGGTTCAGCCTCGAAGCGCCCACCATGTCGCTGCACTGAACCGCAGGGGCGCATCCCGGTCGAACAGCCGCCAGGTTCGAATCGGAACCAGTGCACGGAGGCTGGCGAACCGGCGGCGCCGCTGGGACAGCAGGTCGATTCTGGAGTCGGTGGATGTCGGGTCGCGCAGCGCGTCGGCGAGCAGTCCCTCGGCTCTGGAGAGCACCTCGGTGCTCTGAGGCGAGAACTCGGCGAGCGCAGCAGCCATCGCCGAGGCCGTCGAACGGTCATCCGCCGACCACGCGCCCGCTCGATAGTGCACGGCCCCGAACAGGTTGACGCGCCACAGCTTCACACCGATCGCCCGCCGATCACGCGCGGACAGGGACAGCACCCAGGGGTCGCGGATCAGCAGCTCGACGGCGCGCACATCCTCCGCCAGTGTGCGCTTGGTGAAGGTCACCCGTTCGTTGTCATCGTGGATCAGGTAGTACGCGGATTCTCGGCATCCGGCGATGCGAGCGCCGGAGAACCACAGTCGAGTCGAGTACGCCAGGTCCTCCCCCGTCGCCAGTCCTTCGGTGAAGCGCAGATCGCCGAACTTCGCGCGTGAGACGAGTCCGAGGGGCGCGGTGCGGAACGCGAGTCGGTCACGCGCTCCCCGCAAAGAGGATCGACGAAGCGTCGGCGGGGTCGGAACGCGGGAACCGCCGGCGTGGCGCAGCGGGGCGATGACGACGTCCGCGGCGTGCTGGGCCGCGGCGCGCCGCCACGCGTCGATCGCCCCTGGTTGGACCGCATCATCCGAGCCCATGACGGACACGAAGGCCCCGAGGGCGAGGTCCAGACCGCGGTTGAAGGGACCGGCCGGGCTGCGGGTACCATCGTCCAGCGCATCGATCACGATCCGCGGGTCGTCTGCCAGAGAGCCCAGCCGGCTGCGGATCGGGTCGATCGGGATGTTGTGGCACACCACGATCACTCGGGCGACCGCTTCGGATTCCAGTGCGGAAGCGACGGCTCGCTCGACCGGGCGCGCTGGATCGTGCACAGCCACGATGACATCGACGTCAGCGCCCATTCATGTCACCGATCCAGTGCGTCGTCAGGACTTCTGCGCTGCGACGCCCATCGTGGACCTCTCGGACGAAACGCCGTGAAGCCCGGCCGATCTCGTCACGCGCGTCGGAGTCGGCCGCGAGCTCCCTGAGCACCTGGCCCAGTGTGTCCGGTGTCGCCTGCACCAGCGGAATGTCCTGCCCCGTCGTGCTCTGCACGCGCTCGCGCACCCAGGCATCCAGATGCCCGACTGTCACGCAGCCGGCGGCCATCGCCTCGCAGGCCGCCACCCCGTACGAGCCGAGCCGGAACTGGTCCAGCACCACGTCGGCCGCCGCGAAGACCGCAGGCATGTCGGCGTGCGCCACCCCGCTGATGCGCCGATACTCGATCACGCCGTCGGCCTGCAGCGCCTCGAGCACCGGTTCGATGAGCGGCGTGCCCTTGATGCGAGGATTCGTCGGTGCGTGCACGACCCGCAGCGGCCCCTCCGAACGTACGCGCTCGACGCGCTCCCAGCGCGTCGGATCGATGACGACAGGGCACCAGTGGGCGAACGGGAGGAAGTCCATCAGGTCGGGAGTCGACACGAACACCGGCACCTCGAGCGATTCGAGGAGGCGCACGTTGCGCTGGGCATCGCGTGCCTCCTTGCCGAAGTACCAGTCCTTGTCACGGTACGGCGAGAGCTCCGAGCGCTGCGCGTGCTGTTCGGGCATGCGCACGTCTGTCCCGTGCGCGATCATGGCGACCGCTGCGCCGTGCTCCTGAAGTGCGCTGACCTCACGATGCAGATCGCGGTCGAATTTCCGGCCGAACAGCGAACGCTCGGCCTCGATGAGGATGTGACTGTATTCGATCGCACGGTCGAAAGCCGCGTCCTGCCACTGCGGCGACAGTTCGTACACCGCCGGCGGCACGACCGAATCGGCGGCGAAGGAATAGCCTCCGGTGACCGAGAGGGCGACGTTCACCGCGTCTATGCCGGTGTCCCGCAGCCCGCGCGCCCACTGCGCTCCCTGGGCCGAGTAGTTCACAGGTCCGATGTACACCGACGGCTGCGAGGCAGGCGACCGCACGGGCGGCGGCACATCCGAAGGCTCATAGGTCCACTGCATCCGACCGGCGAGGCGTCCCAGCGCGCTGCTGGGATTCTCCGCGATGCTGTCGATGAATCGATTGGCGAAGTCCGGCAGATGCATGCGATGCGCGAGCACGAACCTCCACGCGCCGCGCACAGGTGCGAGCAGGACGTTCAGAATCCGAGCAGGTGACGTCATGCGCGCTTCTCGGCGATCGCGTGGACGGCGTCGACCCACACCTGCTGCTGCGCCTCCGCCGACAGCGCTGCGCTCGCGCGATCAGACGCGTCCTTCCAGCGGGCGACGTCGCCCGGTGCGAGCTCATCCAGCGCCCGACGCAGCGATTCGGTGCTGAAATCCGCCGTGACGACGCCGATCCCGTGCTCATGGACGACCCGCGCCATCTCCTCGGCCGGACCAATCACGAGCGCGAGCCGCGCCTGCACGAAGTCGAACACCTTGTTCGGGAGCGCGTACGCATGATTCAGGTTGATCGGCTTGGGCTGGTAGATCCCGATGTCGTACGTGTTCAGCGTCGGGACGAGTTCGCGATAGGGCAACGGCTCCCTGATGCGCGTCGGAGACTTCTCGCGGTCGATCAGCTCCTCCAACGACCGCCGGTACTCCGGGGTCATCGAGACGAGGTAGAGATCCAGCTCGACGGGAGTGCTGGTGCGGGCGGTCGCCTCCACGAGCGATTCCAGGCCGCGCTCCGCGTCGCCTGCGCCGCTGTAGACGAGCCGCAACGGATCCGAGACCTCCCCCGCGGCGAGGTTCTGATGCGGGGACGCATTGGTGACGACTGCGACGTCGAGGTCGAACACGCGTCGGTACTCCTCGGCGATTCGCGAACTCACCGTCGTCGCGGACGCGGCCCGCCGCACGTACGTCCGAAGCAGCCAGCGGTACAACTGCGATCTGTGACGCATCCACGCGGCGTTCTCACCGTGCAGCTCGGGCCAGTACTCGTGCAGATCGCAGTGCACCCGCTCGCCGCCGTACAGCGCCACCGCGAGCCCTGCCGTGTCGAGGTCGTTGGAGATCACTACGTCGAAGCGCCGTCCGCGCAGGACCTTGCGCGCCGCTCTCACGGTCGGTCCCGTCCAGTAGGCGGTGCGGTAGCGCCCGAAACGCACCAGCGCCTCGTCCCAGAGCCTGCGCGCCCGGTGCGGCCTCGGGATGCCGAGCTCGATGTGCTCGACCCGTTCGTCCGGCTGAGGGCCGAAGCCGCACGTCGTCACGTCGAATTCCTCGGCGAATCCGCGCACCTGCTTGAGCACGCGCGCGTCCGAGGCGATCGGCGAGAACGAGATGATCAGCATGCTGGGCTTGTTCATCCCCACCTCCGCTGCCGGATCGCGTAGACCATGTACCGGCGCAGGATCGACTCACGGTCCAGAGTCGCGCTCGCTCGTCGCGGCAGCAGCCGTTGCGTCCTCGACTTCTGCGCGTCCGATGCCGCGATTCCGGCGACGATTCCCTCGGACGTCGTCGACGACCGGATGGCATCGATGAGCGTGCGCTCCTGTCTGGACAGAGGATGCAGCGCGCGGGCATCAAGCGCGAGCAGCCGGTCGAGCAGGTCGGCCAGCGCCTGAGCATCCCCTGGTCGCCAGTCCTCGGGGCGAGGACGGGATCTGGCCGCGCCGAGCACGCTGATCCGGATGAACTTCACCGCAAGGGCGCGACGATGAGCCGGCGACAGGCGCGCCGGCACGTCTCCGTCGAGCAGCCGATGCAGAGGCCGCATCGTCTGCTCGATCGTCAGCGGCGTGTGCGAGGTTCGCTCGCGGGCATCCGTGCCGATCACGTAGCAAGGAGCACGGAACGGGAAATCGATGCGCGTGGCCTCCGCGAACAGCCGAACCCCGAACTCGATGTCCTCTCCGACGGGAACGCCCTCGGTCATCGACAGACCGAGGCTGCGCATGGTGTCGGTGCGGACGAGTCCCAACGGTGCCGAGCGGTAGAAGAGCCGGTCGCGCGCAGCGTCCAACGATGTCGTCCGCCGAGGACGCGGCAGCGGGTTGAACATCATCGGCTGGCCGTCGATGCGGATGGGTGCCACGACCATGTCGGCGCGGCCGGACCTCGCGGCCGCCATCCACGCCTCGATCGCGCCTGGCTCCAGGAAGTCATCCGACCCCATCACCGCGCAGTACTCGGCCTCGGCGAGCGCGAGTCCGCAGTTGTACGGGCCCGCTGGACTCGCGATGCCATCGTGATGCTCGATGACCCGCCAGTCGCCGTCGATGCCCGCGAGACGCTGCTGGAACGCTTCAGCCGGCTGGCCATGAGCCACCACGGTCACCCGTACGTTCTCGCGTGCCGTGTCGCTCGCCAGCACGGACCCGACGGCCCGCTCGATCGGCCGGGACGGATCATGGCACGCGATCACGAGATCGACGAACCGGCTGGTCATGCGAGCCCCGCAAGCTGGGCCTGCTCGGCGAAGTTCGGCACTTGCTCGACCAGATCGTCGAAGGTGCCACGCGCTGCGATCGTGCCGTCCTGCATGAAGCACACCAGGTCGCTGTCACGAATGGTCGAGAGACGGTGCGCGACGGACACCGTCGTCACCTTGCCCTTCAACTCGCGGAGCGCCTTGGTGACGAGAGCCTCGGTCTTGGTATCGAGCGCGCTCGTCGCCTCATCCAGCACGAGGACGAGCGGGTCGGTGTAGAGCGCCCTGGCAATCCCCAGACGCTGACGCTGGCCTCCGGAGAGTGCGATCCCTCGCTCGCCGATCGGCGCACGCAGCCCGCCTGCTCGTTCCAGGACGGTGTCGAGCAGCTGCGCTCTGCGCAGACTCTCCTCGACCCGCGCGTAGTCGATGCGCTCCTCGTCCCAGCTCAGTGCGACGTTCTGCGCGATCGTTCCATCGAAGAGCGCTACCTCCTGCGGCACGTAGCCGACGCGCCGCCGCCATGCGGCCATGACATCGACGACGGACTGACCGTCGAGCATGACCGAGCCGTGCTGGGGAGTCAACAGGCCCAGCAGGATGTCGACGAGCGTCGACTTGCCCGAACCGGACGCACCGACCAGCGCGAGCGAAGATCCCATGGGGATCTCGAGGTCGATGTCGTGCACGGCCGCGATACCGGCGCTCGGGTATGTGAAGGAGACATCGGACAGCTTCAGCGAGTGCGGCTCATCCACGAGCGGCATCTGTCCGAGTCGCTCCTGCTGCTGCATGTAGACGTGCGAGGCCTGGATGTCCTCGATCACGCCTTCGACGTGCGGGAGGTTGGCGGTCGTCGACGTCACGATCCCCTGGAAGCCCGTCAGCGACGGAACCAGACGGAAACCCGCGACGGCGAACAGCGCGACCGATGCGAGAGCCGAATCGAGGTCGCCCACCAGCATCCCGACACCGCCGATGAGGAGGAACCCGCCGACCAGTGCGGCGTTGAGGACGAATCCGGGCAACGAGCCGAGGAAGTTCATGTTGGCTCTGGCGCGGGTGCTGAACGATCGGTTGTACTGCACGATCTCCGCGATCTCGCCGGTCTTGTCTCGGAGCGTGATCTCCTTGATCGCCTGCATCATCTCGGTCATGAGCGCCGCGACCTTCATGGAGTAGTCGCGCGCGACCCGGCCTGCCTGGACCGTCCGACGGGAGATCACGAAGTACAGCACGACCATGATCGCGCCCAGGTACAGCACCGTGATCACGGCAGTGACCGGCTGCGAGATGAACAGCACGGCGAGGATGAGGACGAAGGTCATCGCCATCGCGGGGAATTGGATGATCGGCAGCACGAATCCCGTGATCGAGTTCGCGATGCCCACATCTGCGATGCGCACCACGTGCGCCGTGTTGCGCGTGATCCGAAGCGTCCAGGGAGCCTTGATGTAGGAATCGAACAGGCGCCGCCCGATCTCCAGTTCGAACTGGGCGAGACGACGCGTGGCGAACCACTGCTGAAGCGCCGACAGGCCGGACTTCAGCAGGATCAGCACCGCCACCGCGACGATGACCCACACGAAGGCGTCTTCCGTGATCGTGCCGATGAGCGGCAGCGTCACGGAGGTCCCGGTCGTCATCGGCGGCAGCGTCAAAGCCAGCAGCATGAGCGCCGCCACGTCGAGCACGGCGAGCAGGCAGGACACAGTGACGTACCTGACCAGATACCCGCGGGCATCCGACGGGAGGTACGGCATCAGCTCCCGCAGCTTGGCGAATACGCGGATCACAGTCGGATCGACATCCCATCGGATGCCGATTGCAGCGCCGCCTCGACCACGCTGAGCGTGTGCAGCCCCTGGCGCATCGTCACCAGTTCGCTCGGCTCTCCCAGAACAGCGTCGCGGAAGGCCTCGTGCTCGACCCGCAGCGGCTCGCGTTTGGCGAATGCGTAACGGGTGATATCGCCCTCGGACACCCCGCGGAAACTGGAGATGCTCTCCCACTCCAGCGGAATCGTGCCGTTGGCGTAGAAAGTGAGATCGCCCGTCGCGGTGTCGGCGATGAAGGTGCCACGGTCGCCCGTGACGACGGTCACCCGCTCCTTCATCGGGGTGAGCCAGTTCACGAGATGATTCACGATGATGCCGTTCGAGAGCCGGCCCGTGATCGTGATCATGTCTTCGAAGCTTCGCCCGCTCTTGAACGCCGTCTGCGCGAACACGGAGGCGTAGTCGGATTGCGCGACCCACGCGGTCAGGTCGATGTCGTGCGAGGCAAGATCCTTGCCGACACCGACGTCCGCGATCCTGGCGGGGAAAGTGCTCTGACGGCGGGTCGCGATCTGGAAGACGTCGCCGATCTCGCCGCCCTCGAGACGTCGGCGCAGCTCCTGCAGCGCGGGGTTGAACCGCTCCACGTGCCCGACCGCGCCGATGAGACCCTGTGATTCGAATGCATCCACCATCCGCTGACCGGCCTCGACGCTGTCGGCGATGGGCTTCTCGACGAGCGTGTGCACACCGGCAGCCGCCAGCTTGAGCGCGGCGTCCTCATGGAAGCGCGTCGGAACGGCCACGACCGCGATATCGATTCCTGCCTCGATGAGGGCATCGATGTCGGGAAGCACCTCCAGGTCGCCCGCGACGCCGTGCGGATCGCCGCCGGGATCGGCGATCGCGACGAGATCGACGCCGTCCACTTCACGCAGTACGCGCGCGTGGTGGCGTCCCATCATTCCGACGCCGAGGAGTCCTGCACGCAGCGCCATCAGGAACCCGCTCCGGCCACGGCGTTGACCGCTGCGACGATGCGCTCGAGATCTCCCTCTGTCAGCGATGGGTGCACGGGCAGCGAGACCACCTCGCGCGCAGCACGCTCGGTCTCGGGCAGGTCGAGCCCCGGTGCGTACGGCGCGAGGGAAGGGAGACGGTGATTCGGGATCGGGTAGTACACACCCGCGCCGACGCCGTGCTCGTTCTTCAGCGCTGCGACGAATCCGTCCCGGTCCTCGGTGACGCGGATCGTGTACTGGTGGTAGACGTGCGTGGCCCCGTCGGCGACCGGCGGGATGACCACTCCGTGAAGGTTGGCGTCCAGGAAGGCCGCATTGGCCTGACGGGTCTTCGTCCAGGCATCCACCTTGGTCAGCTGCACCCGACCGATCGCCGCGTGGATGTCGGTCATGCGCGCGTTGAAGCCGATGACCTCGTTCTCGTACTGACGCTCCATGCCCTGGTTGCGCAGCAGCTTGACACGGCGCGCGATGTCGTCGGTCGCCGTCGTGACCATGCCGCCTTCGCCGCTGGTCATGTTCTTCGTCGGATAGAGGCTGAACATCGCGAAATCACCGAAGGTCCCGACCGGACGACCGTCGAGGGCCGCGCCGTGCGCCTGCGCGGCATCTTCGTACAGAGCGACGCCGCGCGCCGCCGCCAGCGCCTCGAGTTCGCGCATACGAGCCGGGTGCCCGTAGAGGTGCACCGGGAGGATGCCCTTCGTCTTCGGCCCGATCGCCGCGGCGACGGCCTCAGGATCGAGGCTGAACGTCTCGGGCTCGATGTCGACGAACACGGGGGTGGCGCCGGTGAGTGCCACCGAGTTGCCGGTCGCGGCGAAGGTGAAGGACGGCACGATGACCTCGTCACCGGCACCGACGCCCGCAGCGAGCAGGCCGAGGTGAAGGCCCGCTGTTCCGGAGTTCACGGCGACCGATGGACGCCCCTGCACGAAGTGCTCGGAGAACTCGCTCTCGAAAGCTGCGACCTCCGGACCCTGCGCGACCATGCCGCTGCGCAGCACGCGGTCGACCGCCTCGCGCTCCTCATCGCCGATGATCGGCTTGGCGGGGGGAATGAACTCGCTCACACGTTCTCCTTGCTCAGTGCGCCATCGTTCTCGATGTAGCGGGTGCCGCTTGCGGGGCAGATCCAGACGCCGTCCGCGTCCGAGGGGGTGAGCGGATGACCCGACTCTCCCACCCAGCCGATGCGGCGCGCCGGGACGCCGGCCACCAGCGCATATGCGGGGACGTTCTTCACGACGACCGCACCGGCGGCGACGGTCGCCCAGGCGCCGATGGTCACGGGTGCGACGCAGGTCGCACGGGCGCCGATGGACGCGCCGCGCTCGATCGTGACGCCGACGGGTTCCCAATCGTGCGCGCTCTTCAGCGACCCGTCCGGGTTGATCGCACGGGGGTACGTGTCATTCGTCAGCACGACGGCCGGTCCGATGAAGACCCCGTCGCCCAGCTTCGCCGGCTCGTACACGAGCGCATAGTTCTGCACCTTGCAGTTGTCGCCCATGACGACTCCGGTGCCGATGTACGCGCCGCGCCCGACGATGCAGTTGACGCCCATCCGGACGTCCTCTCGGACCTGCGCAAGATGCCAGATCGACGATCCGTCGCCGATCACGGCGTTCGGAGACACATCGGCGGAGTCGACGATGCGCACGGATTCAGTCATGAAAATGCCTTTCACTCCGGTCGAGAGGTGCCACCGGAAGCCGTGTTCAGCTTACCGGTGCGCGCCAGAGCGACCTGAGAGACCACTGCCGACACACGCGATGCCACGGCATCGAGGGAGGCATGCTCAGTCGCCCAGGTCGCACGCTCCGCGCGCAGGCTCTCCGTCTCACCGGTGTCTGTCTGGGTGAGCAGCGTGCGCATGGCGTCCGCGACGGCTTCAGCGGTGAAGTCGACGGCGAGGCCGAGCCGCGCCGAGCGCACCAGTTCTGCGCCTGCCCCCGCTCCGGCGAACAGCACCGGCGTACCGATGGCCGCGGCGGCATAGGTCTTGGTGGGCTTGGCGAAGTCGTAGCCGATCCCCGGCACGATGCTCACGAGCGACGCCACAGCGCCTCGTATCCACCCGGCGGATGCTGTCGGGCTCACCACTCCGCCGAAGCTGACGCGACCGGGGATCAACTCATCGGAAAGCGTCCGGAGCGCCGACTGGACGGACCCCTGTCCGAAGAAGCGCAGCTTCACGTCCGGATGGTCGTCCGCGATGAGCGCCAGAGCACGAACGAAGATATCGGGCTGCTGCCATTCCGACATCGTGCCCGTGTAGACGAAGTATCGGTCATCGGTCGCCGGTTCGACCTCGGGGGCGAACACCGCGGTGTCGATCCCATTGCCCACCGTGGTGATCCTCGCCGGGTCCGCACCCAGCGTCACCAGGCGTGCGGTGACCTCGTCGGAGACGGAGATGATGCCGCGCGCACCCCGCAACACGGTTCGCTCGAGTCCGCGGATGACCGAGATGACCGGGCGTGGAGCAGCCATGGACACGACACCGTCGGTCCAGACATCAGCGGCGTAGTACACCACCGGGCGGCGCTTGAGCCACGCGACGATCAGCACGACGAGTCCTGTCGTCGGGGGCGCCTCCGCGACGGCGACGTCGAATCGGCGAGCCAGCAGGCGCAGGATCAGCGGCACGTCGAAACTGAGGTACTGGATGTATCCCCGAACGTTTCCTCCGCGATCACGCAGCACCGGCCAGCGGCGCACGACGACGCCGGCCGGGTCGGTGACGGTCGGCGCGTGCTTCGGCGGCCGCGTCGTCAGCACGGTCACCTCGGCGCCTCTGCGCGCGAGCGCGCGCCCGAGCGCTCCGAGGCGGAACGCGCCAGCACTGACCTCGGGCGGGAACAGTCGTGACGCGATGAGCGCACGCATGGGTCGGCTCATTCGTGCGGGTCTCCGTCCGCGCGCTCGGCGCGAGCCGAGCGGTCGTCGAGACGTCGCTCGAGCTCTGCGATCCGGTTCTCCTGGAATGCGGACTGCTCGGCAAGCGTGCGCAGCTTCTCCTCGACCCTCGTCAGCTCGGCACCGTACTGCAGGCTGACCAGGAACAGCAGACCGATCGCGACGAAGAACACCAGGTTCGTCGGCACCGTGATGCCGAGCGTCTGAGCGGCCCAGGTGAGCGTCTGCGGGAAGACCGCGATGACCAGTGCCAGCACGCCGCCGACGAACCACCAGACGGCGTGACGCTCACGCAGCGTGCCGCGACGCATCAGTTCGATGATGGCGATCAGCGCGAGAACAGCGGCGACGATTCCGAACGCATAGGTGACCGGGCTCATGATTCGCCCTTCAGCGGAGTACGAGGACGCATCATCGCGAGCGCGAAGGCTGCGCACGCGCGAACGAGGTAAACGGCGGCCTTGAACGGGTTGTGAGACGGAACGCCGGCCTGACGCTGGCGCATCTCCACCGGAACCTGATCGATGATCAGCCCCGCGCGAGCCGCGATGACGAGTGCCTCGATCGTGTCGCCGAGATACTCGGCGGGGAAGTTGTCGGCGAACAGCGCGATCGCGCGGGGACCCGCGGCCTTGAATCCACTGGTCACATCCGTGAGCCGGGTGTGCGCGACACGGCCGATGGTCGTGGCGAGAAGCCGCATGGCCCACTTGCGCGGGCCGCGGACGCCGTAATCGCCGACGCCGGCGAATCGCGCTCCGATCACGAGGTCGGCACCGACGAGTTTCCGCAAGAGTTCTGCGACGTTGCGGGGGTCGTGCTGACCGTCCGCGTCGACCTGGACGACTGCATCGAACCCGTTGTCCCTGGCGTAGCGGAAGGCGGCGCGCATGGCGCCGCCGACTCCCAGGTTGAACGGCAACGTCAGCACGATCGCCCCTGCGTCAGCAGCGCGCGTGCCCGTGCGATCGCTGGATCCGTCGTCGATGACGACGACGGTCGCATCCGGGATCGCTCGGCGCACGTCACGGACAACGTCCGCGACGGACTCTTCTTCGTTCAGCGCCGGTATGGCGACGAGAACGGTCTGATCTTCCGGACGCATCGTGTCAGATTCTACCGACCCGGTGGGCTGGGTCACGGCGCGCATGCTGTGATCCTCCATAGCGAGACATCACCCTCCTCCGCCACGAACTCGAATCCGTCGTGCTCCTCGAATCCCGTCATGCCCGGCATGACGTAGCGACCGGGATCCACTTCTCCTGGCCCGAAATCCAGGACGTACTCCGCGCTTCCGAAGTAGTCCAAGGCGTCGCAGACCTCGGGTAGCTCCGCGGCGTCGCTCAGCCCGTTCGCGAGCACCTGCCACTGCGGCTGCGTCGGCGGCGACCACGTGCGGGGATACACATCGACACCGCTCAGGAAGTACCCGAAGCCCGATCCTGTCGACGGATTGCCCAGTACGACGACGCCTTCCTCGACGAGCTCGTCCAGCGACTCCAGCATCGCGCGCTCGTCGGCGTCGAGGTACGCCTCGCTGCCGTTCTCGTCATACGTCGATCCAGGGAAGAAGGAGTCCTCCGTGATCCTGGGCATCTCGACAGGACGCAGCACGGTGATGGCGATCATGAAGAGCGTCGCCGCCACGAGCCCGACGACGGCTGCCGCCCTCGAATCCTGTGGGCGGCGCGTCCATCGGGCGACGGCCGTGACGATGGCGTCGAGACCGATCGCCGCGAGCGGGATCACCGCGATCGGCGCAAGTGCGGCGATCCGATAGGGGTCGGCATACCAGGCACCCAGCACCACATTCCGGACCAACGGATTGCCGACCGAGGCGGCGAGCACGTAGAGGAGTGACATCGCCAGCCACGCCACCACCAGCCAACGGAAGGAGGCGCGTCGCACAGCCACGACCAGACCGACGAGCATGAGCGCGCTGATCCCGAGGGCGAACGGGATCATCACCTGCCCGTTGAGGACGACGTCGAGGGCCGCCTGCAGCTTTCCGCGGAACGGCGCCCAGTGCGATCCGCTGGTCCCCTGCGACATGACGAACCAGACGCCGGCGAGGGCGACCCAGGCCACCGCGACCGCGACGATCGCCGGCGCTGCCGACCTGCCGTCGCGGCGCCGGAGGACCTGGAATGTCAGCCAGATCAGGCTGATCGCAGCCCACGGCAGCAGCGCCGCGGGCTGTGCCAGCAGCAGCGCACCGATGACGACGAGCACGAGAAGCAGACTCCGCACGATCGCCCGTACACGATCGCCGCCCTGGCTCCACCGCCGCACGGCGACGACCACGGCCACGCCCGCGGGTATCAACGCCGTGGACAGCGCGTTCGGGAACAGCACGCCCCACTGGAACATCAGCAGCGGGAACGTCTGCAACGCGCCGGACAGCACGGCGGCGAAGGCGGCAATCCGGGCGGATGCCGTGATCTCGGTCGTCATCCAGGCGATGCCGAGCGGCCACATCACAGCGCCGATCAGCAGGGTGAGCATATTCGCCGCAACGGGGATGGACGCCCCCGACATCAGGACGATGAGGGTGACGATGTCGTGCCAGGCCGCCGGGTAGAAGCCGGTACCGCCGACGACCGCGCTGATGTGCAACGCTGAGGCATTGCCGGTCTCCAGCGCGAATCGGACCGCGTTCATGTGGAAGACGGCGTCGTTCGTCTGCGAGATCGCTTCGGGGTCGGCGATGAACGTGATCAACCGCGCCGCGCCGATCACGATGCCGATCGACAGCGCGGTGGGCATCAGCCAGCGCGGAGAACCCGAACCCGCCGGCCGCGGCAGTCGGTTGCCCAGCAGCCGCCCGATCACCCACGCGATGACCACGAGCAGGACCGCCCCGATGGCCCAGGTCAGCGGCGACCATGGGATGCCGAGCAGTCCGGCGCCGAGCGCTGCGAAGCCGACGGTCGCCGTCCCGAACAGCGGTGCCGCCGCGAGCAGAGGGAGCCCGCGAAGGCCCACCCCCCATAGTGCGAGCACACCGGGGACGAAGACCACGAGGACACCGACGAGAAGAGCCGGTGTTTGCGCGATCCAGTCCAGGATCACGCGTCCACCAGTGCGATCGCGCCTTCGATCTCACCGTCGTAGATGACGTCGCCCTTGTTGATCACGACTCCCCGCGTGCAGAGCTCGCGGACCATCTCCATGTCATGGCTCACGACGACCAGCGTCTTGCCCTCGTCGATGAGCTCCTCGAACTTCAGACGGCATTTCTCGCGGAACGGAGCGTCGCCGACCGAGAGGATCTCGTCGACCAGGAGGACATCGAGCTCGACGTGGATCGCGACCGAAAAGGCCAGGCGCATGAACATGCCGGACGAGTAGTGCTTGACCTCCTGGTCGATGAACTGCTCGATCTCGCTGAAGGCGACGATGTCGTCGTAGCGTGCTTCGATCTCGTGCTGCTTCATTCCGAGGATGGCGGCGTTGAGAAAGACGTTCTCGCGCCCGGAGAGCTCAGGATGGAAACCGGCGCCGACCTCGATGAGGCCTGCGACTCGGCCGCGGGTGAGCACCTGGCCGTCATCGGGCTCCATGACGCCGGAGACCATCTTGAGGAGCGTCGACTTGCCGGAGCCGTTGAGCCCGAGGATCGCGACGGATTCGCCCTGGCCGATCACGAGGTCGATGCCCTTGAGAGCTTCGAACTCGCTCGTGAGCTTTCGCCGTTTGATCCAGGACACGACCGTGTCCTTGAGCGAATACGCGTGGTTGAGTGTGAACCGTTTGTGCACGCCGTCGACGATGATGCTGGGCTTGATGGTGGTCTGCTCGCTCATAGGTCTTGCGCGAACCTTCCTTCGAGGCGGCGGAACACCAGTTGGCCGAACAGCAGAGTGGCCACGGCGATGAGGAACGTCCACAACGTGTTCCACAGCAGTCCGGGCGGCAGATCCATGAGCTGGGTGCCCACGTAGCCGGACGCGGACACCATGCCCTCGGTCGCGGGCCGCCAGAAGGCGTAGTGGAACAGCTCGACGCCCTGCGTGATGGGGTTCAGCAGATAGATCTCGACGATCCATTGCGGCCAGCCGAGCGTGCCGACGATGGCGTCCTGGACCTGAGTCCACGAGTACAGGACGGGCGACGCCCACGTCGCCAGCAGCAGCATGAGCTCGACGATGTTCTCGGCGTCCCGGAAACGCACGTTGATCGCGCCGAAGAAGAGGCCGAGACCGAGGGAGAACACCATCACGATGATCATTCCGGCGAAGATCGCGAGAACGCCGAGGATCGAGACATGCGTGATCCATCCGAGCAGCAGGCAGACCACCAGCAGCAGACCGACCTGAGGCAGGAAGTGCACGAAGGCGACGATCACCGCTGAGACCGCGAAGAGCTGCCGCGGCAGGAACACCTTGCGGACCAGGGCCGCGTTTCCCACGATCGAGGTGGTCGCGTTCTTGAAGCCCTCGGAGAAGAGGTTGATCACGACGATGCCGCTGAACAGGTACACGGCGTAGTTCGGGATGCCGCGGTCCAGGTTCATGAACAGGCCGAGCACGACCCAGAACACCAGGAACTGGGCAGCCGGCCGCACGTATGACCAGGTCCAGCCCAGCACGGAATTGCGGTAGCGCGTCGTCACGCCGGTGCGCACGAGCAGGCGCAGCAGGTAGCGCCAGCGCACCACGTCGATCAGGCCCCGGCTCTTGCCGGGGATGTCGAACTCGGAGCGCGGGACGGCTGCGAAGAGGTCTCGGGTATCAGTCACTGGCCCACACAATCGAAAGCGACGACATCCGCCATCGCGGCATCCAGTATCCCATGCGCTGCTGAGTCTTCTGCCAGGACACGTCCGTCAGCGAAGTTCGTCAGCCGACGCTGCTGATCGTCGTCCAGCCTGTGCCGATCTGCTTGCTCGTCTTCCAGCCGCCCTTGCCGTCGCCCGCGTACAGGTACATCGTCCCGTTGCTGTGGATGCCGAGGACGTCCGCACGACCGTCGCCATCGAAGTCCCCCGGGCCGACGATCCTGGCCATCGAGCCCCAGCCGACGCCGATCTGCACCGGAGCCGAGAACCCGCCCCTTCCCGTCGTGGGGTAGACACGGAGAGTTCCGTCCTTGAACCGGGCCATCAGGTCGGCGCGCCCGTCACCGGTGAAGTCGCCGACGTGCACGATCTGATCCGCGATGTTCCAGCCGTTGCCGATTCGGGCCCCCACGCCGGACGCCCACCCGCCCTTGCCGTCGCCGCGGTAGAGGAACATGTCGCCCTTCGAGGTGACGGCGAGAATATCGGTCCGACGGTCGCCATCGAAGTCGATTCCGCCGAGGACGTGGACGAACTTGTCCCACTCCTGGCCGATCCGCTTGCGGTCACCATAACCGCCGCCGCTCTTACCGGGGTAGAACCAGAACACGCCGGCACTGTCGATGCGGCCCAGATCCCGGACCCCGTTTCCGTCGAAGTCGCCGATCGCGATCACCTTGTCGCGCGGGCTCCAGCCGCCGGTGACCTTCTTGACGCCGCTCCAGCCGCCCTTGCCGTCGCCGCCGTAGATGCGAACCTCGCCGCCCGTCGTCACCGCGACGATATCGTTGCCGGCAGCGCCATCTGCGTTGCCGACGCCGGCGGCGAACGCGCGGGGCTTGCTCACCGCGGCACCGGCGCTGCCCTTCGTGGCCAGCTTGTGCCAGCTGGTTCCGACGACGCCGATGCTCGTCGGGTAGGCGGTGCCCCGGCCCTCGAAGGCCATGAGCCGGCCGTCTGCCGTATGCGCCAGCAGATCAGGCGATCCGTTCCCGGTGAAGTCACCCGGGCTGAAGATGGCCGTCATGCTCTTCCAGCCGTTGCCGATCTGGATCTTGCCGCCGCTCCAGCCACCGCGCCCGTTGCCGGGGTAGAGGAAGAGGCCTCCGGCGCTGTCACGCGCGATGAGATCCGGCTTCCCATCGCCGTTCATGTCGATGCCACCGATCAGCTGACTCATGGACGACCAGCCGGCGCCGATCGAAACGGGAGAACGGAACCCTCCGCGGTCGTCGCCGGCACGCAGGAGCAGCCGTCCGCGGGAGTCGGTGGTGAAGACGTCGGGGACGCCGTCCCCGGTGAAATCTCCCGCGGGTACGACCGCCGTGACGCCGGACCAATCCCCTCCCAGGGCCTTGGGCGCCGTCAGGCTCGTGGATCCGCCGCCGTAGAGCGCCGAAGGTTTTCCGTTCGTGCCGACGGCGATGAAGTCCCGGTGACCGTCTCCGTTCAGGTCACCCACTCCGAAGAAGGACTTCAGCGCGCCGAGTCCGCTCGCCATCTTCACGCTCGCGCCCCACACGCCCTTCGCGTACGGGTAGCCCCAGACGTTGCCTGCCGTGTCAGCGCTGACCACGTAGGCAGACGTGTTGGCGGAGGTCAGCTTGGGCGGTGCAACCGGGGGCGCAGTCGGCGCCGGCTTCTGCGTCGACCCGAACCAGTCGGTGAAGTAGTTGTAGAAGTTGCGGTTGCCGTATGCACCACAGGGCTCGGCCGAGCCGTACCCCGCGCGCAGCGCCGCAGCGTTGGGCTGATAGGGCGTGTAGTAATACATCGCCGAGGTGGCCTTGTTGGCGATGTATACCGGCGAGCGTCCGCAGGAGTCCTCGACGTCGTACTTGATGTTCCAGGTCTTCCCCGGCGCGTACCAGGTGAAGTAGCGCCCTTCCATGTACAGCTGCATCTGCCGCGCCGCGCCGTAGACCTGCGCGAAGAAACCGGCGAACTTCACATCGCACGGGGCGGTATCAGGACACGCCTGGCCCATCGCCGCGTTGTATCGCCAGTCGCTCGGCCAGGTGTGCGTGACCAGCGCCTGCTCCTTCTGCAGCATCACGATCAGCACCTGGGGATTGATGCCGCAGGACTGCGCGACCCGATGGATGATGCGCGCGGCCGTCTCACCCGATGACGCCGTGTACCCGGCGCAGTACTTGTCGGCCGCTTTGGTCTGGCTCGAGGTCTTGAGGTCCTTCAGACACGTGTACCCCGAGCGGCAGGATTTCACCTTGCTGTTGAGGAACGTCTGGATCTGCGCCTCGGTCATCGTGGACTTGCTCGTGAAGACGGCGTCGCTGATGATGTTGCCCGCGTTGAAACCGGCGAGAGACGTCTTCACGATCCCGCTGACGGCCGGATCACCGACGGCCCGACTGACCGACACCGCCGTCCCCGTGGTCGCGGACGTCGCGGCGGACGCCGGCAGGACCGTGCCGATCGTCACCGCTATCGCGGCGACGAAGACTGTGAGGATTCGGGCGATCCTGGGCACGTTTCGAGGGCGTGGGGCACGACGAGACATGTGACCAGTGTGACGCACGTGGCGACATTATCCGGTGTGACGCGCCCCGCGCG
This sequence comes from Microbacterium sp. NPDC056234, assembly GCF_042267585.1. Lineage (NCBI taxonomy): Bacteria > Bacillati > Actinomycetota > Actinomycetes > Micrococcales > Microbacteriaceae > Microbacterium > Microbacterium sp. NPDC056234. The sequence goes on from NZ_JBHJTE010000005.1 coordinate 24,070, forward strand.
TTCGCCGATTCGCTGCGTGTCGCCCGTTTTCAGCAACCTCTCAGCACGTTCCAGCGCTCACAGCTCGGCGTGCAGCGCCCAGACCCGCTCGGCGGTGCTCGCCCAGGAGAACGCCCGTGACCGATCGCCCGCGAGTACGCGAAGCCGCGCATTCCCGCTCCCGACGGCATCCGCCACGGCATCCGGCAGGTCCGCTTCCGACACGACGATGCCTCCGTCCGCGATGACGTCTTCGTGCAGTCCGCCGTCGACCGCGATCGCGGGGACACCCAGTGTCATCGCTTCGACGGCACGCCAGGGCCAGGCCGTCAGCGCGCTCGTCGCGACGAACGCGCGCGCACCGGAGATCACTGCCGCGCGGTCAGACGTGTCCAGCCGCCCCGGCACGTGCACGCGCCGCTCCGGCAGCCCGGCCGCTGAGGCGAGCTCCGCAAGCTGCGGCTCGGCTCCGTCCTGGACTCCGAGCACCACGGCATCCGTTCCGGCGGCGACAGCTGCGCGGAACCCGTGCTCGTACGACTCCCCCGACCCGGCGATCACGACGTACTCCTCCGGCATTCCGACGCGCGAGCGCCGCGCTGCGGCGTCCTTCGACACGGAGAGATCGGATGCCGCGGCGCCGGCGATCACCCGTACACGATCGCCGAATCTGGCGTAATCCTCGAGCCGATCGACGAAGGCGTGCGACGGCACGACGATCACATCGGCGTGCCTGGCCGCGCGACGCAGCATGCCCCGTTGCCACGCGACTGCGGGCTTGGCCATCGCCTGCGGTGCCTCCCAGGCGTTCAGGTCCCACAGCGTGACCACGGTCTGGTCCATGTCGTGCACCCGGTCGTGCTTGACCAGCGGCGCCATCAGCGACGGCGAATGGATCATCCCGCCGCCGACCGCCGGAGCGATGCCGAGCTGCCAGGATGCCGCGAGCTCCCGCCGCTGCAGAGCCAGCGTGCGCACCTCCCCCAACCCGCGGATCTCGGGCCTCGCGCCGGCCGGAACGATCGCGTCGACAGTGCACTCCCGCGGCGCCGTGGCGATGAGTCCTGCGGTCAGCTCGAGTGAGGCCCACGCGACGTCCGGCGAGACGATCTGCGCGAGCTGATCGAGAACGACACGCAGCTGAGCACCCATAACAGAAGGGTAGACGGCGTCGAGCTCTTCCTCGGGACGCGCGCCAACGATCGCTCCGGTCGCGCGGGCATGCTTGAATGCTCACGTGAGCGACGGACGACTCCCCCGGCATCGCAGACGATGGCTGGGCTGGACCATCGGCACGCTCGTCGTGCTCCTGCTCGTCGCGATGGGCTGGGTCACCGTCCGAGGGATCGGTGCGGCCCACGAACTGCAGGCGGTCTCTGACAATACGGCAGCGCTCAAGACGGCCGTCGCCGCTCAGGATCTCGATGGCGCGCACGCGATCGCCGATCGCATCGCAGGTCACGCGGCGGAGGCCGCCGATCTCACCAGCGACCCCGTCTGGCGCGGCTTCGAATTCGTGCCCTGGGTCGGACCGAACTTCACGGCGGTTCGCGAGATCGCCAGGATCGCGGATGCGGTGGCGGCCGATGCGCTGACCCCGGTGCTGGATGCTGCGGATGAACTGGATCTCGCCGATCTGGGATTCACCGGCACCACCATCGACCTCGCCCCGTTCGCCGCCGCCCAGGAGCCGCTCGGTCGCGCCGACGCGACGCTCTCCGACGCCCTCACCCGGGCCAGGGCGATCGACGCCGGCGCCACGCTCCCACCGCTGCAGGACGCGGTCGGGCAGGTTCTCGGCTCGGTCGAAAAGGCTGCGACGCTGGTCGGCACGCTGCACGGCGCGTCCGTGCTGCTGCCGAGCATGCTCGGAGCCGATGGGCCACGGTCGTACGTCGTGGCGATGCAGAACAACGCCGAGGTGCGCTCCTCCGGCGGCATCGTCGGCGCCCTGGCACTGGTCACCGCCGATCGCGGCAGCATCCGGATCGTGCGCAACGCCTCGACGACCGACTTCCCGCCCTTGGAGGCCCCACTCGAAGTCAGCGAGCCGAACGTCGCCCTGTTCGAGGAGCAACCGGGACGGTATCTGCAGAATCTCACCAGCATCCCGCAGTTCACCGAGGCGGCACCTCTGATCGCGACGCGCTGGACGCAGCAGTTCGGCGGCACCGTCGACGGTGTCGTCGCCGTGGACACCGTCGTCGCCCAGCATCTCGTCGCGGCCACCGGGCCGGTGGCCTTCGGACCGTTCACGGCCGACGGGGACAACATCCTCGGCATCCTGCTCTCGGAGATCTACAGCACCATCCCGGATTCCGCAGCTCAGGATGCCGTCTTCGCCCAGGCATCCGCTGCTCTGCTGGGCGCCGCCTTCTCCTCCGGCGAGACGCAGGCCCTGCTGGGTGCCCTGTCCGCGTCCGCCGACGAGGAACGCATCCGCATCTGGAGCGCTCACGAGGACGAGCAGGCCAAGCTCGCGACCACATCCCTCAGCGGTGCGCTCCCCACCGATGACGACAGCACGACCTGGGTCGGCGCCCTGTTCAACGACACCACCGGCGGCAAGATGGACTACTACGCCGACGCGGCGTTCACCGTCGCCACCGGTGTCTGCGTCGGCGAACCGATCACCCGCCTCGAGGCGACGTGGACCAACGGCGCCCCGGCGGATGCTGCCACCGCGCTGCCCGAGTACGTCACCGCGGCCGGCTGGTACGGCGTCCCGCCTGGCGAGACCCGCACCCTCATAGCCCTCTACGGCCCGCAGGGCGCGACTCCCGTGCGGATCGACCGCGACGGCACCGAGGAGCAGGTCCAGACGGCCGTGATCGACGGGCGAACGGTGCTGCAGCACTCGGTGCAGCTGGCCCCGGGGGAATCGACCACCATCACGGTCGATTTCACCGGCACAGGTGCGGGTGAACGGCTCACCGAGGTCGGGCACACGCCCCTCATCCGCGACCCGGAGGTGACGCGCGAATCCATCGATTGCGGGTCGTGACTTTCCGACCGGCATGCGCTAGTGTCGACCCCACTGGGGAATATCGGACTCTGCCATCCTGCCGTGGGGGCAGGAAGGGTCCACGCAGTCGAATGCAGGGGTGTGTTCGGGTGTGATTCCGCGTGCATCTCTCTGGGGGAGAATCATGCTGAAGAAGATGGCCGTCATCGGCCTTACCGCGGGTGCGCTCTTCCTTGCCGCGCCCACCGCCGCCACTGCCGCGTCGTTCGAGACGCCAGCGCCGGTTCCGACTCCGCAGAAATATGCGGAGACACCGCGCGTCTCGGTCGGGCATCCGATCATCGACACCTGCGAGGCGTCCACGATCACGTTCGGAGCAGGGTATTTCCTGCCCGGCGAACGGGTCGACGTGTCGGTGTCGGGGCTGAATGCCGCCGCGGCGCGCATCTCGGGCGACATCGCGGCCGGGGACGGCAGTCTCGTCGTCTCGTTCCGCCCTCCTTCCGACGGTGAGGGGACGTACTCGCTCACGTTCTCGCGCGCTGCGCGCACCGGGGGTTCGACCGCAGGCGACCCCGCCGCGAGCACGCTGGCCGATGCCGCCGTCTCGACCGGTTACACCGCCACGATCACCGTCGTCGGCGGTGGCATCGGATCCGACTGCGAGCAGGACCCCGCGCCGGCACCGGCCGGCACCGAGCTGCCGCTGACCGGCTCCTCCGCGTCGACGGGGTCCACCGGGTCCGGGATGGAACTCGCACTGACCGGCGGTTCTCTGTCACCGTGGATCATCGGCGGCGGCGCTTTGGCGCTCACCGCCGGCGGCGTCCTCGTCGCGGCCGGCGCCGCGCGTCGACGCCGCGTCTGAGTCCGGTCGCTGCGCGCGGCGACCGGGCCGGCCGGGCGACGACGGCCCTCCCCCTCCGTCCGTCGTCGCTCAGTGCCGAGTCGATGGGCTCGTGGAGCGTGGGGCTCCGCGAGCCCATCGGCGCGCCTGCGATCAGGAAGACGGATCCGGCGTCGCCGTCGGCGGGTGCAGCGTGTCCTGGATCACCTGGCGGATGTATTCGTAGTCGGGGTCCTGGTCATCGATTCCGTTCTCGGGCGTGAGCTCGATCGACGTGACCGCCTGCGCCTTGGCCTTCACGACCAGGTCGAAGAACTCCGGCAGCTTGTCCTGGGGCAGATCGGTCTTCACCAGCGCGGTGCCGGCTGCGGCGATCTCGTTGAAACGCGTCAGCACGGTCTGCGGTGTGAACTGCGCGAGAATCGCCTCCTGCAGCTGACGCTGGCGCTTCATGCGATCCCAGTCGTTCGTGGTGTACCGCGACCGGGCGTACCACTGCGCGGTGTCGCCGTTCATCATCTGCTCGCCCGGTTCGATCCAGCCGATGGCCCAGTCCTCGGCCGGCTCGCCGGTGTACGACGGTCCGCCACCCTTGGGCAGGCGCTTGTCGACGGTGATCTGCACGCCGCCGAGCGCATCGATGAGGTTCGCGAAGCCGTTCATGTCGATGAACACGTAGTACGGGATCTCGACGCCCAGGATGCCTTCGGCCGCGTCCTTGGTGGCCTCGATGCCCGGCTCCGAGCCGTTCGCCTGCGCATCCGGATACAGCTCGGCTCCGTCATTGCACACCTCGACCTCGGTGCGCAGCTGATTGATGCCGCTGCCCCAGCCGCAGGTGGAATCGTTGTGGCTCTCGTGACCGTTCGGATACTTGTCGTGCATCGGGCCCTCCGCGAACGGGAAGCCGGGCATGTCCCGCGGGATGCCGGTGATCGTCACGGCACCGGTGTCGGCGTTGACCGAGACGACGGAGATGCTGTCGTAGCGCATCGAGTCCCGGCCCTCGCCGCTGTCGGCGCCCAGCAGGAGGATGTTGTAGTAGCCGTCGCTGGGCGGAAGACTCGGTCCGCTCTGGGTGAAGATCGACCCCAGCGTGTCGCGGCTGGATCCGACGACCGTCGCGGCGTACCCGGTGCCTGCCCCGACGAGACCGAGGATGACGAGCATCGCGACGGGGATGCCGAAGCGCGACACCGTCGACACTCGCACCAGGCGCACGAGACGGAGTGTGTCGATGGCGAGCACGATCCAGAGCACCAGGTAGCCCACCAGGACCACCTGCACGATGGTGAGCAGAATGGTGGACACCCACCCTGCCCCGACCGTGAGCCAGAGGAACGTCGGGCGGGCGAACAGCGCCAGCCCGACCGCGACGATCGCGAACAGCCAGCCGAAGAGCGTCGCACCCAGCGCGAAGCGCCCGAGTCGGCGGTTGCCCGCGAGCACCTGCGCCGATCCGGGCACGAGCACGTTCAGCGCCACGAGCCACCACCCGCGCCGCGCCATGAACCCGGAATCGTTCAGATCCGGATTGCGCATCGGACGCGTCTCGATGATGGGACGAGCACCGAATCCGGCGCGCGGCGCGGCGATGGTCACAGCGAGTCCTTCAGCCGCTGGTTCTTCTCCGCCACCTGCCCCTCGAGCGTGCGGGCGTACTCCTCGATCCGGTCGGCGACCTCGGCATCCGCAGACCCGATGATCCGAGCGGCGAGGATCCCCGCGTTGCGCGCGCCTCCGATCGACACGGTCGCGACGGGGATGCCTGCCGGCATCTGCACGATGGAGAGCAACGAGTCCATCCCGTCCAGATACGCCAGCGGCACGGGGACGCCGACGACGGGCAGCGGCGTCATGGAGGCGAGCATCCCCGGCAGGTGCGCAGCACCGCCGGCGCCCGCGATGATGACGCGGAGGCCGCGCCGGCGAGCATCGCGCGCGTACTGCACGAGCTTGTCGGGTGTCCGGTGCGCGGAGACGACCTCGACCTCGTGCGCGATACCGAAATCGGTCAGCGCCTGCGAGGCGTCGCTCATGATCCGCCAGTCGGAATCGGAACCCATCACGACACCGACGAGGGGCATGGCAGAGGAGTGCAGCGGCTCAGTCACTCACCCAGGGTACGGTCTGGCGGCTCACGATCCGCTGAACGGCGCGGACATCAACGGAAGTGCTCGGCCGCGGCCCTGGCCACGAACACCGCGTCATCCAGGTCGTCGCCCGTGGCGTTGACGTGGCCCACCTTGCGTCCCGGGCGCGGAGCCTTGCCGTAGGTGTGGATCTTGGCACTCGGCTGATCGGCCATGGCGTCCGCGAATCGCGAGTCGAGTGCGCCTTCGACCGGACCGCCCAGGATGTTGATCATCACCGACCACGGCGCGCGGGGCGTCGTCTCACCCAGCGGCAGATCGGCCACCGCGCGCAGATGCTGCTCGAACTGAGAGGTCACCGAACCGTCCTGACTCCAGTGTCCGCTGTTGTGCGGTCGCATGGCGAGCTCGTTTACGAGGATGCGTTCGTCATCCGTCTCGAACAGCTCGACGGCGAGCATTCCCGTGACGCCGAGACCTTCGGCGATGCTGCGCCCGATGCCCTCGGCCACCTCGACCAGTCGAGGCGTCGTTCCGGGAGCGGGAGCGAAGACCTCCGCACAGACGCCGTCGAGCTGCACCGTCTCCACGACCGGGTATGCGACCATCTCACCGCTGGGCCGCCGCGCGATCTGCTGCGCGAGTTCGCGGACGAAGGACACCAGTTCCTCGACCAGGAGCGCTCCGCCGTCGAGCGCCTCGAACCAGTCGGCGGCCTCTGCGGCATCCGACACGACCCGGACGCCCTTGCCGTCGTATCCGCCGCGCGGCGTCTTCACGACAGCACGTCCGCCATGGTCGTCGAGGAACGCCTGCAGGTCGTCCGGCGTCGCGACCGCCGCCCAATCGGGCTGCGGCACGCCGAGTTCGGCGAGGCGGGCGCGCATGTCGAGCTTGTCCTGCGCGTACTTCAGAGCATCGGGGCCGGGGTGAACAGCGACGCCCTCGTCGACGAGCGCACGCAGCACGTCCTGCGGCACGTGCTCGTGGTCGAACGTGACGACGTCGACGTCCTTCGCGAACGCACGGACCGTCTCGAGATCGCGATAATCACCGACCGAGGTGGCGGCCAGCTCGGCCGACATCCCCTCGGCCTCCGCCAGCACCCGCAGTTCGAGCCCCAGCTCGACCGCAGGCGCGATCATCATCCTGGCCAGCTGGCCACCGCCGATCACACCCACACGCAACGCCATTCGAGCTCTCCGTTCGTCACGACCATTCTTCCGCATCCTGGACGCGACTGCGGGCGCCGATCAGGCGGTGGGCCCGGTATCGGACGCGGACTGCGCGTCGCGGTGCGCGAGGATCTGATTGACCTCGATCTGATCCACCAGCGTCTCGTGCACGAGCGTCACCGTCGGCACGTTGGCCAGGCGCAACGGCGCATCGACGCCGTTGGACAGCGTGATGGTCCCCGCTCCCCACAGCCGCTGCAGGATGCCGCGGCGCACCGTGATCGTGTACCCGCGAACATGCGTCATCTCGCGCCGGTGACGGGCGCCGAGCCCGGACTTCACGATCACACGACGCGTCGTGATCACGTACGTCCGGGACAACCAGACGAGGTAGGGGATCACGACGCCGACCAGCAGCAGGAGACCGGCGGCCGCCAGCAGCATCCAGTCCTCGAAGCCGGCGGGGAGATTGTCGTAGAAATAGGCCGTCGCGCCGAACAGCGCGATGAGCAGCAGGGCCGACCAGAGCAACCGACGAGGCTGGCTGCGGAAGCGCGCGATGAGCAGCTCTTCGCTGGGCGCTCCAGGCGGTGGCATCATCGGCCGACCGCCGAGCGTCACTGGCTGCGTCATGCCTCCATTGTGACCGAGGCGGGCGACATCACCCGACTCTCGACGGCGTGTCAACTCCAGTCGCGTCGTCAGACCAGGCGCGCATGGACGACGTCACCGGCCGCGATCGGATGCCGCTGCCCACCGGTCTCGACGATGAGCCGTCCGTCGGCTTCGAGACCGACGGCGGTGCCCTGCAGCACTGCGCCGTCCGGCAGGGAGACCTCCACAGGACGTCCGAGGCTCAGGCAGCGTGCTTCGACGGCGACGCGGAGCCCCGCGGCATCCGCGTCCCCTGCGGCGACCAGGTTCACGAGGGCCTGGTCGAGACCGACGAGGAAGTCGCGCGCGAGCCGGTCGAGGTCCGCCACCGCGCCGAGCACGGCGAAGGAGGTCGCGGTCTCGACGGGGAGCTGATCGGCCGTCATGGCGGTGTTCACGCCTGCGCCGACGACGACGGCTCCGTCTGCACCCTCTGCGAGGATGCCGCAGATCTTGCGGCCGTCGACCAGCACGTCGTTGGGCCACTTCACCCCGACCTCGTGGTCAGGGAGTTGTGTGGCCACTGCATCCGCCATCGCCATGCCTGCGGCGAGCGGGATCCACCCGAGGGATTCGGCCTTCGGCAGATCACGCAGCAGAACCGAGATCGCCAGGGCCGAACCGGCCGGAGTCGTCCAGGTGCGATCGAGCCGGCCGCGTCCGGCGGTCTGGTGGGTCGTGAGCAGGACCGTCAGATGCGCGGCATCCGCCCTCTGCTCGCGCAGCTGCGCGTTCGTGGACGGAGATTCCTCCACGACGACCAGCCGGGAGGCGACAGCGTCCGCGAGGGGGAAGTCCATATGCCCACTGTATAGACGACGTGGCGGGTCAGTCCTCGCCGTCCTTTGCTTCTTCGTCATCATCGTCCTGATCGTCCGGGACCGCGCCGATCTCGCTCGCACGCCACTGGTCCCACTCCCCCATGAGGCGCTCGATCGCCGCGTGGAACTTGGCCGTCGCGACACCGGGCGTCGTGTCGCCGAAGTAGTGCTGCACCCACATGCGCAGCTTCGTGATCGCCGCATCATCGGCGCGGACGCGGTCGACCTCCGCGACGATGTCGTACGCCCCGTCGACCGTGAGCCACTCGCAGTCGGAGAGGTATCCCCTGGTGTCGACCGACGCCCGCTCGTCTGCCGGGCGCGTGATCATCAGCGGCTTCCCCGCCGCGAGCCGGTCGTAGACCATCGCCGAGATGTCGACGATCGCGACATCGGCCGAGGCGAGCTGCCACCCCAGGTCCGGTCCGTCGTCGTAGATGTGATGCGCGGTGGCATCGGCCGCGTTCGCCGCCTCGATCGCCGACAGGATGCGGCGATGCGCCGCCCCGTATTCGTCATCCACGACGCCGCTGCGCGGATGCGGGCGATAGATCACGCGATGCGACCCCGTCGCGAGGAGCTTCTTCACGAGCGTCTCACCGTGCGTCGCGATCGAGCCGTAGTGGGCGCTCGGACGATCGCCCTCCCACGTCGGCGCGTAGAGCACGACCGTACGGCTGTCGGGGGTGTACGGCAGCGTCCCGGAGTAGTGGTCGGCCTGCGGACGGCCGATCTCGATCGTGCGTCGATCAATGTCGTAGTCCCACAGCGTGCGCGACAGCCGGTCCCTTGCCGCCTGGCCGGCCACCAGGGCGAAGTCGTACGCCTTGTACTGGTTGGTGGTCATGTACATCTTGTCGGACTCGCCGTGGTTGATGAACACATGCCAGCGACGTCCGTAGCGGAACATCTGGAAGTTGCGGGTGTTCTGATTCACGTACAGCACGATGCGGATGTCCTGCTCGGCGATGAATCGCTCCAGGTTGCGCACCTTCGGCACGAAGGCGACCGGAGGACCATCCTCGTCGAGGAGCTTCTCCGCACCGGTCGCGCTGCGGGACAGCACGACGACCGGCCACAGCTTCGACAGTTCGGCGAGCGGTCGATACCACTGCCGCATCTGGTACATGTTGACCGCGCCGTCGGCGAAGTACACGGCGACCTTGTAATGATCGCGGGGGTGCGGCGGCAGTGCGGCCAGGCGACGACGCACCCGCTGCACAGCGGACCGCGACGCCAGCGCGCGCCGGAGCAGTCGGTACGCCTTCTTTCCATCGGACACGAGACTCACCTGTCAAGAGTACCCAGGCACCCCACCCTGCCTCGTGGCATGATCGGGGGGTGCTCGACAACGAAACGACAACACCTTCTCCTGGTGTCACGTTCGTCATGCCCGTTCTGAACGAGCGGGACTATCTTCAGCACGCGGTGGAGTCCGTCCTCTCGCAGCAGATCGCCGGGGAGACCGAGCTCGTGCTCGCCCTCGGCCCCTCCACGGACGGAACCACCGAACTCGCTCGGACACTGGCCGCGCAAGACGACCGGATCCGGCTCGTCGACAACCCCGCCGCCGATATCCCGGTAGGACTCAACGCGGCGATCCGCGCCGGTCGCCACGACACGATCGTCAGGGTCGACGCGCACTCGGAGCTCTCCACGGGATACGCCGCCCGTGCGCTGGAGACTCTGGCACGGACCGGAGCCGCCAACGTCGGCGGCGTCATGCACGCCGAGGGCCGCACCCCCTTCCAGAAGGCCGCCGCATGGGCGTACAACTCCCCGATCGGGCTCGGCGGCGGCGCGTATCACGGCGGAGCACGTGAGGGCGAAGCCGAATCCGCCTATCTCGGCGTCATGCGTCGCGGCGTGCTCGAGGAGGTCGGCCTCTTCGACGAGAGCATCCGCCGCGGCGAGGACTGGGAGCTGAACCTGCGCATCCGTCAGGCAGGACACCTGGTCTGGTTCGATCCTGCGCTGTCGGTGACCTACTGGCCGCGCGAGAGCTGGTTGCGCCTGGCCAGGCAGTTCCGCGCGACCGGCGCCTGGCGCGGTGAGCTGGTGCGCCGGTACGGCCGTCGCAACGGCCTGCGCTTCTTCGCGCCCCCTGCTCTCCTGGCGAACCTCATCGTCGCCCTGCTGATCGGCGTCCTGCAGCTGACCGGCGTGCTGTCCGGCGTACCATCGCTGATCGCGTGTCTCGCCTACCTGCCCCTGGTCGCCTATGCGGTCCTGGTGATCGCGATGGCGCTGACGCCGGGGCGCAGTTTCCGCGAACGGCTCTGGACCCTGGCTGTGCTGCCCACGATGCACCTGGCGTGGGGGTGGGGGTTCCTCGGCGGGGTGCTCCGCGGCGCCAGAGGCACCGTGGATGCGTCACGGCTGGGCACGCGCAACACCCCGTTGCCCTAGCGGTCCTCAGGCTCCGACGAATCCCAGATCCAGGATGCGCGATACCACGCGCTGCGCGGCATGCCCGTCGTCGCGCGTGTTGAACTGCCGGCGCCACGCGTCGTAGCGCTCCGCGTGCTTCTCGGCGAGCGTCGGATCGGCCAGCGCCGCCACGAGTTCGTCCTGCGTGCGCAGCAGCGGTCCGGGGGCGCGCTCGGCGAGGTCGAAGTAGAACCCGCGCAGGCGCCCGCGGTAGTGCTCCAGATCAGGCACGAGGAAGTGCATCGGCTTGCCCGTGACGCTGAAATCGAACATCACCGACGAGTAGTCGGTGATCAGCTCGTCGGCGATCAGGAGCAGTTCGGCGGTCTGCGGGTAGCCGGTGACGTCGATCACCCGGGCGCCGTCCTGGTCACGACCGGGCTTCAGGGTCCGGGAGTGCCCGCGCACCAGCACCACGGCATCCGCGTCGTGCGCCAACTGCTCCGGATCGACGAAATCCACGATCTCGGTGCGGTCGTCGCGCCAGGTCGGCGCATACAGCAGCACCCTCTCATCGGGCCGGATGCCGAGGGCAGCGCGCAGGGCGACCGCATCGCCGTTCACGAGCACATCGTTGCGCGGGTATCCGTCGACCCAGATCGGTTTGCCGAAGAACGCATATGCCTTGGCGAGAATGCGCTCCGAGTACCGGTTCTGCGCGAGGAGGACGTCCCAGCGGCGGGACTCCTTGACGACGGCGGCCATTCGGCGCGGATCGAAGCCCGGCCGGTGCAGAGCGAGACGCTTGAGCGGCGTGCCGTGCCAGGTCTGGAGCACGCGCTGTCCGCGCTTGCGGACGAACCGCCGGCGCAGCCAGTCGTTGACGACGAGCAGGCGCGCGGACGCTCGTGCCCGCCACCACTCCGGGCTGCCCTCCACGACGGCGATCGCGCCATCGGGGACGGCAACGGACAGGTCGACCACGCTCCAGTAGCGCGCGACCTCCGGTGCGCGTTCGGCGAGCTCCCGATCGATCGCACGCGGGTTGCAGCCGGCGCTCTGGCCGTAGAAGCTTTCGAAGAACACCGCGTTCTCGGTGCCGCCCGGCTGCGCCACGTAGCGCTCCTCGAGAGTGCGCTGGCCCTCGGGTGACAGATGCACGGCGTCCAGCGGCGGGTCGATCGTGACCGACGCACCGCGCACCTGGATGCCGAGACCGGCGAGAACCCGCCGGCGGAGCGACGCATCGTCGAGATCAACGCCGGAGATGTGCAGCTCGTACTCCCCCGACGGCAGCGGCAGCTCATCGCCTCCGAAACGCGCGACGTGCAAGGGGAAGATCACCCGCCATGCACCGGCGTCGCCCGTCACCTCGCCGACGACACGAGCGCGGGCACCCTCCAGCAGGGCGGAGACGGGACGCGCGCCGGCGCCAGCGACGACGAGCGCTTCACGCTGCTCATCGATCTCGGCGGTGGTCATGGATGCTCTCCCTCGTTCGCGGCTCGCGCGGGTGCTGCTGCGCCCCTGGCGCGCATGACCCGGTAGACCCGGTCGGTGTTGTGTCCGTCGCGATAAGCGTGCATCCGCTCGCTGAGCGCGGCGGATCGCGCCGCACGTGCGGCGAAGACGTCGGCGTCCGTCAGGAGCTCGTCCAGTTGAGCCAACGAGTCGTCCCAGCACGATGCCTCATCGCCGTGCGTCACCTCATCCAGACGGCCGTAGAACCCGCGGCTGCGCGCATACTCGGCCGTGTCAGGCGTCAGATGCACGACCGGCATCGCCAGCAGTCCGACGTCGTACGCGAGAGACGAGTAGTCGGTGATGAGCACGTCGATCGCCGGCAGCGCGCCGGTGACATCGGCCAGTACGGCGGACCCCAGCATCCGCACGCGCTCCGTGGGCAGCGGCGGCGTATAGCCGCCTTCGCCGAGCGGATGCGAGCGCACCAGCAGCACCGCGTTCCTGCGTTCGAGCAGCGTGATGATCCGCACCCACTCGGCAGCGGACGGCACGGCCGGATCCGGCGCGCCGTCACGCCAGGTCGGTGCGTACAGAATGGTGCGGGCGCCGTCGGGGACGTCGATGCCCGCGGATGCCAGGAGGATGGATGCCGCGGCGCGCCGCTCGGCGGCCGTGCCCTTCGAGAGCACGTCGACTCGGGGCTCCCCCGTCACGACGACACGGTCGTCGCCGAGACCGAACGCCGATTCGAGGCGGCCCCTGGCACGGTCCGATGCGGCGGGCAGCACGTCGATGCGCTGCGCCGACGAACGGTACAGGCGTCCGATGAGCGAGCGCAGCGCCGCAGCGCCCGGAACCCTCGGCACCTGCGTCGTGGCCGGGGAGTCCAGTCCGATCCGCTTCAGCGGGATGCCGTGCCACAGCTGAACGGTGAATGCTCCCGCGCCGCCGTATCGATTGACATCGCCGAAGCCGTGCGTGACGACGAGGACTCCCGCGCGAGCGGTCGTCCACCAACCGGCCAGGCTCTGCTTGCGGATCGTCCGGATGCCGAGGGCGGCCGCCTCGTCCTGCTCGCGTGCGGACGATGTGAGCCAGACGGCGTCGTGACCGGCATCCGTCGCCACGCGCCACAGCGCGAGCGCGCCGTCGCCGATGCCGGCTCCGCATCCGAAGACCCAGCGCGATCCCCGCGGGATCAGGCAGGCCGCGATGCGCCCCGCGGCATACAACGGAATACGCAGGAGCTTCGCCGCATTGCCGGTGCCGAAAGAGAAGGACGCCACCCCGCGAGCCTATCGCGCGGGGTGGCGTCCTTCGTGTGCGACGGGTGGAGGTTCCGCCCTGGGTGTCAGAGCGAGAGCTTGCCGAGCTCGACCTCGATCTCGTAGGTCTTGCCGTCGCGGACGTATGTCACGTTCGCGGTGCTGCCCGCGGCCGCCGCGCGCACCTGGGCGGTGAGGTCGCTGGCACCGGAGATCGGCGCGCCGTTGAATTCGGTGACGACGTCGCCCTCCTTGAGCCCGGCCTTCTTGGCGGCACCGCCGTCGGTGACGCCGGCGATGTAGGCCCCGGAGATGTCGGCGTCCGCCGAGTTCGCCGCGTCGCTGACCGATGCGCCGAGCAGACCGTGCGTGGCCTGGCCATCCTCGATGAGCTCGTCGGCGATGCGCTCGGCGACATTCGACGGGATCGCGAAGCCGACACCGATCGAACCGGACTCCTCGGAGCTGGATGCCGTGGCGATCGCCACGTTGATGCCGATGAGCTTGCCTTCGCCATCCACGAGAGCGCCGCCGGAGTTGCCGGGGTTGATGGCCGCATCCGTCTGGAGGACCGCGATCGAGATCGTCCCGTTGGAGCTCGGCTGCTGCTGCTCGAGGCCCGGGATGTCGAACTGGAACGGACCGCCCTCTTCGCCGTCGCCCTCGCCGTTCGGGCTGTCCTGCTCCGCGCTGTCCGGCAGAGCCGAGGAGGCGATCTCGATACTGCGGTTCAGCGACGAGATGATGCCGGTCGTGACCGAGTTCGCGAGACCGAGGGGCGCTCCGACCGCCACGGCGGTCGCACCCACGTTCACCTCGGACGAGTCGGCGAACTCGATCGGCGTGAGTCCCTCGGCGTCGGTGAGCTTGAGCACCGCGAGGTCGTAGATCGGGTCCGTGCCGACGATCGTCGCGGCGTAGATGCGGCCATCGGAGGTGGTGACGCGGATCGTCGGGTCGGCGGCCGCTCCGCCGAGGGTCGCGACGTGTGCGTTCGTCAGCACATAGCCGTCCTCGCTGAGGATCACGCCGGAGCCGCTGCCCGCCTCGCTGGTGCCCTGGACGGCGATCGTGACGACCGATGGCAGCACCTTGCTGGCGACCGCGGTCGCCTCGTTGACGTCGTCGGGATTGTTCACGGTGACGGTTCCGGGGCCCTGGGCGGAACTGCTGACCGGCTGCTGCCACATGGTCGAGCCGAGGTAGCTCGTGCCGAGCCCCGCAGCCCCGCCGACGAGAGCAGCGGCGACGATGACGGCCGCGACCTTGCCGGCACCGAAGGGCTTGCGGTCCTTCGTGGCGATCGGCGTCACCGGAGCGGTCTCTCCGATGGGGGTCGTCGGCTGGTCGGCAGCCGGGTAGGAGCCGGAGGTCGTGCCGTGCGGGGAGACACCGGCCTGGGTCGCGCCGGCGCCGAAGGCGGCGCCCTGCGGGGCGACCGGCGGAACGAAGCCGCCTGTCTGCGCAGTCACGGCGTGCGGCGCCGGCCGCTGCGTCGTCGAGGCCTGCGACGCGAAGGTCTGCGGAACCTCGTGCCCGCTGGGTACCGCGGGGCGCGTCGCCGCCTGGTTGCTCGCGGCTGCGCTGTTCGCGGCCTCCGGCGTGGACCCGGCGGTGGGTGCGTTCTCTTCGTTCATGGTCTCTGCTCCTTCAACAAGGTGCCTTCAGACTGCCCGCCGAGTCTGTGTGTTCCTTATGCCTGAGATGAGTGTCGCTTATGGCCTTAGCCTGTTCTCCATGAGAGACATCCCCGGCGCGTGGCGCCGCACCGCCGCCGGAGCCGGGCTCCTTTCGCCCTCCGGAGAAGTCGCCCCGACCATCTTCGCAGAGATGTCCGCGGCTGCGGCTCGAACCGGCGCGATCAACCTCGGACAGGGCTTCCCCGACGAAGACGGGCCGGCTGAGGTGCTCGAGGCGGCGCGCGCGGCCATCGCCGACGGCGTCAATCAATACCCGCCCGGTCGCGGCATCCCGGATCTGCTGACCGCGATCAGCGAGCATCAGCACCGGTTCTACGGTCTGGAGGTCGATCCGCAACGCGAGGTCATCGTGACCGCCGGCGCCACCGAGGCGCTCACCGCGACGCTGCTCGCGCTGGTCGGATCGCCGGACGACGAGGTCGTGGTCTTCGAGCCCTATTACGACTCGTACGCGGCGGCCGTCGCGCTGGCCGGCGCACGACTGCGGACGGTCCCCCTGCGCCTGCCGGACTTCCAGCCCGATCTGGATGCGCTGGCGGATGCCGTCACAGACCGGACCCGCATCATCCTGGTGAACGACCCGCACAACCCGACCGGTGCGGTGTTCGGCGCCGATGTGCAAGCCGAGATCGTACGGCTCGCGCACGCGCACGACGCGGTGATCGTCACGGACGAGGTGTACGAGCACCTCGTCTTCGACGACGTGCACCGCCCGATCGCCACTCTCCCCGGCGCCGCGGACCGGACCCTCACGATCTCGTCGGCCGGCAAGACGTTCTCGGTGACGGGTTGGAAGATCGGGTGGGTGCACGGACCCGCTGACCTCATCACGGCGGTGCTGACCGTGAAGCAGTTCCTGACGTATGTGAACGGCGCGCCGTTCCAGCCCGCCGTCGCGGTGGGGCTGCGTCTACCGGATGCGTTCTTCGCCGACGCCGCTCGGGTGATGCAGAACAAGCAGGCCCTGCTCGCGCGCGGGCTCGAGGCGGCCGGGTTCGATGTGATCGCGCCTCGCGGCGGATACTTCACGGTCGCAGACGCGTCAGCGCTCGGCGGTCACGACAGTGCGGCGTTCTGCCGCGCGCTGCCAGAACGCGCAGGCGTCGTCGCGATCCCCCTGAGCGCGTTCGTGTCCCCCGAGAACGCCGGCGAGTACGCGGGTCTCGTGCGCTTCGCCGCATGCAAGCGTGTCGATGTGCTCGAGGAGGCGCTGCGGCGCCTCGACGCGGCGTTCTGAGCCCCGGATCCGGTGACGCCGGACGTGAGGAGTCTCTCAGCGCGGGCCCACGGCGTAGCGACGCAGCCGAAGAACGGGGTTCACTTCTCGAACGCGCTCCAGCTCGGCCCGTGCGAGTCCGGCGAGGGCGATCCCTTCGCCGCTGGCGAGCCCCGCGAGCGCGACGCCCTGCGGATCGATGATCTGCGAGCGTCCGACGCCGATCGGAGCAGGGTGAT
Source organism: Microbacterium sp. NPDC056234 (assembly GCF_042267585.1). Classification (NCBI taxonomy): domain Bacteria; kingdom Bacillati; phylum Actinomycetota; class Actinomycetes; order Micrococcales; family Microbacteriaceae; genus Microbacterium; species Microbacterium sp. NPDC056234. The sequence goes on from NZ_JBHJTE010000005.1 coordinate 40,858, forward strand.
CCGCAGCGACGACGAAGGATGCGTTCTCGATCGCGCGCGCGGCGAGCAAGGTCGTCCAATGGTGCTCTTTGAGCGGGCCGCGCACCCACTCCGCGGGGACCACCAGGACATCGGCCCCGGCATCCACGAGCGTCCGCGCGACCTCAGGGAATCGGAGGTCGTAGCAGGTCATCATTCCGAAGCGCAGGCCGCCGATCTCGAAGGTCTCCGCCGCGGTCAGTGCACCCGGCGCGATCCAGTCAGACTCGGTCTGGCCGAACGCGTCGTATAGGTGCTGCTTGCGATAGACGGCGCGCAGGCCTGCACCGTCCACTGCGACGAGCGTGTTGCTGACCCGCTCCCCTGCGGCCTCCACCAGTCCCGCGACGATCGTCGCACCGTGTTCGGATGCCGTGAGCCGCAGCGCCTGCACGAACTCGCCGTCGAGAGTCTCGGCGTTGTCCGTGAGTGTGGCATCCAGCGGATCGACGAAGTAGCCCGCGTACTCGGGGAACACCACGACCTCAGCGCCTCGGGCGGCCGCATCCGCCGTCAGCTGCGATATCCGCGCGCGATTGTCCGCTCGGTCTGCGGTCGGGGCGAACTGGCACACGGCGACGAGGACATGAGACATGCCCCCATCCTGGCTCATCCCCGTGGTGATGTGACGAACACACGGATCCGTGCTAGAGTAAATTCTTGTGCCGCGGGGTGGAGCAGTTCGGTAGCTCGCCGGGCTCATAACCCGGAGGTCGCAGGTTCAAATCCTGTCCCCGCAACGGATAGCGACACATAAAAGGCTCCTGATCAGGTGAAAACCAGATCAGGAGCCTTTTGCTTCGCCACCGCGCTGGCCCGTTGGCCACCGAGCCGGGCCGACACGCCCGCCTCCTCATCCCTTTCGTCGCCGGAGAAGTCCGTTGGTAGGCTGGTGATCGTGACGCGGGGTGGAGCAGTTCGGTAGCTCGCCGGGCTCATAACCCGGAGGTCGCAGGTTCAAATCCTGTCCCCGCAACCAGAGACGAAGTCCCGGCCCGCAAGGGTCGGGACTTCGTCGTTCGGTCGCCGAGCACGCGCGGCCGACTCGGTCCCGTCGACGCGGATGCCGATGGCGGCCTGTGCGGTCACCGGTGCGGTCCGCTTCAATTCCGTGATGGTCCGGCCCGAGAACCACCGCACCTCACGTGCGAGGTGGCTCTGATCGGCATAGCCGAAGTCGGCCGCCACCGACGCGACCGGGGAGCGCCTCAACGCCGACGACGCGTGTTCGAAACGCACGATGCGAGCGGCGAGTTTGGGGCCGAGCCCGACCTGCTCGGTGAAGAGCGACGTGACGTACCGCTGACTCCATCCGGTTCGTTCGACGAGGTCGGCGATGCGAGCGCGTCCGCCGGTGCGTCTGATCTGCTCCCACATCCACACGACGAACGCCTCGGAATCGACTCCCTGATCGAGCCGGGCGATGAGCGTCCGATCGATCAGCGCGAATCGCTGTTCCCACGTCTCGGATGACCACAGCTCGTCGTGGAACCCCTCGCCGAAGAACGGCGCGACGTCCTCGATGTCGACGATGCGGCGCGCGACCTCTCGGCCAGGCAGGGCGAGCAGGCGCTGCACCCCTAGGGGCGTGAGGTAGATCTGGATGCATCGCTGTTCGCCGTCGAACGCGGTCGTCGCATGACCGGGCATGAATCCTGCGATGAATGAGCTGTGGGTTCCGACGCCAGCTCCATCGGCGAGCGCGGTGACGTCCAGGCGGGGCCCTGACGAGAGGATCACCGGAATCAGACTCCCGGCGTGCTGCCGGCGGGTGACCACCTCTGTGGCGCGCTCCTGAAAGCCCACGATCCCCGCGACGATGCCGTCGAGGAGCGGGGGCGCACGGTGCCTGATGAGCACCGGTCCCGCCACCCCGGATTCAGCGTGCATCCATCACCCCGGTCAGTTTTCTTCAAGCCAGGATGCCTCTTCTCCCGGACGATGAGAAGAGCAGGACCCGAACAGAGAAGGAGAATGAGCAATGCGAAGACTGGTCGCGATCGAATTCCTGTCGCTCGATGGCGTGATGCAGGGTCTCGGATCACCGGACGAGGACCGCGAGGGCGGCTTCGAGCACGGCGGCTGGGGTGCCCCGTATGCGGAGGCGATCCACGCATCCAGCGGAGCTGACGGCCTGTCGGGCACGAGTGCATACCTGTTCGGGCGGAAGACCTACGAGAAGATGTCCGCGTTCTGGCCGTACGTGCCGGACGACAACCCGATGGCCGCGCACCTGAACACGACCGAGAAGCACGTCGTCACCTCCACAGTGGTGGATTTCGGCTGGCGCAACACTCGGGCATTGACCGGCGAGCTCGGCGCGAGCGTGCGTGACCTCAAGAACGAGGGAACCGGGAACATCGCGATCCTCGGGAGCGGTGTTCTGGTGCGCTCGCTCATGCGGGCCGAGTTGATCGACGCGCTGCGTCTGTTCGTCCATCCGCTGGTGCTCGGCTCCGGCAAGCGGCTGTTCGGCGATCTTCCTGCTCCGCAGAATCTGACTCTCGTGAGCTCCGAGACGACGTCGATGGGCACCCTCGCGCTGTCCTACGACGTCATCCGGCCGTAGGAGAGGCCGTATTCGCAGAAGAGGGCATCCCCGAAGGGACGCCCTCTTCTCACGATCACCCTGGGCTACTCGCCGCCGGTCTCCTGCGCCTCGAGTTCGAGCAGCGTGCTGACGGCCTCGGTGAGGCGGTCATCGGCCTCGGCGAACGCCGTCAGGTCGCCGGCCTTCAGCGCGGCATCCCGATCGAGCATCGCCTGCTGCGCCGCGGCGAGGGCCGCGGCCCGAGCATCCCCGTCCGTGCCGGGGGTCTCGCCCGCATCCGGGTCGGTGGGTTCGGTCGGCTCAGCCGGCTCGGTGGGCTCGCCGGTATCGGGGTCGACCGGATCGACCTCCTCATCGCCGCCGTCCGCGCCGGCGTCACCGCCGAACAGGGAGTCGAGCGCGTCCGTGAGCGTGTCCTCGAACGCGACCTCGTCGCCGAAGGAGACCAGCACCTTGCGCAGCAGCGGCAGCTGCGTTCCGCTGGAGGATTGGACGTAGACCGGCTGGACGTACAGGAAGCCGCCGCCGACCGGGAGGGTCAGCAGGTTGCCGTACTTGACCTCGGATTCACCCTGCTGCAGCAGGTTGAGCTCGCGCACCACATCGGCATCCGAGTTGAACGTGTTCTGCACCTGTCCTGGGCCGGGCACCGTGGTGTCGGTGTCGATCTCCAGCATCCGGAGCTTGCCGTATCCGTCGCTCTTCTCCCCTGGGGTGTCCCCGGCATCCGAGTCGACCGCCAGATAGCCCATCAGAACGTTGCGTTCCGCCGTGCCCTGCGAGGACGGGATGAACGTCGAGAACATCGAGAACGCTGCCTCGTCCTGGCCAGGCATCTTCATGGTCAGGTAGTACGGCGGCTGCAGCTGCTGCGAATTGCGCGGGTCGTTCGGGGTCTGCCAGCGGTTGTCCTGCTGGGCGAACGAGCGCGCGTCGTCGACGTGGTAGACGCCGAGGATGTTGCGCTGGACCTTGAACAGGTCGGTCGGGTAGCGGACGTGGCTCATGAGTTCGCCGGACATCTCGCTGATCGGCTCGACCGTCGAGGGGTAGACGTTCTGCCAAGCCTGCAGAACAGGGTCCTCGTCGTCCCACGCGTACAGCGTGACCGAGCCGTCGTAGGCGTCGACGGTGGCCTTGACCGAGTTGCGGATGTAGTTGATGTCGTCGAACGTCAGGCTGGGCGCCGGGTTGTTCGAATCGGCGATCGCCTCGGCCAGGCTCACGCCCGTCGAGTACGGGTAGCTCGCGCTCGTGGTGTATCCGTCGACGATCCACACGATGCGACCGTCCACGACACTCGGGTACGGGTCGCTGTCGACCGTCAGATACGGCGCCACCTTCTGCACGCGCAGCTTCGGGTCGCGGTCGTACAGGATCTGCGAATCCCCGTTCACGAGGTCGGAGAACAGGATCTCCGCCTCCTGGAACTTCAGTGCGTACAGCAGCTTGTTGAACGTGCTGCCCACACGAGGACCGCCGTCGCCCGAGAACGTCGTCTTCGTCTCGTTGGCGCCGTCCTCACCCCGCGGGTAGTCGATCTCGACCGGGTCCGTGCCCTCCGGCGCTCCGACGATGGAGTACTCCGGCGAGTACTCGCCGAAGTAGACGCGCGGTTCGAAGTTGTCCCGGTTCGTGAGGAAGCCGGACGACGGGATGCCGCTCTCCAGGAACACCGGCTCACCGTCAGGCGTGCGCTGGTTGCCCGCGGCCGCGACCAGACCGTAGCCGTGCGTGAACACGGCCGTGCGGTTGTTCCAGTTGTTGCCGTCGCCGAGCTGGTTCATGTTCAGCTCGCGGACGGCAGCGACGGTGTCCTGCGACTTTCCATCGATCTCGTACCGGTCGACGTCGAGCGTGTCGGTGAACTGGTAGTAGCCGCGGTACTGCTGCAGCTGCTGCACGGTCGGGCTGACGATACCGGGGTCGACGATGCGGATGGATGCCGTGGTCTCGGCGTCCTCGCGCAGCTGACCGGCTTCGACGTCGAGGGCCGCTTCGAAGGGAGTCGTCTCGAGATCGGCGATGTCGTACGCGGCCTTCGTGCCGTCGATGTTGCGCTGGTAATACTCCGCCTGCAGGCTGTTCTGGTTCGGGCGCACCTGGAACGTGTCGACCACCCACGGGTAGCCGACTCCGACGACCAGCGAGGCGACGATGAGCAGAGCTGTTGCGGCGAGGGGGAAGCGCCAGCGCCCGATGATGGCGGTGACGAAGAACAGCAGTGCGACGATCCCGGCGAGGATCGAGAGGATCGCGAGTCCGGGGATCGTCGCATTCACGCTCGTGTATGCGGCACCGGTGATGCGGTCTTCCTCCGTGATCAGCGTCTTGTAGCGGTCCAGCCAGAGGCTGACCGCCTGCGCCAGCAGGTACAGGCCCGCCAGCACGGCCAGCTGAATGCGCGCCGGCTTCGAGATGCGCAGCTCGCGCTGCCCGATCTGCACCGACCCGTACAGGTACGACACCAGAGCCGTGACGAGCAGACACAGCAGGAGCACCGCCGACACGAACGCGAGCAGGATCGTGTAGAACGGCATCGCGAACAGGTAGAAGCCGGTGTCCAGCCCGAATTCCTGATCGACGACGTCGGTGGCGACCCCGTTGATCCACAGCATCACGGTCTGCCAGTTGCCCGCGGCGGCGAAGCCGGCGAAGAGTCCGAAGAAGATCGGCATGCCCCACATCGCCAGGCGCCGCAGCGGTTCGATGACCTCCTGGTACCGGTCCAGCTGCGAGCTCAGCCGCACGTACACCGGACGCAGCCGGTAGGCGAGCTGGATGACGACGAACAGCGGAACGGCCATCCCGAGGAATCCGACGACGAACATCGTCGCCGCCGCCAACCACTGCGTCGTGAGCACGTTCGCGAAGCTCAGCTGGTCGTACCAGAGGAACTCCGTGTAGAGCGAGGCGAAGACGAAGAACGCCGCGACCAGCGCGGCGATGATCGCCAGCGTGATGGCGACGATGCGTCGGGATGTACGGGGCGTGGCCGGTGTCGGCGCTGAGGTCGTGGTCACCGTTCCATCCTAGGCATGATGCCTGATCACGGGCGCCTCTGTCCGCTCAGCGCGGACAGGGACTCACGGCGCCGCCGCGGTGTCGACCGCGCAGGTCGGCAGGGCATCCAGATCCCCGCCCTCTGCGATGGCGTCGAGGATCTCGATGGACTCGTCCAGGGTCGCGGTCGAGAACACCTGCAAGCCCGCAGGGACATGACCGGTGACCTCGTCGCAGTTCGATGCCGGAGCCAGGAAGAACTCCGCGCCGGCGTCGCGGGCGCCGTAGAGCTTCTGCCGGATGCCGCCGATCGGCCCGACCGTGCCGGCGGCGTCGATCGTCCCGGTGCCGGCGATGTTCTCTCCGCCGTTGAGCTCGCCCTCGGTGAGCATGTCGACGATGCCGAGCGCGAACATCATCCCGGCGCTGGGGCCGCCCACGTCGTCGAGCTGGATGGTCACGTCGATCGGGAAGTCGTACTCCGTCGTCAGGGTGATGCCGATCAGCCACGTGTCGACCCCGTCGGTCGTCGTCTTCTGCGGCGTCAGCTCCACCTCGGTCTGCTCCCCCGCCCGCTGGACGGTGAGCGAGATCGTCGCACCGGCGGCATCCTGGATCGTCTCGCGCAGCTGGGCGCCCGATGTGACCGCGACGCCGTCGATCGCGACGATCGCATCACCCGGTTGCAGGACGCCGTCCGCGGCGCTGTCCTCGATGACCTCGACCACCTCGACCTGCGCGCCGGTGTCGTAGCCCAGCTCGTTCAACGCGGCCGCGGTCGCCTCGTGCTGCGAGTCGACCATGAGCACGGCGTTGCGCTCATCGCGCTGCTCGGTCGTGACGCCCTCGGGGAACACGCTCTCGATCGGGACGACGGCTTTGGACGAATCCATCCAGGCCAGCGCGAGTTCGAACCAGCTGGGCGTGCGCTGCCGGTTGCCGACCACCTGGACCGTCGTGAGATCGAGCGTGCCTGCGGTCTCGAACGTCTCGGCGCCCTCGATCGCGATGAGCGGGACGTCGACGCCATCGGCATCCTCCGCGGTGCCGAGCGTGTCGTACACCGGCCCCGGACGCTGGATCACGTACGGCGTCGGCAGGAAGGTGAGCACGATCAGGGCGACGAGGGCGACGATCAGCGCCCATACACCCAGCCCGAGCCGTCGAGACCGGGTCTGACTCACAGATCTACCTCCGTCGTTCGCGAGTGGCGTACAGCGATCTGCGAACAGTCGGGTCCTGCGCAGGATGCTGCAACTAGCGTAGAGGCCACAGGCTTCAGGCGCGCTGAGAGGGCGATCGAGATGGCAGACAACGACCCCAACCCCGAGGACTTCCAGGAGTTCATCCGTCGGATGATGTCGAACGGCGGAGCCGACTTCGACCTCGACGCGCTGCAGAACGCGCTCGGCGGCGCCGACGGCATCCCGTTGGATCCCGCGATGATGTCGCAGCTGATGGCGCAGTTGCAGGGTGCCTTCGGGGGCGACCCGTGGCAGAACACGCTGCGCCAGGCGCTGCACATCGCCAACCGCGATGGTCAAGGCATCACGGACGGCTCCCGCATGTCGCTCACCGAGGCCTTCGGGCTGGCGAACCTGTGGCTGGGCGAGGCGACCACGATCTCGGAACTCGCCGATTCTCCCCGCGTGCTGACACGCGGAGAGTGGGTCGAGCAGACGCTCCCCGTGTGGAAGGAGATCGCCGAGCCCGTGTCGACAAGCATCGCGGATGCGCTGACGTCGGCGCTGGACGCGCAGGTGCCCGACGACATGCGACAGGTCGTGCAGGGTGCCGGGAAGCTGATGCGGGGCCTCGGCAGCTCCGTGTTCGCCGCGCAGTTCGGCCAGGTGCTCGGCAACCTCTCACTCGAGGTCGTCTCGGGCGGCGACGTCGGCATCCCCGTGCTGCCGGCCGGCACCGCCGCGATCATCCCGCAGAATCTGGCTGCTTTCGGCGATGGTCTGGAGATCCCAGAGGATCAGATCGCGCTGTACCTCGCGACCAGGGAACTGGCACATGCCCGCCTGTACCGGCACGCCAAGTGGCTGCACCTGCACGTGATGAGTCAGATCACCGATTTCGCCCGCGGGGTCGAGGTCGACGTCGAAGCCCTCGAGGACGTCGCCGGCCGGCTCGACCCGTCCGATCCCGAAGAGCTGCGTGCGGCGATCGAGGGCGGTGCGCTGCTGCCGGCGCAGACCGATGCCCAGCGCGAATCGCTCGCGCGATTGGAGAACATCATCGCGATGATCGACGGCTGGGTCGATGTGGTCACGGCCGAGGCCACGTCCCGACTTCCGGACGGTGTGCGCATCGCCGAGGCAGCCAGACGGCGTCGTGCGGTCGGCGGGCCTGCCGAGGATGCCCTCGGCGCCCTGGTCGGACTCAAGCTGCGCCCGCGACGGCTGCGCGAGGCGGCGGCGATGTGGCGGGCCGTCACCGACGCCGTCGGCGTCGCCGCACGCGATGGGCTCTGGGACTACCCCGACCTGATGCCGGATGCCTCGGACATCGACGACCCCACAGCCCTGATCGCACGCCTCCAGGCGACGGCGCGCGGCGAAGAGCCGCCGGCGGACGAATTCGACGAGGCGCTCGCGCGTCTGCTGGACGGCGAGGACTTCGGCGACGGCGGGTCCGGCGACGGAGCAGCATCCGGCAGCGCAGACGAAGGCAAGGACAGCGAAAAGGGCGACGGCGAGACGCCCGTCTGAGCACTCCTTCTGCACGGCTCCGTCTTCGGCGGGACTTGTCCACCGATCACCTCCCTGCGCCCACGACCGTGCGCGCATCGAGCAGAATCGGGCCATGCCGCGTTCGTCCGCCCTCCTGACGAGGATCGCCCCCGAGTTCGCGCCGCTGTGGCGCGACGGCGACACCCTGCAGTTCGGGATCGCCGGCGCGGTGCGCGTCCGCGCCGAGCACCCGTGGGTGGAGCGACTCGTGTCACGGCTGTGCGAAGGGATGCCGCTGGCCTCGTTCGATGTCGTCGCCCACTCGCTCGGCGCACCGCGACGACAGGCGAGGGCGCTGCTGGAGGCGCTGGCGCCGATCCTGCAGACCGACGCCCCACCGGCGCCGGCCGTGTGGGCGGAAAGCGCGAACGTCGCGGATTCGCGCGTCGGCAGCTGGATGCTGGATGCTCTCGCTGGTCTGGGCGTGCCGGAAGCAGCCCGTGCCACCCCGGGCACGGTGGGGATCGTGCTCGTTCACGGCGCCGCAGCGGCCGGGCAGATGATCCCCTACGTGCGCGAGGACATCGTGCATCTGCCGGTCTCCTTCGATATCGGAGGAGTGAGCGTCGGGCCGCTGGTGGTTCCGGGCGAGACGCCGTGCCTCTCCTGTCGTGACGCGCACGATCGTGACCGCGACCCCGCGTGGCCTCTGCTGCACTGCCAATTGGTCGGGCGGGTCGATTCCCCCATTCCGCACGCTCTGGTCGCTGCAGCCGCCGCACTCGTGGAGCGTCTGCTGCGCGCCGAACGGAGCAGGGCGCCCACCGCGGCGTCCACCGTCGTCCGGCTCAGCGCCGACGGGAGCCAGCAGCGGAGTTCGGTGAGGTTTCACGCAGAATGCCGGTGCCGAGAGCCGTCGTTCCTATCTCCGCGAGGAAGCGCGAGGCCGAGCGCTGTCCGCGCCCCGCTGCCCGTGACCAGGACAGCGTGAGCGATCGCCCCGCACGCGTCACGCCGACGTAAGCGAGCCGTCGCTCCTCGTCGATGGCTTCGAAATCCGTTGCGTACGAGATCGGCAGCGCGCCCTCTGCCCAACCCGCGACGTGCACATGCGGCCATTCCAGGCCCTTGGCTGCGTGCAGCGTCGACAGGGTCACCGTGTGCAGCATCGGCTCGTGCTGGTCCTTCGCCCTCGCCATCAGTGCGTCGCTGAACGTCCGAAGCGTCGTTCCCGGCTGCGCCTCCTCCGCGAGACGCAGGAGTGCGCGCCTCGCCTCCCAGCCATCGCGCTGGGCGCCGCCGGCCTCCGGCGGTTCGTCGGTGAGACCGAGCTCACGCAGCACCTTCTGGACGTTGGAGAGGAAATCCCGTTCGGTCGGCGCGACCGCCGCGCCGCGGAGCGCGAGCACGGCCTGGCGCACTTCGGGCATGTCGAAGAAGCGGGTGCCGCCCAGGACCGTGGTGGGAATGCCCTCTGTCGCGAGCGCCTGCTGGATGGCCGCCGACTGCGCGTGGGCGCGGTAGAGCACCGCGATGTCGGATGCCGGGATCCCCGACGCGATGCGCGCGGCGATCTGCGCGGCGATTCCAGCGGCCTCTTCCGTCTCGGAGTCGTACGCGGTCACCGTCGGCGACTCCGCGGTCAGCGCCTCGCGGGCAGGCACGAGTTCGAGGGCACCGGGCCGACCGCGCATGAGTGCGTTGGCTGCGGCGAGGATCGGTGCCTGCGAGCGGTAGTTCGTCTCGAGCCGGACGACGGTCGCATCGGGAAAGCGCCGCTCGAAGTCGAGCAGGTAGCGCTGGTCGGCACCGGCGAAGGAGTAGATGGTCTGGCTGGCGTCGCCCACGATGCACAGGTCGCGCCGGTCCCCCAGCCAGAGTTCGAGCAGACGGTTCTGCAGTGGCGAGACGTCCTGATACTCGTCGACCGTGAAGTGACGGTACTGCTCGTGGACCGACGCCGCGACGCGGCTCTCCGCTTCGAGCATCCCCGCGCACGCGAGGAGGACGTCCTCGAAGTCGAGCTGATGCCGCTCGTCCTTGAGCGCCTCATACCCGTGCTGCAGGTCGATCAGCTGCTCGGGGGTGACCCCGCCGACCTTTCGTCCGAGGGCGGCGTGCTGGTCGATGCCGATCATCGAGACCTTGCGCCACTCGATCTCGCTGGCGACGTCGCGCAGCGTGGCGCGGTCGAGTCTCAGCCGCAGTGCGTCGGCAGCCTGGCCGAGCACGCGCACTTTGTTGTCGACGATCTTCGGGGCCGGCGAGCCTGCCAGCGTCGGCCAGAAGAAGTTCAGCTGGGCCAGCGCCGCGGCATGGAAGGTGCGCGCGGCAACGCCCACCGTGCCGAGCGCTCGTAGACGTCCGCGCAGCTCACCGGCCGCCTTGGCGGTGAACGTCACAGCCATCACGCGCGAGGGCGAATAGGCCCCGGTGTCGACGCCGTGCGCGATGCGGTGCGTGATGACGCGGGTCTTCCCTGTACCCGCTCCGGCGAGCACCGCAACCGGACCGCGCAGCACTGTCGCCGCCTGCCGCTGCCGTTCGTCGAGCGCGTCGAGCGCGCTCACACTTCCTCCTCGTACCAGTCCACGATCAGTGCTCGTGCGATGGACGCGGACCCAGGAAGGCCGACCGGTCCATCGCCGGCCAGGGCCGAGCCGATCTCGTCCCTCGTGAACCAGCGGACATCGACGATCTCCTCGCCGTCCGGCCGCGCGTTGCGATCGGTGCCGGCCGTCGCACGGAAGCCGAGCATCAGCGATCGCGGATACGGCCAGGCCTGCGAGGAGATGTACCGGACATCTGCGAGACGCACGCCGGCCTCCTCCTCGATCTCCCGATGCACGGTCGTCTCGAGCGACTCGCCCGCTTCGACGAAGCCGGCGAAACAGGAGTACATCCGGCCATTCCACTGCGCGTTCGCCCCCAGCAGCAACCGCTCGCCGTCCTCGCTCTGCACCGCGACGATCACCGCGGGATCGGTCCGAGGGAAATGCTCACGGTCGCAGTCGGCGCACCATCGCGACCATCCGCTCTGACGCAACTCCATCGACCGCCCGCATGATGGGCAGAAGCGCGCGTCGCGCAACCAGCCGGCGAGCGCGGTCGCCTCGACGAGGATCTCGGTGTTCAGCTCGTCCAGCGTTCCGCCGGTCTCGCGCAGGCCGAGCCAGGTCTCTGCCGGAGCCGCGTCGATCGACTGCGACGGCGGGTCGACCACGGCCAGCAGCAGAGGAGTGCCGGAGGCGCGACGTCCGAGCAGCGCCCACTGCGCCTCACCGACGTCCGAGGGTGCGGTCGTGACAAGCGCACCGTCCTCGACGCGTGCGCGTCCCTCGCGGACGACGATCACCTCGACCTCGTCCGAGGATCGCAGGGCTTCCAGGATGCCGGGGACATCACGCAGGTGTGCTGCGCGATCCAGTGGGGCACGACCGATGGTCATCGACTCCCCCTCTCCGGGCGTGGCGTGGACGGATGGGACGTGCGGCCGACCTAACCTGGGGGCATGGCTCGCTCTGCATTCACTCTAGCGGCGGCGGTGACGGCGGCATTGCCCGGCGCGGAGGTCACGGGTGCGCGCGCTCTCACCGCGGGCGGGGACGGACGCTTCGATTCCGCGGTCGCCTCGCTCGCCGATGGCCGGGAACTCGCGATCCGCGTCGCGGACGCCGACGACACCGCGCGGGAGCTCGCCGCCGAGGCCCTTGCCCTGCGCGCCCTGACTCCGGGTGCACGAGCCATCCTGCCGTTCCGCGCGCCGGAGTACGTCGGAGAGACTCGGCTGGGCGACGGTCGAGCCCTGGTGACCGAGCTGCTCGACGGCTTCCTCGTCGAGGCCGCGGACATCCCCGCGGGCCGGGGAGCCGCGGTGTCGATGGGACGCGCGATCGCGGCCATTCACGCGCTCCCGGCCTCCGTCGTGCGCACGGCCGGCCTTCCGGCCCGCTCGGCCGACGAAGTGCGCGCCGAGATCCGCCAGCTCGTCGATCGGGCGGCGTCCACCGGGCGCGTCCCGGCACGGCTCACCGTGCGCTGGCGCGAGGCCACCGACGACGACGAGCTGTGGCGCTTCGAATCGGCGGTCACGCTCGGTGGAATCCAGGCGACATCGTTCGTGTTCACCGATGACCCGGCCGAAGGTCCGCAGGTGACGGGCGTCGTCGGGTGGCACGGTCTCGCGCTGGGCGACCCTGCGGTCGATCTGGCCTGGCTGTCGTCGGCGCCGGATGCCGCGGCCGATGTGCAGGCGGCGTACACCGAGGCATCCGACCGTCAACCGGACGCCGCCATCGGGGTGCGTGCGCGGTTGACGGCCGAGCTCGAGTTCGCCCGGTGGCTCGTGCACGGTGATGCACTTCGTCGTCCCGATATCGTCGATGACGCCGCTGCGCTGCTCGATTCCCTCGCGCAAGGATTGCGCGACGACGACCTCGCGGTGATCGCCGAGCGCGGCGACGGTGTGGATTCCGCCCTGGCAGCCCTCGATCGGGTACCGCAACGGCCGACCTCCGAGGTCGACACGTCGATGCAGACCGACGCCTACAACCCGGAGGATCTGTGGCTGGAATCCGCCGAGGCCGAAGTCGTCGGCGATCCGCATGCCACCGCGGATCTGACCGACCTCGTCCAGTCTGACCCTCTGCCGACCGAGGGCGACCGCGAGAAGCCCGCCTCCCACGCATCCGATCGCGAGGACGAGACCTCGGAGGACGAGGCTCAGCGAGCGGCGCGGGCCGCGCTCCAGCGCTGGACCAGCTCCTCCTCCGAATAGACCCGATCCCCCCGGATGACGAGGTCGTCGCCGACGTAGTAGAGCGCGACGTCGATCTCCTCGAGCGGAACGCCGAAACGGCGGTGGTAGGCCAGGCGGTACAGCGCGAGCTGGAGCATCCGCTCGTCCTTCTCGGCCGCCGTGCGCGGCGCCTTGCCGGTCTTCCAGTCGACGATCTCGATACGATCCCCGCGGTCGGCGCGACGGTACACGGCGTCCAGCTTGCAGATCACGATGTGACCGGCGGCATCCGACGGTGCGAGGTCCGACGCGGGGTCATCGTTGTGGATCCCGAGCGCGAAGTCGATCTCGATCTCGACGGCGATCGGCTGCAGATCAGCCCATTCGCTGCGCTCGAAGATCTCCTGCAGTCGTGCCATGTCGGCCTGATCCGCGGCCGAGCCCTCCTGGGTGTCCGACTGCTCCTCGTCCAGTTCCCAGAGCGCGGCATCGGGAGCACGCCCCGACCCGACGAGCCCCGACCGATGCTCGACCCAGGCATGGAACAGCGTCCCCAGACGGGTCTGGCGATAGGGGCGCTCCGGCATCGGACGGGCGAGCGAGCGCACCGTGCCGTCGTAGTCCGTGACGTAGTCCTTGAAGCGCGAGGCCGGAACACGCGTCGGTGCGTCCGCGACGGTGCCGTTCTGCCGCTCTGCACGCTCGGCGAGCAGGCGCGACAGCTCGGGCGATGGCGTGGAAGCCGCGCCGTCGAGCGCTGTGCGCACGGCATCCGCCGCGGTGGTCACGACCCGGCGCCTGGCACCCAGCGGATCCAGCGGCCAGTGACTGGTCTTTCCCGGACCGTCGTAAGGGTTCTCCTCCCCCGGGTCGCCAGGGACCGTGAGTCCGAGGGTCTCCAACGCCTCCTCCAGGTACGGCGACGGCTTGCGCGGCGTCTTCTGTCCGGCCCAGTGCGAACCCGTCAGCAGCAGATCCGTGCGGGCACGGGTCACGGCCACATAGGCGAGCCGGCGCTCCTCCTGCTTCTGATAATCGCGATACGCGTCCTTGAAGACCGTCAGCGATCCTGGCGTCTTCGCGCTCTTGCCGGTCAACGATGCGATACCGGCCTTCTTCCGCTTGACCGGATCCAGTTGCTCTTCGGTGGGCGGGATCCAGCTGAACCGCGGCAGGGCTTCGGCGTCGCCGCGCAGCGCGAACGGGAGCACGCCGAATCCGAACCAGCCGGCCGTGTCGGACGGGCGGGAAGGGAGTTCGTCATCCACCATCCTGACCACGGCGACGGCATCCCACTCCAGGCCCTTCGAGCCGTGGATCGTGAGCAGCTGCACGACACCCGGCTCCGGAGGCTCAGGGCGCGGCATGAGCTCATCGGTGCTCTCGGCCTTGTCCAGCCACGCGATCAGGCTGCCGATGGTCCCCCGGTCATCGGCGGCGAGGAAGGCGCGGACCTCATCGGAGAATGCACGCAGCTGCGTCGCCGCGACACGTGCGGGGCCGCGTGTCTCGTTCGATGCCAGTTCGATGTCGAGTCGCAGTTCGAGCTCGATCAGCCGGATGAGTTCGGGGAGCGGCTGAGCGGCGGCACGGCGGAGTCGCTCGAGCATCTCCCCGGCCGCGCGAAGCCGGGCACGGCCGGTGGGAGTGATGCTCTGGATGAGCCGATAGTCGTCGCGGAGTCCCCGCACGACATCGACAGCGTCGATGATCGAGACCGCTTCGTCGGCTCCGCGGGAGGCGCGGATCCGCTGACGCAGGTCCTCCGGCAGCGGAAGCAGGCCGCTGTCCCGCTTGGCCAGTTCGCCCGCGAGGCCGTGGAGCGCCGCCATATCGGCCACGCCGATGCCGAATCGCGGCCCGACGAGAAGCCTGATCAAGGAGGAGCCCGCGTTCGGATCGTGGATCACGCGCAGCACCGAGACGACGTCGACGACCTCCGGAGTCGTCAGCAGGCCGCCGAGCCCGAGGATGCGGTGCGGGATGCCGCGAGCGGCGAGCGCCGCCGCGAACGTCTGCATGTGGCGCTTGGAGCGGAACAGCACGGCACCGGTGTGCGGTCTCGCACCGACGTGCGCGGCACGGCGCTCGGCGAACCACGCGGCCGCATCCGCCGCTTCGTCGTCGACCGTGAGCGGAAATCGCACATCGACGCAGCCGGGGCCTGCACCGGGGCGCGGCTCGAGAGGCGGAACGTCGAGGCCTGGTCGCTGCAACGGTGCGAGCACTCGATTCGCGACGTCGAGGATGCGGGCATCATTGCGCCAACTCGTCATGAGACTGTAGGTGTCGGTCGTCGCCGACTCGGCGAACGTCCGCGAGAAGGCATAGAGATTGTCGGCGCTGGCGCCCCGCCAGCCGTAGATCGACTGGTGCGGATCCCCGACCGCCATCACGGCGGTATCGCGGAAGAGCGCAGCCAGGAACCGGGTCTGGATCACCGAGGTGTCCTGATACTCATCCAGCAGCACCACCCGGTGCTGCTCGCGCAGCTCGTCGCGCACATCGGGCGAGGACTCGACGATGTCGAATGCGCCGGCCACCTGATCCGCGAAGTCCAGCACACCGCGCCGTTGCTTCTCGGCGATGTACTCGCGAACCAGCGTCGTCAGCGTCGGCAGGGCCAGCAGATTCGCGGTCGCCTTGTCGATGTCGCCGGTTCCTCCGCTCGTGTACGGGGCGAACTCCTCGGCCTGACGCACCGCGATCCGGTCCGCGCGATCGAGGTCTGCGCGGTGATCCAGCGCATCGCCGGCGAGGCGCTGCACGGCGTCGACGACGCCCCCGACCGCACGGTCGATCTCCTCGAGACCCGGCAGGTCAGCTCGCAGTACGACTTCTCGTGCCAGCATCCACGAAGCCGCCTGGCTCAGCATGGCCACATCGGGATCTCGGCCGATCCTGGCGGCATGCTCACGCACGATCGAGTCCGCGAACGCGTTGTAGGTGGACACCCGCGGGCGCATCAGCAGGTCTTCGGCGGTCCGGGCGGCTGCCGGATCCCACCCCGTCTCGTAGCGGAGCGCGAGTTCGTCGAGCACCTGCCTGCGCACCGTTTCGCGTTGCGGTCCCCCGGCCGCGGCATCCACTCGTCCCAGCGCGCCGGACGCGACGATCTCCGCCAGGTGCGGGAGCAGACCTCTGCGACCGTACTCGTCGATCAGAGCGAGACGCGCGCCGATGCGCTCGGCGAGTTCGCCGGCGGCCTTGCGCGTGAAGGTCAGGCCGAGGACCTCGTCCCGGCGGACGTACCCGTTGGCCACCAGCCACACCACCCGGCCCGACATCGTCTCGGTCTTGCCGCTGCCGGCCCCCGCGACGACGAGCGCCGGAGTCGGGGGCGCCTCGATCACACGCTGCTGCGCCGGCGTCGGCGTCGGCAGACCGAGCGCCGCGGCGACGTCCGTCGCCGAGATGCCGTGTCCGGCCGTGGCCCAGCCGACGGTGGCGGTGGTTGCGGCGTTCGTCATGAGCTCACCGCCGGGACGGTGTGGATGCGGCACGGCTGCACACGCCACTGGGTGTCGGCGCAGTGGGCCTCGACCTGCGCCGTGAAACTGCTCGCGGACATTCCTCGCGCGGCATCCGCGATGCGGTTCAGGAACACCGTGCGCGCCTGTTCGTCGAGTGTGTGCTGGTGGGCCACTCGATAGTCGCTGCCCGCCAGGGTCTTGGCGACGAGGACCAGCCGTGCCCCGGTGAGTGCGGCCGGGTCGGCGCCATCGACGAGCCCCTGCTGCACCGCCACCTGATACGCCGCGAGCTGCGCATGATCGGCGACCTTCTGTTCGCTCTCCGGCTCGTACTTCCCCGTCTTCAGATCGACGACGACCACACGCCCGGCGTCCGTGCCCTGAGCCATCCGCTCCCATTTCTGTCCTCGCGCCTTGGCGTGCTCGCCTGCACCGGGCGGATAGGCCTCGACACGATCGATGAACCCGTGCACGACCGCTCGGTGCGGGTTCGGTCCGGCATCCGCGGTCAGCGCATGCACGGCGGGCGCGGGGAGCGCGGACTCCGCATCATGATCGTTCGCGATCGACCCGGCGATGTCGACCGCGAAGCGGAACTCGACCTCACTGGCCAGCACCCGTCCGCCCTCTGCCGCCACATCGTCCAGATACGTGTGCAGCCGGTCGATGTACTGATCTGCTCGGCGGCGCTCCTTCCGGCCGATCCAGGCCGTTTCGAAATCCAGTTCCGGCCAGTGCTCGGCGAGGATCGCACGCATGCGCTCCAGGTCGCCGTCCGGGACCTTCTCCATCGCCTCGTGCACGATCGTGCCGATCCCGGCCGACGGCGGAAGCACCGTGTCGCCGCCCAGCGCCGAGACGACCCAGTTCAACTCGCACTCCTCGAACGATTCCATCCGCGACGGCGACACACGGGCGGCCTCGACCGACAGGTCGTGCAGCGGCGCGAGCGTCGATGGGGCCGCGACACCGTACCAGGCGTCCGGATGGGCGCCGGCGACCCCCTCGTTCGCCAGGATCGCGAGCTGGGCCGCTGCCTCGTCCCGCACCCTGGCTGACGTCGAAGTCGTGAGGGCGCGCCGGTGACGGGCGACGAGTCCGCGCAGCGTGAGCGGATGCTCCGCCGACGGATGCAGTTCCGGTGCGTCCGGCGCCGGGAGGAACGAGAAGAAACCGCTGGGTGTCATGTCGTCGTCGTCGACGGCCGTGATCAGCAGCCGAGAGCGCGCCCGCGAGACGGCGCGGACGAACAGCCGCAGCTCGTCATGCAATGCGGATCGCCGGCGGTCCAGCACGCCGGGTGCCGGGTTCGAGATTCCGGTGCGCGCCGCGGTCACCGCGTCCGCGAGACGCCAGGTGCCCAGCATCCCGCCGCGCAGGCGCACATTCGGCCAGACGCCGTCCTGAACCCCCGCGACGATGACGGCCTCGAACTCGCCGCCCAGAGCGGTCGCCGGTGTCAGCAGCGTGACCAGACCAGGACGATCGGGCGTGGAGAGCGTGTCCTCCGGCACCTCGCTGTCGAGGATGTCGTGGATGAACACCGCCGGCTTCTCCTCGGGTGAGCGCTCCACGAAGCGCTTGGCCGCATCGAACAGCGCGACGAGGCTGTCGAGCGCGCGAGCGACCTCGCCCCCTCCTGGCTGCTCGGCCGCCGCACGCCAGGACTTCTCCAGCCGCGCGCCGTCCAGTCCGCGCGAACGATCCCAGACCCGCCAGAGCAGCTCGTGGATCGTCTCGCCCGCGCGGGCCGCGTCCGCCACCTCGACGAGGGTCGCCGCGAAACGGTCGGCCGCCCGCGCTTCCGGTGCGTCGATCCGGTCGAAGTGCGCGGGGTGCATCAGCGCCTGCCGCAGCAGCTCACCCGCGGGCGTCGCACCGCCGTCGGCCAGTTCGAGATGGCGCAGCCGGGCCCGGAGGCGCCGCAGTCCGACCGCATCCATGCCGCCGAACGGCGTGCGCAACGCCTCGGTCAGCGTGTCGACTTCGCGCTCCTCCGGGGGCGTGAGGGCAAGCCGGACGACCCCGACGATGTCGCGCACGACGCCCTCGCTGCCGAGCGGGCGCTGAACCCCGGCGGCCCGCGTCGGCACCTCGCGCGCGGCGAGCTCCGTCTCGAGGGCGGACACCTGGCGGGTGTCGTGCGCGATGACCGCCATGTCGCTCCAGGCGACACCGTGCGAGAGATGCCAGTCCCTGAGCACCCCCGCGATCCGGTCGAACTCCTCGTACGGCGAGGAGGCCACGAACGTGGCGACGGTCTTCGCCGCGCCCTCGGCCGTGTGCTCGGGGGCGCGCCGGTGGTCGACGCGGCCGGCGACCCCGATCGCCTGCGTCACGGTGCGGGTGAGTGCGGTCAGCGGCGTCGTCTGGCGATGCGGCACATCCAGGACGTGCACCCGCTCGAGCATCGCGGCGAGCTCGTGGAAGAGCTGCGGCGTCGCACCGCGGAAGGCGCCGGAGGAGATGTCCGGGTCGCCGAACGCGCACACCGCGATTCCCCTGGCACGCAGCGCTCGGACGAGCTCGATGCCGCCGCGCGTCAGTTCCTGCGCATCGTCGATGAGCACGATGCGCAGCGCAGCGAGCGGCCCGAGCGTCTGCGGCTCCGCGTCGCGCAGCAGCGCTGCCGCCTCGCTGACGAGATCGGGGATGTCGCGATGCGCGGCGCGCATGCCGCCGAGGACCTGGCGGTAATCGCGCAGGAAGCTGCCGACGGCACGCCAGATCTCATCATCCGAAGCGCTCAGCTCGTCGGCATCGACGCCGAGTTCGGTGCATTCCGCGAGGAACGCGCGCAACTCAGAGCGGAACCCCGTGGACGAACGCATCGTCGGGCTGAGCTGCGCAGGCCAGCGCGAGGGCTCGCCGTCGTTCTCGTCGACCGCATCGCCCTCCAGCAGATCGGCGATGATGCGGTCCTGGTCGGCACCGGTGAGCAGCGCCGGCGGTTCCATCCCGGCGTGAACGGTCGCCCCTCGTACGATCTGGAACGCGAAGGAGGCCAGCGATCGGGCGAGCGGACCGGGGGTCGCCTGCCGCGTCCGGACGCCGATCGCGTCCCTCAGCTGGGTCGCCGCCTGCCGGCTCGGAGTCAGCACGATCAGCGCCTCCGGTGGCAGCGCGTGCGTACGGAGCAGCGCCGCGACCCGGGAGATGAGCGCATGCGTCTTACCCGTTCCCGGCGCCCCGATCACGACGGCGGATGCGTCCAGCGGCGCCTCGATCACGGCGGTCTGCGCGGCATCCTGGGTCATATCCTCCACGGTAGCGGGGCACGCCGACACGCCTTCGCGGCGGCGTTGTGCGCCGTGGGCGAAACAGCTCGGCGCGGCCGATCCCCGGTGCGGGCAGCGGGGTAGAGTTGCCTCAGTCCCCGATCTTCAAGGAGTACGCGTGGAAATCCGCATCGGCATCGTCAACACCGGCCGTGAGCTGAACTTCGAGACCGCCTCCAGCGCCGACGAGGTGCGCACGCAGGTGGCATCCGCGCTGGACCAGAACGCCACGCACGTGAGCTTCACGGATGTGAAGGGCAGCTCCTACCTGATCCCGACGGCGACCCTCGCCTACATCGAACTCGGCAACGAGGAATCGCGCCGCGTCGGCTTCTTCGCCTGACATGTACATCCTCCTCGCGCTCATCGCGGCGTGCGCACTCGGTATCGCGCTGCACTTCCTGCTGCCGTCCCGCGAGCTGCGCGGCGTGGTGGTGACGCCGGGCATCGCGACCGCCGTCGCGGCGATCGTCTACACCGGGATGCAGTGGGCGGGCGTCGGCCAGGACAGTTTCTGGCTGTGGCTGGCCAGCATCGGCGGCTCGCTCGCCGTGGCCGCCGTCGTGACGCTCGCTCTCTCGGCCACGCGGACGCATTCGGATGCCGAGAAGAAGGCCGCACTCGGCATCTAGGGATCCCGGCGGCTACGCCGCCAGGCCCATGGCGTCCATCCGGCGCGCATGCGCGCCCATCAACTCGGTGTACACCGGCTCGATGCGGTCGTCATCCACGACGAGGCGCTCCGGACGCAGCGCCGAGCGCGCGACGAGCAGCGTGTCTCCGACCAGCCGACGCGCCCACATCGACAGCAGCGATCGCCATTCGGCATCCGATTCGATCGTCGCCGTGAGGATCGCGACGATCTCATCGCCGTGGTCGTCCTGACGCAGGAGTTCCGCCACCCTGCGGCCCGTCTCCCCGTAGCTGCCGGCCAGCGCCAGATAGAAGTCGTCGAGCATGCCGGCCGTGATGTACACCGCCAGCAGCGTCTCCCGCGGCCGCGCGCCGATCGTCTTGCGGCGGAACGCGTCGAGATTCTCGCGGAAGGGCAGCATAAGCTCGGTGGGATCGTCGCCGCGCTCGGCGATGAGATCGACGATGCCGCGGTGCTTGTCCAGGGCCGCACCCGCCGCGCGCGAGATGGCTTCCTTCTCGCTGAGCTCCGGCGTGGCGCGGATCAGACGGCTGAGCGTCTCGAAGTAGCCCAACTGCAGATACGCAGCCTGACCGAGGAAGCGCGCCTCCTCCGGAGCCAGCTCGGCGAAGTCGATGCGCGTCGCGCCGGTGTCCTCCCCGCGGCTGCGCAGAGTGAGCGTGCGCCGCGGCGCCTTGCGCTGCCAGAACCACTGAACCATGGACTTCAGACTACCGACCCGCTCGCGGGCTCGGCATCCGCCCTACCAGGGGCGACGGGCCCCTCGGGTAGGCTGGACGCACGCCCTGCCATCGGAGCAGGGTCCCGCGCCTGTGGCACATGAGACGGCGTGGATCCGTATTTACGTGGCGCGCCCCGCGCACGGGCCGCCGGACAGGCAACATCACATCGTGACAACCTTCGCCGAACTCGGCATCGATCAGGACATCGTCGACGCCCTCGCCGCCAAGGGCATCGTGGACGCGTTCCCCATTCAGGAGCAGACCATCCCCCTGGGACTGCCAGGTCAGGACATCATCGGTCAGGCCAAGACCGGAACCGGAAAGACCTTCGGCTTCGGCATCCCCGTCGTCCAGCGCCTCGGAGAGAACCCCGAACCGGGCGTCAAGGCGCTCATCGTCGTGCCGACCCGCGAGCTCGCCGTCCAGGTCTACGAGGACATGGACCTGCTCACGAGCAACCGCTCGACCAGCGTCGTCGCCATCTACGGCGGCAAGGCCTACGAGGGTCAGATCGACCAGCTCAAGGCGGGCGCGCAGATCGTCGTCGGCACGCCCGGTCGACTCATCGACCTCGCAGGACAGCGCCTGCTCGACCTCTCCAACGCGACAGAGGTCGTTCTCGACGAGGCCGACAAGATGCTCGACCTCGGTTTTCTCGCCGACATCGAGAAGATCTTCCAGAAGGTTCCCGAGAAACGGCACACGCAGCTCTTCTCGGCGACCATGCCAGGCCCGATCGTCGCGCTGGCGCGCCGCTTCATGTCGAACCCGATCCACATCCGTGCGAGCGACCCGGACGAGGGGCTGACCCAGGCGAACATCAAGCACCTGGTGTACCGCGCGCACTCGATGGACAAGGACGAGGTCGTCGCCCGCATCCTGCAGGCGGAGGGCCGCGGGAAGACCGTGATCTTCACCCGGACCAAGCGTGCTGCCCAGCGCCTCGTCGACGAGCTCGGCGACCGCGGCTTCAACGTCGGCGGAGTGCACGGCGACATGGGCCAGGAGCAGCGCGAGCGCTCGATGGCGGCGTTCAAGGCCGGCAAGCGCGACGTGCTCGTTGCGACCGATGTCGCTGCACGCGGTATCGACGTGGACGACGTGACCCACGTCATCAACCACACCATCCCGGACGAGGACAAGACGTATCTGCACCGCGCCGGCCGCACCGGTCGTGCAGGCAAGACCGGCATCGCGGTCACGTTCGTGGACTGGGAAGACCTGCACAAGTGGGCTCTCATCAACCGCGCCCTGGAGTTCGGTCAGCCCGAACCGATCGAGACGTATTCGTCGAGCCCGCACCTGTACAGCGACCTGAACATCCCGGAGGGCACGAAGGGCCGTCTCACGACCGCGCCGAAGACGCAGACCGTCAAGACGCAGCGCCAGCGCCCTGAGAAGGCGGCGGATGCGGCGGCCGAAGGCACATCGGACGGCACCACGCGTCGCCGTCGCCGTCGTCGTCAGGCCGAGGATGCCGTCGGGTCCACGTTCGTCGAGGGCGACGCATCGAAGCACGAGACTCCCAAGGACGTCCCGTCGACCGACCGCAGCGCCGAGGGCGCCGGCACCCACGACGGTGCAGGCAAGGAGCACCACGACGGCAAGCCGGCTCCGGCACGCCGCCGCCGTCGCCGGCGCGGCGGATCCGGTGGCGGATCGGTTCCTCAGACGCCGGCCGCCGGCGCCTGAGACTCTTCATCGAGGGGCGGATGCTGCGGCATCCGCCCCTGGTCGTCTGCCGACCCGGGAGTGATCGGGACCCGCGGCGGATACACCCAGGTGACCATCACCACCGAGATGATCATGAGCAGGAACCAGGATCCGAGCTTGCTCGCTGAGACCGGCTGCCACGCGACCACCTGGTCCGGATACGCCCACGCCCCGGCCCAGGTGCCGATGTTCTCGGCGAGGTAGATGAACACCGCGACGCCGGCGAAGACGAGCAGCAGCGGCAGCCGGAGTACACGTCGCCACACCCGCGCGTACATGACCGTCGGCAGCCAGAGCAGGATGACCACCGCGAGCAGGACCCACCTGGCATCCCACCAGAAGTGATGCGTGAAGAAGTTCAGGTAGATGGCGACGGCGACCACCGTGGTGAGCCAGCGCCGGGGGTAGCGCACGAATCCCAGGTCGAACAGCCGGTGCACGCGCACCATGTACGAGCCCACCGCCGCGTACATGAACCCGCTGAACAGGGGCACCCCGCCGATGCGCAGCACGCCGTCGGCCGCGTACATCCATGACCCGACGTCGGTCTTGAACAGCTCCATCGCCGTCCCGGTGAGGTGGAAGAGGATGATGACCCACAGCTCGCGACCGGTCTCCAGCCGGAACACGAGCATGGCGAGCTGGATCAGTACTGCGGCGATGGTCAGGGCATCGTTGCGCGCGATGACCGCGTCATCCGGGTACCACAGGCGCGCCGCCACGATCACGACGAGCAGGGCGGCGCCGAACACGCAGGCCCACGCCTGCTTGAGCACGAACACGGCGAACTCGATGAGACCGGCGCGGATGCCGCTCGCGGAGGCATCTCTGAGCAGCCGATGGGCGACCTCGTCGATGCGCCGTTCCAGGGATGTCGCCCGTTGCATGCCGGACAACCTATCGGCAGCGCCGGACAGATCGCCGGGAGCTTGCCGACAGTTCGCCCGGGTCAGGCGTAGCGCGGCTGAGTTCCCGTGGCGCGGTCGATGATCCGCGCCACCATCTCATCTGACGTGGTGTTCTCGCCGGGAAGATTGGGCTTGCCCGCGCCGTGGTAGTCGCTGGATCCGGTGATGAGGAGGTCGTGCTCGGCCGCGATCGCGCGCAGCAGCCGCTTGCCGTCCTCGGTGTTCTCTCGGTGATCGATCTCGAACCCGCCCAGTCCCTCGGCGATGAGGCGCTCGATGAAGGACACCGGCATCATCCGGTCTCGGCCCGCCGTCACCGGATGCGCGATGATCGCCACTCCCCCGGCGCGGGTGATCAGCCGCACCGCGGTCAGCGGATCCGGCGCGTAGTGCGGCTCGTAGTATCCCTCGCGCGGGTGCAGGATGCCGTCGAACGCCTCGGCCCGGTCGCGGACGATGCCACGGGCGATGAGCGCGTCGGCGATGTGCGGGCGGCCGATCGTGGCGTCCTGCATCGTCTGGGCGACCACGTCCTCCCAGTCGAGGTCGTAGTCCCTGCCGATGCTGCGCACGATCCGCTCGGCTCGACCGATGCGGTCGCCGCGGATGCGGTCGGTCTCGGCCGCAAGCGCGGGATCGACCGGATCGAAGAGGTACCCGAGGACATGGACGCTGCGCCACTCGTGCTTGGCCGACAGCTCCATGCCGGGGAGGAAGGTCATCCCGCGTTCACCGGCGGCGCGCGATGCCTCGTCCCATCCCGTGGTGCGATCGTGGTCGGTCAGTGCGAGCGTGCGGATGCCGTGGGCGTGCGCCTGCCGCACGACTTCGGCGGGCGACTCGGTGCCGTCGGAGTGGTTCGAGTGCAGGTGCAGGTCGTTCGGGCCCTCGAATCGCTGCGCACTCCTCATCTGATGAGCGTATCGCCCGCCGCATGCGCGAGGCGCGCCGACCCCGCGCGCCAGTCGATTCACAGATCGCGCCCGTAGGCTGATGGGCGATGTTCCGAGTACTGGGGATTCTGCTGACCGTGCTGTTCGCGATGGCGACGGCTGTCGTGGTGTGGCCGCAGTTCTTCCGACTCGAGCAGACCTATCCGTTCGCGCAGCTCGTGGCCGTGCGCGGCGCCGTCGCAGCCGCGTTCGGCGTCGTCGCCGTCATCTCGCTGCTTCTCCTGTTCGCGAGGCCGCTGCGCGGCTTCGCGGCGTCGATCCTGATCGTCGCGGTGATCGGGGCCGGAGCGACGGCGGCCATCGGCGCGGTGCGCGGTCTCGGCGTCGATGCCCTCCCGGAGAAGACCGACGGCTCCGTGCGCGTGCTCACCTGGAACACCGCGGGCGAAGCGATCCCGGCGGACGACATCGCGGCTGAGATCCTCGCGCAGGACGCGGACATCGTGGCGCTCCCGGAGACCGCCGAATCCGTCGGCGCGCGCATCGCCGTGATGCTGCGCGAGCAGGGCCACCCGATGTGGGTGCACCACGTGCAGTTCAATCCGGACGTCGACAACGGCCCGCAGGCCTGGCAGACGACGATTCTCATCTCCCCCGACCTGGGCGACTACTCGGTCATCGAATCGTCCGTGGACGGGACCAGCAACACCAGCTCCGTGCCGAGCGCGGTCGTGATGCCGGTCGACGGCGACGGGCCGACCGTCGTCGCGGTGCACGCCGTCGCGCCACGCCCCGAGGCGATGCAGCGCTGGCAGAGCGATCTCGCCTGGATCGCCGATCAGTGCCCGCAGGGCGACTTCATCCTCGCCGGAGACTTCAACGCGACGATCGACCACATGGCGTCGCTCGGCGTCGACGGCGGCGACATGGGCTACTGCCGCGATGCGGCCACGAGGACCGGCAACGGGGCCGTGGCGACATGGCCGGCGTCCTACCCCGAACTGCTCGGCGCGCCGATCGATCACATCATGGCCAGCCCGACCTGGGAGCCGACCGGCTCGGTCGTACTCGACGCGGACGGCAGCGATCACCGCGGGCTGGTCGTCCAGCTCGAACCGGCCGGCTGAGCACTCAGCGCGACCGGCGCCGCTGCACCAGGAGATTGATCAGGCGCCAGCCGATCAGGAAGATCGCCAGAGTCACGGCCGCGACGACGACGAAGGCCCAGGCCGTACCCTGCCCGGTCAGCGCCCGCAGCGCCATTCCGCCACCGAGGGTGACGATCCAGATCAGGATTCCGGGCACCACCCGCGCGGCATCGACACGCGTCGCGAGGGCGACGGCGTGCACGACGACGAGCGCCGCCAGGAACGGCCAGATCGACGACACGATGCGGGCCACGGCATCCGGTTCGCCGAGTGAGTGCGAGAGCCCGCCGAGCAGGCAGAAGACGACGACCAGCGCGGCGTCGATGACGATGGTGACGGCCGGTGACGGGCGCTGAGCGGTGCTGTCTTGACTCACCCATCCACCCTACGCGGCGGCGCGGAGTGAGAGACTGGAGGCATGAGCACCGGATCCAGCGACACGATCGCACAGGCCACCGAAGAAGACGCGGCGAAGGCGCCCGTCACCAACCGCAAGCAGCCGTTCCCGCGCGGCTTCCTCGATACGATCTCGACAGGATGGGCCGAGCGCCCCGAGTCGCTTCCCGCGCCGCGAGCCCAGGCGGCGTACGCCGCCGCACGCCGCGAGAAGGTCTCGGCTGCGTTCCGCGGCAAGCGCCTGGTGATCCCCGCCGGTTCGCTCAAGCAGCGCAGCAACGACACGGACTACCCCTTCCGCGCGCATTCCGCGTTCGCCCACCTGACAGGCTGGGCCGCGGATGCCGAGCCGGACTCCGTGCTCGTGTTCGACCCGACGGATGCCGGACACGACGTCACCCTGTACTTCCGCGAACGCGCCGACCGGACGACGACCGAGTTCTACGCGGACGCCACGGTCGGCGAGTTCTGGATCGGCCCGCGGCCGTCGCTCGCCGGCGTCGCCGCCGACCTCGCGATCGCGACCGACCACCTCGCCGCCTTCGCCGCCGGTGATGACGACGTGACCCTCGACGACGCCGATCTCGCGCAGTTCGTCTCGGAACTGCGGCTCGTGAAGGACGAGTTCGAGGTCGCCGAGATGCGCCGCGCCGTCGACATCACCGCGCAGGGGTTCGACGACATCATCCGCGTCCTGCCCGACGCCGCGACCCACGCGCGAGGCGAGCGCGTCGTCGAGGGCGTCTTCCACCGCCGTGCCCGCGAGGACGGAAACGGCGAGGGATACGACACGATCGCGGCATCCGGACCGCACGCCTGCTACCTGCACTGGACGCGCAACGACGGAACGGTCGTCCCCGGCGATCTCATCCTCGTGGATGCCGGGGTCGAGGCCGACAGCCTGTACACCGCGGACATCACCCGCACCCTGCCGGTGAACGGCAGGTTCACGCCCGTGCAGCGCAAGGTCTACGAGACGGTCCGCGAGGCCGCGGACGCCGCATTCGCCGCCGCGAAGAACGGTGTTCCGTTCCGCGCCGTGCACGAAGCGGCCATGCAGGTCATCGCCGCGCGCGTCGCGGAGTGGGGTCTGCTGCCGGTGACGGCCGAGGAGGCGCTGGACTCCGATGCGGGCGGCCAGCACCGCCGCTACATGGTCCACGGCACCAGCCACCATCTGGGCATCGACGTGCACGACTGCGCTCAGGCCCGCCGCGAGATGTACTACGACGGCATCCTCGAACCCGGCATGGTCTTCACGATCGAGCCCGGCCTGTACTTCCAGATCGACGATCTGACCGTCCCGGAGGAGCTGCGAGGCATCGGGGTCCGGATCGAGGATGACATCGTCATGACCGAGGACGGACCGGTCAACCTGTCCGCAGGCATTCCGCGCACGGCCGACGAGGTCGAGGCCTGGATCGCACGCGTCCAGGGCTGATCAGGACATTCGGCACGCGAGAACCCGGACCGTCGGAAGCCGTGCGCGGTGCGACGCGACCCGCCGCCCGCGGCGATCGGTCCGGGTTCTCCGACTGAGGGATGGCATGCACATCGACCAGGAGATCGCGGCGCGACTGATCGCCGAGCAGTTCGATGATCTGCGCGGCCTGGCCGTGAACCGGCTCGCATCGGCGGGGACGGTGAACGCCCTGTTCCGCGTCGGCGACAAGCTCGTGGCCCGATTCCCGTTCGACCCCGTGCCCGCGGAGGAGCTGCAGCAGGAGGCCGAAGCGATGGCGGAGTTCGCCGCGGCGAATCCGTTCCGCTCGTCGAAGCCGGTCGGTGTGGCCGCTCCCACCGAGCGGCATGCCTCGGCCTGGAGCCTGCAGACCTGGGTCGACGGTACTCCGGCGACTCACGATGCGTTCGAGGACTCGGAGACATTGGTCGACGATGTCGTCGCGCTCATCGCCGCGCTTCGCGCTGTGCCGGTGGGGGCGCGGTCCTTCGACGGACGCGGGCGAGGCGGCGACCTGCGCGATCACGACGAATGGATGCGGGAATGCTTCGCCCGCAGCGGCGACCTGCTGGACGTCGCCCGCGCCCGCGGGCTGTGGGAGCGACTGCGCGAACTCGGAGCATCGGATGCCGTCTCGATGTCGCACCGCGACCTGACGCCACCGAATCTGCTCGTCGAGGGCGGCAGGCTCGCGGGTGTGCTGGACAGCGGTTCCTTCGGTCCGGCGGATCGCGCACTGGACCTGGTCGCGGCGTGGCACCTCTTCGACGCTCGGCGCCGTGCTCGCCTGCGCAGCGCGCTCGAGGTCGACGACAGGGAATGGTTGCGCGGTGCGGCCTGGTCGCTCCAGCAGGCGATGGGCCTCGGCTGGTATTACGCCGAGTCGAATCCGACCATGAGCGCACTCGGCCTGTCGACGATGCGCCGCCTCCTGGAGGATCCCGAGCTGACGACCGCCTGACCCGCCGTCAGTAACGCGCCGAGAACCCGCCGTCGGCGTGCAGGAGCTGACCGGAGACCCAGCGCCCTTCCGGCGACACCAGGAAAGACACGAACGCCGCGATGTCCGTCGGCGTCCCGATGCGCCCGAGCGGATGCGCGGGCACGATCGACTCCGCGAAGCCCTGCGGCATCCATCCCGTGTCGATCGGACCCGGGTTGAGGACGTTCGCCGAGATGCCGAGCGGGCCGAGCTCTCGAGCGGCCGAGATCACCAGGCGATCGAGTGCTCCCTTGGAGGCGCCGTAGGGCAGGTTGCCGGTGGTGTGATCGCTTGTGAGGGCGACGACGGCTCCCCCGGCATCCGGGACCTGGCGGGCGAAGGCCGCGATCAGCAGCAGGCTCGCGCGCGCGTTGATCGCGACGTGACGGTCGAAGCTTTCGGCCGGCGTGTCGAGAATGCCGGATTCGACGTCGTGCGCGTGGGACAGGACGAGCGCCGAGACCGGACCGCGCCGGTGCGCGACGGCGGCGATGAGCTCGTCCGGTCCCTCGGGGGTGGCGAGGTCGCAGGGGTAGTCGGCGTCCGTGAGGTCGCTGGTCGCGACCTCCCAGCCGTCGGCGCGCAGGCGGGGAACGATGCCGGCGGCGATGCTGTTCGCACGCGCGGCGCCGGTGACGAGGGCGAGAGGCATGCCCGCCACACTAGCGCTCGGCGACGACTTCGACCTTGAACCCGGCCGCGTTCTCCAGCCAGCCGGCGTAGTGGTCCTCGCCGCCGGCGTACGGGTACCGATCCGTGTACAGCGGATGCCACCCCTGCGCGGGCGCGGCGGCCATGAGAGCGTCGACCTGCGTCGTCGAGCCGCCGTGGAACGCCAGATGATTGACCCCGGGGCGCCGACGGTCGTGCTCGGACGCAGACAGATTCGGCGACGTCGTCAGCGTCAGATAGGCGCCTCCGGCGGCCCAGGACATCCCCTCCGACCATTCCTGCTCCCGCACGAAGCCCAGCGATGAGAGCAACCACTCCCACGCAGCATCTCCGGTCCGGTCGGCGATCCAGACCTCGACGTGATGGAACCCGGTCACGTCTGGCGCCCGCGGTAGACGGCGGTTCGCAGTTCGACGGCCCAGACATCCCTGGTCGGCATGCGCAGCGACTCCGCCACGGCGATCTCGGCCTCGACGTCGTACGGGACCCGCACGAACTGGATGCCGAAGGGCGCCGGCAGCTCGGCATCCAGAACACCCTCGAGGATCACGTAGGACGGCTCCGGCACGTCCAGCGGATTGCCGACGCTGCCCACGTTGAACAGCGTCCTCTGCTCGGTCGACTCGATGTAGGCGTCGTGGATGTCGGCGTAGCCGACGATGTCCGGTACCGGACCGTCGCCGGTCATCTCCGTGTTCGCGAACATCCCGGAGAACTGCTCCTCGGTGTGATGGAAGTGCACGCGCTTGTGCGGGCTCTCCGCCGACGCGTGGAACAGCCGGATCCGTCGGCCGCTCATCAGCAGATCGTGGCTGAGCGGGAGAGCCCCGAGCCATGCCAGGCTCTCCGCCGACAGTTCAGCGTGCCACCAGCGCATCCCCTCCGGTGCGTCCTCGGCGGTGAAACGGAGGAAATCGTCCCAGTTGCCCCGCACGTTCACCTCGCACGCCTCGCGGCAGCGCTGCACGGCCGCTTCTCCGCGCGGGCCCTTCCCCGCCGTATCGCCGAGGTTGAACACCCGATGGATGCCGCGACCCGCGATGTCGGCGAGCACGGCGTCGAGCGCCGTCAGATTGCCGTGCACGTCGGAGATGAGGGCGATGCGGTCGAGGCTCACCCGACCATCGTGGCAGACGTCACTCGAACCGCGCGGCGAACTCCGTCACGAGCGGGGCCAGCGAGGCGCCGATCACGTCGGAAGGCCGCTTGTTCCCCTTCACTTCGAAGGAGTGCCCTCCCCCGTCGATCCACGCGACCCGTGCGTCGCGGCAGGTCGCGAGTACCTCCTCGAACTGCGACAGCGGCTGGATGAACGGATCGATGGTTCCCTCGATGAACAGCTGAGGCGCCATGACCGCGGGGAGATGCTCCGCCCGCGGCTTCTCGGGCTTGCCTGGCGCATGCAGCGGATAACCCAGATAGACGAGTCCAGCGACATCCATGCCCTCCGCCGCCGCCATCGAGGCCATCCGTCCGCCGTACGACTTCCCCGCTGCCCACACCGGGCCGTCCGTTCGCGCCCGAACAGCGCTCGTGACGGCCTTCCAGGCCGCGATCGCATGCGCGGCCGGGCCGGGCATGCGACGTCCCTGCGCACGGTAGGGGAAATCGAACCGCACGGTCGCGTAGCCGTCGTCGTTCAACGCGGCTGCGAGCCCGACCAGGAACGGGTGATCCATCCCGGCTCCGGCGCCGTGCGCGATGATGACGGTGCCGCGGTCCGCGTCACCGGTCGGCGGCGACCAGGATGCCGGGATCGTCACCGGTCCGCTCGGCAGCGCCACGTCGATGCGCAGCGGCTCGGAGGACATGGGTCAGTCGTCGCTCACGGGCTTGCGCGGAGCATCGGCGCCGGCCTCGGGGGCGTCCGGCTCCGCCTCGACGGGCGCGGACTCGTCAGTGGGGGCGGATGGCTGCGTCGGCGCGGTGGGCGACGTGCTCGTCGCAGGCGCGTCGGCGACCCGCTCGCCATACCGGGGACGCGGGTCTGCCGGTCGCGGCGGGATCACCGGCTGGGCGCCGGTCACGGAAGGCGCAGACGACGCCGGCACGGGGCCTGCGGGCGCGGAGCCGTCCGGAGACTGCCCAGGCGTCACCCGCTCGCCGTAGCGCGGCGGCTCGTCCAGGTTGACCGGCGGTCGAGCTGCCGCAGGGCGCTGACCTCCGCCCAGCACCTGCCTGGCCTTCGCGAGGGACGTCGGCAGAACCGTCACCTCGTAGTGATCGGCGGCGAGCTGCGTGACGCTCGCGAAATCACGCCGACGGCGGACGATCGCGAAGGTCACCAGGCTCAGCAGCATGCCGATCGCGACACCGATGAAGAGGTACGCGACGAAGAGCTGGATCGGTGCATCGGGGGTGCCCAGCACCATGATCGCCGAGAGCAGGAGCCCGATGAGCAGACCGTTGATCGCCCCGGAGCGCGCCGCCGCCGCGTAGCCGAGTCGCCCGGTGATCTTCTCGACCGTGCGGACGCCCTGGCCGACGATCGCGATGTCCCGCGCGGGGACTTCACCGGCGATGAGCTGCGACACCGTCTTCTGCGCGCGTTCGTACTCGCGCATCGAGGCAACGGTCTCACCGATGTCGGCACCGTCTGCAGGGCGGTTCAGCATGGTCATCCGTCCATTCTTCCATGCGCACCAGGGGCGGGAGCTGTACACCCTCTCGGCGGTCCTCCCGGACTACGCTGGGTGCGTGAGCACTCAACGGGTATTCGTCGCGCGCCTTGCCGGCTGCGCCGTCTTCGACCCCGTGGGCGACCGGCTCGGCAAGGTCCGGGACGTCGTCATCGTGTACCGAAGTTCGGCCGCACCGCGCGTGATCGGACTGGTGATCGAGATCCCGGGCCGGCGGCATGTGTTCCTCTCGATCGGACGCGTCACCTCGATCCGCGCCGGTCAGGTGATCTCCACCGGGCTCATCAACGTGCGCCGTTTCCAACCCCGCCCCGGCGAGCTCCGGGTGCTGGCCGAGCTCCTCGGCCGACGAGTCGGTTTCGTCGACGGCGGCGGCACGGCGGTGATCGAGGATGTCGCGATCGAACCGAACCGCCTCGGTGAGTGGAGCATCACGCAGCTCTTCCTGCGCAAGCCCAAGACGAGCGCCTCCCCGTTCGCCAAGGGTCCGACCGCCTTCGCCGCCTGGAACGAGGTCGCTGAGGAGCGCACGCCAGGGGAGGCGCAGTCCGCCGAGCAGTTGGTCGCATCGTATTCCGAACTGCACGCCGCCGACCTCGCCAGCACGCTGCTCGACCTTCCGCAGAAGCGGATGATCGAGGTCGCCGAAGAGCTTCCCGACGACCGTCTCGCCGATGCGCTCGAAGAGATGCCGGAAGAAGAGCAGGTGCACATCCTCGACGGCCTCGGGGATGAACGAGCCGCAGACATCCTCGACCACATGGAACCCGACGACGCCGCCGATCTGCTGGCGCAGCTTCCGAAGAAGCGGCTCGAGCAGCTGCTCGAGCTCATGGAACCCGAGGAGGCTGAGGATGTCCGCACCCTCCTCGCCTACGGGCCCGATACGGCCGGTGGTCTCATGACGACCGAGCCGATCATCCTCTCGGCCGACGCCACGGTCGCCGAGGCGCTCGCCCTGATCCGTCGGCATGAGCTGCATCCGGCCCTCGCCGCTGCGGTGTTCGTCACGCTTCCACCGTTCGAGACGCCCACCGGACGTCTGCTGGGCGTCGTCCACTTCCAGCGGATGCTGCGATACCCGCCGCACGAACGACTGGGCGCGATCATCGACGACAGCATGGAGTCGGTGTCCGGCACGGCTTCCGCAGCTGAGGCGGCCCGCATGCTCGCCAGCTACGACCTCGTGTCGCTCCCGGTCGTGGATGCCGCGCAGCGCCTCGTCGGTGCCATCAGCATCGACGACGTGCTGGACTATCTGCTCCCTGACGACTGGCGCACCCACGACGTCGACGAGTCCTCCGCCGGGGGCGGTGCGCGATGATGGCGCGGACTCCACGCACCCGCCTCGACGCTCCGCTCGGGCGGGGCACGACGCGCCAGCGACCGACCTCGCGCGATCGCTTCGGTCGCTTCACGGAGTGGGTCGCCCGCGCCATGGGAACGCCCGCGTTCCTCCTGCTGCTGACGCTCTTCTGCGTGCTCTGGATCAGCTGGAACACGCTGATGCCCGAGACTCTGCGCTTCGACGACGCCGCACTGGGGTTCACCGCGCTCACCCTGATGCTGTCGCTGCAGGCCTCGTACGCCGCACCGCTCATCCTGCTCGCGCAGAACCGTCAGGACGATCGCGACCGCGTCCAGATCGAGCAGGACCGTCAGCGCGCGGAACGCAACCTCGCCGACACCGAGTACCTGGCCCGTGAGATCGTCGCGCTGCGGCTGTCGCTCGAGGAGCGCAACTCCCAGATCGTCACGCGCGACGTGCTGCGGCAGGAACTGCGCGCTCTGCTCGCCGAACTCGACGACGACACCGCAGACGGCACCGGTGGCGGCCAGGACCCGTCTCCGCACACCGGTCCCATCGCGACGCGGCGTCCGCGACGATGACGGCGGAACAGGTCCGTCGCGCCGTCGAAGCCGTCAGCGACCCCGAACTGCGCCGACCGATCGGAGAGCTCGACATGGTGCGGGACGTGAGCGTGGAAGGCGAGGTCGCCCGCGTCGCCATCGTGCTCACGATCGTCGGATGCCCCGCCGCGAACCGCATCGAGTCCGATGTGCGACAGGCCGCGTCATCCGTTCCCGGCATCGAGGATGTCGACGTCACCGTCGGCGTCATGACGCCTGACGAGCGCAAGGCCCTGACCGAGAAGCTCCGCGCAGGTCGCCCGGCGCGTCAGATGCCCTTCGGCCCCGACTCGCTGACCCGCGTCATCCTCGTCTCCAGCGGCAAGGGGGGCGTCGGAAAGTCCACCGTGACGGCGAACCTTGCCGTCGCCCTCGCCGAGCGAGGGCTCGCCGTCGGGCTGGTGGATGCCGATGTGCACGGCTTCTCGATCCCCGGGCTCCTCGGCATCCCCCCAGGAACCCAGCCCACCCGCATCGACGACCTGATGCTGCCACCGGTGGCGCACGGAGTGAAGACCATCTCGATCGGCATGTTCCTGCGCGACGGCGAATCCGTGGTGGCGTGGCGCGGGCCCATGCTGCACCGCACCGTGCAGCAGTTCCTCACCGACGTCTTCTTCGGCGATCTGGACGTGCTGCTGATCGACATGCCACCCGGCACCGGCGACATCGCGATATCCATCGGCCAGTTGCTCCCCCATGCCGAGGTGCTCGTCGTCACGACGCCGCAGTCCGCTGCGTCAGACGTCGCGATCCGCAGCGGTCTGGTGGCACGCCAGACCGGTCAGCGGGTGATCGGCGTCGTCGAGAACATGGCGGCGTTCGCCCTGCCGGACGGCACCGTGATCGACCTGTTCGGTTCCGGCGGGGGCGCCGAGGTGGCAGATGCACTGTCCGCACCGACGGATCGGGTCGAACTGCTGGCGTCCATCCCCCTCAGCTCTGCGCTGCGTGCCGGCGGGGACGCCGGAACCCCCGTCGTGCTCGACGACCCGTCGGATGCCGCGGCATCCGCGATCGATGCGCTCGCCCAGCGCATCGTGACGAAGGGCCGCGGCCTGGCCGGTCGCTCGCTTCCGTTCTCGCCGGCGTGAGCGGCGACCGGGTCTCCCGCGAGAGAATGTTCGGATGAGCACTGCGCCCCGATATGTCCAGGTGGATCGCGATCTGCTGACCCGCATGTCCCGCGATGCGACGATCTTCCTGCTCACCCGCCCCCTTTCGATCATCGTGTGGGTGCTGCTGGGCGCAGGCCTGCTCTGGACGCTCGTCCCGTTCGGGACGGCACTCGCCCAGGCGCCGTCCCAAGCCGGGCGCCTGGTCGTCATGCCCGCCCTCTTCGCCGGCATGATGCTGCTCTACGTCATCCTCACCATGACGAGCGTGCGTCGATCCCTGGCGACCACGATGCCGGAGGGAACGAGCGTCTCGGTCTCAGTGGGCGAGACCGAGCTGCGCGTGGAGAGCGCGAGGGGCACGTCCAGGGTCGCCTTCTCGGCGTTTCGTCGGATGAAGGCGGGGCCCGATGCCGTGATGCTACAGCTGCGCGACAGCTCGGCGATGACTGCTCTTCCGCGCGCGGTGGTCTCGGACGCCGACATCGAACGCCTGCGCGCGAAGATCGGCTGAACCGGCCGGCGGCGCTGCTGTCGTCAGGTCGCTTCCGGATCGAACGGCGGCGGGCTCGACCTGGTGAACGCCGGCGTCGCCTTCGGGACGACCGGATCGATGGGCGATGCCTTCGGTGCCGCGGCTACGGCAGCGGGCGCGGCGACATCGGGCGCGGTGTCCTCGAACAGTGCGTCGCGGATGATGCGCCGAGGGTCGTACTGCCGCGGGTCGAGCTTGCGCCAGTCCACGTCGGTGACCTCGGGGCCCATCTCCTCCTGCACACGGCTCTTCGTGTCACGCAGCATCTCGCCGCCTCGGCGCACGAGCTTGGCGAACTGCTCGGCATAGTGCGGCAGCCGCTCAGGACCGATCAGCAGCACAGCGATGAAACCGATCACCAGCAGCTTCTCGACGTCGAGTCCGAACCCCATGGGTCAAGGCTACCGCGCCGCGCCTGCCCGCTGAGAACGCGGCATGCCCGTAACCTGAAAGGGAACCACCACCACGGGAGATGCCATGAGCGAGCACGACGCCAACGCGCGGTACATCCGCGAGGCCACCGCGGAGCCGGACGCCATCGCCCGCGCCCGTGCACGCGCCGACGAGATCGGTGCGGCTCCCGTCAGTGCTCTGGTGGGAGCGCAGTACGCCCTTCTCGCGGCGGCCGTGAACGCGCGGACGATCGTGGAGATCGGCACCGGAGCCGGCGTCTCCGGCCTGTGGCTGCTGCGTGGAGCACCGCACGCGGTGCTCACATCCATCGACAATGAACCGGAACACCTCGCCGCCGCACGCCAGGCGTTCGCCGAGGCGCGCGTCCCCACCACTCGCGCGCGGTTCATCACGGGCCGCGCCGCGGACGTGCTGCCGCGGATGAACGAGGGCTCGTACGACATCGTCCTCGTGGACGCGGATCCCGACAACGTGATCGAGTACGTCGAGCACGGCCTTCGACTGGTGCGCACCGGTGGAATCGTCCTGGTCCCCCGCATCCTCGTGGGCGGCAAGGTCGCCGACCCGGTGCAGCGAGATGCCGTCACGGCCGCGTACCGATCGCTCATCCAGGAGACGCAGCAGTCCCAGGCGGTACTGGCCTCGATCTCCTCCTCCGGCGAAGGGCTGCTGCAGCTGATCAGCGTCGCCGAACCAGACTGACTGTCCTGGGACACGAGAAGGGCGGCGGATCGACGGCGCGAACAGCAGTGCCACAGCGAGTCCGGCCACCAGCACGGCCAATGCGATGAGTCCCCACCATCCCGGCATGCC
>NZ_JBHJTE010000005.1:77584-370181 GCF_042267585.1 Microbacterium sp. NPDC056234
TTATTCAACCACAACAATCCGGGCGGCCCGGTCTTGTGGTTTACACGCCCCGGCCGGCCGTGGCGGGGCCCCGCCGCGGGGGGGGGCCCCCGGCCCCCCCCCGCCCTTCTCGTCCCGCTGGATACGGGAGAGGTCTCAGGGGTTCACGACGGCTGCGAGCACGTCATGAAGCTCCTTCGCTTCGGCGTCGTTCACGGAGACGACCAGTCGGCCGCCACCTTCGAGCGGAACACGCACGATGATGAGGCGCCCCTCCTTGACGGCCTCCATGGGTCCGTCTCCAGTCCTCGGCTTCATCGCTGCCATCGTGGCTCCTTTTCCTCGGTGGTATGCATCAAGTTTATCGGTAGGGCCGCGACCCTGTGTCCGCGCTGGGAAGAATCCGTCATGAACAACCGATCACGGGATCTGCCAGAACGCGTTCCCGAGCGCGTAGACGTGGTAGATCCACACCCATTGGCCGGTGAAGCAGAGCACCAGAACCAGGAACCGGTAGCCGCGGCCGCGTGGCACGACCGCGCCCCACAACGGACTGAGCGGCACGAGCAGACGGAACGTGGAGGACTGCGGGAAGAACACCGCGAGCAGATACAGCAGGTAGCTCGCGCTCCACAGCCTGACGTCGACCCCGAGCCGGCGGACCGACGGCGCGAACAGCAGTGCCACAGCGAGTCCGGCCACCAGCACGGCCAATGCGATGAGTCCCCACCATCCCGGCATGCCCCAATGCGCGAACCAGAACGACGCCGCCTCGATCCATCCCTGGAACGGCACGAACCCGGCGTCTCCCATTCCCCACGCACGCCGCCATGCCAGTTCGGTGGCGAGGTAGGAACCGGCGTCACCGGTGACGGCGCCCGCGATGGCCTGCCAGGCGAACCCGGTCACGGTCGCGAGCGCACCCAGCACGATGATGTGCGCGATCTCGCGGCCGGCCAGCGGCTCGCGCGCGCGGCGCATCCAACGGGCGATGCCGTGCAATCCGAGGAACAACGCGAACGCGAGGATCCCCGGCCGGGTGAAGGCCATCAACGGGATGAGCAGGTAAAGGATGCCGTAGCGCCGCCGTTGCACGGCATCCAGCGCGAACAGCAGCATCATGACGAACAGCGCTTCGGCGTAGCCGACCTGGAACAGGGCGGCCAGCGGTCCTGAGGCGAAGAAGGCCACCGCCCACAGCGCCGGGGCTGAGCCGAGCCGGTCGTGCAGCAGGCGATACAACGCGATGCAGGCGAAGTAGCCGGCCACGAGCGAGATCACGAACGCGCCGGCACCCCACGATCCCAGTGGGAGGCCGACGATCCTCGCCGCGTACGCGTAGATCGGCATGAACGCCCAGGCGTTCTCGGCCACTTCCCCGGCTTCGGTCAGCGGAAGCTCGGAGGGATATCCGTCCACGGCGACCAGCCAGTACCACTGCGCGTCCCAGCCGAGGACGAAGTCGGCGATGCCGGCATCCGCGCCGTAGCGCGACGACGGGCCGGAGAGTGCGGCGGCCAGGGCGAGGAGCCCCGTGGTCGCAAGTCGCGCAACGATGTAAATCGCCGCGATGCGCGCAGCGATCGGGGTCCGAGCCCAGCGCCTCGCGCCGGTCAGGCCCCGGTGAGCCACGTGCGGAGGCCGCGCTCGACGGCGTCGATCTGGGCGGTGGGCACGCACTCCTGGTCGTGGTGAGCCAGGTGCGGGTCGCCTGGTCCGTAGTTCACGGCTGGGATGCCCAGGGCGGAGAAGCGAGCGACATCGGTCCAGCCGTACTTCGGGCGGGGTTCGGCCCCGACGGCGGCGACGAACTCCTGAGCGATCGGCGCGTCCAGCCCGGGACGAGCACCCTCGGCGGCATCGGTGATCTCCACCTCGAATCCGGCGAGGACTCCTCGCACGTGCGCCTCGGCATCCGCTGCGGTCTTGCTCGGCGCGAAGCGGTAATTGACCTCCACCTCGCACAGATCAGGGATCACGTTCCCCGCGACGCCACCGGTGATCCGCACGGCGCTGAGGCTCTCGCGGTAGACGAGCCCCTCGACGGCGACCTCTTTGGCCCGGTACTCGGCCAACCGCGCCAGGATCGGCGCGGCGCCGTGGATGGCGTTCTCCCCCACCCACGCGCGTGCGCTGTGCGCGCGCATCCCCCTGGTGCGCACGATGGCGCGGAGCGTGCCGTTGCAGCCGCCCTCGACCTGGCCGTTGGACGGTTCGCCGAGAATGGCGAAGTCCGCCTGGAAAAGATCCGGCCTGGCGGCGGAGAGCAGGTTGAGCCCGTTCAGCGCCGCCGCGACCTCCTCGTTGTCGTACCACATCCAGGTGATGTCGGCGACGGGCTCGGTCAGTTCGGCGGCGAGCTTGAGCTGCACGCCGACGCCGCCCTTCATGTCGACGGTTCCACGACCCCACAGGTGCGCGACCCCGTCGATCTCGATGTCCTTGGTCGGCACGTTGTCGTTGATCGGCACGGTGTCGATGTGCCCGGCGATGACGACGCGCTGCGCGCGGCCCAGATCCGTGCGAGCCACGATGGTGTTGCCGAACCGGATGACCTCGAGGTGCGCAAGCGTTCTGACCGCTTCGTCGATCGCGTCGGCGAGGACCACCTCGTCCCCGGAGACACTGGGGATGTCGCAGATCGTCCGGGTGATGTCGAGCGAGGACGCGGTGAGATCGAGTGCCATGCCCTCAGCCTACGGCGCGGGCGATCCACACGTCTCGACGAGGCGGTCCCGTCGTTCGCGGTAGCGTTGTCCTATGAGCAACGCGCGCACGGTATGGGGTGTCGGACTGTCCACGATCGCTTCGGACGGCACGGTCCTGGACGCCTGGTATCCGGAGGTCGGCTTCGGTGCGCTGGATGCCACGGATGCCCTGGCCGCAGTGGCGACCTGGGACGCGCTGGCCGAAACGGACGAGCGGCGCAACGTCCGCACCGAACTGGTCCAGGTGCAGATCGATCTCGACGAGGCGCCGGCATCGACCGCGGACGCGTACCTGCGCCTTCACGCGCTGTCGCACCTGCTCGTCCAGCCGAACGACCTGAACCTCGACGGGATCTTCGGCCACCTGCCGAACAACGCATGGACCACCGCAGGTCCGATGCTGCCCGCCGACGCCGCGCGACTGCGCCCGCTGCTGATGCGCAACGGCATCCAGGTGCAAGGACTCGACAAGTTCCCTCGTCTCACCGACTACGTGCTCCCGGACGGCGTCCGCATCGCCGATGCATCCCGTGTGCGCCTCGGCGCCCACCTGTCCCCCGGTACGACGGTCATGCACGAGGGCTTCGTGAACTTCAACGCCGGCACGCTCGGCCCGGTGATGGTCGAGGGCCGCATCTCTCAGGGCGTCGTCGTCGGCGCCAACAGCGACATCGGCGCGGGTGCGTCGATCATGGGCACGCTGTCGGGCGGCGGCACTGTCCGCGTCTCGATCGGCGAACGGTCGCTGCTCGGCGCGAACGCCGGAATCGGAATCGCCCTGGGCGATGACTGCGTCGTCGAGGCCGGCCTGTACGTCACCGCCGGCTCGAAGGTCGTGCTGGCCGACGGTCCGAACACGGCAGAGGGCGGCAAGAAGACCGTCAAGGCCGCCGAGCTGAGCGGCCGCGACGGCATTCTGTTCTGGCGCAACTCCGTCACCGGCGCGATCGAGGCCAAGCAGCGTGCAGGGGTCGGCGTGACCCTGAACGAGGCGCTGCACGCCTGATCGTGGACGCATGCACAGGATGGCATGCGCGCACTGGTAGACTTACGAAGTTGCCTACGGGTGACTGCGTCGTCGTCACGGGTCTCTGAGGACCGAAGCGAACTGATCCGCTCCAGCTTCCGGCTGGCGTTTCGAACGGCGAACCGAAGCGCTGATCATGCGCCCTCGCCCACCTCACACCCACTATGCGCGCACACTCGCGCGCCGATGGAGCATCTCTATGCCTACTTTCCTCGAACTCGGCGTCCCGGCGCCCCTCGCTGCGGTCCTGGCCGCCGACGGCAAGACCGAAGCGTTCGCGATCCAGCGCGACACGCTTCCGGACTCGCTCGCCGGTCGTGACCTGCTCGGCCGCGGCCGCACCGGCAGCGGCAAGACGATCGCCTTCGCGCTCCCCCTGGTCGCCCGCCTGTCCGACTCAGGCAAGCGCACGCGCCCCGGTCACCCGCGCGGCCTCGTGCTCGCCCCGACCCGCGAACTCGCGACCCAGATCGCCGCGACCGTGGCGCCGCTGGCGAAGGCCGCCGGCCTCACCGTCGCCACGATCTTCGGCGGCGTCAGCCAGCGCCCACAGGAGCAGGCGCTGCGCAACGGTGTCGACATCATCGTCGCCTGCCCCGGCCGCCTGGAAGACCTCATGAAGCAGAAGATCGCCTTCATGGATGCCGTGGAGGTCGCCGTCCTCGATGAGGCGGACCACATGGCCGACCTGGGCTTCCTGCCCGGCGTCACCCGCATCCTCACCGCGACCCCCGCCGGTGGACAGCGCCTGCTGTTCAGCGCGACGCTGGACCGCGGCATCGACTCGCTCGCGCGCCGCTTCCTCGTGAAGCCGGTCAGCCACGAGGTCGACGAGGCCAGCGTTCCGGTGGGCGAGATGACCCACCGCGTGCTGCTCGCCGACGCCGAGCGCAAGAAGACGCTCGTCAACGAACTCGCATCGGGTCTCGGCCGCCGCATCCTGTTCACGCGCACCAAGCACCAGGCGAAGAAGCTCGCCAAGGCGCTCACCGCTGCGGGCATCCCTGCGGTCGACCTGCACGGAAACCTGTCGCAGAACGCCCGCGAGCGCAACCTCGCCGCGTTCTCCTCCGATCCGGCCGACGGCGGCGTCCGCGTGCTCGTGGCGACCGATGTCGCCGCGCGCGGTGTCCACGTCGACAACGTGGACCTCGTCGTGCACGTCGACCCGCCCGTCGAGCACAAGGCGTACCTGCACCGCTCGGGCCGCACCGCACGCGCCGGCGCAGCCGGAACCGTCGTCACGGTCGTGCTCCCCGAGCAGCGCCGCGACGTGAAGGACCTGCTGCGCAAGGCGCAGATCGACGCCGCGCTGGAGCCGGTGACGAACGACATCGTCGACGGCCTCGTGGGCGATCGTGCCGACTACGTCAAGCCTGCGCCCGTGCAGCAGCAGCAGGCGCAGAGCGGCGGTCAGCGCAAGCCGCAGGGCGGACAGTCACGCGGCGGACAGGGTCAGCGCACCGGCCAGAAGCAGTCCGGCTCGCGTGCCGGAGGCCGCGGCCAGGGCGGTCGCAGCGCCGTATCCGGCTCCGCACGCAGCGATGTCCCCCGCGGGGGCTCGGTCTCCCGTTACTCCAGCGAGAGCGGGCACTCGCACGCCCCGGCATCCGGGCAGCAGGCGCCCAGCCGTCGCCGGCGCTCGCAGCGTCCGTCCGGCGCCCCTCGCGCCTGAGGCCATGTGAAAAGCCGCTTCCCGCATACGCGGGAAGCGGCTTTTTCGCTGTCCGGAGCGCTGTGTCAGCGTGTGGGGAACGGGCGCTCGGGTGACCCCGTGTACAGCTGCTGCGGGCGGCCGATCTTCGTCTGCGGGTCGAGGTTCAGCTCTCGCCACTGCGCCAGCCAGCCCGGAAGGCGGCCGATGGCGAACAGCACCGTGAACATGCGTGTGGGGAACCCCATGGCCTTGTAGATCACGCCGGTGTAGAAGTCGACGTTCGGGTAGAGGCGACGTTCGACGAAATAATCGTCCGCGAGGGCGATCTCCTCGAGCTCCTTGGCGAGGTCCAGGAGCGGGTCGCTGACGCCCAGCGACGCGAGCACCTCATCGGCGGCGTTCTTGACGAGCTTCGCACGAGGGTCGTAGTTCTTGTAGACGCGGTGCCCGA
Source organism: Microbacterium sp. NPDC056234 (assembly GCF_042267585.1). Classification (NCBI taxonomy): domain Bacteria; kingdom Bacillati; phylum Actinomycetota; class Actinomycetes; order Micrococcales; family Microbacteriaceae; genus Microbacterium; species Microbacterium sp. NPDC056234. The sequence goes on from NZ_JBHJTE010000005.1 coordinate 83,407, forward strand.
AGCCCATGAGCTTGACACCGTCCTCCTTGTTCTTGACCCGCTCCACGAAGCGCTGAACGCTCTGACCCGACTCGCGGATCTGACCGAGCATGGTCAGCACCGCCTCGTTGGCGCCGCCGTGCAGCGGACCCGAGAGGGCCTGAATACCGGCCGAGATCGATGCGAACTGATTGGCGCCGGTCGAGCCGACCAGACGCACCGTCGAGGTCGACGCGTTCTGCTCGTGGTCCTCGTGCAGGATCAGCAGCAGTTCGAGGGCCTTCGACATCACCGGGTTGACCTCGTAGGGCTCCGAGTGCACACCGAAGTTCAGCTTGAGGAAGTTGTCGACGAAGCTCAGGGAGTTGTCGGGGTAGAGGAAGGCCTGACCGACGCTCTTCTTGTGCGCGTAGGCCGCGATGACCGGCAGCTTCGCCAGCATGCGGACCATGTTGAGCTCGACGTGCTCCGGGTTGTTCGGGTCGGTCTGCCCCTCGTAATAGGTCGAAAGGGCGGCCACGGCGGATGACAGCACCGACATCGGGTGCGCCGTGTGCGGCAGCGCCGAGAAGAAGTGCTTGAGGTCCTCGTGCAGCAGCGTGTGCCGCCGGATGCGCTCGTCGAAGTCGGCCAGCTCCGAGGGCGTCGGCAGCTCGCCGTAGATGAGCAGCCAGGCCACCTCGAGATAGCTGCAGTTCTTCGCGATCTCTTCGATCGCATACCCGCGGTAGCGCAGGATGCCCTGATCGCCGTCGATGAACGTGATCGCCGACTTGGTCGACGCCGTGTTCACGAATCCGTAGTCGAGCCCCGTGTAGCCGGTCTGGCGGGTCAGCGTCGAGAAGTCGATGCTGTCGTTGCCGCTCGTGCCGCGCACCACCGGGAACTCTGCCGTGGTTCCGTCGATCGAAAGCGTCGCCTTCACCTGCTGGTCTCCCGTCGCGCTCACGCGGGCCTCCTCTTACGTCTGTATCGACCTGTTGGTCTTGCTCGTCGATTCACGGCGTCGTGCGCCGGGCAGATCTCGACCGAATCGCCTTTACAGCCTAGTGCGCACTCCGGCCTACTGTGACATCCGCCAAGAGATGCCAGGACAGGATGCCGAAATCTACAGTTCTGCGGCGTGCAGACGCCGCGCCGCCTCCGCCACGCGCTCCGTCGGTGCCGTGAGCGCCAGTCGGATGTGCTCCGCGGAGTCGTCACCGTAGAACGGCCCAGGGCCCGCGAGGATGCCGAGATCGGCCAGGCGCGCCATCGACTCCCAGGCGTCCCTGCCCTCGGTCGCCCACAGGTACAGACCGGCCTCCGAGCCGTCGATCCGGAACCCGGCCGCGGTGATCGCCGGCAGGAGCAGGTCGCGCCGCTCGCGGTACAGCGTCTTCTGGGCAGCGACGTGCGCGTCGTCACCCAGTGCGACCGCCATGGCGTGCTGCACGGGCGCCGGAGGCATGAGACCGAGGTGCTTGCGAGCGGTGAGCAGGTCGGCGATCACGCGTGAGCAGCCCGCGACGAAGGCCGCACGATAACCGGCGAGATTGGACTGCTTGCTCAGCGAGTACACGCTCAGCAGGTTCGCCCGGCTCCCCCCGGTCACCCGGGGATCCAGGACGGAGGGAATCGGCTCCTGCGCCCATGGTCCGTCCCAGCCGAGTTCCGCATAGCACTCGTCGCTCGCCAGGATCGCGCCGATCTCGCGCGCGCGACGCACGGCCATGGCCAGTTCGTCGACGTTCCAGGTGCGCCCGTCCGGGTTGCCAGGGGTGTTGATCCAGATGAGCTTCGCGCCCTCGGGCCAATCGGCCGGGTCGTCGGCGCGCAGCGCCGTCGCACCGACCACGCGTGCACCCACCTCGTAGGTGGGGTAGGCGACGGTCGGGTGCACGACGATGTCGCCTTCGCCGAGGCCGAGAAGCGTCGGCAGCAGCGCCACGAGCTCCTTCGAACCGATCGTGGGCAGCACGTTCGCGGCTGTCAGATCCGGCACGCCGCGCCTGCGGGCGTACCAGTCGACGATCGCCTCGCGCAGAGAGGGCGTCCCGATCGTCTGCGGGTAGGCGTGCGCGTCGGTCGCCTCGGTGAGAGCCGCTCGGATGAGGGCGGGCGTCGGATCGACGGGCGAACCGACGGAGAGGTCGACGAGCCCACCGGGATGCCGCACCGCGCGATCGCGGAAGGGTACGACCGCGTCCCAGGGGTAGTCGGCCAGATCGCGGACCGACACCGTCACTCCCCCTGCGGGGGAAGCGCGGCGATGATGGGGTGGTCGAACGTGTACACGCCGACCTTGGCCGCGCCGCCCGGGGAGCCGATCTCCTCGAAGAACTCGACGTTGGCCTTGTAGTAGTCGGCCCACTCCTCGGGGAGGTCGTCCTCGTAGTAGATCGCCTCGACGGGGCAGACCGGCTCGCAGGCGCCGCAGTCCACGCACTCATCGGGGTGGATGTACAGCGACCGTTCGCCCTCGTAGATGCAGTCCACGGGACACTCGTCGATGCAGGCACGATCCTTCACATCGACACAGGGCAGAGCGATCACATACGTCACTCGCCCAGTCTACGTCCCGTCGGCCGCACGCTCCTCCCGAGCACCGGGAACCGCGGTCACGAGCGGCGGCACGTCGGATACCGGCGCCGCGGACGGCGCGGCGGTCGCCGCCGTCGTCTGCGGGCGATCGAATCTCGGCCATGCGACCACCAGCAGCACGAGCCCGGCGACGAGATAGATCCACACACGCCCCCAGATCGTGTCGGCGACGACGACGGATCCACCGGGTCCGACGCCCGAGATGAGCGTCACCGTCGCCAGCATCCCGAGACCGGCGGCGAGCGTCGAGCCGCGGTCGTGGGTGAGCGCGCGGATCGCGACGAGCAGGGCCGTGCACGCGATCGCAGCGATGATCAGGCCTCCGGGCACGGGGCCCCACATGAGGCTGTGCGCGATGGTCCCGGCGATTCCGTAGATGCCGCCGACGACGGCGGCGGCGATCCAGGAGAGGATGCGGGAGAGCCAGGTGTTCACCCCGCGAGTCTACTGGCGCGGCCCTCTGCGCCCGCTGGGATCATGCAGCCCAGCCCACCCAGCGAAGCAGCGCCGCCACGGCGGCGGCGGCGAACACCACGACGAGGAAGGACTGCCGCAGCCACAGCAGCACCGCCGCCACGAGGACGGCCGGCACACGGGCGTCGACGACGATGGACTGTCCGTCGCCCAGGGTCTGCACCGCGACGAGCGCCGCCAGCAGCGCGACCGTGAGCAGATCGGAGATCCGTGCTGGTCGCGGCGCGGCCAGCACGTGCGCCGGGATCAGGTATCCGAACGCCTTCAGCGCGACGCAGATGCACGCGGCGAGCAGCACCGCGCTCCAGATGCTCATGAGCGCGCCTCCTGCTCTGCACGCTGCCCGAACCAGTTGAACCAGCCGACGACGATCGCGACGACCGCGGCGAGCAGCACGGGGATGCCGGGCATCAGCCAGGGCGTGACGGATGCCGCGACGACAGCTGCCGCCACTCCGACCGCCACGGCCTGCCGCTGTTTCAGGCGGGGCCACAGCAGTGCGAGGAACGCCGCTGCCGCCGCGGCATCCAGACCCCAGGTCTTCGGGTCGCCGAGCACGTCACCGAGGAGGGCGCCGACGAGGGTCATGATGTTCCACCCGAGGAAGATCCCGATCCCGGTGACCCAGAACCCGATGCGGCTCAGCCGCGGGTCGGTCTGCGAGATCGCGACGGCTGTGGACTCGTCGATCGTGAACTGTGCCGCGGCGGCTCGTCGCCAGAATCCACGGCCGATGATCGGGGACATGCGCATGCCGTAGGCGACGTTGCGCACACCGAGCAGTGCGGCGGAGGCGATCGCCGATGGCAGCGCCGAGACGCCGCCCGAGGCCAGCACTCCGATGAACGCGAACTGCGAGCCGCCCGTGAACATCAGCAGGCTCAGGACGCTCGTCTGCCAGACATCCAGCCCGGCCGCGACCGCGAGCGCTCCGAACGAGATTCCGTATGCGCTGGTGGCGAGGGCGACCCCGAGTCCCTCCCGCCAGACTTCGCGTTCGGCCGTCACGTCGACACCGTTCGATCGGATGAACACATGATCATCATCATGAACACCTGCGTCGGCATAGTCAAGCGAACGATCGTTTGACATGATGAACGCATGGATGATCTCCGCACGCGCATCGCCCGCACTCTGCGCCGCGAACGCGAGGCGGCGTCGCTGTCGGTCTCCGAGCTCGCCCGTCGAGCAGGCCTCTCCAAGGCGACCGTCTCGCAACTCGAATCCGGGGCCGGCAATCCCAGCGTGGAGACGCTGTGGGCGCTCGGCGTGGCCCTCGGCATCCCCTTCGCGACCCTCGTCGATCAGCAGGCCAGCGCACCGACGCTCATCCGCGCGGATGAGCTCGCCGGCGTGCCCTCCGCCGCAGCGGCGTACAGCGCGACGCTCCTTGCCGCGAGCCCGCCCGGCGCACGACGCGACATCTATCTGATCCAGGCGGAGCCGGGCGATCCGCGACGTTCCGAACCCCACCACCCCGGCACCGTCGAGCACGTGGTGCTGATCTCCGGCCAGGCCCACGTGGGCCCGACCGCAGACACCGAACTGCTGAACCCCGGCGATTATCTGACCTACGCCGGAGACGTTGCGCACATCTTCGCGGCGACCGCTCCGGGGACGAGCGCGGTGCTCATCTCAGAGCTGCGCTGAGCGGCCCCGCCGGACGGACGCCCAGGAGTGCTGAGCTCAGTACCAGTTCGTGGCCTGCGAGTGCCCCCACGCGCTGCACGGCGAGCCGTAGACGCTGTCGATGTAGCCCAGCCCCCAGGCGATCTGCGTTGTCGCGTTGGTGCGCCAGTCGCTGCCGGCCGTGGCCATCTTGTCGCCGGGAAGCGACTGCGGGATTCCGGTCGCACCAGAGGGGTTGTAGGCCTTGTAGTTCCAGCCGGACTCCTTGGTCCACAGCGATTCGAGGCACGAGAACTCCCCGTCGCCCCAGCCGTACTGGCTGGCCGCCATCGCACGGGCGGTCGCCTTCGCACCCTCGGGGGTGTTGGCGGCCGCCGCCGCGGCTGCGGCGCGCTCCTCGGCGGCCTTCTTCTCGGCCGCCGCCTTCTGTGCGGCGGTGAGCGCCTCACGCAGCGTCGCGGTCGCCGCCACCACGTCGGCGGCATCGGCAGTGACGTCGGCGGTCTCCAGCACGAGCTCGAGCGGCGCCTTCTCCTGCGTCTCTGCGGCGGCCGCGGCGAACTCGGCGGCCGTCGCGGGCGCTGTCGGAGCCGGTGTCTCGATGACGGCCGTGGTCTCGGCCGCTGCCGCGGTCTCGGCGTCGGTTGCCGACTCGGCAGTGTCGGCCTCGACGGCGACCGTCAAGTCAGCGATGTCTGCCTCGAGGATCGTGGTGTCGATCGCGGTGGTCGCGGTGCCCAGCGCGAGGCCTGACGCCGCCACCTCGGCGGTGAGCGCGGCGGCATCCGCCACGGCGGCCTGTGCTGTCTCGACCGCGACCTGCGCATCTGCCGAGATGTCGGCGAGCGGCACTGCCATCGCGACGGCACCGACGGCCGGTGCGTAGCGGTCGGCATCGGTGACGGTGGCGAGAGAGGTGAGGGCGTCGGAGTGCGCGTCCACCGCCGCGGCGGCGGAGGACGCCGTACCGGCCGTGATCGCGACGCTCAACACGGCGCCCAGCGCGATGCCGAGCACGATCGGGTGGCGGGAGGTGACGTCGGCGTGCGCGTGGGCCATGGTCGCGGCGCGCACGGACGCACGGGAAGTGGGGGCATGCAGCATGAAGGGTTCGACTTTCGGGTCGTCGTCGGCCCGGACCCCTGCGGGGCGGTTCATCGGGAGCCGTTTCCCGGGCACGAATACCGAGTCTGATCGCTCGACCTGGACGAAACCGATCGTGCGCCTGGGCATCCCGTGGCATTTCCCCGGGAATCAGGGCTCGAAGCTCCCGGGGAAGTATGTTATGCGTTCGTTATCTTCCGGCCGCCGGCGGCGAAGGGTCCGGGATCTCATCCGGCTTGTAGCGGGGCAACCGGGATGCCGGGAGGATGGCCAGCGCACTCACCCCCGCGAGAATCAGCAACCCGAGCTTCAGCGCTCCCAGACGCGCCTGCTCATTGACCTCGACGGCCGCATCGATCTGCTCCGGAGTGGCGTCCGTGGCGGCGAGCACGCTGCGCAGATCGTCATTGCCGATGAAGTTCAGATCGTCCGTATTGACCTGCTCCACCAGCGACGGCGGGATCTCCGGATGCTCGACGACAGCGCTGGCGACACTGATGCCCAGGAGGGACACGAGCAATGCGCCTGCCACCGCGGTCCCGACCGCTGACGCCAGATTCTGCGTCGTCCCGCGCAGGGAACCGACATCTCCCGCCAGCGTGGCCGGAGCCGACGTCACGAGGACGTTGAACACCAGAGTGACGAGCGCCCCTTGCCCGATTCCGAACACAATGAGTCCGAGGATCGTCGGCAGCGTCTCCCAGTTGTTGGTCACGACGAACGACAACCACACCAGCGCGGACGTGGTGAGGATGAAGCCGAAGACGCCGATCGCCCGCGGCGGGTACCGCCTGTAGAAGCGCACGACGAGCGTCGCGGTGATGAACACCGTCAGATTGAACGGCATCATCGCCAGTGATGTGTCGAACGGCGTCCTCCCCTGCACGATCTGGATGTAAAGCGGAACCGTGAAGTTCACACACGCCTCGAGCGCGACGACGATGAACATCGCGTAGACGGCCGCGCGCTCGCGCGAGGACTTCAGGATGCTGAGATCGATCAGCGGCACCTTGCCCTCGCGCATGCGGCGCCTGGTCCACCAGAAGAAGGCCTGCCCCAGCATGATCCCGACCACGACGAAGACCGGCGCCGGTGAGAGCCCCAGCAGATCGAAGGGTGCGGCGTCCGTCGCCTGGAGTGCGCCCCACGCATTGAGATTGTTGAAACCGAGCGTCAGCAGAACGATTGCCGCGCCGATGAGCGCCGAAGCGACGAAGTCGATGCGTATCGACGCGTCGCCGCGGTCACCGCGCAGGGTGAAACTGAGCACGAAGACGGCGACGGCGATCGCGAGCACGATGCCGAAGACGGGCCGCCATCCGACCAAGGTCCCCAGCGTTCCACCGATCAGGAAGGCGCTCACTCCAGAGATCGCACGCGCGGATCCCAGGCCGCCGATCGCGGTCGCCTGCTGTGCACCTCGGTAGTTCTCCGCGATGAGCGCGACGAGCGCGGGCACGATGATCGCCGCGGATGCTCCAGCGAGCGCCTGACCGGCGATCGCCCATTCCACACTCGGAGAGAAAATCATCAGCACCGAGGACGCAGCGAACAGCACGATCACGATGCGGAACATCAGGACCCAACCGATCCGCTGCCCGAGTTTCGCTCCGGTCATCACCAACGCGGCGACCGCGAGACCGTAGACGACGATCGTCGAACTGACGACGGTCGGCGGCACGCCGAAGTCTTCAACCATCCCTCCGAGGGAGATCGGAAGCGCAGCGACGTTGAACGACATCAGCACCTGGGCGAGGAACAGACTCACCATCGGCAGCCACGATCGCTTCGCCTCCACGGCGACATCGGCGGGATTCGGCGAGGTCATGCTGACTCCTCATCGGTGGGGACGGATGCGAAGAGATTGAGTCCCAGCGACCGGGAGAGGTGGCCGATGGCGAGCTGTGCTCTGACCGAGTTGCCGGCATTGTCCAGCCGCGGGGAGAACGCGGCCGCCGCGCCCTTGCCAGGAGACACGGCGACAATCCCGCCGGCGACACCTGACTTCGCCGGAAGGCCGATCTCGAAGAGCCACTCTCCCGAACGCTCGTACAGCCCCGTCGAGGCGACGACGGCAAGCGTGTCCCTGCACACGTCCGCCGATACGACCCGTTCACCTGTGACGGGATTGACGCCGCCGTCGGCCAGCGTGGCACCCATCACGGCGAGATCGTGCGCGGTGACGCTGAGCGCGCACTGCCGCGTGTAGATGTCGACGACGTCGTCCGGATCGTCATGGAGACGGCCATAGCTGACGAGCAGACGTCCCATCGCCCGGTTGCGGTCGTTGGTGTCGGACTCCGAGCGGTACACCTCGTCGTCCAGGTCGAGCTGACGCCCGGCGAACGCCGACAGACCTTCGCGGATGCTGTCCCATTTCTCGGACGCCGTGGTGCCGGGTACCAGTGCCGTCGTGGCGATGGCACCCGCGTTGACCATCGGATTCATCGGATGCCCGCCATTGAGCTCGAGCGCCATCAGCGAGTTGAACGGGAGACCGGTGTTGTTGACGCCGACGATGTCTCGCACGTGCGCATGGCCGTGCTCCTGAATCGCGAGAGCGTAGATGAACATCTTCGAGATCGACTGGATCGAGAACGCGTGCAGTGCGTCCCCCACGTCATGGACACCACCGGCGACGTCGATGACAGCTATGCCGAACAGGTCGGGGTCAACCTCGGCGAGCACAGGGATGTAATCGGCGACAGTCCCGGCGTTCTCCACCGAATAGCGGTCGTGGGCCTCGTGCACGAGGTCATCCACGCGCTGCCAGCCGGGCAGTGCTCCCGTCGAGACGGTCTGTGGAACGTTCTGGAACGGCGTCGGATCCACGCTCTCCTCCTCACACGGAACCGCCCCCTGCGGCTAGGTCAAACCTAGCGGCAGGGGGCGATTCGGGACACGTGGTCCTCGCGTGTCAGGCGTTGGCGTCCTGGCGCTTCAGGCGCGACGTCTCGCGACCACGGATGGTCTGGTCGAGGATCACCTTGCGGATGCGCACGACCTCGGGGGTGACCTCGACGCATTCGTCGTCGCGGGCGAATTCGAGGCTCTCCTCGAGCGTCAGCTGACGCGGCGGCGTCATCGACTCGAAGGTGTCGGAGCTGGCTGCACGCATGTTGGTGAGCTTCTTCTCCTTGGTGATGTTCACGTCCATGTCGTCGGCGCGCGAGTTCTCGCCGATGACCATGCCCTCGTAGACCTCCTGCGTGGGCTGCACGAAGAAGGACATGCGCTCCTGCAGGGCGATCATGGCGAACGGCGTGACGACGCCCTGACGGTCCGCGACGATGGAACCGTTCTGACGCGTGGTGATCTGACCGGCCCACGGCTCGTAGCCGTGCGAGATCGCGTTCGCGATTCCGGTGCCGCGGGTCGTGGTGAGGAACTCGCTGCGGAAGCCGATCAGACCGCGCGAGGGAACGATGAACTCCATGCGCACCCAGCCGGTGCCGTGGTTGGTCATGTTCTCCATGCGGCCCTTGCGGTTCGCGAGAAGCTGGGTGATGGCGCCGAGGTGCTCCTCCGGCGTGTCGATCGTGAGGTGCTCGAAGGGCTCGTAGGTCTTGCCGTCGATCTTCTTGGTGACCACCTGGGGCTTGCCCACGGTGAGCTCGAAGCCCTCGCGGCGCATGTTCTCGACGAGGATGGCCAGCGCGAGCTCGCCTCGGCCCTGGACCTCCCACGCGTCAGGACGTCCGATGTCGACGACCTTGAGCGAGACGTTGCCGATGAGCTCCTTGTCGAGGCGGTCCTTGACCATGCGCGCAGTGAGCTTGTGCCCCTTGACCTTGCCCATGAGCGGCGACGTGTTCGTGCCGATGGTCATCGAGATGGCGGGGTCGTCGACCGTGATGGCCGGCAGCGGTCGCACGTCCTCCGGATCGGCGATCGTCTCGCCGATGGTGATGTTCTCGAAGCCTGCGATGGCGACGATGTCGCCGGGCCCTGCTTCCTCGGCCGGGTAGCGCTCGAGTGCGCGGGTCTTGAGCAGCTCGGTGATGCGGGCGTTGCTGGTCGATCCGTCCGCGCGCACCCAGGCCACGGTCTGGCCCTTCTTCAGCGTGCCGTTGAAGACGCGCAGCAGCGCGAGACGACCGAGGAACGGGCTGGAGTCGAGGTTGGTGACCCAGGCCTGCAGCGGAGCCTCGTCGTCGTAGGACGGAGCCGGAACGTGCTGGAGGATCGCCTCGAACAGCGGCTCGAGGTCGTCGTTGTCGGGCAGCGAGCCATCGGCGGGGCGCGTGAGCGATGCCGCGCCGGCACGACCGGAGGCGTACACGACGGGGACGTCGAGCAGAGCGTCGACATCGAGATCCGGGACGTCGTCGACGAGGTCGGATGCGAGACCCAGCAGCAGGTCGTGCGCCTCTTCTTCGACCTCGGCGATGCGCGCGTCGGGACGGTCGGTCTTGTTCACCAGCAGGATGACCGGCAGCTTCGCCTCGAGGGCCTTGCGCAGCACGAAGCGGGTCTGCGGCAGCGGACCCTCCGACGCGTCGACGAGCAGCACCACGCCGTCGACCATCGACAGGCCGCGCTCGACCTCGCCACCGAAGTCGGCGTGGCCGGGGGTGTCGATCACGTTGATCGTGACAGGGACGTCGGTGTGGGCGCCGTTGTACGTGATCGCGGTGTTCTTCGCGAGGATCGTGATGCCCTTTTCACGCTCGAGATCGTTCGAGTCCATGGCGCGTTCATCGACGTGCGCGTGCTCGCCGAAGGAGCCGGTCTGACGGAGCATGGCATCGACCAGAGTGGTCTTGCCGTGGTCCACGTGCGCCACGATGGCGACGTTGCGGAGGTCGGAGCGGAGGGCGTGCGCCATGAAGGAGTCCTCAGAAGATGTGGGATGCGCCGGGATGCCGACTCCTCAGGATATCGTACGCTCGCTGGAGCCTCTCTGAGCGGCATACGATCGACGGATGACGAGTCCCCCGGCATCCCGTGCGCGACTGTGGTGGGAGATCGCGATCGTGCTGGCGCTGGGGCTGGGGCAGTCCGCGATCTACGCGATCGTGCAGCTCGTGTACCGGCTCACCGACTCCACTCCGCTGGCCGACCAGACGACGACGTTGAACCCGTCGCGCAGTGACCGCGAGGTCTTCGATCTCATCTACCAGGTGCTCTCGATCGGCTTCTCGCTGATCCCGGTGCTCCTCGTGTGCTTCCTGCTCTGGCAGAACTCGCGCCCGCACCTCGGACGGCTCGGTCTGGACGGCACCCGCATCGGTTCGGACACGAGCCGCGGCATCCTGCTGGTGCTCGCGATCGGCGTGCCAGGGCTCGCCCTCTACATCTCCGGTCGGATGCTGGGGTGGTTCGTGGCGGTGAACCCGGCCGGGCTGGACGCGCACTGGTGGACGGTGCCGATCCTGCTGCTGTCCGCTGCGCGCGCATCGATCCAGGAGGAGTTCGTCGTCCTCGGTTACCTGTTCGCGCGTCTCAAGGACCTCGGCTGGGGACCGTGGCCGATCATCATCGCGACCAGCGTGCTCCGCGCCAGCTACCACCTCTATCAGGGGCCCGGCGCCTTCGTCGGCAACTTGGCGATGGGGCTGCTGTTCGGCTGGCTGTTCTCCCGCTCCGGGCGGCTGCTTCCATTTCTCGTGGCGCACTTCCTGATCGACGCCGCGGTGTTCGTCGGCTATCCGTGGGCCGCAGCGACGTGGCCGACGCTGTTCGGCCTGCCCGGCTGACCGAGCCGATCATGATGGGCGCTTCGTCAACTCTGCGCGATGAGAACGGCCGCCACGATCCACAGGGCGATGATGCCCAATGCCGCCAGCGCGGGGACATCCCAGGAGCGTCGAATCGGCGCGTCCGCCGAGACACCCGCACGATCGCGCCGGTCACTGATCTCGGTCAAGACGCGGACGCCCGTCGGCACGCGCTCTCCTTCGACCTCCCGTTCCTGCACGGTCTGACGTCGCGGGCGCGACCGTGCGGGTCCGCCCAGGGCGGTGACGGTCGTGTCGTCGTCGAGCGCGAACTCGACCTGCCAGCGGAAGTCCGCCCCGCGCAATCGCCGCCAGCCGAACGAGGTACGACGCAGCATGTTCTGCACGGTCACGCCGCCGTCGTCCATCCGGACGTAGGACGCGGCGGCTGCTTCATATGTGGCCCACAGCACGAGCAACGGCCAAGGTGCGAGCAGGAGCATCTGCGCCCAGCCGCCCCGGATGACCGCATCGACGAGCAGAAGCACCACCAGTGCGGCGACCACGCAGACGATGGCAAGACCACCGATCGAGCGCAATGTGCGCACCCCGGAGTCCGCGCGAGACGAGATCTCCCCCTCAGCCACCGAGAAGTCCGACCCCGGGAATCGCCGCGAGGAGACGCTCCGTGTACTCCTGCTGGGGGTTCACGAAGATCTCGTCGACCGTGCCCTGCTCGACGACCTTGCCCTGCTCCATCACGCAGACGAGATCGCTCGAGACACGCACGACCGCGAGGTCGTGGGTGATGAACAGATAGGTCAGGTCGAGTTCGGACTGCAATTCGGCGAGAAGCTGCAGGATCTGGTCCTGCACGAGCACGTCCAGGGCCGAGACCGCCTCGTCGAGCACGACGATGTCCGGCTTGAGCGCAAGCGCCCGGGCGATCGCCACACGCTGACGCTGCCCGCCGGACAGCTCATTCGGATACCTCGTCGCCAACGCCTGCGGCAGCGAGACCTGTTCGAGCAGCTCCCGGACGCGGTCGCGCCGCGCGGCGCCATCTCCCACGTGGTGGATGTTGAGCGGCTCGGCGATCGTGTTGCCGATGTTTCGCAGCGGATCCAGAGATCCGTAAGGGTCTTGAAACACCGGCTGCATCCGTCGGCGCAGCCCGAAGGCCTGCGCGTTCGACAGGCGCGAGACATCGATCCCGTCGATCTCGATGTGGCCCGCAGTCGGCTCCTCGAGCTTGAGCACCATCTTCGCGACGGTGGACTTGCCCGAGCCGGACTCCCCCACCAGCGCGAGCGTCTTTCCGCGGGGAATGTCGAAGCTCACATCGTCCACAGCTCGGAAGGGGATGCTGCGGAAACCGCCCTGCCGAATCTTGTAGTCCTTGGTCAGCCCGCGCACTCGCACCGTCGGCGGGATCGCCGCCAGCTGGTCCGACGTCTCGACGCCACGGTGTTCGACCACGGCCTGGATCCGCTGTGAGGCGATGCTCGGCGCCGCCGCGACCAATCGCTTGGTGTACGGATGCTGCGGATCTTCGAGGATCTGTCTGCTGGGACCGGCCTCGACGATGTTGCCGCCGTTCATGACGATGATCTTCTCGGCGCGCTCAGCCGCGAGACCGAGGTCGTGCGTGATCAGCAGGACGGACGTTCCCCTCTCCCGGGTGAGTTTCGCCATGTGATCGAGGATCACGCGCTGCACGGTGACGTCGAGGGCCGACGTCGGCTCATCGGCGATGAGCAGGCGGGGGTCGGCGGCCAGCCCGATGCCGATCAGTGCGCGCTGGCGCATTCCACCGGAGAACTGGTGCGGGTATTGATGCAGTCGTCTGTCGGCATCCGCGAGTCCGGCCTGACGCAGCACCTCGATCGCGCGTTCCTTGACAGCAGCACGACCCTGAACGATCGCGTTGGCGCGGATCGCCTCCTTCACCTGGAAGCCGATGCTCCAGACAGGATTGAGGTTGGACATCGGATCCTGCGGCACGAACCCGATGTCCCGGCCGCGAACCTCTTCCATGGAAGGCAGACTCAAAGCGGTGAGGTCGCGTCCTTCCAGTTCCACGGTGCCGCCGGTGATCTTCCCGTTGCCGGGCAGGAGATTGACGATCGCCGTCGCCGTCGTGGATTTGCCCGACCCGGATTCGCCCACGATCGCGACGGTCTCACCCGGCATCACGTCGAAGCTGATGCCGTGCAGCACCTCGTTCTCGCCGTCCTGAGTGTGGAAGGCGACCTTCAGATCACGGACGCTGAGCATCGGCGCCTGGAGATCGGCGTGCAGGTATCCGCTCATCGGCGTGCCCTCGCCTTCGGGTCGAGGGCATCGCGGATCAGCTCGCCCAGGGTCACGAAAGCGAGCACGGCCAGGGTGAGCGCGATCGACGGATAGATGAGGGATGCCGGAGCAACGCGCAGAGCCGCCTGTGCCTTGCTGATGTCGTTGCCCCAGGACACGATCGAACCGCCGAGACCGACGCCGAGGAATGAAAGCGTCGCCTCGGCCACGATGGCGGTGGCGAGGCCGAGGGTCGTCACCACGAGCAGCGGGGCGATCGAGTTCGGGAGAACGTGGCTGAGCAGGGTGCGGAACTTCGACTGGCCGAGAGCTCTGGATGCCATCACGAAATCGGATTGTCTGACCCGCAGCACCTCGGCTCTCAGCACTCGAGCCGTCGCCGCCCACGCGAAGCCACCGATCGCGAGCGAAAGCGTCCAGACCGAGCGGTAATCCGAGAACACCGTCATCACGACGACGGCGGCGAGGATGTACGGAATGGCGAAGAAGATGTCGCCGACGCGTGAGAGCAGACCATCCAGCCACCCGCCGTAGAACCCGGCGAGCGCCCCCATGACGAGGCCGATGGTGGAGGACAGCACTGTGGCCAGCAACCCGACCGACAGCGAGGTGCGCGCGCCCCACACGATGCGGGCGTAGATATCGCAGCCCTGGAACGTGTAGCCGAGCGGATGCCCCGGCGCCGGTCCTTCATTGCTGTAGTCGAGCGAGCACTGCCTCGGTGAGACCGGGGTGAACAGCGTCGGCCACACCGCCATGAAGACGAACACGACGGCGAGGACGACGGAGAACCAGAACAGCGGACGACGACGCAGGTCGCGCCACGCGTCGCGCCACAGGTTGCTGGGCTTCTCCGCCACCCGGACGGCATCGACCGCGATGGTCTCCGTCTCGACCGGGGCGACGTAGTGCGTGCGTGAGGTGGAGTCAGACATAGCGGATCCTCGGGTCGAGAAGGCCGTAGAGCAGGTCGACGATGAGATTCACGATCACGTAGAGCACGACGAAGACCGTGACGAAGGACACGACCGTGGGACCTTCCCCCCGGATCGCCGCCTGGTACAGGGTGTTGCCGACGCCCGGGACGTTGAAGATGCCCTCGGTCACGGTCGCACCGACCAGCAGGATGCCGAAGTTGGTAGCCGAATTTGTGATGACGGGGAGCAGGGAGTTGCGCAGGACGTGAACGGGCAGGACGCGGTAGCGGGACAGGCCCTTGCTGTAGGCCGACCGCACCCAGTCCTGGCCGAGCGTTTCGATCACCGATCCGCGCATCAGGCGCATGCTGACCGGATAGAGACTTATGCCGAGGACGATCGCCGGCAGCCAGAGATCACCCCAGTCGTTGTCGGCGCCGACGGTGGGACGGAACCAGCCCCATTGGATCGCAAGGAAGTACTGGGCCAGGAAGCACAGTACGAAGATCGGGACGGCGATGGCCAGCAGGGCGATCACCAGCGAGGTGTTGTCGAAGAGCTTGCCCTTGTTCAGAGCCGAGATGGTGCCGATGACGATGGCGAGCACGAACTCGATGCCGAGCGCCATGATCGCCAGTCGCCCCGTGACGGGAAGCGTCTCGGCGAGCACCTCGCCGACCGCCCGCCCGGAGAACGTGACGCCGAAGTCGCCCCTCAGCACTCCGGTGATGTAGTACCAGTACTGCACCAGGAAGGGCTCGTCCAGGTGGTAGCGCTCGTGCAGTGCTGCAAGCAGTGCGGGGTTCGGCGTCCGGTCGCCGAACAGCGCCAGGATCGGGTCCCCGGGCATGGCGAAGACGAGGGCGTAGATGAGCAGGGTGGCGCCGAAGAAGACCGGGATGACTTGCAGGAGGCGCCGCAGGATGTAGGTGAGCATTCGCTGTCCCTTCGGGATAGCGAGCAGGGTCGACAGGGAGCGTGCTACGGGGCGGCGATGCTATCGCCGCCCCGTAGCGCTCGATCCGCCGTTACTACTCGGCGGCCTTGGTGATCTCGTGGTAGATCGGCACGGAGTTCCAGCCGAACGTCACGTTGTCGACTTCCTCCCCGTAGCCACCGGTCACGTTCTGGTACCAGAGCGGGATCGCCGGCAGGTCGTTGAGCAGGATCTCCTGAGCCTTGCTGAAGTCTGCGACCTGAGCTTCGACATCGGTGTTGCTGATACCGGAGCTGAGCAGATCGTCGAACTCCGGGTTGCTGTAGTCACCGTCGTTGGAACCGGCATTGGTGGCGTACAGCGGGCCGAGGAAGTTGTACAGTCCGGGGTAATCGGCCTGCCAGCCCGAGCGCGCGGCTGTCGTGATCGTGTTGTCGTTCACCTTCTCGCGGATGGCCGCGAAGGTGGGGTACGGATCGCCGGATGCCTCGATGCCGAGTGTGTTCGAGATCGAGTTGGTCACCGCTTCGACCCACTCGTCGTGGCCGCCGTCCGAGTTGTAGGCGATCTTGAACTCGCCCTCCCACTGCGAGATCGCGTCCGCCTCGGCCCACAGCTCCTTGGCCTTCTCCGGGTCGTAGGCGAGCACCTCAGTGCCCTCGAGTTCGTCGGTCCAGCCGTCGATGACCGGCGAGGTGAAGTCGGACGCCGGCGTGCGGGAATCGAAGAAGATCTTCTCCGTGATCTGAGCGCGATCGAAGGACATCGAGATCGCCTGACGGCGGAGGATGCCCTCTTCTCCGCTGAAGTGCGGCAGGAACTGTCCGATCGTGAACGACTGGAACAGCGCGGACGGCTGATTCACCGCCCGATCACCGAGATCATCCTGGAAGGTGGGCAGCGACACCGGCGCGATCTCGTCGATCACGTCGACGTTTCCGCCGAGCAGGTCGGCGTAGGACGCATCCTGCGTGGCGTAGAAGTTGATCGTCAGTCCGCCGTTGGCAGGCTTGCGACCGCCAGCGTAGTCATCGTTGCGGACCAGGTCGATCTTGACGTCGTGCTCCCACGCGCCGTCGCCGTCGAGCATATAGGGGCCGTTGCCGATCGGGTTCTCACCGAAGGCCGCCATGTCTTCGAATGCCACGTCCGGCAGCGGGTAGTAGGCCGAGTAGCCCAGGCGCAGCGCGAAATCGGCGGCCGGCTTGTTGAGCGCGATGGTGAACTCGTAGTCGCTGACCTGCTCCAGCCCGGTGAGCTCCGAGTCCGCATCCCAGCTGAAGCCCTCGATGTCCTCGAAGAAGTAGCTCGACAGATGCGCATTGGAGAGCTTGGCGCCCTCGTTCCACGCCTTGATGAAGTTGTCCGCAGTCACCTCCTCACCGTCGGTGAAGGTCTGCCCCTCCTTCAGCTTGACGCGAATCAGCTGAGGGTCCTCGACGGTGATCTCCTCGGCCATGTCGTTCACCGGCGCACCTTCGGCGTCGTAGTACACCAGGCCGGCGAAGATGTTGTCGAGGATCTTGCCGCCGCCGACCTCGTTGGTGTTGGACGGGATCAGCGGGTTCTCGGGCTCCGTGCCGTTCGTCGTGATGATCGCTTCCGGGTCGGCCCCGGCCCCGGAACTGCCTTCGTCGTCGGGGGTGCCCCCTGACGAGCATCCGGCCAGTGCGATGGCGCCTGAGATCAGCAGCGCCGCGCCCGCGAGGGCGCTCCTGTTTCGCTTCACTTTGTGTCCTCCTATGGACATCGATGAACGCGCACTCCTCGTCGAGCGCGTCGCGATACCCCGAGCGTATGCCCCACAGCGTCCGTGCGGCAGTCCCCGTTAATCAACTGTTACTGAACGAGCGGTCGGAAAAGAAGGATCCCGCCGCCGGAATGCTCCGGCGGCGGGATCGTGAAGGGTGCGGTGCGCTTACGCGAACGCCTCGATCGGCGGGCAGGCGCACACCAGGTTGCGGTCGCCGTACGCCTGATCGATGCGTCGAACCGGAGGCCAGTACTTCCCGGCGACGAGCGCGTGCACCGGGTACGCGGCCTCCTCGCGGGTGTACGGGTGCGACCACTCCCCCGCGATCAACGACAGCGCGGTGTGCGGAGCGTTCACGAGGGGGTTGTCGCCGGCATCCCAGCGGCCGGCCGCCACGGCATCCGCTTCGGCCTTGATCATGATCATGGCCTCGATGAACCGTTCGATCTCGCCCAGATCCTCGGATTCGGTCGGCTCGACCATCAGCGTTCCCGGGACGGGGAACGACATCGTCGGCGCATGGAAGCCGTAGTCGATGAGGCGCTTGGCGACGTCGTCGACCGTGATGCCGGTCGCTTCCTTGAGCGGACGGAGGTCCAGGATGCACTCATGCGCCACGCGGCCGTTCTCGCCCGCGTACAGCACGGGATAGTGCTCGCGCAGGCGCTCGGCGATGTAGTTCGCCGACAGCACCGCCGCGGCCGTCGCGTCGCGAAGGCCCGCCGCGCCCATCATCCGCACGTACGCCCACGAGATCGGCAGGATGCCCGCGGATCCGTAAGGAGCCGCCGATACCACGCCGCCATCGAAGACGAACCCGCCGAAGTGCTCCGCGCGCTGCGCGAGCGGGTGCGAGGGCAGGAACGGAGCCAGGTGCGCCTTCGCCGCCACGGGTCCGACGCCGGGGCCGCCGCCGCCGTGCGGGATCGCGAACGTCTTGTGCAGGTTGAGGTGCGAGACGTCGCCGCCCAGGTCACCGAACCGCGCGTAGCCCAGAAGGGCGTTGAGGTTCGCGCCGTCGACGTAGACCTGCCCGCCGGCGTCGTGCACGGCCGAGGTGATCTCGAGCACCTGCTGCTCGTACACGCCGTGCGTGGACGGGTACGTGATCATCAGGGCCGACAGCGCGTCCGCGTGGGCAGCGATCTTCGCTCGCAGGTCGTCCAGATCGACGTTGCCGAGTTCGTCGCAGGCGACCACGACGACCTTCATGCCGGCCAGGACTGCGGATGCCGCATTCGTGCCGTGCGCGGAGGACGGGATCAGGCACACGGTGCGGTGCTCATCGCCGTTGGCGAGGTGGTAGCCGCGGATCGCGAGGAGCCCGGCGAGCTCGCCCTGCGAGCCGGCGTTCGGCTGCAGCGATACCGCGTCGTACCCGGTGACCTCGGCGAGCCAGCCCTCGAGCTGATCGATGAGCTCCAGGTATCCGGCGACATCGGATGCCGGGGCGAACGGGTGGATCCCCGCGAACTCCGGCCAGGTGATCGCGGCCATCTCGGTCGCCGCGTTCAGCTTCATCGTGCACGATCCCAGCGGGATCATGCCGCGGTCGAGCGCGTAATCCCGGTCGGCCAGGCTCTTCAGGTACCGCATCATGGCGGTCTCGGAGCGATGGACGTGGAACACCGGATGCGTCAGGTACTCGTCCTGGCGCAGGAGCGCACCGGGGAGCGCGTTCACGCCGTCCGCGAAGCCGAACACGCGATCCTGCTTGCCTCCGAACACCATCGCGATCTGATGCAGCTCGCCGACGGTCGTCGTCTCGTCGACCGAGATGCCGAGCGTGTCCGCGTCCGCGACGTGGAACAGGATGCCGTAACCGTGATGCGCCTGCTCCGCGTACTCGGCGGCGCGGCCGGGGACGCGCAGCGACAGCGTGTCGAAGAACGCGTCGAATGCGACGTCGACGCCGGCTTCCACGAGCCAGTCGCGAAGAAGAGCGGCCTTCGTCGCGGTCTCCGATGCGATCGCGCGCAGTCCGTCCGGGCCGTGGTAGACCGCGTACATCGAGGCCATGACGGCCAGCAGCACCTGCGCGGTGCAGATGTTGCTCGTCGCCTTCTCGCGGCGGATGTGCTGCTCGCGGGTCTGCAGCGAGAGCCGGTACGCCGGCTTGCCGTCGGCGTCCACCGAGACGCCGACGAGGCGCCCCGGCAGCTGGCGCTCCAGCCCCTGCCGCACCGCCATGTAGCCGGCGTGCGGGCCGCCGAAGCCCATCGGCACTCCGAAGCGCTGCGTCGTTCCGACCGCGACATCCGCGCCGAGCGACCCGGGTGAGGCGATGAGCGTGAGAGCGAGCAGATCAGCCGCGACCACGGCGAGGCCGCCGGCGACGTGCGCCGCGTCGATCACGGCCGACGGATCCCACACGAGGCCCGAGGCGGCCGGGTACTGCACGAAGACGCCGAACAGTTCGTCGGGCAGAGCGCCGCCGGCGGCGAGGTCGCGCTCGACCAGTTCGACACCGACGGCCTCGGCGCGCGTGGCCAGCAGCGCCTTGGTCTGCGGGAAGGCGCCGGAGTCGACCACGAACACGTTCGAGGCGACCTTCGACGCGCGCCGCGCCAGCAGCATGCCCTCGGCGACGGCCGTCGACTCGTCCAGCATGGACGCGTTCGCGGTCGTCAGGCCGGTCAGCTCGGAGACCATGGTCTGGAAGTTGATCAGCGCTTCGAGGCGTCCCTGCGAGATCTCCGGCTGGTACGGCGTGTACGCCGTGTACCAGGACGGGTTCTCCAGGACGTTGCGCTGGATCACGCTCGGCGTGATCGTGCCGTAGTAGCCCAGACCGATCATCGGCGTGTTCACGGTGTTGCGGGCGGCGAGCGCGCGCAGCTCGGCGAGCGCCTCGGCCTCGCTGGCCGCGGCGGGGATGATGCTTTCACGGCCAGGGGCCCCGAGCCCGGAGGCTCCGGGCAGCGCGCCAGCGCTGTCTGGAGTGGGCGCAGGGGACAGAATGGATGCCGGAACGGCCTGGCGCATCAGCTGCTCGACGGGAGCATCGGCATCCGTGATGCCGAGCGCGTCGAGCATGAGCCGCTGCGTCTCGGAGGTCGTCCCGATGTGACGGTCGGCGAAGGAGACCACTGCGCGATCAGCCCTCGGTCAGCGCGACGTACGCGTCACGGTCGAGCAGGCCGTCGGTCGCGCCATCGGCGACGGACACCTTGATCAGCCAGCCGCCCTCGAACGGCTCGCCGTTGACGAGCGACGGGTCATCGACCGCTGCATCGTTGATCTCGACGACCGTGCCGGAGACCGGGGCGAAGAGCTCTCCGACCGACTTGGTGGACTCGATCTCGCCGACGACGGCCCCCGCGGTGACCTCGGTGCCGACGGCGGGGAGTTCGACGAACACGACGTCGCCGAGCTTGTCAGCCGCGTAGTCGGTGACACCGATCGTGGCGACATCGCCCTCCAGAGCGATCCACTCGTGCTCTTCGCTGTACTTCAGGGTGGTCAGGTCGGTCATTTCGTCCTCCGGTAGAAAGGCAGGTCGGTCACGACGGCGGGGATCTTCGTCCCCCGCACGTCCAGGAACAGGTCGGCGGCGAGCGCCGCCGGGTCGATGTAGGCCATGGCGATCGGGTGGCCGAGGGTCGGGCTGAGCGCGCCGCTGGTGACCTCGCCGACGACGGTTCCGTCCTCGGCGACGACGGCGTATCCGGCTCGGCCAGCGCGCTTGCCCTCCGCCGAGAGCCCGGTGAGGACACGGGCGTCGGATGCCGCGGCGACCGCGTCCTTGCCGACGAACGTCTCCTTGTCGGCGACGACGACTCGGCCGAGACCTGCCTGGGCGGGCTTGGTGTCGCGGGAGAGCTCATGGCCGTACAGCGGCATGCCTGCTTCGAGGCGCAGCGTGTCACGGGCGGCGAGTCCGGCGGGAACCAGACCATACGGCTCTCCTGCGGCCATCACGGCATCCCACAGCGCCGGTGCATCGGAGGCGCGGACGAGCAGCTCGAAGCCGTCCTCCCCGGTGTAGCCGGTGCGCGCGATGAGCAGCGGCTCGCCGGCGTAGCTCGCCGCGGCCCACGCGTAGTACTTCTGATCCGACCACGGGACGCTGACCTCGGTGATGCCGTCCGTCGCCGCGACGATCGCTTCGGCAGCCGGTCCCTGGACGGCGAGGAGCGCGTAGTCGTCCGAGACGTCGGATACCGCGACGTCGAACGTCTCGGTGCGTTGCGGAAGCGCCTGGGCCACGGCATCCCGGTTCCCGGCGTTGGAGATGATCAGGAACCGGTCCTCTGCGAGCCGGTACACGATGACGTCGTCGATGATCCCGCCGTCTTCGGTCAGAAGCAGCGAGTACTTCGCCTTGCCGACGGCCATGGCGGACAGCCGGCCGGCGAGGGCGTGATCGAGGTACGCCCCGGCACCGGCTCCTTCGACGAGGAATTCGGCCATGTGCGAGATGTCGAAGAGCCCGGCAGCCCGGCGCACGGCATGGTGCTCGGCGAGGTCGGATGTGTAGCGCACCGGCATCTGCCAGCCGCCGAAGTCGGTGAACGAAGCGCCGAGCGATTCGTGTCGCGCGCGCAGCGGTGTGAAGCGGGCCTCTGTCATTGGAGTTCTCCCGGAAGGATCGGAAGGATGCCGTACTGATTGCACGGTATCCGAGAACTCCCCCTCTGTCATGGGCCTGAGAGTTTCACCCCAAGGGGCTTTCACCGTCGGCGGATTCCTCGCTGCACGAGAGATCACTTTTCAGAGTGGCCCGACCGGCGCGGTACGCGGTACCTGAGAGATTGGTGGGGAGGCTTGCTCCTTCGGTGCCCGGCCGGTTTCACCGGGGCTCTCCCGCACGGGTCGTGGGGCCTGTCTTCAGTTGTCACGTACAGCTTAGCGTCGCCCGTGACGACCCGATGTCGGAGCCCGGGAGCATACTGTCGCCATGACGATCCGACTCCGGAAGTGGGCATCATCCGACCTTCCCCTGCTTCACCGCGGCAATGCGCCCGAGATGACCTCGTACATCGCGGGCCCGGAGACCGACGAGCAGGTGAGTGAACGTCACGACAGGTACCTGCGGTTGTGGCGAGAAGGGGCGGCGCGGATGTTCGTCGTCGAGGACGAGGGTGTCGCGGCGGGTGCGATCGGCTGGTGGACGACGGAGTGGGACGACCAGACGGTCCACGAGACCGGCTGGTTCATCGTGCCCGAGGCGCAGGGCAAGGGGATCGGGCATGCCGCCGTCTCGCTCATCGTCGACGATGCGCGCGCGCACCGCACGCATCGCCTGCTCACGGCGTTCCCCTCCGAGGAGAACCTGCCCTCCAATGCTCTGTGCCGAGCAGCCGGGTTCGAGCACGTCTCCACACGGGAGTTCCCTTTTCGCGGGCAGACGTTGCAGACCAATGTCTGGGTGCTGGACCTCGAGTCGTCCGAAACCGAGTGATCGTCAGGAGCCGGCGAGCTCCGCGCGCACCTCGTCGCGCAGCCTCCCCATGTTCTCGGGGTCGGGCGCCGCGTTCAAGAGCGTCTTCGTGTACTCGTGCTGGGGGTTGAGGATCACCTCGTCGGCCGGTCCGCGTTCGACGATGTCACCGCGGTACATCACGAGGATCTCGTCGCTGAAGTGCCGGGCTGTCGCCAGGTCATGCGTGATGTACAGGACACCGAGGTTCTCCTCGCGCTGCAGGTCGGCGAGGAGGTTCAGCACGCCGAGGCGGATCGACACGTCGAGCATCGACACCGGCTCATCCGCGACGATGAATCGTGCGCCGGGCGCGAGCGCCCGCGCGATCGCGATGCGCTGTCGCTGGCCGCCGGACAACTCGTGCGGGCGTCGATCGGCGAAGCTCTCCGCCGGGGACAGCCGGACCCGCTCCAGCAGGTCCAGCGCCTTCGCCCGCACCTCGTCGCGCGACAGCTTCGGATGGTGGATGCGCAGCGGACGCTCCAGGTGGTGGATGATCGTGTGGAACGGGTTCAGCGACGCGAACGGGTCCTGGAACACCATCTGCACGTCCGACCGGTAGCGCGCGAGCGCCCTGCCCTGCACGCCGCTCGGTGCGCCGTCGAGCAGGATGTCCCCCGCGGTGGGCGTCTCGAGCTTCATCAGCATGCGGGCGATCGTGGACTTGCCACTGCCGGATTCGCCGACGAGCGCGATCGTCTTGCCTGCTTCGATCGTGAACGACACGTCCTTCACGGCGTGCAGCATCGTCGTCTTGAACCCGGACCGGAGCTTGAAATCCTTGATCAGATGGCGTGCCTCGAGCGTGCTCATCGTGCGTCCTCCTTCGCGGATGCCGCGGCCTCGGCGCCACTGCGCACGAACCCACCGCGCTCGCCTTTCAGGCTCGGGAAGCTGGAGAGCAGCTTCTTGGTGTACTCGTGCTGCGGCGTGCGGTAGATCTCCTCCGCTGTGCCCTGTTCGACGATCTGGCCCTGAAGCATCACGGCGATCCGGTCGCTGATCTCGATCAGCATCGGCAGATCGTGGGTGATGAAGATGACCGCGAAGCCGAGCCGTTCGCGCAGACGCATGATCTCTCGGATGATCCCCCGCTGCACGACGACGTCCAGCGCTGTCGTCGGCTCGTCCATGATCATGACCTGAGGATCGAGCGCGAGCGCCATCGCGATCATGACGCGCTGGCGCATGCCGCCTGAGAGCTCATGCGGGAAGCTCGTGAGACGCGAGGGGTCGACACCGACCAGTCCGAGCAGTTCCTGCGCCCGCTCGGTCTTCGCCTTGCGGCTCATACCGGGGCGGTGCGTGTCGAACACGTCGAAGATCTGCGCCTTCACGCTGATCACCGGGTTCAACGAGTTCATCGCGCCCTGGAACACCATCGAGATCTTGTCCCACCGGAACGCCCGCAGGCCGTCGTCCCGGAGTCCGACGATGTCGATGTCGTCGCCATCGCGGTCATGGAAGACGATCTCGCCGCTCGTCATCAGCGCCGGCGCCTTCAGCAGCCGGTTCAGGCCATAGGCGAGCGTGGTCTTCCCGCAGCCCGACTCACCGGCCAGGCCGAGGATCTCGCCGCGGTGCAGGGTGAGCGACACGTCGCGCACGGCCTTGACGGGCGGGTCGACCTCGTACTCGATCGAGACGCCGCGGGCGGTCAGTACGGCTTCGGGGGCGGTCATGCGCCCACTCCCTTCATCTTCGCGGCCTTGCGGACGCGGCGCGCGGCCTCGGGCGCGACCCGCAGCTTCGGATTGATGATCTCGTCGATCGCGAAGTTGATCAGGGACAGACCGCAGCCGAGCAGGGCGATCAGGATTCCCGGCGGGATGAACCACCACCAGGCGCCCGTCCCGAGCGCCTGACCGGACTGCGCATCGTTGAGAATCGTGCCCCACGTGATCGAATCGGTCGCGCCGAGGCCGAGATACGACAGTCCGGCCTCACCGAGGATCGCGAAGATGATCGCGAACAGGAACTGCGCGGCCAGCAGCGGAAGGAGGTTCGGCAGGATCTCGACGAGAATCACGCGGAACGATCGCTCTCCGGCGACCTTCGCCGCGTACACGTAGTCCCGGCTGCGGAGCGAACGCGCCTGCGTCCGCAGCACGACGGCCGCGCCGGCCCACGAGGTGATGCCGAGCACGAAGGCGACCAGCAGCCAGCTGCGCGTGCTGAAGTACGTGGCGATCACCATCGCGAGCGGGAGCCCCGGGATCACCAGGGCGATGTTCGTCACCAGTGAGAGGCTCTCGTCGCGCCAGCCACCGATGTAGCCGGCCAGGACTCCGAACAGCAGGGAGAGGATGATCGCGATGAGGCCGGCGACGATCCCGACCAGAAGCGACCCCTGCGTGCCGTGCGCGAGCTGGGCGAACACGTCGTAGCCCAGCTTCGTCGTGCCGAGCAGATGCTCGGCACTGGGCGGCTGCAGCGCATCGTTTCCGGAATACCGCGGATTCTGCGTGACGAGCGGTCCGATGATGCCGAACAGCACGATCGTGACGACGATGACGACACCGGTGACGAACTTGGCGGACATCGTCGGCAGCATCGCACGCCAACCGCCCCTGGTGCGCCGCTGGGTGAGGAGCGCGACGGTGTCCGGTGGCGTGGACGTGGGCTTCGTGATGGTGTCAGACATTGTGGCGTGCCCTCGGGTCGATGTATCCGTAGACGAGGTCCATGATGAAGTTGGCCGCGAGCACGGTGAGCGTGATCACGAGGAAGACGCCCTGCATCAGCGCGTAGTCGCTGTTCTGCACGGCCTGGAACATCAGCTTTCCGATTCCCGGATACGTGAACACCTGCTCCATGACGATCGAGCCCGCCACGACGAATCCGAGCGTGATCGCGAACCCGGCGATCGAAGGGATGGCGGCGTTGCGCGATGCGTACATCGTGAGGATGCGCTGCGGCCGCAGGCCCTTCGCCTCGGCGGTGGTGACGTAGTCCTCCGCGAGAGTGGACACCATCATGTTCCGCATCCCGAACAGCCAGCCGCCGACGGAGCTGATCACGATGGTCACCGCGGGCAGGACGGCGTGGTGCACGGCATCCGCGAAGAACGCCCAGCTCCACTCCGGACCCTTCGGGAAGTCGAAGACGCTGTAGCCGCCGATGATCGGAAACCATCCGAGACCGACCGCGAACACCGCGACGAGCACCAGCGCGAGCCAGAAGTACGGGATCGACTGGAGGATCGTCGTCGCGGGGATCAGATGATCGACCCAGGTGCCGCGCTTCCATCCGACCCAGGCGCCCAGAGCGATGCCGAGGATGAACGAGATGACCGTCGCGACGCCGACGAGGATCAGCGTCCACGGCAGCGCCTGTCCGATGAGCTCGGCGACCGGAGTCGGATACTTCGTGACGGAGATGCCGAGATCCCCGCGGAGCATCCGGCCCCAGTAGCCGACGTACTGCTCCCACATGGATGCGTCGTCCGAGCCCAGCAGCAGCTTGATGTTGCGGACCGTCGTCTCCGACACCTCGCCGCCGCTGCGCTGCAGCTTGGCGATCATGATGTCGGCCGGGTCCCCCGGCATCAGACGAGGGAGCAGGAAGTTGAGAGAGATCGCGGCCCACAGCGTGATGATGTAGAACCCGATCCGGCGGGCATAGTACTTCATGTCACTTCATCGACTTCCTGCTCCCGAGCATCATTGGGCGATCAGCCGGCCGGCTGCAGCTGCGGCAGGATGAATCCGGCCGAGACCGAGCCCCAGGACGGCGGGAACGCGTACAGGTCCTCCTCCGTCGGCCAGCCCGTGAAGTCCTTCGCGTTGTAGAAGGTCTGGGTGGCGTTGATCACCAGGGGGATGTAGGGAAGGTCTCGCACGATCTCCGTCTGGATCGTGGCGTACTGCTGCATCTTCACGGCCTCGTCGTTCGTCGCATTGGCGGCGGCGATCGCGGCATCCACGGTCGGATTGTTGTAGCGGCTGAAGTTCCAGCGTCCGGCGGGAACCTCTTCACCGACCGGGCTGGTCGACTGCACCTCGGTGCCTCCGAGCCAGTCGCGGTAGATCTGGAACGGATCGGCGACCGAGGTCCCGATCATGCCGCCCACGATCAGCTCGTACTGGCCGGTCTGGCGCGCGTCGGAGAACTCCTGCCACTGCACGGTGCCGACGTTGATCTTGATGCCGGCCTCGGCAGCCTGCTCGGCGATCAGCTTCGCGGCGTCGTTGTAGTCCGTCCAGCCGTCGACCGAGATCAGATCGAGCTCGATCGGCGTGCCGTCCTTGCCGTACATGCCATCGGCGTCCTTGGTGTAGCCGGCCGCCTCGAGGATCGCGCCGGCGCCGGCGGCGTCGGGGCTCTGCGGGCTGACCTCGTTGGCCGGATCGGCGACCCACTTCTCGTCACGCGGCAGCAGGGCGTATGTGGGCGAGATCTCCCCTGTGAGGTCGACGAACGCCTTCTGCTTGATCGTGCCCCGGTCGATCGCGACGTTCAAGGCCTGACGGACGGCTACGTCGGTCTGCTCTCCGGTGCATCCGAGGTCCGCGTTCGCGCAGGTGTAGAGCACGGTCGGATCCTGGGGTGTGTTGACCCAGTCGATCTTGCCGTTGCCTGTCACGGCGTCAGGATTCGGGATGAACATCCCTGCCCAGTCCAGTTCGCCGGCGGCGAGCAGGTCCTGCGCGGCCTGGTTGTTGTCGACCGCGATGTACTGCACGGTTCCGACCCCCAGGTCGTCCGCGTCGCGGTAGTTCTCGTTGGCGACGAGCACGTACGATTCGCTGGTCACGCTGTCGACGACGTACGCACCGGAGCCGACCGGCTCCTCGTTCGTGAAGGTCGCGAAGTCGTCGACCTCGCTCCACACGTGCTGCGGAAGGATCCAGGTACCGCCCATGCGCTGCCACTCCGAGGTGAACTGCGGCGTCGCGTAGGTCAGCACCACGGTCGTGTCGTCCTGGGGCTCCGCGGAGACGAGACCCTGTCCTTCGGGGTTGTTCCCCTCGTAGGTGAAGGTGAACGCGACGTCTTCGGCCGTCAGAGGTTCGCCGTCGCTCCACTTCAGGTCGGGCTTGATCGTCACCGTGATGACGGTGCCGTCCTCGTTGTATTCGTAGGACTCGCCGATCATGCCGGTCGCCGGCTCGTCCGCCGTCTTGTTGAAGAAGAACAGCGGCTCCAGGATCGGCCCGAGTGCGCCGTGGAGCACGGTGGGTGCGAACGGGTTGAAGTTCGCCTCGATCGGTGTCTGGCTGCCGGCCCAGACGCGCAGCGTCGTGTCGGTCTCGCCGTCATCGCCGGTCTCGCCTCCGCCGCCCGAACAGGCGGTGAGGCCGAGTGCGAGGACGGATGCCCCCGCGATCGCCGTGATCGCGACACGGCGCTTTCCATTGCGGATCATGTGTGATGTTTCCTCTCGATGCTTCTTTGCTGGAGGGTGCTGCTCGTCTTCGAGCCCCCGAAGGGGTTTGTTAGGACAGTAACCTAACAAACCCCCCGTCGGGGAGACAAGATCAATGATCACGGCCGTGTAACGTTTCCGATTCCGTCTTATGACACCGTCGGATTGATGTTCTGGTCACCATGACTCTAAGATGATCTCCGGAGGTTAAAGTCATGGCGACCAGAACTCGGGAGCCCGACATCCGCGTCGCGGTGTCGACGGCGATCCTGACGTTGCGCCGCGGCGAGGACGGCACGCCGGTGCTGTCGCTGCCGCTCGTGCTCCGGACCAGGGACCCGCATCAGGGGCAGTGGGCGCTGCCTGGCGGATGGCTGGTGCCGACCGAGGGGCTCGAGCAGGCCGCCGCGCGCACACTCGCCGAGACGACGGGTCTGGCGCCGAGCTATCTCGAACAGCTCTATGCGTTCGGAGACGTGGACCGCTCCCCCAGCCGCGTCGTGTCGATCGTGTACTGGGCCCTGCTCCGGCAGGATGAGGTCGACGCGCAGAGCGCGGCCCACATCGCCGCAGGCAACGCGCCGGAGAACGTCCGCTGGTTCGACGCGGTCGCCCTGCCGCAGCTGGCCTTCGACCACAACCAGATCGTCGACTACGCCCTCTGGCGGCTGCGCAACAAGGTCGGCTACAGCCGCGTCGCACATGGCTTCCTGCCGCCGACCTTCACCCTCTCCGATCTGCGCGAGGCGTACGAGACGATCCTCGGCCGGCGGTTGGATCCGGCCAATTTCCGGCGGCAGGTCGAAGCGACGGGCACGCTCGTGCCGACCGACGAATTCCGCACCGGCAGCCACCGGCCCGCCCGCCTCTACCGCTACAACACCGACGTCGAGCTCGCCGATCGCGGCCCGCTCGTCGCACGCTGAGACCCCTGCCCCGGCATCCCACCCGCAACGACCCGATCCGACCCGAGCTCCCGAGGAAATGAGCATCCGATGAGCACCGCATTCGTCCCCGTCACCCGTCTGCGCACCGATCCGTCCGTCGACCACGCCATTCAGGCGATCGTCGACGGGGCGAGCGTCGATGCCACCTGCAGCACCGACCTCGCCCTCGGTCCGTGGGACTTCGACACCCGCGCCGGCTACGGACCCGGCTCTTCGATGGGCGATGTGATCCCCACCGGCGCACCGCGGCAGGGCGAGCTGCCTGCGGCGTACCGCGACGCGAACGAGGACGAACTCCACGCGCGCATCGTCGCCGCCAAACAGACCCTGGGCGATCGCGTGGTGATCCTCGGACACTTCTACCAGCGCGAAGAGGTCGTCCAGCATGCCGATTACGTCGGCGACTCGTTCCAACTCGCCACCGCGGCCAAGGGTCGACCGGATGCCGAGGCGATCGTGTTCTGCGGCGTGCACTTCATGGCGGAGACCGCCGACCTGCTCTCCGGTCCAGACCAGGCCGTGATCCTGCCGAATCTCGCGGCGGGCTGCTCCATGGCCGATATGGCTGACATCGACCAGGTCGAGGAGTGCTGGGAGCAGCTGGCAGACGTGCTCGGCGATCTGGACGCCGTCGATGAGCACGGACGCGTTCCGGTGATCCCCGTCACCTACATGAACTCCTCGGCCGCCATCAAGGGGTTCGTCGGGCGTCACGGCGGCATCGTGTGCACGTCATCGAACGCGGCAACGGTTCTGGAGTGGGCGTTCGAGCGCGGGCAGCGCGTGCTGTTCTTCCCCGACCAGCACCTCGGACGCAACACCGCGAAGGCGATGGGCGTCGAGCTGTCGCAGATGCCGATGTGGAACCCGCGCAGGCCGTTGGGCGGATCCACATCCGCCGAGATCCAAGACGCGCGCGTGATCCTGTGGCACGGTTTCTGCTCCGTCCACCGGCGGTTCACGGTGGCGCAGATCGACCAGGCGCGTGCGGAGCACCCGGACGTGCGGGTGATCGTGCACCCGGAGTGCCCGATGGAGGTCGTGGATGCCGCGGACGAAGCCGGATCCACCGATTACATCCGCCGGGCCATCGATGCCGCCACGGAACCGACGACCTTCGCGATCGGCACCGAGATCAACCTGGTCCGCCGCCTCGCCGCTCAGTATCCGCAGCACGAGATCTTCTGCCTCGACCCGGTCGTGTGCCCGTGCTCGACGATGTACCGAATCCACCCCGGCTACCTCGCGTGGGTGCTCGAGGAACTGGTCGCAGGGCGCGTGGTCAACCGCATCCAGGTGACGAGCGACGTCGCCGACCCGGCGCGGGTCGCCCTCGAGCGGATGCTGGCCGCGAAGCCCCCGGCGGTTGCGAGCGCGCGATGAGCATCGCCGTCGTCGGCTCCGGCATCGCCGGGCTCACCGCCGCACTGCACGCGCACGAGACCGGTCACGCGGTGACGGTCTTCACCAAGGGCGCGCTCGGCGACGGTTGCACGCCGCATGCCCAGGGCGGCGTCGCCGGTGTCTACGGCGCCGGGGACTCCCCCGCGGCGCACGCGGAGGACACCGCGTCCGCCGGCGCAGGACTCAGCGATCCGGATGCTGTGGATGTTCTCGTCTCCGAGGGCGCAGCCCGCATCACGGAGCTGATCGCGCGCGGCGTCGCCTTCGACCGGGCAGGCGACGGCACCCTGCTGCTCGGACGTGAAGCCGCGCACAGCGCGGCACGGATCGTGCACGCCGGCGGCGACGCGACCGGCGCGGAGATCGCCCGGGCGCTGACGGCGGCCGCGCGAGCGGCGGACATCGAGATCGTCGAGGGCGCCTTCCTGGTCGATCTTCTGCTCGCCGAGCGTGCGGTCCGCGGCGTCCGGATCCTGCTCGACGGCGTCGTCGTCGACAGGCCGGCGGATGCCGTCATCCTGGCGACCGGGGGCGCAGGGCAGTTGTTCGCGCACACGACGAACCCGGTCGGCGCCACCGGCGACGGGATCGCCGCTGCGATGCGGGCGGGTGCCGCTGTGGCGGATCTGGAGTTCGTCCAGTTCCATCCGACGATCCTGGCGGGCGGCGCGCCGTTCCTCATCTCGGAGGCGGTCCGCGGTGAGGGTGCGACGCTGGTCGACGAGGACGGGCACCGATTCTGCTTCGACGAGCACCCCGATGGCGAGCTCGCGCCACGCGACGTGGTGGCGCGGGCGATCGCCCGTCGCTCGGCACGACAGGGATCGCCGGTGCGCCTGGATGCGTCGGCGCTCGGCGCAGGACGTCTGGCGGAGCGCTTCCCGACGATCGACCGGGTCACCGGACAGCGGGGATTCGACTGGTCGCGGGAGACGATCCCGGTCACACCGGCCGCGCACTACCTGATGGGCGGGGTCGTCACCGACCTCGACGGACGCACGACGCTCGACGGGCTGTTCGCCGCCGGAGAGGCCGCGCGCACCGGAGTGCACGGCGCGAACCGATTGGCATCGAACTCGCTCCTCGAGGGCGCTGTGTTCGGCGCTCGCGCGGCGGCGGCCGCCGCGCGAGCCTCGGCGGCGATCACCTCCTCCGCGATGGATCTCCGGGTTGGTGCGGGTTCTGACCGGGAGCATCCGCAGGACGCCGGACACGCGGCGGCGGCGTTCGCCCGCGAAACCCTCCAGCAGCTCATGTGGGAGAACGTCGGTCTGCTCCGCACGGACGAAGGCCTCGCAGAGGCTCTCACCACGACCCGTGCGTGGCAGGCGCAGGCACCCGCCCCGGCATCCATCGCCGAGCACGAGGACGCGAACCTGCTCCTGCTCGCCGCCGCCACGGCATCCGCAGCCCTCGCGCGCACCGAATCGGTGGGCGCCCATTTCCGCGAACGTTCCCTGATCGGAGCCCGATGATCACCGCCGCCACCCTCACCCGCGTCGTCTCGGCCGCCCTCGAAGAGGACGCCCCGTGGGGCGACCTCACGAGCACGGCCCTGCTCCCCGCCGACGCGACGGCGACCGCCGATCTGGTCGCTCGGGAAGCCGGGATCTTCAGCGGCGGGGACGTGTTCGCCGCCGCGTTCACGTTGACCGACTCGGCCGTCGCTGTCGACCTGCACGTCGGCGACGGGGACGCCTTCGTGCCGGGTGACGTGCTGGCCTCGGCATCCGGCTCTGCGCGGAGCCTGCTCACGGCAGAACGGGTCGCGCTCAACTTCGTCCAACGCATGAGCGGGATCGCGACGCTCACGGCCGCCTACGTCGATGCCGTCGAAGGCACCGGTGCGCGCATCGCCGACACGCGCAAGACGACGCCGGGCCTGCGCGCCTTCGAGCGGCACGCCGTGATCTCGGGCGGCGGAAGCAACCACCGCTATTCGCTGTCGGATGCGGTGATGGCCAAGGACAACCATCTGGCCGTTCTCAGCGGAGCCGGAGCGGACCTCGCCACCGCCCTGCGCGAAGCGCTCACGCGCCTGCCGCACACGACGCACGTCGTCGTCGAGGTGGACCGGCTCGAACAGATCTCCGCGGTGCTGGACGGCGGTGCGGACACCGTGCTGCTCGACAACTTCTCCCTCGACGATCTCCGGACCGGCGTGGAGCTGATCGGCGAGCGCGCGACGGCCGAGGCGTCCGGTGGCGTCAGCCTCGACACCGTCCGCGCTATCGCCGAGACGGGGGTCGACGTGGTCTCGGTAGGCGCACTCACGCATTCGGCGCGTGCCCTCGATCTGGGACTCGACCTGCGGATCGGCTGATGCTCTACCTCGACCACGCCGCGACGTCCCCCGTGCGCCCCGAGGCGCTCGAGTCGATGCGTCCGTTCCTCACCGGCGTGTTCGGCAACCCGTCCAGCCACCACACGGTCGGCGAAGCCGCGGCGAGCGCGCTCGAGGATGCTCGCGCGCGCGTCGCCCGTGTGCTCGGGATGCGCAAGGGTGACGTCATCTTCACCGCCGGCGGCACCGAGGCGAACAACCTCGCCGTCAAGGGCGTCATGCTGGCATCGGACCGTCGTCATCTGGTGGTTTCGCCGATCGAGCACGAGTCGATCCTCGAGTCGGCTGCCTACCTCGAGCGGTTCCATAGCATCACGGTTTCGCGCGTGCCGGTGGATGCGGGCGGCCGCATCACCCCCGAGGCGCTGGCCGCGGTGCTGCGCGACGACACCGCACTGGTCTCCCTCGGGCATGCGAACAACGAGATCGGGACCGTGCAGGACGTCGCGGCGCTGGCGTCCGTCGCGCATGCGGCCGATGCGGTGCTGCACGTCGACGCGGTGCAGACAGCCGGGTGGCTGCCACTGACCGGGCTCGACGCCGACGCGATCTCGGTCGCGGGCCACAAGCTCGGAGCCCCCAAGGGGATCGGCGCGCTGGCGGTCAGGGGGCGGATCCCGCTCGAGCCGTTGCTGCACGGCGGCGGGCAGGAGCGCGGGCGACGCTCGGGCACGGAGAACGTCGCGGGCGCCGTCGCGCTGGCCACCGCCCTCGAGCTCGCTGATGTGGAAAGCGATGCGGTCGCGAAAGCGGTCGGCGAGCGCACGCGCGCATTCATCGGCGGCGTGCTCGCGAGCGTCCCCGCGGCCGCACTCACCGGCGACGCCGTCGATCGCCTCCCTGGCACAGCGAGCTTCACCTTCACGGGCGTCAGCGGCGAGGCCGTGCTGCTCGAACTGGAGCGCCGCGGTGTCGTCTCGTCGAGCGGATCGGCGTGCGCGGCGGGCAGCGACGAGCCATCGCACGTCCTGATCGCCTGCGGCATCGCGCCGGAGGTCGCCCAGTCCTCGGTCCGGTTCACGTTCGACCGCAGGGCCCTCCCCGCGGAGGCTCCGGCGCAGCTGGCGGCTCTGGTCGCGGACGCGGTGCGCGCCGTTTCCGGTCATGACTCCTCATCCACGCGAACCACGCACGCACCACCGCCCTAGACTCGGGACGTGCCCGCCCCGATCGTCACGCTCATCGTCCCCGGTCGCGACATCGCCGCCTTCGTCCCCGCAGCCCTCGACTCCCTGCGCGCGCAGACCGAGCAGCGCTGGCGCGCGCTGCTCATCGACGACGGCTCGCTCGATGCCACCGGTGAGGTCTTCGCGGATGCCGCGGCATCCGATTCCCGATTCGAAGTACTCCGGCACGAGCGCTCCATCGGGCTGGGAGCGGCGCGCAACGTCGGCCTCGACCGCGTCGACACCGAGTTCGTCGGATTCCTGGACGGCGACGACGAGCTAACCCCGACAGCGCTCGCCCGCCTGATCGGCACCCTCACCACGACCGGCAGCGACTTCGTCGCCGGTGCGTACGTCCGCTCCCGGCATGACCGCGGCGTCTACGTCCCCGGTCGCGTCCAGCCCTGGGTGGCCGCCGCGACGGACCCCGAACGTCTCGGCACGACGATCTTCGAGCATCCGAAGGCGTCGGCCAACATCGTGGCCTGGTCGAAGATCAGCCGCGCTGATCTCTGGACGGATCTGCGCTTCCCCGAAGGCGTCGCCTACGAGGACCAGATCGTCGCACAGCGGATGTACACCGCAGCGGGCGCATTCGACGTGATTCCCGATGTCGTCGTGCGCTGGCGGCTGCGCGCCGACGGCTCGTCGATCACGCAGGGCAAGGCCCAGCTGCCCGTGCTCCGCGACTATCTCTCGGCGCTGCTCGGCGGCATCGGAGTGCTGCGGGATGCCGGTGCTCACGCCGCCGTGGCCGCTAGGCTGGAACTCATCCTCGCGATGGACGTGCCGCCGCTCCAGGAGATCGCCGGCACCCACCCCGACCCCGCATACGCCGCGGAGGTCATGGCGTTCACGGACGAGCTGCGGTCATTCCCCGAGTTCGCCGACGCCCACCCCGACCCCACTCTCGCGGCCGCGCTCAGCTGGTGATGCCCCTGCGCGCCCGCGTGTCAGGAGACCCATGAACACGTACCTCGATTCGCTCTTCTCGCTTTCCGGCCGCGTCGCCGTGGTGACCGGCGGCAGCTCCGGCATCGGCCGCGGGATCGCCACGGCCCTCGCCAAGGCGGGCGCCGCGACCGTGATCGTCGCGCGCGGACGGGACCGCGTCGATGCGGCAGTGCGGGAGCTGACGGATGCCGGATGCCGCGCCGCCGGCGTCGTCGGCGACCTGAGCACCCGTGCCGGCATCCAGGCCGTGGCGGATGCCGCGGCGGAGCCGTTCGGCGAACCGGACATCCTGGTGAACTCCGCCGGCATCAACATCCGCCCGCCGTATCCCGAGATCACCGAGGACGATTGGGATGCCACGATGACCGTGAACGCGCTGGCGCCATTCCTGCTCGGCCAGCGGTACGCGGCCGGGATGGCGGAGCGCGGTTACGGGCGGCTCATCCACATCAGTTCGCAGCAGGCGCATCGTGCGTTCGTGGGCAGCGGGATCTACGGGGTCTCCAAGGGGGCTGTCGAATCGCTCATGCGATCCGAGGCCGAGGCATGGGGCGGCACAGGGGTGACCAGCAACACGCTCGTGCCAGGGTTCGTCCTGACGCCGCTGAACGCGCGGCTGCAGGACGATCCCGAGAAGATCTCGGCCCTCGCCGCGCGCACGATGATCGGTCGCAACGGCCTGCCCGAGGACTTCGCCGGCGCCGCCGTGTTCCTCGCCGGCTCCGGGTCGGCGTACGTCACCGGACATTCGCTGTTCGTCGACGGCGGGCTGTCCGCGCACTGATCCGGCCGCGACCGCGCGGACGTCAGACGCGGGCGAAGGCGACGGCGGCGGGGCCGTGCGTCACGCCTCCGACCCGCACGACCGCCACGCCGCCGTCCTGTTCGACGATCACGTCGCCGGAGAGTACGCGCACGAGGTCGAGGTCGATCCCCTGAGTCGCGATCCGGTGCTCGCCCAGATCCTCCAGGAACACGATCCGCTCCGTCGGCGTCTCCCAGTCGCGTCGCCAACGTCCGTCCTCGCCGCTGTCCGGCTGCGTGGTGCGCCCGGTGGCGGCTGCCGCGTCTGCGATCGGGAGCTTCCACTGCCCGAACCCTTCCAGGGTCCGCTGCTGCAGTTCCGGGATGTCTCCTTCGGCGGTGGGTCCGACGTTCAGGAGCAGGCGTCCGCCTTTCGCCACGACGTCCGTCCAGTGCTTGGCGAGCGCCATCGAGTCGAGGGTCTCCTTGGGCGACTCGAGCCGGTTGTACCCGAAGGACCACCCCAGACCGCGGTTGTTCTCCCAGACGTCCTTGTCCTCGTTCGCCTTGCCCGCGGAGTACTCGGTCGTCGCCACGTCGTAGTACGTGCGTCCCCAACGATCGTTCACGACTCCGTCGGGATGCGCGGCGAAGTACTCGCGGAACATCTCGTGCAGTCCGTCGCGTCCGCGGTGCTTGCCCGCGTCGGGCCATTCGATGTCGTTCCACAGGACGTCGGGATGATAGCGATCGATGAGATCTCGCACATGGGCCAGCGCATAGTAGTGATACGCGGCGTCATTGGGCCGGAGCGTGTGCACCTCCTCTCCGGTGCGGTGGGGCGGGAAGTCGCTGATCGACCAGTCCAGTCCGCCGGAGTAGTACACCCCGAATCGCAAGCCCTCGTCGCGCACCGCGTTCGCGATCTCTCCGACCAGATCGCGCCGCGGCCCACGGTGCACGGTGTTGCGAGAGCCGGTCCCCGGCGCATCCCACAGAGTGATGCCGTCGTGATGCTTCGTGGTCGGCACGACGTACTCGGCTCCGGCGCGTGCGAACAGCGAGGCCCAGGCGCGCGGATCGAATCGCTCAGCGGTCCAACGATCGAGGAAGTCGTCGTACGGGGCGCCGCCGTACGTCTCCTCGTGGTGCTTGTGCGCGGGGCTGCCGGGAATGCGGATGGTGTTGAGATACCACTCGGCATACGGATTGTGCGCGAACCAGGTGTCGTCATCCTCGACCTCGCCGAGGGCTCCGATCGGCTCGGCCCACGCCGGCACCGAATATGCGCCCCAGTGGATGAAGATCCCGAACTTCGCTCGCCCGTACCATTCGGGCAGAGCGCGATCCAGATCGGTCCAGGTCTTGTCGGTCACGAGCACCTCACGTTGAACAGTCGCTACAGGTCGGATGTATCAGCGCCTATTGTGCGCATTCACCCCGCCTTCAGTCAAGGATCTCCCGGAAGACATCCGATGTTCGCTTTATGCCTCGGGCGATTCGACCCGCGGATCGGCGACCTCGAGCAGCGGCACCGGCGCAGTGAGGGCGGCAACGGCATCCGCTGCGGCCGAGTCCTCAGGAGCCGGATCCGCCCGGCGCCCGGCGAGCGCCGCCGACCCGGCCGCCGTCGCCTCGGCGGCCTCCTCCGCGCCCATGATCCGGGATGCCGCGATCTGCTGCGCGGCGAGTTCGGCGTAGAGCCCGCCGGCGGCGAGCAGCTCGGCGTGCGTTCCCGATTCGACGATCTGCCCCGCCTCGAGCACGTGTATGACGTCGGCACCGATCACGGTCGACAGCCGGTGCGCGATCGACAGCACCGTGCGCCCGCGCGCCGCCTCGTCCAGGGCCTCCTGCACGACCCGCTCGGACACGGTGTCGAGGGCAGAGGTGGCCTCGTCGAGCAGCAGGACGGGCGGATCCTTCAGCAGGATGCGCGCGATCGCGATGCGCTGCTTCTCACCCCCGGACAGCCGATACCCTCGCTCGCCGACGATCGTGTCGTAGCCGTTCTCGAACCCGCTGATGATGTGATGGATGTTCGCCGCCGTGCACGCCGCGACGAGTTCATCCTCGGTGGCGTCAGGTTTGGCGTACAGCAGGTTCTCGCGGATCGTGGCATGGAAGAGATAGGTCTCCTGCGACACGATGCCGATCTCGTCGATGATCGATTCCTGCGTGAGCGCGCGCACATCGGCCCCGGCGAACAGGACCTGACCCGACGCCGCCTCGTACATGCGCGGCGCGAGATAGAGCACCGTCGTCTTGCCTGCGCCGGAAGGCCCGACGAACGCGACGTGCTGACCTGGTTCGGCGACGAACGAGACCCCCTGCAGGGTGGGTCGCGCGTCCGCCGCGGCATCCGGATACCGGAAGACGACCTCACGGAACTCGACACGCCCCCGAGGACCCGGCGCAGCGGCGACGTCGACGGCATCCGGCGCATCCTGGATCGCGGGAACCAGGTCGAGGTACTCGAAGATGCGCGCGAACAGCGCCGCGGAGGTCTGCAGGTCCAGCGCCACGCGCATGAGGCCCATCAGCGGCATCAGCAGCCTGGCCTGCACCGTCGTGAACGCCACGACCGTCCCCGCCGTGATCACATCGACCCCGCCGGTGATGAAGTACCCGGCGACGAGGTAGATGATCGCGGGCACCGACGCCATGATCACCTGGACGACGGCGAAGAATCCCTGCCCGCTCATCGCCCTGCGCACCTGCAGCACGACTTGGTTGCGGTTCTCGGCCTGATAGCGCTCCGACTCGGCGCGCTGCCGGTTGAACGACTTCGACAGCAGCATCCCGGAGACGCTCAGCGTCTCCTGGGTGATGCTGGTCAGTTCGCTCAGCGACTCCTGCGTCTCCCCCGCGATGCGTGCGCGCACCTGCCCGACGCGGCGCTGCACGATGATGAGGAAGGGCATGATGACGACGGCGATCAGGGTCAGCCGCCAGTCGATGATGATCATCGCGACCAGCGACGCGACGACCGTGACCGTGTTGCCCAGGATGCTCGTCACGGTGTTGGTCAGAACGCCGGAGACGCCGCCGACGTCGTTCTGCAGACGGGATTGGATGACACCGGTCTTGGTCCGTGTGAAGAAGCCGAGCTCCATCTCCTGCAGGTGCTCGAACAGCTTCACACGCAGATCGCCGGTGACGCGGTTGCCGACGGTCGAGGTGAACCAGGTCTGAGCGACACCGAGCGCCGCCGAGAGCAGGAACAGTCCGATCATGAGAGCGACCAGGCGCACCAGCAGGGCGAGGTCGGGCCGGGAGCCGTCCACGGGGAACAGCGCGTCGTCGAAGATGCGCTGCACGATCAACGGCGGGATCACTGCGATCGCCGCGCCGGTGATCACCAGGATCCCCGTGATCACGATCCGCCACAGATAGGGACGGAACAGCCCGATGACGCGGTGCCCGAGACCGGGGATGCGCGGCGCTTGGGCATTCAGACGCTTCTGCGCCGCCTCATCGACTCCTCGGAATGCCGCACCGCCACCGCGGCCACCGCCGCCGTGTCCGCCGCCCATGCTCATGCGGTCAGCCTAACCCCGGAAGAATTCTCCAGATTCCTTCCGAGATCGGGAATGCGATGTCCCACCCCGCCGTTACTCTTGAGGCTTGCCCTCGTGCGGATGCCGGATCTGACGGTTCCGCCGGTGGCCGATCGCCCGTCCTGAACGCAAGGAGACGTCATGGCCACAACCACTGATTCCATACCCACCACTCCCGCCAAGCGGGAGCCCATGATCGCGCCCTCCGACATGCGCGTGATCTGGCTGCTGCTGGTCGCCGCGTTCGTCGCGATCCTCAACGAGACCACGATGGGCATCGCGATCCCGCACCTCAACGAGGATCTGGGGCTGCCGCCCGACCTCGGGCAGTGGCTGACGAGCGCGTTCATGCTGACGATGGCCGTCGTGATCCCCACGACCGGGTTCATCCTGCAGCGCTTCACCACTCGACAGGTGTTCATCGCGGCGATGAGCGCGTTCACGCTCGGCACCCTGGTGTGCCTCGTGGCCCCGGGCTTCAGCGTCCTGCTCGCCGGTCGCGTGATCCAGGCCGCCGGCACCGGCGTCATGATGCCGCTGCTGATGACCACGATGATGAACGTCGTTCCGCCGCAGTCGCGCGGTCGCATGATGGGCCGCGTCGGTCTCGTCATCTCGCTGGCACCTGCCATCGGCCCGACCCTCGCCGGAGCAGTGCTCGAGACGCTCAGCTGGCGCTGGCTGTTCGGCATCGTGCTGCCGATCGCGATCGTGGCCCTCGCCATGGGCGCGAAGTGGATGACGAACCTCGGCGAGACGAAGAAGGTGCCGCTGGATGTGCTCTCCATCCCGCTCGCGGCGTTCGGCTTCGGCGGCATCGTGTACGGCCTGAGCCAGTTCGGTGGTCACGGCGCCGGGGCCGCGACCACCGGCATCGTCGCGCTCGTGGTCGGTGCGATCGCGCTGGCACTGTTCGTATGGCGACAGCTCATGCTGCAGCGCATCGACGACGCTCTGCTGGACCTGCGCGTGTTCCGCTCGCGCAACTTCACCATCGCCGTGATCATCATGGCGATCGTGGCGCTGTCGATGTTCGGCACGCTGACCCTGCTGCCGCAGTACCTGCAGAACGTCGCTGGCCTCGATGCTCTGCAGGCCGGACTCATCCTGCTGCCCGGCTCGGTCCTGATGGGCCTGCTCGGGCCGATCATGGGCCGCATCTACGACGCCCGAGGAACGCGCACTCTGCTCGTGCCTGGGACGATCATGATCTCGGGAGCGCTGTTCTTCTACGCGACGGTCGGCCAGAACACCCCCTGGTGGATGCTCGTGATCGTGCAGACGGTCATGTCGGTGGGCCTGGCGATGTCCTTCACGCCGCTGTTCACCGCGTCGCTCGGATCGCTCGAGCGACGGTTCTACTCGCACGGTTCTGCTGTCCTGAACACTCTGCAGCAGGTCGCCGGTGCCGCAGGCGTCGCGGTCATGACGGTGGTCTACTCATCGATCCTGTACGCGGGTGAGGCCGACGGACTGTCGACGGCCGCTGCCGGCGCACCGGGTGCTCGCACGGCATTCCTGCTGGCCGCGATCATCTCGCTGGTCGCCGTCGCGCTCGCCGGCTTCGTCCGCAAGCCGGCGGATGACGCGGGCGACGGCTTCCACGGCGGTCACTGAGGTTCGTGCGTCCGCCCTGCCTCGGCGGGGCGGACGCTGCCGAACGGCTACTCGGTCGGCAGCGCGCAGAACCCGCCGCTGCAGGCGCCGGCATCGGCGCCGCCCAGCAGGTTGAGTCCCACCGGCGCGACGAGCGGGTGCGCAGCGGACGGGACATCAGGAGTCTGAGGATCGCTCATTCCTCCATGCTACGCCTGCCTGTGCGAGCAGGCGCTGTCCGCTCCCGGAAGATCGGACGCGGCACCCGCAACCCCCTGGACATCCCGACGGCGTCGTCCGAGACTTCGGATATGAGCGATGTGGATGCCAAACCCGATGGCCGCGATGAGACACCGGACGAACGCGCCGACCGCAACTGGGACGAACTCATGCAGGAGCTGCGTGTGATGCAGACCGGCACCCAGGTGCTGTCCGGGTTTCTCCTCGCGGTCGCATTCACGCCTCGATTCACCGAGCTCGACGAAGTCCAGAGCACCGGCTATCTCGTGCTGGTCGGGCTGGCGGCCCTCGCGACGATTCTGGCGCTGGCCCCGGTCGGCCTGCACCGCGCATGGTTCGGACAGCACCGCAAGCCGGATCTCGTCCGCTTCACCTCGCGCATCGTGAAAGCCGATCTCGCCGTCATCGGCCTTCTGAGCGTCGGTGTCACGACACTCATCTTCGACTTCGTCCTCGGACGGGCCGGTTCCCTCACCGTGCTGCTGGTCGCGAGCGCGATCGTCCTCGTGCTCTGGGTCCTGCTCCCCCGGCTGGCGAACCGGCAGTGACGGCGCCGCCATACCCGGCACAGCATATTCGGTCGCATACGGTTATCTGATGCTCAAACGCCTTCTGTCCCGCGCCTACTGGACCTTCAGCCGCTGGACTCTGGCTGACGGCGCCGCACCGGATCGCCCCACGATTCTCATCGGTGCCCCGCACACGTCGAACTGGGACTTCGTGCTGATGCTGGCGATCGCCTGGCGCCTCGGGATCGACGTGCACTGGCTGGGCAAGAAGAGCCTCTTCCGCGGCTGGCGAGGGCCGCTCATGCGCCGTCTCGGCGGCATCCCGGTGGATCGTGATGACCCCCGTCGCGTCGTGGCGGACGTCATCGAGCAGGTGGATGCCGGGATGGTGTTCGGCCTCGTCATCACGCCCGACGGCACCCGCGGCGGCAACGAGTACTGGAAGAGCGGCTTCTACCGGATCGCCAGACAGACAGGGATGCCGGTCACCCTCGGATTCGTCGATCGCACGACCATGACGGCCGGTCTCGGTCCCACCGTCGCGCTTACCGGGGATGTCGCCGCGGACATGGACCGGATTCGCGAGTTCTACGCCGACAAGGCCGGTGTGCGCCCGGAGCAGCGGACCGAGCCTCGGCTGCGCGAGGAGACCCTAGCCGAGTGAGGTCGGCCAAGGTGGGAGAACCCTCCGAGTCCCCGGTCGGGGGTTGAAGCGCGCGGCGACGTCCGGAATCGTGGCCCGGACATGCCTCGACCGGGGTGTGACCCGCGAACGGAAGGAGAGCGCTGTGCTCACCCTCACCGACAATGCAAACGCCGTCGTCACCACGATCGTGACGGGCCAGGAGAACGGAGACGATGCCGGGCTGCGGATCGAGTCCGCCCCTGCACAGGGTCCGAACGGAGAGACGCGCTTCGCCGTGCACGTCGTCCCCTCCCCCGAGCCGGCAGACCAGATCATCGAGGCCGCCGGAACCCGCGTCTTCCTCGAGACAGCCGCGGCAGAGGCTCTCGCCGACAAGGTGCTGGACGCCGGAGTCGACGGCGAGGGCACCGTCAGTTTCACGATCCTGCCTCAGCCCGCCTGATCCTCTTCCGTCCGGTGCGCCGGGCGAGTAGCGTCCGTCCTGGTCGGTGTCTGCGCCGGCCAGGACGGAGTCGTTCATGATCATCACTCCCCCACCGGCCGAGACCGCTGCAGGACATGTCGCGGACATGTACGCCGAAGACATCGCAGATGACGGATTCGTCTTCTCCCATACGCAGGCGATGGCCGTGAACCCCGAAGCCCACGCCGCGTTCGAGCAACTGGTGCGAGCAGTCGTCCCCTCGATCGGATTGAGCGTCTACGAAGCCGCGACCCTCGGCGCGGCACAGGCCATCGGCTCCACGCACTGCCTGCTCGCGCACGGGCGCAAAGCGCTGCGTGCAGAGGTCATCGACGAGGACGGCCTCCTCGCTTTCGCGCACGGCGACGACAGTCGGTTCTCCGAGGCCGAGCAGGTCGTGATCCGTTACGCCCGGAAGCTCTCGACCGAGGCTGCGGCGATGTCGGATGCCGACACTCAGGAGCTGCGCGACGCCGGGTTCAGCGACCGGCAGATCGTCGACATCACGCTCGCCGCCGGCGCCCGCAACCTTTTCAGTCGGTCGTTGCTCGCACTGGCCGTTCCGGTCGACGAGGTCCCGGGACTCGCTCCGTCGCTCGTGGCGGCGCTGTCGGCATCCTGACTCGCCTGGACGTGGACGCAGAACCGCCCCTCGCCGACG
This sequence comes from Microbacterium sp. NPDC056234, assembly GCF_042267585.1. Lineage (NCBI taxonomy): Bacteria > Bacillati > Actinomycetota > Actinomycetes > Micrococcales > Microbacteriaceae > Microbacterium > Microbacterium sp. NPDC056234. The sequence goes on from NZ_JBHJTE010000005.1 coordinate 126,786, forward strand.
AGTCGACGAGAGGCGGTGCGGTCAGCCTCGGAAGAGGATCAGCTCAGGGCCTTGGCTTTCAGCTTCTCGAACTCCTCCGTCGTGATGGCGCCGGACGTCAGCAGGTCCTTCGCCTTCGCGATCTCGTCGGTCGGGCTCGCGCCGGCCACCTGCTGGATGTAGGCGTCGGTGGATGCCTTCGCAGCCTGCGCCTGAGCGGCATAGCGCTCGGCCATGCTGCCACCGCGGGCGATCAGGTAGACGAGGACGGTCAGGAACGGCACGAAGATCAGGAAGATGATCCACAGAGCCTTCCATCCGCCGCCCAGCTTGCTGTCGCGGAACAGGTCACCGATCACTGCGAACAGTGCGTACAGGTACGACACGAACGCGAAGACGAGGATGAACCACCAGATGATGTCCCAGAATGATGCCCAGAAGTTCATGGGTGTGTGCCTTTCTTTGGATGCCGCCGTCACGGCGCATGTGATGCCGCCGTTACGGCTGGCCTCTGGAACCGTACTGCCTCCGCGGGGATCCGCATCGGATTGAGGCGGCGCGGTCACCCGTTGCGGGTGAGACCCCTGCGATTCACGCAGTTACGCGCGCTCGACAGGCAGCCAGAGCTCGCACGAGGCGTGCGTCGCGGTCAGCTCGAGGTAGCGGACGATCGACGGGCCGGGGCGCAGACGCCACGGGTTCGATGGGAACCATTCGGTCGCCGTCGCGGCCCACAGCCGCTGCAGGGTCTCGGGGAACGGCCCGCTCGAGGCGAAGACCGCCCATGAACCGGCCGGCAGCGCGATCACGTCGAGATCGTCCGGTACCGGTGTGCCGTCGGAGACCGCCACGCCGTGCAGATACGTGAGCGGCGCACCCTCCGCGGCATCCGGCTCAGGTCCGTCCGAGACGGCCAGGATGCCGGCGGGGTCGGTGTTCCCGAGTTCCTTCAGACGCACGTGCTCCCGGGGGTCGAGCGACGCGATGTGCGCCTGGATGTGCGGGTTGACTCCCTCGTGGATGAGGGGCACCTCGACGGCATGACCGACGAGGCTGAGCGCGGGACGGTCGATGATGGTGACGTCCATGGGGATTCTCCCTTCGACGCTCAGACGGAATCTGAGCGTGGGTTGTGTGCGGAGAGGACCGCCGTCTCGGCGCACCTGCGCCGGCGCCGTGTCGTGCACGGCGCGGAATGCGCGCCCGAACGCCTCGACGGATCCGTATCCGTGGCGCACCGCGACCGTCAGCAGGTCGGGTGCACCGGAGACGAGCTCCGCCGCCGCGCGGGTCATGCGCCGACGCCGGATGTACTCCGATACCGGCATCCCGGCGAGCGACGCGAACATGCGCCGCAGGTGGTACTCCGTCGTGGCGTGCGCGCGGGCGAACTCCGCGATGTCGATGTCCTGCCCTGGCCGATCCTCTTCGAGTCTCTCCTCGATCAGGTCGACCAGAGCGTTCAGGGTGCCGATCATGCGGTCCTCCTTTCGTCATCCATGCTCGTCGGATGCCGGCTGCACCGCCCGATCATCCATGCCGGATTCGATCGGCGCGACGGTGCGTGGACTGCGCATGCCGACGACGACGCCGATCGCGACCAGCAGGGTCCCGATGATATGCGACGGATGGATCTCGCCGACACCGAGCAGTGCCGTGGTCAGCAACGCGCCGATCGGAACGAGCCCTGCGAAGAGGCCCGCGCGATCAGCACCGAGGCGATGCAGCGCGTGGTACCAGAGCAGGAACGCCAGCGCCGTGACGATCGCACCGAGGTACGCGAATGCGAGTGCTTCCGGCGGCGTGGGCAGGCGCAGCGACGACGGCCCGTCGAGGAGGACGCCCACGACGAACAACGGCACGACGGACAGCGCTGCAGGATACGCCGCGACCCGCAGTGCGCCGAGCTTCGGCAGCAGCGGCACGGCGAGCAGGGAGAACGCGGCCTCGCTGAGCAGTGCCGCGATCGAAAGCAGGATGCCAGGGACGCTCCCACCCCCGAACCCCGCGGCGACGATGACGCCGGCGGTCACGACCGCTGCCGATCCGACGAGCCGCGCCGGAGAGTCCCCGCCCTTGCAGGATCGGGCCGGAGATCGCGAGGACGATGGGCACAGCCCCGACCACGCTGCCGATCATGGCCGGACTCGCATGCCGGGTGGCCTCGACGAGGAAGACGTTGAAGGCGACCAGGCCGGTGCCGGACAGCGCGATGAGAAGGAGCAGGTCGCGCCTTGTGAGCCGTACCCGTGGCAGGCGCATCCGGCGAACGATCAACAGGAGGATGACCGCGGCGAGCGCGTAACGCAGCGCCTGTCCGAGCAGCACGGGATACTCCGCGATGGTGGCGGACACGGCGGCTGACGTGCCGACGAGCAGCATGGCCGCAGCCGCGCCCACCGCTGGCATCGTGGTCGGTCTCACAGTCCTGCACGACTTTCGCTATTTGCAACATGCATGTTGCAGTTATAACAGGAAACACGTCTAAGGTGTAGTGTTTTCGTCATGACGATCTCCGCACGACGACCGCTGCGGGCGGACGCCGAACGCAGCGTCCAAGCGATTCTCGAGGCGGCCGAGCACGTGCTCTCGACCGAGCCGAATGCCTCGATGGAGCAGATCGCCGGTGCCGCCGGGGTCGCGCGCACCACGATCCATCGACGGTTCGCCAACCGCCAGGCGCTGCTCGATGCTCTTGCACTGTCGGCCGCTGAGCGGCTTGCCAGCGCCGTCGACGAGGGGCGCCCTGACACGGCACCGCCGCTCGTGGCGCTGCATCGGATCACGGCCAACGTGCTCGAGGTGAAGGGAGCGTGGACATTCGCGCTGGGTGTGCCTGCGGAGGCGGGCAGCACCGCGTCACGGCTTCACAAAGACATCGCGCAGCACTGCCTCGTGGTCCTCGGGCGCGCGCAGGATGCCGGGCTGATCGCCGAGGACGCCGATCTGCGGTGGGCCCGTCGGGTGTACTACGCCCTGCTGGCCGCGACCCTGCAATCCCCGTCGGAGGATGCCGAACTCGACGTCGACACGCTGGCGGCCCGCATCGTCGACACCCTCCTGAACGGAGCGGGACCGCGGACGCTGTGAACGGTCAGGTCAGTCCCAGTCGAGGTACTCCTCGATGATGACGGCGGTCTCGACGGGGTGCGTCACCGGGAACAGATGATCGGCTCCCTCGACGGTCTTGATGCTCGACCGCTCGGGGGCGGTCGCGTGCAGCCGCTCGGCGTTCTCGGTCGGGGTGACCTCGTCGCCCGTGGCCTGCACGATCAGGACCGGCAAAACGGGGGCGAGGGCGATCTCGGCCTCCTCGACTCCGAGCAGCAGCAGGCCGTTCGAGCGGTCGGGGTGCTCGGCGACCACCGTGCGCGCGATGGTGCCGCCGAAGCCGTGTCCGCCGATCCAGGCATCAGCGAGGCCGACGTGATCCATCACCGCGATGACGTCGTCTGCGCGATCGGCGAGCGCTGCGTCAACTGGTCGATGTCCGATGCGCAGCACGCGGAATCCGGCCTCTTCTGCGAGGTAGTGCGCGACGATTCCGAGCACCTCGTTGTCGGTGCGCGTCTCGGGGACCAGCACGAGGGCGACAGGCCCTTCGCCCTCGTCGACGTAGGGGACGGCGCGACCGTTCGGGTCGAAGATGCTGCTCTCGCTCACGTGGTCAGTCCTCTCATTCGGCCGTCATGAGCGTCATCGACCATGCGGGCGCGGCACGGACTGACAATGTTACCGGAGCGGCCCCGGAGACTCGGGTGCGCGCAACACCCCGGTCATCTCAGTGCAGCCAGTCGAGGAAGACGGGTTGGATCACCGATGCGAGCAGGCGGTAGCCCTCGGCATCCGGGTGGTAGCCGTCGCCGACCACGACCTGATGCTGCCAGGTGGTATCGCGTGACGTCGCCGGGAAGGTCGATACGAATCGAACGCCCAAACGGTCGGCATGCGTGCGCATCGCACGGTCGCGGGCCCGGATCCGCTCGTTCTGCGCCTGGTCGGCGGTCGCCGGTGGACCCACGACCAGGAGCCGATCGGCGCCGATGAATTCGGTCGCCGTCCGAACTGCCCGGATGCCGTCGTCGACCGCCGCGCGTTCGACGCCGTCTCGCTCCGTGGCGTCGTTCACGCCGAAGGAGACGACCAGCCGAGCATCCTCGGCATCCGCCAGCCGGGGCGGAGCCTCGGTGGCGATGCGCGCGGCGATCTGAACGGATGTCTCCCGCCGCACGCCCAGGTTGTAGGACGTGATGCGGTGTCCGCGCTCCCGCGCTGCGGCTGTGACGCGACCGACCCAGCCCAGCCCGCTGGAATCGCCGACGCCGGCGACGAAGGAATCGCCGAAGAAGCAGATGCGGAGATCCGGGCGAGCGCCCTCGTTCCTCGCCGCGCTCACGCAACGTCCTCGAGCAGCCATGCCCGCAGCACACCGACCCATTCGTCGAATGCGTCGAGGTGCGCGTCGTGGCTGCCACCCTGCAGGTCGATGCGCCGCGTGGCGGGGCGGCGCGTCAGCAACTCGTCCTTGACTGCGGGAGTGAACATCCCTCTGCGAGCGAACACGGCCAGCGTCGGCACCTCCAGCTGTTCCCACTCGTGCCACCTCGGAGCATGCACTGCCCTGATCGTGCGCTCCATGACATCGGCGTCGAAACGCGGACGCAGACCATCCGGAGTGGCTTCAAGGTCGTCGACCCAGGCGTCCACGATCGCGTCACCACCGAGGAACTCGCGCGCGTGGGACGCGTCACGGAAGGTCGACGGCCATGAGGCGAAGAATCGGCCGAGGCCAGCAGCGGATTCCGGACCCGCCTCGCCGGCGACGTGCCCTTCGAGCATCACCAGCCGATCGACCAGATCCGGACGGGACGCCGCAACGAGAAAGGCGGTGTGGGCACCCATCGACTGACCGACGAGGACACAAGGTTGTTCCGGAACGAGCGATTCGAGCACGTGGACCACATCTGCGACGTACGCCTCGCGAGACAGATCGCTCGGCCGCCTGGTACTGCGTCCGTGTCCGCGCTGGTCCACCAGAAGGACCCGGAAAGAGTCGGCGAGGGCGTCGGCCGTGGGCAGCAGCTCCCTGGAGCTGCCGGCGAGACCATGCAACAGGACCAGCGGGGGTCCGTCCCCGCCCAGGTCCGTCATCCCGAGCGAGACGTCGCCGCGCCGGATCTCGATGGCCGACGTCACCCGCGACCTGTGCCGTGATCGGCGACATCGGGCTCGGCCCGCAGGACGTCGGCGATCTCCTCCTCGGGGCGCGGGGCGATCGTCTCGTCTTCCTCGAGCTGGGGGATCGATGGTTCGCCCGGGGCAGGGATGTGTCCCGGATGCTGAGCATCGGACGTCATGGCGCTCCTCCTTGTCAGTCACAGGGTACGCCGACGACCGGCTCCTGCATGGCCGTCACCACGCACGTCCGCGCAGATCGACGGTGCCGACGGGCCATGTTCCGAATTCCCGCTCGATCGGAAGCACGAGAAGCGGCTGTCCGGGCTCGTCCTCGACCGGCATCCCGTCCCGCCCGATCGAACGTTCCGCCGTCCGGATCCGACGCCACCCGCACGATTCGTAGAACGGCACCACTTCTTCGCGGCACCCCAGGTAGCCGAAGTCGATACCGCCCGCGTCGCGCATCGATCTCATGGCATGTGCCATCAGCCGCTCGCCCAGCCTCCTGCCCCGTGCCCGCGCAGAGATCAGCACTCCCCCGACGCCTGCGATCGCGACCTCGGCATCCGCGACGCCGATGGTGCGGCGCGCCCAACCGACGTGTCCGTCGACGGCATCGTCCGATCGCGCGACCACGTGGACATCGTGAGGAGCGTAGCCGTAGGGCTGACCGGGGTCCCACTCGCCAAACTCGTCGAAGTACTCGGCGTCGAACAGCCGCTTCAACTGCGAGCGGTCTTCGAAGGTGAGCTCTTCATGCGCGACGATGTCGATCGACCCGATGAAGGCTGATCCGGTGGTCGTGCCGGTGCGAGGGTGCATCATGGCGTTCCGATGCGCGACACCAGCTCGTCTGCGACTTCTTCGACGGTTCCCGGTGCGGCGTCGATCACGACATCATTCCCCGACCGCAGGTTCAATTCGGCCACGGCACGCACAGACTCGTATGCGGCGACCCCCACGGTCCACCCTGCGGGCACACCCGATGCGAGCATCGCCTCCTCGACCGCATCGATCGACAGATGCACCGCGCCGATTCGAGCAGCCACGATCGCGGCGACGCTGGTCTTCCCGACGCCGGGCAGCCCCGAGACCACGATCAGGTGGGCGGCCATACGGTCTCCGGGGTCAGGGTCTCAGCCGTGCGCCGGTCGACGGCAGTGGACATTTCGTCAACCTATCAGCGCGCGCCCTCCTGGCGAGCGCGAGTTCAGCCGTCGGCGAGTTCCGGCTGGCAGTGCGGGCACGATTGCGCTGATGCTCCGGCGAACACCTGATCGATGATGACGGTGCCGCATACCGGACACGCCTGGCCGCCGCGTCCATGCACGACCGTCGCCTCGACCTTCGCCTGTTTCAGACGGTCGGGCGGCAGGCCCCGACGGTCCGCGACCGCCCTTTTCAGGATGTCGACGGTTGCGTGGAACAGCCGGTCTCTCGCATCAGCGTCGAGGTCTGCCGCGTGAACCGCGTGCGGCAACCGCGCCCTGTGGAGAATCTCGTCCGAATAGGCGTTGCCGATTCCGGCAAGCGAGGTCTGCTCCTGAAGCAGCGCCTTGATCTGTTTCCGCCTCGAGCCGAGCGCCCGCTCGAAGTCCTCGCGCAAGAAATCCGAAGAGAGCGGATCCGGTCCGAGGGCGGCGACGCCCGCGACGCCGGTCGGCGCATCGACCACTGACGCAGTGACGGCGAGGAAGTCGCCCGAATCGACGAGCCGCATCATCGCTTCCCCCTCGAGCACGACACGTGCGACCTCCGGTGCGGGGTCGCCACCGGATGGGTCTTCCGCGCCATGCCACCGGATCCAGCCGTTGCGACCCAACCCGATCATCAGCCAACCCGCCGTCGTGGCGACACCGACATGCTTGCCGAAGCGCCGCACCGCGGTGATCCGGGCGCCGACCAGCGAGGCGGGCACTCGATCGCGCGTCTTGACGATGCGGAACTCGGCGATGTCGACGTCCGCGATGACGCAACCTTTGATCTGCTCGTCGAGGAACTCGACGAGCACCTGAACCTCTGGAGACTCGGGCATGCGCCCATCCTCGCACTGGAGGATCGGCGACACCATCGTGCTGGCTTCGACCGTTCTCCCGAATGGCCCGTGATGCCGAGCCTGCTCCACGTGCGGTTGCCGAACGTGGACGCCGTCTTTCAGAAGGCAGTCGCGGCGGGAGCGCATATCGTGACGCAAGGCATGCGCCATCGGGAAGGTCAGGAACTCACGGGCGTGTCCTGGCTGAACGTGTTCTGCCAGCGTCCGCCGTCTCGGCCCCACAGGGAACTCACGAACATCGCCTCTGACTGCGAGCCTCCGGGCCGCTTGTAGTCAGCGCGGTACGAGAGCATCACCGAAACCGCGGAAACGACGATGAGTCGTGCGTGAGAGATGGTGAACGACGCGATCACCGGCCCGTTGGAAAGCTGCTCGACATGATCATCCCTTGCAGCGAACCCAGTCGGGTACACGCCGACGAAATCTCCTGACAGCAACTCACGATCGGCATCGGCATCGCCGCTGACCTGAGCAGCCCAGACCTTCGATTCCAGGTCCACGAAGAACTGCGTGTCGCGCTGGTGCATCCCACCATCGTCACACACTCATCGGCTCCGAACCGCGGGCCCCCCCGGCGCGCAGCACTCGTGTTCCGCGGACACGAGGGAGTATCTCGACGGTGATGATCAACGCCGCGCAGACGACCCCCATGCCGAGCACGGACCAACCTATCCACCATGCGTCGGCTTCATCTTCCACGCGCATGCCACCGCCGCCTCTGCCCGGAAATCTCCAACCGATTGTGTACTCGGGGTACAGCAGCATGACCATCCCCCATCCGATGAGCATGAACCACAGGGCACAAGACGCCACCTGCATGATCAGCATTCTGGTCACCGCAGACCGCGGAAGGAGCATCAGCGCCGGAGCGGTCGAACCCACCAGCGTCAGAGCAGTACAGGCCACGAACACACCCCACGCACCCCAGGACAGGTACATCGCGCACCCGCCGGCCATCAGCATCGCCGTGGCAGCGATGATCGCCCAGTGCTTCCTCGAAAGACGCAACTGAATGCGCCTCAACCGGTCGGGGAGCATTCATGTACCGCTGTTCGCCAAGGGACCGTCAGACGTTGAATCTGAACTCCACCACGTCGCCGTCCTGCATGACGTAGTCCTTGCCCTCGAGGCGCGCCTTGCCCTTGGCTCGAGCTTCGACGACGGACCCGGTCGCGACGAGGTCATCGAACGAGATGATCTCGGCCTTGATGAAGCCCTTCTCGAAGTCGGTGTGAATGACACCCGCAGCCTGCGGAGCCTTCCAGCCCTTTCCGATCGTCCAGGCGCGCGCCTCTTTCGGGCCCGCCGTGAGGTACGTCTGCAATCCGAGCGTGTCGAAGCCGATGCGCGCGAGCTGGTCGAGACCGGATTCCTCCTGACCCGTCGAAGCCAGCAGCTCGGCGGCATCCTCGGGGTCGAGATCGATCAGTTCGGATTCGATCTTCGCGTCCAGGAAGACGGCCTTGGCCGGCGCGACGAGTGCGGCCAGCTCCGCCTTGCGGGAATCGTCCGTCAGTACCGCCTCATCGACGTTGAAGACGAAGATGACGGGCTTCGAGGTCAGCAGCCCCAGCTCGCGGATCGGCGCGAGGTCGATCCCGCTCGTCGACAGCAGGATGCCGCGCTCGAGCGCGTCCTTGGCCGCGTTCGCGGCCTCGAGCACCGAGGGGTCGAGCTTGCGGCCACGGACTTCCTTCTCGTACCGGGCGATCGCCTTCTCGAGCGTCTGCAGGTCGGCGAGCATGAGTTCGGCGTTGATCGTCTCCATGTCGGAGGCCGGGTTCACCGCCCCGTCGACGTGCACCACGTCATCGTCGGCGAAGCCGCGGACGACCTGCGCGATCGCGTCAGCCTCGCGGATGTTGGCGAGGAACTGGTTGCCCAGCCCCTCCCCCTCGCTCGCGCCGCGGACGATGCCCGCGATGTCCACGAACGACACGGTCGCGGGGAGGATCCGCTCGCTGCTGAAGATCTCGGCGAGCTTGGCGAGCCGCGAATCCGGGAGGCTCACCACGCCCACGTTCGGCTCGATCGTCGCGAACGGGTAGTTCGCCGCGAGCACGTCGTTCTTGGTCAGGGCGTTGAAGAGGGTGGACTTGCCGACGTTGGGCAGGCCGACGATTCCGATAGTGAGAGCCACGGGGTACGAGTCTACCTGCGCGGGATGCCCGCGCCCTGCGTGCGCTCGACCAGCACCTCGTGCAGCGAGCGGATATCCCGATGCGGAACATCAGGCCGCGGCGCTGGGGCCGCGTCGCGGTTGATCCAGAGCGCGGTCATCCCGGCATCCGATGCCCCGACGACGTCGGCGGCGAAATTGTCGCCGACGTGCATCGCGCGATCGGGAGCGACACCGAGCCCGTCGAGTGCACGCTCGAAGATCTCGCAGGCCGGCTTCAGCACGCCGATGTCACCCGAGGCGACGACGACGTCGAAGAGCCCGTCGATCCCGACCGTCACGAGCTTGGCCCGCTGGAACTCGGCCGGCCCGTTCGTGATCAGTCCCAGCGGGATGCCGTCGGCGCGAAGGCTCCCCAGCACCACGAGCGTTTCCGCGAACAGCGAGAAGGTGCCGTGCTCGGCGCGGACGTGCAGCACGACCGCCTCATCCACCAGCGCGGCGTCGTCACGGCCGAAACGCGACAGCGTCAGCCGCCAGATCTCGCGCGGCAGAGCATCGCCCGGCAGCTCGCCGCGCATCCACTTCTCACCCTGCAGCGCCCAGCAGTCACGCCAGGCATCCGTGTTCGCGGCAAGGATCGCCTCGGCGTCGAGACCGTGCCGACGCGCCAGTTCTCGTGCGGTGTGCTGCACCGCGTCGCCCGCACCGTCGTGGACGAGCGTTCCGTCGAGATCGAAGAAGACGGCGTCGATGCCCTCCATCACTGCCGCACCGCCCGATATGCGCGAGTCACGTAGGGGACGTCGATGACGTCGTCGCCGTGGAGCCCGAGGTCGTCGAACAGCTGATCCATCTCATGTCGGATCCGCGACCTCTCATCGTCCGAGGCCGTGATCACGTAGCTGCGCGAACTCGCCAGATCGTGCACCTGAGCGCGCGTCATCGGACGCGTCCACTCCCATTCCTGCGAGACGAGGGCCCCGAACGGCGCACCGACCATCGGCCCGTCTCCGGAGATCATCTGCTCGGCCGCGCTGCCATGCATGATCGTGGTGAGCCGTCGGACCCAGGACGTGCGTTCATCACGGATGTTCCAGATCAACCCGAGTACGCCGCCGGGACGAAGCACCCGGCCCACCTCAGCGGATCCAGCGATCGGCTCCACCCAGTGCCACGCCTGCGCGAGCACCACGGCATCCACACTCGCATCCGGCAGCGGGAGACTCTCCGCGGTGCCGATGAAGGTGGGAACGCCCGGCACGCTCTGGCGAAGCGCGGAGAGCATCTGAGCATCCGGATCGATCGCGACGACCTCGGCGTCCGGCGCCTTCGTCAGGACCCTGGTGAGCTTGCCTGTGCCTGCTCCGACGTCCGCGACCCGATGGGAGCCGCTCGGCAACCCCTCGAGCATCCATGCCACCGCCTCGAACGGATACTCGGGGCGCGCGAGCTCGTAACTGCGGGCCTGAGCACCGAAGGAGGTCGCGCGTGCATCGCTCATGTGGTCAGCCTACGGCGAGCCTGAGACATCGCGTCCGGATGCCGGGAGACAGTGAGAACGTGCCACTGGACTTCACTGCGATCGACTTCGAGACCGCGAACTCCAGCCCCGCCTCCGCGTGCTCCGTCGGACTCGTGCGCGTGCGCGGCGGCGAGGTCGTCGCGATGACGGGCTGGTTGATCCGTCCGCCGGCCGGATACGACGACTTCCAGGAGTGGAACGTCCGCATCCACGGCATCCGCCCCGAGGACGTCGCAGACGCCGCGACCTGGCCGGAGCAGTTCGATCGCCTGTGCGACTTCGCCGGCGCGGATGTGCTCGTCGCGCACAACGCCGGCTTCGATCTCAACGTGCTGCGGCGTGCATCCGCCGCGACGGGGTTGGAATGCCCGCCGTACCGATCGCTGTGCAGCCTTCAGGTGGCCCGCAAGACGTACCAGCTCGATTCCTACCGGCTGCCCAAGGCCGCTGCCGCCGCCGGCTTCGCCGAGTTCTCGCATCACGACGCGCTGGCGGATGCCCGTGCGTGCGCGCAGATCGTGATCGATGCCGCGCGCCGTAACGGTGCGTCCGACGTGGATGCTCTGGCCGACGCATTGAGTCTGCGCGTCACGGCACCACCGGTGGCCGTTCCGGAGCGCGCGGTCGCCTGAGAACGAGCGCACTCGGCGCGGATCCGACCGATGTCTGAGGCCCCGAGCACACTGAGGTCATGGATGCTCTGCTGATCGTTCTTCTCGTGATCGTCGTCTTGGCGGCCGGCGTCGCCCTCGGCTGGTTCGCGCGTTCCTCCCGTGGCGCGGCGGCACTGGCGCGAGCGGAGGCCGAGCTCGCCGCCGCACGCGACGACCGCGACCGGCAGTACGACCTGTATCGGGATGCCGTGGAGCATGCTCGTGCACAGCAGATCGCCGAGTCGGCTCGGGTCGATCAGCAGAACGCCGTGCTGACCGCGCTCGCCCCGGTGCGCGAGAGCCTGCAGCAGATGCAGCACAAGGTCTCCACGTTGGAGCAGGAACGGCACGCCCAGTTCGGCTCACTGGCCGAGCAGCTGCGGCGCGCGCAGGAGTCCGATGAAGCACTGCGTGCCACGACCGAATCGCTTGCCGGTGCGCTGCGCTCCACGGCCACACGGGGAGTCTGGGGCGAGACGCAACTTCGCCGCGTCGTCGAAGCGGCCGGACTCACCCGGCACGTCGACTTCGATCTGCAGTCCACCATCTTCTCGGACCGTGGCCAGGGTCGCCCGGACATGGTGATCCGTCTCGCCGGCGGCGCCTCGATCGCGGTGGACGCGAAAGTGCCCCTCGACGCCTACCTCGAAGCCAGTGCGCTCGGCGCCGGTGAGAAGGACGAAGCGTCCCGCCGCGCGCTGATGCAGAAGCATGTGAAGGCCGTGCGCGCACACATCGACGCCCTCGCCAAGAAGGCGTACTGGTCGGGGCTCGATTCGAGTCCGGAGTTCGTGATCTGCTTCCTTCCCAACGAGTCGCTGCTGGCCGCTGCCATCGACGAGGACCCGACGCTGCTCGACTACGCGTTCGGCAAGAGGGTCGCCCTCGCGTCTCCGGTGAATCTGTGGGCGGTGCTCAAGACCGTGGCCTACACCTGGACGCAGCAGGAGGTCTCAACCGAGGCCCGGACTCTCCTCGCGCTCGGCATGCAGTTGTACGAACGCCTCGGAACGCTCGCCGGTCATGCGGACGACCTTCGCCGTGCGCTCGAGCGCACCGTGGACAGCTACAACCGATTCGCCGGCTCGTTGGAGAGCCGCGTGCTGGTGACCGCGCGCCAGTTCCCGGGGATCGATGCCGGAACGCTCGACACCGCTCCGGCCGCCATCGTCGCCACAGGTCGCCGTTTCACGGCTCCGGAGTTGATCGAAGGTGTCGCGCCGGGCGACGAAGCATCGCAACCCGCGACTCCAGCCGCGCTGCAGGCCGACGTCGGTGACGTGCGTGCGCGGCTGACAGCGACGGAGACGCACGAGGATGAAGCGACCCCGGCCGACCGCTGAATCGATCAGCCCTCGAAGCTCACGCGCCGCCGGGCACCCAGCTGAGCAGGGCGATCACGAGACCGGACGTGACGACGAAGGCGCCGATCATCCACCACGGGCTCAGTTCGTGTCCCTCATCACGGCGCACGCGGAAGAGCACGTCGGCGCGACGAGACGGATCCTGGGCGATGCCCGTGCGGGCCGCGGCTGCGGTCTGCGCCGACGCGGGGCCATCGTTCGAGGCCGAACCCAGAGTGCCATCCGGGTTCACTCGGAGGATGCGTCCGGTAGCGGTGGTGACCACCTTCGGCGTCGTCTTCTCGCCGCCCGTGTGCTGCGTGCTCATCGCTCGTCCTCCTCCGGTCGCGCCTCGGAGGCGCGACAGCAGATCCGCGCCTATTCTGCCAGGCTCTGCTGGGAAACCCGGACTCGACGAGCGAGCCGTGCAGTACCGGGTCGATAACGATGCGTCAGCGGGCGGCGCCCCCGACCCTCACAACCACTTCGATACGAGGTGCTCGCTGGCGATGCGGCGCAGCGTGCCGGACGCTCCGCGCAGCACGACCGATTCCGTGTAGACGTAGCCGCCCTCGCGGCGCACCCCCGCGACGAGCTGCCCGTCGGTGACGCCGGTCGCGACGAAGATCGTGTTCTTCCCCTGCACGAGATCATCTGCCTCGTACACCTTGTCCATCTCGAGTCCTGCATCGATGCCGCGCTGGCGCTCTTCGTCATCCCGCGGCCAGAGGCGACCCTGGATGTGTCCGCCGAGCGCTTTGATGGCGCACGCGGTCACGATGCCCTCGGGGCTTCCGCCGACGCCGACGCACATGTCCGTGCGCGCTCCGTGGCGAGCGGCGTTGATGCCGCCGGCGACGTCACCGTCGCTCATCAGACGCGTACCCGCTCCGGCATCCCGGATCTCCTGGATCAGCTGCTCGTGCCGCGGTCTGTTCAGCACGGACACGACGATCTCATCGACCGGTTTGCCGAGCGCCTTGGACAACCGGCGGATGTTCTCGCCGATCGGCAGGCGGATGTCGACGACGCCGACTCCGGCGGGCCCCGTGACCAGCTTGTCCATATAGAACACGCTCGATGCGTCGAGCATCGTTCCGCCGTCGGACACCGCGATCACCGACAGAGCGTTCTGGCGACCGGCTGCCGTGAGCGATGTGCCGTCGATCGGATCGACGGCGATGTCGCACCGGGGGCCACGGCCGGTCCCGACGACTTCGCCGTTGAACAGCATCGGGGCGTTGTCCTTCTCGCCCTCGCCGATCACCACCCGCCCCTGGAAGTCGACGGTCCCCAGGAATGCGCGCATGGCGTCCACCGCGGCGCCGTCCGCGGCCTCCTTCGCACCGCGCCCGATGAACGGTACCGCGCGGATCGCCGCGGCCTCGGTCGCGCGCACCAGCTCCAGCGCGAGGTTGCGGTCGGGATGCAGCGGGCTCAGATCGGCCGTCAGACTCACCATGCGGTCAGCCTAGCCAGGCGTTTGGCCCAAACGGCATGAGTTTCACACCAATATGGCCGAAGGAATTGCGATTCTTAACGTGAGTGAAGAGCGCCCCCCTCAACGGCGGACACGGGCCACGGCATCCGGAGCGTCCGGCGATAGAGTGACAGCTGTCCCGGCTTCATCTATCGCAGGAGTTTTCATGCCCGTCGCCACTCCGGATCAGTACGCAGAAATGCTCGACCGCGCGAAGGCCGGTGGCTTCGCGTACCCGGCGTTCAACGTCTCCAGCTCGCAGACCATCAACTCCGTCCTCCAGGGCCTGACCGAGGCCGGCTCCGACGGCATCATCCAGGTCACCACGGGTGGTGCCGACTACTTCGCCGGCCACACCGTGAAGGCCCGCGCGACCGGCGCGCTCGCCTTCGCACGCTTCGCGACCGAGGTCGCGAAGAACTACCCCATCACGGTCGCGCTGCACACCGACCACTGCCCGAAGGATGCCCTCGCCGGCTTCGTCGAACCGCTCATCTCGGCATCCGAGGAAGAGGTCAAGGCCGGTCGCAACCCGATCTTCCAGTCGCACATGTGGGACGGCTCGGCAGTTCCCCTCGCGGAGAACATCGAGATCGCCAAAGATCTGCTCCCCCGCATGAAGAACATCAACGCGATCCTCGAGGTCGAGATCGGTGTCGTCGGCGGCGAAGAGGACGGCGTCCAGCACGAGGGTTCGAACGACGCCCTCTACACGACCTTCGCCGACGTCGACCAGGCCGTCCAGGCACTCGGCCTGGGCGAGCAGGGCCGCTACATCGCCGCCCTCACGTTCGGCAACGTGCACGGCGTCTACAAGCCCGGTGGCGTGAAGCTGCGACCCGAGCTGCTCGGCGAGATCCAGGCGCAGGTCGCCGCGAAGTACAACACGGGCGCCAAGCCGCTCGACCTCGTCTTCCACGGCGGCTCCGGCTCGACCGACGAGGAGATCGCCCTCGCCGTCGCGAACGGCGTCATCAAGATGAACATCGACACGGACACGCAGTATGCGTACACGCGTGCGATCGCGGACTACATGTTCAAGAACTACGACGGCGTCCTGAAGGTCGACGGCGAGGTCGGAAACAAGAAGCAGTACGACCCGCGTGCGTGGGGCAAGATCGCGGAGTCCGCGATGGCCGCTCGCGTCGTCGAATCGACGCGCCAGCTCGGCAGCTACGGCCAGTCCAAGAGCTGACCGCTCGCTGAGCCTGTACGACTGCGGATGCCCCGGCCGATCGGCCGGGGCATCCCTCGTCTGCGGTGTCGACGCCTCGGAGGTCAGCGCTGCCGGATCGAGTGACCCTCAGCCGGCCTCGCGTCACTCGGCGGTCGGCGAGATGGGCTCGAACGCCGTCGGCTCGTCGATCTCCTCCGGTTCGATCAGATCGACCGACGGACCGCGCCCGTGCAGCCGCGCGACCGCCTCGTCGAACTGCTTCTCCAACGCGGTCACCGCGGACTGCGCATCTCCCGCCCGCACCGCGTCCAGCAGAGTCCGGTACGTCGGCGAGACGGATCGCCTCACGCTGTAGCCGTCCGCAGAACTGAAGCTCACGATTCTGGTCTGCATCACGAGCGTCGCCATGAATCTGGTGAGCCGCTCGCTGCCGGCCGCGTCGACCAGCACCTGATGGAACTCCAGGTCCGCGTCGCCGATCGCCCGAGCATCCTCGCCCTCGCTGGCGACGACCAGTTCGTGGAACTCGTGCTCCAGTCGCTCCAGTGCACCTGCGTCTCCGGCTGCTGCCACTCGGCGCACCGCCTGTGCTTCGATCGCCAACCGGGCCTGGTACACGTCGTCGATCTGGTCGCCTTCGATGACCGCGACGCTCATCCCCCGCCCCGGCACGGCTATCAGGAGCCCCTCCTGCACCAACCGCTGCGCGCCCTCGCGAAACGGGCTTCGGCTGACGCCCAGCTGCGTGGCGATCTCGACCTCGCCCAGGGGCGCTCCCACGGGGAGCGCGCCCGAGAAGATCGCCTTGCGCAATTCGATGGCGATCAGGTCGACCGTCGACATCCGTGGGACGCGCGGGACCGCTGCCCGCCCCACCGATCGGGGCATCTCTCGAGCCATCCAGCCCTCCTCCGTGATCTCGACGCACCGCGCGTCACCTCCATTGTCGCTGCCCGACCGCTATTCCCCGGGACCAGCGCACGTGAACCGATCGCTCCGACAACGGTTGAGTCACATTGTCGACAATCTGCGCGTCTGATTGTACTTGGAAAGTCAGCTTCCGTATCGTGAGTGACCGTCATCGAACGCGGCGGGCATGACCCCGTGCACGGACGAGAGAACTTACGAGACGGAAGAGGACACGATGACTCAGCGACGCACATTCAACCGATCCGCACTTGCACTGACGGGGGTCTTCGCCCTCGCCCTCGCCCTGGTGGGATGCTCCTCGGGCTCCGGTGATGCCGGCGGCGGAGACACCGACCAGACCACGCTCGAAAAGGCGCAGGAAGAGGGCAGCATCACCCTCGCCGTCGCCTCCGAGCGCCCGTACTCGTGGGTCGACGAATCCGGTGAGCCCACCGGAGCGACCATCGCGATGCACAAGCAGATCTTCGAAGCCCTCGGCATCGACGAGATCGAGGTCGAAGAGGTCGCCTGGGACAACCTGATCCCCGGCCTGAACGCCGGACGCTGGGATGTCGTCAGCGCCGGTATGTCGATTCTCCCGGACCGCTGCGCCGAAGCAGCGTTCAGCGACCCCGAGATCATGTACACGACGACGTTGGCCGTGCCGGCCGGCAACCCGAAGGGCTTGAGCGATCTCGATTCCATCGCCGCCGCCGGCGACGTGAAGCTGGCTGTGCAGTCCGGTGCGATCGAGGACGGCTATGCGACGGATCTCGGCATCACCGATGTGGTCCAGGTCGACACGGCCTCGGCCGGACTCGAAGCCGTCCAGAGCGGCCGGGCCGATGCCTTCGCGCTGACCGCCGTGTCGCTGAACTGGATGACCGAGGACATGGACGATCTCGAGACCACGGAGGCGTTCGTTCAGGAACTCGACGGTGTCGAGCAGGTGGGAGCCGGAGCCACGGTGTTCCGCAAGGCGGACACCGATCTGCTGGAGGCCTACAACGAGGAGCTCGCCGGGATCACCGGCGACGAGCAGTCCTACCTCGACCTCGTCGAGCCGTTCGGCTTCACCGCTGAGAACCTGCCGCCCGCAGATCTGACCACCGCACAACTGTGCGAGGGCGAGCTGGGCTGACCTGAACCGCACGTGCTCGAAGATCTCGAGGCGCTCCAGCGAGCGCTGCCGCGGATGCTCGATGGGTTGCTCATCACCCTCGAGCTCACCGTGGGCGGCGCCCTGCTGGCGTTCGCCGTAGCCATAGTCCTGGGCCTGCTGGCCCGCTCCCGCCACATCATCCCGCGCGGATTCGCGCGCGTCGTGATCGAGCTGTTCCGAGGGACCTCGCTGCTGGTGCAGCTTTTCTTCCTGTTCTTCGTGCTGCCGCTTCCGCCGTTCAACGTCGAGTTGCCACCTGTCCTGGTCGGCATCGTCGGACTGGGACTGAACTACGGCGCCTACGGCGCTGAAGTCGTCCGCGGGTCGATCAATTCCGTCCCCGCCGGCCAGTGGGAGGCCACCACCGCGTTGAGTCTCGGTCGTCATCAGCGCATGATGCGGGTGATCTTCCCGCAGGCATGGGCGCTGATGATCCCCTCGCTGAACAACCTGCTGATCCAGCTCCTGAAGGGCACCGCCGTCGTCTACCTGATCACCATCGTCGATCTGACCGCCGAGCTGAACAAGCTGCGCGTCGACACCGACGTGTTCTTCGCCTACACGCTGGGCCTGATCGTCTACTTCCTCATCGCATACGCGCTGACGCTGATCATGAACGCGCTCGAAGCGCGCGCGAAGACCCGTCTGGGGCGCGGCAAGCCACTGCGCGAATCGATCGGCGCAGCGCCGGTTCCGGATGCCAAGGGGGCGGCCGCGTGATCGAAACGGATCTCTGGAACTGGGATTACGTCTGGGAAGCCCTCCCCTTCATGATCGAGAAGTTCGTCACGGTCACCATGCTGGTCACCGTGGTCGGCAGCGCGATCGCCGCGGTGCTGGGCTTGATCATCGCGATGGTCCGTCGTGTCGCCCCGCGCCCCGTCGCCGCCGTGGTGACGTTCGCGATGAACTTCATCCGGATGACGCCGATCGTCGTGCAGCTGCTGTTCGTGTACTACGCGTTCACGAGCATCCCTCCGCTGCCGCTGGGCATCATCGTGTTCGGCGTGCACTACGCGACCTTCATGGCCGAGGTGTACCGCGCCGGCATCGAAGCGGTGCCGCGCGGGCAGTGGGAGGCCACCACCGCCCTGTCGATGTCGCGCGGACGCACCTGGACCGCCGTAGTCATCCCCCAGGCCGTGCGCTCGACCCTGCCGGCACTCGGCAACTACGTCATCTCGATGTTCAAGGACACGCCCTTCCTCGCGGTCATCACCGTGACCGACATGGTGCGCGCCGCACAGCTGTTCGGCGGAGAGCACTTCCGTTACATCGAAGCGATCACCCTGGCCGGCCTCCTGTTCCTGGTGGCCAGTTACCCGATTTCCGTCCTCATCGGACGATTGGAGAAGCGTCTTGCCTACACGTCCTGACACGCACACCGGAGCGGTCACCCTCAGCGACGGTGATGTCCCCGCCATCCGCTTCGACAAAGTCGGCAAGTGGTTCGACGAGCACGTCGTGCTGCAGGACCTCGACTTCACGGTCCGCAAAGGCGATCGCGTCACGCTGATCGGCCCGAGCGGCTCGGGTAAGACCACCATCCTGCGGTTGGTGATGACGCTCGAGGAAGCGGATGCCGGATACATCCTGATCGACGGTCAGCCGCTGACCCACGTCGAACGCGATGGCAAGCGCGTCACGCTGAAGGAGAAGCACCGCAACGAGATGCGCAAGCGCATCGGCATGGTGTTCCAGCAGTTCAACCTGTTCCCGAACATGACCGTGCTGGAGAACATCATCGAGGCGCCCATCCACGTCCTGAAGCTGCCGAAGCATGAGGCGATCACCCGCGCCCGCGCGCTGCTCGAGAAGGTCGGGCTGCCGGACAAGGCCGACGCGCACCCCACACAGCTCTCGGGCGGACAGCAGCAGCGGGTCGCGATCGCACGCGCTCTGGCGATGGAACCCGAGATCCTGCTGCTCGACGAGGTCACCAGCGCGCTGGATCCCGAGGTGGTCGGCGAGGTGCTGAACATCCTGCGCGATGTGGCCCGGGAGACCGACGTGACGATGCTGATCGTCACGCATGAGATGCAGTTCGCGCGCGACGTCTCCAATCGAGTGCTCATGTTCGACGGGGGGAAGATCGTCGAGGAGGGCACCCCCGAGCGGATGTTCTCCGACCCGCAGGAGCAGCGCACGAAGGACTTCCTGTCGGCGGTGCTGTGAGCCCGTGGACGACGCGACTGCGCCAGAGCCGAGTCAGCGACGGCGCAGTCGCGTCACCCACACCGCGATATCGCCGATCGCGTCGATGATCGCGAGGATGCCGATCCCCCTGCCCACGCCGCGCGGCCGCCCCGCAGCCCATACGCCCAGCGCCAGTTCACCGGCGGCGATGGCGAGGCCGACCACGGGGCGGCGTCGGATCGCACCGGTCGCGTGCTGCAAGAACGTGTCCCGTCGGGTCAGCGGCGCCAGCTCACCCACGCCGGCGACCATGGTGTTCCATACCGCGCCGGCCCAGCCGACGGGTTCGAAACGCAGCTCGGCCTGCTCGCCGTCATCAAAGGCCTGTTCGATGAGATCCGCGGGGATCCCGAAGGCGGCGAGGAAGGTGCGGCGTCGCTCGTCGGAGCCCGCGACGCCACCCAGCGCCTCCGCGATGAGGGCGCTGTGCGCGGCCTCGACATCCAGTCGGGTGCTCGCCGCGATCTCGACCAACTCGTCCCTGCTGCCGTCGCCCTCGGCCAGCAGACGTCGATAGACCTCAGCCGTCTCGGGAACCGAGATGGCGTCCAGGTCGAGGACGGGCTGCGTGTCGCGCTCGGCATCCGGCCAGAACGGCACTGTTCCGGATGCCGCGGTCACCTCGATCCAGCCGTCGCCGTCGTCCGTGCGATTGACCTCGATCACCGGCAGCTCGGCCTTGGCCGATACCCATCCGGTGGTCGGCTCGGAGCTGCGGAACCGCTGGAGCGACCACACGCCGGATTCGGCGTGCTCGACCACGGTCCGATTGGCCTCGGCGAGGATGCGCGCCACGGCGGGGCCGCGGTGCGAGAACGCGGCTACACGAACGGGCGTGGGCTCGAACAGCTCGAAGGGAGGGCCGCCGAGCTCGTCGCCATCCTCGTCATCGCCCTCGTCGAATTCGGCTTCGAACTCCTCGAAACCCTCGACACCGCTGACGGGGGATGCCTCGGTGTCGATCCACAGATTCAGCTTCGCGTCGACGAAGGCCTCGCGCAGGGTCTCGACCGTCAGCGTCGTCGCGATCGCGTCTTCCGGTGTGAGCGTCAGCACGGTCCCCTCGTCTGTCAGCGGGATCGCGAGGACGGCCTCTTCGCGATCACCCCATACCGCGGAAGCGTCCCGCACGGCAGCGAGAACGCGCAGGCGTTCGAGGACTTCGCGCGCCGAAGGGCGCGGATCGGATCCGTCCCCGCGGTCGACGGAGGCGTACGAGATCTGGACACCGAAGCTGTTGTGAGGCACGTCTTCGACAGTACCCGTGACCCGCTTGCGGGCAACCGCCCATGCGGAGGATCGTGGAACAAGCGGCAACGCACGGCCGACATCGGAATGAGGTGGGGATGATGCATGCACAGCCCGGAGATCACCTGATCGTCGAGGGGCGCACGGATACGACACCGAAGCGAGAGGGAACCATCGTCGAGGTGCACGGGGACGATGGCGCACCGCCGTACCTGGTGCGCTGGGACGACGGGCACGAGGGTGTCCTCTTCCCCGGCCCCGACGCTCACATCAGATCGCGCGCCTGATCACGGCTGGCGTCAGACGCCGCCGGACTGCAGGTACTGCACGAAGACCGGGTCCGCGAGCATCGGGATCATGATGCAGACCGTGACCACGATCATCGTCGCGACCGCTCCGACGAGCGTCACCCACCACGATCGCTTCCCCGCGCGCAGACGGCGGAAGGCGAGCAGCACGGTGAGCGCATAACCGATCACGAGGACCACAGCGGCGATCCCGCCCCAGAGCCTCCCCTGCGTGAAGTTGCTGAACTCGCCCTCGATCCCGAGGATCTGCATGCTCTGCTGCAGCACGGCCGGCAGGTCGAGGTACGAGATCGCGGTCATCACGACGTTGACGAGTCCGTAGGCGAGCAGGGCGATCGTGACGATGCGGTCGATGTTGCCCCGCCGAGCGGGTGCTTCCGGTGCGGTCGGCGCCGCCGGCGCGGTCGGGACCTCTGCCACGGGGGCCGCATCCACCGGCGGCAGCCCAGCCAGACGACGTTGCTCCTCCGGCGTGGCGTACTCGCCGTACTGAGGCCGCTGGGCGGGTGTCATCTGGTCGCTCATCCCGCCATGCTAACCAGTCGGTCTCTGCGTCCTTCCCAGAATCACCGACCGGGAACGGCGACGACCCCAGAGGTGTGGGGACACCCCGGGGCCGCTGACGTGAGCGCTGGGGACGCTCTCGCCGAAAGCACCGAACGCTGGGGACGCTCTGGCACTCTGCAGCGCCATCAGACCGGCCGCTGCAGTTCCCATCGTAGGAAACCCGCGCCGATCTGGTCCACCCCCTACCACCCCGGGCAGGTGAGTGCTAGGAGGCGGTCTCCGAGACACGACCGCCGAGCGCGCGCGCATCGCGCTGGCCTGCGGCATCCTGTCGGAGTTCCTTGGGGAGCGAGAACATCAGATCCTCTTCAGCCGTGCGCACTTCTTCCACGTCGGCGTAGCCGGCGCCGCTCAGGGCCTCGAGCACCTCCCGCACCAGCACCTCCGGCACGGATGCGCCGCTGGTGACGCCGACCGTGGCGACGCCGTCGAGCCACTCCTGCTTGACCTCATCGGCGTAGTCGACGCGGTACGCCGCCTTGGCTCCGTACTCCAGTGCGACCTCGACGAGCCGAACGCTGTTGGACGAGTTCGCCGATCCGACGACGATGACGAGTTCCGCCTCGGCAGCGACCTTCTTGATCGCGACCTGACGGTTCTGCGTGGCGTAGCAGATGTCATCGGACGGCGGATTCTGCAGTTCGGGGAAGCGGGTGCGAAGCCGATTGACCGTCTCCATGGTCTCGTCGACGGAGAGCGTGGTCTGCGACAGCCACACCACCTTCGACGGGTCGCGCACCTCGACCGTGTCCGCCTCCTCCGGGGAGTTCACGACGGTGACGTGGTCCGGCGCTTCGCCTGCAGTGCCCTCGACCTCTTCGTGTCCGTCGTGGCCGATGAGCAGGATCTCGAAGTCGTCCCTCGCGAATCGCACGGCTTCCCGGTGCACCTTCGTGACGAGCGGGCACGTCGCATCGATCGCCTGCAGACCGCGATCGGATGCCGCATTCACCACCGCCGGGGACACCCCGTGCGCACTGAACACGACGTGCGCGCCCTCGGGGACCTCGTCGACCTCCTCGACGAAGATCGCGCCCTTGTCCTCGAGCTCGGTCACGACATGGATGTTGTGCACGATCTGCTTGCGCACGTACACCGGCGCCCCGTAGCGCTCGAGCGCCTTCTCGACCGCGACGACGGCTCGGTCGACACCCGCGCAATAACCGCGCGGTGCTGCAAGGAGCACCCGCTTGTGTCCGTCGACCGGGTTATCCTGGAGCGCGGCGCGCCGCGATCGCGGAATACGCGGCATGGATAGGTGCACGGCTGTCTGGCTCACCCTCCGATTCTACGGTGGGTGGATGGGACGAGGCTGGGTGAGCGGGCCACCGACAGGAGGAGCAGGATGACCGTCTTCGAGGCAGCATCCGTCCCCGGCGAGGCGCCGCCGGCCGACGCGGTCGCGCCCAAGGACTCCACCGCCGAGGCCCCGACCTCTGTGACCCGTCTCAACACGACGATCCGCGACTTCGTCGCGCGCTGGAACACCGTCTGGGTCGAGGGCGAGATCACATCCTGGAATGTGCGTGCGGGCAACGTGTTCGCACGTTTGAAGGACACGCGCTCCGACGCGCAGATCTCGCTGCGGATCTGGTCGAGCGTGCGCGCGCGCATCCCCGCCGACCTCGGGGTCGGCGACCACGTCGTCGCGGCCGTCAAGGCCGACTACTTCGTCAAAGCCGGGGACTTCAGCTTCACGGTCTCGGCGATGAAGCACGTCGGACTCGGCGATCAGCTCGAGCGGCTCGAGAAGCTGCGGATCCAGCTTCGGCAGGAGGGATTGTTCGACGCGTCCCGCAAGAAGGTGCTGCCGTTCCTCCCGCACGTCATCGGCCTCATCACGGGCGAGCGATCGGATGCCGAGAAGGACGTCCACCGCAACGCCGAGCTGCGCTGGCCAGCCGTGCGATTCCGCACCGAATACGCCGCGGTGCAGGGCGACCGATGCGTCCCCGACACCCTCGCCGCTCTGGCGAAACTGGATGCCGACCCGGACGTCGAGGTGATCATCATCGCCCGTGGTGGCGGCGACCCGCAGACGCTCCTCGGCTTCAGCGACGAACGGCTCGTGCGAGCGGTGGCTGCGGCATCCACCCCGGTGGTGTCCGCGATCGGGCACGAGAACGACCATCCGCTGCTCGACGACGTCGCAGACCTGCGCGCCTCCACTCCGACCGACGCCGCCAAGCGCGTCGTCCCGGATGTCGGCGAGCAACGCGCTCTGATCGCGCAGCTGCGCTCGCGTGCGACGAGTCGTCTGACGCAGCGGGTCTCGCACGACATCGCGCAGCTGGACCAGTTGCGGTCGCGCCCTGTGCTGCGCTCCCCCGACCACATCATCGACGCACGCGCCCAGGAGGTGCTGCTGCTCGCAGCCCGCGGACGCGACATCGTCACGCGCCGCGTCGACGACGCCGGTCGGCGCACGTCCGAGCTGCGTGCGTCCCTGCGAGCACTCTCCCCCGCTGCCACGCTCGCTCGCGGCTATGCGATCGCGCACCTCGACGGCGGCGTGATCCTGCGCGACGCGGCGGACGCCCCGTCCGGTACCTCGCTGACGCTCACCGTCGACCGCGGATCGGTGGCCGTGCGCTCCGAGGGCGAGATCGCGGAAGGCGCCTGAATCGGCGCGTGTCGGGTGACGACGTAGGATGGAACGCGTGACTGCGCCCATCGACACCCCTGTGGAATCGCTGTCGTTCGAGGCCGCGCGCGACGAGCTCGTGCGGGTCGTCTCCGAGCTCGAGCAGGGCGCACCGACGCTGGAGCAGTCCCTCGCCCTGTGGGAACGCGGCGAAGCGCTCGCCGCCCGCTGCGAGGAGTGGCTCCTCGGTGCGAAGCGTCGCCTGGATGCTGCGCGCACCGCGGCATCCGACGAGGACGAGTCGTGAGCCGCAAGACGGCTGCGCCCATCGTCGCCGAGCTCGGACGCCCTGAGACCGCCGACGAGACGGCGGCGCGCAAGGCCGCGTCCAGCGCGGCGTATCGCTCGAGCCAGACCTTCCGGCATCTGATCGCTGCGCTGATTCTGACCGTCGCCGTCGTCGCGGTCATCGTGTTCGCCGTTCCGCGCGGGCAGCCGTCGACCGCCGAGGCGATCGACGTCGACACGATCGCGGCCGATGTCGAATCGACCATGCAGAGCCCCGTCCTCGTGCCAGAGCTGGACGATTTCTGGCGCGTGAACGTCGCCGAGCTCGACGGCGGCGCCACGGTCGTGTGGAACATCACGATCGCTCCGGCCGATGAGGAGGAGCGCGGCTTCATCCGCATCGCCCAGGCGTTCGACGCGGACGCATCCTGGGCGCCGCAGGTGCTGGACGGCTTCGCCCCGACGTCGGCCTCGACCATCGATGGTCGCGAGTGGGACGTGTACGACATCGGCGACCGCGGATCGGCGAACGTCACCTACGCGCTGGGCACCCAGGCGGGCGACGACTACGTGCTGCTGTTCGGCTCGCGCTCGGCGGAATCCACCGCCGACCTCGCCGAGTCGCTGAACTCTCAGATCACCGCCATCGAGGAGGCTGAATGACCACGCTGACCCCGACCGAGGCCTGGCACGAGATGCTCGACGGCAATCGTCGATTCGTCACCGGCGAGCCGCGGCATCCGAATCAGGACGTCGAGAAGCGCCACGAGCTCGCGGAGGGGCAGAGCCCGATCGCGACGCTGTTCGGATGCTCCGATTCGCGCCTCGCGGCGGAGATCATCTTCGACCTCGGACTCGGCGACCTGTTCGTGGTCCGCAACGCCGGTCAGGTGATCGGCGAGTCGATCGTCGGCAGTCTCGAGTATGCGGTCGAGGTCCTGCGCGTCCCGCTGATCGTCGTGCTCGCGCACGACTCCTGCGGTGCCGTGCGCGCGGCGATCGACGGCACGGCCATCGACGCGGCACCCCTGCCGCCGCACATCTGGAAGCTCATCGCGCCCATCATCCCGGCGGCACGCAAGGTGCTCGCAGAGAACGGCGGATCCGCCCCGGCCGACATCGATGCCGACCTCGTCGGGCGCGAGCACTTGCGCAACACCGTCGCCAACCTGCTGCAGTCGTCCGAACTGATCAGCGACGCCGTCGCCGAGGGGCGACTGGGCATCGTCGGCGCCAACTACCGCCTCGCCGAGGGCACGGCCGTGCCCGTCATCACGGTGGGGATCGACACCGGGAGCACAGGCGCTCCCACAACCCAGGAGGGATCGAAGTGACCGAGACCGAATACCGCATCGAGCACGACACGATGGGCGAGGTCCGCGTGCCGGTGAACGCGCTCTACGGCGCGCAGACCCAGCGTGCGGTAGAGAACTTCCCGATCTCCGGCAAGGGCCTCGAGTCCACGCAGATCGCCGCGCTCGCCCGGATCAAGAAGGCCGCGGCGCTCGCGAACAAGGAACTCGGCACTCTCGACGGCGCCATCGCCGATGCGATCGCTGCTGCCGCAGACCAGGTCGCCTCCGGTGCGCACGACGGCGAGTTCCCCGTCGACACGTACCAGACGGGTTCCGGTACCTCCTCGAACATGAACATGAACGAGGTGCTCGCGACGCTTGCCACCGGCATCCTCGGCTCCCCGGTGCACCCCAACGACCATGTGAACGCCTCGCAGTCGTCGAACGACGTGTTCCCGACGTCGGTGCACATCGCCGTCACCCAGGCGCTCATCGACACGCTCATCCCGTCGCTCGACCACCTCGCCGTCGCCCTCGAGGCGAAGGCCGAGCTGTGGAAGAGCGCCGTGAAGTCCGGCCGCACGCACCTCATGGATGCGACGCCCGTGACTCTCGGCCAGGAGTTCGGCGGCTACGCCCGCCAGGTGCGTCTGGGCATCGAGCGCGTGCAGTCCGCACTCCCCCGTGTCGCCGAGGTCCCGCTGGGCGGCACCGCCACCGGCACCGGCATCAACACTCCGCTCGGCTTCCCGCAGAAGGTCATCGCGCTGCTCGCCGCCGAGACCGAACTGCCCATCACGGAGGCGAAGGATCATTTCGAGGCACAGGCGAACCGCGACGGTCTCGTCGAGGCATCCGGAGCCCTGCGCACCATCGCGGTGTCGCTGACGAAGATCAACAACGACCTGCGCTGGATGGGCTCTGGACCCAACACCGGTCTCGGCGAGCTGCACATCCCCGATCTGCAGCCCGGATCCTCGATCATGCCCGGCAAGGTCAACCCCGTCATCCCGGAGGCCGTGCTGATGGTCTGCGCCCGCGTAATCGGCAACGACGCGACCGTGGCATGGGCCGGCGCGTCCGGATCCTTCGAGCTGAACGTGGCGATCCCGGTCATGGGCACCGCCGTGCTGGAGTCGATCCGCCTGCTCGCGAACGCCTCGCGCGTGCTCGCCGACAAGACCGTCGACGGTCTGGTGGCCAACACCGAGCGCGCCGCCGCGTTCGCCGGGATGAGCCCGTCGATCGTGACCCCGCTGAACAAGCTGATCGGCTACGAGGCGGCCGCGAAGATCGCCAAGCACGCCGTCGCCAAGGGCATCACGGTGCGCGACGCCGTGATCGACCTCGGATACGTCGAGCGCGGCGAACTCACCGAGCAGCAGCTGGACGAGAAGCTCGACCTGCTGTCGATGACGCACCCCGGCTGAGTCGGGCGCTTCTGCCTGTCTGCCACCTTGGGGGCCGACACGCCACTTGTCGGACGTTTATCGCGATTCCGTCCGACATCTGGTGTGTCGGCCCCCGAAGTGTCGTACGCCACTTCCCCTGCACCGCAGGACCCTCTTCGTGCGTTGCCCACAGTTCCCGGCGAAACCGACCATCTCCGCTCCGTGCTCGCCCCGAGGCACGACATCCTGTCGTCATGCTCACCCCGCACCTTCTCCTCGACCATCTCGGTGGAATCGCCCACGGAACGACGCTCCAGAAGCATGGCGTGAGCCGGCCGCAGCTGACGCGGGCTGTACGGAACGGACACGTGGAGCGGCTCCGGCCGGGGTTGTTCGCCACGATCGGCGTCCACCACGACGCCCGTAGCGCGGCACTCCACGGCGGTGCGCTGACCTGTGCCGGAGCACTGCGTGCGCGCGGCATCTGGGTCCTGAACGACGCCGAGATCCCCCACGTCTGGGTGGGACGCCGAGGTCGCGTTCATGAACACGATGGATGCTGCTGCACCAGTCATTTCTTCCGGGGGCGCGTTCCCATCGGAATCGTCGACGTCGAGACCGCGCTCGCGCACCTCCACCGCTGCGAGGGCGACGAGTCCTTCTTCGCATCATTGGAGTCGGCACTGCGATCGGGCAAGCTCTCCGGCGCGGGGAGGCTCCTCCGGTTGCGCGAAGCACTTCCGACCTACGCGCGATGGCTCGTCGACTTCGCGCGCGACGACGCGGACAGCGGACTCGAATCGATCCTTCGTCTCCGCCTGCACCTCATCGGTCTGCTGTTGACGACACAGGTGATGCTCGTCGGTGTCGGCACGGTGGACTTCGTCATCGACGGACGCCTCATCCTCGAGGCGGACGGCAAGGAGAATCACGACGGCGGGTCGAAACGGCATAAGGACCTGGTTCGGGATGCTGCGGCATCCGCCCTCGGGTACGAGACCCTGCGCTTCGACTACGCCCAGATCATCCACGACTGGCCGACCGTGCGGGCCGCCATCCTCGCTGCGATCACCCGCATGCGTGACCACGCGTGACACCGCTCACTTCGGGGGCCGACACACCAGATGTCGGACGGATCGCCCGGAAACGTCCGACAAGTGGCGTGTCGGCCCCCGAAGTGGCCGGGCCGTCTCAGCTGAGCTCGCCGCCCTCCAGCAGCTCGGTCACCAGAGCCGCGATCGCCGAGCGCTCGGAGCGCATCAGCGTGACGTGGCCGAACAGATCGTGTCCTTTGAGCGTCTCGATCACGCTTGCGATGCCGTCGTGACGACCCACGCGCAGGTTGTCGCGCTGCCCGACATCGTGGGTGAGCACCACCCGGGAGTTCTGGCCCATCCGGCTCAGCACCGTCAGCAGGACGTTGCGCTCGAGCGACTGCGCCTCGTCGACGATCACGAATGCGTCGTGCAGCGAGCGCCCGCGGATGTGCGTCAGCGGCAGCACCTCGAGGAGCCCGCGATCCACGACCTCTTCCAGCACGTTGCCCGAGACCACCGATCCGAGCGTGTCGAACACCGCCTGACCCCAGGGCCCCATCTTCTCGCCCTGGTCGCCGGGCAGGTAACCGAGCTCCTGGCCGCCGACTGCGAACAGCGGCCGGAAGACGATGATCTTCTTCTGCTGCTGCCGTTCGAGCACCGCCTCGAGTCCTGCGCACAGGGCGAGCGCCGACTTGCCGGTGCCGGCGCGCCCGCCGAGGGAGACGATGCCGACCTCAGGATCCAGGAGCAGATCGATCGCGATGCGCTGCTCGGCGGAGCGCCCGTGCATGCCGAAGACCTCCCGGTCACCGCGGACCAGCTTGTACTCGCCATCGCTGGTCACGCGTCCGAGCGCCGAGCCTCGCTCGGACTGGATGATCAGCCCCGTGTTCACCGGAAGCCCGACGGCCTCGTCGCTGGAGCCGACCTCGCTCTCGTACAGGTCGCTGATCTCGTCGCCGGACAGCGCGAGCGAGGAGATCCCGGTCCACCCGGAGTCGACGGCCTGCTCGGCGAGGTACTCCTCCGCGCGCAGACCCAGCGATGCGGCCTTGACGCGCATCGGCAGGTCCTTGGACACGATCGTGACCTCCTGCCCGTTCTGCGACAGGTGCATCGCGACCGCGAGGATTCGGCTGTCGTTGTCGCCGAGCCGGATGCCGCTGGGCAGCACATCGCCACTGGTGTTGTTCAGCTCGACGCGCAGCGTGCCGCCCTCACCGACCGGTACGGCGAAGTCCAGGCGCTCGTGCTCGATGCGCAACTCGTCCAGGTGGCGCAGCGCCTGCCGCGCGAAGTATCCGATCTCCGGATCGTTCCGCTTGCCCTCCAGCTCGGTGATCACGACCACCGGGAGGACGACGGAATGTTCGGCGAACCGGAAGAACGCCTGCGGATCGCTCAGCAGGACCGAGGTGTCGAGCACGTAGGTCCGCAGATCCGTTTCCGGCTGCGCCTCGGTGCTCTTGCGGGACTGCTGCTGCGCTGTACGTGTGGTCACGACCCACTCCCGACCCGGGACTGTCTCCCGGCTATTGCCTCGAGTCGACCAGGGCCACGAGTCGCGTACCTGAGGGCCGACCCGACCGGGCACCGTGCCCGATGCCTAGAAGCTACGACCGGATGGTGGCCCGAGGCCGCAAGACACGCGAAGGCATCGTTACGCGCTGGTGAACTTCTCGTTGCCCGCAGATGCGATCGCGTCGTCCAGCATCCGAAGCGTGTCGTCCGCGGTCCCGGCGTGCGGTGCCACGCGCACGGCGTCGCCACGCGACGTCGCGACGACGCCGGCGTTGGTGAGAGCGGCCGACAGCGGTGCCGGATGCTCGGGCGCGAGAGTCACGATGCCGGCTCGGCGCGCACGATCTCGTGGGCTTCGCACCGGGATGCCGTGGCGATCCGCGATCTCGAGAATCGCGTCCACGTGCGCCGCGACAGCTTCTTCGATGTGCGTGACGCCCGCGTCGCGCACGTCACTCAGGCCGACGGCGAGGCGTGCGGCGGCAAGAGGGTCGGGGGCGTTCACGGTGTACGCACTCGCGTCGGATGCCGGTGCGGGCAGGTCGTCGACCGGCAACGGACCGCCGACTCCCCCGAACCCGGAGAGGACGGGCGAGATCCGCTCCCGGGCGGCCGGGGAGAACCGCGCGAATCCCGTCCCGCGCCCCGCGCGCAGCCATTTGTAGCCGTGCCCGACGATCACGTCGGCGACCGTGTAGTCGTCCTCGATGATCCCGAAGGACTGCACCGCATCGACGATCAGCAGTCGATCCGGGCCGATGACATCCCGCAGCGCAGCCAGATCGACGCGGAAACCGGTGCGGAAGTCGACATGGCTCACCGCGAGTGCGGTGACTTCGGCATCCAGTGCCTCGGCGACGGCGTCCGGCGTGACGTGTCCGTCCTGCGGGTCGATCCAACGGGCCGACACCTCGCCGTGCGAGGCCTGTGCAGCGCGCTCGAGAGTGAGTGAGATGCTGGGGAACTCCGCGCTCGAGGCGATGACCGCGCCGCTGAGGCCGTACAACGCGTGCATCAGCCCATAGGTCGCAGAGGGCTGCACGGTGAGTTCGGCGGCCTCCACGCCGAGCAGCTCCGCGGCGGTCTCCTTCGCCTGGACGACCCGCTCGGCGACGAGTGCCAGCGAAGACGGCCGACCGCTGCCCAACAGATCAGCGTCCGCGAACACTTCCGCTCGCACGGATGGCGACAGCGGGCCGTTCGCCGCCCAGTTCAGATAGCCGGGCTCGACGTCGAAGGTGGCGAGGAAATCATCGAATGCGCTCACCCGGCTCATCCTGCCATGCGCGGGCGGCGCCGATGAGGTCAGCGGCCGAATCGCCGATCGCGCCCTGCGTAGTCGCGGATCGCACGGAGGAAGTCGATCTCGCGCAGATCGGGCCCGAGCGCCTCGACGAAGTAGAACTCGCTGTGTGCGCTCTGCCAGAGCAGGAAGTCACTGAGCCGCTGTTCGCCGCTCGTGCGGATCACGAGGTCCGGGTCGGGCTGCCCTGTCGTGTAGAGGTGCTCGCCGATCATCTCGGGCGTCAACTGGACGGCGAGGTCTTCGAGCGTTCCACCGGACGCGTTGTGGTGGGCGATGATGCTGCGCACCGCATCGACGATCTCGTTGCGTCCGCCGTAGCCGACGGCGAGGTTGACATGCAGACCGGTGTGATCTCTCGTGCGCCCCTCGGCATCCGCGAGCACTCTGGCGAGCTCGGTCGGAAGGATATCCGCGCGACCGACATGCTTGACGCGCCAGTTCGGCTCGCGGGAGATGCCGTCTGCCAGCTCGGCGATGATGTCGATGAGGTCGGCGATCTCCTTCGAGTCCCGCTTCAGCAGGTTGTCGCTGGAGAGCAGATACAGGGAGACGACGGGGATTCCAATGTCATCGCACCAGCCGAGGAACTCGCGCATCTTGGCCGCTCCCGCTCGGTGCCCCTCGGCTGCCGACCCGAGTCCGAGCTGACGGGCCCACCGGCGGTTGCCGTCGATCATCATCGCGACATGGTGCGGAACCGGCGCCGCCTCGAGCTGTCTGCGCAACCGCCTGCCGTACAGCCGGTACAGCGGCCCCCGGCCCTCGCTCACGCGTGCATTCACGTGCCTACGCTACCGTCTCCCTCCCGTCCCGCACTGGGGGATCGCTCAGGATATGTACTGCTCGCGGAATGGCCAGCGCCTTAGAGTGAAGACGTGAGCAGACGCGCAGCCCGGCCCTCGGATGTCCCCCAGTTGCCGCTGCTCGAAGCAGCAGCGGTCGACGCCGACGTCGAGATCAAACCCACGTGGCGCGGCTGGATCCACGCCGGCACCTTCCCGATCGCGGTCATCGCCGGAATCGTGCTGATCGTCCTCGCGCAGGGGGCACCGGCGAAGTGGTCGGCGGCCGTCTTCATGACCACCTCCCTGCTGCTGTTCGGCAACTCAGCGCTGTACCACCGGCTCGACTGGGGTCCGAAGACGAAGATCCTCCTCAAGCGCATCGACCACGCCAACATCCTGCTGCTGATCGCCGGCACGTACACGCCGATCGCGACGCTCGCGCTCGAACCGCAGAAGGGGGCGCTGCTGCTGACTCTCGTGTGGAGCGGCGCCCTGCTCGGCATCCTGTTCCGCGTCTTCTGGATCAACGCACCACGCTGGTTGTACGTGGCGCTGTACCTGCTGCTGGGCTGGGCGGCGGTCATGTACATGGGCGACCTCCTGCGGGCGAACGTCGCGATGATGTTCCTCGTAATCATCGGCGGCCTGCTCTACACCGGCGGTGCGATCGTCTACGCGGTGAAGAAGCCGAACCCGTGGCCAGGACACTTCGGGTTCCACGAGATCTTCCATGTCTGCACCGTGCTCGCCTTCCTGTGCCACTGGACCGCGTGTCTGCTGATCGCCCTGGAGCCGTACTCCCCCTCGCTGGGTCTGCCCGGCTGACGGGTGAGGGCGGACACCGCACGTAATACGATGTGAGCCGCGCGCCTCGGGCGGATACCGTCGGGGCTGGACCCGATGCGGGCAGCCGATACACAAGGAGAGACCCATGGCCGAAGTCGAGAGCTTCACCCTCGATCACACCGCCGTCCACGCGCCGTACGTGCGCCTGATCGCCACGGAGCGCGGACCGCGCGGCGACGCGATCTCCAACTTCGACGTGCGCTTCGTGCAGCCGAACGAGGGCGAGATCCCCACGGCGGGCCTGCACACGATCGAGCACCTGCTCGCCAGCGTCCTGCGCGACCACCTCGACGGGGTCATCGATATCTCCCCCTTCGGTTGCCGTACCGGATTCCACCTGATCACGTGGGGCGAGCCGTCCGTCGCGCACGTCGTCGCCGCGATCAAGGCGGGACTGGAGTTCATCGCGGAGAAGGCCGAATGGGACGACGTCCCCGGCGTCTCCGCCGTCGAATGCGGCAACTACCGCGACCACAGCCTGCACAGCGCGCGCGAGTGGTCCAAGCGCATCCTCGAGCAGGGCATCAGCCTCGACGCGTTCACGCGCACGGGGGTCTGAGTGTTCGACGAGCTCCGCGGCCGCGTCGTCCTCGTCACCGGGGGCGCCAGCGGGATCGGCGCCGGGATCGTCGACGCCTTCCGCAGCGAGGGCTCAACGGTCGTCAGCGCCGACCTGTCGTTCCCGGAAGGGCTGCGGGAGCGGCAGGGCGCCTGGGCCGTCCGGCTGGACGTGACGGACGAGGATGCCGTGGCCGCCGTCGTGTCCGAGATCGCCGCACGCATCGGAACGATCGACACGGTCGTGACAGCAGCCGGCACATCGACGCTCGGCTACGCGACCGAGACCACGTCTGCGCACTGGGATCTGAATCTCGACGTCAACGCCAAGGGATCGTTCCTCGTCGCCAAGCACGTCGCCGCACGTCTCGTGGACGAAGAGCGTACGGGGCGCATCATCTTCATCTCGTCCCAGGCGGGCAAGAACGGATACCGCGGCATGACCGCCTATGTCGCTTCGAAGCACGCGGTGCTCGGCGTCACGAAGACGATGGCGACCGAGCTCGCGCCGCGCGGCATCACCGTGAACGCGATCTGCCCCGGGATCATCGAGACGCCGATGAAGCATCGGGAGCGCATCGAGGGTGGTGCGATCCGTGGCATGACAGCCGACGAAGTGGCCGCGGAGGACCGCTCGCAGGTGCCGCTCGGGCGGACCGGGACGCCGCACGATGTCGCGGGCGTCGCTCTGTTCCTGGCCAGCGATCTCGCGAGCTACATGACGGGTCAGGGCATCAACGTCACCGGCGGGATGACCATGCACTGAACCCCGGGGCCATCAGGGTTTCCTGTCGCCCTCGTCCGCCTCGGCGTCCGAATCGGGTTCGCGCTGCGCAGTGCCCGCTCCACTCTCGCGAGCGGCGGCCTCTTCGGCATCCAGCTCTTCGCGGACCTCTTCTCGGTACCGCACCTTGCGGATGCGTCGGTTCATGTCCCAGATCAGGAGGACGACGGCGATGAGAACGATCACGATCGCGGCGAAACCGGCGAAGCCTGGGGTCACCGAATCCGGGTCCACCGTCATCGTCGGGGTCGGCATCGGCGTTTCGGAGCCGAACAGAACCAGCATGTGGCCGCCTTTCGTGCACAGGTCGCATAACCTGTAAAGACCAGCTTAACGACCGAAAGACACGCCTCGTGACGACCGCACAGGAACTCGATGACCGCTACGGACGCACCCGCCGGCGCCGCCTGCCGTGGATCATCGGCATCGTGCTGGCCGTGGTCGTGGTGGGGTACTTCAGCTGGTCCACGATCACGCAGTCGATGAACTCCGTCGACGCCGACGATCTGGGCTTCGAGGTGACTGACGAGCACTCCGTCGAGGTCCGATTCCAGGTGAGCGGGGTGGCAGGGAAGGACGTCGCCTGCGCCATCGAAGCCCTCGACGAGGAGTTCGGCGTCGTCGGCTGGAAGGTCGTCGAGATCCCGGCATCCGAGGCGCACAGCAGGGCCCTCACCGAACAGGTGAAGACCGTCGCCGAGGCGACCACGGGTTTGGTCAACTCCTGCTGGGTCGCATAGACTCGCCTCAGACAACTGACGCCCCGGCACGATCGCCGGGGCGTCTTGGCATATCCCCGGTGCGCTCTGAAGGGCGCTGAACAAAGGAGCACGCTGTGTCCACAGACGCTCAGGTCCCGTTCCTCACGCAGGAAGCCTACGATCGACTCGTCGCCGAGCTCGAGCACCTCTCCACGGTCGGCCGCGAAGAGATCGCGAAGCGCATCGAAGCGGCGCGCGAAGAGGGCGACCTCAAGGAGAACGGCGGCTACCACGCCGCCAAGGACGAGCAGGGCAAGCAGGAGGCGCGCATCCGCACGCTCGAGCAGCTGCTGAAGACCGCGAAGGTCGGCGAAGCTCCGGCCAGCCGCGGCATCGTCGAGCCGGGCACGGTCGTCACGGCCGTGGTCGCCGGTGGCGAAGAGGTCTTCCTCCTCGGCAGCCGCGAGATCGCCGTCGGCAGCGACCTCGACGTCTACAGCGAGGCCAGCCCACTCGGGCAGGCCATCCTCGGCCTCAAGGTCGGCGACAAGACCAGCTACGAGGCCCCCAACGGCCGCGCGATCGCTGTCGAGGTCACCGGCGTGGAGACGTACGCGGGCTAGTCGGGGACGACGACCGGGTCGTAACCTGCGCGGCGGAGCGTGTCGAGCGTGAGCTCGGTGTGCTCCGCCCCTCGCGTCTCGATGCTCAGCTGCAGGACCACCTCGTTGATCTGAAGGCCCTGTCCATGGCGGGTGTGCAGCACCTCCATGACGTTCGCGCCGGCCTGCGACACGAGCTCGGAGACGCGCGCGAGCTGGCCGGGCCGGTCAGGCAGCGGGATGCGGATCGTCAGGTACCGTCCGGACGCCGCGAGTCCGTGCGCCACGACCCGCTGCAGCAGCAGCGGGTCGATGTTGCCGCCGGAGAGCACCGCCATGGTCGTCCCGGTCGGCTGGATCTTGCCCGCGAGAATCGCGGCGACGCCGACAGCACCCGCCGGCTCGACGACGACCTTGGCCTGTTCGAGCAGCACCAGCAGCGCACGCGCGATGTCGTCGTCGCTGACGGTGACGACCTCGTCGATGAGCTCGCGGATGATCTCGAACGGGACGGCGCCCGGTTCGGCGACCAGGATGCCGTCGGCGATCGTCGGGCGGGTCTCGATGGCCACGCGGTGCCCGGCCTCGAGCGAGGCGACCGTGGCTGCGGCGTTCTCGGCCTGCACGCCGACGATGCGGATCTTCCGACCCGTCTCGGCCGCCTTGGCCTTGATCGCGGAGGCGATGCCGGCGATCAGTCCTCCCCCGCCGATGCCGACGAGGACGGTGTCGAGGTCCGGGGCGTCCTCGAGCAGCTCGAGTCCCAGCGTCCCCTGCCCGACCACGACGTCGCGATGGTCGAACGGGTGGATCATGACCGCGCCGGTGCGCTCGGCGAACTCCGCGGCCAGACGCAGCGAGGTCGCGACCGTCTCGCCTTCCAGCACGACATCGGCACCGTACCCGCGCGTCGCCAGGAGCTTGGGCACCGGAACGCCGAGCGGCATGAAGATCGTCGCCGGAATCCCCAGCGCCTGCGCCGCGAGCGCCACTCCCTGCGCGTGGTTGCCGGCGGATGCCGCGACGACACCGCGGGAGCGTTCCTCCGCCGTCAGCTTCGAGAGCCGGTGCGCGGCTCCGCGGATCTTGAAGGAGCCGGTGCGCTGCAGGTTCTCCATCTTCAGCACGACGGGCGCGCCGAAGGCATCCGTGAGGGCTCGAGAGGGCAGGGTCGGAGTGTGTGTGATCACACCCGCCAGGCCCTGCGCGGCCTCTTCGAACTCGGCCAGGCTGGGGGCTGTGCTCATTGAATCCTCCGTCGCCGCTCGCGCGGCACTGTACTCCAGATCAGGTCTCCGTGCGGATCGTCGCCGGTGCGCCATGACCCGCTGCTGAGGGTCACGGCGACGACGTTCACGAAGGCGGCCAACGGCACTGCGAACAGGGCACCGGGGATTCCGCCGATCATGGTGCCTCCTGCGACGACGAGCACGACCGCGAGGGGATGGACCTTGACGGCGGATCCCATCAGGATCGGCTGCAGGATGTGCCCCTCGATCTGCTGGACGCCCAGCACCACGATGAGCATCCAGAACGCGATCCACGGCCCGTTGTAGACCAGCGCGAGGAACACGGCGACCGCGCCGGTGACCACGGCTCCGACGATCGGCACGAATGCACCGAGGAAGACGAGCACGGCCACGGGTATTGCGAGCGGAACGCCGAGGAAGAACGCGCCGAGGCCGATGCCGATCGCGTCGATCGTGGCGACGAGCAGCTGCGTACGCGCATAGTTGACCAGCGTGTTCCATCCGTTGCTCGCTGCCGCCGCCGCCGCAGGACGCGCATCCCGCGGGAAGATCTTGAGCGTCCAGCGCCAGATGCCGGCGCCGTCCGCCAGCAGGCAGACCAGGATGAACAGGGCGAGCACGGCGCCGGTCACGACGTGCCCGGCGGTGGTGCCGATCGCGAGTGCCCCCGACCACAGCAGGTCGACCTGCTGCTGGAGGAATCCGAGCGCCTGGTCGATATACGCCTGGATCTCGGCTGCGGACAGGTGCAGCGGGCCGTCGATGAGGTACTGGCGCAGTCGCTCGATGGAGTCCGCCGTGCTGTCGCGCACCATCGCCCATTGCCGCGAAACCTGCCAGATCACGAGCCACAGCAGGCCGGCGACGATCGCGAGCGTGCCGATCATCGCGATCACGATCGCCAGCCAGCGGGGCACGCGATGCCGCAGCATCCAGCCGACGGCCGGCGCGAGCAGGGCTGAGACGAGGATCGCGATCAGCAGCGGGACGACGAGCAGCTTCAGCTGGATGACCACCCAGACGATGACGCCGACGGCCGCCGCGATCAGCAGCAGTCGCCACGCATACCCGGCGGTGACACGCAGTCCGTACGGAACGGCACGGTCGGTATCGGTGCGGACGGTGCGCTCGGTCGGCATGGCGCCCCACAGAAGATCCCGCTTGCGTGGGCGCTTCTCGTCCGTCATCCCGTCAGTCTACGCGTGGCGATGTCCGTGCCCGGCGCTACGCTGACCCACGTGTCACAGATTCTCAGCGCCGCGCAGGCTCGGCGCATCGCGCTCGCCGCCCAGGGCTTCACCCGTCGACGCCCCACGACCGTCACGGCTCGCCACGTGCACGGCGCTATGGAGCGGATGGGTGTCCTGCAGATCGATTCCGTGAACGTCTTCGTCCGCTCCCACCACATGCCGCTGTACTCGCGCCTCGGGCCCTACGACGCCGCTCTGTTCGAGCGCATCTTCCACGCACGCACCACCCATTACGTCGAGTACCTCGCCCACGAGGCGACCTTCGTCCCGGCATCCGACTGGGGGTTGTGGGACTTCCGGATGTCGGACTTCCGTCGGCGTTGGGCCGACGACCCCGATTCCTGGATGAACCGCAATCAGCGCACCATCGCCTGGGTGAAGGACGAACTGCGCGCCCGCGGGCCGCTGCGCCCTGCCGACCTGCGGGAGGATGCGCCGCGCGAACGCGGCACGTGGTGGGACTGGGACGACGTGAAGCACACGCTCGAGCACCTCTGGCGCACCGGGGACGTCGCCATCAGCGGGCGGCGCGGGTTCGAGCGCCGCTACGCGCTTGCCGAGCAGGTCATACCGGTCGACGTCCGAGATCGTCCGATCCCGCGTGATGACGCGTTCCGAGAACTGGTGCGTCGCGCCGCGCGGTCATCCGGCGTCGCCACCGAGTCCGATCTGGCCGACTATCATCGCCTGCGAGATCGGGCGGGCGTCCGCCAGGCGATCGCCGACCTGGTGGATTCGGGAGAACTCGAACCGGTCGTCGTGCGCGGCTGGGATCGCGCCGGGCGTCCTCTCCCGGCCTGGCGGCACCGGGATGCCGTCCTGCCGCGCCGCGTGGACGCCAGCGCACTGCTGACGCCGTTCGACCCCGTGGTGTGGTTCCGCGAACGCGCACTGCGCGCCTTCGCGCTGGACTATCGCATCGAGATCTACGTGCCGGCGCACAAGCGCCGCTACGGCTACTACTCGCTTCCCGTGCTGGTGGATGACCGCATTACGGCCAGAGTCGACCTGAAAGCCGACCGCGTCGCCTCAGCACTGCGGGTGCAGTCAGCGTGGTGGGAACCTGCGGCCCACCCGGATGATGCCATCGCGATCGCCGAAGAACTCGCACGCGCAGCATCCTGGCAGGGCCTGGAGCGCATCACCGTCTCCGGCTGGGGCGATGCCACCGACGCCGTCGCTGATGCTCTGAAGGCGATCGGGGGCGTTCGATCAGAACGACACGAGCACGAACGGCAGGCGATCGCTCAGAACTGAACGCGCGGGGGCTCCGAGATGGTCGTTCCGTCCGCGACCTCGAAGAACTCCCGTTCGCTGAATCCGAGTCCTCGTGCGAACAGGTTGTTGGGGAAGACCTTGATCTTCGTGTTCAGCTCGCGGACGCCGCCGTTGTAGAACCGGCGCGCCGCCTGGATCTTGTCCTCCGTGTCGACGAGCGAATGCTGCAGCTGGAGGAAGTTCTGACTGGCCTGCAGCTGCGGATACGCCTCGGCGACGGCGAACAGGCTCTTGAGCGCCTGCTGCAGATGCCCTTCGGCGATACCTGCTTCACCGGGACCCGAAGCGGACAGCGTCTCGGCGCGGGCGCGCGTGACGTTCTCGAACACGGCCTTCTCATGCGAGGCGTAGCCCTTCACCGACTCGATGAGGTTCGGAATGAGATCGGCTCTCCGTTTGAGCTGCACCGTGATGCCGCTCCAGGCTTCGTCGACTCGCACGTTGAGCTGGACCAGGGAATTGTAGGTCGCCCACAGGTAGATGCCGATGATCACGATGACGCCGACGACGATCAGTACCGGCACGAGCCATTCCCACATGGGAGGCCACCCCTTCCGCAGATTTCCTTCATCCTAGCTGCGCTGTCTGCGCATCGACTGGGTGACGCTCAGGCTCCGAGCACGCGCCGGAGGTGGCGGTTGTCGAATCTCCGCTCGGGGTCCAGCCGGTCGCGCACGGCCAGGAAATCATCGAATCGGGGATGGCGCTCGCGCAGCCGCTCGGCGTCGAGGGTGTGCAGCTTGCCCCAGTGCGGGCGCCCGCCGTGTTCGAGCATGATCTCCTCGACCGCATTGAAATACGCGGTCGGATCGACCCGCCAGTACCGATGCACGGCGATGTACCCGGTGGCACGTCCGTAGGCGGTCGACAGCCACACATCGTCCGCCGCGGCGAATCGCACCTCGATCGGGAACTCGATCCGCCAGCCGCGCCGCGCGATCAGCTCGCGCACGGCACGGAACGCGGGCACGACGTTCTCCGCCGGCAGCGCGTACTCCATCTCGCGGAAGCGCACCGCCCGGCGCTGCGTGAAGACGGTGTGCGAGCGATCGGTGTACTCGCGATCACCCGTGAGCTGCACGGCGAGCCTGTTGAAGGGCGGAGTGATCCTCGGCACGGCGCGCGCCGTGGCGCAGACGGCGCGGTAGACGGTGTTCGACAGCAGCGTCTCGTCGATCCATCGCCCCAGTGGCGGCAGCGGATGACGCCTGGTCGACTCCGGCATCCTCTCCTGGCTTTTCGTGAGCGCCACCTCGGTGTGCGGAAACCAATAGAACTCGAAATGGTCGAACGCCTGCACGCGGTCGCCCAGCGTGGCCAGGACGTCCTCGAGCGGAGCAGGCTCGTCGACCGCGTGCACCACGAAGGCCGGGACGCACTGCAGAGTGACCTCCACGAGGATGCCCAGGGCACCGAGACCGAGGGCGATCGCGGGCAGCAGCTCGGCGTTCTCGTCGGTGCTGACCCGGAGGAACTCACCGTCAGCCGTGATGAGGACCGCACCGACGACCTGGGTGGCCAGCCCGCCGAAGCGGGCACCGGTGCCGTGCGTCCCGGTCGAGATCGCCCCCGAGATCGACTGGCGATCGATATCACCCAGGTTCTCCATCGCGAGCCCGAACGGCGCCAGCAATCCGGGGACCCGGTGCAGCCGGGTGCCGGCGAGGAAAGTGGCGCGTCCCGTCACGGCATCCGCCCTGACCAGACCCTGCATGTCGCTCAGGTCCAGAAGGACTCCCGGCGCGACCGCGATGCCGGTGAAGCTGTGCCCGGCGCCGACCGCCTTGACCGGCAGGTTCTGCGCCTGCGCCGCCTGAACGGCCCGCTGCACGCCTTCGGGAGTGCGAGGCCGCTCCACGCGGGTCGGTACGACGGACGCCGAGCGCGACCAGTTCTGCCAGCTTCCGCCTAGTCGTGTCACAGGAACGCCTTTCCCTCGCCGCGATATGTGGGCAGTTCGCCTACGACCTCGTCGCCGGAGACGAGGTGGAACGCATCGATCCGCTCTGCCGGTTCACCGCTCTTCGCGTGCCGGAACCAGACCCGGTCGCCGATGACCAGCGATGCCGCTGCCCGCCCCTGCAACGGCGTCTGCACTTCGCCTGCTCCTTCTCTGGGCAGGGTGCGCAGCCCGCCGGGCCAGACCGGCCGCGGCTGGCGCGACACGACGGAGGGTCCTGATGCGATCCACCCGCCGCCGAGGACCGTGGCGATATCGGCCGCTGGCCGGCGCACGACATCGAAGGCGAAGGCGGATGCCGGAGCCGGCCGGAACGCACGGTACCCGTCGAAGAGGTGCCCGCCCAGCAGCCCGCTGCCCGCGGTCGCCTCGGTGACGGATTCATCGCTGCCGGTGAACTCGAGCGAACCGGTGCCACCGCCGTTGAGGAACTCGAGGGGGGCGATGTCGGCCAAGGCGCTCGCGATGTCTGCCCGGCGACGCCGCAGTTCGTCGCGTGAGCGCGCCTGGGCGAATCGGATCACCGGGGCATCCGCCCCCGCATCATCGCCCTGACCGGCGATCTGCGCCTCGTACATCTGCAGACCGACCAGGCGGAAACCCTCGCGCCGCACGATCGTCCGCGCGAACTGCGAGACGTCGGCGGCCGTGAACAGCGGCGACCGACGCACGCCGATGTGCCCGAGCGCCGAAGACCGCCACGAGGCGTCCGCATCGATCGCGACGCGGATCTCGGCTCGTGCCGCCGGAGCGGCCACAGCGTCGATGAGGTCCAGGTGCGCCGGGTCGTCGACCATCAGTGTGACGCGGGAGGCCGCGAACTCGTCCTGTGCCAGCCGAGCGATGGCCGCGCGATCGACGCTCGGGTAACCGACCACGATGTCGTCGTGGGTCTCGGACAGCCAGAGCGCCTCGGCGAGCGTGAAGGCGAGGATGCCGTGGTAACCGGGAATCTGCAGCACGGCATCCAGCACGGATCGGACGCGCACCGACTTCGACGCCACGCGGATGGGGATGCCTCCCGCGCGCACGAGCATATCCATCGCGTTGTGGCGCAACGCGTCCACGTCGATGACCGCCACAGGTGCGGGCAGGTGCGCTGTGACGTCACTGAGTCGGGTCCACCAGCGCACCGGATCCTCCCACTCGCGTGGCGAGGCGTTCGTCGGGCCGTCGATCAGGTCGAGCACTCCCCCACCCTACGACCTCGTCGCGGGCTTGCGCCGATAGGCTGAACGGCATGCCCCCGTAGCCCAATCGGCAGAGGCAGGCGACTTAAACTCGCCGCAGTCTGGGTTCGAGTCCCAGCGGGGGCACGGTCACATCGCGCCCGCGTGCCGCCGTCAGCGTCCGAAGATGTCCCCGAGACCGAAGTCGCCCAGCGCGGATCCCCAATCGGACACGGACTCGCCCAGGCCGGAGACCGCATCCCCCGCCGAGCCGATGACGCCCTCGGCGCCTCCCGCGAGTGCCTCGATATCCAGCCCTTCCGCGAGGCCGGCGAAGTCGACGCCCATCGCGGTCGCCTGCTCGAGCAGCGGAGCGGCTGCTGCACTGAGCACCGAACCTGCAGCGACAGCGCCCAGCACGCCCAACGCGGCGCCTCCCGCCACGAACGCGGCTCCTCCTGTGCCGGCGCCGCGCACCCGCGACAGCAGTCCGCGCATACGCCCGGGCTGCGTCGCCTCCGCGCGGCCCGCAGCTCGAGCGAGCTCGTCCGCAGATGCCGAGGCCGGCCGCTCGCCGGGACCGAACTCGGTCTGCATGCGCTGAGCGATGTGGGAACGCTGTTCGGGGGTCAGCCGAGCGAACGCCTCACGATGGATCTGCTCGACACGGTGCGGATCCGCGGTCTGCATCAGGTAGTCGTATCGCGCGATCGCCGCGCGGTCCGCGTCGGATGCCGCGGATCCTGCCGTCGCGCCCGCTGCGGGAGGCGGCACGTACCCTGCTGCGGGAGGGGGTGTGTACCCCGCTGCGGGCGGC
Source organism: Microbacterium sp. NPDC056234 (assembly GCF_042267585.1). Lineage (NCBI taxonomy): Bacteria > Bacillati > Actinomycetota > Actinomycetes > Micrococcales > Microbacteriaceae > Microbacterium > Microbacterium sp. NPDC056234. Next base: position 170,111 of record NZ_JBHJTE010000005.1, read on the forward strand.
GGTGCGTAGCCTGCTGCGGGCGGCGGCGAATACGGGTGCGACTCCGGCGTCCGTTCCGTGGCGTTCTCGGTCCGGGAGGGGCCGCGCACGGCATCCACCGCGCCGCGGAGCATCCCGCTCCAGTCCGCAGAACCGGACGACCCGCGTCGATTCGATGCCGCGTTGCCGTCCAGCGCCTGCGAGGCCATGCCGAGCAGTCGGGAGATCTTGTCCATGGTTGCGCTTCCTTCATCGGGTGAAGCGAACAGCCACGGATCTGCGCACAGGGTTGCCATGGCCGTCCGCACGGGCGGACCGCCAAGGTCTCCTCCACCCCTGAGGGCCGGCGGGCCGGGACACTGATCTCAGGTCCGTAATGACGACACCGCCGCAGACGGGAGTACTCCCCTTGCAGAAACGACGTTACCGAAGCAGATTATGGATCTCCTCGGAGACGACGAATGCCCCGTTCCGGAGAACGGGGCATTCGTCGCGACGTCTACTTGGCGCCGACCGCAGCCTTCGCGGCCGGGGCCTCGGCCTTGGGGGCCTCGACCTTCGCGGGGGCGGCCGGAGCAGCCGGAGCGGCATCGGCGGCGGGACGCGGACGCGACGCGAACTGCTCGAAGAATGCGCGCGGCTGCTGCACCTTCTCGAGGTTCACGATGTCGCGGTCGAGCCACAGGTTGTGCCACCAGCCCCACAGCACGCGCCACTTGCGTTCCCACGTCGGCATCGCCAGACCGTGGTAACCACGGTGCGCGACCCACGCGACGAAGCCCTTGAGCGCGAGCTTGCCGGACTGGAACACACCGGTGCCGAGTCCGAGACCCGCGACCGCACCGAGGTTCTTGTGGATGTAGTCGACCGGAGCCTCGCCGCGCAGCGTCGCGACCAGGTTCTTGGCCAGGCGCTTGGCCTGACGCACGGCGTGCTGGGCGTTCGGCACGCAGAAGCCGCCGACGCCACCACCGGTGAGGTCGGGCACGGCCGAGACGTCACCGGCGGTCCACGCACCCTCGACGACGTTTCCGTCGGCGTCGACGACGCGCAGGTCGGCCTGGGCGCGGATACGACCGCGCTCCTCGACGGGAAGGTCACCCGCGCGGACGACCTGGGGATTCGCCATGACACCGGCGGTCCACACGATGATGTCGGTGGGGATGACCTGGCCGGTGGACAGCTCGACGTTGCCATCGACGGCGCCGGTGACCTGAGTGTCCAGGTGCACGTTGGCTCCGCGCTTGGCGAGGTCCTTGAGCACCCATTCGCTCGTGGGCAGCGACACCTCGGGCATGATGCGCCCCATGGCCTCGATGAGGTGGAAGTGAGTCTCCTCGAACGTCAGCTCCGGGTAGCGCTTGAGCAGCGCCGAAGCGAAGGAGCGCAGTTCGGCGAAGGTCTCGATGCCGGCGAAGCCACCGCCGACGACGACGACGGTCAGCAGACGCTCGCGCTCCGGCCCGGGCGGAAGCGCCGCGGCGCGGTCGAAGTTCGACAGCACCTTGTCGCGCACCCACACGGCCTCTTCGATCGACTTCATGCCGATCGCGTTGTCCGCGATACCGGGGATGGGGAACGTGCGCGATACGGAACCCGCCGTCACGACGATCTGGTCGTAGGCGAACTCGTACGAGTCACCGTCGGCCGGAGTGATCGTTGCGACCTTGTTCGCGTGATCGATGTTGGTCACCTTGGCGGCGACCACGTTCGTGCGCTTGAGGTGGCGGCGCGTCGAGACGACGGCGTGCCGCGGCTCGATCGATCCCGCGGCCACTTCAGGCAGGAACGGAAGGTAAGTCATGTAGGGCAGCGGGTCGACCATGGTCACCTCGGCCTCACCCTTGCGGAGGTGCTTCTCGAGCTTCCACGCCGTGTAGAAACCCGCGTAGCCACCGCCGACGATCAGAATCTTGGGCACAGTGCTGTTCTCAGCCACAGAGGGGAAACTCCTTGTCAGGGGGCAGGCGTGCGCTGCGCGCGCGCCCTACGGATACGCCGGGCAGCTGCGGTGACGCCTAGCGCAACCAGGATACCAGGGACTGTGAGGACGATGAGCGGCAGGGTACCGTACAGCAGCGTCTGGGCACTGGGAAGAAGCGGAGAACCAGGGTCGGTGGGCGGATCGGCGGCCGGCAAGGGCTCGACCGAAACGGGTCCGACGGTCGGAGTCGGCTGCGGAACGGTCTCGGCGCGCCGGAAGACTCTGATCCACTCCTCGAGGTCGGCCGCCGGGTCGGCGTCGGTGTGCGCGACCGATGCCGTCACCGCGGCGTGCGCGTCGATGAGACCGTAGCCGTACAGCGGGTCCGGCACCCGGTCGACCCCCTCGACCGGGATCGCGGTCTTCAGGATCCGATTGATGATGTTGCCCGCGCTGAGGTCCGGGTGCGCCGACTTGACCAGCGCCGCCACCCCCGCCACGATCGGTGCGGCACCGCTCGTACCGTCCCATTCGGCCACGCGGCCGTCCGCGGAGACACCCAGCAGCCCTTCGCTCGGCGCCGAGATGCCGATCGTGATGCCCTGCGTCGATGCTTCGACACTCGCTTCTCCGTGCTGGTTCACGCCGCCGACCGTGAGCACACCGGGGATGGTCGCCGGTGCGCCGACGATCGACGTGCCGTTGCCGCGGTTGCCTGCGGCCACCACCACGACGACGTCGTGCTGGAACGCGTACAGGAAGGCGTCATCCCAACTGCGATCCCAATCCAGCGTGTTGGTCGTGAAGGACAGGTTGATGATGTCGGCGCCGTTGTCGACCGCCCAGCGCATCGCATCCGCGATCTGCTCGGTGAACGGCACGGCTGCGGCCGCACCGAAGTTGACGGAGATCGAGAGCAGGTCGGCCTCGGGGGCGACGCCGATCATGCCGGTGCCGTCCTCCGCACCTCGGCCGGCCGCCAGGGACGCCACCCACGAGCCGTGGTTGACGTCGATCGTGCCGACCGGAGTCCGCCCGTCCTCGGATCCCGTGCCCGAGACATCCGTGCCGCCGACCACGGCATCCCGGAACTCGACAGGCCCTTGAGCGATGCCGGTGTCGATCACGGCGATTGTGACGCCCTCGCCTCGTGCGGTCTTCCACGCGTCGTTGACACGCGCGCCGTCGAGCCAGTACTCAGCGGCGCGGATCGGATCGACCGGCTTCTCCACCGTCGGCTTGGGCGTCGGAGTCGGAGTCTCGATCGGCGGCGTGGCGGCTCCGGCGAGCAGGACGGATGCCGCCATCGCCGCAACCGCGACGGTGGCGTTCAGCATCCGCCGTCGTCTCATGCGATCGCGGCCCCCGGCTGCTCGCATCGGCAGCGCTCCGGCGACCAGCTCGAGCGTGCCAGGGCGGCGTCGCCGATCGGGTTTACCCCCGGTCCGGCGGCAAGTGCATGCCCCGCCAGTGCGTGCAGGCATTTCACGCGGGTCGGCATGCCTCCCGCGGAGATGCCGTCGATCTCAGCGACCTCGCCGAACTGAGCGCGATCCGCGAGGTATGCGTCATGGGCGGCACGATACGCGGCGGCGACGTCCTCGTCGTCCTCGAGGAGAGCCGCCAGCTCCGGCATCACCTGGGTGGCCTCAAGAGTCGACATCGCGGCGGTTGCCGCCGGGTGCGTCAGGTAGTAGAACGTCGGGAACGGCGTGCCATCCGGCAGTCGGGGCGAGGTGGCCACGACAGTCGGGTTGCCGCACACGCAGCGGGCGGCGATGCCGACCACCCCGCGAACGGGACGTCCGAGTTGCGCGGACAGAACATCGATCTCCGCGGGAGTGGGCAGGGCGAAGGGCGGGTTCGTCACGTGTCAAGCGTACGGGAGGTGCGCCTGAACGAAGCCTCTACTCGCCTTCGACCGCCGTCTGTGCGAGGCCCGCTCCGGCCAGATTGCGCAGCATCTGCGCCATCCAGTCGGAATCGCTCTCCTCGAGCTCCGCACTGACCCGCTGCTGCTCCTTCGGCAGGGCCGCGGCGTCGAGGTCGTTGTCGATCAGATAGACGACCTCGCCCGGCTTGACGTAATAGAGTCGCTCGCGCGCCTGCGTGGTGATGTACGCAGGATCCTCCCAGCGCTGCTGCTCGAGCTCGAGGGCTGCGATCTCCTCCTTCGAGAGCTGCACAGCCTGTTCGAGCGCGGCGATCTGCTGGCGCTGCTCGATGTAGATGCCGAGCGTCGGCACCAGCACCCACGCTCCGAGCACGACCAGCGAGAGCATGATCACCGAGAATGCGGACAGCCGGATCCCCGAGGTCCATTCCCGCACGTCGACCGTGCGCGGAGACGACGAAGGGGAAGCCACTCGTCTCGACATGGCTCCCCCTTTTTCGTACTCAGGTCAGTTCGTGCGCACGCTCACGCGGTGAAGCGCGGGAAGGCGGAACGCCCGGCGAAGACCGCGGCGTCGCCGAGCTCCTCCTCGATGCGCAGAAGCTGATTGTACTTCGCGACGCGCTCGCTGCGAGCCGGCGCACCGGCCTTGATCTGACCCGAGTTGGTCGCGACGACCAGGTCGGCGATCGTGGTGTCCTCGGTCTCACCGGAGCGGTGCGACAGCATGGCCGTGTAACCGGAGCGCTGTGCCAGGCTGACCGCGTCGAACGTCTCGGTGAGCGTGCCGATCTGGTTGACCTTGACCAGCAGCGAGTTCGCGACGCCACGGCGGATGCCATCGGCGAGACGCTCGGGGTTGGTCACGAACAGGTCGTCTCCGACGAGCTGGACCTTCGAGCCGAGAGCGTCCGTGAGGTGCTTCCAGTTGTCCCAGTCGTCCTCGGCGAGAGCATCCTCGATCGTGACGATCGGGAAGTCATTGACCAGGCCGACGTAGTACTCGGTCAGCGCTTCGGCGTCCCAGTCCTTGTTGTCCAGGCGGTAGACGCCGTCGTTGAAGAACTCGGTCGCCGCGACGTCGAGGCCGAGGGCGATCTCGGAGCCCGGCGTGAAACCGGCCTTCTCGATGGCCTTGACGAGGAAGTCCAGGCCCTCGCGGTTGCTGGGCAGGTCGGGCGCGAATCCACCCTCGTCGCCGAGCCCGGTCGCGTAGCCGGCGGCCTTGAGCTCGCTGCGCAGCACGTGGTAGGTCTCGACTCCCCAGCGCAGAGCTTCGGAGTAGGTCTCCGCACCGATCGGAGCCAGGAAGAACTCCTGCATGTCGATGCCGTTGTCGGCGTGCTCGCCGCCGTTGATGACGTTGAAGAGCGGAACGGGCAGGATGTGCGCGTTGGGTCCGCCCAGGTAGCGGAACAGCGGCAGGTCGGCGCTGTCGGCTGCAGCCTTGGCAACGGCGAGGCTGACGCCGAGGATGGCGTTCGCACCGGTGCGCTTCTTGTTCTCGGTGCCATCGGTCTCGATGAGGATCTCGTCGACGATGCGCTGTTCGCTCGCCTCGACGCCCTCGATGGCCGGGCCGAGCTCGTCGAGGATCGCCTCGACGGCCTTCAGGACGCCCTTGCCGCCGTAGCGGCTCTTGTCGCCGTCGCGGAGTTCGTATGCTTCGAACGCACCGGTGGATGCGCCGGAGGGGACGGCGGCGCGCTGCACGATGCCGTCATCGAGGAGCACCTCCACCTCGACGGTCGGGTTGCCCCGCGAGTCGAGAATCTCACGTGCGCCTACAGCCTCGATCAATGCCACGAATGTGCTCCTTGCTCAGAGAAAAGGTGGTGGTGGAGCGTCGTCGATCCGTCGCCAGTCTAGCCCGGAGCGTTCGACGCGCCGAAGCGTCTTCAGACCACGAGGGCGATCGCGACGCCGTCCCAGCCCTTGAGTCCGACCGTCTGCAGCGCGGTTGCATCGAACCGAGCATCCTCCCCCAGCATCCGGAGCCCTTCCTGCGTGCCGATGACCCGCGGATCCGTCGTGTCCTGGTTCACGATCTCGCCCTCGCGACCGATGTTGTCCAGGACGATGACGGTGCCCGTGCGTCCGAGCCGAGCAGCCCAATCCAGATAGATCGTGTTGGACTCCTTGTCGGCGTCGATGAAGACGAGATCGAACGGCTCGGTGCCGTCCAGACTCGGCAGGACCTCGGCACCGCGACCGATGCGGATCTCGACGCGGTCGCCGACTCCGGCCGCGTCGAGGTTGCGGCGGGCGACAGCGGCATTCACGGATTCCGCCTCGACTGTGACGACGGTGCCTTCCGGCCCCACCGCTCTGGCGAGCCAGATCGTCGAGTACCCGCCGAGGGTGCCGACCTCGAGAACGCGACGGGCGCCGCTGATGCGGGCGAGCAGATTCAGCAGCTTTCCGCTGACCGGCGCCACCTCGATCTCGGGGAGCCCGGCGGCACGCTGCGCCGCGAGCGTCGCGTCCAGCGTCGGATCCTGCCCGACGAGGACGTCTGTGAGATAGTCGTCGGCGGCACGCCAGTTCTGGGGGGTGGATTCGGCCATGCCTTCAGCCAACCTCCCCCGAACCGCGAGGTCAAGGGTCCGCAGCAGCTCGGTGGGGATCAGCGCTGATCGCGCTGCGGCGACAGCAGCCGACCTGGCGCACCGTCGAGCTCCGGCTGATTGCGGAACTGTCCGGTGAGCACGAGCCCGACGATCACCACCGCGCAGGCGATCCATCCCGCCACGCCCAACGGCCCCGCCAGCGCCATGTCGAATGTCGTCCCGGCCGCGTACAGCAGCGTGACCAGAGCGCCGGCCGCGTTCATCGCGCCGTGCGCGAAGACGGCAGGCCAGAGGGATGCCGAGCGCAGCCGGAGCCAGCCGAGCAGGACGCCCCAGGCGAAGCACCCGCCCACCATGAACAGGAGACCGGTGAGGTCGGCGCGGCCGAAGTTGTAGCCGAGCAGGATCACCGGCGCGTGCCAGAGTCCCCATACCGCGCCGCTGATCAGCAGGGCGGGCCACGTGCCGTATCGGCGCAGTGCGGGCACGAGGAACCCGCGCCAGCCCAGTTCCTCACCGAATGCCATGACCGCGTTGATCGTCGCCGCCGCGAACGGGATCGCGATCAGCTGGGACACGATCACGACGGCGGCCGGTGGTACGGGGGCTCCCGCGGGCAGAGCAGCCTCCAGCGTCTCGGCGAATCCGGAGAATCCGATCAGATCCAGCTGCACCCATCCGAAGACGGCGGCGACGGCGACCGACAGCGCGATCACCGCCAGCGGTCCGAACAACCCGAGCACGCTCAGCCAGATCACGCGCTTGGCCGGACGCAGCGGCCAGATCCCGAGGAAGCGCAGCCGCTCCCCCTTCGGCACCGGGCGGAGCAGCAGGATCACGATCACCGCGGCGAGGGCCGGGGTGAACATCATCACGGAGATGAGCACTCCCGCGAACGGATGCGCGAGTCCGTCGCCCGACCAGAGCGGCAGCGCCACCAGCCACGCGAGCCCGCAGGCCAGGACCACGAAGGCGATGATCGAGATCAGTGGGATTCGTTTCGAGGTCCCCGCGTGCGGCATGGTCATGATGCGCCTCCTGTGTGCGTGCGGCCGGATTCCGGATCGGATGCCGCGGCATCCACGTATGCCTGCAGCAGCGCAGCGGCCTGCTCGGCTCCGTCGATCGTGACCACGAACGTGCTTCCGCTCGCACGGGTCACCTGCAGCGCCTCACCGGCTCGAAGCACCACGCCGCGTCGCCCATCCGTGCCGATGCGCCACCCCCATCCGCCGAACTCGGCAAGAGGATCGATGCGGATGACCTCGATCTTGGCGATGTCGCCAGTCGGGATGCGCGTGTCCGGCCAGCCGAGGAAGGACCGCACCCGAAGCCCGCCGGCGTTCACGCGCACGCGGAACGCGATGCCGCAGCCGATCGCGATCAGGACGACGACCGACATCACGAGCAGGATCGACGCCGCCGACCAGCCGTCGTAAGGAGCGCGGGCGACGGCGAAAGCCGTCACCGCCAGGTACACCGCCAGCAGACCGAAGATGACGACCGCTCCGACTCGATTCATCGCCACCGTGCCGAACCACGCGGCGCGCTCGCTCGCCGCGAGGGTGATGCCGCTCGCCGGAGCGCCATGCTGCACGGCGCTCCGCGGATGCTTCGGCTGCAGGAACCAGCCCAGCACCGTGAAGCCGCCGAGGAGCAGGAGCCCGAGGATCATCCAACCGGTGATGTCGGGCGTGTCCGCAGCATCGGACAACCCCCGCTGCATCGCCGCACCCGAAATCGAGAGGAGGGACATCAGTGCAGCGATGCCGAGGTTGATCGCCCCCAGGAAACGTGATGTCGCCGACCAGGGCCCGATCGTCGGCTCGGCGCTGCTCTGCGGCAGCCGGTGCGCGAAAAGCGCCAGCGCCGCGTCGAAGAGGACGATCGCAGCACCGATCCCGAGCGTCAACGGGATGTAACTCGACTTCGGGCCATACCCGTTGACCCCGTCGGCGCCCCAGTGGATCGCCATGGGGTCGGGCAGATCCGGCATCCAGGCGAGGAGCACCATCGCGGAGAAGGCGAGAATCGCCAGCGGCGCGATCACACCCACCCAGAGAAAGGCGATGCGGGAACGGCGGGAGGCGTCGTTCATAGGATGGTCTCCTTCACGAGAGAAGCGAGCGTGGTCGGCGAGATGCCGAGCTCTGCGGCACGGGTCGCGAGCGCGCGGATCTCTTTGGCGAGTTCGGCCAACGGCGCCGCGGATGCCGCGACCACCGCCCCTCGACCCCGCCGCAGGTCCACCAGGCCTTCGTCACGCAACTGCTGGTACGCGTGCAGCACGGTGTGGAGGTTGATGTCGAGCGACTCGGCGACCTCACGGGCCGACGGCAGTCGATCGCCCGGCGCCAGCGCACCGGTCAGGATGTCAGCGCGGACGGAAGCCGCGACCTGCTCGAACAGCGGTCGTGAGCTGTTGGCGTCGATCCTGATCAGCATGACCCTCCTATTTCTAGTAATTCTACTTGAACTAGAACAGTTGTAGCAAGGCGCCAGACGCTTTGTCGACGGTCCGCGGTGTCGGCCACACTGATCCGCATGAAGATCACCCCTCGCCGCCTCGCGATCGGCATGAGCCTGTGGGCACCGAACCTCTTCAGCGGCATCCGCATCCGTCGCTTCAGCGAGGACTGGACGCACGCGACCGTCGAGCTGCGCGTGAACCCGATCACGCGCAACTACGTCAAGACCGCATTCGGCGGGTCGATGTCGGCGATGACGGATCCGTACTTCTTCATGCTCGTGATGCACCAGCTCGGCCGCGACTACGTCGTGTGGGACACCCGGGGTGAGATCGAATTCATCAAGCCGGGCCGCGGGGTGCTGACCGCCGAGTTCCACGTCTCGAAGCAGCATGCGACCGAGCTCCGCGAGAGGGCGCAGGGCGGGGTGAAGGTGCTGGAGTGGTTCGAGACCGTCATCACAGATCGTGACGGCGACATCGTCGCGAAAGTGCGCCGCGAGGTCTACATCCGAGAGAAGAAACGGGTCACCGCGGCGCGCGGCACCGATCGTTAACCGCGTGATGGCACGATGAGGCTGTGCCTCTCGCCCGCCGCCTGACCCTCGCCGACGCCACGGCCATCGGCCTCGGTTCGATGATCGGCGCCGGTGTCTTCGCCGTGTGGGCGCCGGCGCTCGGGGCCGCAGGCTCCGGCATCCTCATCGCGCTCGCGATCGCCGCCGTCGTCGCGTTCTGCAATGCGACCAGCTCGGCACAGCTCGCCGCTGTGCATCCCGTCGCCGGCGGAACATACGCCTACGCCAGAGCGGAGATCGGCCCGTGGTCCGGCTTCATCGCGGGATGGTGCTTCGTGATCGGCAAGATCGCCAGCTGCGCGGCGATGGCCATGACCTTCGCCTCGTACGCGGCGCCCGCCGGGTGGGAGCGCCCTGTCGCCGTGGTCGCGGTGGCGGCGCTGGCAACCGTGAACTGCTTCGGTGTGACCCGCACCGCGCTGGCCACGCGGGTTCTCGTGACGCTGTCGCTGCTCGGCCTCGCCGCCGTCGTGTCGGCGGGCATCGGCGGCGCGCCGCACTCCCCTGCCCCCCTTGCGGACGCCACGGCCTACGGCGTGCTCCAGGGGGCAGGACTGATGTTCTTCGCGTTCGCGGGCTACGCCCGTATCGCCACGATGGGCGAAGAGGTCGTCGACCCGGCCCGCACGATCCCGCGCGCGATCGTGCTCGCCCTCGGCGGCGCCGTCGTGGTCTACATCGCGGTCGGCGTGACGGTTCTGGCCGTGCTGGGCGGGGACGCCGCGAACAGCGCCGCCCCTCTTGCCGACGTCGTCGCCGCGGCGGGGTGGAGCTGGGCGGAGCCGGTCGTGCGTGTCGCGGCCGCCGCCGCGTCGCTCGGTGCCCTGCTCGCACTGCTGACCGGCATCGGACGCACCAGCCTCGCCATGGCGCGCGAAGCGGACCTTCCTCGCTGGCTGTCCGTCGTGAACAAGCGCTGGCAGGCGCCGCAGCGCGCAGAGATCGCGGTCGCGGTCGTCGTGATCGCGATCGTTCTGATCGCGGATCTGCGCGGTGCGATCGGATTCTCCTCCTTCGGGGTGCTGTTGTACTACCTGATCGCGAATGCCTCGGCATTCCGGCAGTCGACGGAGGTGCGCCGCTATCCACGCGCATTGCAGGTGGTCGGGGCAGTCGGGTGCCTGGTGCTCGTGAGCACTCTGCCTGTGGTCGCGTCGCTGGTCGGCACGGTTGTCGTGCTCGTCGGCGTCGGATACCGGATGCTGCGGCTGCGACTTCTCGCGCGTTGAGCCCCCTTCGCGGTCACGGCTCGCTGAGTGACGACCGGAGCGAGGGGTGGAACGCGCATTCGTCACTGTCGGTCATTGACGGAAGTCGAGTCGGTTCTCCTCTTGCCGGTTTCGAACATAGATACTAAACTCCACGACGCAACGACGGGTCGATGCAGTGCGAGGGAAGCTCTTCAACCCGCAGTCCGGTTCGGCTCGCTCCGCTCGCTCGACGATCGGGAGCGGCGCCGTTCAGCGAGGCAGACGATTGCCGGACGCCGCCCGGTACGAGGACGGAGTGAAGCCGAGCACCGTGCGGAAATCGTTGGTCAGATGCGCGTGATCGGCATAGCCGAGCTCCGCCGCGAGCGTCGCGAGATCGGTGTCCGGATGCTCTCGAACCCGTTGCGCCGCCTCCTGAAGCCTTCGCCGCCGGATCATCGCGGCCGGAGACAGCCCGACATATCGGCGCGTGAGACGCTGCATCGTCCGCACCGACACGGACAACCGCATCGCAGCGTCCTCATCGCGGATCACCGTGGCATCCGTCATCAGCAGCTCAGCCACCCTGTTCGCGTCGAGCGCGGCAGGACCCGGCGTGCCCACGCGAGCCAGGAGCCACTCCGAGAACGCCGCTGCCGCGTGCTCGCGCCCTCTTTCGCCGGCATCCCTCATCGCCTCGACGACCTCACGATGCAGCTCCGGCGCGTCGAACGCGCGAGACTCGTCGCGCAACGCACTCGGCTGTTCCGTGAAGGCCGCGACGGCCGCCGGCTTCAGCATCGCGCCCACGGCCCATCCGCGGCCGATGAGATCGCGGTACGAGGCCGCGGTGGACGGACCGACGAGTTCGACACCGCCGGGCTCGACCACGAGATTCAACGCCGGATACGAGACGACATGCTGACGGGAGGTCCGCCCCGGCTCGATGTCCCACTGCGGAATCCAGAACCACTGCACCAGGTCTGCCGCTTCGGCCGCCGGCGCGATCCGGTGGAACTCCGGCATCCGCGCCGGATAGAGCACTCCACGGCGCGCATCGATCACCCTCGACACGATAGAGCCCTGCGTCGACATCGTGTCGCGAATCTCCAAGCGCGGCCTCCGGCTGAATCCGTAGCGTCGAGGACATGACGAACACAGGACTCACCGGAACCCACACCACCCACGGTCGCCCGAACAACGCGACCTCACTCACGCCGTTCCTCGCGATCCCGCGTGCAGATGAAGCGATCGCGTTCTACCGCGACGTGTTCGGCGCGACCGTGATCGACGTCACCGAGATGGGCGGCGTCGTCGTCCACGCGGACCTCGACTTCGGCCTCGGCCTGCTGCAGATCGGCGAGCCGACACCCGAATACCGTCTGGTCTCCCCTCCGAGCGGCGAAGACGACTGCTACTCGCTCGGCCTCTACGTCCCCGACGTGGACGCCGTCGTCGAAGCCGCCACCGCCGCCGGCGCCGTCGTGCGCGAGGCCGCCAGCGACTTCGTCTCGGGCGATCGGTTCGCGTCGATCAGGGACCCGTTCGGCGTACGGTGGTCGATCATGTCGCGCGTCGAGGATCTCTCCCCCGCCGAGAGCGCGCGCCGCGTCGAGGAGTGGGCCGCGAGCTTCAGCGCCGAGAACGCAGCGCCGTGACGACCGCAGGCAGCAACGCCTCCGCCGTGCGGCGGTAGCCGACCGCCGACGGGTGGAAGCGGTCCAGGCTGAACATCTCGTCCGGTTCGGCGTGGAACGTCGGGCCGACGAGCTGTCGCAGATCCACAGGGACCGCCCCGGTGCGCCACGCGACCCTGGTCTGTTCGAGCGCGAGGCGCCGCGACATCCGCGACAGCAGGGCCCGCAACGGCTGCGGCACCGGACGCAACGTCCCCAGATCGGGGCAGGTTCCGACCACGACGGGGGTTCCGGCGTCCTGCAGCCGCACGATGGCGCGCTCGAGCTGAGCGGATGCCGTCGACGCCGGGATCAGGTGCGTCACGTCGTTGCCGCCGACGACGATCACCGCCACGTCGGCTCGATAATCCGCGGGAAGGCTGTCGAGCTGGTGTTCGAGCGCGGACGACTCCGAGCCGACCACCGCGGCGGTGTGCAGCCGCACGGGCTGCTGCAGCTCGCGGGCCAGCGCCTTGGCGACCCGCCCGCCGAGCGTCTGCTTGCGATGCTCGGCGCCGAGGCCCGCCGCGAGGGAATCGCCGAGCATCAGGAGCTCGATGGTGCTGCCCGGCAGCGCCTTCCGCCAGATCCGGTCGGCATCGATCGACTGCTCCCCCAGCGGCTTGCCGATCCGTCGACGAGCGATGGCGGCCTGCCTGGCGAGCACGCCCCTGATGCCTACTGCGACGAGAACGCATGCCGCCAGCACAGCGCCCAGTGCCCTCACGCGTGCCACGGGTCAGAGTGAACACCGCCAAGATGAACCGGCGGTGAATCCCGCGTGATCAGCCGAGCGCTTTGATCTCCAACGACCCCGCAGGGTTCCCGGCCGACACGGTCGCGAAGGCGGTGTACCCGTCCGCGGCCGAGCGCTCGAGCAGCGCCTTGAGGTTCTTGGTCCGACGCTCGACACGAACACGGGACCCGTCACCGATCAGCGCGGCCTTGTGCGCGACGAGCTCGGCCACCGGGACGTCGGCGTCGTGCACCAGCACGACCGCCGCGGCATCCGTGTCGTCGTCGAGAGCGACCAGGTCGACCAGGCGCTCGAATCCGAGCGAGAACCCGACCGCCGGGACCTGCTGCCCGAGGAAGCGACCGATCATGCCGTCGTAGCGACCGCCACCACCGAGCGAATACGGCACCGAGGGGTGGGCGAGCTCGAAGATCGTGCCGGTGTAGTAGCCCATGCCCCGCACGAGGAATGGGTCGAAGACGAGCGGGATCTCGCCCTCCAGATCGCGCCCGGCGGCGACGGCCTCACCGATCCCGACCAGGTGGGCCACGATGTCGTCAGGTGCTCCGTCCGGCAGCGCCTTGCGGATCTGGTTCTCGCCGAAGGACACGAACTCCCTCGTCTGCGGACGACGCAGGAACGCATCGAAGGCGTCCACCGCGGATGCGGTGGCTGCGCGCTCGCGCAGCTCGGCGACGATCCCGACCGGACCGATCTTGTCGAGCTTGTCGATCGTGATGAGCACGCCGGGGCGCTCCTCGGCGGCGAAGCCGAACGCGTCCAGCATCCAGTCCAGCGCGCGCCGATCGTTGATCCGGATGCTCGCATCGGTCAGGCCGAGGGCCGCCACGGCATCCAGCGAGGCGACCAGCAGCTCGGCCTCCGCACGCGACGAGTCGTCGCCCATGATGTCGATGTCGCACTGCACGAACTGGCGGTAGCGGCCCTTCTGCGGCCGCTCCGCTCGCCAGACCGATCCGATCTGGATCGAACGGAAAACCGCAGGCAGCTGCGCACGATTGGACGCGTAGAAGCGGGCCAGTGGCACGGTCAGGTCGTAGCGCAGTCCGAGATCCGACAGCGCCGCAGGGTCCTCGGCCGCCGAGCGGATGCCGTCGGCATCCAGTCCTCGACGCAGGATGTTGTACGAGAGCTTCTCGTTGTCGCCGCCGATGCCGGCGTGCAGCCGCGCGTATTCCTCGACAACGGGCGTCTCGATCTCGTCGAAGCCGTGCGCGCGGTAGCGGTCGCGGATGACGGAGAGCACGCGCTCACGGCGAGCCTTGTCGGCGGGGAGGATGTCGCGCATGCCGCGCGGCGGGTTCACGGTAGCCACCCGTCGATTCTTCCAGGTCTGCGAGGCGGTGTGCGTCGCGCGCGTCCTGTGCCGCATCCCGAAGCCCTCCGGGATACGGCACAGGTCGCCGCCTGGACGATGGTCACGCAGCGGGCACCTGATCCAGGAAGCCGAGAACCGAGTGGATGCGGCCGGTCTCATCGGTGACGAGAACGTCGAACCCGATGATCATCGGGGCTTCGCCCGCCGGCCCGAGGCCCCATTGGAACCGCGTCTGCGAGTGGTGGCTGTCGACGGTCCCGACCGGCGTGAAGACGAATCCGGGGAACTGCTCGTGCACCGCGTCGATCGTCGCGGCGATGGCTGCGTGCCCCACGACGGACCCCATCGGGTCCGTGTACGTGGCTTCGCTCGCCCAGTGCCGGCTGAGCAGTGCGTCCTTCTCCTCACCGGACGTCGCGTTCCAGGTCTCGATGTAGGCGTTGACGAGATCGTTCATGATGTCCTCCTTGGACGGGTGGTTGTCGTGCTGCCATGCTCGCCCGATTCGGGTAATGCCGTCGATTACCCGAGAGGTAATGGAACGAGAACAGGGTGCCGCTAGGCTCCCGCCATGACGATCACGAATACGGCACCCGACACCGTGGGACATCTCCTGCGCGGCTGGCGCGAGCGCCGCAGGATGACGCAGCTGCAGCTCGCAGTGGACGCCGCGATCTCCACCAGGCACCTGAGCTTCGTCGAGACGGGCAGATCCCGCCCGACGCCTGAGATGATCGACCGCCTCGCAGACACGCTCGAAGTGCCGCTGAGGGAGCGGAACGCTCTGTTCCTCTCCGCCGGATACGCGCCGCACTACGCCCAGCATGATCTCCAGGCTCCGGAGCTGAGAGCAGTCGCCGATGCCTTCCGGACCTTGCTCGATGCGCATATGCCGCACCCGGCGCTCGTCCTCGATCGATGGTGGGACGTCGTCGACAGGAACGCCGCGACCGACGTCCTGCTCGACGGGTGCGCACCCGAACTCCTGGAACCGCCGGTCAACGCGATCCGCATCTCGCTGCATCCCGACGGGCTGGCTCCGCGCATCCGGAATCTGAGCCAGTGGCGCGCATTCCTCCTCACGCAGGTCCGGCATCGTCTGGAGCGCACCGCCGACCCGCGATTGCAGGAGCTGCTGGATGAGGTCGAGAGCTACCCCAGCGAACCGCGGACAGACGCGGCCACCAGTGACGTCATCGTCCCGCTGCGACTGCGCGTCGGGAATGAGGAACTGTCCTTCTTCAGCATCACCGCTTCCGTCCTGTCAGCGGTCGACGCGACCATCGAGGATCTGCACATCGAAGCCTTCTACCCGGCGGATTCCGCCACGACCGCTGCGATCCGGGAGAGCGCGTCGATGTCGAAGGCTTAGCAGGCCGGACGCGCGCCGGGGATCCGGCGCGCTCAGCGCGACTCGGCCTCCCTGACCTCATCCTCCAGCACCCGGATGCGCTCGCGGAGAGCCCGCTCGGCATCCCAGCCGTTCTCCCGCGCCTGTGCGACCAGGGCGAGCAGCGCATCGCCGAGTTCGGCTTCGGATGCCGGCGGCTCGCGCGTCTCGCCGGTGACGCCCTCTGGCAGGACCGACGCTGCCCGCCCCAGCACCTTCTGCGCCCTGGCCAGGCCGGGCATCCCGCTCGGCACGCCGTCCAGCACGCTCGTGCGCTCGCGCTTCTCGGCGGCCTTCGCCGCGTTCCAGTGCACGAGGACTTCTTCGGGGGTCGTCGCGACGGCGTCGGCGAACACGTGCGGATGCCGTCGCACCATCTTCTCGGTCAGCGTACGAGCGACGTCATCGATGTCGAACGGCTCGTCCGGATCCTGCGCGGCGATGGCCGCATGGAACAGCACCTGCCAGAGCAGGTCGCCCAGCTCCTCGCGCAGTTCGGCGCGATCGCCGACCTCGACGGCATCGATGACCTCGTGCGATTCCTCGATCAGATACGGGACGAGGTCTCGATGGGTGATCTGCTGCGACCACACGCAGCGGTCGCGCACGGCGCGCATCGTCTCGGCCGCATCCCGCAGCGCGTCGCTCATCGTGTCTCCTGGCGCCGGTACCACGCCGCCCGGAGCGAGACCATCACGCCGGAGAACACCAGCGCGATGAGCGATCCGACCAGCACGCCGAGGATCGCCTGGTCGCGCGTCTCGGCGTCGTTCGCGAAGGCGAGGTTGGCGAGCAGCAGCGACACCGTGAAGCCGATGCCGCCCAGGGTGCCGGCCGCCAGCAGATCCGCGATCGTGAGCGACGGCGGACGCCCCCGCGAGCCGATGCGCATGGCCATCCAGCCGAACAGTCCGATGCCGATCACCTTGCCGACCGGCAGTGCGAGCGCGATGCCGAAGAACGCGGGCGAGAACTCCGACGGAGATACGGCCGGGATCACCACGAACGCGGCCGTGAACGCGAAGATCGGCAGGATCGCGCCGTTCACCCATGTCTCCAGTGCGTACCGGATGCGCATCGACGGCGCCTGCGCGACCGCGAGGCCCAGCAGGACGCCGGCGATCGTCGCGTGCACACCGGAAGCGGCGACGAGTCCCCATACGAGGATGCCCACGACCGTCATCAGAACCCCGACGACCACGTCGTTGCGCTCGCCGAGCTGGCGGCTCAGGATACCGAAGACCACGACTCCGACCAGGGCGAGCAGCAGCAGGAGCCAGTTCAGGTCGTGCGCGAACAGGACGGCGATGAAGATGATCCCGATGATGTCGTCGAGGATCGCGAGCGCCAGCAGGAACACCCGCACGGCGGAAGGCAGCCCGCGTCCGAACACCGCCAGCACCCCGAGCGCGAACGCGATGTCGGTCGCGGTCGGGATCGGCCAGCCGGATGCCGTCTCCGGCGCACCGGCGATCATGAGGTAGATCGCGATCGGCACGATCACGCCACCGGCCGCGGCGATAGCCGGCTGGAGCGCCTTTCGCAGCGAGTTCAGCTCGCCCCCGGTGAGCTCGTACTGCAGCTCCATCGCCACGACGAAGAAGAAGATCGCCAGGAGGCCGTCGGAGATCCAGTGCTCGATCGAGAGATCCAGTGACGTCCCCGGAACCGGGAGGTGCACGTCGAGCACACCGGCGATCGCATCGTGCGCCGCCGTATTGGCGAGCAGGAGACCGAGCCCTGCCGCCGCGAGGAGCAGGATCGCGGGGAACTGCGCGGAGCGCAGGAGGTTCCGGGAGTCAGACATCGACTCCATGCTAGACGCGGCGCCGGTCGTCCTTCATGCGGCGTCACGCGGTCCGGAGCGCTGTGTGCATCGGGATACGCTCGAAGGATGACCCCCGAGCCCACACCCACAGAGGCCATTCGCGTCATCGGTCGCTTCGAGGCAGGACGCGGCATTCCCGATTCCATGCGAGCGGACGTCCGCATGCTCGGCGCCCTGCTCGGCCAGGTGCTGCGCGAATCCGGCACCCCCGGCCTGTTCGAGGACGTCGAGCGTCTTCGTCTGGCGACCATCCAGGCGTACGACGAGGAGAGCACCGAGGCGTTCGAGCGCGCGGCATCCATCGCCGACTCGTTCTCGGTCGACCGCGCCGATGAGGTCGCTCGCGCGTTCACCGCCTACTTCCACCTCGTCAACCTCGCCGAGGAGCACCAGCGCGTACGGGTGCTGCGCGAACGCGCCGGTCAACCCGGCCGCGAAGGCGCCGCGGACACCGTCGCAGCCGCGTATGCGCAGCTGCGCCGCGAGGTCGGCGACGCCGAGGCCGAGCGCCGGCTGGCCGGGCTCCGGTTCCACCCGGTGTTCACGGCCCACCCGACCGAGGCACGCCGCCGCGCGGTATCCACGAGCATCCGCCGGCTCTCGGACCTGCTGACCCAGCACGACTCGGCGAGCGAGGACGGCGCCGAGCAGCGCCGCGCCCGCCGCCGGATGCTGGAGGAGGTCGACACCCTCTGGCGCACCGCCCCGTTGCGCGCGCAGAAGCCCACCCCGGTCGACGAGGTCCGCACGGTCATGAGCGTGTTCGACGAGACGCTCTTCACCACGGTCCCGCACGTCTACCGTCGCATCGACGACGCGCTGCGGGGCGAGGAGTCCGGTGCCAGCGCTCCGGTCGTCCCGGCGTTCGTGCGGGTCGGATCCTGGGTCGGCGGCGACCGCGACGGCAACCCGTTCGTCACGGCGGCCGTCACGCGCGAGGCGGCGCAGATCGCATCCGACCACGTGCTGCAGGGACTCGAGCGGGCGCTCACCCGCATCGGCCGCACGCTGACGCTGGATGCTGAGAGCACCCCCGTCTCCCCCGCCGCCGCCGCGCTGTGGGACGACTTCGCCGCGGCCGAGCCCGATGCCGCCGCCGACATCTCGACCCGCTCACCCGACGAGCCGCACCGTCGCCTCCTGCTCCTGTTCGCGCGCCGTGTCGCGGCGAAGCGTCGTGGGGTCGCCGGGGGTTATACGCACCCGGACGGGCTGCTCGCGGACCTGCGCACCGTGCAGGACTCGCTGATCGCCGCCGGAGCGCGCCGTCACGCGTTCGGTGGCGTGCAGCACCTGATCTGGCAGGTGGAGACCTACGGCTTCCACCTCACCGAGCTCGAGGTGCGTCAGCACTCGCAGGTGCACCGTCAGGCTCTCGCCGAGCTGGATGCCGGAGGCGAACGCAGCGAGAAGACGATCGAGGTGCTCGACGTCTTCCGCGCGGTCGCCGAGATCCAGCGCGAGTACGGGCCGCGAGCCGCTGGCCGGTACGTGGTCTCCTTCACGCAGTCGGCCGAGGACCTCGCGAACGTGCATCGCCTGGCGCGCTACGCGCTCGGCGATGACGCCCCTGTCCTCGACGTCGTGCCGCTGTTCGAGACGTTCGCCGATCTGCAGGCGGCCCCGGCGATCCTCGCCGAGACCGTGCAGTTCCCCGAGTTCCGCGCACGAATGGCCGAGACGGGCAACCGGCTCGAGGTCATGCTCGGCTACTCCGACTCCTCGAAGGACGTCGGACCGGTCGCGGCGAACCTCGCGCTCTACGAGGCGCAGCGCAAGATCGCGCAGTGGGCGCAGGAGTCCGGCATCGAGCTGACCCTGTTCCACGGCCGCGGCGGCGCCCTCGGTCGCGGCGGCGGACCCGCGAACTCCGCCATTCTGGCCCAGCCGCCGCACTCCGTCGACGGCCGCTTCAAGCTCACCGAGCAGGGCGAGGTCATCTTCGCCCGCTACGGCGAGCCGGCCATCGCGATGAGGCACATCGACCAGGTCGCGGCGGCGACCCTGCTGGCCTCCTCGCCGGGAGTCGAAGAGCGCACCAGTGGTGCGGCCGAACGGTTCGCCCCGATCGCCGCGACCATGGACACCTCGTCGCGCGCCCGCTTCTTCGAACTCGTGCACGCCGAGGGCTTCGCCCCGTGGTTCGCCACCGTGACGCCGCTCGAGGAGATCGGACTGCTCGCGCTCGGCTCGCGCCCGGCACGGCGCGGCCTGTCCGTCGAATCCCTGGAGGACCTGCGCGCCATCCCGTGGGTGTTCGCCTGGACCCAGGCCCGCATCAACCTGGCGGGCTGGTTCGGTCTCGGCACCGCGCTGGAGGCCGTGGGAGACGAAGCGCTCCTCACGGAGGCCTACCGCGAGTGGCCGCTGCTTCGCACCATGATCGACAACGTCGCGATGAGCCTCGCCAAGACCGACGAGCGCATCGCGCGCCGCTACCTGGCGCTGGGCGACCGCGACGACCTGGCGCAGCTGGTGCTGGACGAGCTGACCCTGACCAGGGAATGGGTCATCCGTCTCACCGGCGGATCCGGCCTCCTCGAGAACAAGCCGATCCTGCAGCGCGCCGTGCAGCTGCGCAGCCCGTACGTGGACGCCCTGTCGCTTCTTCAGCTGCGAGCGCTGCGCGAGCTGCGCTCCGCTGACGAGTCGGCGACCGGGTCGGGAGCGGATGCCGAACAGCAGCGCCTCCTGCTGCTGTCGGTCTCCGGAGTGGCCGCCGGGCTCCAGAACACCGGGTGACCCGGCCGTCTTCCTCACAATGCGCGTCGCGCTAAAGTGAGAACTCGCGTGCCCGACCGGCACCTTCTCACGCGACACGATCGCCTCACCCGCATCCCCCACCAAGAAAGCCGTTCCCGCGTGACCGCTACTGACTTCCATCCCCTTGCCGACTCCGTGCAGCCCGTCTTCGACACCGTCCAGGCGCGCAGCCCTCACGAGCCGGAGTTCCAGCAGGCCGTGCACGAGGTGCTGCACTCGATCGGGCCGGTGCTCGAGCGTCACCCCGAGTACGCGGCGGCCGGCATCGCGGAGCGCATCGTCGAGCCGGAACGGCAGATCATGTTCCGTGTGCCGTGGGTCGACGACGCCGGCAAGCTGCAGGTCAACCGCGGCTACCGCATCCAGTTCTCCTCGGTGCTGGGCCCGTACAAGGGCGGTCTGCGGTTCCACCCCTCCGTGGACCTGTCGATCATCAAGTTCCTCGGATTCGAGCAGATCTTCAAGAACGCGCTCACCGGTCAGGGCATCGGCGGCGGCAAGGGCGGCAGCGACTTCGACCCGCACGGCCGTTCGGATGCCGAGGTCATGCGCTTCTGCCAGTCGTTCATGAGCGAGCTGTGGCGCCACCTGGGCGAGCACACCGACGTCCCCGCGGGCGACATCGGCGTCGGTGGCCGTGAGATCGGCTACCTGTTCGGCACGTACCGCAAGATCACGAACCGTCACGAATCAGGCATGTTCACCGGCAAGGGCACCGGCTGG
Organism: Microbacterium sp. NPDC056234; assembly: GCF_042267585.1. Taxonomy (NCBI): domain Bacteria; kingdom Bacillati; phylum Actinomycetota; class Actinomycetes; order Micrococcales; family Microbacteriaceae; genus Microbacterium; species Microbacterium sp. NPDC056234. The sequence continues at coordinate 191,168 of NZ_JBHJTE010000005.1, forward strand.
GGCGGCGCCGAGGTGCGCACCGAGGCCACCGGCTACGGTGCGGTGTTCTTCGCCGAGGAGATGCTCGCCGTCAAGGGCGACTCGTTCGACGGCAAGCGCGTCGGCATCTCCGGCTCCGGAAACGTCGCGATCTACGCGATCCAGAAGGCCACGCAGCTGGGAGCCACGGCCGTCACGGCATCCGACTCCTCCGGCTACATCGTCGACGACGCCGGCATCGACCTGGATCTGCTGCGCCAGATCAAGGAGGTCGAGCGCGGCCGCATCGTCGAGTACGCGAAGCGTCGACCCGGCGCCCGCTTCGTCGAGGGCGGCAGCGTCTGGGAGGTCCCGGTCGACATCGCCGTCCCCTCTGCGACGCAGAACGAACTGCACCTGGCGGATGCGCAGGCGCTGATCGCGAACGGCGTCCGCGCCGTCTCCGAGGGCGCGAACATGCCGTGTCTGCCGGACGCCGTCGAGGCGTTCCAGTCCGCAGGTGTGCTGTTCGCTCCCGGCAAGGCGGCGAACGCGGGTGGCGTGGCCACGTCCGCGCTCGAGATGAGCCAGAACGCGTCACGTCAGCGCTGGGCCTTCGCCGACAGCGAGCGCAAGCTCCGCGCGATCATGGGCGACATCCATCGCGCCTCTTTCGATGCGGCCGAGCGCTACGGCGTTCCCGGCGATTACGTGGCTGGCGCGAACATCGCCGGCTTCGAACGGGTCGCGGCGGCGATGCTCGCACAGGGCGTCATCTGATCCGCACCTTCGGAGAGCACCCGGCCGACAGGCCGGGTGCTCTTTTTTGTCCCTGCGTTGTTCTACATCGTTGTACATGTCGTCTCCATCGTTGTAGATTGAGGGCTTCCCGTCCAACGTCGAACTGGAGACACCATGACGCGACGCCCCCGCGCGCGCAGGACGAGCACCGCGCTCGCCCTGACGACGACCGCCTTCCTCACCGCCGGAGTCCTGTGCGCCCCGGCCGCCACGGCGAAGCAGCCCAGCGATCCGCCCCCGCCCGCCTTCAGCGACGTGACGGTGCACGACCCCTCGATCGTCGCATCGGGCGATGAGATCTGGGCGTTCGGCTCCCACGGCGCTTCCGCCCGCACGGAGGATCTGATGGCGTGGGAGCAGTACACGGTCGATCTGTCCCAGAACGCGGACAACACCCTGTTCGAGGACATCTACACCGAACTGGCCGAGACCTTCGAGTGGGCGAAGAGCTCGACCCTGTGGGCGGCGGATGTCATCGAGCTTCCTGACGGCCGCTTCGCGATGTACTACAACGCGTGCGAGGGCTCGTCTCCTCGCTCGGCCCTCGGCATCGCGACCAGTGACAGCGTCGACGGCCCGTACGAGAACCAGGGCATCCTGCTCAAGAGCGGCATGGAGGGCGAAAGTGAGAACCCGGGCGAACGATACGACGCGCGCGTGCACCCGAACGCCGTCGACCCGGACGCCTTCTACGACGCCGAGGGAGACCTGTGGATGGTCTACGGGTCGTACTCCGGCGGCATCTACATCCTCCGCATGGACCCGGAGACCGGCGAACCGCTCCCGGATCAGGGGTACGGCACGCACCTCGTCGGCGGCAACCACAGCCGCATCGAGGCGCCGACGATCCAGTACGACGCCGCGACCGGCTACTACTACCTCTACCTGTCGTTCGGCGGACTGGACGCGACCGGCGGTTACGACGTGCGCGTGGCCCGCTCGAAGACCCCCGACGGTCCGTACCTGGATGCCGAGGGCAACGACATGGCGCAGGTGAAGGCCGACGCTTCGCTGCCGATCTTCGATGACGTCTCGATCCAGCCGTACGGCGTCAAGCTCATGGGCGGGCACCTGTTCGCCCGGGAACTCGGCGATGCCGGCACGGGGCTCGGCACCGGATACGTCTCCCCCGGTCACACGTCGTGGTACCAGGACCCCGACACCGGCCGGACGTTCATGGTGTTCCATTCGCGTTTCCCCGGCACCGGGGAACAGCACGAGGTCCGCGTGCACCAGATGTGGATCAACGAGGAGGGCTGGCCCGTCGTCTCGCCGATGCGCTACGCGGGCGAGACCGCGGGCAAGATCAAGCGCGCCGATGTCGTCGGCACCTGGCAGCTGATCGACATGGGCAAGGACATCACCGCAACGGCCGCCGAATCCGTCGACGTCACCCTCGACAAGAACGGCCGGATCACGGGCGACGTCGCCGGCACGTGGGAACGCGAGGGACAGCGCACCGCGACGCTCACGATCGACGGCGAGGTCTACTCGGGCGTCTTCGCACCGGTCTGGGATCCGGACCTCGAGGCCTGGTCGACTTCTCTCACGGTCGTCTCCGATAAGGGCGTGACGCTGTGGGGTCGACAGAGCGTCGAGCTCACCGGCACTGCCGCGGTCGACGCCGTCATCGCCGACCTGGACCTCGGAGACACGGCCGGCGTGACGATCGATCTCGACCTGCCGGCGTCCGGCACCGGCGGGACGACCATCACCTGGGCATCCTCCGATGAGTCCGTCGTCGCGTCCGACGGCGCCGTCACGCGCCCGACCGTCGGCGAACCCGATGCGCGCGCGACCTTGACCGCGACGGTGACGAACGGTGACGCCTCGAGGCAGGTTGCGTTCGAGATCGTCGTGCCGGCGCGCACCCCTGGCGTGCTGGCGGGGGCGTGGTCGTTCGAGGGCGGTCTCGGCGACGCGAACGGCGCATTTCCGGATGCCGTGGCCACGGGAGCGCGCCTCGACGCCGCTGCTGCCGCGCCCGCCGCGTTCCTCGCGGACGGCGTCTCCGGCAGCGCGCTGCATCTCGACGGCACGTCGGGCGTCCGGCTGCCGGACGATCTCCTGCAGGGAACGACGTACACGGTCGGGTTGTGGCTGCGCCCGGAACAGCTGACGGCGTACACCTCGGCGTTCTTCGCCGCCGGCAGCCCGACGAACTGGCTAAGCCTGCTGCCCAAGGGGCACAGCGGCGTCGGCGGATCGACCATGCTCTGGGCCGGAAGCGAGCAGTGGTACGACGCCGGCACGGGTCAGTACCTGCCGACCGACGAGTGGTCGCACGTGACGTTCGTGGTCGACGGTGCCGCGGCATCCGTCTACATCGACGGCGAACTGCACCATGAGGGAGCGGGGTTCCCGGACGTCCTCTCCGGCGACGGCAACGTCTTCGCCCTCGGCGTCAACTGGTGGGATGCCCCGTTCCAGGGCGACATCGACGAACTCACGGTGTGGAGCTCGGCGCTCTCCCCCGAGGACGTCGCGGAGCTCGCGGCGCGCTGAGCTCGGGAGGACGGCATCAGCGAATGCGGATGCCGTCCTTCCAGACGCCGGCCACCAGCGGGACGCCAGGGCGGTAGGCCAGGTGCACCCTCGTCGGTGCGTCGAGCAGCACGAGATCGGCGCGCATCCCCTGCGCGACGACGCCGACGTCGTCCCTGCGCAACGCCTTCGCACCCCCGGCGGTCGCCGCCCGAACCGCCTCCGTCGGCGTCATTCCCATGTCGCGCACGGCGATGGCGATGCAGAACGCCATCGAGCTGGTGAAGCTCGACCCGGGGTTCGTATCGCACGCGATCGCGACGGAGACGCCGGCGTCGATGAGTCGTCGCGCGTCGGGATACGGCTGGCGGGTGGAGAACTCCACCCCCGGCAGCAGCGTCAGCACTGTGTCGGATGCCGCGAGAGCGGCGATGTCGTGGTCGGTGAGGTACGTGCCGTGGTCGACGGACGCCGCGCCCAGTTCGACCGCGAGCCGCACCCCGTCCCCCGGGCCCAGTTGGCTGGCGTGCACGCGCGGCGTGAGCCCGCGGGCGATGCCGGCCTCCAGCACCCGACGGGACTGCGCGACCGTGAACGCGCCGGTCTCGCAGAACACGTCGATCCAGCGGGAGTGGGGTGCCGCGGCATCCAGCATGGGACCGGCGACGAGGTCGACGTACTCGTCCGCCCGATCCATGTACTCCGCCGGCACGACGTGCGCGCCGAGGAAGGTGACCTCGGGCGTGACCTCGGCGGCGAGGCGGACGAGCCGTTCCTCGTCCGCGACGCTCAGCCCGTAGCCGCTCTTGATCTCGACGGTCGTCGTGCCCTGGGCGAGCATCTCGTCGACGAAACCTCGCAGCCTCGCGCGCAGCTCGTCGTCGGACGCGGCCCGCGTCGCCGCGACCGTGGAACGGATGCCGCCGGCGGCGTATCTCTGCCCCGCCATGCGCGCCTCGAACTCCGCGGCGCGATCGCCCGCGAACACGAGGTGGCTGTGGCTGTCCACGAACCCGGGGATCACCGCCCGGCCACCGGCATCCACGACGTCGTCGGCGTGCGGCGCATCGGCAGCGGGGCCGACCCACGCGATTCGGCCGCCATCGATCAGCAGCGCCGCGTCGCGCAGGGTGCCGTCGCCGACGTTGGTCGTCAGTTCGGAGATGTTCGTGATGAGTGCGCTCACAGCATCGGAACCTTCAGTCCGCGCTCACGAGCGATGTCGCGGGCATGCTCGTAACCGGCATCCACGTGTCGCATGACCCCGGTCCCTGGGTCGTTGGTCAGCACGCGCTCGAGCTTCTCCGCGGCGAGCGCGGTGCCGTCCGCAACAGTCACCTGGCCGGCGTGGATCGACCGGCCGATCCCGACGCCGCCGCCGTGGTGCAGGGACACCCAGCTCGCACCGGATGCCGTGTTCAGCAGGGCGTTCAGCAGCGGCCAGTCCGCGATGGCGTCCGAGCCGTCCTTCATGGCCTCGGTCTCGCGATACGGCGATGCCACGGAGCCGGCATCCAGGTGGTCGCGGCCGATCACGATCGGAGCCGACAGCTCCCCCGATGCGACCATCTCGTTGAACTTCAGCCCGGCGAGGTGACGCTCCTGGTAGCCCAGCCAGCAGATGCGGGCGGGCAGCCCCTCGAAGTGGACCTTCTCTCCTGCCTTCTCGAGCCAGCGGTGCAGCGCGGCGTCCTCGGGGAAGAGCTCGGCGATCGCGCGGTCCGTCTTGCGGATGTCCTCCGGGTCGCCCGAGAGCGCGGCCCAGCGGAACGGCCCCCGGCCCTCCTCGAACTGCGGGCGGATGTACGCCGGAACGAACCCGGGGAAGTCGAAGGCCCGATCGAATCCGCCGAGCTCCGCCTCCGCGCGGATCGAGTTGCCGTAGTCGAAGACGGCGGCCCCGGCATCCTGGAACGCCACCATCGCCGCCACGTGCGCGGCCATGGATTCGCGGGCGCGTCGGGTGAAACCCTCCGGGTCGCGGGATGCCTCGGCCTTCCAGTCCTCGATGGCGATGCCGAGCGGGAGGTAGGCCAGCGGATCGTGCGCGCTGGTCTGATCGGTGACGATGTCGATCGGCACGCCACGACGCAGCAGCTCGGGGAAGATCTCGGCGGCATTGCCGACGATTCCGACCGAGAGCGCCTCGCCGGCCGCCCTGGCGGCGAGGACGCGCGCGACCGCGGCATCCAGGTCGGTCGTGTATTCGTCCAGGTACCCGTGCGCGACGCGACGCTCGAGGCGCGATTCGTCAACGTCGACGATGAGCACGGCGCCGTCGTTCATCGTGACGGCGAGCGGCTGCGCGCCGCCCATGCCTCCGGCACCGCCGGTGAGGGTCAACGTGCCCGTGAGCGATTCACGACCGAGCGATCGGGCCACGGCGGCGAACGTCTCGTACGTCCCCTGCAGGATGCCCTGGGTGCCGATGTAGATCCAGCTTCCCGCGGTCATCTGGCCGTACATGGTGAGGCCGAGCTGCTCCAGCCGGCGGAACTCCGGCCAGTTCGCCCAGTCGCCCACGAGGTTCGAGTTCGCGATCAGCACGCGCGGTGCCCACTCGTGCGTGCGGAACACGCCGACGGGCTTACCGGACTGCACCAGCAGCGTCTCATCTGGCTCGAGTTCGTCGAGCGTCCGTACGATCGCGTCGTAGGCGTCCCAGCTGCGCGCCGCGCGCCCCGTGCCCCCGTAGACGACGAGGTCCTCCGGATGCTCCGCGACCTCGGCGTCGAGATTGTTCATCAGCATCCGCTTGGCCGCCTCGGCGCCCCAGCTCTTCGCAGTGCGCTGGTTTCCGCGCGGCGCTCTGATCTCACGGGTCATGCGTGCTCCTTTGCTGTGCGGGCGACGGCGCCCGAGCGGACGAGTTCGGTGACCGCCTCCATGTCGGGTGACAGGAAGCGGTCGGGACCTGGACCCGCCGCGACCGTGCGCACGAGGTCGCGAACGGCTCCCGTCGCCTGGGCGGCCTGAAGCGGTGCGCGCAGGTCGAGTGCACGGGCGCCGGTGAGGATCTCGATCGCGAGGACACGGGTCAGCCCGTCGATCGCGCGGCGCAGTTTGCGCGCGGCCGACCAGCCCATCGAGACGTGGTCCTCCTGCATCGCGGACGAGGGGATCGAGTCGACGGATGCCGGCACAGCGAGACGCTTGAGCTCCGAGACGATCCCGGCGGCCGCGTACTGCGCGATCATCAGACCCGAGTCCACACCGACCTCGTGCGCGAGGAACGGCGGAAGACCGTGGCTGCGCGCGGGGTCGAGTGCGCGGTCGGTGCGGCGCTCCGACACGCTCGCGACGTCGGCCACGGAGATCGCGAGGAAGTCGAGCACCGCCGCGACGGGAGCGCCGTGGAAGTTGCCGTTGGACTCGATGCGGCCGTCGAGCGTGATCACGGGGTTGTCGATGACGCTGGCGAGCTCGCGCGACGCGATCGTCGCGGCGTACTCGACCGTGTCGCGCGCCGCCCCGTGCACCTGCGGCGAGCAGCGCAGCGAGTAGGCGTCCTGGACGCGGCCGTCCTCCGGGCCCTTGTGGCTGGCGACGATCGGCGACTCGGCGAGGAACGCCCGCAGGTTCGCCGCCGAGGCCGCCTGACCGGACTGCGGACGCAGCGCCATGAGGTCGGCCGCGAACACGGCATCCGTTCCGAGCTGGCTCTCCACCGACATCGCCGCCGCGACGTCGGCCGTGGTCAGCAGGACGTCGAGGTCGTGCAGCGCGAGCACCAGCATCCCGAGCATCCCGTCGGTGCCGTTGATGAGGGCCAGGCCCTCCTTCTCCTCCAGGACCAGAGGCGGGATGCCGGCCGCTGCGAGGGCGTCGGATGCCGGGACGAGACCGGCCTGGGTGCGCACGTCTCCCTCCCCCATCGCGGCCAGCGCGATGTGCGCGAGCGGGGCGAGGTCTCCCGAGCAGCCGAGAGAGCCGTACTCGCGGACGACGGGCGAGATGCCGGCGTTCAGCATCGCGGCGTAGGTCTCGGCCACGACCGGTCGCACACCGGTGCGCCCGGAGGCGAGCGTCTGCAGGCGCAGGAGCTGCAGCCCGCGGACGACCTCGCGCTCCACCTCGTCGCCGGTGCCGGCGGCGTGGGAGCGGATCAGGCTCGCCTGCAGCTGCCGGCGCCGGTCGGCGGCGATGAAGGTCGTGGCGAGTGCACCGAAACCGGTGGAGACGCCGTAGTGAGCGTTCGGGTCCGCGGCGAGCGCGTCGACGATGCCGCGGGACTCGCCGATGCGGTCGAGTGCCGCGGGGTCGAGTTCGACCGGCGCTCCGTGGCGGGCGACCGCGACGACCTCGGCGATCGTGAGGGGCGCTGCTCCGATGGTGACGTACGTGCTCATGATCCTGATTCCACACCTCGGATGCGTCGCGCGACAGCGGTTCGTGCCATCATGTGTCTGTGATCCCAGACAATGGCCTTGAGCGCGCCCCGCAGGTGCCCGCAGCGGACCAGACGCTGCGGATTCTCCGCCACCTCGCCGGGCGACCGGCGCCGGTGGCGGCCTCCGCGATCGCCCGCGAGCTGGAGCTGCCCCGCTCGAGCGTCTACCACCTGCTCACGACTCTCGCCGCGCACGGGTTCGTGCTGCATCTTCGCGAGGAGCGGCGCTGGAGCCTGGGGACCGCCGCGTCCGAGCTCGCCGGCGGTTTCGCACGGCAGCAGCCGCTGGCACGACTCGGCAGACCGCTCGTGGCGGCGCTCGCCGACAGCCTCGGCGAGAGCACGCATCTGGCGGTCATGAGCGGTTCGGACGTCGTGTACATCGTCGAGGAGCGCGCACCGCGACGCCCCGCTCTGGTGACAGAGGTCGGCGTTCGTCTGCCCGCTCATCTCACGGCGACCGGGCGGGCGATGCTGGCCGCGCTTCCCCGTGAACAGGTGCGGGCGCTCTACCCCGATCGTTCTGCGTTCTCTACGAGAATCGACGCCGCACCCTCGACTCCGGCCGAGTTGCGCGAGCTGCTGCGCGAGGCACGAGGCCGCGGCTACGCCGTCGAAGACGGCGAGGTCACCCCGGGGCTGCGATCGGTCGGCGTCGCAGTGCACGACGCCGCGGGGTGGCCGATCGCTGCGGTCGCGGCGACCTGGTCGACGAACGCGGAGTCAGACGAGCAGGTCGCCGCGGCCGCGGTCGCCGCAACGGCGTCCGCGTTGGAACGCCGTCTGCGGCGATGAGGCCGCCGTTCGACTCAGCCGGACGCGCCCTTGCGCGGCTTGAGGAACGTGGCCGGCTCCTGCTTCTCGCGCTTGACTGCTCTCTTCTCCTTCAGAGACAGCTTCGGCGCCTTCTTCCCGTCGCGTGCGTGCGGTGACTTGCCTGACATGTGAACTCGCTTCCCCTTCTTTCGGCTGGCGGGCGTAACCACTGACCATAGCCACTTCCACAGCGAAGTCAAATTGCCCGCTGAACGGGAAATTTTCTGCACCGCTCCGCGGCGGCGTCCTGGCACGAAAGTGTGATCGGGAGCCGCCGTCGAGCCTCTAGCGTGACGCCATGACAGCACAGGTTCACGACCGGTGGCAGGACGGTCCCGTCTTCTCCACATCGCGTCGCGGCAGCCGGATCGTCGCGGTCGCACCGGATGCCGAGATCCCTCGACTGCGGTGGCACCACGTCATAACGCTGCTGCTCGGCCGTCTGCGGCCTCTGTCTGGCCGTGGTTCTGCCCGGCAGCTTCCCGCCGCTGCTCGCGGTGCCCGGATGGAACGCGTGGAACCTCATGTGGTGGATTCCGCTCGCCTTCGGTGCGACCTGGGTGCTGATCACGCTGATACCCGGAACCTACGCGCTGTTCGAGGACGACTTCGGGAATTCTGCGTCGGTGGGGATCCGCGCCGCGACGACCAGCGTGAGCGCAGGCCTGTCGGCCGCGACCTTCGCCTGGTCGGTACCGGTCGCCGGACATTCGGACTCCTTCATCGCCGAGCTGGCGGTGCTGCTGCGGTGGGGAGCCACGGGTGCCGCCGTGGTGGCCGCGTGCGCCGCCCTGCTGGTTCTGACCGGCATCCACGGCGCACGTCGGGAGATCGCGCGGATCCTGTTGCTGCGCGAAGACGCACGACGCGTCGCCGGTGAGATCGTGACCGTCCCGGATCCGAAGCAGTGGATCCTGGAGCGCCCCCAGTTCCGTATCGGAGTGCGGTTCTACGACGGCGCGTCGCCACGGACGATCGACGTGTGGATGAGCACGTCTGCCGACCGCGTTCCGGTGCGGGGATCGGGCGTGCTCGTCTACCTCGGCGGCGGCACGACGCACGTCGAAGCGGATCCGGACAGCCCGATGACCTTCTCGAGCGACGTTTCGCGTTACACAGCACCGTCCGGCGGCGGTGGGAACTGACCGGCGCGCTACGCTCGAATCGTGCTCGATACTCTCACCGGATTCGCCGTGGTGGGAGTGGCGATCGCTGTCGGCTACGTCATCGGCCGCATCGACCTGCTCGGACCGCACGCTCGGCACGTCCTCGGGCGACTCACGTTCTTCGTGCTCTCACCTTTCCTGCTGTTCACGGTGCTGGCGCAGTCGGACGCGAAAGTGCTGTTCTCCGCCCTGCTTCCCGTCTCTGCGATCGCCGCCGTCCTGGTCATCGCCGCCTACGCGCTCATCGCACGCTTCGCCTGGAAACGCGGCGCGGGCGAGACCGTCATCGGAGCCCTCTCGGCCGGGCAGGTGAATTCCAACAACATCGGCATCCCGCTGTCCCTGTATCTGCTGGGAAGCGCGGCGTACCCGGCTCCGGTGATCCTCCTGCAGTTGCTGGTCTTCACGCCGATCTCACTGGCGATCCTCGATGCCGTGACCAGCGCGAAGAGCTCGCCATGGCGCATGCTGGCACGGACCGCGACCAACCCGATCATCCTGGGTTCCGCGCTCGGGACGCTCGTCTCCGTGCTCGGCATCGAGCTGCCGGCGATCGTGATGGAGCCGGCGCTTCTGCTGGCGAACGCCTGCGTGCCGGTGCTGCTGATCAGTTACGGCATCTCACTGTTCGGACAGCGTGTCCTCGGCGCGACAGGTCGTCGACGCGACGTGCTGCTGGCGTCCACCCTGAAGCTGCTCGTGATGCCGGTGATCGCCTGGATCTTCGCGCAGTTCGTCTTCGGGCTCAGCGCGCACGAGGTGCTCATCGTCGTCGTCCTCGCCGCCCTGCCCACCGCGCAGAACGTGTTCAACTACTCGCAGCGCTACGACATCGGCGAAGCGATCTCCCGCGACACGGTGTTCATCACGACGATCGGATGCGTCCCGGTGCTGCTGCTTGCGACGTTCCTGCTCGGGTGAGCACGACGCCACGACCGAATCAGCTCGACGCCAGCCGCGGATGCAGCCGCGCGTTGGTGTGCAGATAGCTCGCCCGGCCATCGCGGAAGTCGATGAGCGCCGCTGTCTGCGCCTCCTCCAGACCGTATGCCGGCGGCAGGAGGAACTGCGTTTCGCTGATCGGGAGGAGATCATGGGCGACCCGGTCTGGCATTCCCATGATCGACGCCTGGAACGGATCGACGTCGAGGCTGAGACGGAGTCTGCCGCCCTCGGCGGTGACCTCGAAGCGCGCGCCGGGCCGCTCGTAGACGCCGACGTACCGGTCCGGTTCCAGCACGAGATCCGGATCGGGTTGCGGCGGCGACGGCATCCGCCCGGCATCGAGTTCGACCAGCACGACATCGAACACCCGTCGGTACAGGCTGTCGCGCGGATCACCGTTGCTGAGCAGGACGAGCGCGAGGTCGTGTTCGGGCAGGATGCGCAGGCGGGCGTTCTGCCCGATCGTGCTGCCATCGTGTCCGTAGACGGTCTGCCCGTCCCACTCGGAGATCACGAGACCGAGTCCCCACTCCTGTCCCAGCAGGTGCGGGTCAGGAACGGGAACACGGGATGCGGTCATCTCTCGGATCCGCTCCGCGGAGAGGATGCGGTGGCCGTTCGGCGCCACACCGCCGCGGAGCAGGACATGGGCGAGCGCGAGGGTCTCCTGCGCGGTCGAGGTGATTCCACCGCTCGGCGCATATGCGCGCGGCAGGTCGTCGATCGGAGTGCGGAGCGGCCGTGCGTCGAGGGAGGGCACCAGATGACCGCGGGCGGCGTGCCCGGATTCGATCGGCACGGGGCGGGCGTTCGTGGCGCTCAGCCCCATCGGGCCGAACACACGATCAGCCATGACAGCGTCCCACGGCCGAGCATCGACGACCTCCATGATCCGAGCCAGGATCGCGTAGCCGAGGGCGGCGCTGTAGCCGTGGACGGATCCCAACGCGCTGACCTGCGGGGCATCGGCGATGGCCTGAATCATGCGCGCGTACACGTCGTCGCCATCTCCGGGGTCGCCGAAGTCCTCCTCGATTCCACTCGTGTGGTTCAGGAGATGACGCGCGGTGACGCGCGCACTCACGTCAGGGTCGGCGACACGGAAACCGGGCAGGTAGGTCCGAACGGGTGCGTCCAGATCGACGTCTCCCTCATCGACCAGCTGCAGGAAGGCGAGCGCGGTCCAGGTCTTGGTCAACGATCCGATCTGGAACAGAGTGTCCGAGGTGACGGGCGTCTCGGTGGCGATGTCCTGCACGCCGAAGCCGAACACCGTCACCTCGCCGTGATGCCGAACGCCGACGGCCGCACCAGGCACCTGGTACTCGGCGAGGATCTCGGCGAACCTCGGACCGAGCGTCGCGAGTTCGGCCACGATCGCGCTACTTCCCGAGGCCGACGGCATTGGCCGCGTCCGCCTCGAAGTACTCGGTGACCGCCGAGGAGCCGACGTGCTCGTCGAAGACGGCTCGGATCTCATCGATCGAGTCGTGGCGGATGACGTTCACCGCCCGCACTCCCCCGGTGTCGGCGAGCGCCAGCACCCAGGTCGCCCCTGCCGGCAGCCGGCTGTACAGCTTCTTCAATCCGCTCCAGAATCGATCGCCGTCGCTCACCGTCGATATCGCCAGGACATGCATGGCATTCCTCCCTCGTCTTGTTTCGAACGAGCGAAACGCTACGTTGCATTTCAAGGAGCTTCAACGTAGATTGGCTCGAAATGGCGAATCGTTGCGGGATCCTGCCGGTGAACGCAATCACGACCGTTGCATCCGAAGGGAGAGAGCATGGCGAACGGGCGCCTGCGCATCGATGATCGGCGCGTGATCGCGGACGGCGTCGCCCACGGCCTCTCCTTCGCCGAGATCGCGCGCCGGATCGGACGCCCCACCTCCACCGTGAGCCGCGAGGTGGCCCGCCACGGGCATCGCGACTATCGCGCGGATCAGGCGCAGCAGGCCACCGGCCGCAGGGTTCGGCCGTATGCCGCACCTCAGGTCGAGAGCGACGGGGACCGCACGTCGTCGTTCGTCGCGGAACTCGCCTCCGCGCTCGCCGCCACGGGGATGCCGCGGATGCCCGCGCGGATCTTCGCCAGCCTCGTGACGACCACCGCCGACTCGATGGCGGCCGCGGATCTCGTGCGCGCGCTCGGTGTGAGTCCCGCATCCGTCTCCAAGGCGATCGGCTATCTCGAGGGCATGGAACTGGTCGAGCGCGACCATGACCCCGGGAGCCGACGAGAGCGTTACCGCGTCGGCTCCGACATCTGGACGCGGGCGGTCCGCGCCGACTCGGATGCCCATGCCGACGTCGCCGACGCATCCAGCCGCGGCATCGCGTTCTTCGGCGCGGACAGCGCCCCCGGCATCCGGCTCGCCCAGATGGGCCGCTTCTTCGGTGAGCTCACCGACCAGCTCCGCGGGAGCGGCCTCGCCGACCAGCCAGCCGGGGATGCCGTGATCATCGTCACCGCTCTCGGCCACGCCGGACGCCCCGTGACAGCCGCGGAACTGGCAGGAGCACTCGGATGGAGCGCGTCACGGATCGACGACGCACTTCAGGACCTCGACCAGCGCCCGGCCGTCGCAGACCCGTTCATCGTGAGCAGCGACGATCACGGCTACCGGCTGCGCGCACGGCCCGATCGGCTGTCCGGCGCGCAGCGCGCGGCGCTGTCAGCGCCGCGTGGGGACGCCGGACTATGACGCCCGCAGCACGGCGGGGAGCACGATGTGCGCGTCCGGGATCATGCCGGGCGTCACGCGCTTGCGGAAGATCCAGTAGCTCCATGCCTGGTACGCCACGATGACGGGGAGGGCGACCGCGGCGACGACCGTCATGACACCGAGCGTGTAGGCGCTGTTCGACGCGTTCCAGACGGTCAGATCGAACGCGGCATCCACGGTCGAGGGCAGCACCAGCGGGAACATGCCGGCGAACACCGACCCGGCTCCGAACAGACCGAAACCGGCGTAGCCGATGAACGCCCAGCCCTCACGGCGGCCACGTGCCGCGATCCAGCCGACGACGGCGCCGAGCACGGCCAGTACGATGAACGCCCAGGCGAGTGCATTGCCGCCGTGGGCGAGCTGCACCCAGATCGCCCATGCGGCGGCGGGCAGAAGGCACAGCGGCGCCCACGCCGCGGCGAACCGGCCGGCGCGCTCGCGCACCGGTCCGTCGGCCTTGAGGCCGAGGAACGTCGCCGAATGCGCCAGCGAGAACCCGACCACGGCGAGCCCTCCGACCACGGCCGCCGGCGTCAGCCACACGAACGGGCCGCCCACGCGATCGCCGTTCGCGTCGATCGGGAGTCCGAGCGACGTCAGCGCCAGGGCAGCGCCGATGCAGAAGGCCACGATGAGAGACCCGAGGCCGATCATCCACGTCCAGAACGTGCGCCACCGCTCGGTGTGGATCTTGCCGCGGTACTCGATGCCCACCGCGCGCACGATGAGACCGACCAGGGTGATCGTCAGCGGGAGGTACAGCGTGGAGAACAGTGACGCGTACCAGGCAGGGAACGCCGCGAAGATCGCCGCGCCCGCCGTGATGAGCCATACCTCGTTGCCGTCCCACACCGGACCGATCGTGTTGAGCATGACCCGGCGGTCGCGCTCCGACCGCGTCGAGAAGATCATGTGCATGCCGACGCCGAGGTCGAAGCCCTCGAGCAGCAGGTATCCGATCCACAGCACGGCGATCGCGATGAACCAGACGATGGGAAGCGGTTCCATGGTGATTCCTCTCGTGGCGTTTTCGGACTCAGTAGGCGAAGGCGAGCACGTCGTCGCCGCGCTTGTCGCCATCGGGCCCGTCGTCATCGGCATCCGCGTGCGCCGCGAGCTCCGGCATGGAGGCTGCGACCCCGCCGCGGATGTACTTGACCATCAGGAACAGCTCGATCACGAGCATGACGCCGTAGACGGCGGCCAGCGTGATGACGGAGAACAGCATCTCCCCCGCGGTGACACCGGGTGAGACCGCGGCTGCGGTGAACATGAAGACCCCGTCGATGCCGGTGGCGTCCGGGTTCGGCGCGACGACGAACGGCTGCCGCCCCATCTCGGTGAAGATCCAGCCGGCGATGTTGGCCGCGAACGGAGCAATGATCCCGAGCAGGGCGAGCCGCATGATCCACGGCGAGCGCAGCACCGTCCCCTTGCGGGTCAGCCACAGTGCGATCACGGCACCGGCCGCGACGATCCCGCCGAGGCCGATCATCAGCCGGAAGCCCCAGTAGGTCACCCACATGACCGGCACGTATTCGACCTCGCTGCCTGCGCGGTCGCCGTACAGTTCGTCGTCCGGAATGGTCTCGCCGTACTGGTTCACGTACTCCGGCTCGAGATCGCTGATGCCCGGCATCTCCGCACCCCACTCACCGGTTCCGAGGAAGCCGAGCACGCCCGGGATCTCGATGAGGGTGACGACGTCCGCGCAGTCGCGCGAGCCCGGATCGCCGAGCGAGAGCACCGAGAACGCGGAGCCGGTGTGGCACGCGGCCTCGGCCGCCGCCATCTTCATCGGCTGCTGCTCGTACATGAGCTTTCCCTGGATGTCTCCGGTGGCGACGGTGCCGGCGAACCCGAGGATCGCGACCACGGCGCCGAACCGCAGCGACCACAGCCACACGCCGTGATCCTTGCGGTCGCGGCCTGGCACGGCATCCGCGGCACCGACGACGACGAAGCCCTTCTCGTCGACCGTGTCGATGCCGTCGTGGCGGCGACGCCACAGGTGGTACCAGGAGATGCCGATGAGGAACATGCCAGCCACGACGAGCGCGCCGAGAATCGTGTGCGTGTACGCCGCGAGCGCGGTGTTGTTGGTGAGCACGGCCCAGACGTCGTTCATGACGGGGCGTCCGTCGTCGCCGAGCTCGACGCCGACGGGATGCTGCATCCACGAGTTCGCGACGATGATGAAGTACGCCGAGATCCACGAGCCGATCACCGCGCACCACAGCGCCGCGAGGTGCAGCCCCTTGCGCAGGCGCCCCCATCCGAAGATCCAGATGCCGAGGAACGTGGACTCGACGAAGAACGCGAGCAGGCCTTCCATGGCCAACGGGGCGCCGAACACGTCGCCGACGAACCGCGAATACTCGCTCCACGCCATGCCGAACTGGAACTCCTGCACGAGGCCCGTCGCGACGCCGACGATGAAGTTGATCAGATAGACCTTGCCCCAGAACTTCGTCATCCGCAGGAACTTCTCGTCCCCGCTGCGTACCCACTTCGTCTGCATGATGGCGACGGACATGCCGAGTCCCAGCGTGAGCGGCACCATGAGGAAGTGGTAAACGGTCGTGATGCCGAATTGCCATCTGGCGATGTCGAGAACGTCCACTGCTGGTCTCCTTCGCAGAGCCTGGTCCAGGGATTCACGTGAATTCTACTACGTGTAGAACTTCTTCGACAGAGCATAGAACAAATTCGACCGGGGGTAGAATAGAACCGGAGGTCGACATGGGAACGCTCGGAGAACTCGAACGCACCGTCATGGATGCGATCTGGGATGCCGCGACTCCTGTCACGGCATACGACGTGAAGGATCAGTTGGACGCAGATGGTCGCGCGCTCGCCGTGACGACCCTGCTCACTGTGCTCTCGCGCCTGGAGAAGAAGGGCTTCGTCGCCTCGGACCGCTCGGCCAGGCCGCACCGCTACACCGCGGTCGCCTCGCGCGCGGATCACGTCGCCGAACTCATGCACTCGGTTCTCGGTGACGCGGGCGACCGCACGGCCGTGCTGGAGCGCTTCGTCGGCGGCGTCTCCCCCGAGGACGCCGCGGTCCTGCGTCAGCTGCTCTCCGGCGCGTCCTGACGATCCGACCATGAGCCCGCTGCCCGCTGTGAGCGACGAAGCGCTCGTCGGCGCGCTGGTCATCCCGCACGGGGTGATCGTCGGCGCGGCGATCGCACTGGGCGCGATCGCCGTGGCGCTGGCATGGCCCGTTCCGGTGGCGCTGTCGCGCACGTCCTGGCCCATGCGGATGCCGGTGATCGCCCTGCTGCTCTGGCAGGCGATCGGTCTCGCCGGCGGTCTGTCGATGATCGGCGCCCTGGCGTTGGCCGGATATTCCGTCGCACCGCGGCATCCGTGGCTCGCACTGATCCCCGCGGCCGCCTTCACCGTGTATCTGCTGGCGCACCTCGCCGTGACGATCGTGCAGGTGACCAGGCAGCGTCATCGCCATCTCGCTCTGCTCGACATGCTGACGTCTCCGCATCCCACGAGGGCGCGCACGCGCGTGATCGACGATGCCGTGCCGGTGGCGTACTGCCTGCCGAACGGCGCGCGGTCGGTGACCGTGCTCTCTCAGGGACTGCTGGACCGGCTGGATGCCGATGAGCTCGTCGCCGTGATCGCCCACGAGCGCGCGCACGTCGAGCAGCGCCACGACCTGCTTCTGCTGGCCTTCCGGGCCTGGCGCTCTGCACTGCCCTGGTTCCCGATCGCCGCGCGTGCCGAGGCCGAGGTCGCCGCGCTCGTGGAGATGCTCGCCGACGATCACGCCAGACGAGAGGTGCGCGACGAGGTGCTCGCGCGCGCGATCCTCGCGGTCGGCGCGAGCGGCGTCCCCGGTGCCGAGCGCGTGGTCTCGGGGTCGACGCGGGTCAGCGACCGGTTCCGCCGGCTCGCCGCCTGACCGGAGCGGACGTTCCGCGGATGTTGTGACGGATCACGGACGTTCTGGGCCCATCCGTCCGTGATTCGTCACAACATCCGTGATCCGTCGCGGCGGTCAGCGCGCGAGCAGCGCCACCTCGTCGTCCGGCATCCGATCGGCACGGCGATGCGACACGAGCAGCACCACGCGGTCCGACGTCGCCGCGCGCACGTCCGCCATCATCGCCGCCGCCGTGGGCTCATCCAGATGAGCCGTCGGTTCGTCGAGCAGGATCACATCAGCCCGAGTGAGCAGCGCCCGCGCGACGGCGAGCCGCTGTCTCTCCCCTCCGGAGAGCGCCGAGCCACCGGCGCCGACCCGGGTGTCGAGCCCGTCCGACAGGCCATCGAGCAATCCGCCCAACCCTGCTCGCGTCAACGCGGACCGCATGGCGTCCTCGTCCGGCGCATCCGAGCGGGTGCGCGCCAGCATGAGGTTCCCGCGCAGCGTGGAGTCGAAGACGTACGCGTCCTGCGGGCACCACGCCACGCGGTCGCGCCATGCGCGCTCGCGGAGGTGCGTGATCGGCATGCCGTCGGCGACGACGGCCCCTCGCTCCAGAGGCAGGGCCCCCATCACAGCGGAGAGCACAGTCGACTTTCCCGACCCGGACGGCCCGTCCAGAACGAGCCAGCGTCCACGACGGGCGAAGCCCCGCACGTCGGTCACCGCCCGACGCGACGCACCAGGGTAACGGATCGCCACGTCGTCCAGAGCGATCTCGCGTGTCCGGACGTCGAGCGTCTCGTCGCCCCAGTCGGGCGCCGGAGCCGGCTGCAGGATCAGCCCCACACGTGCCAGCACGGCGCGCAGCGCCGGAATCCGCTGCGCCGCCGCGACGAGCCCGATGAGCGGTTCGACGAGCGCGAGGGAGAGCAGCGCGATCACCGACGCGCTCTCGGCCGGAACCTGCGGCGACAGCGGCGCGATGAGGACCGCCAGCACGGCGACCGAGCCCGTCACCAGCGCGGAGCCCAGCCCCGCCGACCAGGCCGCACGGCGCTCGGCGTCCGCAAGCCGGATGGCAGCGGCATCCAGAGCCTCCAGCGCCTGTGATGATGCACCGTTGCCACGCAGGTCGTCGGAGGCCGCCGTCAGCGCAGCGGTGCCGCGCACGATCTCCGAACGCGCATCGACACGGGCGGCCCCGGCTCCTCGTTCGGCCGCGATCGCCACGACGGATGCCGACGCCACCGAGAGCACGAGCACGAGCGCGACGAGCAGAGTCAGATGCGGCGTCACGACTCCGGTCGTGATGATCGCGGCGGCCACCACGAGCACTCCGGCGCCGATCGGCGGCAGGACACGAGGCAGCTGATCGCGCAGGTCGTCGGCCAGCGTGACGAGGTAGTCCAGCGGAGCGCCGCCCTCGAGCAGGCGGCGCGAACCGGCCCCGCGCGCCGCGATCGCTCTCCACATCCGAAGGCGCAGCGCGTCGACCACCTGGAAAGCAGCGCGGTGCGTCACGAGCCGCTCGGCGTAGCGCCCGACCGCGCGGCCGATGCCGAACGCGCGGACGCCGACGATCGCGACGAGGAGGTACATGATGTACTCCTCGACGCTCGCCCGCACGATGAGCCAGCCGGACACGGCGGTCAGGGCGATGCCGAGACCGGCGGCCAGAGCGGCGAGCAGGACGGACGCGATCCAGACCCAGCGGTGCGGTCGGAGCAGGGCGCGCAGGGTCAATCGCGCACGCGCATCGGGGGCCGTATCCGGTCGCCTCACCTCGGTTGAGACGGCCAGAAGCGACATCTCCTCCGCCATTGCCGCTTCGCCCACGCCCGCAGGGGATGCATCCGGTCGCGCCATCTCGATCGACGCGACGACACCCGGCACCTGCCGCGCAGCAGCTGGTGCGCGGGCACCCGCGGAAGTGCCGACCGGGATCTCGGCGGATGCCATCGAGAGCGTCTCGGGTTCGTGACTGGCCAGCACGATCACGCAGCGATCGGCACGCCGCCGGATCGCCGCGCGCACGAGATCGGCCGCGGCGTGATCCAGGTGAGCCGTCGGCTCGTCGAGGACGAGCAGTCGAGCCCCGGCATCCACCCGCGCGAGCGCCCTGGCCACCGCGAGTCGGCGCTGCTCCCCCGGACTGAGCTCGGCGATCGAGGCATCCGCCAGTGCGGCGAGCCCGACCTCATCCAGCGCCGAGAGTTCAGCGCCGTACAACGCGAGCTCATCGCGTGGCGTCGCGGCGAACGCGTGAGGCGCCTGCGGCGCCCATGCCACGGCATCCGATGCCACCCCCACCACCCGTCCGCCGATCTCGGCGTCCGCGGGGAGCACACCGGCGAGCGCCGCGAGCAGCGTCGACTTGCCGGTCCCGCTGGGGCCGGTGACCGCCGTGACACCACGCAGTTCGGCGTCGACGGCATCCAGAGCTGCGCGATCGCGTCCCGCATACCGGACCGACAGGGACTCGACGCGGATCGCATCATCGCCCGCCTCGCGCACGTCGGCGCCGGATGCGCGTGAAAGCAGCATCCTCACCCGATCGAGTACCGACAACCCGTCCTGCGAGGCGTGGAACGCGGTACCCACCTCCCGCAGTGCCGTGAAGCATTCGGGGGCGAGTATCAGCGCCAACAACGCGGGCTCGAGCGCCATGGTGCCGTTCAGGAGTCGCAGTCCGAGGAAGACCGCGACGATCGCGACCGAGATCGTGGCGATCAGCTCCAGCGCGAGCGCGGACAGGAACGCCCAGCGCAGCGTCTCTTCGGTGCGGGCGCGGTATCGCGACTGGATGTCGTCGAGCGCGCTGGTCTGCTCGGCGACGCGACCGAGCCCCACCAGGACCGGGAGCCCTCGGGCCAGCTCGGTGAGGTGGTCGGCCAGGCGCGTCAGAGCGGAGAGCGCGGCATCCGTGCGCTGCTGGGTGTGCTTGCCGATGAGGATCATGAACAGCGGCACGAGCGGCACCGTCAGCACGATCACGAGCGCGCTGAGCCAGTCGGCGCCGAGGATGCGCAGCCCCACGATCAGGGGCACCACCGCCGCCGAGATGACCGCGGGAATCGTCTGCACGAAGTAATCGTCCAGATCGTCGAGGCCGTCCGCGGCGAGGACGGCTGTTCCTCCGCCGGACGCGTCGCCATCGGCGATACGACGCCACAGTCGCCGCCGCAGATCGCGCTTCACGGCGGTGGCGACGCGTCGCGCCAGCACGGACGTCGCCCACTCGGCGCCCGCCCGCAGCAGCGCACCGAGGATGCCGAGCGCGAGGATGAGCCGCATGGCACCGGGGTCGATGCCTCCGGCGGCGAGCGCGCCGATCCCCCGGGCGACGGCCTCGGCGATCAGCACGAGTCCGAGGGCTCTGGATGCCGCGAGCACACCGAGACCGTAGAGCGACCGCCGTGGTACGGCCGACAGGTCAGGACGACGGAAGCCGGGAGCATGCGCTGCCCGCTCGGCCTCGAGCACCCACGGATCGTTCGGCACCTCAGCTCGACTCACGCCGTAATTCTACAGTGTGTAGAAGTTCTGGATGACCGATCTCGGATGAGAGGCTGGAGGTCAACGCAAGGAGCAGATCGTGCCTCAGAACATCCTCGTCATCGGCGCCTCGGGACTCATCGGATCCGCTGTCGCCGACACCCTCGAAGACCGCGGCCATCGCGTCGTCCGCGCTTCACGCAGCACCGGCGAGCGCGTCGACCTCCGCGATGCCGATTCCCTCGCGGCCCTTTTCTCGCGCATCGGACCGCTGGATGCCGTCGTGACCGCCGTCGGATCGGTGCCGTTCAAACCGGTGAGCGAGCTGACCGGGGACGACTTCCGCGCCGGCTTCGACGACAAGACGCTGGGCCAGATCTCCGTGGCTGCGCTCGCGGCCACGGAGCTGCGCGATGGCGGCTCGATCACCGTCACCACCGGCATCCTCGACGGGCATCCGGTGCCGACGGGTGCGGCGGCGTCCGTCGCCAATGGCGCCTTGAACGCCTACGTCCGCGCCGCCGCGCCCTATCTGCCCCGTGGTCTGCGCATCAACGCGATCAGCCCGAACGTGCTGCGCGAGGCGACGGGCTATCACGCCAGCTTCCCCGGGTTCACGCCGGTTCCCGCCGCCGACGTCGCGCGCGCCTACGCGGACGTGATCGAGGGCGATGGGACCGGAGCGGTGATCTCGGTCTGACGCTTACGCCGAGGTGCCGACGACGAGCGCACGCAGCACCTCGACGGGCAGCTTGGGCGAGCGATCGGCCCGCAGCAGTCCGTTCGCCTCCTGCATGGTGTCGGTGAGCTGCGTGTAGCAGAAGCCGGTGACGACGGGGCTGGCGTGCAACGCCGCGAACAGCCCGCCGACCGCGCGCCGGTAGTCGTGGTCCGAGTTGACGACGGCGTAGCCCCAGGTCCCCTCCCCCGCGTACGAGATGCCACCGAACTCGGTCACCATGAGGGGAAGGCCGTCGTCGATCGACGCCCGGGTCTCGACGAGCGTCGGTCGCCGGTTCGCCGGGCCGGGGCCCGCGAGAAGCGTGCGCACAGCGTCGAGCGAGGCATAGTTCGCGGCGAGCATCTCCGGATCCGTCGTGTAGTCGTGGATGGCGATGATGTCGCTGTCGATGTGCTCCCAGCCATCGTTGGACACGACCGGCCGCGTCGGATCGAGCGCCCGCGTGAACGACGTGATGGCCTGCACGAATTCTCGCTGCTGACGCGAGCGGTGCATGTCCTGCACGCCCCAGCTCTCGTTGATCGGAACCCACGTGACGATGCTCGGGTGCCCGCGGTACTGCTGCACGATCTCCGACCAGTCCGACATCAGGGCGGCGGCCGCGCGCGGCGTGTACTCGTAGGCACCAGCGGTCTCGCCCCACAGCAGCAGCCCGAGGCGATCCGCCCAGTAGTGGAAGCGCGGGTCCTCGACCTTCTGATGGATGCGGGCCGCATTGAAGCCCAGGGCCTTGATCGCCTCCACCTCGGTGCGGTAGGCGCCCGGCGACGGGGCGGTCAGGTGGCTGTCGGGCCAGTATCCCTGCTGAAGCACCGAGCGGATGTAGTAGGGGTGGCTGTTCAGGACGAACCAGCCGCGATCGACCTCCGTGGTGCGCAGTCCGACGTAGCTGCCGACCTCGTCGAGAGCGTTGTCGTCCTCATCGAGCACGTCGACGGTCACGTCGATGAGCGTCGGATGCTCCGGCGACCAGAGGAAGTGCTCGCGTTCCTGAGCGTTCCTCAGGGCCGGCAGCTCGATCGAGCCGGCGACACGGGCGCTGCGGGCGTCGAAGACGGCGGAGCCGAGCGGCAACTCGTCGCGGTGCAGGCGGATGCGCACGCGCTGTCCGGCCGACGGCGCCTGCGCGAGCACGACCTGCACGCCCACGGTGGCGCGCGTGCTCTCGAACGTCGAATCGAACGAGACGACGTGCTGCTCGGCGACTTCCTCCGACCAGACCGAACGCCAGATGCCGGTGCTGCGCTGGTACCAGATGCTGTGCGGGTCCTCCCGCCAGTCCTGCTTTCCGCGAGGAAGCTCGGTGTCGTGCGGATCGTCGTGAGCGCGCACCACGACGACATGCTCGTCGCCATCGCTCAGAGCATCGGTGATGTCGGCGCTGAAGGCGGTCTGACCTCCGCGGTGCGCGACGACCTGCTGTCCGTCCACCCACACATGCGCCTCATGATCGACCGCGCCGAAGTGCAGGATCACCCGGAAACCGGGGCGACGCCGCGCGATGATCGCACGGCGGTACCAGACGACCGCGTGATAGCCGGTGTCGCCGATGCCGGATGCCGCGCTCTCCGGCACGAACGGCACGGTGATCGTCAGCGGGAACAGGGACTCATCCGCCGCGGCGAACCATCGCTCGCGCAGCCCCGCATCCGTGTCGTCGTAAGCGAATTCCCAGTCGCCGTCCAGTGACGTCCAGTTCTCGCGCACGAGACGAGGTCGCGGATAGCTGCCGTTCTGGGTGGTGGCGCGAAGCGTCATGAGGTCGTCTCCTTCAATCGAACTACCATTAGCGCACGTAATTTGCTGCGTAGCAAACCGAAACGCCGGTTATACAGTGGGACGGCAGGAGACGGTGCAGATCGCGCCGATGCCGCGACGGATCGGAGGTCGTCCATGCCCGTGAGCATGTCCGACGTCGCCCGCCACGCGGGGGTGTCGCAACGCACGGTGTCGAACGTCGTCAACAACTACGTCCACGTCTCGCCGCAGACCCGCGCGCGCGTCGAGGCCAGTCTGCGCGAGCTCGGCTATCGGCCCAACGTCGTCGCGCGGCAGCTCAGGAGCGGGCGCAGCGGAACGATCACGCTCGCGCTCCCCGGGCTGCGCGAGCGCTACTTCGCCGACCTCGCCGAAGCAGTGATCGACCGGGCGCGGGGACTCGGCCTGCGAGTGCTCATCGAGACCACCGGGGGCGACCGCACCAGGGAGATCGATCTCCTCCGGGGCGGGGGCGATCAGCTGACCGACGGCGTGATCCTGAGCGCTCTGACCCTCGGTCCGGACGACGACCGGCTTGAGCGCGCCGACTACCCGCTCGTCCTGATCAGCGATCGCGAATACCATGGACCGCTCGATCACGTCGGCATCCCGAACCGCGAAGCGGCCGCGGCGGCCGTCCACCACCTGGCGGAGTCCGGGCGAACGCGGATCGCCCTTCTCGGAGCGGGGAAGCACAGCGAGTACAGCTACTCGCTCCGGCGACAGGGGTTCGACGAGGCCCTCGCCGAGGCCGGGCTGACGCTCGATCCCGCCCTC
Organism: Microbacterium sp. NPDC056234; assembly: GCF_042267585.1. Lineage (NCBI taxonomy): Bacteria > Bacillati > Actinomycetota > Actinomycetes > Micrococcales > Microbacteriaceae > Microbacterium > Microbacterium sp. NPDC056234. The sequence goes on from NZ_JBHJTE010000005.1 coordinate 215,124, forward strand.
GGACTGGCCGGGGTCTGGACGCGGGATGAGGGCGAGCGGCTCATGACCGACCTCCTCCACAGCGGCGCTGCGCTGCCCGACGCGATCTTCGGCATGAACGACTCCATCGCGCTCGGCGCGATGCGCGCTCTGGTGCGCGCCGGGATCCGCATCCCGGAGCAGGTGATGCTCATCGGGTTCGACGACATCGCCGAGGCCCGCTATTCGACCCCCTCGCTGTCCACGATCGCCCTCTCCAGGGACGGCCTCGCCGCGAGTGCGCTCGAGCTTCTCAGCGAGCAGTTCGAGGGCGACCTCGGCGACCGTCCGGCTCAGCACCGTCGCACCGGATTCGAACTGAAGGTCCGCGAGAGCACGTCGATCCGCTGACGCGAGAACGGCTGGACCTCGAACCGAGGATCCAGCCGTTCTTCCTGTCCTGAGACTTCACACGGTGGACCTAAGGGGATTCGAACCCCTGACCTCCTCGATGCGAACGAGGCGCGCTACCAACTGCGCCATAGGCCCGTGAACCTCCGTTAGATTATCACGATCTCCGGGGTCCGATTCGCACCGCCGCCCGCGGCGGTGCAGTGAAACCGCTCAGCCGGCGGCGCGACGAGCGAGCATCTGGCGGACGTGGTCCTCGATCTCGGCGTCGTCGACGAATCCCATGCGGGCGTACGGCGAATCCGCCGCTGCCGGTGCCTCGCGCGGAGCCAGCCGCACCGGCTCCTCGGGAGCCATCGTGGCTGCACGCTCGCGCAGCTCGGCGAGTCGCGCCGCACGCCGCAGCTCTTCCTTGGCCTCGATCTCCGCGCGGGCGACCTGCGCACGGGAACCGGCCAACGACGTGAGCGGCTCGGGCAGAGGCCTGGGCGTCCACGACGCCGTCCCCTGGTCGTGCAGTGGCGGCGATACACGAGGTGCTGCCGCCTCAACGACGACAGCGGGCCGTCGCGCCGCACGAGATGCCACGCGCGCCATCCGCTGCAGAACGATCATCGCGATCAGCGCGAGCGCCCCGCCGAGCCACGCCAGCGTCTGCACGCCGGTCGCGACGATCTGCCAGGCGCCGACGCCGGCGAGCGAAAGCCCGACGAGCATCACTGCGAGGGCGGCGACCCGGACGCGTCGGCGCGCTCGCGCCTGCTGCAGAGCAGGGTCGGCTTGGGCGGCGGCCAGTTCTTCGCGCAGCCGCACGAGCTCGGCGGCTTCCTTCTCGGACTGCACGCGCTTGGCGAGCTTCTGCTGAGCGAGTGCCGTGCGCGCGTTGAGCTCGAGGCGGACCTCGTCCGGGGTCTCGCTGGTCTCCGCCAGGATTCGCAGCGCCTGGTTCAGTCGAACGGCGTTGCGCTCCGACGCGTTGTACTGGTAGCGGCCGCGCCAGCTCGGCAGCAGATAGAGCATCCACAAGAGCACAGCGACGAGGACGATCACGCCCCCACTCAGCACCGGCCCATCCATACGCTCAACGGTAAGGGCACGGGCACCTGCGGCCGGGGAGTACGAGCGCGTGTCGCCTGCGAATCAGATCGACAGTCGATCGGACGGCGGAATCGCCGCGGCATCCTGCGGCGCCTGCCCCTCGACCCAGCGCGCGAGCACGCCACGCGGGACGTCCTCCCTCGTCAGCGCGAACGCATAGTGATCGCGCCAGTCCCCGTCGATGTGAATGTACCGTCGACGCAGCCCTTCGTACCGGAAGCCGAGTTTCTGGACCACGCGCAGGCTCGCGGCGTTCTCGGGCCGGATGCAGATCTCCATACGGTGCAGGCCGTACTCCGTGAAGCTCGCATCGGTGGCCAGCGCCACCGCGGTCGGCGTGATCCCCCGCCCGGCGAAGCGCTCGCTGACCCAGTATCCGATCGTCGCCGAGCACAGCGATCCGCGGGAGACGCCCCAGATGTTGAGCTGCCCGGCGATCTCGCCGTCGTACAGCATGACGAAGGGGTAGCCCGCGCCGTCCCGGTACTGCTGCAGCAGGCGGCGGATGCCGATACGCATGTCGAACGACGCGACACCGTTCGGGATCGTCGCCTCCCAGCGCTGCAACCAGGAGCGATTGCTCAGCAGCTCCTGCTGGAGGGCTCGCGCGTCACGGGTGCGGATGAGCCGAAGCTCCACCTTGCCGTGCCTGTGCCCCGCCAGCAGTTCCATCGCACGCCTCGCTTCGCGGCCTAGAGGCGCTCTGCGAACTCCTTGAGCCACGGTCGCAGGTCGGCGCCGAGGTCGTCGCGGTCCGTCGCCAGCTGCACGATCGCCTTGATGTAGTCCACCCGGTCACCGGTGTCGTAGCGACGACCGCGGAAGATCACGCCGACGACGCCGGGCCCGCCGGGCCGTGTGGCCAGCTCCTGCAGCGCGTCGGTCAGCTGGATCTCTCCGCCCTTGCCCGGCGCGGTGTGCTCGAGGACCTCGAAGATGCTGGCCGGCAGCACGTAGCGACCGATGATCGCGAGGTTGGACGGTGCGTCCTCCTGCGCGGGCTTCTCGACGAGGTCGGTGACGCGCACGACGTCGTCGCGGTCGGTCTTCTCGACCGCGGCCGCACCGTACATGTGGATGCTGGCCGGGTCGACCTCCATCAACGCGATGACGGCGGCGCCGGTGGCTGCGTGGACCTCCAGCATCGTCGTGAGAAGTGCGTCGCGCTCATCGATCAGGTCATCGCCGAGCAGCACGGCGAAGGAGCTCTCGCCGACGTGCGTCTTGGCACGCAGCACGGCGTGCCCGAGCCCCTTGGGCTCGCCCTGTCGGACGAAGTGGATGTCGGCGAGATCGCTGGACTGCACGACGCGCGCGAGACGACCGGTGTCGCCCTTCTCCATCAGCTTGACCTCGAGCTCGGGAACCGAGTCGAAGTGGTTGGAGATGGCGTTCTTGTTTCGCCCGATGATCACCAGGATGTCGTCGATGCCGGCTGCTGCCGCCTCTTCCACCACGTACTGGATCGCGGGCTTGTCCACGACGGGCAGCATCTCTTTCGGCATCGCCTTCGTCGCCGGAAGGAACCGTGTGCCCAGTCCGGCGGCCGGAATGACGGCCTTGATCTTGTGATTCGCCATTCGGCCAGCTTAGCGGGCGGCCAGGCGATCACTCGCGAGCCGCCGTCTAGACTCGGAGCATGTCGAACGACATCGAGCACGCCAAGCGGGCCCTCCGAGCGGAACTCCGCGAGCGGCGCCAGCTCCTCTCGGACGCGCAGCGCGAGGCCGCGGCATCCGCGATCGCCGACCGTCTGGACGAGCTCATCGAAGCGCTCGGCGCACGCTCCATCTCGTGCTTCCTCTCCGCGACGACGGAACCGGGGACGAGAGAATTCGTCGCAGGCGCCGTCAAGCGGGGAATCCGGGTGCTTCTCCCCGTGACACGAGCCGATGGTCTGCTCGACTGGGCAGTGGCCGATGAGTCCGCCGAGGTGCGGGAAGGGCTCTTCGGCCTTCCCGAGCCGACCGGCGAGGTGCTCGGTCCGATCGCCGTCGACGACGTCGACCTCATGATCATCCCCGCGGCGGCCGTCGACGAGACCGGGATGCGGCTCGGCTGGGGTCGCGGCTACTTCGACAAGACCATCGGATCCATGGAGAAATGCCCGCCTGTCTACGCGGTGATCTATGATTCCGAGGTACTCGAATCCCTTCCGCGGGAGGTGCACGATCAGCCCGTCACGGGCGTCGTGACCCCCACCCGGACACTCACGCTGTCGCCATCGCGACGCTGATTCAAGGAAACAGCAATGCCTACCTATGCCTATGCCTGCACGCAGTGCGGCCACCAGTTCGACGCCGTCCAGAGCTTCTCGGATGCCGCGCTCACGGCGTGCCCCGAGTGCAGCGGCACCCTGCGCAAGCAGTACGGATCGATCGGCGTCACCTTCAACGGCTCCGGGTTCTATCGGACCGACTCGCGCAGCGGGAGTGGTGCGAAGTCCGAATCGTCGGCATCATCGAAGACGGAAACGTCGACGAGCGCCAAACCGGCTCCCGCGGCGGCACCGGCCTCGAGCTGAGGCCTGAACCGAAGGGGGATCCTCGTGATCCAGGGATTCAAAGAATTCATCACCAAGGGCAACGTCATCGACCTCGCGGTCGCCGTCGTCATCGGCGGTGCGTTCACCGCGATCGTCAATGCGGTGGTCTCCAGCATCATCAACCCGCTGGTCTCGCTCTTCTTCGAGGCGGACTCCGCCGGCAACTTCGGCCCGACCGTCACCAACATCTACGGCAATGAGGTGACGTTCCCGCTCGGCGACCTCATCTCGGCGATCATCAGCTTCCTCGCGGTCGCCCTCGTGGTGTACTTCGTGTTCGTCCTTCCGATGAACCGCTACAAGGAGCGGCAGGCCGCGAAGAACCCGGCCGTGGAGGAGGAGACGCTCCCCAGCGAGCAGGAGCTGCTCATCGAGATCCGGGATCTGCTGCGCAAGAACAACGCGCTCTGAGACGCCGTGCCGAAAGGGCAGCGACGCACTGCGCGTTGCTGCCCTTTCCGCCTGGACCGCGCATGCGACACGAGTCAGTAGTGCGGCGGGACGTCCTGCCGCAGGCGCGCGTCGTTCGGGCCCTGCTCCTTCGAAGGAGCGGATGCCGCGGTGTCCTTCGTCGCCACGTCGGGAGACGGATCCGTCCCCGGCGCCGGCGTCAGGCGTGCGCGCCGGGATCCCGTGACCCGCTCGACGCGCTGACGCCGTTCGTCAGTCATCGCCCCGCTCGATCGGCTGGGTCTCCAGGTCGACGCGCTGCGTGTCCGCCGAGATCCCGAGAACCTCGGCGATGCGGTTCGCTGCGGTCGCCGGATCGCTGTAGAGGTCGAACGCGTGGACGCGCACGTAGTGCCACCCCAGGCGGCGCAGCACGTTCGGGCGCAGTCGCAGGGACTCGCGCAGGGACTCCCCGCGCGACTCCGGGTCGGACTCGATGACGACGGCACGGCCGTTGTGCTGCGCCACGAGCGGCAGCAGACCACGGTAGTCGACGTCGACGGATGCTCCGGCCCGGCGCAGCTCTCGTGCGAGCGCCAGAGTGAGCGGGTCGGCGAGGTCCTCGAGGCGCGCCTCGCGCGACCGCGCCGCGAGACCGCCGAGGATCGACATCAGCGTGGCGGCTCCGTGCTCGAGACGTCCGTCATCGAACGCGGAAGGACGGATGGACGAGACGAGCACCATCGATCGACGGGCCCGCGTCATTCCGACGGTCAGCAACCGCTCGCCGTCTGTCGTCGAGAGATCACCGAAATCGCTCAGCACACGGCCGTGCTTGGTGAGGCCGAACCCGAGCGAGAAGATCACGCGGTCGCGACTCTCGGCGACGGACTCCTCGAGCGTGAGCACGGCGAACGGCTCTGCGGTGTCGCGCGAGACGAACGCGGTCACATCGCTGCGGCCGGCGAAGGCGTTCGTGACGGCGGCGCGGACGCGCTCGGCATGCCGGGTGCTCGCGGTGATCACCATGAGCGACTCGGTCGGCCGATGAACGGCGTGCTCGACGACGAGGGTCACGACGCGTGAGACCTCGGCATCCGGGCTCTCGACCGCTCCGGAGACCGGGTCGGGGGTCCCGACGCCGCCCTCGACGTAGTCCACCGTGAGACTTCCACGGCCGAGGTAGGATCCGGCCCAGGGCAGCGACTGGATCTCGCCCCCGTAGAACGCGTCGTTGATGAGCTCGGCGAGGTCTTCTCCCCCGGCGCGGTAGCTCTTGGTCAAGGTCGCCACAGGCAGCAGTTCGGCAAGTCGCTCGAACACCGAGACCGAGTCGAACGGAACCTCGGGCTCCCACTCCTCTTCGCCCGCGACGGCGACACGGAACGGCGTCGGCTTCTGCGTCACGGGGTCGCCGAAGGCGACGACCTGCCGCGCACGCCGGATCGCAGGCGCCGCTTCGGCGAGGTTGATCGCCGCGGCATCCACCAGCAGCACCGTGTCGAACTCGACGCTGTCGGGGATCTCCGGCACCTGGTACGGGGAAGAGATCCATGCCGGAGCGAGGACGGACATCAGCGTCGGCGCCGCGCCGACGATCTCGGCAGTCGTCGGGACGCCTTGGGTGAGCGCGCGGCGCAGGTTCTGCGATTCGGTGGGCTCATCGACGATCGCGATCCTCCACTGGTTGGCCAGCTGCCAGGCCAGCAGCGGACCGGCCATCGCGGCGTGCGCCTCGTCCACGAGACGGAAATCGCGCTCGAGGCGATCGACGACGGCCGTGTTGGCGCCGAGCAGTGCCCGGTCGTCCTGCAGCGCGCGCTCGAGCAGAGACTGCCACCACGCGAACTCCAGCTCGTCGGCCACGCGGCTCTCGGAGACGTGCCGCACCGACAGCTCGGCCAGCAGCGGCGCGAGCCCGAGCTTCGCGAGCTGGTCGCGGATCGCGGCGCGCTCGACGAGGTTCTCGAAGACGTCGGATTTCGCCGCGAGGCCGGCGAGCGTGCGGACCAGGCGCGCCAGCGGCAGCGTGGCCAGCGGCTCACGGCGGGCGAGAGCGGCATCCAGTTCGGCGAGCTCCGCCGCGACGCGCTGCCACGAGGCGTAGACGTCGGACAGGCCCAGGGGAATCTCGGGTGCGACACCGGCCTCGACGAAACGCTGCCACTCGGTGCGCTGCTGCTGGATCCGCAGCAGCGCCTCGTGCATGTCGAGGATGTGGACTCCGGGGCGCACGTACTCCTTGGCGAGCTTCTTGAGGCGACGCCGGTTCGCGCCGGACATGCCCGGCGCGTCGCGTCGCGATCCGTGGGCCTGGATCAGTTCACCGAGCGGACGCTCGAAGACGGTCGGGCTGAAGCGGTCGAGGGAGTCGCGCATCCCCTGCAGCAGCCGCAGGTACTCGCCCAGCTCGTCGATCGTCGCGAACGGACGCATCCGGGTCTGCGCGATGAGTTCGTAGCCGCGCTCGAGGAGCGCCGGGACGCTGGTCGTGTGCAGCCGGTCGGCGAGATCGTGCGCGGCCCGCGCAGCCTCGGTGGTCTCGAACGTCACTCCGTACCACGGCGAATCATCCGGTCCGAAGCGGAACTCGCCGAGCCGTGCGGCCTGCACGAGCTTCGCGGCAGCGGCGCTGCGGTCGCCCGCCAGGCGCGCGAGCGTCTCCGTGCCGAGTCGGGCGGTGGTGGACGGCGGTCGCTCGAGGGATGCCAGCCGCGTGAGATGCCTGGTCGCGTCGAGCACGGATGCGCCGGTGCCCGCGACCGGGTTGGTCAGAGCGTGCCGATAGTCGCGCAGCACGGTGCGCAGCCGCACCAGGGCGTCATCGACCTCGCCGGCCTTGGGCGCGGTGGCCTTCTCGTTGCGCCCGATCGCGTGCACGAGGTCGCGGCGGATCGAGGCAGGACTGATCGCGAGACTGTCCAGCCCGATCGCGTTCAGACGATGCCGGACGCCGTCCAGGGTTGATCTGCGCGCGGACACGACGAGGACGCGCTTGCCCGCGCGGATCAGTTCGCCCAGCGCGTTGATGACCGTCTGCGTTCCGCCGGTACCAGGCAGGGTGGCGATCGCGACGGACTGGCCGGCCGCGATGCGAGCGAGTACGGCCTCCTGCTCGGAGTCGGCGTCCAGCAGGAGGTTGTCGGATGCCGGGGCGCGGTCGTCCGGGCTCGTGACGTTCGGCGCAGGGCGCTCGGCGGAGAACCGCTCCCGATCGTCCACGTGGCCCGCCAGCGCGTTGAGCACCGGGTGATCGAGGTCGCGGCTGTCCTCCGCCATCGCCGACGCCACGTCGGCGAACACCGAGACGACCAGACGCGGCTGCACCGAGAAGGTGTCGATCGAGCGGGTCACACCCCGCAGGCGGTCGATCACCGGCTGCGGCTTGAAGATGCCGCCGTCGTAGGCGAGGGCGGCGAGCGCGTCGGAGTCGATGGTGATGCCGAAATGCTCGCGCGCGATGCGCACGAGCTGCGGGTTGACCGAGAACGACCCCTGGAGCTTGAGCTCGAAGTCGGAGTGGTGACGGCGGATCGCGAGCGGGCGCAGCAGCACGGGAGCCGAGAACTGCACGCCGCCGATCCGCCAGCCGGCGAGCCCGACCGCGAGATGCACGGCCTCGATCCCGCGGACCGTGCGCAGTTCGGTGTGCTTCGCCGTGATCCGCTCGGCGGCGAGTCGCGCCGTGCGCAGGCCCACTTCGTCGCGGAACAGGTTGGACAGCAGCGTTGAGCGTCCCGTGATGAACTGCGGCAGGCTCCCAGGGTGCGCCTTGGAGATGTCGATGCCACCCTCGACACCGTCGTGATAGCGCACCAGCGGCGATGGCCCGCCGAGGTCGGCGGCTTCCGCCTTGAGGCGCGCGCGCTCCGCATCCGCGGCATGAGGCAGACCGACGCCGGTGGACGACTCGCCCAGTGCGCCGAGCGTCACTGCGGCCGTCGTCTCCGCGTCATCCGCAGACTTGTCCGTTCGTCGCCACACATATCACAGACTAGGCCGCGAGCGGCAGGAGATCCTGTATGCCAGGCGGGTTTGGGCCGGATTGGTCCTCTGCGGGTCGGATTCGGATGCCGGACCACTCGCTCTGCACAGCCAGCCCCGTCCAGCAGTTCTCCACCGATCGCGGATTCTCGGGCTCACGCTGTCGGCGCGAGCGAGCAGGATGGAGGCATGAACTTCCGCTACGACTTCGTTCCGACTCCGCTGGGTGACGCCCTCGTCGTGCTCTCCGACGACGGCGTCGTGAGCTTCGACCTCTCCGAGGGACAGGACCCGACCGTCCCCTGGTTGCTCGAGGGCGTCGCCCGGCGGCTGCGCACCATGCCCGACCCCGACCCGGGGGCCGCAGACGAGCTCGCTCATCTCGTGGCCGAGTACTTCGACGGCGCGCCGATCCGGTTCGACGAGCACGTGCGGCTCGACTGGCGCCTGATCGACGGGTTCCACCGCGACGCGCTGCAGACGATCTGCGAGATCCCGTGGGGCCAGACACTCGGCTACGGCGAAGTCGCCGTCCTCGCCGGCAGCCCTGGCGCGGCCCGCGCCGTGGGCACCGCGTGCCGGCTCACGCCTTTCTCGATCATCGTGCCGGTGCATCGCGTCGTGCGTGCGGACGGTTCCATCGGCCAGTACGGCGCGCACCCCGAGCACAAGAGGTACCTCATCGATCTCGAAGCGACACCTGCGACACCCGCGACATCCATCACCGCGTGACGAGGACCCCGGCCGGTAGGCGTCCGGGGTCCTCGTCCGCTCGCGAGCCGACCGCGTCAGCTCCAGCGCGGCATCAGTGCTCGACCGCCTTCTCCGCGCCGAACCCGGTGAGCGAACGCACGTCCATCTCAGCCGCCAGCGCGCGGGATTCCACGCTGCGCGACGTGACCGTTCCGAGCCAGCCGAGCAGGAACCCGAGCGGGATCGACACGATACCCGGGTTGTTCAGCGGCCAGATCGCGATGTCGATCGACGGGATCATGGCCGTCTCCGAACCGGAGAACACCGGCGAGAACACGATCAGCAGAATCGCCGATCCCAGGCCGCCGTGCATGCTCCATACCGCGCCACGCGTGTTGAAGCGGCGCCAGAAGAGCGAATACAGAATCGTCGGCAGGTTCGCCGATGCCGCGACGGCGAACGCCAGAGCGACGAGGAAGGCGATGTTCTGCCCCTGTGCCCCGATGCCGCCGAGGATCGCGAGGATGCCGATCACGATGACCGTGCGGCGCGCGACCTTCACCTCGGCGTTCGGGTCGGCCTCGACCGGGGTCCCGTCCGCCTTCTTGCGGCTCTTCTGGATGACGTTCGCGTAGATGTCGTGCGCGAACGATGCGGCCGCCGTGATGGTGAGTCCGGCGACGACGGCGAGGATCGTCGCGAACGCGACAGCCGAGATGAAGCCGAGAAGCAGCGGACCGCCGAGTCGCTCCGCCAGCAGCGGGGCAGCCGAGTTCACGCCGCCGGGAGCTGCGACGATCACTTCGGGTCCGACGAGGGCTCCGGCACCGTAGCCCAGGACGAGCGTCAGCAGGTAGAAGCCGCCGATCAGCCAGATCGCCCAGACGACCGAACGACGAGCTTCCTTGGCGGTGGGAACGGTGTAGAACCGCATCAGCACGTGCGGGAGTCCAGCGGTGCCGAGGACGAGCGCGAGGCCGAGCGACAGGAAGTCCCACGGGTTGGCACCGTACTGCAGCCCTGGTGCGAGGATCGCATCGCCCTGCGGCGACGCCTCGACGGCGGATTCCAGCAGCGTGTTGAGACTGAAACCGTTGAGCGCGAGCACCCAGATCGCCATCGCCAGCGCACCGGCGATGAGAAGCACCGCCTTCACGATCTGCACCCAGGTCGTGCCCTTCATACCGCCGATGAGGACGTACACGATCATCAGGGCACCGACGACGGCGATGACGAGCGACTGCCCGATCTTGGCGTCGATCCCCAGCAGCAGCGACACGAGCCCGCCGGCTCCGGCCATCTGCGCGAGCAGGTAGAAGAAGCACACCGCCAGCGTGGTGATGGCCGCAGCCATCCGGACCGGCCGCTGCTTCAGGCGGAACGAGAGCACGTCAGCCATCGTGAACTTACCTGTGTTGCGCATGAGCTCTGCGACGAGGAGCAGTGCGACGAGCCAGGCGACGAGGAATCCGATCGAGTAGAGGAACCCGTCGTACCCGTTGACCGCGATCGCACCGCAGATTCCGAGGAAGGATGCCGCCGACAGGTAATCACCCGCGATCGCGAAACCGTTCTGCGGACCGGTGAAAGACCGACCGGCCGCGTAATAGTCGGCGGCGGTCTTGTTGTTGCGACTCGCGCGGATGACGATGAACAGCGTCACCGCGACGAATGCCGCGAAGATCGAGATATTGAGAATGGGATTGTTCTCCGCCGCGGGTGCGGTCTCGAAGGGAAGGATATTCACGACTGCGCCTGCACCTTCTCGAGTTCGTCACGGATTTCGGCGGCGACCGGATCCAGTCGCCGATTCGCGAAGGAGACGTAGGCCATCGTTATCGCGAACGTCGACACGAATTGCCCGAGTCCGAAGAGCAGGCCGATGGTGATGTCGCCCCACACGCGCTGCCCCATGAATTCCGGGGCGAATGCGGCCAGCAGAACGTACACGAAATACCAGATCAGAAAGAGCGCGGCCATCGGGAAGATGAACGACCGCTGCGTGCGTTTGAGCCCTTGGAACTTCGGCGATTCCTCAACCGCGATGTAGTCGATGGGTCCGGCCGATTCTGGGGGGATCCGGTCAGTCATGGGGCCTCCTTGCCACATGGTCAAACCCACACGGAGGCATCCGTGCGGGTGGTAGGGTCGACGCTACGAAACGGGGCACGGAGCCGTCACCCCCGAAAGTAGGTATCCCCCCAGTGTCGACCGAGACCGATGCCGAGCTCGTCGCCCAGGCCGTGCGCGAGCTGGCCAGACGTACGCGCTTCCCGGTGGCCTTCGGCGGGCTGATCGAAGACGGCGAGGTTTCGGTCACGAGCATCGTGGGCAGTCGCACCCACGCGCTCGAGGGATTGCGCGTGCGTCCGGAGCGCGGGCTGGGCGGCCGCGCCCTGACCGAGCAGCGCCCACGGATGACCAGCGACTACCGCACGTCGCAGCAGATCACGCACGACTACGACGGCTTCGTGCTCGGCGAGGGGCTGCGCACGCTGCTCGCGATCCCCATCGTGGTGGACGGCCGTTCCCGCGGGGTGCTGTACGCCGGGGCCTGGGAGCAGTCCCCGGTCGGCGGCGTCACGACCGCACCGGCGATGAGCGTGGCGGATGCGGTCAGCACCGAGTTGCGCATCCGTGATGAGGTCGGTCGTCGCCTGCAGTCGATGCCACCGTCACGACAGGGATTCTCGTCGTCGCATCGCGAAGAGCTGCGCGAGAGTTTCGCCGAGTTGCGCAGCATCTCGGCCTCCGTCGCCGATGAGGAATTGCGGGCGCGTCTGAGCGACCTGGAGAAGCGATTGCTCGATATCGCGGGAGAAACGATCCCCGCCACGACAGGTCCGATTCCCCGCGTGCACCTTTCACCGCGCGAGACGGATGTGCTGGCGTGTGCGGCGCTGGGCGCGACGAATGCCGAGATCGGAACTCAGCTCGGATTGCGAGAAGGCACCGTGAAGGCCTATCTGGGCACCGCGATGTCGAAGCTCGATGCATCGACACGACACGCTGCTGTGGCACGCGCACGGCGCATGGGACTGCTGCCCTGAATTGCGGATTCCTTGTCCTCAGCGTTTTCTGCTGAATAGAATGGCCTAATGGCCCGACGAATTGTGCATCAGCTGGTTGACGACATCGATGGAACTCTTCTCGAGGTGGGCGAAGGCGAGACGGTTCATTTCTCGTTCAACGGCATCTCCTACGAGATCGATCTGACAACGGAGAATGCGCAGGAACTGCGTTCCGTGCTCGAGCCGTATATCGCCGCGGGCCGACGCTCGTCGGTGGGCGGTGCCGCACGCTCCGGCGCGACACGCAAGCGCTCCACGGGCAAGAGCTCGGACACTGCGGCGATCCGTGAATGGGCGAATGCGAACGGCCACAAGGTGTCCGAACGGGGACGGATCCCCGAGACGGTGCTCGAGGCCTACCGCGCCGCGCACTGATCCTCACAGCGGCGGGGTGCGCCCATGCATCTCCGCCGCTGTTCCGTCACGGCGAGGGCGCGGCGTGCGCCCCGTCGTTCGCCCATGCTTCATCCCGAAGCGTGATCTCATCCGTCATGTCGCGCAGGAAGCGCGTGACCACTTCGCGCTCCGCCGGCGTGAGCCGAGCAGCAGCGTTGAATCTCTTCGCCTGCTGGCGCCCTACCGTCTCCATCGCCGCCCTGTGCGTCTCCGCGGTGATCGTGATCGCCAGGGCTCGACGGTCGGTCGGGTGCGCTGACCGCACGATGTGCCCGCCTCTCTCCAGGCGGTCCAGCAGCTTCGTCGTCGAAGCACTGGAGATCGACAGGTGCTGAGCGATGCCGCCGGGGGTGGCGATCATCTCCCGGTGGGTGCAGACGATGAGGTAGTGCAGCGCGCGCATATCGGTCTCGTTGAGTTGCATGAAACGGCGCGAGGCCTCGGAGAGCCGCTGCTCCGCCTCTCGCAGCGCCCCCAGCGCCTTCATGATGCCGGTGATCTGCCGCACTTCGTCCTCGGCCATTCCCGACCGGTCGACGAGCATCTGCCGCGGGTCGGACGAGTCCACGTCGTAGATCGCGGAGTGGTCCATGCCATCGCGATTCGCCGGCGACGCGTCAGCAGTCGCGCCGTCGGTGCCGTTCGCGTGATCTTCCATGGACACCTCGCTACTTTACACCCCGATATTCTTCATGCTAGCTTTATTTCTCGCTAAGCTAGCAATAAACGTCACTAGAGGAGAGGACCCGTTATGGAGCTCGTGACCCTCCTCGCCGAGGACGGCACCGCCATCGGCACCGCGCCGAAGGACACTGTGCACTCGGAGGCCACCCCGCTGCACCTCGCCTTCTCGTGCTACGTGTTCGACCGCGAAGGTCACCTGCTCCTGACACGCAGGGCGCTCTCCAAGCGGACCTGGCCTGGTGTCTGGACCAACAGCTTCTGCGGTCATCCCCGTCCGGACGAGGACATGATCGAAGCGGTCGTCCGACGAGGCACCGAGGAGATCGGTGCACGCCCGCTCGACGTCGTCAGCGTCCTGCCCGCGTTCCGCTATCGCGCGATCGACGCCGGCGGCACGGTGGAGCACGAGATCTGCCCCGTCCATGTGGCGAGGGTCGATGACGCGATCGCGCCCGACTCCGCAGAGGTGATGGAGTGGGCGTGGGTGCGACCGGACGATCTGCGCATCGCCGTCTCGAGCACCCCATTCGCCTTCAGCCCCTGGCTGCGAGAGCAGTTGCCGCTCCTCCACGAAGCCGGAAGGATCTGAGGATGACGGCAACCCTGGTCCGCGAGGATCTTCACGCGCAGATCGAGTCACGGGTGCGGAGCGTGTTCGATGATCGGATCGCACGAGCGGCACCGTACGGAGACGAGTACGTCGGCCTGTGGCGCGCCTCGGCGGAACAGGTCCTGGGCGGAAAGCTCCTGCGCCCCCGCTTGCTCGTCGCCATGCACGATGCATTGCTCGACCAGGACACGGCGGACGAGGCATCCGCCACGCGCGACGCCGTCGTCGAGATCGCGGCGGCCGTCGAGATCCTGCACTACGCGTTCCTGCTGCACGACGACGTCATCGACGGCGATGCCCAGCGACGCGGCAAGCCGAACCTCATCGGCGCGCTGCGCGATGCCCGCTCGGATCTCGGCACGACGTCCGCGCAGCACTGGGCGGTCACCGGCGCGATCCTCATGGGGGACCTCCTGCTGTCCGTCGTCCACCAGATGTTCGCGAGAGCGGAACTCGATCACGCGACCCGGCTTCGGCTGCTCGATCTGCTGGATCACACGATCACCGAGACCGTCGCGGGTGAGCACGCCGACGTCGCACTGAGCGACGGAGCCATCGCGCCGGATCTGAAGACCATCCTGACCATGACGGCGCACAAGACGGCGACGTACACGTTCGAGTTCCCGCTCCGCGTCGCCGCCATGCTCGCCGGTGCTGCGCCCCTGACCGAAGACGCCCTCGCCGCCATCGGACAGCATCTCGGGGTCGCCTTCCAGTTGCAGGACGATGCGCTTTCGGTGTTCGGGGATGCCGGAGAGCACGGCAAGGAGCCCTACGCCGATCTCCGCGAGGGCAAGGAGACCGTACTGATTGCCTACGCACGCCTGACGAGTGCCTGGAGCTCGATCGAACCGCGATTCGGCGATTCCTCCCTGTCGGCCGACGACGGCGCCCTGATCAGCGACCAGCTGCGCCAGTGCGGCGCGGATTCGTTCGTGCAGCACCTCATCGACGAACAGCTCGCCGCGGCCAGAACGGGGATTTCGGACGAGACCGCTCCCCTGCCGGCTGCCGCACGGGAGACGCTCATGGCGCTCCTGGACCGCATCCAAGGGCGTCTGTCGTGAACGCCGACTCGTCGGAGGAAGGCGCCTCGGCTCTCGCCCGCTTCACCAGAACGGCGGAGACCGCGACGACAGGCGTCATCCGGACGTACTCGACCTCGTTCGGACTCGCGACCCGGCTGCTCGGACGGCGTCACCGTCAGCACATCCGCAACGTCTACGCCATGGTGCGCATCGCCGATGAGATCGTCGACGGCGTCGCCGGCGAGGCCGGGCTCGATGACTCCGCGCAGCGTGCCGCACTCGATGCCTATGCCGACGAGACCCATCGGGCCATGCGCACGGGGTACAGCAGCAACATCGTGCTGCACGCGTTCGCGCGCACGGCGGCCGGGTGCGGAATCGGCCAGGACCTGACAGAGCCGTTCTTCGCGTCGATGCGCACCGATGCGTCCGCCGCCCCGGACCAGGGCACCGGTGTACGGGCATACAGCGCTGAAGCGCACGCGGAGTACGTCTACGGCTCGGCCGAGGTCGTCGGATTGATGTGCCTCCGGGTCTTCCTGCAGGACTCGGACCCCACCGCCGAAGACCTGCATCGCATGGAGACAGGAGCGCGACAGCTCGGCGCAGCCTTCCAGAACGTGAACTTCCTGCGCGACCTCGCCGACGACACCGAACGGCTGCAGCGCGGCTACCTCAGCGGCACGGAGCGCCTGACGGACGACGGCCGCGACGAGTGGGTCCGCACGGTCCGTGCCCAGCTGGACGATGCGCGCGCCGCGATCCCCCTGCTCCCCCGCGACGCGCGGGCCGCCGTACGCAGTGCTCTGTCGCTGTTCGAGGCGCTCACCGCGCGCGTCGCCCGCACACCGGCCTCGGCGCTCTACGAGCGGCGCGTACGCGTCCCCGATCCCATCAAGGTCCTGCTGGCCGCGCGGTCCGTGCTCGTGACGTGGGCGGAGCCGCGCCGATGAGCCGGGCGATCGTCATCGGCGGCGGCGTCGCCGGGCTGGCCACGGCCGGATTGCTCGCGCGCGACGGCTACCGGGTGACGGTGCTCGAACGCAACAGCCGCACCGGCGGGCGGGCAGGAACGCTGGAGCGGGACGGCTTCCGCTTCGACACCGGCCCGTCCTGGTACCTCATGCCGGGCGTCTTCGACCACTTCTTCAAGCTGATGGGAACGACCACGGCGGAGCAGTTGGAGCTCGTCGGCCTGGATCCCGCCTACCGCGTGTTCTCGGAGCCGGATGCCGACGGACAGTCGCCGACCGTGACGGTACCCGCCGGCGCCGACCGTGTCCGCGCACTCTTCGAGGCGCTCGAACCCGGCGCAGGCGGCCGGCTCGATGACTATCTGTCCTCGGCCGCCGAGACGAACGACATGGCGGTGCGCCGCTTCCTCTACAACCCGTTCACACGGTTGTCCGAGCTGGCCTCTGCCGACGTGCTCCGTCGCCTGCCCCGGCTGGCCGCGCTGCTGACCCGCCGGCTGGACGCTTTCGCCGCGCGTCGGTTCCGGCATCCCGTCATCCGTCAGATCCTCGGATACCCGGCTGTCTTCCTCGGGACGGATCCGCGCAGCGCGCCCGCCATGTACCACCTCATGAGCACGCTCGATCTGGATGAGGGCGTGCAGTACCCGCAGGGCGGATTCTGGCGCATCACCGAGCGCATCCGGGCGCTGGCCGAGGATGCCGGCGTCGACGTCGTCACGGATGCCGAGGTGACCGCGATCCTCACAGAGCCGTCCGCGGGCCGCGAGCGCGCGTACGGCGTGCGCTGGCGCGATGTCTCCGGCGCCGAGCACCTCGAGCTCGCCGACCTCGTGGTGTCCGCCGCGGACCTGCATCACACCGAGACCACGCTGCTGCCGGAGAGGCTGCAGACCTACCCCGAGCGCTGGTGGCGACGCCGCACGAGCGGACCGGGGGCCGTGATCGTGATGCTCGGCGTCCGCGGTTCTCTCCCCGCTCTCCCTCATCACTCGCTCTTCTTCGCGCGGGACTGGGACACGAATTTCGATGCGATCTTCGGGGACGCCGCGCACATCCCTGAGCCCGCTTCGCTGTATGTCTGCAAGCCCTCGGCGACCGATCAGGACGTCGCGCCGGCCGGTCACGAGAACCTCTTCGTGCTGATCCCCGTGCCCGCCGATGTCGAGATCGGCTCCGGCGGGCCCGACGGCACAGGTTCGAATGCTGTCGAGCGTGCCGCCGATGCCGCGATCGACCTGATCTCGCAGTGGGCCGGCATCGACGATCTTCGGGACCGCATCGTGGTGCGCGAGACGCTCGGGCCTGCCGACTTCGCTCAGGACTACCACTCCTGGCGCGGCGGCATGCTCGGCCCTGCGCACATCCTCTCGCAGAGCGCGATGTTCCGTGCGCAGAACGTCTCGCGCAAGGTGGACGGCCTCTACTACGCGGGAGCGACGGTCGCCCCCGGCGTCGGCGTGCCCATGTGCCTGATCAGCGCCGAGCTCGTGCTGAAGCGGATACGCGGCGACCACAGCTCCGGTCCGACGTCGCCGACGCCGACAGCCGTGCGGAAGGCGGGCTGATGGGCATCGTCTACCTCCTGGCGCTGCTCGTCAGCCTCGGGTGTCTGCTCCTGGTCGATCGGCGCTTCCGGCTGTTCTTCTGGCGCGATACCCGATCGGCCGTCATCGTGACCCTCATCGGCCTGGCGTTCTTCCTTCTGTGGGATGCCGCGGGGATCTCGCTCGGGATCTTCCTGCGCGGCGACAGCCCGCTCGCCACCGGCATCCTCCTCGCCCCGGAGCTGCCGATCGAAGAACCGGTGTTCCTGGTGTTCCTGGTCGTGTGCACCATGGTGCTCTACACCGGTGCGGCGCGCGTTCTCGAGCACCGCCGTCGTGAGGAGGCGTCATGACCTACGCCCTGCTGTCGCTGATCTTCCTCGGTGTCGCCGGCGTCCTGGCCGTGGCGGCGGCGCTCATCGGCCGTCGGCGCCCGCATCTCGGCGCCGTCGCCCTGTCCATGGCGGCGCTGCTGCTGCTCACCGCGGTGTTCGACACCGTGATGATCGGCGTCGGCTTCTTCACCTATGCCGACACCCATCTGCTCGGCGCACGGATCGGCCTCGCCCCCATCGAGGACTTCGCCTATCCGATCGCCGGCGCCGTGCTGCTCCCGGCGATCTGGACTCTGCTGCGCACGCGCCGCGGACCGCATGCCTCACGGGCGGAGGCCGGCCGATGAACGCCGTCCGCGCTCTCCTGCTGGCCTCGCGGCCCATCAGCTGGATCAACACCGCCTTCCCCTTCGGCGCCGCCTACCTGCTGACCACGCGCGAGATCGACCTCGTCTTCGTCGTCGGCGTGCTGTACTTCCTCGTGCCGTACAACCTCGCCATGTACGGCATCAACGACGTGTTCGACTACGCGTCGGACCTGGCGAACCCGCGCAAGGGCGGCATCGAGGGGGCGCTGCTTCCCCCGCGGCTGCACCGCACCACGCTCTGGGCCGCGGCGGCGACCAACGTGCCGTTCCTCGTGTTCCTCTTCGCCGCCGGGAACCCGGCATCCGCGGCCTGGCTCGCCCTCAGCGTCTTCGCTGTGGTGGCCTATTCCGCCCCGCCGATGCGCTTCAAGGAACGTCCGGTGCTCGATTCGATCACGTCGAGCACGCACTTCGTGAGTCCTGCCCTCGTCGGCCTCGCGATCGGCGGCGCATCGGTCTCCACCGATCTCGTGCTCCTGATGCTCGCCTTCTTCCTCTGGGGCATGGCAGCGCACGCCTTCGGCGCCGTGCAGGACATCGTCCCCGATCGCGAAGCGGGCATCGGTTCGATCGCCACGGTGCTCGGAGCCAGGGTCACCGTCCGACTCTCGATCATCCTGTGGGCGGCGGCGGGTGCGGCCGTTCTGCCGACGGGTTGGCCGGCGGCACTGGCCGCTGCGCTCGTGGTCCCCTACATCGTCAACTCCGCACCGTGGTGGAACGTGACCGATGACACCGCGGCATCCACCAACCGTGCCTGGCGGCGCTTCATCGCCCTGAACTACGGGGCCGGCTTCCTCGCCACCCTGATCCTCATCCTCGCCTGGCTGGGCTGAGGCGACCCGACGCCTCCCCGCGACCTCTTCGAAAGGCTCTCATGTCCCGCACCACCGACCCGACTCCGGCGACCCGCGCCCGTGTCCGCAAGCGCTCATGGGCGCGCGTGTTCATCCCGGTCGCCCTGATCCTGGTGTGGCTCGTCGGAGCCTCGCTCGGCGGACCGCTGTTCGGCAAGGTCGACGAGGTCTCCTCGAACGACCAGACCAGCTATCTCCCGGAGAGCGCGGACGCCACCGAGGTGCAGCAGCTGCTCGGTGAATTCAACGACACCGATGCGATTCCGGCCATCGCCGTCTTCGTCGGCGATGACGAGCTCTCGGACGCGGATGTGGAGCAGATCTCGGATGCCGTGGCGGACGCGCCCGACATCGAGGGCATCGGAGAGGATGTCTCGCCCGCGCTCGTGTCGGAGGACGGACTCGCTGCGCAGGCGTTCATCCCCGTGCTCGGCGACGCGGAGCTCGGCGATACCGTCACCGAGCTCGAGACCGAGCTCCAGGACGCCGCCCCTGCCGGAGTCACCGTCTACATCACCGGGCCGGCGGGTTTCAGCGCGGACCTCGTCGCCGGCTTCGCCGGCATCGACGGACTGCTGCTCGGTGTCGCCCTGCTCGCGGTGCTCATCATCCTCGTCCTCGTCTACCGCTCCTTCCTGCTGCCGGTGGTCGTGCTCGCGACGAGCCTGTTCGCACTGTGCGTCGCACTGCTGACGGTCTGGTGGCTCGCCAAGGCCGAGGTCCTGTTGCTGAGCGGCCAGACCCAGGGCATCCTGTTCATCCTCGTGATCGGCGCCGCCACGGACTACGCCCTCCTGTTCGTGGCGCGCTTCCGCGAAGAGCTGCGGTCGACCAAGGACACCGGCGCTGCGGTGCTGGCGGCCTGGAAGGGATCCTTCGAGCCGATCCTCGCATCCGGCGGCACCGTGATCGCAGGTCTGCTGTGCCTGCTGCTGAGTGACCTGAAATCCAACAGCACGCTGGGGCCGGTGGCCTCGATCGGTATCGTCTTCGCGATGCTGGCCGCTCTCACCCTGCTGCCCTCGCTGCTGCTGCTCTTCGGCCGCGCCGCGTTCTGGCCGCGCCGCCCCGCCTTCGAGCCGCAGGTCGTCGCCGCAGAGAACGGTATGCCCTCCCAGGGTCTCTGGGTGCGCCTGGCGCGCCTCATCAGCCGCCGCCCGCGCGTGATCTGGATCGTGACGACCCTGGTCCTGCTGGTCGGCGCGCTCGGCGTGACGCAGCTGAACGCATCCGGTGTCCCGCAGTCCGATCTCGTGCTCGGTTCCTCGCAGGCGCGGGACGGGCAGGAGGTGCTCGGCGAGCACTTCCCCGGCGGATCGGGGAGCCCGGCGTACGTCGTGGTGGCGGAGGATTCGCTGCAGGACGCCGCGGACATCCTGCTCGCGAGCGACGGGGTCGAATCGGTCTCCGTGACGTCGGCGGATTCGCCGAGCGGTTCCGCTCCGGTCACCGAAGACGGCATCCAGGCCGTCGGCGCGCCGGGCACGCCCGTCCCGGAGCCCACGACGGTGGACGGTGACGTCCTGCTGCAGGCGACGCTGTCTGATGCGGCGGATTCGGATGCCGCGGCATCCACCGTCCGAGAGCTGCGCACCGAACTCGACAATCTGGATGCCCAGGTCGGCGGCGTGACCGCGACCGCGATCGACACGAACGACGCGTCGATCCATGACCGCAACCTCATCATCCCGGTCATCCTCGTCGTGATCATGGTGATCCTCATGCTGCTGCTGCGCTCGATCCTCGCGCCGGTGCTGCTGATCCTCACCACGGTGCTGTCCTTCGGCACGGCCATGGGAGTCTCGGCGCTCGTGTTCAACGGGATCTTCGACTTCCCCGGAGCCGACCCCGCAGTGCCGCTCTACGGGTTCGTCTTCCTCGTCGCGCTCGGAATCGACTACAACATCTTCCTGATGACGCGGGTACGCGAGGAGTCTCTGAAGCACGGCACGCGAGAGGGGATCCTGCGGGGACTCGCGATCACGGGCGGGGTGATCACGTCCGCCGGCCTGGTGCTTGCGGCGACGTTCGCCGCACTGTCGGTGATCCCGATCCTGTTCCTCGTGCAGCTGGCGTTCATCGTCGCGTTCGGCGTGCTCCTGGACACGTTCGTCGTCCGGTCGCTGCTGGTCCCCGCGCTCGCCTACGACATCGGCCGCGCCATCTGGTGGCCGTCGAAGCTCGGCCGGAGCGAGCGCTGACCGGTCTCAGACGATGGCACGACGGCGGGTTCTGGCACCCCAGCGCCCGTCGTCGTGCGCGACGTCGATCGGATGGCGGAAGGCCTCGGAGATGATTTCGGACGTGATCGTCTCGGTTGCGGGCCCTGCCGCGACGACCCGTCCGTCCGCGATCACCATGGCGTGCGTCGTGGATTCGGGCAGCTCCTCGAGGTGATGCGTCACCAGCACCGATGCGAGATCGGGCCCGGTGCGGAACAGGACGTCGATCGTGTCCAGCAGCTGCTCGCGCGCGGCGACGTCCAACCCGGTCGTCGGCTCATCCAGAAGCAGCAGCGCCGGGTCCGGCGCGAGCGCCCGCGCGATGAGCGAGCGTCCTCTTTCCCCCTGCGACATCGTCGGCCAGATGATGTCCGGATTCGCGCCGAGCCCGACCATCCCGATCAGCGTCGACGCGCGCTCCTGCTCGGCCGCCGTCGGTCGCCAGTGGATGGCCTGATCGATCGTCCCGGTGAAGCCGGTGAGCGCCACGTCCATCGGCGAAAGCGGCATGCGGATCGGATGCCGAGGGTTCACGTGCCCGATGTGCTGCCGCAGTTCCTGCATGTCCACCCGTCCCAGACGGCGCCCGAGCACGTCGACCGTGCCGGAGGTGGGGTGCTCCTTCGCCCCGCAGAACCCGAGGATCGTGCTCTTGCCCGCACCGTTCGGCCCGAGCAGTGCCCAGTGCTCTCCCCTGTGGACGACGAGGTCGATGCCGTGCAGGATCTCCCTGCCGTTGCGCCGGAACGTCACCGTCTCCAGACGAAGGACCTCGTCCGTCATCGCAGCGCCTCCTTCAACCGGATCAGGTGAGCTCTGCTCTCGGACGCTGCGGCGATCGCGTTCTTGGACGAGACGGTCTCCGCGAGCCGCGCGTGCCGCGCGTGATCCTCAGGCCCGCCGTGATCGGCGCGAATGCGCAGCATCTCGATCATCGCCTGACGCAGGCGGGGCGTGAAGCCGTCGAACAGCTCGAGCAGGATCGGGTTGTGCGCCGCGACGATGATGCTGCGATGAAACGCCGTGTCGGCATCGACGTGCGCCTCGATCCCCGCTGCGGCGTTGTCGCGCTCGGCGAGCGCTCGCCGAATGCGGTGGAGATCGGATGCGGTACGCCGCTCGGCGGCGAGCGCCGCCGCCTCCGCTTCGATCGCGATGCGCGCTTCCAGGACGGCGATGATGTCGGCACGGCGCAGCACGGCATCCCAGTCCTCTGGTGCGTCCAGTGCCATGACGAAGACGCCTGAACCCTGCCGCGTGGCGAGCACGCCGCGCCCCGCGAGCTGGCGGATGGCTTCACGCACGGTGGAGCGTCCCACGCCCAGCTGCGGCGCGAGAGTCGTCTCGCCCGGCAGCTTCTGGCCGAGCTGCCACTCGCCCGAACGGATGCGTTCGAGCAGGAGGTCGGCCGCCTGATCGGCGAGCGGTGTGCGTTGGATCTGAGCCATTCCCGCATTCTAACTTGTCAACTTGTCTGAGGAGTTGGTATGTTGACATCCATGCGCATGGGAATGCTCCTCCTTCTTCGCCACGGCGAGGTCTAGCCAGACCGGTCCCTCGTCGTGGCGCACCCGGCTGCCGGTCGATCCGCTTCGATCTTCGAGGAAACCATGTCCCGCCCGTTCCCCACCCTGTCCACCCCCGCCGCCCCCGTGCCTGACGACGCGCCGCCCTGGAATCGTCAGCGCGGCTCGCAGATGCCCTCGCACCGCTACTCCTCCGTGTTCGACCGTGTACCGGTACCCCTGACCGATCGCTCGTGGCCGAACCATCGCCTCACCACGGCGCCGCTGTGGGTGCCGGTCGATCTGCGCGACGGCAACCAGGCCCTCGCCGAGCCCATGGACCCGCAGCGCAAGCGCCTGTTCTTCGAGCTGCTCGTCACGATGGGATACAAGGAGATCGAGGTCGGCTATCCCTCGGCATCCGAGACCGACTTCGACTTCGTGCGCCTCATCGCCCAGGCCGACCTCGCGCCGGAAGACGTCACGATCGTGGTCTTCACCGCCGCACGAAGGGACCTCGTCGAACGCACGATCGCGTCGATCCGCGGCATCCGCAATCCGGTCGTCATCCACGTCTACACGGCCACGGCGCCGACGTGGCGCGATGTCGTGCTCGGACGCAGCCGTGACGAGCTCAAGCGATTGATCCTGGATGCCGGTCGCGACGTGCTCGAGCTCGCCGGCGACCTACCGAACGTGCGATTCCAGTTCTCGCCGGAGGTCTTCAACCTCACCGAACCGGACTACGTGCTCGAGGTCTGCGACGCGATGACGGCCCTGTGGGATGCGACCCCTGAGCGCCCGGTGATCCTCAACCTCCCCGCCACCGTCGAAGTCGCCACCCCCAATGTGTATGCCGACCAGATCGAGTACATGCATCGCCATCTCGCCCGACGCGACAGCGTGATCCTGTCCGTGCATCCGCACAACGACCGCGGCACGGGTGTCGCGTGCGCCGAACTGGCAGTCCTGGCAGGCGCGCAGCGCGTCGAGGGGTGCGTGTTCGGCAACGGCGAGCGCACCGGCAACGTCGACATCGCGACCCTCGCGCTGAATCTGCACGCGCAGGGCGTCGATCCGATGATCGATTTCTCGGACATCGACGAGATCCGCCGCACCGTCGAACACTGCAATCGGATCGACGTGCACCCGCGGCATCCATACGTCGGAGACCTGGTGCACACGGCCTTCAGCGGCACGCATCAGGATGCGATCCGCAAAGGTCTGGCCGAGCACCGCGCGCGGGCGGATGCCGAAGGCGTCCCGGTCGGCGAGGCGGCATGGCGTGTGCCGTATCTGCCGATCGACCCCGCCGACCTCGGACGCGGTTACGACGCCGTGATCAGGGTGAACTCGCAATCAGGCAAGGGCGGCATCGCCTATCTGCTGGAGACGGCGGTCGGTATGACGCTCCCCCGCCGGATGCAGATCGATCTCGCCCGCCATGTGCAGCAGCGCACCGACGCGAACGGGGAGGAGATCACGGCGGCGCAGCTCTGGGAGCTCTTCGTGGATGCCTACGCCCACGAGGACGAGCCCGCCGAACCCGACGTCCTCGCGCGCGTCGATGTGACGACGATGGCGGGTGAGGCGTGGGCGCTCTTCGAGGTCCGCGCGCCTGACAGCGTCCACTGGCGCGCTGTGCGCATGTCGAAACATCTCGGAAACGGCGGCGACCCCGCGACGCAAAGCACGCCGGACAGGATGGAGAGCATCCCCCAGCACTAGGGTCCGTGTGGGTGACACGGACGAGGATGACCGGAGTCGCAATGCCCATCACCACGCACCGCGTCGCGCTCCTCCATCTGCGCACCCGCCGCGCGTACGACGCGCGGTATCAGGCCGAATTGGACGTCTTGAACACCTCGGCGGTCGAGACCGTCGCCGCGCTGGGATGGGAGGCGGAGCTCGTTCCCACCGCGGAACGGCCGACCGCGGACACGCATGCCGCGGCACGCCGGGCAGATCTCATCGTGCTGATGGGGGGCGAGGACGTCGACCCGCGGCTGTACGGCGTGCGGGTCGACTACCCGGGCTCCGGACATCACGAACCGCGCACCGACAGCACGCACATCGCGGTCGTCCTAGAAGCGATGCAGCAGCGCAAGCCCGTGCTGGGGATCTGTCGCGGGATGCAGGTGATCAACGTCGCCCTCGGTGGGACGCTCGTCCAGCATCTGCCGACCGTGGAGCGACATCGTGGGTCGACCGGTGGCGACCCGTTCGTGCGGACCGCCGTGCGATTGGAGACCGATACGGATCTGGATGCCGATGTGGATGCCGCACTCAGGGTGCGCTGCACGCATCACCAGGCGGTGGACGTGCTCGGCGCCGGATTGCGCGTCGCCGCCCGCGCCGCGGATGGCGTGGTGGAGGCCGTGGTGCACGACTCGGCACCGATCACCGGAGTGCAGTGGCACCCTGAGCACCCTGCCACAGCGACGCGACAGCTCGCGCCGCTGCTGCGGCGCCTCGAGCGACAGGCGGAGCGCATCCCTGCTCGCGCGCGCTGAGCAGTTCCGCGTGCGCTAACGTTCAGGAATGCAGCACTCGCTCCGATCCGAATCATGAACGCGGTCGACATCGTCGGCACGATCGGCGAACTCATGTCCTGGATCGGACTGATCGCCGGCGTGCCCCTGCTGATCCTCGGGCTCATGATCCGGGTGGCCGAAGGCGCCTACGCCCCCACGAGCGTGACGATCGTGGAGGGCGTGGATGACCGCCGGTTCGCGATGTGGAGTGCGGGAGGGCGCACATGTTCGCGAGTGCTGAGCCCGCACGAGCACGCCACGAGATCCGACGACACCTCGGTCACCGGCTACGTGTCCACCCGGGATCCTGAGCGCATGCGCCTCGACCGGCGCTCGGCGGCCGTGCGGATCTGCCTCGTGCTGGCCGCCGTGATGCTGGGGGCCGCGGTGGTCGGCTTCCTCGCCTCGTTGCTGCCGCTCGTCGCCTGAGAGCTGCGACGTCGTGCTCAGGCGCGAACAGGAATGACTCGGACTCGGCGGCTCAGACGGCGCACGATCTCGGACTCCTGGTCCGCATCCGTGATCAGGCCTGCCACCGGACTTCCGACGGCGCGACGGCCGCTGGTCGACGATTCAGCGCGAGACCTACGACCGTGGTGACGGCGCCACGATCCTGCTCCACGATGAGGCGCGATCCACCGTTCTGCTCACCCGGCAGTTCCGCTACCCCGCGTACGTCAACGACCACCCGGATGGAATGCTCATCGAAGCCGCGGCCGGTCTGCTGGATGACGACGACCCCGTGACCGCGATCCGACGAGAGGTCGCCGAGGAGCTCGGCGTCGAGGTCGGTCCCGTGACGCATGTCTTCACGGCCTACATGAGTCCCGGTTCGGTCACCGAGAAGGTGCACTTCTACTCGGCGGCGTACAGTCCCGGCGATCGAACGAGCTCCGGTGGCGGTGTCGTCGCCGAGGGCGAGGATGTCGAAGTCCTCGCGTTGCCGTTCGCCGAGGCACTCGCGATGGTCGGGGACGGACGCATCGTCGACGGCAAGACGATCATGCTGCTCCAGTGGTGGGCGCTCGAGCGTCGGTGACTGCCGCGCATGTGAAAAGCAAGCCCCTTCGTATCACCCGCGCTTCGGGCCTACCGTGTGCTCAGCGAACACGATGGGAGGGGACCGATGCCTGCCGACGACAGCGAGCGCGCTTCGATGCGCACGGCGTTCTGGGCGTGGACTGTGATCGCATTCGGCGGCCTCGCGATCATGATCTGCCTGCCGCTGATGGGGAGGTGACGTCGATGCGCTATCTCCGCAACACCAGTCTGAGCCTGGTGTTCCTCTCGATCTTCGCGCTCGCCCTGATCGGCCAGTCGGTGACCGGGTTCTTCCACAACAACGAGGAACTCACCCGCCACGGGCAGCCGACGATCTCCTACGGCGACTTCATCACCTCGTCCGAGTTCGTCGTCGATGTCGCCGAGAACTGGCAGTCGGAGTTCCTCCAGTTCTTCCTGTTCATCCTCGCCACCATCTGGCTGATCCAGGTCGGCTCTCCCGAATCGAAGAAACCCGGAGACGAAGGAGTCGGAGGCGACGAGGATCAACGGGTCGGGAAGCACGCGCGGGCGGACTCTCCCGCCTGGGCCAGGATCCGCGGCATCCGGCTCTGGCTCTACTCGAACTCGTTGCTGCTCGTGATGGGATCGCTGTTCCTGCTCTCCTGGCTCGCGCAGTCGCTGGCGGGACACGTCGTCGCGAACGAAGAGAACGCGCTGCACGGGCTGCCGCCGGAGAGCTGGCTCGAGTACGCGGCATCCCCCGAGTTCTGGAACCGGACGCTTCAGAACTGGCAGTCCGAGTTCCTCGCCGTCGGCGCGATGGTCGCGTTCTCGATCTACCTGCGGCAGCGCGGATCGAGCGAGTCGAAGCCGGTCGGCGTGCCGCATCACGTCAGCAGCGTCGAATCCGACTAGCAGCCGGCTTCATCCGGATGCCGACCGGAGCGTCTTGCGCATGAAGACCTGCGACGTCCCGTCCCCCTGATCGACCCGCTCCGTGATCCGGTATCCGCACGATTCGTACAGCCTCACATTCGCTTCGCTCAGGCTTCCGGTGAAGAGTTCGGCCTCCGGTGCCTGCGAATCGCGCTCCACCGCCTCCAGCAGGGTGCGTCCGATCCCCTCTCCCTGCAGATCCGGCGCTATCGCGATCCGTCCGATGAGCAGCAGCTCCGCGGTCTCCCGAACGCGGATGGCCCCGACCAGCCGGGGTCCCCGTCGGGCGACCCAGCCGTTCGCCTCCGTGAGTTCGGCTCGCAGTTCGTCGAGGGTCTGAGTCAGCGGAGGCATGTCGGCAGTGCCGTATATCAAGGCCTCGGAGACGAACGCTGCACGCTGGATCGTGAGAATCTCGCCAGCGTCCGCAGGCGTTACCCGTGCCAGTTCGATGTCCATCCAGGCAACATACGCTCGGAGACCTCAGCGGTCATGGGGGTTGATCGACAGGGCTCGATCTCGGTATGCATCCGAAGTTGCGCGAGCCTCACGCGGCGCTCGCGCTGCTGCGACGGCGGTCGTGCCCTGCACCTCATCACCCGGCGGAGCGCGCAGCTGCTCCGATTGCTTCCCGCTGTTCCATCAGTGGACAGGTGAAGACGTCCCGCTCGCCCAATCCGACGCGATTGATGTATCCCACGACGACCCGGTACGAGGTGATCAGCGGCACGCTCGTGTAGGGAACGTCGTGCTCCCGGCAGTAGGCCTCGATCTCCGGCGCCGCGCGGCGCAGATGAGGGCGCGGCATCGACGGGAAGAGGTGGTGCTCGATCTGATAGTTGAGGCCGCCCATCGCGACATCCAGGAAGCGGCTGCCACGGATGTTGCGGCTCATCATCACCTGACGGCGCAGGAAATCGAGAGTCATGTCGCGTGGCACGACCGGCATGCCCTTGTGGTTCGGCGCGAACGCGATGCCCATGTAGAAACCGAACAACCCCAGCTGCACCGCGAGGAACACGAAGGCGATTCCGGGCGAGAGGACGATGAACACCAGGACCACATAACCCACCATCCGGATGCTGAGGAAAGTGATCTCGGCCCATCGCCGCTCCAGCCGCCCCCGTGCGAACACTCGACGCACACTCGACGCGTGCAGCGACAGGCCTTCGAAAAGCAGGATCGGAAAGAACAGCAGCCCTTGATGGGCGCGCAACCAGCCGATCAGCGGGCCCTGATGCGTCGACGTCGCCTCGGCCGTGACGACGATGACGGGGAGTTCGATGTCGGGGTCCGCTCCGAGCTTGTTCGGGTTGGCGTGGTGGCGGGTGTGCTTGTGCTGCCACCAGCCGTAGCTCATGCCGACCAGCAGATCACCGAGAATGAGGCTGATCCAGTCGTTCCAGCGTCCGGATACGAAGATCTGCCGATGCGCAGCATCGTGGCCGAGAAAGGCGATCTGCGTGAAGACGATCGCGAGGACGCCGGCGGTGAACAGTTGCCACCAGGTGTCGCCGATCCAGATGAAGGCGATGAGGCACACCGCCACGGCGAGTGGTGCCGCGACCAGTTTGGTCCAGTAGTAGCCGTATCGACGGCGCAGCAGCCCGCGATCGCGGATCTGCCTCGCCAGTTCGGTGAACGTGCTCGACGCGCGGCGGACGTCGCCGCGCTGACTCGTGTGGATGGTCGGACGGATGGCGTCCATGATGGTCTCTTCTCCAGCGGAGCTGAACCATGCGGAACGTTCCGCCTTCATCCATCCTGACGTTACGCCGCGAACCTGTATGCGTTCACAGTCTCGCCGGCGACCTCGCGGTGCCCCTGGAGGGACTCGAACCCCCAACCGTTTGCTTAGGACGCAACTGCTCTTCCATTGAGCTACAGAGGCTGGCCGGACCAGTCTACCCAGGCTTCGGCACCGAGCTCACGCCGCCAGGGCGAGGTACGGTTCCCACCGCGGATCGCTGCGCTCCGTGCCGCGCACTGTCCAGGAGGTGTTGCGCGGCGGGCGCGGGGTGAATCGCAGGTCCCACCCCATCTCCTGCGGTGTGCGGTCGCTCTTGATGTTGTTGCAGCGCAGACAGCACGCGACGAGGTTCTCCCACGAGTCCGCTCCGCCGCGCGACCGCGGCAGGATGTGGTCGATCGTCGAGGCCGCCTTGCCGCAGTAGCCGCAGCGGTGGTTGTCACGTCGCAGCACGCCGCGTCTGGTGACCGGCACCCGTCTGCTCGAGGGGACGCGCACGTAGCGGCTGAGGATGATCACGACCGGACGATCGAATCTGCCGTGGCTGGCCCAGACGGGATCCCCCTCGACGTGCTCGATGACGGTCGCCTTCTCATTCATCACGAGCACGAGCGCTCGTTTGAAGGACACCACGGCGAGTGGCTCGTATCCGGCGTTCAGGACCAGTGTGCGCATCATCTTCCTCTCGATACGCCGGGACGGCTTCCCGGCACTCTCGACTCACACGAGGCCGCACGGGCGGAGGAATTCTGCACGCAGGGACGAAAAAAGGCGCCGTCTCTAGAGACAGCGCCTTTCGCGCACGGCTGCACCGTGGCATCCCTGCGGGCAATGCCGAAGCACCAGAAGGCCGAGCGCATCCATGGTTCGGATGCTCGGTATTCGGTCCATCAGCGACTCCCGCCTGTGCGACAACGGGATCAGGCTAACCCATCCACCTGTGTGCGGGCGAAACACCCGGTGAACTGCAGAGGGCGTGTCGACGAAGGATCAGGCGGGAGCGCCGTTGGCGTTCAGCCAGCCGATCGGCTCGACCAGACTGCCACCGATGCGCACCTCGAAGTGCAGGTGGTTCGCCGTCGAGCGTCCGGTGCTTCCCATGAATCCGATCAGCTGCCCGGCCTGCACGGTCTGACCGGGCTGGACCTGGCGTGAGCCGTAGATCATGTGTCCGTAGAGCGTGGAGACCTGCTGACCACCGAGAACATGGTCGATCACGACGCCGACGCCGTAGCCGTAGTAGCTGTCGGTCGAGATGCGGACGGTTCCGGCTGCCGCCGCGTAGAGCGGAGTCCCGGCGTCGCCGACCATGTCGGCGCCGTTGTGGCCGCCGCTGAGCGTGCGGCTGACGTAGTAACCGCCGCCGACGGGGTTGCGGACCTCACCGGACCCCGGAGCGACCAGCGCGACACCGGCGGTGCTGTACCCGCCGCCGCCACCACGGGAGGAGGATGCCGCGGCCTTGGCCGCAGCCTGTGCTCGCGCGGCGGCCGCTTCTGCGGCCTTCTTCTGCGCGATCTCATCCGGCGTGGTCGCCGAGTAGTTGCCACGGTCCATCGGAGCGGCCGTCGCTTCGGATGCGACCACGAGCGACTGCGCGTCGTCCATGGCCACCTGCTGCAGAGTGGTGGCTGCTTCCATCGTGGGGGTCGTCGACGCGTACGCCGGCAGTGCGACGGCCGCGACCAGGGCGCCGACGGCGCCGAAGATGGCGATGGAACGCAGTGGCTTCTTCACGGACAGCTTTCGCCCGCTGCGACCCACGCCGCGACGGGCGGGGGTGCGATCTTCAGATGTCTTCTCGGGCGATTCGATGTCTGTGGCCAAGATCAGTGATCCTCCTGCGCCTCGGCGCTCGGGTTGCGCTGGCTCGTCGGCACTCTGCTATCGGGGCACGTGTAGCTTCGGGCACTGTGCGATCGTCTCCCGCGAAGACGACGAGCCGGTGAGGCGATCTTCGCGGTCATCGCCCGCGGGCTTCCTTCGCTGACGACTTGACCGAGGTTACCGGAAGATAACGATTCTGTCACCCTGGCAACCTGGCAATTCTCCGAAGGCGTGCCTCGCAGCATCCGCAGGCCCGCGGAATCAGGCCTCGTCGCGCACCAGGAAGATGTGGGATGCCAGCTCGACCGGAAGCTCGAGGCCCTCGTCGTTGCCATCCATCTGGATCAGGACGTAGCCCTCGTTGTACCGGTATGTGCCGTGCGCACCCGGAACGACGCCCGCGTCACGCAACTGCTGGAGAAGCTCGGGATCGACCTGTGCGGGTTCGGCGAGGCGGCGCACTGTTCCCTCGGTGGATTCCTCGGCGGCGTTCAGCTTCTGGACGAGACCGATCACGCCCTCGTCGAAGGTCCGAGCAGGCATGTCGCCGAGCTGGTCGAGTCCGGGAATCGGATTTCCGTACGGCGACTCGGTGGGGTGGCCGAGCAGCTCGACGAGCCGACGCTCGACCTGCTCGCTCATCACGTGCTCCCAACGGCATGCCTCATCGTGCACGTAGGCCCAATCCAGGCCGATCACGTCGGAGAGCAGACGCTCGGCGAGACGGTGCTTGCGCATCACGTCGACCGCCTTGCGGCGGCCGGCATCCGTCAGCTCGAGCGTGCGGTCCTCGGACACGACGACGAGCCCGTCGCGCTCCATGCGCCCGACCGTCTGCGACACCGTCGGACCGGAGTGACCGAGGCGTTCGGAGATGCGTGCGCGCAGGGGCACGATGTTCTCCTCCTCGAGTTCGAGGATGGTGCGGAGATACATCTCCGTGGTGTCGATCAGGTCGGTCATCTGGCCCTCCGAAAGTTCTTAGGTAAGCCTACATTCCCAATCGGGGATCGGCCCCGTCACGCGGCGAAACGGCCGAGGGGCACGGGCCTAGAATCGACCCATGGCGATCGAGATTCCCCGTGACCTCCTGCCCGTCGACGGCCGCTTCGGCTGCGGTCCGTCCAAGGTGCGCCCCGCGCAGCTGGAGGCGCTGCTCACCTCCGGCGTCTCGATCCTGGGAACGTCGCATCGGCAGGCGCCGGTGAAGAACCTCGTCGGCGGGGTCCGCGAGCAGCTCGCGGACCTGTTCCGCCTTCCGGACGGCTATGAGATCGTCCTCGGCAACGGCGGTTCGACGGCGTTCTGGGATGCCGCGGCGTTCGGCCTGATCCAGAACCGCTCCCAGAACCTCGTCTTCGGCGAGTTCGGCGGGAAGTTCGCCAAGGCGGCGGCCGCGCCGTGGCTCCAGGCACCCGACGTGCGCAACGCCGAGCCCGGGTCGCGCACGTCCGCAGAGATCGTCGAAGGCATCGATGTGTACGCTTGGCCGCACAACGAGACCTCGACCGGTGTGGCAGCCCCCGTCGAGCGCGTCGCCGCCGATGGCGCCCTCACCGTGATCGACGCCACCAGCGCGGCGGGCGGCATCGACTTCGACGTCGCGAAGGCCGACGTCTACTACTTCGCCCCGCAGAAGAACCTCGGATCCGACGGCGGCCTGTGGTTCGCAGCGGTCTCTCCTGCCGCCATCGAGCGGATCGAGCGCATCGCGGCGTCCGATCGGTACATCCCCGAGTTCCTCAGTCTGAAGAACGCGGTCGACAACTCCCGCCTGAACCAGACGCTGAACACGCCAGCGCTGACGACCCTGCACCTTCTGCACAGCCAGCTGCAGTGGATCAACGGCAACGGCGGACTCGCGTGGGCCGGAGCCCGCACCGCGGAGTCCTCCCGGGCACTGTACGACTGGGCCGAGGCATCCGCTGTCGCGACGCCCTACGTCGCCGATGCCGCGCACCGCTCCCCGGTCGTCGCCACGATCGACTTCGACGACAGCGTCGACGCCGCGGCGATCGCGAAGACCCTGCGCGCGAACGGCATCGTCGACACCGAGCCGTATCGCAAGCTCGGCCGCAACCAGCTGCGCGTCGCGACGTTCGTCTCGATCGAGCCGGACGACGTCCGCCAACTCATCCGCTCGATCGAGTACGTGCTCGCCAACCGCTCGGGGGCGTAGCGCCCAACGACGAAGAACTGCCCCGCATCTCTGACGAGAGGCGGGGCAGTTCTGTTCGCGTCTGCGCAGGGGCGCGAGGTCATTCCTCGTCGTCGGAGACCGTGTCGACGGAGTCCTCGTCGTCTTCCTCGGAGTCGTCCTCCTCGGAGTTCTCCCCGTCGACCGGTGCTCCGTCTTCCGCGGAGTCGTCGAGCTCATCGATGTCGACGCCGTCGAGGTCGCCGGCATGGAGCCGAGGGGAGATCACGTCGACGTCATCATCGTCGTCGGCGTCGAAGTCATCGTCGTCGGACTCGTCCTCATCCTCATCGTCGATGTCTTCGTCATCGACGTCCTCTTCGGAGTCGTCGTCCTGGACGGCGTCGGATGCGGCGGCAGCGGCCTGCTCGGCGAGCTCGGCCTGGTGCGCGCGGTACTCGGCGAGACGCTCCGCCCACGGCACCCAGTCCGGCGCGAGCAGTGCCCCGTCGCCGGGAAGCAGCTCGACCTCGAGCACGGTCGGGTCGGCATCGTCGACTGCGGCGACGGTCACGGTCCAGAACCAGCCCGGGTAGCCGCCGAGACGGTTCTCGTACCGCAGGGACACCGAGCCGTCCGCTTCGACCACGTGGCCGGCGGCGGGGCCGACGGTCGACGCAGGCGTGATCTCGTGCAGCGCGGCGAGCGCGAGATCACGGGCGCCGATCAGACGCGCGTCGGGCTCAGGCGTCGAGGTCATCAGCCACCTTGCGCAGCACTGCCGCGATCTTTCGACCGTGACTGGAAGAGGGATAGCGTCCGCGGCGCAGATCGCCGCCGATGCCGTCGAGGAGCTTCACGAGATCCTCGACGATGATCGCCATGTCGTCGGCCGACTTGCGCTTCGCCTTCGCAAGGCTCGTCGGGGCCTCCAGCACGCGCACCGAGAGCGCCTGCAGTCCGCGCTTGCCGTCGGCGACGCCGAACTCGACGCGACTCCCGGTCTTCACTGTGGCGCCCGCGGGCAGGGCGGAGGCGTGCAGGAAGACATCCTGGCCGTCATCGCTGGCGATGAAGCCGAACCCCTTCTCGTCGTCGTAGAACCTGACCTTGCCGGTGGGCATGGAGAACCTCACTGTATTGCTGTCGGATAACTCGGATGCGTCCGCGCGCACCTGCCTCGATCCTACCGGGGAACGAGGGACTAGGCTGAGTCTGATGAGCACGCAGAATTCCGGATCGGACGTCCCGGTCCGCGCAGTGGATCGGATCCTCGCCTTCACCGCGCTCGGATTGGCCGCACTCTCGGTCATCTGCTTCTTCGCGATCATCATCGGCACAGCCGTGGGCATGCACCATGAAGACTTCGCGAACGGCGCCTGGCCCTTCGTCGCAGGCGTTCCGCAATGGGGTCTTCCGATCGCCTTCGTGCTCATCATCACCCTGCTGATCATGAGCTTCACCAGGAAGGGCCGCGCGAACAAGCGCTCCTGACGATGAGCACGCATGCCCGCCCGCTCGCCGTGTGGCTGGCTGCCGCCTCGGACGCGGATCTGGAGCGCCTGTTCGCCGGGCGCGAGGTCCGACCGGATCCCGCATGGAACGACTTCTTCGATGCGGCCGAATCGCTGCTCGATCCTGCCTCCATCGACCGCGCCGTCTCGTCGCTTCCCCGCGAGGAGGCTGCGGCGATCGCTCGTGTCGCCGCAGGGCAGGATGCCGGATCGCATCGAGATCGACTACTCGGCCTCGGTCTGATCGATCAGAACGGGGCGCTGTTCGCCCCCGTCGCCGAAGCGATCTCCGGTCGAACACCGGTCACCGCTCCCGAAGCCGCCGAACCGACCGCGGCATCCGATGATGCCTCCGCCCGAGCGGCCGAACTCGCGTTCGCGACCGTCGCCCGTCTCGCGGATCTTCTGCTCGCCGCCCGCGAGGCGCCGCTCGCGCTCCTGGCGACGGGCATGCTCGCTGCCGGCGAGAAGAAGCGCCTCACCGATATCGGAATCGATGCCGAGGATGCCGACGACCTGCGGGCGATCGCCGCCGATGCCGCGCTGGTGCGCACGCAAGAGCGACGCGTGCTGCCCACCGCGTCCACCGAGGACTGGCTCCGGCTCGCCTTCGCCGAACGGTGGGCGCGATTGGCGACCGCGTTCCGCGCGGCGCTGCCCATCGGCATCCGCTCCATCGACGGATGGCTGCCGCCGGCGGAGTGGCGCGCGGCCTACCCCTGGGACGCGACGTGGCCTGCCCGCGAGCAGCGGCTGCGGCGTCGGGCGCTCCTGCTCGGGCTGATCGCGGACGACGGAACCGAGCCGACCTGGTCGGCCCGACTCCGCCATGGTCAGGATGCCGACGCGGAGCCGCTCGTGCGGCACGTCCCCGCCGAGGTCGACCGCGTGTTCCTCCAGAACGATCTCACCGCGATCGCACCCGGCCCTCTCCGCCCCGACTTGGATGTGCGCCTGCGCAGCATGGTGGAACGCGACTCGGCACAGTCCTCCTCGTACCGGTTCACCGCCGAATCCATCACAAGAGGACTCGTCGAGGGTGAGACCGAGGCCTCGCTCATCGAGTTCCTCACGGCTCTGTCGCTCACCGGCGTGCCGCAGCCGCTGGCGTACCTGGTCTCCCAGACCGCCCAGCGGCACGGCCTGGTCCGCGTGTGGGCGTCGGAGGGCGGGACGATCGTGACGAGCAGCGATGCGCACCTGATCGAGACGATGAGCGTCGACCGCAGCCTGCGTCCGCTCACCCTGACTGCGGAAGACCGGATGCTGACCTCTCGTGTCGGCGCCGAAACCGTGTACTGGGCGCTCGTCGATGCCCGCTACCCCGCGACGCTCGTCGACGACGACGGACAGGCCGTGTCCACACGACGTGCGCCGGCCGTCGACGACGGACCGACGCAGAGCGCTCCCTCGTATGCGGCACTCATCGCACGGCTCCGCGAGCACCAGGGCCCCGACGCCGACGCGGCATGGCTCGATCGGGAGCTCGAGGCGGCGGTCCGGCAGCGCGCCATGGTCGTCGTCGAGGTCGGTATGCCGGACGGCTCTTCGCGCGAGCTGACACTCGAGGCAAGCGGACTCGGCGGCGGCCGGTTGCGCGGCCGCGACCGCGCCGCCGATGTCGAGCGGACGCTGCCGGTGTCCAGCATCCGATCCGCTCGGATCGTGGATGCGAGCGCCGAGCACTGACCGCGCCGCGCACGGCCGAGCGCAGTAGACTGGTCAGCTATGTCTGATGGCCCCTTGATCGTCCAGAGCGATCGCACCGTCCTGCTCGAGGTCGCCCACCCGGATGCCGAGAGCGCTCGCCACGAGCTGGCCATCTTCACCGAGCTCGAACGGGCCCCCGAGCACATCCACACCTACCGCATCACCCGCCTGGGGCTGTGGAACGCCCGCGCCGCCGGGCACAGCGCGGAGGACATGCTGGAGACGCTCGACCGCTGGTCGCGCTTCCCCGTCCCGCCGTCGGTGTCCGTCGATCTCAAGGAGACGGTGAGCCGCTACGGGCGCCTCACCATCGAGCGTGACGACGAGGGCACGCTCATCCTGCGCTCGATCGACCCCGCGGTGCTCACGCAGGTCGCGAACAACAAGCGCATCCAGCCGCTGCTGGTCGGGCACCCCACTCCGGACACGTTCGTCGTCGACGCATGGGCACGCGGACAGATCAAACAGGAACTGCTGAAGATCGGCTGGCCTGCGGAGGACCTCGCCGGCTACACCCCGGGCACCCCGCATGAGATCGATCTGGCCGAGGACGGCTGGCACATCCGGCCGTATCAGCAGGATGCCGTGGATGCATTCTCGAAGGATGGGTCCGGCGTCGTGGTGCTGCCCTGCGGTGCGGGGAAGACGATCGTCGGCGCCGGCGCGATGGCCGCCACCAAGACCACGACGCTGATCCTCGTGACGAACACCGTCTCCGCCCGGCAGTGGCGCGACGAGCTTCTCAAGCGCACGTCTCTCACGCCGGAGGAGATCGGCGAATACTCCGGGCAGGCCAAGGAGGTCAAGCCGGTCACGATCGCCACCTACCAGATCCTCACGGCCAAGCGGAAGGGCGAGTATGCGCACCTGGCGCTGCTGGACGCCCTCGATTGGGGCCTCATCGTCTACGACGAGGTGCATCTGCTGCCGGCTCCCGTGTTCAAGCTGACGGCGGATCTGCAGGCTCGACGCCGCATCGGTCTGACAGCGACGCTCGTGCGCGAGGACGGTCGCGAGGGGGACGTGTTCAGCCTGATCGGCCCCAAGCGGTTCGATGCGCCGTGGAAGCAGATCGAAGCTCAGGGCTTCATCTCCCCCGCCGCCTGCTATGAAGTGCGCGTGGATCTGCCGCCGAGCGACCGGCTGGAGTACGCGGCGGCAACCGACGACGACCGGTATCGGTTGGCGGCTTCCGCTCCCGCGAAGATCGACGCAGTGCGAGAGCTGATCGCCAAGCACCCCGGCGAGCAGATCCTCGTCATCGGGCAGTACCTGGATCAGCTCGAGACGCTGTCCGAGGCTCTGGATGCTCCGCAGATCACCGGCGCCACCCCGGTCGACGAACGCGAAGAGCTCTACCGGGCGTTCCGCGAGGGGGACATCTCGCTGCTGGTGGTCTCCAAGGTGGCGAACTTCTCGATCGATCTGCCCGAGGCATCCGTCGCCATCCAGGTCTCCGGATCCTTCGGCTCCCGGCAGGAAGAGGCGCAGCGTCTCGGGCGCCTCCTGCGCCCGAAGCAGTCAGGTCACACGGCGAGCTTCTACACGCTCATCGCCCGCGACACGGTCGATCAGGACTACGCCCAGAACCGCCAGCGCTTCCTCGCGGAGCAGGGCTACAGTTACACGATCCTCGACGCCGACGAGCTCGCTGCGGCATAGCCACTGCGCGCCATTCCGCGAATGGTCAGCCACGGCATGGGTTGAGTCACCATAATGGGGGCATGACTGATGCGCGCATCCTGGTCGTCGATGACGAGCCGAACATCCGTGACCTGCTGTCCACGGGTCTGAGCTTCGCCGGTTTCCAGGTGAAGACCGTCGGGAACGGAGCCGCCACGATCTCGGCGGTCCTCGAAGAGGAGCCCGACCTCATCATCCTCGACGTCATGCTTCCCGACATGAACGGCTTCAGCGTCACCAAACGGCTGCGTGGGGCCGGATTCACCGCGCCGATCCTCTTCCTCACTGCCAAGGACGACACGCAGGACAAGATCGAGGGCCTGAACGCCGGCGGCGACGACTACGTGACCAAGCCGTTCGCCCTCGACGAGATCGTGGCGCGCGCACAGGCCATCCTGCGCCGCACGATGCAGGCCGACGAGGAATCGATCATCCGCGCCGGTGAGTTGTCGATGGACCAGGACACGCACGACGTCTACGTCGGCAAGGTGCCGATCGAGCTCAGCCCGACCGAGTTCAAGCTGCTGCGCTATCTCATGCTCAACCCCAATCGCGTGCTGTCGAAGGCGCAGATCCTCGACCACGTCTGGGAGTACGACTTCAACGGGGATGCCGGGATCGTGGAGAGCTACATCTCGTATCTGCGACGCAAGATCGACCCGCACACCGAGGAATCCCTCATCCAGACCAAGCGCGGGTTCGGCTACATGCTGAAGGTCAGCGGCAAGTCCGCCTGACCCGCATCCGTCGCACGCCGTTCACAGGAGGGACCGCATGGCGCACGAGCCCGACGCGGTCACCGGCTGGTGGCGGCGGATCAGTCTGCGCGCGAAGGTCACCGGAGTCACGGTCGCCGTGCTCGCGCTCGGCCTGCTGGTGGCCGGCATCGGCACGGTGCCGATCATGCGCGCGGCCCTGATCGGCAACATCAACCTGCAGCTGGGCCAGCTGGCCGGCACCAGCATGGTCGAGCGGTTCTTCATCCCGACCTCCGACGGCAACGGCGGGCTGGTGCTCACCGAGAGGGAGGATGCCGTCCGCAGCGAGGCCTTCGTGGCCTTCTACGACGCCGGAGGCGCCTTCATCGCTCAGGCCGGAGGGGCTCCGGATGCCGTGGGGCCCGATTTTCCGGAGACCTATCCCCTCGCCGAGGCCAAGGCCGACGAAGAGAGCATCCCGCTCCCGCTCACCGGTGTCGACGGCAAGACGGCGTTCCACGGCGCGGTCAGCACGAAGGCGGGGCCGGATGGCACCGTCTACGTGCAGTACGTGGCGATGCCGCTCGAAGAGGTCGACCGGATCATCGGGCTGTATCTGGGGGTCTACACGACGGTCGCGCTGTTCACGATCCTGATCGCGGCGCTGCTGACACGCGGGCTGGTCACGCTGACCTTCCGTCGCCTCGGTCATGTCGAGACGACCGCCATGGCGATCGCCTCCGGCGACTTCGGGCAGCGCATGACCGATCTCGAACCGACGACAGAGGTGGGGCGTCTCAATCTCGCGATCAACACGATGCTCGACCGCCTCGACCGCTCGATCGCCGAACGCGACCGCACAGTGCAGCACATGCGCCGGTTCATCGGCGACGCGAGCCACGAGCTCCGAACGCCGCTCGTGAGCGTGCGCGGATACGCCGAGCTCTACCGGATGGGTGCCATCCGCGGCGATGAGGACACGGCCAGGGCGATGGAGCGCATCGAGAAGGAGGCGATCCGGATGGGCGTGCTCGTCGAGGATCTCCTCGCACTCGCGCGTCTCGACGAGGAACGCGAACCCGAGATCAGCCCCCTCGACCTGCGCCCGATCGCCAGGGACGCCGCGCTCGATGTGCGCGCCGCTGCTCCCGGCCGCACGGTCACCGTGGTGGACACCACCGCCGACCGGCCCTCGCTCAAGCCGTCGACCGCCACCGTGCCGATCGACCAGCACCGCCCGGCTCAGGCGCCGCGCGGCAGGGCCGGCGCGACACTGGCCAGATTGCGCCGGCGACCGCGGAACCCGCATTCCGAACCGGTCCCCGAGATCGACTTCAGCGAGGTCATCGACAACCCGGTGAGCACACCGCCGATCGTGCTCGGCG
The DNA here is from genome assembly GCF_042267585.1 of Microbacterium sp. NPDC056234. Taxonomy (NCBI): domain Bacteria; kingdom Bacillati; phylum Actinomycetota; class Actinomycetes; order Micrococcales; family Microbacteriaceae; genus Microbacterium; species Microbacterium sp. NPDC056234. Next base: position 254,979 of record NZ_JBHJTE010000005.1, read on the forward strand.
AAGAGAACAAGGTCCGTCAGGTCGTGGCGAACCTGCTCGGAAACGCCCGCCGCTTCTCCGGCGAGGAATCCCCCATCGAGATCGTCGTCGGCGCCGATCGTGTCGCAGGAGTCGGCACGATCTCGATCGCCGACCATGGCGAAGGCGTGCCGGAGCAGATCCGCGAGCAGATCTTCCAGCGGTTCTGGCGCGCCGACACCTCCCGGGCGCGCGAGACCGGTGGGTCGGGTCTCGGTCTGGCGATCGTCGCCTCGATCGTCGAAGCGCTGCACGGCTCCGTATCCGTGTCGGAGACACCCGGCGGCGGAGCGACGTTCACGGTCACCCTTCCTCTCGCTCCCGCTCGCGCGATCCCCGAGCACCTGCTCCAGGACACCCAGCCGATCCCACCGCTCGAGCTCTGACCACTCGTTCTGCACAGGCTCGTCGTGTGCGCGGACTGTCCACGGATGCCGTGGACAGCGCTCATCCAGACGGACGCGGCGTGGTGCCGGCTGCCTAACCTCAGAGCTCCCGGCGGCTGACGCCGGGCAACGAGAGGAGTTCCCATGTCCGTCTTCAGCGTCGACACCGAAGCCGTCAAGGCCGCAACCGCCGCCGCTCGTGGCACCGTCGAGCGGCTGCAGGCCGAGTCCACCGCGCTGGCGGCGCAGTTGACGCAGTTGCAGTCCTCCTGGACCGGCAACGCATCCGCCGCGTTCCAGACCTGCGGCGAGCAGTGGCGTTCCGCGCAGCTGCACGTCGAGCAGGCGCTCGCATCCATCAGTGTCGCACTGGGCAATGCCTCCCGGAACTACGATGACGCCGACGCCTATTCCGCGAGCCTGTTCCGCTGATCCCCCGCGGCGGAACGCAGAAACGCCCCGGCCTCGGCCGGGGCGTTTCTGTGTGGAACGTCTGGACTCAGAAGTCCATGCCACCCGTGGGGTCGCCGGCCGGAGCCGGGTTCTTCTCGGGCTTGTCGGCGACGACGACCTCGGTGGTGAGGAACAGACCGGCGATCGACGCCGCGTTCTGCAGAGCCGAACGCGTCACCTTGGCCGGGTCGATGATGCCCGCTGCGAACATCTCGACGTACTCGCCCGTGGCCGCGTTGAGGCCCTGGCCGCTCGGGAGCTCCGCGACCTTCGCCGCGACGACACCCGGCTCGAGGCCGGCGTTGAGGGCGATCTGCTTCAGCGGAGCCGAGATCGCGACACGAACGATGTTCGCACCGGTCGCCTCGTCGCCGTCGAGCTCCAGAGCGTCGAGTGCCTTGGTGCCCGCCTGGATGAGCGCGACGCCACCGCCGGGGACGATGCCCTCTTCCACAGCAGCCTTCGCGTTGCGGACGGCGTCCTCGATGCGGTGCTTGCGCTCCTTGAGCTCGACCTCGGTCGCAGCGCCCGCCTTGATGACGGCGACGCCACCGGCCAGCTTCGCGAGGCGCTCCTGGAGCTTCTCGCGGTCGTAGTCGCTGTCGGTGTTGTCGATCTCGCGACGGATCTGGGTCACGCGACCCTCGATCGCGTCAGCCTCGCCGGCGCCCTCGATGATGGTGGTCTCATCCTTGGTGATGATGACCTTGCGCGCACGGCCGAGCAGGTCGAGCGTGGTGTTCTCGAGCTTGAGGCCGACCTCTTCGGTGATGACCTGACCACCGGTGAGGATCGCGATGTCCTGCAGCTGCGCCTTGCGGCGGTCGCCGAAGCCGGGAGCCTTGACGGCAGCCGACTTGAAGATGCCGCGGATCTTGTTGAGCACGAGAGTAGCGAGAGCCTCGCCCTCGACGTCCTCGGCGATGATGACGAGTTCCTTGCCGTCCTGGATCACCTTGTCGACGACCGGCAGAAGGTCCTTGATGTTGGAGATCTTCGAGTTGGCGATGAGGATGTAGGGCTCCTCGAACACCGCCTCCTGGCGGTCGGGGTCCGTGACGAAGTACGGGTTGATGTAGCCCTTGTCGAAGCGCATGCCCTCGGTGAGCTCGAGCTCGGTGCCGAAGGTCTGCGACTCCTCGACGGTGACGACGCCCTCCTTGCCGACCTTGTCGATCGCCTCGGCGATCAGCTCGCCGATCGAGGCGTCAGCGGCGGAGATGGATGCCGTGGCCGCGATCTCCTCCTTGGACTCGATCTCCTTGGCGCTGGAGAGGAGCTCCTCGGTGATGGCCGTGACAGCCTTCTCGATGCCCTTCTTCAGCGAGATCGGGTCAGCGCCGGCCGCGACGTTGCGCAGCCCTTCGCGGACCAGAGCCTGAGCGAGGACGGTCGCGGTGGTGGTTCCATCACCCGCGACGTCATCGGTCTTCTTGGCGACCTCCTTGACGAGCTCCGCGCCGATCTTCTCGTACGGGTCGTCCAGCTCGATCTCCTTGGCGATCGAGACGCCGTCGTTCGTGATCGTGGGTGCGCCCCACTTCTTCTCGAGTACGACGTTGCGACCGCGCGGGCCGAGGGTCACCTTGACAGCGTCGGCGAGGATGTTCAGGCCGCGCTCGAGACCGCGACGGGCCTCCTCATCGAAAGCGATGATCTTTGCCATGAGTTTTGTCGTCCCTCCTGGACGTTTACGTTCGGTTTAGCACTCAGAGTGATCGAGTGCTAACGCCCATTCTGGCACTCGACCCCATCGAGTGCAAGCCGCGTACGCGCAGGGAGAAACAGCAGCCTCGCGATGCCTGCCACGGTGTAGGAGCGGGTCTACTCCGCCGGAGCTTCGGCCGTGCGGTCGAGCCCGATCACGATCGTCAACTGCGCCTGAGCGGTGGTGTTCATCGACGCATAGGCGTTGCTCTGCTCGACGAGCGCCCCACCGATGAGACCGGCGAGGCCGAGCGCGGCATCCGCATCCGCGTCGTCCACGTAGTAGACGGTGGTGTCCGCGAAGTCGTCAGCGTCGCTGTCGGTCGCGAAGACGAGCTCGGGGTTGTACCCCGCAGTGATCAGCTCGTCGCGCATCTGATCGTCCAGGCCGTCGTCCGGCGTGGCGTTCAGGATCATGACCGAGTACGAGGTGTCGACGATCCCGGTCTCCTCCGGCGCCGGCGCGACGCTCTCCTGGTCCGAGGGGAAGAGCGCGATGCGCCCCATGACGACGAGGGAGACGAAGATCCCGACGACGAGCAGGACGAGTGCGGCGACGACGGACCACAGCAGGAGCATCCAGCCATTGCTGCCTGGATTCTCGGCGCGGTGAGCACCTACGCGTCCGGACGTGCGGGGGACATCGTCGAAACGATCACGAGCGGGCTTGGACACCCCTCGATGCTAGGGCATGCATCTCGGCATCCTCATCAGGGACGTTCAGGATGCCCTGCGCGCGGTTCTCAGCCGACGAAGCCCGGCATGCGCACGTTGCGCTGCACTCCGCGGGAGTCTCGGATCCGGCGCAGTCGACGCACCAGCAGCGGGTCGTGCTCGAGAGCCTGCTCGGTGTCGATGAGTCGCCAGAGGAGTTGGTAGTAGCGCGCCGGGCTCATCCCGAGCTGCGCGCGGATCGCCTCTTCCTTCGCACCGCTGTGCCGCGGCCAGGAGACCTCCAACGCGAGGATCGCGCGGTCGCGGTCCGTCAGGTCTCCGAGCATGGCAGAAGCCTACGCCGCGGGTGCCCGATCCCCGGAAGCCACTCCCGGCTCTCCAGAACAGCCAGTTCCCAGCCAGCGCGCGCCGACAGGCGCTCGGGCGCGCGAGAGGACCCCACGATCAGCCACACACCGTGCGAGTTCCCAGCCAGCGCGCGCCGACAGGCGCTCGAGCGCGCGAGAGGACCCCACGATCAGCCACACACCGTGCGAGTTCCCAGCCAGCGCGCGCCGACAGGCGCTCGGGCGCGCGAGAATAGACAGAGCATCGACTCAGGAGGTCCTCATGTCCTACAGCGTGAACAAGTCCGACGCCGAATGGCGTGCCGAACTCGGCGACCAGCAGTACGCGGTGCTGCGTCAGGCGGCGACCGAGCGCGCCTGGACGGGCGAACTGCTCGACGAGGAACGCGCGGGGCTGTACACCTGTGGCGCGTGCGGTGCGGAGCTGTTCAAGAGCGGCACGAAGTTCGACTCCGGCTGCGGTTGGCCCAGCTTCTACGAGTCGGTCCGCCCCGACGCGGTCGAGCTCATCGAGGACACCACGCTCGGCATGGTGCGCACGGAAGTGCGCTGCGCGAGCTGCGGGTCGCACCTCGGGCATGTGTTCCCGGACGGGTTCGGCACGCCGACCGGCGACCGCTACTGCATGAACTCGCTGGCGCTCAACTTCACTCCCGAGGTGCCGGAAGCTCCGCAGTCGTGAGTGCACTCGACGCCGTCCGTGCGCGTCAGTCCTGGTCGAAGGTCACCGAGCAGGCTCCGACTCGTGCGGAGCTGCTGCCGCTCGTCGCGGCAGCAGGACGGGTCGCAGATCATTCGTCACTGCGCCCTTGGCGGCTCATCGAGCTGCGCGGCGCTGACCGCGAGGCGCTCGGCAAGGCGATCGCGAAGGCGGAAGGCGACAAGCACCCGTCGTCGAAGCCGCTGCGCGCTCCGCTCCTGATCGCCGTGGTCGCGAGCTATCGCGCGAGCGAGAAGGTTCCGCGCTGGGAGCAGGAGGCCGTGGCCTCCGGTGTCGCCCACACGCTGAGCCTGCTTCTCGATGAAGCCGGCTGGGGCGTGCTGTGGCGCACGGGCCACTACACCCGTTCGAAGGCCGTCGCGAAGGCGCACGGACTCAAGAAGAATGAGGAGCTGCTCGGCTGGCTCTACGTCGGGGGCAAGCCGGCGAAGAAGCCCGGCCGCCGCAAGCCGGTCGACGCTCGCGCTCTGCTGACGAGGATGCCGCAGAAGAAGAAGCAGTAGTCCCTGTCGACTGCTTCACTCAGCGTCGGCGGGGACGTGCCAGCGCGGCGAGGACGCTGGCCACGGCCACAGCCACCATCGCGATGGTCTGCCAGAGCGCGGGTCCGGCTTCGGCCGGCCAGACCGCATCGATGATCACGGCGGTCACGAGCTGCCCGAGTACGGATCCGAGCCCCAGCAGCAGGACGCCGGTCCGGGCGACGAGCGCCGCTCCGAGGAAGATGTAGACGACACCGAGCAGACCGCCGAGGTACATCCACGGTTCGGCCGGCAGCGGGTTCGGCGGTCCACTCACGAGCGCACTGATACCGGCCCCGATCGCGAGCACGATCGTGCCGGCGATGAAACTCATGGTCGTTGCGATCACGGGCGATTCGACCGTCTGCGCGAGGCGTCCGTTCGCCGCCTGCTGCCAGGCGATGCCGATGCCTGCGGCGAAGGGCAGGATCAGCATCCACAACGGTGCGGACTCCAGCACTCCGCCGCCGAGCGAGATCACCACGGCGAGGAGCGCCAGTGCGCCCCCGGCGACGCGTCCCATCGTCACGGCGACGACACCCGCAGGCCCGAAACCGATCCGGTCGAGGATCAGACCGTGCAGCGTCTGCCCCGCCACGACGCCGACCGTGAACAGGGACACCCCGAGGACGGCGGCGGTCAGGCCCTGCGTCGTCACGGTCAGTGCCCCGCACGCTCCGCCCAGCAGCATCCACGGCGGAATGCTGCGGGACCGGATCCCGCGCCACAGGCGCGCCATCCCGGATCTCCCGGAGGGCACCACCGCGACCAGTACGACCAGCAGCAGAAGACCGGATCCGAACGAGACGAGGCCCGCAGTGACGCCGCTGTCGAGGCGGACGCCGAGGACGCCGTTGATACGGGCCTGGACCGCGGTCATCGCACCGATCGACACGGCACCGCCGATCCCTGCGAACGCGGGCAGCTGGCGGATACGGGTCACTCCGTCACGCTACCCGAACGCCCGGATGTCCGTGCCCGGGGATACCCTTGCGACATGTGCGCGAGCTATGGACTCGATCCTCGATTCACCGACGCCGAGCTGCTGGCCGAGGCGGATGCCGACATCCTCGACGGCCTGCGGGAGTGGGCCGAACGCAATGCCGGCGAGACGCTCCGCCCGACCGGCAAGAATCTGCGCAACCTCAATCCCATCGTCGTGCCGCAGGACGGCCAGGCCACGCTCGAGCCCGCGTGGTGGGGGTTCCTCGTGAATGGCGAGCCGGCGAAGTTCCCCTCGATCAACACGCGATCCGAGCGACTGCAGGATCAACCGGGCAAGGCGCGCGCACGGGCGATCGTCCCGGCCACCGGCTGGTTCGAACTGCGCAAGCCCGACCGGGTGTGGCACGAGTTCGGTCTCGACGGCGGCGCACTGTTCGGCATGGCCGCGGTGACGCAGCGGGGGCGGACAGCCGACGGCGAACGGTTCACGTGCTTCTCGATCGTCATGCGCCCGGCGCCCGAGCACCTGGCCGGAATCCACGATCGGATGCCGGTGCTCATCCCCACCGACTACGCGCGCGAATGGCTGCAGGCCGAAGGCGGACGGGAGGTGATCGACGAGGCGCTGGCGGCCGCGGCATCCCTGGACCAACGGGTCGTCGCGACACCGCGCAGCAACGACAAGGGCGTCGACGAGAAACTGTTCTGATGGATGACGAAACCCTGCTGAAAGCAGCGACGGCACGTGCCGACGAACTGCCCGGCGCCGGACTCGAGCACCCCTTCGGCCCGGAGTGGGACGTGTTCAAAGTGCGGGGCAAGGTCTTCATGCTGCAGACGCACCACTCCGGCCGCGCCATGGTGACCGTGAAGTCGCATCCCGAAGACGCCGAAGCACTGTGCGCCGCCTTCGCCGACGTCGCCCCGGGCTATCACATGAACAAGAGGCACTGGATCTCGGTGACTCCTGGTCCGTCGATCGAACCAGGGCTGATCGAGGAGCTCGTGACGGAGTCCTATCTACTCGTCGTCGAGAAGCTTCCGCGTGCGCAGCGTCCGGTCGACCCGAACATGTTCGGGGTCTCCTCACCTCACCAGGCGTAGGCCTCCGGTGCCTGCCCGCCCGGGCCGGGGAAGATCTCGTCCAGCGCGTGCAGGTCGTCCGCGCTGAGCTCGATGTCGAGAGCGGTGACAGCCGACTCCAGCTGCGCGACGGTGCGCGGGCCGATGATGGGCCCTGTCACGCCGGGCTGGTGCAGCAACCACGCGAGCCCCAGCGCGGCGGGCTTCCATCCTCGCTCCTGTGCGAAGCGCTCGTACGCCTCGACCTGGTCCTGGTGCTCGGCGCGGGTCTGGGCGGCACGGCCGGTGTTGGAGCGAGCGTTCGCATCGGAGGATCCGCCGCTGAGGAGCCCGCCGCTGAGCGGCGACCACGGCAGGATGCCGAGACCGTATTCGCGGGCTGCGGGGATGACTTCGAGCTCGATGGTGCGATGAGCGAGGTTGTAGAGCGACTGCTCGCTCACCAGGCCGAGGAAATGCCGTTGCTTCGCGATCTCGTTCGCCTGCGCGATGTTCCACGCTGCGAAGTTCGAGCTGCCGGTGTACACGACCTCGCCCCGAGAGACGAGGAGCTCCATCGCCTGCCACATCTCCTCCCAGGGGATGTGACGGTCGATGTGGTGGAACTGATAGAGATCGATGCGGTCGGTCTGCAGCCGGCGCAGTGAGCCGATCGCTTCGCGGCGCGTCTGCCAGGCCGACGCGCCGCGGGCGTTGACGACATCGCCGTCGTCGGTCGGTGCCACCATCGGCGAGTGCACCTTCGTGGCCAGCACGATGTCGTCCCGCACGCCGGGACGCGCCGCGAACCAGCGTCCGATGATCTCCTCGGTCGCGCCGCGTCCGCCGCTGCCGCCGTACGCGTTCGCAGTGTCGAAGAAGTTCACGCCCAATTCGAGAGCACGATCCATGATCGCGAAGGAATCCTCTTCCGAGGTGCGATCGCCGAAGTTCATCGTCCCGAGGATGATGCGCGAGACCTGCGTGCCGGTGCGTCCGAGATGCGTGTAGTCCATGCGAGCCATCCTGGCACGGTGGCTGGGGGCGAAGGGCGAAACGGAGCCGACTGCGGGACTCGAACCCGCGACATCCTGTTTACAAGACAGGTGCTCTACCAGCTGAGCTAAGTCGGCGTAGGGCGCCGGGGCGCCGCTGGAAAGAGTCTATGGCACCGCACCGACCGGCTCACGACCGGTCAGCGGGATGTCAGCGGGACGTCACTCGGCGGGAGTCTCGGTCACAGCCGGTGTCTCGGTCGTGACCGCGGTCTCCGACGGCGCAGGGGTCGGTGTCGCCGTCTCGGCCGCCTCGTAATAGGCATCGCTGGAGACGGTGAGCACGAACTGCGAGAACTCGGCCGGGTCGTTGAGCGATCCGACGTAGGCCTGACCGTTGACGACGACCATCGGAGCCGCGCTCAGCGCCAGGTCCTCAGAACCGGGCAGCGGCCCTTCGAGGGCACGAGCCGTGGCGTCCTTCGCCCAGGACACGAAGTCCTGACCTTCGATGCACGAGCGCACCTTCTTGCCGGCGTCGACGCCGACCGCACCGGCCAGATCTGCGAGCTCGACGTCCGAACGTCCATCGCTGTCGACCTCGGGCTGACCGATGAGCAGCTCGTGGTTGAAGGCGTAGAACTGGGTCGGCGAGTACTCGGCCACGCAGGCCGCGGCCGCCGCAGCGCGCAGCGAGTACTTCGTGCCGTTGGAGTTGGCGGTGAGGAGCGAGACCGGGTGGTAGGTGACGCTCGCAGCGCCCTCGGTGATCCAGCCGGTCAGCTGAAGAGCGTTGGCGCGCTCGAACTCGCCGGCGCCGGGCGACAGGTAGTCGACGTAGATGTGGATGTCGACGGCGCCGGCTGCGGTCGGCTCCGGCGTCGGAGTCGCCTCTTCGCCCGCTTCGGTCGGCTCGGCCGTCGGCGTCGCGGGAATCTCAGCGCTGGCGACCATCGCCCCGGTGATCTCGTGGACGACGATGCCGTCGTCGTCGAGTCCGGCGGGGTTCATCGTCGGTTCTGACACCGAAGAATTGACCGCCATCGCCACGGCGGTGCCTACCGCACCGACAGCGACCACCGCCACCAGCCCGATGATGATCCGACGCACGATGCGCGCGCGGGACTGCTTCGCATTGACCTGCTGTGCCTTCTCCCGGACCGCCTCGCGGGTATTGCGGGTGGCGGGGACGTTCGGCGTTTCGTCGCTCGACATCGTTCCTCTTGAAAGTCTGCGGGGACGGGTTCCCCCAAAATGGCCGCTCTGTGAAGCAGCACTGGTGTCGATGCTAACGAGGCAGGCTGGGAAATACCCAGATGCGGAAAGACATGCCATACTGATTTCGGCCCAAAGGTGGGCCACGGCGGGTGTACCCGCCGCTTCCATCACAACGGATCGTCCGGCACGTACCTGCCGGTGAAGGAGAAATGCCATGGCAACTGTCACTTTCGACGACGCCACCCGCCTGTACCCCGGCGGAACCCGTCCCGCTGTCGACAAGCTCAACCTCGAAGTGGGAGACGGCGAGTTCCTCGTCCTGGTCGGCCCCTCCGGTTGCGGTAAGTCCACGTCCCTGCGCATGCTCGCCGGCCTCGAAGAGGTCAACGCCGGCCGCATCCTCATCGGTGACCGCGACGTCACGGACGTCCCGCCGAAGGATCGCGACATCGCGATGGTCTTCCAGAACTACGCGCTGTACCCGCACATGACGGTCGCCGAGAACATGGGCTTCGCGCTCAAGATCGCCGGCATCAACAAGGAGGAGCGCGCCGCTCGCGTTCTCGAGGCTGCGAAGCTCCTCGACCTCGAGGACTACCTGACCCGCAAGCCGAAGGCCCTGTCGGGTGGTCAGCGTCAGCGTGTCGCCATGGGTCGCGCCATCGTGCGTCAGCCGCAGGTGTTCCTCATGGACGAGCCGCTGTCGAACCTCGACGCCAAGCTCCGCGTCCAGACCCGTACGCAGATCGCGTCGCTGCAGCGTCGCCTCGGCGTCACGACGGTCTACGTCACGCACGACCAGACCGAGGCTCTGACCATGGGTGACCGCATCGCGGTCCTCAAGGACGGCATCCTCCAGCAGGTCGGCTCGCCGCGCGATCTGTACGAGAAGCCGAACAACGTGTTCGTCGCCGGCTTCATCGGCTCCCCCGCCATGAACCTGTTCCCGGCGGATCTCGCCGAGGGCGGCGTGCGCTTCGGTTCCGAGGTCGTCCCGCTCGACCGCGACACGGTCGGCCGTGCACACGGCAGCCAGGTCATGGTCGGCGTCCGCCCCGAGGACATCACCGTCGGCCCCGCCGACGGCAAGGGCATCCCGGTCACGGTCGACCTCGTCGAGGAGCTCGGTGCTGACGGCTACCTGTACGGCCACACCGAGATCAACGGCAAGCGCTCGGACATCGTCGCGCGCGTCGACGGTCGCAGCCACCCCAACGCGGGCGAGACCGTCACGCTGGCCGCCAACCCCGGCCACGTGCACGCGTTCGACCTCGAGTCGGGTGAGCGTCTGAACGACAAGCCGATCGTCTCGGCGGCGTAAGTTCGCCACACACGCGGCGCGGGCTGACCTTCTGGTCGCCCGCGCCGCGTCGTTTTCCCCTCACACACCCAGAGCAGCGAGGACAGGCATGCAGGACGCATTGCGCATCACCGCCAGCGCGGTGGACCCCGGCTTGCTGGAGCTGCCGTGGTCGGTGCCGCTGGGGAAGTGGCCGTCCGAGCACATCGTGTCGCTTCCGAAGGGCCTCTCCCGCCATCTGGTGCGCTTCGCGGACCTCTCAGGACGCGTCGTCGCCGTCAAGGAGACGACACCCGAGATGGCGCGACGCGAGTACGAGATGCTCGGCAACCTCGCCAAGCTCGACGTCCCGTGCGTGGCTCGCGTGGCCGTCATCGACGGGCGGACGGATGCCGCCGGCACCGTTCTTCCTGCAGCACTCGTCACCTCGCACCTGCGCTTCTCGATGCCGTACCGCGCGCTGTTCACCCGGGTGCTGCGTCCCGACACGGCGACGCGTCTCGTCGACGCGCTGGCGCTGCTGCTGGTCCGCCTGCACAACGTCGGCTTCTACTGGGGCGACGTCTCGCTGTCGAACACCCTCTTCCGGCGGGATGCCGGGGCCTTCGCCGCCTACCTCGTGGATGCCGAGACCGGAGAGCTGCACGAAGAGGGCCTCACCGACGGTCAGCGCGCCTACGATCTCGACCTGGCCCGCACCAACGTCGCCGGGGAGATCATGGACCTCGCCGCCGGCGGCCGGCTCGAACACGGAGTGGATGCCGTGGCGATCGCCGACGGCATCGTGTCCTCCTACCGGTCGCTGTGGGGCGCGCTCACCGCGCACGAGTCGTTCTCCGCGAACGAGACCTGGCGCATCACCGAGCGCGTCGAACGTCTCAACGCCCTCGGGTTCGATATCGATGAGATGTCGATGTCGACGACCGCCGACGGCACACTGGTCGAGATCCAGCCGAAGGTCGTCGACGCAGGACACCACCAGCGCCGTCTGATCCGCCTGACCGGCCTCGACGTCGAGGAGAACCAGGCTCGACGGCTGCTGAACGATCTGGACGAGTTCCGCGCGCGCTCGAAGAAGCAATGGGCGGACGAAGAGATGTACGCGCACGAATGGCTCACGCGCGTCTTCGAGCCGGTCGTCCGCGCCATCCCCTACGACCTGCGAGCCAAGCTCGAACCGGCCGAGGTGTTCCATCAGGTGCTCGAGCACCGCTGGTACCTGTCGCAGGCGCAAGGCCGCTCGGTGCCGCTGGCCGAAGTGCTGACGAGCTACATCAACGAGGTGCTGCGGCACCGTCGCGATGAGGCCACCATCATGGGCCCGCCCACGGAGACGATGGCGATCCCGGTCGTCACCGACGCCGTGCCGGTGTCGGACGACACCGCCGCGTTGGACTGGCGCGACCTCGTTTAGACCTGGACCGGGCGCAAAGGCGGATTCACGCGACTTGCATGACGCGCTCCGACGCGGTCTGCTCTCAGAATGGGACCGATCCGCCTTCGGAAAGGAACTCCCATGACCGATAACAACACCGCTGCCACCGGCTGGGTGGGATGGGGCGTCTTCGCCGCCGTCATCCTCATCATCTCGGGCGCACTCAACGTCTTCCACGGCTTGCAGGCCCTGATCGGCCCGGACACCCTCTACTTCATCGCCGACGCGGGTCTCTTCTCGCTGGACATCGAAGCATGGGGGTGGTTCCACCTGATCCTCGGCGCTCTGATCCTGCTGGTCGGATTCGCGCTCGCAGGCGGGGCGACCTGGGCGAGGGTGATCGCGATCATCCTCGTGGCACTGAACGCGATCGCCCAGCTGACGCTCCTCGCGGCGCAGCCCTGGTTGTCGCTGACCGTGCTGGCCCTGGACGTTCTCGTGATCTACGCGCTGACGGTGCACGGGCGCGAGTTGAAGACTCGCTGATCGGGCCGCTCCAGCACTGATCCTGGCAGGATGCCCCGGTCTCCGCTTCGCGGGTATCAGGGCATCTCGATCTAATAGCCGACCGTGAAGCGCTCGCGGTGATGGTTGCCCTGCTCGATCTCGTCGACCATGGCGATGGCGAAGTCCGCACCGGAGATGAACGACTTGCCGTCGTCATCGCGCACGAGGACATCGCCGCCATCGCGATAGTGCCCGGTGCGCTCCCCCTCGGCCCACGGACCGAAGACCTCGGCGGGGTGGACCAAGAACCAGTCGAGCGCGGCATCCGACTCTTCCAGCAGCGCGAGCGAATCGATGCCGACCTGCGCCTCGTGCTTGTACTCCTCGGGGAAGCCCTGATCGAACAGCCGAGGGCCACCGGGGGCGACCAGGCTGCCACCGGCACCGCCGATGACGCCGAGGCGCGTTGGAGTGCCACTCAGCTTCGCGATGAGCCCGCGGAGCGCTCCGAGCACGGATTCCGCCATGTCGCCGCGCGGTGAGAGCGCGGAGACCACGGCATCCGCACCGTCGAAGACATCGCCGAGCGCCTCGATGTCCAGCACAGAGCCCTGCACGGCGAGCGCGCCGTCCACGGGGTTCTCCGGCTTGGAGCGTGAGACCGAGATCACCTCATGACCGCGGTTCACCGCCTCCTGGACGATGTGACGTCCGGCATAGCCGGTTCCTCCGATGACGACGATGCGAGCCATGCGGTTCCCTCTTCTACTTCAGCGCGTTGCGCACGGTGGACACCTGGTACAGGGCGACGGACGTCGCGATGCCGGCGTTCAGCGACTCTGTCGCCGTCGAGATCGGGATCGAGACGATCTGGTCGCAGGTCTCCGTGACCAGGCGCGACAGCCCCTTGCCCTCGGATCCGACGACGATCACCACCGGACGATCGGCGAGCTCGAGCTGCGGCAGCGACACATCGCCGTCGCCGTCGAGGCCGAGCACGAAGACTCCCTGCTTCTTGAACTCCTTGAGCTGGGCGGTGAGGTTCGTCGCGAGCGCTACCGGGATGCGGGCAGCGGCCCCGGCGCTCGTCTTCCATGCGGCGGAGTTGACACCGGCGGAGCGCCGCTGCGGCAGGATGATCCCATGACCGCCGAATGCGGCGGTGGAGCGGATGATGGCTCCGAGGTTGCGCGGATCCGTCACACCGTCCAGAGCGACGAACAGCGGAACCTCCTTGCGAGCGATCACCTGTTCCAGCAGGTCCTGCGGGTGCGCGTACTCGTACGGCGGCACCTTGAGAGCGACCCCCTGGTGCACGCCGTCGAAACCGGCCATGCGATCCAGCTCCTGACGCGTGACCTCGAGCATCGGGATGTCGCGGTTCTTCGCGATCGCGAGCATCTCCTTGACGCGGTCGTCCATCTCCACGCGCTGCGCGATGTACAACGCGGTCGCGGGGATCTTCGTGCGCAGCGCCTCGAGCACGGAGTTGCGCCCGGTGACCGTCTCGGTGTCGGCGGTGTTGTCCTTCGACCGTGCGGAGCGGTTGGGGTTGCCACCCGTGGTCTGCCGCTTGCCGGCGACTCCCGGGCGACCCTTGCCGCCCGAGGCCGCGTAGCGCTCGGCCGCGGCCTTGCGCTTGCCGGCGACGTGCCACGAGCGGTCCTCCGCCTTCGGCGTCGGTCCGCGCCCCTCGAGCGCCTTGCGGCCGAGGCCTCCGGTGCCCTTCGTGGGGCCCTTCTTCTTTCCCTTGCCCGCTGACGGGTTGCCTGGCTTAGCCATCGATACTCCAATGTGTTCCGTCCGGAGTGTCCTCCAGAGTGATGCCTGCGGCCGCGATCGCGTCGCGGATGCGATCCGCCGCGGCCCAATCCTTGTCAGCCCGCGCCTGTGCGCGCTGGTCGATCATCGTCCGCACGAGGGCGTCCAGGGCTGTCGCCTCGCCGCCCTCCGCGTCGGTCTGCTGTCGTGCTCGCGGGTCGAGGCCGAGAATCGTCAGCATCGCCAGCACCGAGCCGAGTGCGCTCCGGACGGCGTCGGCGTCACGAGCATCCAGAGCGGTGTTCCCGACGCGCACGGCCTCATGCAGCACCGCCAGCGCCTGGGGGATGCCGAGGTCGTCGTCCATCGCCGTCGCGAAGGCAACCGGGATCTCGGAGTCGTGCACCGCGTCATCGCCGACGGCGCGCACCGCGCGCTCCACGAACGTCCGGATCCGACCGAGCGCCGCGTCAGCCTCTCCCCATGACGATTCCGTCAGGTCGAGACTCGACCGATAGTGCGCGGCGGCGAGCGCGTAGCGCACCACCAGCGGGTCGTGTGCGGCGAGCACGTCGGCGGCGGGCGTGAAGTTGCCCAGCGACTTCGACATCTTCTGGCCGTTCACCGTCACGAGGCCGTTGTGCACCCAGTACCGCGCGAAGCCGTCACCGGCCGCCGTCGACTGCGCGAGCTCGTTCTCGTGGTGCGGGAAGCGCAGGTCGAGGCCTCCGCCGTGGATGTCGAATTCTGCACCGAGATACCGCTTCGACATGGCAGAGCACTCGATGTGCCAGCCGGGGCGCCCGTCGCCCCAGGGCGACCGCCACACCGCATCCGCCGGTTCGTCCGGCTTGGCGCCCTTCCAGAGGGCGAAGTCCTGCGGGTTGCGCTTGCCACGAGGGTCAGCGTCCTCGGCGGCCTCCATGGCGTCGGCGGACTGTCGCGTCAGTTCGCCGTATGCGGCCCAGGAGCGCACGTCGAAGTAGACATCGCCCGATCCGTCGGGGGCCGCATAGGCGTGCCCTCCGTCGATGAGCGTCTGGATCAGCTCCTGCATCTGCGGGATGGATCCGGTCGCTCGAGGTTCATACGTCGGGGGCAGGATGCCGATGCCGGCGTACGCGGCGGTGAACTCCTGCTCCATCCGATATGCCAAGGCCCACCAGGGCTCGGCATCCGTACCGTTGGCGAGCACCTTGTCGTCGATGTCGGTGACATTGCGCACGACCGTGACGCGCCCGTAGCGGTGCTGCAGCCATCGTCGCAGGATGTCGTAGCTCAGGGCGCTGCGGACATGCCCGATGTGCGGGCCGGACTGCACCGTGGGTCCGCACACGTACATCGTGATGTTCTCGGGATCGAGAGGCACGAAGTCGCGCAGCTGCTGTGCGCGGGTGTCGTAGAGGCGGATGGTCACTGCAACAGCCTACCGGGGCGGTGCTGAACGGCCGCCTGCAGGCGACGAATCACGGACGGTGTGACGAATCACGGACGGATCGGGGAGATTCCTCCGCGATTCGTCATCGGATCCGTGAAACGTCCGGCACGAGAACGGCGACGGCCATCACCGAGATCCCCTCGCCGCGGCCGCTGAACCCGAGACCGTCGGTGGTCGTCGCGGATACGGTCACCCGCGCTCCGCCGAGGGCGCTCGACAGCGCGGCCTCGGCCTCAGCGCGTCGCGCGCTGAACCGCGGGCGATTGCCCTGGAACTGCACGGAGACGTTCCCGATCCTCCAGCCTGCATCGTTCACCAGCTCGAGCGTTCGCGCCAGGAAGACGTCGGCATGCGCGCCGCCGAACTCGGGGTGCGAGGTGCCGAAGTGCTGGCCGATATCACCGAGTCCGGCAGCGCCGAGCAGAGCGTCGACAATGGCATGGGCGACGGCATCCCCGTCGGAATGTCCGGAAAGCGCAGGCTCGCCCGGCCATTCCAGTCCGGCGAGCCACAGGTCGCCCTTGCCACCGAAGGCGTGCACGTCGGTGCCGATTCCGACGACGGGAACCACCGGATCGGATGCCGCGGGCACCGCCCCCAGCAGCAGCTGCGCGCGCTCGAGATCGGCCGGAGTGGTGATCTTGAACGCGCGCTCGGACCCGGCGATGTGATGCACGACATGCCCGGCCGCGGCGTACAACGCTGCGTCGTCGGTGTATTCCACCGCCGCGGAGAGCGCCGACGCATAGGCGGCCTCGAGCGGCAGGCGGGGAAATCCCTGCGGCGTCTGGGCCGCAGCGAGCTCAGCGCGATCGACGGCCTCGACGATCGACGTGCTGTCGATGCGCTTGAGCGTGTCGACCACCGCCAGCACGGGGATCGCTCCGGCGTCGGCGGTGACGGCTCGGGCGACGGCCTCGATCTGAGCCGGTGGGGTCAGTGCGCGCGCGGCGTCGTGCACGAGCACGGTCGTGACCTCGCCCCGCAGCGCGCCGAGTCCGGCCGCCACCGAGAGCTGCCTGGTCGGACCGCCGGTGACGACCCGTCCGACGTCGGCACGATCACCCGCTGCAGCCGACAACGCGCTCTCGGCCTCCCCTTCGAATCCGGCCGGCGCGACCACGATCACCTGCATCGGCGATGCGGCGAAGACGCCGTCGAGCGCGTGGCGCAGGATCGAGCGCTCATCGATGGCGATCAGAGCCTTGGGGGCGCCGGCTCCGAGTCGCGTGCCGGAACCGGCCGCGACGACGATGATGGCGGTATCGAGTACGGGCAGCGCAGTCACGTTCTCACGTTACCGGCGGAGACGACAAAGGCGGATGCCGGAGCATCCGCCTTTCTCATGAATCATCGGCTCAGGAAGCGAGCACCTCGTCGAGGAGCGAACCCGCCTTGTCCTCGTCGATCTTCTCCGCGAGCGCCAGCTCGGAGATGAGGATCTGACGCGCCTTCGCCAGCATGCGCTTCTCGCCCGCGGAGAGCCCGCGGTCCTGATCGCGGCGCCAGAGATCGCGAACGACCTCGCTGACCTTGATCACGTCACCTGAAGCGAGCTTCTCGAGGTTCGCCTTGTAGCGACGCGACCAGTTGGTCGGCTCTTCGGTGAACGGAGCGCGCAGCACCTCGAACACGTGGTCGAGCCCTTCTTTGCCGATCACGTCGCGGACCCCGACGAGGTCGACGTTCTCGGCGGGGACCTCGATGATCAGATCCCCCTGCGTGACGTTGAGCTTCAGATACTTCTTCGTCTCGCCCTTGATGATACGGTCCTTGACCTCGATGATCGTCGCGGCTCCGTGGTGCGGATAGACGACGGTCTCGCCAACCTCAAAAAGCATAAAAGCGTGTCCTTTCGGCAACCTCCAGGATACCACAGGCGACATGCACTAAGGTTTGCGCCGCATCGTCCCGACGGCCGCCCGGCGTACGCATAGAATGGACGTGCATTTCCCGCCGCATCTCAGGAGGACCCGTGAAATCGCGCCTTGTTGCGTCTGTCGTTCTCAGCGCTGTCGTGCTGACGGGTGCGACGGGGTGCACCTTCATCACCCCGCAGGCGAGCACAATCGCCTACTCGGCATCCGACGGGGTGAACGTCGCCGACTCGTCCGGCCCCGTCGCCATCCGCAACGCGATGATCATCGCCGACGAGAGCGGTGAGCTGGGCAACCTGGTAGCGGCGTTCGTGAACCCCACCGGCGAAGACGTCGTCGTCACGGTGGAGCTGCAGGGTCTCGAGCCCTTCGAGGTCGAGGTCCCGGCCGAAGAGACCGTCAGCCTCGGCGCGAACGAGGAGCCGCTGCTGCTGGACAGCGCGGACGCCGACGGCGACCTGAGCTTCGCGCCAGGCTCCACGGTCGAGGTCTACTTCCAGTCCGGCGACGGAACGGGCGACGCGGTCAGCGTCCCCGTGCTCGACGGCGCCCTCCCCTACTACTCCGACCTCGTGCCGGAATCCGCCGAAGAGGAAATCGTCCTCGACGATGAGGTCACCGTCCCCACCGAGACGCCGGTTCCCACCGACAAGCCGGATGCCTCGGAGTCCGAGGAGCACTGAGCCTCGGCATCCCGACATCGATGAAGGCCGGTCCCCGAAGCGGGTGACCGGCCTTCTTCGTCCGTCGTGCGTTCAGCCCTCGAAGCGATATCCGAGACCGCGGACCGTCACCAGCATCGACGGGTCCGACGGATTCTCCTCGATGCGCGAGCGGATGCGCTTGATGTGCACGTCGAGCGTCTTCGTGTCGCCGAAGTAGTCGCTGCCCCACACCCTGTCGATCAGCTGGCCGCGGGTGAGCACCCGACCGGAGTTGCGCATGAGGACCTCGAGCAGCTCGAATTCCTTCAGCGGCATGTTGATCTGGTCACCGGCGACCGTCACCGTGTGCCGGTCGATGTCCAGGCTCACGCGTCCGCCGTCCAGAACGCGCTCGTCGAGCTCGCTCTCGGCCTGAACCACGCGGCGCAGCACCGCGCGCATGCGCGCGAGCAGCTCACGGGACGAGTACGGCTTGGTGATGTAGTCATCCGCGCCGAGCTCGAGCCCGACGACGATGTCCACTTCGGAATCCTTCGCCGTGAGCATGATGAT
Organism: Microbacterium sp. NPDC056234; assembly: GCF_042267585.1. NCBI lineage: Bacteria > Bacillati > Actinomycetota > Actinomycetes > Micrococcales > Microbacteriaceae > Microbacterium > Microbacterium sp. NPDC056234. The sequence continues at coordinate 273,502 of NZ_JBHJTE010000005.1, forward strand.
CGGAACGGCTGAGGTCGATCGGATCTGCCGGCACACCTCGGTTCCCGGCATCCCGGGGAGCATCAGGTCGAGCAGCACGATGTCGGCGCCCTGCTCGCGGAACGCGTTGAGCGCACCCGGTCCGTCTTCGGCGATCTCGACCTCGTAGCCCTCACGGCGCAGCAGGTAGGCGAGGGGATCGGCGAGGTCTGGTTCGTCCTCGACGAGAAGGATGCGGGTCATACACTCTCTCCGGTTCGTGCGCGGGCTGTTTTCGCAGCCTTCTTGGTGCGCTTCTTCTTGGTCTTCCTGCTGATGTCCTCCGGCTCGGGGGCATCGATTCGCGGAAGGCGGATGGTGAAGGTGGAGCCGCGGCCGGGGCGCGACCAGACCCGCACCTCTCCCCCGTGGCGATGGATCGCGTGCTTGACGATCGACAGGCCGAGCCCGGTACCACCGGTTCGGCGGGAGCGCGCCTCGTCTGCACGGTAGAAACGCTCGAAGATCCGCTCCCGGTCCGATTCCGAGATGCCGATGCCCTGATCGGATACGGCGATCTCGACGACGCCTTCGTCGACTCTGACGCCCACGCCGACGCGCGAACCACGCGGCGAGTACACGATCGCATTCGCGATGAGGTTTCCGACGGCCTCGATGAGGATCTGGGCGTCGCCGCGCACCCAGATGCCGCGATCTCCGCCTCGCGCCAGCTCGACGCCTGCGGACCCGGCCTGCACGGCGTGCGCCTCGATGGACGCCGCGACGACCTCATCGATCGCCACCGTCGCGACGTCGGCGAGTCCGTCGGCCGCCTGCAGCCGCGACAGACTCATGATGCGCCCGGTGAGCTGGCCCAGACGCGTGGCCTCCGCCGAGATGCGACTCGCGAAGATGCGCACCTGCGCGGGATCCTCGGCCGCCGATTCGATCGCTTCGGCGAGCAGGCTCACCGAAGCGACAGGTGTCTTGAGCTCGTGGCTGGTGTTCGCGACGAAATCGCGCCGCATCTGGTCGAGGCGCTCCTGTTCGGTGACGTCGCGGATCACGAGGAGAGTCAATCGAGCGCCGACAGCACTGGCGCGCGCGGAGACGAGCCGTGGATCCAGCGTCGTTCCGCTGCGCCGGATGCGCATGGTCTCCGTCTCGGACGCCCCGGTGGAGCGAACCGTGCGGACGAGTTGGCGCAGTTCCTGGTTCTCCAGCGTCGAGCCGCTCACGATCCCGAAGAGCTCTGCTGCGTGCGAGGTGGCCAGCACGAGACCGGATGCGTCGACCACGCAGGCGGCATCCTCCATGCTGAGCAGGACGTCGGTGATTCCGGACGGAATCACCGACGACGTCTCCGCCTCGGCCTCCGCGCGAGCGCGGTACGCGAGCAGTATCAGGCCGCAGATTCCCGCACCGATCAGCACGCCGATGGCGAGGGCGAGCAGCGCGATCTGCGGCGTGGTCATAGGACCAGCGTAGAGTGCGTTCACCACGGCTTCGGCGGGTTTCCGCGCCACAACGGGCCATGGCGAACTACTATTCACGTTCTGGGCACCATTCGTTAACCTTCGACGAACACAATCGCTTCGGGCCCGCACGAGGCGCTGCGCCCACCGATCGGCCGTACCACGCCGCTGAGACCCGAAAGGTTGCGCCCCACATGCGCGAAGTCTTCCACCAGTCCCTCGAGGACCTGCAGTCCCGCCTCGTGGAGATCGCCGATCTCGTCACGGTTTCGATCGACAAGGCGACCCGCGCGTTCGCGACCAGCGACGTCGGTCTCGCCGAAGAAGTCATCGCCGATGACGCGAAGATCGACCTGCTCGCCGTCGCCCTCGACGAACAGGCCATCGAGATCCTGGCCCGCCAGCAGCCCGTCGCCCGCGACCTGCGCATCGTCGTCACGGCGCTGCGCGTGAGCGCCTCGCTGGAGCGGATGGGCGACATGAGCGAGCACATCGCCCAGCTCGCACGCCTGCGCTTCCCTGAGCGCGCGATCCCCAAGGGCCTCAAGGGCACGTTCACCAAGATGGGCGAGCTGGACGTGGAGATCTCCCGTACGCTCAGCGAGCTGCTGCGCACGCAGGACCTCCGCTTCGCGGACGCCATCCGCAACGCGGACGACGACGTCGACGAGCTGCACGCCAGCGTGTTCGAGAAGGTGCTCAGCGACAACTGGAAGGGCGAGGCGCACGCGACCGTCGACGCCACGCTCGCCAGCCGCTATCACGAGCGCTTCGCCGACCACGCCGTGGCCGTCGCGAAGAAGGTCGTCTATCTGTCCACGGGTGACTGGGGCGTCCAGGAGGCGGACATCGCGCTCGCGCTCGAGGCCCAGGAGGCGGAGCAGCAGGAGCTCGGGCACGCCTGAGACATTCACGACGAAGGCCGGATGCTGTCTCAGCATCCGGCCTTCGTCATCCGGTGCTACTTCTTGCCCTGCGCAGCCACAGCCGCGGCTCCCGCCGCGGCGGCCTCGGGGTCGAGGTAGCGGCCGGGACCGGTCGGGACGTTGTTCTCATCGAGCTCGTACACCAGCGGGATGCCGGTGGGGATGTTGAGCTCGGCGATGTCGTCATCGCTGATGCCCTCGAGGTGCTTGACGAGCCCGCGCAGGGAGTTGCCGTGCGCGGTGACGAGGACGGTCTTGCCGGCTTCGAGGTCGGGGACGATCGCGCCCTGCCAGTACGGCAGCATGCGGTCGATCACGAGCTTGAGCGACTCGGTGCGCGGCACCTCGCCGTCGATGCCCGCGTATCGGGGGTCGTTCACCTGGCTGAACTCGCTCGCGTCGTCCAGCAGCGGCGGCGGCACGTCGAAGGACCGGCGCCAGAGCTGGAACTGCTCCGGACCGAACTCCTCGAGCGTCTGCGCCTTGTCCTTGCCCTGCAGAGCTCCGTAGTGGCGCTCGTTCAGGCGCCAGGAACGGGTCACGGGGATCCACAGGCGGTCGGCGGCGTCCAGCGCGATGTTCGCGGTCTGGATCGCCCGGCTCAGCAGCGAGGTGTGCAGGACGTCGGGCAGGATGCCCGCCTCGGCGAGCAGCTCGCCACCGCGGCGGGCCTCGGCCTCGCCCTGCGCGTTCAGGCGGACGTCCACCCAGCCGGTGAACAGGTTCAGTTCGTTCCATTCGCTCCGGCCGTGGCGGAGAAGGATCAGGGTGCGCGTCATGAATCCAGCTTATCGAGAGCCCTGCCAGGATTGATCCATGGCGTCATCTCCGCTCGGCAGGCCGACGCGCGGCACCACCGGCACGAACCGGCTGCGGCGCAATGATCGGTGGATCGCCGCCTCGACCGCGTTCCGTACGGCTGCGGACCCGCTGGTCGTCGATCTGGGGTACGGCGCGAGCGGCGTCACGGCGTTCGAGCTCGCCACGCGTCTGAGGCGTGTGCGCCCGGATGCCGAAGTACTCGGTCTCGAGCTCGACCCTGCACGCGTGTCCACGGCGCGTGCACAGCTCGAAGAGGTCCGTGCCGGTCGCACTCCGTTCGATCCCGGCATCCGTGTCTCCTTCGAGCGCGGCGGGTTCGAGGTCCCCGTCTCCGGAGGGCGGCGCCCGGCGATCATCCGAGCCATGAACGTGCTGCGTCAGTACGACGAAGCCGACGTCGCCGATGCCTGGCGCACCGTCGCCGCCCGGTTGACGCCTGGTGGGCTGTTCACCGAGGGCACGTGCGACGAGATCGGCCGGAAAGCGAGCTGGGTCGACGTGAGCGCGGACGCCGAGCCGGTGCGGTTCACGATCTCGCTGCGCCTCGCCGAGCTGGAGCGACCGGGCATCGTTGCCGAGCGCCTGCCGAAGGCCCTGATCCATCGGAACGTGCCCGGCGAGCGCGTGCACGATCTGCTCGTCGACCTCGACCGGGAATGGGACAGGGCCGCTCCCCTGTCGACGTTCGGCGCGACCCAGCGGTTCATCGCCGCTGCGGCCGCCCTGAGATCTCAGGGCTGGCCCGTGCTGGGGGGTCGCAGTCGCTGGCGCCTCGGCGAACTGACGGTGCCGTGGACTGCGGTCGCCCCGCGCTGACAGTGCGGGTCAGCGTCGGCGGGACAGACGCGTGAGCTTGGGGATGTCGGCCGTCGCCCCGGCATCCGCGGGGACGATCACCTGCTGCGCCGCTGCGATGTCCACGCCGTCGGCGCGCACGATCAGGTCGCCGTCCGGCGCGCGGCGAGAAAGGATCGCCAACGCGATCGGACCGTCCTCATGGTGGCGTGCGACCGAGGTCACGCGACCCACCTCGGCTTCTCCGGCGAAAACGGGTGAACCAGGGGCCGGCAGCACGTCATCGCTGCCGTCCAGCTGCAGTGCGGCGAGGCGACGCGGCGGATGGCCGAGATTGTGCACCTTCGCCACCGTCTCCTGCCCTCGGTAGCACCCTTTGTTCAGGTGCACGGCGCTGCGGATCCAATCGGTCTCGTGCGGCAACGACCGTTCGTCGACCTCGGAGGCCCACCGCGGACGCCATGCGGCGATCCGCAGCGCCTCGGCCGCCAGCAGTCCTGCGGCTTCGACCGAGTCGGCGAGGGATGCCGCGGCCTCCGTGTCGAGGATGGCGATGCGCCACGCGTAACCGGTCGCGGGGTGCTCGGCGACATCGGCGTACTGGTGTCCGCCGACCTGCACGTTCTCCCACGGATCTGCCCAGACGAGGGCTCCGGCGAGCGCCGTCTCGGCCGAACCACCGGCGAAGAACCCCACCAGTGCGCGGTCGCAGTGGATCTCCACCGTCACCTGTGAGCGGAACACCATGCGCTTGAGCCAACCCAGCAGCGCCTCGGAGTCGGCGACGTCGACGATGAGCCACGCGGACGCGCCGTCGTCGACGATGCCGGCCGCATGCTCGACGTGCCCCTGCGGGTCCAGGATCAGCAGTTCGCTGCTCTCCCCCGGTGCGAGCCGCGTCGTCGCCTGCGACGTGAACGAATCCAACCAGGTCAGTCGGTCAGGGCCGGCCACTTCGATGACCGTGCGGTCTCCGAGCAGTGCGACGGCATCGCCCGACAGCAGGCGCCGCTGCTCGCGCATCGGCCCGCCGTAGTGTGCGACGACGCCCTCATCCAGCACGGCGCCGGGAAGGTCCGCGAACCCGAACCCGGTCATACCTTGGCCAGACGAGCCGACGCGTGCGAGCCGAGCTCTGAACCGAGCGCCGCAATATCCCAGGCCCACAGCAGATGGCCGTCGACCAGTCCGTACATGCGGGTCGCCGCGGCGTAGTCCTTGCCGCCGGCTCCGCGGACGATCGCGTCGGTGGCGATGTCGATGCGAGGCCCCGCGATCTCCCCGAGATACAGCTCGAGTGCGCCATCCGAGTGCGCGATCGACACTTCGAGCGGGAATCCGCCGGATGCCGCACGCAGCAGCTCCACATCGTCGACGGTCCTGGCGGGGGCGTCCTCGATCGGCGGCAGCAGCGCGGGGCCCGCGTCGGCAGGGCCCGCCGGTCGCGCGATGCGCCAGAAGCCGGACTCGGCGACGAGGGGAACGGACTCCTCGCCCTCTGCGCGCGCCAGCCATCCGGTCGCGGAGTAGTTCAGGTACGGACCGCCATCGTGGCTGAAGCTCACGCGGTGCGTGAACTCGCTCTCGTAGTGGTGGTCACCGACCTGATAGTCGATGACGCCGGTGCCCTCCCAGACACCCAGCAGCCAGGACAGCGGGACGAGATCCGCGGGGAGGTCGGTCGGCAGCTCGAGCACGATCGATCAGCGCTGGCCGCGGAACAGGTTCCGCAGAACGACTCCGGAGACGAACACGATCGCGAGGCTCGCGAGGCCGAGCAGACCGATGAAGAAGAGCTCGAGCGCGAAAAGATCCATACCGTCACTCTACCCCGCGGTGCCGATGGCGGCGAGGCCGAAGCCGACCGAGATGACGCCCATCAGCAGCAGCGCCCCCATGATGCTGGCGGAAACGCGCACGATGAAGCCGTGCGTCCGGCCGTACCCCAGCTGCATCGCGAAGGCGAGCAGCACGATTCCCCCGAACGCCACCAGCAGCGCAGGCATGCGCCACGGCTCGACGACGAAGATGCCGATCGCGACAGCGGCCAGCAGTGCGGTCCCCCAGACGACGATCATCCCGGTGAAGGCGTTGCGCGGAGCCAGAGCGGGTTCGGACATTCCCTCATTCTCCCCCATCCGACCCTCCAGCGACATGTGCGGCATCCGCATCGGTATCATTGGCCCACGGCGTCGCTCGCGATCGTCGTCAAGGGCGACGATCTCGACGCCCGAAAGGACGTTGCGTGGCCCTGCTTCTGGTTCTGACATCTGCTCCCACCGCGGAGTCGGTCCTGCCCGCCCTCGATCTGCTCAGCCATCGTGTCCGTCAGATCCCCGCCGAGCCGGCTCAGCTCGTCTCCGCCCCGGAGAGCGACATCGTCATCGTCGACGGCAGGCACGACCTCGCCGGGGCGAAGTCGCTGTGCAAGCTGCTGCGCACGACAGGGCAGGACGCCCCGCTGCTGCTCGTCGTGACCGAAGGCGGCATGAGCGCGGTGTCGGGCGATTGGGGCATCGACGACGTTCTGCTGTCCACCGCCGGACCTGCCGAGGCCGACGCCCGCATCCGACTCGCGATCGCACGCAGCGAGGAGAACTCCGAGCCGACGCGCGTGCAGGCCTCCGGCGTCACGATCGACGAGCAGTCCTACTCCGCGAAGCTCCACGGCCGCCCGCTGGATCTGACGTACAAGGAATTCCAGCTCCTGCACTTCCTGGCGACGCATCCGTCGCGCGTCTTCACCCGCGAGCAGCTGCTCAGCGAGGTGTGGGGGTACGACTACTTCGGCGGCACCCGCACCGTCGATGTCCACGTGCGTCGCCTGCGCGCCAAACTCGGCGACGCCGAGCAGATCATCGGGACCGTCCGCAACGTGGGCTATCGCTTCAACATCTACGAGGACGACCAGCTCGCCGGCGCTCGCTGACGCGACGCAGTTCACACGCGCGTCACCTGGCGGTGCTTAGATGAATCCCATGATGGATCCCTCACTCGCCGATGCCGGTCTCGGAGACGCGGAGGACGACGACTTCGACGCTCTCGGCTTCGAGGACGCACAGCTCCCCGACCACCGCTACCTCGATCGCGAGCTCAGCTGGCTCGCGTTCAACCAGCGGGTGCTCGAGCTGGCCGAGGATCCGTCGCTCCCCGAGCTCGAGCGGGCCAACTTCCTCGCCATCTTCGCGAGCAATCTCGACGAATTCTTCATGGTGCGCGTCGCCGGACTCAAGCGACGCATCATCACGGGGCTCGCAGTGCCGACGAACGTCGGACGCGCCCCGTCCGACGTCCTGTCCGACATCTCGCGGGAAGCCCATGCTCTGCAGCTGCGACACGCCGCAGTCTGGACCGACTCGGTCCGTCCTGCACTGGCGGATGCCGGAATCGAGATCTCCGAATGGAGCGAACTCACCGCCGATGAGCGCGATGCGCTGGGAGAGTACTTCCAGGCCCACGTGTTCCCCGTGCTCATGCCGCTCGCTGTCGACCCTGCGCACCCCTTCCCGTACATCTCCGGACTGTCGCTGAACCTCGCGATCCGCATCCGCAACGCCCGCACCGGCCGGCAGGAATTCGCGCGTCTCAAGGTGCCGCCGATGCTCCCCCGCTTCGTCGAGGTCCCGGGAGCGAGCGAGATCAAGCGGTTCCTGCGCCTCGAAGAGCTGATCGCGAATCACCTCGGCGATCTCTTCCCCGGCATGGAGGTGCTCGACCACCACGCATTCCGCCTCACCCGCAACGAGGACGTCGAGATCGAAGAGGATGAGAGCGAGAACCTCATCCAGGCACTCGAGGCCGAGCTGCTGCGCCGACGCTTCGGTCCGCCGATCCGTCTGGAGATCACCGACGACATGGACGAGCTCACGCTCGACCTGCTCGTGAAAGAGCTCGACATCACCGACAAGGAGGTCTATCGCCTCCCCGGGCCGCTCGACCTGCGCGGGCTGTTCGATCTCAGCCGCATCCAGCGCCCCGACCTGCGCTACCCGCCGCATCTGCCGACGACGGCGCTGGCCTTCCAGCCGGGCGACAACAACGAGCGTCGCGACATCTTCACCAGCATCCGCAAGCGGGACGTGCTCGTGCACCACCCGTACGAGTCCTTCGCGACCAGTGTGCAGGCGTTCCTCGAACAGGCCGCACGCGATCCGCACGTGCTCGCCATCAAGCAGACCCTGTACCGCACCTCGGGTGACAGCCCGGTGGTCCAGGCGCTCATCGACGCGGCCGAAGCCGGCAAGCAGGTGCTGGCGCTGGTCGAGGTGAAGGCGCGCTTCGACGAAGCCAACAACATCGTCTGGGCGCGCAAGCTGGAGAAGGCCGGCGTCCATGTCGTCTACGGCCTGGTCGGGCTGAAGACGCACTGCAAGCTCGCCCTCGTCATCCGCGAGGAAGACGGGATGCTGCGGCACTACTCTCACGTCGGAACGGGCAACTACAACCCGAAGACGAGCCGCATCTACGAGGACTTCGGCCTGTTCACCGCCGACCCTCAGGTCGGCAAGGACCTCACCCGACTGTTCAACGAGCTCAGCGGGTACGCGATCGAGAAGAAGTTCAAGCGTCTGCTCGTCGCGCCGCTCCACCTGCGCAAGGGGCTGCTGCGCCACATCGAGAACGAACGCCAGAACGCCCTCGACGGCAAGCCGGCGCACATCCGGATCAAGGTGAACTCCATGGTCGACGAGGAGATCATCGACGGTCTGTATCGGGCGAGCGCGGCCGGCGTGAAGGTCGACGTGTGGGTGCGCGGCATCTGCAGTCTGCGTGCCGATCTGCCAGGGATCACCGACAACATCACCGTTCGCAGCATCCTCGGCCGGTACCTCGAGCATTCGCGCATCTTCGCGTTCCACAACGACGGCGACCCGCAGGTGCACATCGGCAGCGCCGACATGATGCACCGCAATCTCGACCGCCGCGTCGAGGCGCTGGTGCGCGTCGTCGACCCGGAGCACGTCGCGGAGCTCATCACGCTGTTCGACCTCGCGATGGACGATGGAACGAACTCCTGGCATCTCGGCGAAGGCGGCGTCTGGGTGCGCCACACCGTGGATGCCGCCGGCAAGCCGCTCATCGACCTGCAGGATAAGACCATGAGCCAGATCCGCAGGCGGCGTCGGAGCCGTTCGGTGCGATGACCGTCCACTCGACCAGGGGCGCCGCGACGGAGGTCGTACGCGATGACAAGGCCGTATATGCGGCCGGCGCCGTCGTGTGGCGCCTGGTCGATTCGAAACTGCGCGTCCTCCTGATCCACCGGACGAAGTACCGGGACGTCACGCTCCCCAAGGGCAAGGTGGACCCCGGCGAGATGCTCGCCGAGACCGCCGTGCGCGAGGTCCATGAGGAGACCGGCATCCGCGTCTTCCTCGGAGTCCCGGTCGGCGTCAGTCGGTACTTCATGCGTCCGAAGCGCCAGAAGGTCGTGCACTACTGGGCGGCTGAGGCGACCGAAGAGGCGATTCGCCGCTCGAGCTTCGTCCCGAACGGTGAGATCGCCGCGATCGAGTGGGTCAGCCTGAAGAAGGCGCGCGCCCAGCTGAGCTATCCGGTGGACGTGGAGATCCTGGACGCGTTCGAGAAGCTCGTCGACGATGGTGTGCTCCACACCTTCCCACTGATCGCGCTGCGCCATGCGAAGGCCATGTCCCGCTCGGAATGGGATGGTCCGGACGCCGGTCGCCCGCTCACCGAGCGCGGCAGGCGCCAGGCGAAGGCGATCGTCGGACCGCTGCGCGCGTTCGGCGTGCGCAAGATCGTCACCAGCGACGCCGCTCGGTGCGTGCAGACGGTGGCGCCCCTCGCGAAGGCGCTGGAACGCGTACCGGTCGAGACCCCTCGTCTGAGCCAGGATGCCTGGGAGGACGGTTTCTCGGACGTGCGAGCCGTGATCGGCAAGCGCGTGCGGTCGCGCAAGCCCGCGGTGATCTGCAGCCATGGCCCCGTGCTCCCCGATGTGCTCACCGAGATCGCGCTCGCGACGGGGACGCTGCGCGGCTCCTACGTGTCCAGCGCATCCGCGCTCGAGGTCGCCGCATTCTCCGTCGTGCATCTGTCCAAGACGAACCCGGGATCCGGGATCATCGCGATCGAGACACACGTCCCGACGGTCTGACGGCGTGCGCGAGGCAGCGGCGAGGCACCCCAGAGGGTTGCCGCCCGTTCACCTCTCGTTTACCTGCGCGGGAGAGTCTCGTTAACCGTCACCCCTAGCGTCACTGTGTGCCCTGCACCGGGCCCCACCCATCATCGATCGAAGGATCCACAGTGAAGATCTCCCGAATCGCACGAATCGGCGCCGTCGGCGCCGTCGCCGCTCTCGCACTCGCCGGCTGCGCCGCGAACGAGGCGCCCGCCGGCGGCTCCTCCGAAGAGCCCTCCACGTCCACGCTGTCCGGCACGCTGGACGCGACCGGTGCGTCCTCGCAGACGGCCGCCCAGGAGGCCTGGGTCGCCGCGTTCCAGACCGCGAACGAGGGCGTCACGATCAACTACGAGCCCACCGGCTCCGGCACGGGTCGCGAGAACTTCCTCGCCGGTGCGAGCAACTTCATCGGCTCCGACCGCGCGTTCAACGCCGAGGAGATCGCCGCCGGCGGCTTCGGCACCTGCGTCACCGACGACATCGTCGAGGTCCCCGTCTACATCTCGCCGGTCGCCGTCGCCTTCAACCTCGAGGGTGTGGAGACGCTGAACCTGGATGCCGCCACCATCGCTGGCATCTTCGCGGGCACGATCACCAACTGGAACTCCGAGGCCATCGCGACGCTCAACCCGGACGCCACGCTGCCGGATCTCGCGATCACGCCCGTGCACCGCTCGGACCCGTCCGGCACGCAGGAGACCTTCGCGAACTACCTCGCGGCCACCGCGCCCGAGATCTGGACCTACGAGGTCTCGGACGAGTGGCCGATCCAGGGCGGCGAGGCCGCACAGGGCACGTCGGGCGTCGTCCAGGCCATCACCTCCGGCAACGGCACCATCGGCTTCGCTGACGCATCGCAGGTCGGCGACCTCGGCCAGGTGCACGTCGGTGTCAACGGCGAGTACGTCGCCTACTCGGCAGAGGCCGCTTCGCAGCTCGTCGAGGGCGCCGCTCTCGAAGAGGGCCGCGGCGAAGGCGACCTCGCGTTCGACGTCGACCCCGCTGCTGCAGCGGACGGCGCCTACCCGATCGCACTGGTCAGCTACCTGATCGGCTGCGAGCAGTACGAGGACGAGAACGTCGCGACCCTCGTCAAGGAGTACTTCACCTACGTCGCCAGCGCCGAGGGCCAGGACGCAGCCGCTGAGAACGCCGGCAACGCCCCCATCTCGGACGGCCTTCGCGAGAAGGTCAACGCCGCGATCGAACTGATCCAGGTCGGCTGACATCAGCCATCCGGCTGAACGCTGACGCTGATGCCCTCGCGTCCTGACAGGACGCGAGGGCATCGGCAGGTCCAGAATCCGCTCTTCATCCACCCGCCCGAAACAGGGAGACCATGAGCACGACCGAGCAGGCCCCCGTCGTCACCACGACGGCGACGGAACCACCCGCACCGATCAAGGCCAAGCAACGGCTCGGCGACCGCGTCTTCTCCGGCACCGCACTCGGCGCGGGCATCATCATCCTCGTCGTCCTCGCCGCCGTCGCCACGTTCCTCATCATCCAGAGCATCCCGGCGTTCGAGGCCGACACCTCCGGCAACCACATCCTCCGGGGCGAATCGTTCTGGTCCTACGTGTGGCCGCTCGTGTTCGGCACGCTGTGGGCGTCGTTCATGGCACTGGTCATGGCTGCGCCGATCGCCATCGGCATCGCGCTGTTCATCTCGCACTACGCGCCGCGTCGACTCGCATCCGTGCTCGGCTACCTCATCGACCTGCTCGCCGCCGTCCCCTCGGTCGTGTTCGGTCTCTGGGGCGGGCTCGTACTGGCCCCCCTGCTCCAGCCCGTATACGCCTGGCTGAACGCCAACGCCAGCTGGATCCCCTTCTTCGGCGGCCAGGTGTCCCCCACCGGTCGCACCATCCTCACCGCAGCCGTCGTGCTCGCGGTGATGATCATCCCGATCATGACCGCGATCTGCCGCGAGGTGTTCCTGCAGACCCCGAAGCTCCATGAGGAGGCAGCGCTCGCGCTCGGCTCCACCCGTTGGGAGATGGTCCGCATGGCTGTGCTGCCCTTCGCGCGCGGCGGCATGGTCTCCGCCGCGATGCTCGCCCTGGGACGCGCGCTCGGTGAGACGATGGCCGTGACGATGGTGCTCTCGCCGTCCGCCGTGGTCAGCTTCCTCGTGCTCACCTCGACGAACCCTACGCCGATCCCCGCGAACATCGCGCTGGCGTTCCCCGAAGCACACGACACCGGCGTCAACACTCTCATCGCGACCGGACTCATCCTGTTCGTCGTGACCTTCGCCGTCAACGCGCTGGCGCGCTGGATCGTCGCCCGCCGTGCCGAGTTCTCCGGAGCGAACTGACATGACCGTTCTCACCGCACCCGCGCCCTCGGCCGCTCTCACCTCGGGCAAGCTCCCCAAGTGGGCCCCCTGGGCACTGCTCGCCGGCTCCCTCGTCGTCTCGTTCGCGATCTTCGGAGTCGCCTCCATCGGCGTGGACATCGCGGACTTCAACGTCGCAGGGGCCGTCGTCGTCGGCATCCTGCTCTACATGGTGCTCATCACGGTGATCTCCTCGATCGCCGAAAGCCGTCGCAAGGCCGTCGACCGCCTCATGACGGCGCTCGTCGCCACGGCGTTCGTCATCGCGCTGCTCCCCCTGATCTCGCTGCTGTGGACCGTGGTGGCCAACGGCCTGGCCCGTTTCGATGCCGAGTTCTTCTCCTTCTCGATGCGCAACGTCGTCGGCGAGGGCGGCGGAATCGTGCACGCCATCTGGGGCACCGTGCTGATCACCCTGATGGCCGCGGTCATCTCGATCCCGGTCGGCCTCATGACGTCGATCTACCTGGTCGAGTACGGACGGGGCAAGATCGCCAAGGGGATCACGTTCTTCGTCGACGTGATGACCGGCATCCCGTCGATCGTCGCCGGTCTGTTCATCTACGCCGTGTTCGCGCTGGTCCTCGGCCCCGGCATCTCGATGGGCTTCATGGGCGCTCTCGCCCTGGCCGTGCTGATGACGCCCGTCGTCGTGCGAGGCAGCGAGGAGCTGCTGCGCATCGTCCCCAACGAGCTGCGTGAGGCCTCGTACGCCCTCGGCGTTCCGAAGTGGCTCACGATCCTCAAGGTCGTGCTTCCGACCTCGATCGCCGGCATCACGACGTCGATCATGCTCTCGATCTCGCGCGTCATCGGCGAGACCGCACCGCTGCTGCTGACCGCCGGATTCACCCTGAGCCTGAACACCAACCTGTTCAGCGGTCAGATGATGACCCTGCCGGTGTTCGCCTACAACCAGTACATGAACCAGGGAACGAACCCCGAAGCCGCCCTGGACCGCGCGTGGGCATCCGCACTCACGCTCATCCTGATCGTCATGGTCCTGAACCTGCTCGCGCGTCTGATCGCGAAATGGTTCGCCCCGAAGACCTCCGGCCGCTGAGCCGCAACCCGAAGGAACTGAAGTGTCCAAGAGCATCGAAGTCAACGACCTCAACGTCTACTACGGCGACTTCCTCGCTGTGGAGGGCGTCTCCCTCGACATCCAGCCGCGCAGCGTCACCGCCTTCATCGGTCCGTCCGGTTGCGGCAAGTCCACGTTCCTGCGCACCCTGAACCGCATGCACGAGGTCATCCCCGGCGCGCGTGTCCAGGGCGAGGTGCTGCTGGACGGCAAAGACCTGTACGCGCCGGGCGTCGACCCTGTGCTCGTCCGCCGTCAGGTCGGCATGGTGTTCCAGCGCCCGAACCCGTTCCCGACGATGTCGATCAAGGAGAACGTGCTCGCTGGCGTCAAGCTGAACAACAAGCGCATCTCGAAGAGCGAGGCTGACGACCTCGTCGAGAAGTCCCTCACCGGCGCGAACCTCTGGAACGAGGTCAAGGACCGTCTCGACCGCCCTGGCTCCGGCCTGTCCGGTGGGCAGCAGCAGCGTCTGTGCATCGCCCGCGCCATCGCCGTCTCCCCCGAGGTGCTGCTGATGGACGAGCCGTGCTCGGCCCTCGACCCGATCTCGACCTATGCGATCGAAGAACTCATCGGCGAGCTGAAGAACGAGTTCACGATCGTGATCGTGACGCACAACATGCAGCAGGCCTCCCGCGTATCGGACAAGACGGCGTTCTTCAACATCGCCGGCACCGGCAAGCCGGGCAAGCTGATCGAGTACGACGACACGACGTCGATCTTCACGACGCCGACCGTGCAGGCGACCGAGGACTACGTCTCCGGACGCTTCGGGTGAGCTGAGGCCCTCGGTTCGGGCGGCCGCGTGCCGAATTCCGGATGCTGCGGTGATCGAGCGGCGTGTCGCATCTGCGACACGCCGCTGTCGCGTTCGACCGTCTGGGATTCGACACATCGCACTCGCCCTGCACATTCTGGAAATCTGAGAAGTTATCCACGGATGCCGTGATTCCGACGATGCCGGGTCGAGCACGCGGCACCCTCGAGAGATGTCATTCGTCCATGCCACCACCGCACTGCGAACCATCGGACCTGTCGCCCGCACTCACGAACTCCGCACGCGTGGCGTGACCCAGCGCGAGATCGCCCGCGCAGCGGCTACCGGCGAGATCCGACGAGTGCGTCAAGGCGTCTACGCCCTCGCGGATGCCTCGGACGCCATGATCCATGCCGCCGAGCACGGCGGCGCACCGGCTTGCCAGGAGGCGGGCCGTCTGCACAGCCTCTGGGTCCTCGACACGGGCGATGAGAAGAACGCCCCGTTCCACCTCTGGCTCGGCACAGCGGGAGACCGACGTCCCTGCGGTCGTCGCGGGTGCTCGGACGTCACGGTGCACTGGGATGCGGGCACCGTCACGCTCGGGCGTCTGCCGCCCGTCGAGAACGTCCTCCTGCAGATCGCTGTCTGCGCGGGCGAAGAGGCGTTCTTCGTCGCGCTCGAATCGGGGCTTCGGCAAAGCCGCCTGTCCGCTCGGGCCCTCGATTGGCTGGGGTGGCGGTTACCGCCCTCGATGCGCCGGCTCTTGGAGTTCGCTCGATCCGATGCCGACAGCGGGTTGGAGTCGCTCGTGCGCCTGCGACTTCACCGCGTCGGCGTCGCCGTGCGCACGCAGGTGCAGATCGACGGCGTCGGCGAGGTGGACTTCGTCATCGGCGACCGCCTGATCGTCGAGGCCGATGGCAAGGAGAATCACGACGACACGGAGAAGGCCCGGGAGGGCGGTTCACGCCGCCACAAGGACCTGCTCCGCGATGCCCGCGCCGCAGCTCTCGGCTATGAGACTCTTCGATTCGACTACGCGATGATCGTCCACGATTGGCCCACCGTAAAAACCGCGATCCTGGCGAAGGTCGCGGCCGGCGCGCATCTGCGGGCGTGATCCGCGCGCGGCGCGCTCGTCGGTGTGTCGAATTCCGGACGGCACGGTCGCCGCGCGGCGTTTCGTCGCCTGAATAGCGAGCGACACGTGTCACCGTCCGGAACTCGGAACGGGACAGCACCGGTCAGTCCCGCGGGGACAGCAGGTAACGGTTCAGCTCGGCCGTGAACTCGCGGTCGGCGGCGACCCGACGTCCGTCGATCGCGGTGATCGGCGCCGCCAGGCGCACGCTCGACACCAACCACGCGGCATCCGCCTTCGCCAGATCGGATGCCGGAACCTGCGCGTAATCCGTCGTGAAGCCCTGCGAAGCCAGGTGGTCGTACACGCTCAGCTGCGTGGTGCCGTGCAGGATGCCGCCGTTCGGCGCCGGCGTCACGAACCGGTCTCCGAAGCGCAGGATCAGCGACGCGGTCGGAGCCTCGAGCACGAACCCGTCGCTGGAGAGAAAGATCGCGTCGTCGGCCCCGCGGCGCGCCGCCTCGCGCAGAGCCGCCATGTTCACGGCATACGACAGCGTCTTGGCGCCCAGCAGCAGCCACGGAGCACGCTCGGCCGCGCTCAGGTCATAGCCGCGGTCCAGCGTCACGACGCGGACGCCCTCCGTGCGCACCCAGGAGAAATCGGACGCCGGGGCCGCGGTCACCCAGGCGGTCGGCGTCGGCCCGTGCTCCACGCCACGGCTGAGGATGAGCTTGATGACCGCCTCGCCGGGCGGGCAGGCGGTCGCGGCGACACGCACCGCCTGACGCCACTGCTCGATGTTGGGGGCGGGAAGGTCGCACAGCTGCGCGGAGTGCGCCAATCGGTGCAGATGCGGCACCAGTTCCTGCGGGTGTCCGTCGACGACGCCGATCGACTCGAAGACCCCGTCGCCGCGCTGTGTGCTGAGCTCTCCGACGCTGAGCGCGGGAGCCGCGGCATCCACCTCGGTGAACGTCTCGGAGTAGTCGATGCGCTCCTCGGAGGCAGGGACGGGGTCGATGATCAGAGCGAAGCGCCGGGTCATGGATCGACTCTACGGCCGATCCGTCGGGAATACGCTCCGCCCGCTCGCGTTACAATGGATTGGCCGGGCCGCATAACCCCGGGCTCCAAATTCTGCCGCTGCGAGCGGCCTTCCGCCGAGAGGCGTTCTTGCGGCCCGGTCCTCTCATGTCCGGGCCCAGCGCAGGACGTAGGTCAGTTCAGGATGCCGGCACGCCACGCGTCGGCGGCGGTGCTCAGATCCTTCGCGTAGACGCTCAGACGCAGGGCGCGGGTCGTCAGCTCACTCGCCCGTTCCGACTCCGTGGCCTCGTAGTCGTCGGCGACGTGCGTGGCGCCGGAGGCGTGCACTCGGCAGAAAGCCGCCGCCCGGTCGAGGGCGATCGCGAAGTCGCCGCGGAAGGCGCCGCGCATGATCTGGTCGATGAGGTCGACCAGCTCCTCCGGGCTGGCGGGAGCGGGTGCTCCTGCGACGACCGTATCGGCCGTCGCGAGTTCGACCCTGCCGCGCTCATACAGAAGCGCCGCCGTCTGCGGGTCCGTGTGGATCGCCAGATGGATGAGATACAGCCGCCACAGGGCTCCAGGCAGCGAGACCGCCGGCGCCGCGGACCACAGCTCAGCGATCTCGTCGATGCCGTGCTCCGCAGTGAAGGCGATCAGACGCTCCGTGCTCTCACCGGTCTCGTCAGCACGCGCACGCGCGAGCAGTGCGGCTGCCGTGGCGTGAGCCACGCGCGATCGCTCTGCGGGTCCTGCGGAACCGGCGATGTTGTCGAACGACGCCGAGGGGCGGCGGACCGGGCGGTGGAACTCGGACATCCCTCCAGGCTAGTCGCGCTCAGGCGGTCGGGATCACGATGATCGGATCCGTCGTCGGCGCACCGCTCGGAGATCCGCCTGCCTCCTCGACGGTGACTGCGATCGCGTCTCCCGCGTGCATCTCCCCCTCGAGAAGGGCGGTGCTCGTCTCGTCCGCGACGTCGAAGACGCCGGCGGACACCGGGGCGTCGCCTCGCACGAACCAGAGTTCGTAGGTGAGATCGTCGTCCAGCGGCTCGAGGCCGTCGGTCACAAGTACCGCCTCGCCGAGCGACGCGGACCAGTGGGCGGTCGCGACAGCACCCGATTCGAGCTCGACGGAGGCCGCCTGGGCATCCGGTGCGTTCTCGATCTGCTCCAGCGCCACCACGGATGCCGGTCGCTGCAGCTGGCCGATGACCACCGCGGCACCTGCACCGATGCCGACGATGAGGACGAGACAGGCGGCGAGGGCGAACAGCATCCGCGACCTGCGCCGCGGCGCCTGTTCGGGCGCGGACTCCTCCGAGGATGTTCCCGTCATCCGTGCCTGTGACGGTAAATCCCTCGCGCCGGGCTGGTCGTCGGTCGCGCCGGGCTGCTCGTCCGGTGCACCCTGCGGCGTCTTCGCGATCAGGGCGAGGAGATCGTCGCGGACCGCCGCCGGCGGCTCGTGCGCCGGAGCGGTTGCGGCCAGGAAGGCGGCTGCCTCGGCATCCGTCTCGGCGAGCTCCCGCCACTCGGGATGTGCACGCAGGGCCTCCGCGTATCGGCGCTCGTCCTGCGCGGACAGGGCGTTCAGCGCATGCCCTGCCGACAGTTCGGCGAATTCCTTCTCGTTCATGCGATCACCCCCATCTCGCTTCTCAGGCGCGTGAGCCCGTCTCTCATCCGTGTCTTGATCGTCCCCAGCGGCGTTGCGGTGAGCACCGAGATCTCGCTCTGACTGTAACCGCCGTAATATGCCAGCACGAGTGCCTCGCGCTGCGGCTCGGAGAGTGTCCCCAGTGCCGCGACGACGCGTTGTCCGTCCATGCTCAGTTCGACCTGTTCGGCGACGCTGTCATGCGCGACTCCCAGCTCTCGGATCCCCGCCTTCACATCCCGGTCGGCGCTCGCCTGCGACGCGCGCACTCTGTCGACCGCCCGCCGGTGTGCGATGGTGAGGACCCATGTTCTTCCCTGCCCCTTGTTCGGAGCGAACCGCGCAGCGGATTGCCAGACCTCCAGGAAGACTTCCTGGAGCACCTCCTCGCTCTGCGAGCGGTTGACCAGCACGCGCAGGATGAGACCGAACACGCGGGAAGACAGCATGTCGTAGAGCTCGGCGAAGGCCCGCTGATCTCCCTCGGCGACGCGAATGAGGAGGTCGGCGGCGAGATCTCCCGCCGAGCCGTCCTCCGGCACGTCCACGCCGTCGATGACCATCTCCATAAGCATGCCGCATCCACCTCCTCTCTTCTGCATCCGGCGCACCGCTTCGGTCAGGTGAGCTCACTCGAGACGAGCTCACCTGACGCGACCTCACCCGAAGGTGAACGAGTAGACCTCGACGCCTGCGGGCACGTCGACCGTGATGACGCCGCGTTCGTTGCCATCCTGTTTCACGACCTGGTAGGAGCGGGGAGTGCCCTCGACGGCGACGGTGCGTTCCGTGCCGTCGGCATCCCGGACGATGATCTCCCCCGTTCCGGCGAGCACCATGCGCACCTCGGATGCCCGGTAGTCGAGTCGGATCGTTCCTGACCCGTCTTCCGGCGTCGCGTACTGCGTCTCGATGTTCCAGGTGCCTTCCAGCGCGAAGCTGTCCTCCGGCTGCTCATCGGGGAGCTCGAACGTCGAAATCCCCGCGCCATACCGCTCGTCGCCACCGTAGTTGACGTCCTTCGACGAACCGAGGAACGTCTCACGAGTCGTCGAGCCGACGTCCGGCGTCGTGTCTTCGATGTCCGTCGGTTCGGGCAGTGCGACCCCAGGGTCCGCCTTCTCGAGCAGCTCTCGGATCAGCTTCTCCGTCGCGGCGTAGTTGCCCTCACCGAACGAGATGTGGCGCACCACGCCCTCGGCATCGATCAGATAGTGCGCCGGCCAATACCGGTTGCGGTAGTTCGTCCAGGTCGACAGGTTGTTGTCCAGCGCGACCGGGTACTCGATTCCGAAGTCGGCGATGCCGGCGGCGACGTTACCCGGGTCCTTCTCGAAGGCGTACTCCGGAGAGTGGACGCCGATGACCTGAAGCCCGGCATCCGCATAGGCCTGATCCCAGGCGACGACATGCGGGATCGAACGCTGGCAGTTGATGCACGAGTACGCCCAGAAGTCGACCAGGACGACCTGACCGCGCAGATCCGCAAGGTCGACCGCCGCACCATCCGGGGTGTTCATCCACTCCTGGATGCCGCGGATCGAGGGAGCGGTACCGCACGACTCGAGCTCCTCGGCGCCGTTCGTGCAGTTGTCCAACTCGCGGTTCTCGTCGGTGACGAGACCGCCGAGATCCAGAGCATCCGCCTGCTCTTCGGCGAGATCCTGCTGCAATCCTGCGGTGTAGTCGGGCAGAAGCCGCTGAAGCATCTGCGGCACGTTGAAGATGAGGCCGACCGCGAGCGCGATCATCGCGATGCCGGCGGCGATGCGCAGTCCGCGCTCACGGCTGCGGAAGGCCTTGATCCGCTCGATGAGTCCCCGTCCTGCGAGCGCGAACGCCAGAAGAGGGATCGCCACTCCGATGGCGAAGGAGACGGTCAGCAGCACCGTGCCGATGCCGATCTGCCCGGTGGAGCCGGCGACGATGATGGCCGCGAGTACGGGCCCTGCGCAGGGGACGAAGACAGCACCGAGCGCGAGCCCCACGCCGAATCCGCTTCCGCGGTTCTGGACTTCCTTCTTCGGCAGCCACTGGAACGGCTTCTCCAGCAGCTGCTCGAACCTCGGGATGAGCAGGCCGACACCGATGAGGATCAGCACCGCGATCCCGACCCACCGGATGATGTCCTGCGGCAGGTTGAGAAGTCCGAGGATCAGCGATCCGACCAGGGTCACGAGACTGAAGCTCAGCACGAGCCCGGCGATCACGAAGTACGGCCGACTGCGCCGTGCCGGCAGATAGTCTCCCCCTCCCTCGAACCGCGCCGACTGCGCTCCTCCCGTGAGGAAGATGACCGGCAGCACCGGCAGGATGCACGGTGAGATCCCCGTGATGAGGCCGCCGAGCAGCCCGATGATGATGAGGTCCATTTCCTCGCCTTCCGTCGCGAGTACTTCGGCTCCGACCCTGCGATCGGATTGGCTGAGAAAAAAGTTGAGATCCGCCCCATCCGATCCCGCGGAGGCTCCGAAGAAGCTGTGACGCCGCGGGAAGGCCGCGGCACCGATCTCCGGAGGTAGAGAGATGTTCAGCACCAAGAAGAAGATGACCGCAGCACTGTCGCTCGGCTTCGCCAGCGTTCTCGTGCTGGCAGGCTGTTCCATGAGCAGCGACACGGCAGAGGAGCCGACCGAGCCGAGTGCTCCCGAGACGTCGGAAGAGACGACGGAGACTCCCGAGATGGACCCCGCCGCGAACCTCGTCGGCCCCGGTTGCGAGGCGTACGCCGAGGCCGTTCCCGAGGGCGACGGTTCGATCCAGGGGATGTCCCAGGACCCGGTGGCTGTCGCGGCCTCCAACAACCCGCTGCTGAAGACGCTCGTCGCAGCTGTGAGCGGCGAGCTCAACCCCGACGTCAACCTCGTCGACACGCTCAACGGTGACGAGTTCACCGTGTTCGCCCCGGTGGACGACGCCTTCGCCGCGATCGACCCCGCGACCATCGAAGGTCTCAAGACCGACTCCGCCACCCTGTCGTCGATCCTGACGTACCACGTGGTGCCCGGACAGATCGAGCCGGCCGACATCGCAGGCGCTCACACCACCGTGCAGGGAGCCGACCTCGAGGTCACCGGCGAGGGTGACATGTGGATGGTCAACGACGCCAACATCGTGTGCGGCGGCGTGCAGACCGCGAACGCGACCGTGTACCTGATCGACGCGGTCCTCATGCCCCCGGCTCAGTGAGCCAGGGACCGCGCCGTCTTCCTCGGGGGAGGAATGGCGCGGATCAGTCGCATGGGGATGCACTGAACACCAGGGAGGCCGTCGGCGAGCTGTGTCGCCGACGGCCTCTTGCCGCCCCCTAGAATGGAATCACGGGCCTCTAGCTCAGTTGGCAGAGCATCGGACTTCAACACAATAGGAGCGCCTCGGGGGAAACCTCGAGGATGACACCACTCAAAGTCGGGGAACCCTTCCTGGGAAACCAGTTGGCAATCCCGAGCCAAGCCGGACGCGAGTCCGGAAGGTGTAGAGACTGGACGGGTGGCACCTACAGCGAAAGCCATGGTGAAGGGACAGTCCAGACCACGAACATCCGTCAGGATGGCGGCGAAAGCCGAAGTGGCAGGTTAATCCGCGGGTCGTGGGTTCGAGCCCCACGGGGCCCACCGTATTCCGGCGCGTAGACGAGATGTCTGCGCCCGGCGCTGTTACTTCGGAACAGTCAGTTCTGGAGAGGCCATGACAGCACGAAGTTCGTCCAGCGCACATGCCGCGCGAAAACATGCGGCATCCGTGGGACAGAGCCGGCGCTTTCGGACGGGCGCTGATCCGCTGGCGATCCGCAGCGCGCCGGGCGATCGGCCGTATCACTCTCGTTCGCGGGACGCGACCCCCTGCCACATCGCGACATCCTGAGCGAGCGTGGAGGCATCCGCGAACAGAGATCCGACTCAACGGAAAGGATGCCGCCATGACCCATCTCACAGACGCCGCTGTCGCGTTCCTCGCGACGGACGGATTCGAGGACAGCGAGCTGACGAGCCCCTGGCAGGCGGTGATCGACGCCGGCGCCTCCGCGACGATGGTGTCGCCGAAGCCGGATGAGATCACCGGCAAGAACGGGCACGTGCAGACCGTGGACATCGCTGCCGCGGATGCCGCGGCCGATTCCTTCGATGCCCTCGTGCTTCCCGGCGGAGTCGTGAATGCTGATCATCTGCGCATGGACCAGGATTCGGTCGCATTCGCCCGAGCGTTCTTCGAGCAGCACAAGCCCGTCGGCGTCATCTGCCACGGCGCATGGATTCTCATCGAAGCGGGGGTCGTCGAGGGACGCACGATCACGAGCTATCCGAGCCTCGCGACAGATCTGCGCAACGCCGGGGCGGACTGGGTCGATCAGGAGGTCGTGGTCGACCAGGGCCTGGTATCCAGTCGCACACCGGATGACCTCCCTGCTTTCAACACGAAAGTCATCAAGGAGATCGACGAAGGCATCCACCGCGCTCAACACGCCTGAGCGTCAGTGCGGAGGCATCACGTTCTGGCGCGGTGCCTCCGCACAGCGGCGCGATTCGCGCAGCGCACTGAGCAGAACCGCTGGCGACCGTTACGCGTCACATCGACCACGACGTTCGTGCACGGATCTGCGGCACACCGTCCGAGCCGGTGCATCCCCCGGGTGACCAGATGCAGGGATGTCCCGACGCTGATGATCGCTCGCAGCACGAAGGGCAGCGAGTCGTCGGCATCGCGGTAGTGCAGATGCCAGCCCTCGCCATCGTGGTCCGTCAGTCGCGGATACGCTGCGGCCTGCGCCATCTGGACATTGAGCAGCGCCGCGCGTTGCTCGGGCGCCGGAGCATCCACGATCTCGAGCCAGTCGTCGACGACTCGGCGCACCCCGGCATGATCGCCCGACGCAGGAGGGAAGAACATGGTCATCCCCATCTCGCGCGTGCGCTGCTCGACACCGGCGCGGTCCGGCGGCCAGTCGTTCGCGAGCGATGCCGCGAGGAGCACCGCGTACTCTCCGTAAGGGTTGAGATGCATAAGACCATTACATCACGATGGTTCCATGACCTCACTGCACACTCGGCCGATCCCTCGCCCGCACGTCCGCCGCGTCCACGAACACGGCTGGATCACCGAATCCCGTCACGCGACGAGCGAAGGGTGCGTCGTGTACGTCCGATGCGCTGAGTGCGGCGCCCGGCGAGTCGATCTGCAGCGCGACTCGACGAATCCTCCCTCGGCCATGAGCGACGTCGTGGAAGGTGTGATGTCCTAGCGTGGATACATGACGCCCGATCCCCACGATCCCGCCTCGATCGCCCGGTTCGTCGTTGCCACCGGATGCGGTGTCATCGCCACCGCCTCGTCCGACGGTTCGCCGGAAGCGGCACTGGTGGGACTGGCCGCGCTGGAGGACGGCACGCTGATCTTCAACACGCCGGATGCCGCGCGCAAGGTCGAGAACCTGCGCGCGCTCCGCCGCGTCGCGGTCGTGATCGGCACTGCGGGGAACGTGAGCGTGCAGGTCGAGGGCGATGCGACCATCGTCGAGGACGACGAGCGGCAGCACTACGGCCACGCCTATGAACGTCGCTTCCCCGGTTCACGAGCACTCGCGGACGGATTCCTCGTTGTCGTCGTCCGCCCCTCCTGGGTGCGCGTCTACGACGCGGGGCAGCACCCCGCCGTCGTCCGCGAAGCCGACTGGTGAGTCTCAGCGCGGCACGTCGATCACACGAGTGACCCCGCCGGCGACGACCCGCCACGCGCCCGACGACCAGGCGGCCACATCCGCCTCGAGCTCCGCGAGCGCGTCCTCGCCGACCCACGCCTCGAACACGGCATCCGCGCCGTACTCCGTACCCCCGAGGATGCCGGTGCGTCCGTCGAGCCAGTCGCGCAGCAGGTTGTCGAATCGACCGGCGTCGCTGTGCGGCACCGCGACGATCGCCTGCGACAACGGCATCCGATCTAGCACCACCGCGGCATCCAGCGCTTCCGAGACGGCCGACGAGTACGCCCTGACGAGCCCGCCTGCCCCGAGCTTCACTCCGCCGAAGTAGCGCGTCACGACGGCGACCACATCGGTCAGCTCGCGGCGGCGCAAGACCTCGAGCATGGGAACGCCTGCTGTTCCTGACGGCTCCCCGTCATCGGAGGAGCGCGCCCGGTCCCCCAGGGTTCCGGTGACCTGGGCCGAGCAGTTGTGCCTCGCGTCCCAGAACTGCTTCTTGAGCCTCGCGATGACGGCATCCGCATCCTCGGGCGAAGCGACCGGCACGACATGAGCGATGAAGCGGGACTTCTTGATCACCGACTCGCGCTCGACGGCAGCGGCGATCGTGGACGGATACGACGTCATCGTGTGAGCTCGACCAGCTTGCGCACCGTGCGCAGATTGCGGGCGGTGCCCGCGACGCCGAGCGCGCGGTCGAAGACCGCTTTGGTGAGCCTGGTCCCCTGCACACCGGAGGCGTAGTCGATCCAGAGGTCGTGTCCGATCAGCGCGAGCCGCTCGCCCGGGATCAGACGTTCGGTCAGCTTCTCCACCGCGCCGGTGGCAGGAGCGCCCGCGAGGAACATCGCATGCACGTACTTGTCGATCCCATCCACGAAAGGCTGCGCATCGAGGGAGGCGACCAGTTCGGCATGCGTACGGGCGATCACCGGGGTGTCCACGTCGAACTCCGCCGCGATCACTTTCTGGACCAGTGCGCAGGATGCCGCGGCATCCTGCGGTGCGTCGCAGATGATGTTCCCGCTCGCGATGTACGTGCTCACCCCGGTGAGGTCGGTCTCATCCGCCAGCACGTCACGCAGGCGCGCCATGGGCACCCGGTTGCGACCCGAGACGTTGACCGCGCGCAGCAGCAGGACGCTGCGGGTCACGACTGTTCGTCTTCGACCAGATCCGCGCCGGCATGCGCGAGCTCCGCGAGAGCGGCAGCGCTCGAATCGGCCCCCACGCCTGCGACGAGCCCGGTGAGGATGCGCACGTGCACGCCGTGGGCGATCGCATCCAACGCCGACGCCCGCACGCAATGATCCGTCGCGATGCCGACGACGTCGGCCGTCAGCACCCCGCGCGCCGTCAGGATCTCGGCGACCGTCTCACCCTCGTCCGACACGCCTTCGAACATCGAGTACGCGGGCTTGCCCTGCCCTTTGCGGACATGGTGGGTCACAGCATCCGTGGCGAGCAAGGGGTCGTACTCCGCACCGGCGGTGCCGGCGACGCAGTGCACCGGCCAGGTGTCGACGAAGTCCGGATCGGACGCGAAATGCCCGCCGTTGTCCCCTTCGGCGTCGTGCCAGTCGCGGGAGGCGATGATGACGTCGTACTCATCGGCCCGATCGGCGAGCATCGCCGAGACGGCGGCGGCGACGGCATCACCGCCCTCGACGGCGAGCGCACCGCCCTCGGTGAAATCGTTCTGCACGTCGACGATGAGAAGAGCCGTGGTCATGCTTCGAGCGTACGCCGACGGCCCCGGGCCTGCACAGGGACCGGGGCCGTCGCGCGGATCAGTTGTACGTGTAGAAGCCCTCGCCCGTGGCGATGCCGAGCTTGCCCTTGTCGATGTAGTTCTCCTTGAGCCAGGCGGCGATCTGCTGCTGGTGCTCGTCGCCGTTCACCGAGATGTTGTACGGCGTGGTGAGCCCGATGATGTCCAGGATCTCGAACGGTCCCTTCGGCGCCCCGGTCGCGATGCGCCACACCTTGTCGATGTCCTCCGGCTCCGCGTAGCCGCCGAATGCGAGATCCTGCGCCGCGCTGAGGAACGGCACCAGCAGCGAGTTGAGCAGCCAGCCCGGCTTCTCCTTGTGGATCGGGATCGGCACCATGCCGATCTCGGCGGCGAACTCGAGCAGCGTGTCGAAGACGGCGGGGTCGGTATCGGTCGTTGCCATGACCTCGCCGGTGTTGAACTTCCACACCTGGTTCGCGAAGTGCAGCCCGATGAACTGCGTCGGCCGCCCGGTGTAATCCTTCAACGCGCTCAGCGGCAGGGTCGACGAGTTCGACGCGAAGATGGTCTTCGCGGGCGCCACCGCGGCGAGCTTCTCGTACGTCTGCTGCTTGATCTCCAGTACCTCGGGCACGGCCTCGATCACGAGGTCGGCGTCGGCGACGGCGTCTGCCAGATCCGCCGAATAGCGGATGCGCTCGATCGCCTGTTCGCCCTTGCCTTCGGACGCCCCGTCGACGCCGTCGGCCCGATAGGTCTCGGCGAGCGCCTGGAAGCGCTTTTTCGCCGTCGCCAGCGCGTCGTCGCTGATGTCGTAGGCGGTCACCTGAAAACCGCTGTAGGCCGTCTGGAACGCGATCTGCGATCCCAGCACGCCCGTACCCAGCACGGTGACATTCGTGATGTCGGTCATTGCCGTTCCTTCCCTTGCGGTTCCGCGCGGGGTTGGGCGCGGAAGCCTGTGATGATCTGTTCGATCTGACGCCGCAGCTGCGCGGCGTCCACCGCGGTGTGCGGCTGGAATGCGAGCCTGGCGATCGCCAGGTGCACGACCGCGAAGATCGCGCGTGCAGCGGCATGCGCGTCGTCGTCCGTCGCGTCGGCGGGTCTTCCGTGTGCTCCAGGAGCCCCGCGCAGCAGCGCAGCGAGCTTCGCCTCGAATTCGACGACGAGGGCGAGCCCTTCGGCGCGGAAGCGGTCGGTCGCACCACCGAACATCAGCTCGCGCTGATACGCGGTGCTGTTCTCGGGATGCTGCTGAGCCCAGCCGATCACCGGCGACACGAATGCCGACGCTGCGCCGACGGGGTCCGGTTCGCCCGCCGCGCGGACCTCGCCCTCGCCGATCACGTCACGGTAGCGCTGGTTGTAGACCATGAGGAGGAGTTCGCCCTTGGTCGACGCATAGCGGAAGAGCGTGCCGGCGGCCACATCGGCGCGATCGGAGATCTGCTGCGTGGTGACGGCCGCGAAACCCTGTTCTTCGAAGAGCTCGGATGCCGCGGCGACGATGCGGGATTGCTTCTCCTGCATGTTGCGGTCGCGGCGGCCGGTCATCTCATCACCTCGTTACGGAGTTTTCTCATTAATGAGTGTACTCCGTTTTGGCGGGCCGGGGTCGACGAAAGAACCCCGTCCTCTCTGACGAGAGAACGGGGTTCTGTTCTGGAGCCGCCTGTCAGAATCGAACTGACGACCTTTTCATTACGAGTGAAATGCTCTGCCGACTGAGCTAAGGCGGCGTGCGCTGCGAACAGCGGCACGATCAACGATATTACCCTGTCGATCGCCTACTGCGAAATCACTCGCAGCGCAGGCCGTCTTCCGGGACGGTGTCCTCGAGCAGGAATGCTTCCACAGCATCGTCGACGCAGCTGTTGCCCTTGTTGTAGCCCGTGTGTCCCTCGCCGACCCGTGTGATGAGGACGCCCTCTTCGAGCTGCTGCGCGAGCGCCTCGGACCACTCGTACGGCGTGGCAGGGTCATTCGTGGTTCCGACGACGAGGATGGGCCCGGCGCCTTCCGCGTGGATCTCCTCGCGCGCACCCGTCGGCGGGTATGGCCAGACCGAGCAGGAGTCGGGCCCGGACCAGTACGGCGCGACCGTCGGCGCCTTCTCGGCGAGCAGCTTCTCGGCTGCCGCCTCAGCATCCGGATCGTCCTCCACCGGGTAGTCCATGCAGTTGTATGCGCGGAACGCTTCGCTGGAGTTGTCGATGTACATGCCTTCCTCACGACCGTTGTAGAAATCGGCGAGGAGGAACAGCGTGTACGGATCGCCCTGGAGCGCTTCCGTGAGCCCCTGCGTGAGGATGCTCCAGTTCTCCTTCGAGTACAGCGCCGCGATGATGCCCGTCATCATCGAGTCCGCCCCCATCTCGCGACCGTCGCCGTTCTCGAGCGGCCTGCGATCGGCGGACGCCAGCAGCGCACCGAGGTCGGTCATCGCGTCGTCGACGGATCCGCTGAACGGGCAGTCCCCCGAGTCCAGGCATTCAGCCATGTATGCGCGCAACGCGGACTCGAATCCGATGCCCTGCGTGGTGCTGACGGCAAGGCCGGGCGTGGAGGGGTCGATTGCGCCATCGAGCACGAGCCGACCAGCCCTGTCCGGATACAGGTCGGCGTAGGTCGCACCGAGGAAGGTGCCGTACGAGTACCCGAGGTAGTTCAACTGCTTGTCGCCGAGCACGGCCCTGAGCAGGTCCATGTCCCGCGCGGAGTTCACCGTGGTGATGTGCGGAAGGATGTTGCCGCTGTTCGCGTGGCAGGCGTCGGCGAAGGCCTGATGCGCGCCGAGCAGTTCGTTCTCCCACTCCTCGGTGCCGCGAGGCGCCGCGGGGATGTCGTAGAGGTACTTGTCCATGTTCGCCGCGTCGAAGCACGACACGGCGGTCGAGTCCCCGACGCCGCGGGGGTCGAATCCGATCACGTCGTAGTTCTCGATCAGATCGGCGCCGACGGCGTAATCCAGGCTGTCGCGGATGAGGTCGACCCCGCTCGCGCCCGGTCCGCCCGGGTTCGTCAGCAGGGAGCCCATCGCGCTGCCCGTGGCCTGGTGGCGCACGACCGAGAGTTCGATCGTCTGGCCGGACGCGGGGTCCTCCCAGTCCAGCGGAGCCGTGACGTAGGTGCAGTCGAAACCGCCGCCGCACTGCTCCCAGGTGAGCTCCTGCCCGTAGAACGGCAGCAGATCCGCGGAGACGCCGTCGGTGTCGGGAGTCTTCGTCGTGGACGGCCGCGGCGCGGCCTCTTCGGGAATGGCCGCGTACAGGCATCCGGAGAGGGCGAGGGATGCCGCGGCGAGCGCGGCCGTCGCCATCGCGATGCGGCGCAGGCGAGAAGTCATTCGAGTGGTCACGGTTTCCTCCCGCTCGCGATGGTCACGAGCAAGCTCTCCAAGGCCAGCAGCGCGGCGACGTTGCGCTCCAGCGATTCCCTGGTCTCGGTCAGGTGGTCCAGCACGACCAGCGTACGTGCCACCGACCAGTCGGCGGCCAGCGCACTCAGCTCGGGCTTCAGCTCACGGTTGATCAGGTCGTCGCCGCGGCCGTACTGCAGCATCACGACGTCGCGATAGAGCGATTGCAGATCTGTGAGCACACGGTCGATCCCGTCACGCAGACTGCGGGTCGCACGTTTGCGCTGCTCGTCCTCGAGCGCCGAGACCTGCGACCGCAGCGCCTGCGGCACCGCTTGACCTTCTGCGACGCCGACGGTGCGCAGCAGCGATGCCCGCTCGGCCTCATCGCGTTCGGCCGTCAGAGCCTTGGCGTCCTCGGTGGCCGCCTGGATG
This sequence comes from Microbacterium sp. NPDC056234, assembly GCF_042267585.1. Classification (NCBI taxonomy): domain Bacteria; kingdom Bacillati; phylum Actinomycetota; class Actinomycetes; order Micrococcales; family Microbacteriaceae; genus Microbacterium; species Microbacterium sp. NPDC056234. The sequence continues at coordinate 302,819 of NZ_JBHJTE010000005.1, forward strand.
ATCGTGCCGGCGACATCGACGGCGTCGCGCACACCGCGCACACCGAGCACAGACCGCAGCGTGTCGTCCCGGCGACGCCGGGCCGCATCATCCGTCGCGAGACGCTGCGCCATGCCGATGTGACGCTGCGCGTGCCTGGCGGCCTGTTCGGCCGTGGCCTCGTCGACGCCTGTGCGCTGCGTGATGAGCCGCGCGACGTCGGCCACGTCCGGTTCGCGCAACCGCAGTGCGCGTGAGCGTGAGCGGATCGTCGGCAAAAGGTCCGCTTCGCTCGGGGCGCAGAGCACCCAGACGGTCCGCTCCGGCGGCTCTTCCAGCGCCTTGAGCAGGACGTTGGATGTGCGCTCGACCATGCGATCGGCGTCCTCGACGACGATCACACGGTAGCGGCCGATCGACGGTGCGAAATACGAGCGCTCCACGAGGGCGCGCGCTTCAGCGATCGTGATGATGACCTTGTCGGTCCGAAGCGCGGTGACATCGGGATGCGTGCCCGCGAGCACCTGGCGCATGGTGTGCTCGTCATCCGGCCCGTTCGAGATGAGCGCGGCGGCGAACGCGTACGCGAGGGTCGAACGCCCGGATCCCGGTGGCCCGGTGATCAGCCAGGCGTGCGACATCGACGCCGGATCCGATACCGCAGTGCGCAGCGTCTCGACCGCGTCCTCCTGCCCCCAGACATCGGCCCACGGGAACGGGGCGGCAGGGGCGGTGGTCATGGCTCCAGCCTAACGGCCGCCGCCGACGTCGCACCGGCGCGAATGGTCAGCGATCACCGGACACCGATGCGACCCGCGCGCGGATGTCAGCGGCGATCTCGGACGCAGATGCCGCGGCATTCAGAACGAGGAAGCGAGCAGGCTCGGCCTCCGCGAGCGACAGGAAGGCCGAACGCACGCGCAGGTGGAACTCGAGCTTCTCGGCCTCGAGCCGGTCGAACGGCTTCTCGGCTGCGTCGAGGCGCATCCGTGCGACCTGCGGGTCGAGGTCGAGCAGCACGGTGAGGTCGGGAAGAGCACCCTCCGTCGCCCAGAGCGAGAGGTTGCGGATCTCATCGGCGTCCAGCACGCGACCGGCGCCCTGGTAGGCGACCGAGGAGTCCAGATAGCGGTCCTGGATGACGACCTCACCGCGCGCGAGCGCGGGACGGACGACCGTCGCGACGTGGTGTGCGCGGTCGGCCGCATACAGCAGTGCCTCGGCGCGGGGGGCGATGTCACCGCGGTGATGCAGCACGATGTCGCGGACCAGCTGTCCGACCTCGCTGCCCCCGGGCTCGCGGGTGCGCAGCACGGTGCGTCCGGCATCCCGCAACGACGACTCGAGCAGGTCGGCTTGGGTCGTCTTGCCCGCGCCGTCGCCGCCCTCGAGCGTGATCCAGAGCCCGCCTCCAGCGGTCACGACTTCTTCGCAGCGGCGTTCGCGGCGCGGGTCGCCGCGGCCTTCTTCGCGGCCGCCGACCGGGCTGCGGCCTTCTCGGCATCCGTCTTCGCCGAGGCCGCCGTGCTCTTCTTGGCCGCCGGCTTCTTGGCCGGAGCCTTCTTGGCCGGGGCCTTCTCGGCGGGAGCCTTCTTCGCGGGAGCCTTCTTGGCCGCGCCGCGCTTCACCGGGCCCTTGGCGCGCTTGTCGGCGAGCATCTGCACGGCGATCTCGAACGTGATGTCCTGCACCTGCTGACCGCGTGGGATGGTGACGTTCGTCTCGCCGTCCGTCACATAGGCGCCGAAACGGCCGTCCCGGATTCGGATCGGCTTGCCGCTGACCGGATCCGCCTCGAACTCGGCGAGCGCACTCGACGCGCGGCGCGAGCCCGCGCCGTACTTCGGCTGCGAATAGATCTCGAGAGCCTGCTCGAGCGTGACGTCGAAGATCTGCGATTCACTCTCCAGCGAGCGCGAATCGGTGCCCTTCTTCAAGTACGGCCCGAATCGCCCGTTCTGCGCCGTGATCTCCTCGCCGGACTCGGGGTCGGCACCGACGACGCGCGGCAGGCTCAGCAGCTGCAGCGCGGTGTCGAGGTCGATGGTCTCAACCGACATGGAGCGGAACAGCGACGCCGTTCGGGGCTTGGGAGCCGTCTCCTTCTTGGCGCCGCGCTTCGGCTTCGGCGCCTCGGCGACCTCGCCGGTTGTCTCGTCGACGGCATCCGGGTCGACCGGGTCGTTCTCCTGCACGTACGGACCGAATCGACCGTCCTTGACGACGACGATCTTGCCGTTGTCTGGGTTCTCCCCCAGCACCCGGTCGCCGGCGACCGGCGCGTCGATGAGCTCCTGTGCCTTCGCCGCGGTGAGCTCGTCGGGCGCGAGGTCCTCCGGAACGTTCACGATCCGCGGCTTGGCGTCCTGGTCTTCGGGGTCCGCGACCTCGAGGTACGGTCCGTACTTGCCGAAGCGGAGCGTCGCCGTGTCGGTGATGCGCGTCGAGTTCAGCGCCCGTGCGTCGATCTCGCCGAGGTTGTCGACGACCTGCCGCAGACCCACCTGCTGCTCGGAGCCGAAGTAGAACTCCTTCAGCCATTCGACGCGGTTCTGCTCTCCGCGGGCGATGGCATCCAGGTCGTCTTCCAGCGCTGCCGTGAAGTCGTAGTCGATGAGGTCGGCGAAGTGCTCTTCGAGCAGCTTCACCACGCTGAAGGCGAGCCAGGTCGGCACGAGTGCCTGCCCGCGCTTGGTCGCGTAGCCGCGGTCGATCACGGTGCCGATGATGCTGGCGAACGTCGAGGGGCGGCCGATTCCGTGCTCCTCGAGCGCCTTGACGAGCGAGGCTTCCGTGTAACGGGGCTTCGGGGTGGTGCGGTGGCCTTTGGCCTCGGCATCCGACATGCCCAGCTCGTCGCCGACGGCGACGGCGGGAAGCGACTGGTTCTCGGCGGCGTCCTGCGAATTGCGCTTCTCGTCGCGGCCCTCTTCGTACGCCTCGAGGAAGCCCTTGAAGGTGTAGACCGTGCCGGATGCCGTGAACTCGGCCAGCCGGCCGTCCGCCTGGACGGCGATCGTGACCGTGGTGGTCTCGTACTTGGCATCGGCCATCTGGCTGGCGACCGTGCGCTTCCAGATCAGGTCGTAGACACGCAGCTCTTCACGATCGAGCTGCGAGGACACGGATGCCGGGGTGCGGAACGTCTCCCCGGACGGGCGGATCGCCTCGTGCGCCTCTTGCGCGTTCTTGCTCTTCGACTTGTAGACGCGCGGCTTCAGGGGCACTGCGCTGTCGCCGTAGAGGGAGACCGCCTGGCTCCGCGCCGCCTGCACCGCCTGGGTGCTCAGCGCCGTGGAGTCGGTGCGCATATAGGTGATGTACCCCTTCTCGTACAGACGCTGGGCGACGCTCATCGCCTGCTTCGCGCTCATGGAGAGCTTGCGTCCCGCCTCCTGCTGGAGAGTCGAGGTGGTGAAGGGCGCGTACGGGCTGCGTGTACCCGGCTTGGCTTCGACCTTGGTGACGGTGCCTGTGCCTGCGGCGTCGACAGCGTGCGCGAGTGCCTGCGCCTTCTCCTCGTCGAGGATGACGACGGCCTTCTTCAGCTTGCCGGTGTCGTCGAAGTCGGTGCCTCGGGCGAGCTGACCGCCGTCGACGCGCACCAGGCGGACCTTGAACGCGGAGGCGGAGGCGGCAAGCGCCTCGACATCCCAGTAGTCCGCGGACACGAACGCCATGCGCTCGCGCTCCCGGTCGACGATCATGCGGGTCGCCGCGGACTGCACGCGGCCGGCGGACAGGCCGGATTTCACCTTGTACCAGAGCACGGGCGACACGTCCCAGCCGTACAGACGGTCGAGGATGCGACGGGTCTCCTGCGCGTCGACGAGAGCGAGATCGAGTTCGCGGGTGTTGCCGATGGCCGCCTGGATCGCGTCCTTGGTGATCTCGTGGAACACCATGCGCTTGACGGGGACCTTCGGCTTGAGGGTCTCCAGCAGGTGCCAGGCGATCGCCTCGCCTTCGCGGTCCTCATCAGTGGCGAGGAGGAGTTCGTCCGCGGACTTCAGTGCACGCTTGAGCTCGGCGACGGTCTTCGACTTGCGGTCGGAGACGACGTAGTACGGGTCGAACCCGTTCTCGATGTCGATCGAGTACTTCCCGTACGCCTGCTTGTCGGCGGCGGGGATGTCCTTCTTGTCCGCGAGATCGCGGATGTGCCCGACGGAGCTGAGCACTTCGTACCCATCGCCGAGGTAGCCCTGGATCGACCGCATCTTCGTCGGCGACTCGACGATGACGAGCTTCTTGCCTTCAGCCAAGGGTGCGTCCTTTCTTCGAAGCACACCATACACACCGCTGTTCGGATGTGTTCACAGCGGCTGTGTGGAATAGACCGTCAGAATCCCTCGGGTGGCCCGGCGCGGGCTCGGGAGACGGCTGCGAGTCCAGCGTACTTCGCCTGGACGGTGACCGTCGCCACCAGCCCTGCCAGTTCGCACTGTGCGAGCTCGGCTCCGGATGCCGCGGCCACCCGCGCTGCGAGCGCGCACGGCCCCTCCGGGGCCGGAACCGCCCCCGAGGCCGCATCCGCCGCGGCGAGCGCTGCGGCATCGGCCGCTCCGGCGGCGCGCTGCGCGGTCACCGCAGCACCACCGACGGCTGCGAGGCCGAACGTGAGTGTCGCCGCAATCGCGAGAACGCCCGCCGCGATACTCGTTCCAGCCATCACAGGCCCCCGGCGAGTGCGCAACTGGATGCCTGCACCGGGATCGAGATGAGCCGTCCGACCTGCACGTCCGCGTGCGCGGTGACGCAGGCGAGATCGTCGCGTATGCCGGTGCTGACCCTGGCGCCGTCCACGGCGCGCGTGACCGCGGCGGTCGCAGCCGACGCGGATTCGCCACGGCCGAGCAAGCGAGCGGCGTCGGCCGCGGCATCCTGGAGACTCACCTGCCGGGCGGCCGCACCCAGCGCCGAGACGCCGAGGAGCAGCACCACCAGGACGGCAGGCACCGCGACCGCCAACTCGGCGGCGACCGAACCCTCGTCCCGAGGCCGACGCCGGGTCATCACGACACCGTCAGCGCCCGGCGCACGAGATCGGTCAGGATGCCGCGCACTTCGTCGGAGCGCATGATGACGACGAGCAGGCCCGCGAAGGCGACCGCCGCCATGGTCGTGATCGCGTACTCGGCCGTCGCTGCTCCCGACTCGTCGGCGAACAGTCGTGCCGCTCTGGTGCGACTGAGAGCCGGGAGCGATTCATTTCGATTCATGGTGTTCCTCTTCTCTTCCTTCTTCTCTGTATGGATCGCTGGACGATCCGGGGTCACAGCATCGGCAGCGGCGTCGTGGCGAGCACACTGAGCAGCAGCGGCGCCACTCCGAGGAGCAGGAACGCCGGCAGTGTGCAGACCCCGAGCGGGATGAGCAGCCGGCTCGACAGCTTCGCCGCCCTCAGCCGGCCGCCGATCCGCGCGTCCTGGCGCTCCTGGGCGGACGACGCACGCAGCAGTTCGATCGCAGGAATACCCGCCGCCCGCGACAACTCGAGCACTCCGTCGGTTCGCGCCGAAGCCTCTCCGCCGCGAGGCAGGCTGTCCGCGGCGAGGCGCATCGCGCGCTCGATCGACACGCCGCCCGACAATGCGACGGCGACGAGTTCGGTGTGCATGCCCGGTGTGCGCCCATCCGGCTCGGCAGCGCGCACGAGTCGCGACGTCCAGAATCGGGCGGTGAGGACGAGCAGCAGTCCGCCGACCACGCAGGCGATGCCGATCGGCTGCGTCGTGATCACCCTCAGCGTGTCGAAGCCGAGCGCGAAGCCGAGCAGCAGTCCGAATGGCGGCATCCACAGCAGCAGGCGGGCGGTGCCTGCAGGCTCCGCGAGCGCGATGCGCACGTCATCCGCCGCAGAAGCGGCATCCTGCAGGGCTTCGGCCAGCGACCGCAGGACGTCGGCGAGCGGCGCGCCGACGTGCGCGGCGATCTCCCACGCCGCTGCGACGTCCCGCCATGCTCCGCCCTCGGATTCGATCGCGACGGGGAGAGACACCCCGCCATCGCACCGCTCGATGACACGCGCGGCGCGTTGATCCCCGGTCGCTGCAAGGTGCCGCCAGGCGGTAACCGGCGCAGCCCCGGCCTGCAGCAGCACTGCGAGCATGCGGACAGTGACGGCCGCGTGCGCCGCGGAGGCACCGGCATCCGGCGCCTTCCTGCGCAGGAGCGTCACCACGGGCTCACCTCCTGGATGCCGAGCCGCTCCCCCACGAGTTCGAATCGCCCTGCGCTCTCGATGCGACGCACTCCATCGGATCCGCGTGCCAGATGCAGCACGATCGTGAATGCGCTCACGACTTGACGCGCGAGCGCTGTCGCGTCCATGCCCACCAGCGCCCCGAGCGCCTCGAGCCGAGCGGGAACATCGGCGAGGCTCGAAGCATGCAGGGTTCCCGCACCGCCGTCGTGCCCGGTGTTCAGTGCGGTCAGCAGCTCCCGCACCTCTTCTCCTCGGCACTCTCCGACGACGAGGCGGTCGGGCCGCATCCGCAGGGACTCGCGCACGAGACGGGCGAGGGTGATCCCGCCCGCCCCTTCGAGATTGGCCTGGCGCGCCTCCAACGCGACGTGATGAGGGTGGTGCGGGCGCAGTTCTGCGACGTCCTCGATCGTCACGATCCGATCGCGTTCGGGCGCGGCGGACAGCAGCGCGCTCAACAGAGTCGTCTTGCCCGTTCCGGTGCCACCGGTGATGAGGATGTTGGCCCGCCGGGCGACGAGGTCTTCCAGCCAGACGCGGCGGCGATCGTCGAAGCATCCGAGTGCGCAAAGCGCGAAGAGATCACCGGCGTGGACACGCGGAATCCGGATCGACAGAGCCGTGCCGCCGGTCGAGACGGGTGCGAGCACGGCGTGGACGCGGATGCCGCGCTCGAGACGGACATCGACGCACGGCGAGCGGTCGTCGAGATGCCGCCCGCCGAGCCCGACGAGCGCGACCGCGAGGTCACGCACCTCGCGTTCGGAAGCCCGCCAGCTCTGGACGGGCTCCGTGCCACGACCGCGGTCGATGAACAGGCCGTCGGCTCCGTTGACGAAGACATCCGTGACGGACTCGTCTGCGCAGTGCACCGCGAGCGGACCGAACGCGGGGTCGATCGCGACAGCATCGGATGCTGACTCGGTGCCCAACGGAGCGATCACGAACGGAGTGGCCATGCCTCGACGCTAGAAGCCGACGACGGCCCCAGAGCGGTCCGAACCCGCGATCGGTGCACAAGATCCACGCATTCGGACCGGTGCAGAACAAGTCGACGCGAGGCGGCGAATCTCCTCGGAGCGCAGAAGGGGCGGCACCTCACGGGGGGAATGAGATGCCGCCCACGACGTGCCCCGATCGGGGGATTGAGGGCACGCCAAGGCCGGAATGAGAATTCGGCTGTCGTCGAGTGTACGCAACGCCACTGTCCTGACAAAACCCGCTTCCGTACCGACTTTCGGCGGTAATGGATGTCCGGGGCGCGCACTAGATTCACCGTGTCACGGTCGTGTGCCCTGCACGACCACGTCCCGCCGCAAAGGAGCGCGTGCATGAGCAGCCAGATCGACCACCTCCTCGACGAGACCCGTCAGTTCCCGCCGTCCGCGGAGTTCGCCGCGGATGCCGTGGCGAAGCCCGAGCTCTACGAGCGCGCAGCCGCGGACCGCGAAGGCTTCTGGGGCGAACAGGCCCGCGAACTGCTGCACTGGCACACACCGTTCACGAACGTGCTCGACTGGTCCAACCCTCCGTTCGCGAAGTGGTTCGACGACGGTGAGCTGAATGTCGCGTACAACTGCCTGGACCGCCACGTGGAGGCGGGCAACGGCGACCGCGTCGCTCTGCTGTGGGAGGGCGAACCGGGCGATTCCCGCCGGATCACGTACGCCGAGCTGACCGACGAGGTCAAGCGCACGGCCAACGTCCTCGCCGACCTCGGCGTCGGCCACGGCGACCGCGTGGCGATCTATCTGCCGATGATCCCCGAGGCGGTCGTCTCGATGCTCGCGATCGCTCGTCTCGGTGCGATCCACTCCGTCGTGTTCGGCGGGTTCAGTGCGGACAGCCTGCGGTCACGCATCGACGACGCCGGTGCGAAGCTCGTCATCACCGCGGACGGCGGTTACCGCAAGGGCCGGGTCTCCGCGCTGAAGCCCGCCGTCGATCAGGCGCTGAGCGACCGTGGAGACGGGGACCAGAAGACCGTCGAGCACGTCCTCGTCGTCCGCCGAGGCGAGAACGACGTCGATTGGGTCGACGGCCGCGACATCTGGTGGCACGATGCGGTGCCCGCCGCATCGTCTGAGCACACCGCCGAGGCCTTCCCCGCCGAGAACCCGCTGTTCATCCTCTACACGTCCGGCACGACCGGAAAGCCCAAGGGCATCCTGCACACCTCCGCCGGCTATCTCGCCCAGGCCGCCTACACGCACAAGAACGTGTTCGACCTGCATCCGGAGACCGACGTGTACTGGTGCACCGCCGACATCGGCTGGATCACCGGGCACAGCTACGTCGCGTACGGCCCGCTCGCGAACGGCGCCACGCAGGTGCTGTACGAAGGCACGCCCGACGCGCCGCACCCCGGACGCTGGTGGGAGATCATCGAGAAGTACGGCGTCACGATCTTCTACACCGCGCCGACGGCGATCCGCTCCTTCATGAAGACGGGTCGGAGCGTTCCGAAGAAGTTCGATCTGTCCAGCCTTCGACTGCTGGGTTCGGTCGGCGAACCGATCAACCCCGAGGCCTGGATCTGGTACCGCGACGTGATCGGCGCCGGCAAGACGCCGATCGTGGACACCTGGTGGCAGACCGAGACCGGCGCGATCATGGTTTCGGCGCTCCCGGGCATCACCGCGACCAAGCCGGGCTCGGCGCAGGTGCCACTGCCCGGTATCTCGATCAACGTGGTCGACGAATCCGGCGCCGTGGTGGGCAACGGCAACGGCGGCCTCCTGGTCGTCACCGAACCGTGGCCGAGCATGCTGCGCGGCATCTGGGGCGACCCGGAGCGGTACGTCGAGACCTACTGGGAGAAGTTCGCCGACCAGGGCTACTACTTCGCGGGCGACGGCGCGCGGCTCGACGAGGACGGCGACCTGTGGCTGCTCGGCCGCGTGGATGACGTGATGAACGTCTCCGGCCACCGGCTGTCGACCGCTGAGATCGAATCGGCGCTCGTCGCGCATGAGGCGACCGCGGAGGCCGCGGTCGTCGGGGCGGCGGACGAGACCACCGGCCAGGCTGTGGTGGCGTTCGTGATCCTCAAGGAGAGCTTCCTCGCGGAGCACACCCCCGAGGGACTGGCCCAGCAGCTGCGGATCTGGGTGGGCGAGCAGATCGGTGCGATCGCTCGACCGCGCGACGTGTACATCGTGGGCGAGCTTCCGAAGACCCGATCCGGCAAGATCATGCGGCGATTGCTGCGCGATGTCGCCGAAGGACGTGAGGTGGGCGACACGACGACGCTCGCCGACACGGCGGTCATGAGCATCATCTCGGCCCAGGTGAAGTAACCCCGGGAACCCAGAAGGCCTCCTCCCCGTAAGAGGGAGGAGGCCTTCGCGCATCACGCGAGGATGAAGGTGACCTCGACCTCGACGGGGCTGTCCAGCGGCAGCACCGGAACACCGACGGCTGCGCGAGCATGCTTTCCGGCATCCCCGAAGATCTCGCCCAGGACCTCACTGGCACCGTTGATGACACCGGGCTGCCCGGTGAACGATGGATCGGATGCCACGAAACCGCCGAGCCGCAGCACGCCGGCGATCTTCTCCAGGCCGCCCGCGGCATCCGCGGCGGCGGCGAGCGCGTTCAGCGCGCACGTGCGGGCGTAGGCCTTGGCATCATCCGCCGAGACACCGGCGCCGACCTTGCCTGTCGCCGGCAGCGCACCGTCCGCGAACGGCAGCTGACCGGACGTGTAGACGAGGCCGCCGTGCACGACGGCAGGCACGTACGCCGCGACAGGAGCCGCAACGGCCGGCAGCTCGATCCCGAGCTCGGTCAGGCGAGCCCCGACGCTCATGCCGCACCGCCGTCGAACTGGCGAGCGGCCTGCTCTGCGGCCGCGAGACCGGCGCTGTTCGCACCCTCCTCGGCGGCGGGGCGCTTGAAGTAGGCCACGAGGCCGCCTTCCGGCCCCTGGACGACCTGAACCAGCTCCCAGCCCTGCTTTCCCCAGTTGTTGAGGATCGCTGCGGTGTTGTGGATCAACAGCGGCGTGGTGAGATATTCCCACGTGGTCATGGCACTCCTGCACGTCGGCGACGACGTGCCCGGGGGCCCGCGTCGAGGTGGTTTTTCAGGGAACTCCCCTACGATCTAGCGTATGCCTCAGAACAATCGCACGCTGAAGGGTGTGCTCGGCGGCCTCCTCGGACTCGTCGGGCTCAGTGTCGTCGCCGGAGTTCTCGTCACGGCAACCGTGACCCCCGCGATCGCGATGACGGGCCTCACGGGCTCGGCCGCCGTCGACCTCTTCGAGGACATTCCGAATGACCTCAAGCCGGATGCTCCGATGGAGCCCACCACGCTCTGGGCGTCGCACTCGGATGGCCGCACCGAGAAGCTCGCGTCGTTCTACGACCAGAACCGCATCCCGGTGACGTACGACCAGGTCGCCCCGATCCTGTACGACGCGATCCTCTCCAGCGAGGACAAGACGTTCTACGACCACAGCGGCATCAACATCGGAGCCACCGCGAAGGCCCTTGTCGACTACGCCAAGGGAACCTCCAGCCGTGGCGCGTCGACCATCAGCCAGCAGTATGTGAAGAACGTGCTCGTGCAGCGCTGCGAGAAGGACACCTCGCCGAACGACGCGGAGTTCAACCCGGAGGGCGTGTACGACGCCCAGAAGTACCAGAAGGCACTGCTCGATTGTTGGACCGATGCCACGAACGCCTCCGGCACTGACGGCATGAAGCGCAAGCTGCAGGAGATGCGCTACGCCCTGCAGATCGAGAAGGAGTACTCGAAGAACGACATCCTGCTCGGCTACCTGAACCTGTCGAACTTCGGCGGCACCACCTACGGCATCGAAGCGGCGTCGCAGTACTACTACACCGTCCCGGCGGCGAACCTGAGCATCAACCAGGCGGCCACGCTGGCCGGCATGGTGCAGAATCCGAACTCCTACCGCATCGACATGCGTGAAGGATCAATGACGGACAAGACGGGCGCTCTCATCAACAGCGAGGCGGATGGTTACTCGCAGACGCTCGACCGCCGCAACTACGTTCTCGGCCGCCTGCTCGCGGATGGCAAGATCACGCAGGAGCAGTACGACACCACGCTCGCAGAGCCGATCGTTCCTGCCATCAACCCCGCCACGCAGGGTTGCGCCGAAGCCGAAAAGAACGCGTACTTCTGCCAGTACGTGAAGTCGGTCATCCAATCCGATCCAGCCTTCGGAGACACGCCTGAGGAGCGCCGCGACACGCTGCAGCGCGGCGGGTTGGACATCTACACGTCGCTGAACCTCGACATCCAGCAGGCAGCCGTCGACACGATGACGGCGAACGTCGCGCCGGCGCTCGACGGCATCGAGTTGGGCGCTGCCGGCGTGCAGGTCGAGGTAGGCACTGGCCGCATTCTGTCAATGACGCAGAATACGGATTTCAATGAGTCGGCGAATCCTGCCCGCGGACAGTCGGCCCAGGTTTACGCGGCTGATCAGGCTCACGGCAGCGCGGGAGGATTCCCGGTCGGCTCGACCTATAAGCTCTTCACCCTGCTGGACTGGCTCGAGAAGGGGCACTCAGTCAACGAGGTTCTCGATGGCAGCTTGCGTACGTTCACTTCCTACACTGTGCAGGGCGAGAAACACTCGAACAACAAGGAAATCGGCAACTCCGGCGGGATCCGAGGCTACACGGGCACCGTGATGGAGTTCACGAAACGCTCGCTGAACACCGGTTTCCTGGCCATGGCAACACAGCTGGACATCTACGACATCAACAGCATGGCCACGCGTCTCGGCGTTACGTTGGGTCGACCGATCAACGGTACGACGGCCACCACCGGCGAGAACGTTCTGAACAACGTGATCGGTGACAAGAACATCCCGGCGCTTGCTATGGCGAACGCCTACGCCACCGTCGCTAATAAGGGCATGTATTGCACTCCGCGTGCTATCGACAAGATCGTCGATCAGGATGGCACTGAACTGCCGTTGCCGGAGTCCTCGTGCGACCAGGTGATATCTCCCGAGGTCGCCGCAACGGCTGCTTTTGCATTGCGCGGTGTCATGTACGGCGGCACCGGTGGTCAGGCGAATCCGAATGACGGTGTCCCCGTGATCGGCAAGACCGGTACACATCAGAAGACCCACACCACGATGGTCGAGTCCAGCTCCAAGGTCGCGACCGCCGTCTGGGTCGGCAATGTCATTGGCGAGGGAACGCTTCGCAACTTCTCATCGAACGGTACGCCGCTGAACAACCTTCGCTTCCCGCTCGCCAAGGACATGCAGCGTGCAGCGAACGCATGGTATCTCGGTGACGAGTTCCCGCCGCCGGACAAGAACCTGACTCGCACGATCCTGCGCGACCTTCCCGACGTCGTCGGCAAGACGATCGATGACGCCACGAAGACGCTCACGGACGCGGGATTCACCGTGACAGTCGGGGCACCGGTGGACAGCAACCTGCCGACGGATCAGATCGCCGCGCAGTCCCCCGGTGCGGGCCGGATCGCCGGCGGTGCCACAGTCACGATCTCGCCGAGCAACGGTCAGGGCGCGACAGTCCCCGACGTCGTCGGAGACAAGGCGAGCAAGGCGCAGAGCGAGCTCGCCAGCGCAGGCCTCAGCAACCTCAGCTGGGATGCGTCGTGCGGCCTGCCCAACGCCGAAGTCGAGTCGACCAACCCTCCGGCCGGTACCGCGGTGAACCGCAGCACCAGCATCGCCGTCGTCTGCAAGGCGCTCGACAACGGCAACAACGGGAACGGCAACGGCGACGACGACTGATGACCAAGTCCTCTTCGGCTCACCCGGCCCTCATCGCGCTCGGCGCGGTGGGGGCCGCGGGCGTCGCGGCCGCGGTCTGGGGCATCGGCATCGAGCGCTACCTCTTCACCGTCCGCACTGTGTCCGCCGCGGCACTCCCGGCCGGGTCCGCCCCCATACGCGTGCTGCACGTCTCCGATGCGCACATGGCACCGTGGCAGCACCGCAAGCAGAACTGGCTCGCATCGCTCGCTGAACTCGAGCCCGACCTGGTCATCAACACCGGGGACAATCTCGGCCACGAGAACGGGATCGCCGGCATCCGCCGTGCCTTCGCGCCTCTGGCGGGCATCCCCGGGGTCTTCGTGCATGGATCCAACGATGTGCTCGCGCCCTCCCCGCGCAATCCGCTGAAGTACTTCACCGGCCCGTCGGAACGCCCGGAGGAACCCGATTTCCTCGATACCGAGGCGATGAACTCCTACTTCACCGACGAACTCGGCTGGACCGACCTGAACAACACGGCGGCACGCCTGCGAGTCGCCGGCACCGACATCGACTTCGTCGGGGTGAGCGACGCGCACCGCGATTGGGACCAGCTGGATGTCCTCCCCGACGCGCTGGCCGCACTCGGTTCGCGCGATGACGCCATTCCCCTGCTGGGCGTGACCCATGCGCCATACCAGCGCGTACTGAACACGTACGTCGACCTCGGCGCCGACGCCATCTTCGGTGGCCACACTCACGGCGGCCAGGTGTGCCTGCCCGGCTTCGGGGCGCTCGTCGCGAACTGCGACATCCCGCTCACGCAGGCGAAGGGCCTGAGCACGTGGACGCACGACGACCGCACGGTGCCGCTGAACGTCAGCGCCGGCTGCGGCCACTCGATCTATGCGCCGGTGCGGTTCGCGTGCCGCCCTGAGGCGACGCTGCTGACCCTCACGGCCCGCGCGTGACGGCGAAGCCGCCCCGATTCGGTCCCACGGAAGATTCGTTGTAGACTCGAACGGTTGTCAAACGGGGTGTGGCGCAGCTTGGTAGCGCGCTTCGTTCGGGACGAAGAGGCCGCAGGTTCAAATCCTGTCACCCCGACAACAGAGAGGGCCCGCCGGAAGGTGGGCCCTCTCGCGTATCACCACACTGGAGAGCAGATGACCCCCACGCGCCTCGTCGCCTTCGACCTCGATGACACGCTCGCCCCCTCGAAGGGCGCCATCGATCCTCGCATCGCCGACCTGCTGCGGGCCCTGCTGCGCACGGTCGAGGTGGCCATCATCTCCGGCGGCAACGAGGACCAGTTCCGGTCCCAGGTCATCGCCCAGCTCGGCGACGCGGATGGCGCAGAACTCGGACGCCTGCACCTCCTCCCCACGTGCGGCACCCGCTACCTGCGTCACGACGGCGAGGACTTCGCCGCGGTGTACGCGCACGATCTCGCACAGGACGAGAAGGATGCCGCGCTCACCGCCCTGCGCGAAGAAGCCGAGCGCCTCGGCCTGTGGGAAGCGGAACCCTGGGGTGAGATCCTCGAGGACCGCGGTTCGCAGATCACCTTCTCCGCCCTCGGCCAGCAGGCGCCGCGTGAGGCCAAGCACGACTGGGACCCGACGGGCGAGAAGCGCCTGGCTCTGCGGGATGCCGTCGCGGCACGCCTCCCCGGCCTGGAAGTCCGCGCCGGCGGCTCGACCTCGATCGACATCACCCGCGCAGGCATCGACAAGGCCTACGGCATGTCGGCCCTGACCGAGCACACCGGCATCCCCCTGTCCGACATGCTCTTCTACGGCGACCGACTCGACGTCGGGGGCAACGACTATCCCGTCCTGGCGCTCGGCGTCCGCTCGATCGCCGTCGAGGGCTGGGAAGACACCGCCGACAAGCTCGACGAACTGCTCACGACGCTCTGACCGCTCGCGGGGCGCAGGACGCCCTACGATGGCGGCATGGACCCGCTCTCGCTCGTCATCATCGTGGCCGCCGTCGCCAGCGCGGCATGCTGGGTGCTCTCACTCATCACGCGCGACACCTCCTGGGTGGACCGCGCCTGGTCGATCGTGCCGGTGGTCTACGTCTGGATCTTCGCCGCGGATGCCCTGGCATCGGGCATCGATGCGACGCGCCTGGTGGTCATGGCCCTCCTCGTGACCGCGTGGGGCGTGCGTCTCACGTTCAATTTCGCCCGCAAGGGCGGCTACACCGGCACTGAGGACTACCGCTGGGCGATCCTGCGCGCGCGGCTCCCTTCCTGGCTGTTCCAGGTTTTCAACCTGCTGTTCATCGTCGCGTTCCAGATGACGCTGCTCGTGCTGATCACGCTTCCCGCGGGCGTCGCGCTGCGCGATCCGGCACCGTTCACCGGGTGGGATGCCGCCTTCACCGCTCTGTTCCTCGCGCTGCTGGTCGGCGAGACGATCGCCGACCAGCAGCAGTGGAACTTCCACCGGCGCAAGAAGGCGGCCGGCGGCGCCCTCGGCGACGGCTTCCTCACGGAAGGACTGTTCCGCTTCAGCCGCCATCCGAACTTCTTCTTCGAGCAGGCCCAGTGGTGGATGTTCTACGCGATCGGCGCCACGGCGGCCGTGGCATCCGGTGCGGGATTCCTCGGAGGTGCGGTGAACGCCTCGATCGTCGGCCCAGTACTGCTGACGGCGCTGTTCATCGGGTCGACGATCTTCACGGAGTCGATCTCCGCCTCT
The DNA here is from genome assembly GCF_042267585.1 of Microbacterium sp. NPDC056234. Classification (NCBI taxonomy): domain Bacteria; kingdom Bacillati; phylum Actinomycetota; class Actinomycetes; order Micrococcales; family Microbacteriaceae; genus Microbacterium; species Microbacterium sp. NPDC056234. Next base: position 318,438 of record NZ_JBHJTE010000005.1, read on the forward strand.
CGCTATCCGGCGTATGCCGACTACCGCCGGCGCACCTCGATGATCGTGCCGTGGCCCCCGCTCAGGCGCGTGAACGCCTGAGCGGCGCCCTCGTCAGCGAACGACGGCCTCCGCACCGACGCCGGCCACCGGGACCAGTCGCTGCAGCTGCGTGACGTGGCCCGGCTCGAGCTCGGCGAGCGTGGAGACGCCGAGCAGACGCATCGTCCGCTCGATCTCGGTGCGCAGGATCGCGATCGTGCGGTCGACGCCCTGCCGCCCGCCGGCCATCAGTCCGTACAGGTAGGCGCGCCCGATCAGCGTGAAGTCCGCACCGAGCGCGACGGAGGCGACGATGTCGGCACCGTTCATGATGCCGGTGTCGATCATCACGGTGAAGTCCTCCCCCACCGCCTGGCGGACCTTGGGCAGCAGGTGGAACGGGATCGGGGCACGGTCGAGCTGGCGTCCGCCGTGGTTGGAGAGCACGATGCCGTCGACCCCGGCATCCCGCAGGCGGACCGAGTCCTCCACGTTCTGGACGCCCTTGATGACGATCTTGCCGGGCCACAGGTCGCGGATCACGGCGAGGTCGTCGTAGCTGATCGTCGGGTCCATCGCGGCGTCCAGCAGCTCGCCGACCGTGCCTCCTGTGGTGCTCAGCGAAGCGAACTCCAGCTTGGGCGTCGTGAGGAAGTCGTACCACCACCACGGCCGCGGGATCGCGTTGACGATGGTGCCGATCGTCAGCTGCGGAGGGATCGAGAAGCCGTTGCGCTTGTCGCGCAAGCGCGCGCCGGCGACCGGCGTGTCGACGGTGAACTGCAGCGTGTCGAAGCCGGCGGCTGCGGCACGGCGCGTGAGCTCGTAGGAGATCTCTCTGTCGCGCATCACGTACAGCTGGAACCAGTTGCGACCGTAGGGGTTGGCGGCTTTCACGCCCTCGATCGAGGTGGTACCGAGGGTGGACAGCGTGAACGGGATGCCGGCGGCGGCAGCAGCTCCCGCTCCTGCCTCCTCCCCCTCGGTCTGCATCAGGCGGGTGAAGCCGGTGGGTGCGATGCCGAACGGCAGGGCGGACGGGCCGCCGAGGATCTCGACGGACGTGTCGACCTGCGGGGCGGGCTTGAGGATGCCGGGGTGGAACTCGACGTCCTCGAACGCCTGACGGGCGCGCGACAGCGACAGCTCGCCCTCTGCGGCGCCGTCGGTGTAATCGAACGCCGCCTTGGGGGTCCGGCGCTTGGCGATCGTCCGCAGGTCGGAGATCGTCAGTGCGGCATCCAGACGGCGCTTGCGACCGTCCAGTTCCGGCTTCTTGAACTTCATCAGGTCGAGGAGTTCGACCGGGTTGGGCAGCTGGCGCTTGACCATCATGGTCCTTTCGTGGTGCTCAGGGGCGGGTGGCACGCACGCGGGTCAGCCCCGCCGCGGTGTAGTAGCCGGTGATGTGGGTCTTCAGGAGGGAGCGCGCGTGATCGCCGTCCCCGGCGTCGATCGCCTCGACGATCGCGTGGTGCTCCGCGCGCAGGTGCTCGGCCATCGTCGACCAGTCGTCGATGCCGGCGACGCCCGCCTGCACGTAGGACTCGATCGCAGTCCTCAGCCCCGCCATCATCGCGGCGATCACGGCGTTTCCGGATGTTTCGGCCAGCGCGAGATGCAGTTGTGCGTCGAGCGCGAGGAACTCAGCCGGAGTCAGCGCGTCCGAGTCCATCGCGGAGAGGATGCGATGCGCCTCGCCCGTGTCGCGGTCACCGTCCGCGGCGAGGGCGGTGGCCACGGCATCCTCGAGGACGAGACGGGTCTTGACGACGTCCGCCAGCGGAAAGCCCTGTGCGGCCACCTGGAGACGCAGCAGCGCCGACATGCCACCCGTGGGTGTCGCGATCACGATGGCGCCCGACTGCGGCCCTGAGCCGGTCGCCGTGCGGATCAGCCCCATCACCTCGAGGACGCGCAGCGCCTCGCGGACGCTGGATCGGCCGACGCCGAGATCCGCGGACAGATCCCGCTCGGAGGGAAGACGGTCCCCCGGGCCGAGGCGGCCGTCGAGCAGGTCCGCCTCGATGTGCTCGAGCACGGTCCGCCAGGCGCGCGGCGTGGACTCCGGCATCCGATCCTCCTGTGGTCTGACCACAGGATAGCCGACTGTGGTCAGACCACGCAACCGGAGTCGCGTCTTGCTCCGGTCGCCGTTCGTGTCGGAACCCGCGCCGCATAGCGCCCCCTACCGCGACCGGAATCACGAGGGCACGCGGGCCGCGGGCTCAGCCCAGGCGGCCGCCGGACTCCTCGAGGTAGCAGTTGCCGCACAAAGACTCGTAGGTGACCACATCGACCGGCGCTCCCCCGCCTGCCCCCTGATCGATCGCCACCTGATCGCCGTCGAAGACGAAGCGTCCGCCGACCACCCGTCCGTTGAACACGGCCTTGCGCCCGCAGCGGCAGATCGTCTTGAGCTCCTCCAGCGACTGCGCGATCGCCAACAGGCGCGCGGAGCCGGGGAACGCATGCGTGAGGAAGTCGTTGCGGATGCCGTAGGCCATCACCGGGATGCCGTCGACGACCGCGATCCGGAACAGATCGTCGATCTGGTCCGGTGCGAGGAACTGCGCCTCGTCGATGAGCAGACAGGCGATGTCCGCCGGCCGCTCGGACGGGATGAGCCCCTCGTCGTCGCGCCGCCGCACCCGCTCCCGCTCCCGCTGGAACAACTCGCGCGCATCGTCGTGAGGACCGATCAGGAAGTCGACGTCACGAGTGACACCGAGACGGCTCTCGATCTGCGCCGCGCCCTTGGTGTCGATCTCGGGCTTCGCGAGCAGGACGTGCTGCCCGCGCTCCTCGTAGTTGTACGCGGCCTGCAGCAGCGACGTGGACTTGCCCGAATTCATCGCGCCGTAGCGGAAGTAGAGCTTCGCCACGGTCGCCTGCTAGCGGTTGATGCCGAGAGTGGCGGCCGTGGACGCCATCGATCGTTCAGCGATCGCGGCATCCGGGTTGAGCTTCGCGCCGTAGGTCGGGATCAGCTCGCGCAGCGTCGGCTCCCACGACGGGTAGTCCTCGGGGAAGCACTTCTGGAGCAGCTCGAGCATGATCGGAACAGCCGTCGAAGCACCGGGCGACGCGCCGAGGAGACCGGCGATCGAGCCGTCCTCTGCGGAGACGACCTCGGTGCCGAACTGCAGGATGCCGCCCTTCTCGGGGTCCTTCTTCATGACCTGGGCACGCTGACCGGCCTGGATCAGCGTCCAGTCCTCGTCCTTCGCCGTCGGCATGAATTCACGGAGACTGTCGACCTTCTTGCGGTGATTCTTGACCAGCTCGCCGACCAGGTACGTGATGAGATCCGGGTTCGCGAACGCGACCCGCAGCATCGGCCACAGGTTGTGCGTACGCACCTGACCGACGATGTCGAACCACGAGCCGTTCTTGAGGAACTTCGGGCTGAAGGTGGCGAACGGGCCGAACAGCAGCGATTCCTCGCCGTCGACGACACGGGTGTCCAGGTGCGGGACCGACATCGGCGGGGCGCCGACGGATGCCTGCGAGTACACCTTCGCCTTGTGCTGCGCGACGACCTTCGGGTTGGTCGTCTTCAGGAACTGCCCGCCGATCGGGAAGACGCCGTAGCCCTTGATCTCGGGGATGCCCGAGCGCTGCAGGAGCTTCAGCGCCCATCCGCCGGCACCGACGAAGACGAAACGCGCCTTGACCTCGTTCGGGGTGAGACCGAGGCCCGTGCGGTACTTGACCAGCCATGTGCCGTCCTTCTGGCGCTTGAGGCTGCGCACCTCCTGGTTGGTGCGCAGGTCGACGCCGCTGGAGGTGAGGTGATCGAAGAGCTGGTGGGTGAGAGCACCGAAGTCGACATCGGTGCCTGCGGGCACGCGCGTCGCCGCGAACGGCTCCCCCTTGCGGCGGCGCTGCATCAGCAGCGGGGCCCATTTGTTGATGACACGGGAGTCCTCGGAGTACTCGATGCCCTCGAACAGCGGCTGCTGCTTGAGCACCTCGTAGCGCTCCTTGAGGTACGCGACATCCTTCTCACCGCGCACGAAGGTCATGTGCGGCGTGGCGTTGATGAACGTCGACGGCTCATCCAGCACGCCCCGCTCGACCAGCGACGACCAGAACTGGCGGCTCTGCTGGAACTGCTCGTTGATCGACACCGCCTTGGCGGGATCGAGGGGGCCGTTCGGGTTCTTCGGCATGTAGTTGAGCTCGCACAGGGCGGCGTGCCCCGTGCCCGCGTTGTTCCACGGGTTGGAGCTCTCCTGCGCCACGTCGCTCAGTCGCTCGAAGGCGACGATCTTCCAGTCCGGCTGCAGTTCGTGCAGCAGCGTACCGAGGGTGGCGCTCATGATGCCGCCACCGATGAGGACGACGTCGACGGATTCAGTCACCCGTACAGTCTAGTTCGCCCCGGCACGGCCCCTGACCGAGGCGACGCGCCGCCGGGGTCAGACGGCGACGGCGAGGCGCGCTGCGACGATCTCGGCGATCTGGACGGCGTTCAGCGCCGCGCCCTTGCGCAGGTTGTCGTTGCTGATGAACAGCACGAGCCCCTTGCCCTCCGGTGCGGACTGGTCGGCGCGGATGCGGCCGACGAAGCTCGGGTCCTTGCCCGCCGCGTACAGCGGGGTGGGGACCTCCTCGAGCGCGACGCCGGGGGCTGCGGAGAGCACCTCGGTCGCGCGCTCCGGGGTGATCTCGCCCGAGAATTCGGCGTGGATCGACAGCGAGTGGCCGGTGAAGACCGGAACACGCACGCACGTGCCTGCGACGCGGAGGTCAGGCAGCTCGAGGATCTTGCGGCTCTCGTTGCGGAGCTTCTTCTCCTCGTCCGTCTCGTTCTGCCCGTCGTCGACGAGGTTGCCTGCGAGAGGGATGACGTCGAATGCGATCGGGGCGACGTACTTCTCGGGCTGCGGGAAGTCGATGGAGGATCCGTCGTGCACGAGGCGCAGCGTGTCGCCCTGGGCGAGGACCCCCTCGACCTGTCCGAGCAGCTCCTGGGCGCCGGCGAGGCCGGAACCGGAGACCGCCTGGTATGTGGACACGATGAGACGCTCGAGACCTGCTTCGGCGTGCAGCGCCTTCAGCACTGGCATCGCGGCCATCGTGGTGCAGTTCGGGTTGGCGATGATCCCCTTGGGGCGCTCGTCGATCGCGTGCGGATTGACCTCGCTGACGACCAGCGGAACCTCTGGGTCGTTGCGCCAGGCGCTGGAGTTGTCGATCACGACGGCACCGGCCTCGGCGAAACGAGGGGCGTAGGCGCGGCTGGCCGTGGCTCCCGCCGAGAACAGCGCGATCTCGATACCGGCCGGGTCGGCGGTCTCGACATCCTCGGCGATGACCGTGACGCCACCGAACTCGATCGCGCTGCCCGCCGAGCGTGCGGACGAGAACAGCCGCAGCTCGCGGATCGGGAACGATCGCTCGCTGAGAATCTCGCGCATGACGGTGCCAACCTGGCCGGTGGCGCCGACGATGGCGACGGAGAATCCTGAGTCGGAGATGCGGGTCATGAGCTTTCCTCGGGCTGATGCAGAACTGCAGGCGAGGCGCTCGGCACGGCGTCGGAGTGCGGATGCCGCGCCTGGCGCCGATGTCAGGGTTTCGGCGAGTCTACCGTGCCGCGGAAGGGCCGATGCCCCGTGAGACGGACTTTGCGCGGTCGCCCGCCGGATCAGCGGCCGGTGCCTGCGTGGACCGTCGCCTCGATCTCGTTGTCGAGGCCGTAGGCGGTGTGCACGGCGCGCGCCGCATCGGCGAGCTCGTCGCCGCGCAGCACGACCGAGATGCGGATCTCCGACGTCGAGATCATCTCGATGTTCACGCCCGCGATCGACAGCGCCTCGAACAGCTTCGCCGAGACGCCGGAATGCGTGCGCATCCCCGCACCGACGACCGACAACTTGCCGATCTGATCGTCGTGGACGAGGCTCTCGAAGCCGATGTCCGCCTGCTCGCCGGCCAGTGCCTTGAGCGCGGCCGAGGCATCCGCCTTGGGCAGCGTGAAGGAGATGTCGGTGCGTCCGGTGGCCGCGGCCGACACGTTCTGCACGATCATGTCGACGTTCGCGCCGGACTTCGCGACGATCTGGAAGATCTCCGCCGCCTTGCCCGGCACATCGGGCACACCGATGATCGTGATCTTGGCCTGGCTGAGGTCGGTGGCGACGCCTGCGACGATCGGTTCTTCCATGACTTCTCCCTCAGATTCGCGGGGGTTGACCATCCCCCGACCAAGAACATATGTGCCTTCTGCCGCCGAGAACGACGAACGGGCGTGGATCAGGACGCCGTGACGGCGCGCGTACTCGACGGCGCGGATGTACAGGACCTTGGCGCCGTTGGCGGCGAGCTCCAGCATCTCCTCGCTGGAGACGTGGTCGAGCTTGCGCGCCTGCGGGATGACCCGCGGATCGGCGGTGAAGATTCCGTCGACGTCGCTGTAGATCTCGCAGACATCGGCCTTGAGCGCTGCGGCCAGCGCGACGGCGGTGGTGTCCGACCCGCCGCGACCGAGGGTGGTGATGTCCTGAGTGTCGTCGTTGAGTCCCTGGAACCCGGCGACGATCACGATCGCGCCCTCGTCGAGCGCCTCGCGGACGCGCTTCGGGTTGACTTCGACGATCCGCGCGGAGCCGTACCGGTCGTCCGTGCGCATTCCGGCCTGCGGCCCGGTGTACGAACGTGCCTCGAATCCCATCGAGTGGATGGCCATCGCCAGCAGCGCCATCGAGATGCGCTCACCGCTCGAGAGCAGCATGTCCATCTCGCGCGGAGCGGGGATGGGCGCCACTTCGGCCGCCAGATCCAGCAGTTCGTCTGTGGTGTCGCCCATCGCGCTCACGGCGACGACGACGTCGTGCCCGGCACGACGGGTGTCGACGATGCGCTTGGCGACGCGCTTGATGCTCTCTGCGTCGGCGACAGACGAGCCGCCGTACTTCTGCACGATGAGGGCCACGTGAACACTCCCAGGGATTTCAGGCGGATCCGCCCACGGGACAGTCTACTTTCGCGCCGTATGCCGCATTGCGTATGTGACGTCCGCTGCACCCGCGAGGGTTGATGATGCCGTGATCACGGTGCCGACGGCGGCGTCGGCGTCACGGTGGGAGCCGAGCGCAGGCGCCCGCCGGTTGCGGCGAACCAGCATCCGATGATCACGAGGGGGAATCCGATGAGCAGCCCGGGGGTGATCGGCTCTGAGAGCACGATGGCGCCGAGGATGATGGCGACGATCGGGTTGACGTACGTGAACAGGGGTGCGCGAACCGGTCCCACCTCGCGGATCAGCGCGAAGAAGGCGAGGAAGGCGATCGCGGTGCAGATCACAGCGAGGGCGAGCAGCGCGCCGGTCGATTCGAGCGTCGGCATCTCATGCTGTGTCGCCGCGGCGATCGGGAGGTAGATGATGCCGATCGCGAGCAGCGCGAGAGTGATCGTGCCCAGCGATGGCACATCGCCGAGCTTTCGCGCGATGATGAACGGCGCGATCGCGTACAGCACGGCGACGAGCAGCACCTCCCCCGCCGCGATCAGGTCGCCGGAGGCGAGACCGGGTCCGGCGACGACGATCGCGACGCCCGCGAACCCGACCAGCAGTCCCCCGAGCCGCACGGGACGCAGCACGGTGCGATCCCCTCCGCCGAGTGCGATCAGCGCCGCGAACAGGGGCACTGTCGCGACGAGAAGGCCGGTCGGGCCGGAGTGCAGAGTCTGCTCGGCGTGGCCGAGCAGCACGAACGGTCCGCCCATCTCGACGAGACCGAAGGCGAGCACCCACGGCCACTTCTTGAGCGCCGGCCGCAGAGCGCCGCTGCGGATCGCGAACGGCAGCAGCAGGAGCGCCGCGATGAGCGTGCGGCCGGCGACGATCGCCGGCGGCGAGTAGGACTCCACCGCGATGCGGATCAAGAGGTACGGCACGCCCCAGAGCAGTGCCATGGCGCCGAACAGCAGCCAGCCGCGACGGCTCACGGTGGCGTGCGCGTTCACCGGTCGTCCTGCGCGCAGGCCGTCACAGCGTGCGACGCCCTTCGAAGGCACGACCGAGGGTGACCTCGTCGGCGTACTCGAGGTCGCCGCCGACCGGAAGCCCTGAGGCGAGGCGCGACACCGTGATCTGCATCGTCGTGAGCAGCCGGCTGAGGTAGCTCGCCGTCGCCTCCCCCTCGAGGTTCGGATTCGTGGCGAGGATGACCTCCTGCACCGTGCCGTCCGCGAGACGCGTCATGAGCTGGGCGATGCGCAGATCGTCCGGGCCGATTCCGGCGATCGGGCTGATCGCACCGCCGAGGACGTGGTAGAGACCGCGGAACTCGCGCGTGCGCTCGATCGCCGCGACGTCCTTGGCGTCCTCGACCACGCAGATGAGAGCGGCGTTGCGACGCGGGTCGCGGCAGATGGTGCAGCGGTCCTGCTCGGAGACGTTGCCGCAGATCTCGCAGAACCGCACACGGGCGCGGACCTCGGTGAGCAGCTCCGACAGCCGCGCGACGTCGAAGGACGGCGTCTGCAGGATGTGGAACGCGATGCGCTGGGCGGACTTCGGACCGATGCCCGGAAGGCGACCGAACTCGTCGATGAGCTCCTGAACGATTCCGTCGTACATCAGCTGAACCTCGTCTGCGTCGGCGGCTCGTACGGCTCTTCACGCAGGAAGGTGGCGCCGAGGACCTGCCGGATCACGGCTTCGCCGTAGCGCTGGATGCCTTCGGGGGCGGCGGAGCGGGCGGTGACGACAGGCGCCTGCGGTGCCGGTCGCGCCTGGGACGCCTGCGGTGCCGACGTGGTGACGGAGGCGGACGTCCCGGGCGCCGGTGCGGGTGCCATGGGAGCAACACGCGCGGATGCCGGTGCGGACCCGTACCCGGATGGGCTTGGTTCGTCCGACGGATCGTACGGCGGCTCGTCCTCGTCCGGAGCCTGGTCATCATCCGGCAACGGTGGCTCGTCGTCGGAGACGCGCCCGTCGACCGGCGGCTGCGGCGCGGACGCCGCTGACTCGACTTCGGCGGGCTCGTCATCGACGGGCAGCGGAGTCTGCGGCGCCTCGTTCCCCTTCGGGATCGGCGCCACCGCCCACTCCGTCACGGGCGAGGACGATAACGCGCTCGGGCGAGCAGCCGGCTCGGATGCCGGGGCCACCGGAGCCGCGGCAGTGGGCGTGGAGGCTCCGCCCGCGGGCAGCGGCGCAGGCTTGTACTTCACCTTGACGCCGAGCTCCTGCTCGATCGCGGTGCGCAGGTGGTCCGAGGGTCCGGGGCCCGGTGTCGGGCCCTTGAACCGCGTGACATCCTGAGGGCTCGCGAAGCCGAGCGTGAGCACCTCCGTGGCCGATTCGTAGTCCAGCGGCTGGATCGCGGTCACCATCAGCCATGCCGTGCGACTGATGCTCTCCAGTCGCTTCAGCACCGCAGGCCAGGACGCTCGGATGCGGTCGAAGTCGACGGGACCCGATGTCATCGGCGCGGCGGAAGGCGCCGGAGCGGCTTCCGAAGCCGGGTCAGCGACGGACGCGGGCTCGGGCGAGGCCGTGTCGGGCGCGCCCACCGGCTCGGGCGCGGACGGCGTCCCGTCCGAGACCGGAGCGGGCTGCGGCGCATTCTTCTCGGCGGAGGCACGGCCGAACTCGTCCGCGGCAGCGTGCGCCGGATCCACCGGTGTGGTCTGGACCACAGGCGCGGCAGCCGCCGGCGCAGCGGCGGGCGCAGGTGCAGCAGGTGCAGGTGCAGACGCAGTGGCAGGCGTCGACACCATGCCCGCGGCAGGCACGCCGGCCGCGGGCCCCGCACCGGATGCACCCGCCATGGCCGGGGCGAGCACCCGGGCGATCATGAGCTCGAGGTGCAGCCGCGGCGAGGTCGCGCCGGACATGTCGTCCAATGCCGCGCTCACGATGTCGGCCGTCTGCGAGAGACGCGCCTGTCCGAAGGCCGAGGCCTGCGACTGCATGCGCTGCATCTCGTCAGAGGGGATGCCCCGCAGCACGGCGGCGGCGCCGTCCCCGACGGCGGCGATCACGATGAGGTCGCGCAGCCGCTCGAGCAGGTCGTCCACGAAACGGCGCGGGTCCTGGCCGGTCTGGACGACGCGGTCCACCGCGGGGAAGGCGGCAGCGGCATCGCCGGCGGCCAGAGCGTCGACGATCTCGTCCAGCAGCGCTGCGTGCGTGTACCCCAAGAGAGAGACCGCGCGCTCATATGCGACGTGGTCGCCATCGGATCCCGCGATCAGCTGGTCCAGCAGCGAGAGCGTGTCGCGCGGCGATCCGCCACCGGCTCGCACCACGAGCGGCAGCACCCCCTGCTCGACCTGGACGCCTTCTTCGCCGCACAGCTTCTCGACGTACTCGAGCATCGCCGCAGGCGGTACGAGTCGGAAGGGATAGTGGTGCGTGCGCGAGCGGATCGTGCCGAGCACCTTCTCGGGCTCGGTCGTCGCGAAGATGAACTTCACATGCGCGGGCGGCTCTTCGACGAGCTTCAGCAGCGCGTTGAACCCCTGCGGGGTCACCATGTGGGCCTCGTCGAGGATGAAGATCTTGAAGCGATCGCGGCTGGGCGCGAACGTCGCACGCTCGCGCAGATCGCGCGCATCGTCGACGCCGTTGTGGCTGGCCGCGTCGATCTCGACGACGTCGAGCGAACCTCCGCCGCTGCGGGACAGCTCGATGCAGCTCGGGCAGACACCGCAGGGCGTGTCCGTCGGACCTTCGGCGCAGTTCAGGCAGCGCGCGAGGATGCGCGCGGACGTCGTCTTGCCGCACCCGCGCGGACCGGAGAACAGATACGCGTGTCCGACACGATCACCGCGCAGCGCCGTCATGAGCGGCTCGGTCACCTGCGACTGCCCGATCATCTCCGCGAAGTTCTCAGGCCGATAGCGGCGGTAAAGGGCTGTGGTCACTCGTCCAGCCTACGGCGTGCCGCCGACATCGAGACCTCAGTCGGGAAAGCCGGTGATCACCGGGATCGCACTCGTGACGACCGGCACGGATGCCGACATCAGCGTGCCGTCGTCACGCCGTGCGTCGGCGAACTGCCGCAGCGTAGGACGTCCAGGGATGAGGGGCCCCTGGCCGTCCAGGGCGACCACGGCATCCTGCCCTTCCGACGCCGTGTACGACGCTCCTCGAACGGTGAACGAGACCGGGTCTCCCGAGCGGATGCCCACCCGCAGTTCGTCCCGCGTCACGGTGACGTCGAGTGCTGTGCCGCGCCATTGCAACGGATACGACAGCGACGGCCAGTCCGCCGGCAGCCGCGGGTCGAAGCTCAGCTCGCCGCCGTGATCGCGCATGCCGCCGAATCCGCTCACGAGCGCGGTCCACACGCCGCCGGCCGACGCCACATGCACGCCGTCCGCCGCGTTGTGATGCAGATCGCCGAGATCCACGAACAGCGACTGCTCGAAATACTCCCTCGCGAGGTCCTGATACCCCACCTCGGCCGCGAGGATCGACTGCACCACCGCGGACAATGTCGAATCCCCCGTGGTCAGCGGGTCGTAGTACTGGAAATCGGCGAGCTTCTCCTCGGCGGTGAAGTGGTTGCCCTGCAGGAACAGGGCGAGAACGACGTCGGCCTGCTTGAGCACCTGGAACCGGTAGATCACCAGCGGGTGGAAGTGCAGCAGGAGCGGGCGCTGTTCGTCCGGCGTGTGGGCGAGGTCCCAGACCTCCCGCTCCAGGAAGAGGGAGTCCTGCGGGTGGATGCCGAGACCTTCGCTGAAGGGGATGTACATCGCATCGGCGGCCTGCTCCCAGGCATCCGCCTCGCCGGCATCCAACCCGGTGCGCTCCACCAGCGCGTCGTACGCGTGCGGATCGCTCGCCGCCAGCTCGCGCACCACGCGTGAAGCCAGGCGCAGGTTGAAGCGGGCCATGACGTTCGTGAAGAGGTTGTCGTTGACCACGGTGGTGTACTCGTCTGGCCCGGTGACGCCGTGGATGTGGAACGTCGCGTCGCCGTTGGTCCCGCGCCAGAATCCGAGCGTGGCCCACAGGCGAGCGGTCTCGACGGCGATGTCGACGCCCTCACGATGCAGGAAGTCCACGTCACCCGTGGCACGCACGTACTTCCCGAGCGCGAAGCTGACATCGGCATTGATGTGGTACTGCGCCGTGCCGGCCGCGTAATACGCCGACGCCTCTTCGCCGTTGATCGTGCGCCAGGGGAACAGCGCCCCCGCCTCGTTCAGCTGCGCGGCACGGCGGCGCGCGGCGGGGAGCATGAGCACGCGGGCACGCAGAGCGTTGCGCGCCCACTGCGGCGACGTGTACGTGAGGAACGGCAGGACGTAGATCTCCGTGTCCCAGAAGTAGTGGCCGCTGTACCCCGAACCGGAGACGCCCTTCGCCGGCACTCCGGAACCGTCGGCGCGCGCCGAGGCCTGCGCCAGCTGGAACAGGCACCACCGTGTCGCCTGCTGCAGGGCGTCCTGACCCTCGATGCGCACGTCGCTGCGCGTCCAGAACGCATCCAGCCACTCCGACTGAGCACGGAACTGCGTGTCGATGCCCTCGATCGCGACCCGGTCGAGCGAACGGCGGCACCGGTCGACGAGTTCGCGCGCCGGGACGCCGCGGGACGTGTGATAGCTGACGAGCTTCGTGATGCGGATCGGGATGCCGGCCTTCGCCTGCACCCGGAACACGTTCTTCGCGATGTCGGGTTCGCACAGCTGCCGTGCGTTGTAGTCGTTGTCGGTCTCGATCATGTGGTCGGCGACGACGGCGGCGGTCATCCCCGACTCGGTGACCTCGTACGACAGCGCGGAACGCAGGCCGTCCTGCCAGTACTCGACCGGCTGCAGCACCCGCTCGGTGATCTTCTCGGCGCGGCGCGGATCGAAACCGGCCTTCTGCGCGGCGACCGGCGGCGTCCCGCCGTACACGTTGCCGCCGTCCTGCCTGTTGAGGATCTGGCAGCTGATCGTGACCGGAGCGTCCGCGTTCTCCACGGTCACCTCGAGCCGAAGGATCGCGAGGTGGCGCTCCTCGAAGCTGACCATGCGCTCGTCGCGCATCCGGACGCGCTTGCCGGACGGCGTCTCCCACACCAGTTCTCTGCTCAGGATGCCGGTGCGCATGTCGAGCACGCGCGAGTATTCGCGGACATCGGCCTCGTCGAACGAGATCGGCTCGTCGTCCACGTACACCCGCATGACCTTGGCATCGGGCGCGTTGATGATCGTCTGCCCCACCTCGGCGAACCCGTACGCCTGCTCGGCGTGACGGATCGGCCAGGTCTCGTGCAGGCCGTTGATGAAGGTGCCGTGCTCGTGCGCACCGCGCCCTTCGATGTGGTTGCCGCGCAGCCCCAGATAGCCGTTGCCGACGCCGAACAGCGTCTCGGAGACGCCGTCCTCGGTGTAGCGCGTCTCGACGAGACGCCACGGGTCGACGGGAAAGCGGTCACGATCGATCATGCGGTCTCCGAAGGGGTCGTCGGGAGAAGTCGGGCAAGGTCATCGACGATACAGGTGGCACCGGACGCCCGCAGGACATCGGGTCCAGCGCCGCGGTCGACACCCACGATCGTCGCGAAGCCGGCGGCGGATGCGGAGGCGACGCCGGCCACGGCATCCTCGACGGCGGCGCCGGTGAGGACGTCGACGCCGAGAGCCACAGCACCGGCGGCGAACATGTCGGCGGCCGGCTTGGAGGCGAGCGCCTCGCGCTCGGCGACGACGCCGTCCACGACGATCTCGAAGAAGTCGCGGAGGCCGGCGCCGCTGAGCACTTCCTCGGCGTTCTTGGAGCTCGAGACCACTCCCATGCGGATCCCCGCGTCCCGCAGCTGCTCGAGCAGAGCCAGCGAACCGGGGTACGGCGTGATCCCCTCGGCCCGAAGGGATGCCGAGAAGGCGGCGTTCTTGCGGTTGCCGATGCCGCAGATGGTCTCCTCCGCCGGATCGTCGTCGACGGCGCCCCAGGGGATTTCGACGTTGCGGCTGCGCAGCAGACTCGCGACCCCGTCATACCGCTTCTTGCCGTCGACGTAGGCGAAGTAGTCCTCGTCGGTGTACGCGGGTTCGATGCCCCATCGGGCGAAGACCTCGTCGAACACCGCCTTCCACGCACGCATGTGCACTTCGGCCGTCGGCGTCAGAACGCCGTCGAGGTCGAACAGGACACCGGACATGGTGCGCAGATCGGGCAGGGAGTCGGACACGCGGGCCTCCAAGAAGCTGTCGGAGTTTCGGGCCGGCACCTCCGTGTGCCTCTGCCAGCGTAATGCGCGGAGCGCGCCGGACGCTACGCCCGGCCGACCCGCAGCGCACGGAACCGGGCACGGTGATGGCAGACTGGCGTGCAGATCGAAAGGGGTCAGGGTGCTCGCTGCCGAACGCCGCTCGCGCATCGTCTCAGAGGTGCGCCGCTCCGGAGCCGCGGCCGTCGCCGACCTCGCTGCGGCGTTGGACGTCAGCGAGATGACGGTCCGCCGCGACATCGACGTCCTGGCGCAGCAGGGCGTACTCGACAAGGTCCGAGGCGGCGCGACGATTCCGCGCGTGCCGGAACGCCCCGATGTCGATTTCGCCTCCCAGTCGCGCCTGCGTCTTGCCGAGAAGAACGCGATCGCCACCAGCGCGGCCGCGCTCGTCGAGCCGGGGATGGCGATCGGGCTCTCCGGCGGCACGACGACCTGGGCTCTCGCCCGCGTGCTGCGCGGCATCCCCGACCTGACGATCGTGACCAACTCGCTTCCGGTCGCCGATGTGTTCGCCCGCCCCGACCGTGCCGACGAGCCGTACACGGAGACGGTCGTGCTCACCGGCGGCGTGCGCACCCCGGCGGACGCACTCGTGGGGCCCATCGCCGTGCGCGCGCTCGACGTGCTGCACTGCGACGTGGTGTTCCTCGGCGTGCGCGGCGTCGATCTGCAGGCCGGCCTGACGACATCGAATCTGCTCGAGGCCGAGACCAACCGCGCCCTGATCGCGACCGGGAGCACGTCCGTCGTCCTGGCCGATCACTCGAAGTGGGGCGCCGTCGGACTCACCACGATCGTCGACGTCGACGAGATCGACCGCCTCATCATGGACGACGCGCTCTCCGCCGATGCGGCCGGGAAGCTCGACGGCCACGTCGAGCTCACGCTCGCACCGGTCGAGGACGCTGCCGACGCCTGATCAGCGGGCGGTCGAGGAGCGCTGCACGATGCGTGCGCCGACGACGACGTGCTGCACCGGCATGTCCATGCCGGGCGGCGTGTTCATCTGACGCTCCAGCTGATCCAGCGCTGCATCCACCAGAGCGCCGTCATCCGGAGCGACCGAGGTGAGCGTCGGGGCGGAGAAGCGTGCCGCATGCACGTCGTCGAACCCGATCACCGCCACATCCGTCGGGACGCGGATGCCCGCGTGGTGCAGTGCAGCGAGGACGCCGAATGCCAGCGAGTCGTTGGAGCAGACCACCCCGTCGCACTCGACGCCCCGTGCGATGAGATCCGCCATCGCGCGGCGCCCCTCCTCCGGCGTGAAGGCGTCGACGGTCGCGATGAGCGCCGCGTCGCCGCCGAGACCGAGTCGGTCCACCGCCGCTCGGTAGCCGGCGAAGCGCTGATCCGCGGCATCCGACGGCAGCGCGTCTCGGCGGCCGATGAACGCGATCCGACGGCATCCCGCATCCGCGAGGTGCACGGTCGCGGCATCCGTGCCGCCCTTGTTGTCGACCGTGACATGCGTGAAGGGGCTGACCTGGATGTGCTCGCCGAGCAGCACGATGGGCCCCGGAGCGGTGCGCCGAGTGAGATCGCCGACGGTCAGCGAGCGAGGGATGTGGACGAGCCCGTCGATGGGGGGAAGGCCGACGCCGTTGGCGATGTCGACCTCGCGTTCGTGCCCTCCGGCGGTCTGCTGGATGAGGATCGACAATCCTCGCTCGTGCGCCTTCGTGACGAACAGCGACGTGAGCTCCGCGAAGTACGGCTCATTGAGGTCGGGGACGGCGAGCGCGACGATGCCCGTCCTCACCCGCCTGCTCACCGGCGCAGTGCGCGCATGCGCTTCGTTCACGGCCACGCTCCTCGTCGAGATGCTCTGGGATCTCACGCTACCGTCCTCGTGCAGCTCACTTCTGCACCCGGAACGCGATGACGCGCGCCTGCCGTGCGCCGTTGGTCGCGGAGATCACCAGGCGCGCCGCCGAGAACGGGCCGAGGTCGGTCGGCAGCGCGTGCCGACGATGCCGGCGGCGGTTGTCCCGCTCGTGCGCGACCGCACGCCATCCGTCGCCTCCGAGCACCTCGACGCGGTAGTCCCGCACCAGCTGCGGGATGACGCGGTCGGGGCTGCGGTGATGGTGCAGCGTGTTGAGCTCGAGATCGACGTCGTCGTCGAACACCAGCCTGATCTCGCTCGCGGTGACGGGTTCGTCCCAGTCCAGGCGCAGCCACTCGTCGCGTCCGGGCGTCATCGGGGCGGACGCCCACATGTTCGGCCCGTCGTAGGGTCGGTTGAATCCGCTGGTCGCGCGCTCAGGGGCGAGGACGTCGGATTCCCGGAGCGCCCGGAACAGCACCGAGCGTCCTCGGAGCGGCTTGGTCGGCCACTGCACGACCAGCTCGCCTCGGCTGATCTCGACGTTCTGATCATCGTTGTCGATGCGGTGGACGAGCGTGAGGACGCCAGGAGGCAGCTCGTCGGTCGTGAACAGCGTCACGTCAGGGTCATGCCGGATGACGACGATGACGTTGCGCGCACGATCGGCTGCGTACGGCAGCTCGATGTCGATCCAGCGCGCAGCGCCGGCGGGTACGGGGACGGATGCCGCAGCCACTCGCTCCACCGGGATCACGTTCTGGGGGCGATCGGATACGTACGCCTCGGCCACCAGCGTGGTGTCGGCACCGCTCGCCACGCGCAGGGCGATGCCACCGAAGCGGTCCGTCACAGGGACGACGATCCCGATGTCGTCGGTCAGCGGATGCGGGATGCCGTCGCCGGCGGCATCCGTCCCGATCGTGCGCGTGAAGCCGGATGCCGTGACGGAGGCGACGCGCGCCAGATCATCCGGATCCTCGTTGGCGACGCCGATCAGCGTGGCATCGGCGCGCAGCAGGGTCTGGCGAAGCTGTGGCAGATGCTGCTCGTACACTCCGCGCGGCGTCATGCCCCCGGCGACGCTGAGCGCGGCGGCCGCGCCTGCGGCCTCCCCCATCGCCGCACAGGTGGCCATGACTCTGGCCGCGCCGAAAGCGATGTGGGTCGCGGAGACGAGCCGACCGGCCATCAGCAGGTTGCGCACGTTCTTCGAATACAGCGTCCGGTAGGGAATCTCGAACACGCCGTTCGAGAAGCGCTGAACGGCGCCGGCTCCGCTCGCGTACATGCCGCCTGCGGGATGCAGATCGATGGACCATCCGCCGAACGCGACGCCGTCCTCGAACGATGTCTGATCGACGATGTCGCCCTGATGAAGCGTGTAGTCGCCGACGAAGCGGCGATATTCGCGCTTGCCGGGGATGTTGCCGATCCACTCGAGATCGAGGGTGTCGGCGTCGAAGCGTCCGGAGTTCTTGATGTAGTCCCAGATGCCGAGGATCACGCCGCGCAGTTCGTCTCGGATGCGCTCGTTGTCATCGACGATGTCGAGCTCGCCGCCCCACTCGACCCACCAGTACGCCGCGCCGCTGTCGCCCGAGCGGATGATGCGCGATTCGGGAATGGGCGTCGTCGTGATGTCGATGGTCGAATCGGGCGCCACGAATTCCACCGGTCGGCCGAGGTCCTTGGAGTAGAACAGCAGCGTCGATCCGAGGAACTCGCGCTTCGGCTCCTCGGGTGCCCACTCCTCGCCGAATTCGGCCTTGCTCTCTTTGCCGAGCCGGTAGCGCGCTCCAGCCAGGTGGCCGACGAGCCCGTCGCCGGTGCAGTCGAGGAAGATCGGCGCGGTGAAGACCGTGGTGATCTCCGACCCCATCGTCCAGCCGGTGACCGAATCGATCACCCGGTCATCCTCCGGCCCGTGCGCAGCCACCTCACGGACGTCCGTGTTCAGGAACAGCGTGAGGTTCTCCTCCGCCCTGACGGCGTCCAGCACCACGTCATCCCAGTGGATCGGATTGCCCTCCGGATTGCGGTACTGGTTCTCGACGTACAGCTCGCCGATGACACCGGTTTCACGCGCCCAGCGCTGGTTGCCGTGAGCGGTCGCCCCGCACACCCAGACCCGCACCTCGGACGACGAGTTGCCGCCGAGGACGGGCCGGTTCCCGATCAACGCGACGCGCTGTCCGAGCCGGGCCGCTGAGATGGCCGCCGAAACACCGGCGAGGCCTCCTCCGACGACGACGACGTCGGTCTCGACGGATTGCGTGCGCATGCTGATGGGTTCCTTTCGTGGGTGGGTGTGCGGGGTGGGGGTGACGCTCAGCCGGTCGCGGCTATCGCTTCGATCTCGAAGATGCGCGCGACGTCGGTCTCGGAGGCCGAGGGGTCCGAGATCTCCAGACGAACGCCGTCGGCGATCAGACCTCCGGCGTCGACTCTGACGAGTCGATCCGTGTTGGCGGTGTACGAGCCGACCTCGGTCCAGCCCGTCGCGGTGTGGACGAACACCGTGAATCCGCGCAGCACCGCTGACGTTCCGGGGTCCACGCTGTAACCGCTGCGCACGCGGACTTCGGCGAGCGCTTCGGCCTCGGACCACCTGACCTCGATGCTCGGCGCAGGGTCATCGGTCGCGGAGATCCAGCGGCTGGCGTCCGTGCAGATCCCGTCGACGGCACGCTCCGGCCCCGTGTCGGGACGGAGCTGGGACGACGCCGTGGCGGTCGCCCCCTGCGCGACGTTGGTGCCACCGAGATCCCCGCGCAGCGCAGCGACGATGTCCGCGAGATCCTCGCCGCTTCGGCGCGGCGCGAGCCTCGGGACCTCGGCATAGGACAGCCGGGCCGGGTTGGCATTCGGAGCACTGAGGTACAGCAGGTCGGTGCCGGCGGCCGTCGTCGTCGCACGCAGGCGCTGCTGACCGCTGCGCTGTTCGCCGATCGACTCGTACGTCCAGCCGTCCTGGCCTTCGGTCTGCTCGATCTTCACCACCTGGCTGCGCAGCTCGCCGCACACCTGTGCGGTGACGGCGGCGTACACCCGCACGGTCGATCCATGCGCCGTCATGTCGATCGTCGCGCTGGTCGCCGTGCCCGTCCCGAGTTCCGAGACGTCCACGAGGGTCTCGCTGGACCATGCGGTGCCATCCCAGGACGCGTGCCGCACATCGTACGCCGTCGCATCCTTCTCGATGAAGCGGTACGTGATGCCGACGAGGCGGTCGCCGCGCAGCGCCATCTTCGCCGTCTGGAGCGCCGGCGTGTAACTGGAGATGTCCTCGTCCGCACCGAAACCGCGCCAGATCACCGCGCCGCCGCTGTCCGGCGTGACAGGCCCCGCGATCGCCTGTCCGGCGACGTCCTCGGTCTCGCCAGTGGCCGGGTCGTACACGGCATACGAGCCGAGATGGCGAGACGGGTCGGCGGGCCAGGGGCCCCATTCCCACAGCACGTGCACTCGGCCGTCCGGATCCACCTGCAGGTCATCGGGGTAGAACGAGTACCCTGCCGCGCCCGCGATCGTCGTCGCGCGCTGCCAGGCTCCGGCCTCCGGTTCGTAGTGATAGAGAACTCCGTCACGCCGGCGCTGCGGGTCGGCTCCGCTGCGGACCAGCAGCCAGGCGTCGCCGTCCACGCCGTGCGCGGTGATCGGATACGTGATGGCCGCCGTCGGATCCGGCATCTCCGCCGTGGCGTCGACGAGACTCGTGACGTCGCCGGGTGTCCGGGAGCGGAAGTAGTTCCACTGCTCGTGGTGCATCGAGACGAAGGCGTGGATGGTGCCCCCGCCGTCCACGACGATCGACGGCTGGTTGTGGCCGTTGTCGTCGACGAAGCTCACGCACGCGCCCGCCGCATCCTGAAGACAGCCGTCCGTCCAGGTGCCGTCCTGGGAACGCGCCGCGATATGCACCTCGTGCGTCGCGGCGGTCGGGCCCGGCGCGTTGTACGAGAAGTAGGCGATGCCACCGACCTGGTCGATCGGGTTCCACCACCCTGCCTGGTTGGAGGCGTCGACCCGGAACGGCAGGTCCTCCACGGTCTTCTGCGGCGGTGCCGCGGCGGCGGGGAGGATCCCCGCCGCCGCAAGCACCGCGCCGGCGAGCACGCCGGCCGCGATACGACGGTGCATGGCTCAGCCCACGAGCTTCTGGGCCGCTTCGCCGGCCGCCTTCATGGCGTCAGCCGGCGTCGCCGAGCCGACGAGAACGGCCTGCACGTGCTCGGCGATCTCGCTCTCGATCTGGGAATAGCTGGTGAAGGCCCAGAACGGATTGCTCGTGGCCGTCGTGGTGATGCGCTCGCTGAACAGCGTCCCGAACACGTCATCCGTCACGACGTCCGATTCCTGCGCCTCGGTGGTCACCGGCGGCAGGCCGCGCACCGCGTAGTCCGCCAGGACGGTGTCCAGGTCGCTGGTGGCGAACCGGGCGAAGTCCCCGGCGGTCGGCGCGCCTTCTCCGTCGATGACGGCGATCGCACCGCCCCAGACCAGCGCCCGCGGCGTGTCGCCGTCCTTGAGGACCGGCCGCGACACCGGCGCGAGCTTCGTCGCGAGGTCGGGGTCTGGCGATTCGCCGACGACGGCGTTGCGCCCGACGGGCGCGTCGTCGTAGATGGCCGTGCGCCCCTGGGCGAACAGCGATCGCGCGTCGAACCTGTCGACGTCCGCTGCGATGAGACCCTGGTCGTACAGGCTCTTGTACCAGGTGACGGCCTCGATCGAGGCGTCGTCGCCGATCGTGACGGTGTCGCCTTCGACGAGCGGGCTCCCGAAGGTCTGCATCCAGATCAGGATGTCCTTCAGCTGCGCCGCCTTGGTGGATGCGGCGTACGGGATGAGTCCTCCGCCGAGCCCCTTCAGATCCTTGAGGGTCTTCTCGTACGCGTCGATCGTGGTCGGGAACTCCTCGGGCGTCACGCCCACCTTGGCGAGGATCTCGGAATTCGTGACGAGCCCGATCGCACCGATCGTCCACGGGAGCGCGTACTGGGTGCCGTCGAATTGCGCGGCCTTCAGCGCGGCGTCCGTGTAACCTCGGCCCTCCGCCAGGGGCGAGAGGTCCTGGAGCTTGCCGAGCGCGGCCAACGAGCCGAGCCATGCGACGTCCACGTGCGCGGCACCGGTGAACTGCCCGCCGCGCACCTGGAGCAGCAGCTGATTGAAGTATTCGTTGTACGGGAACGAGACATCCGTCACCGTCACGGACTGCTTGTCCTGGTAGGACGCGACGATGGCCTCCAGCGCGGGTGCTGCGGCTTCCTCCGTGAACGACCACGAGGCGAACGAGAAGTCGGTCGGGTCTGCGCCGTTGAGTCCGGCTGTCGAGCTGCCGCCGGCGGCCGGCCCAGTGGCGGAACCGGTCCCGGTCGGCGCGCACGCCGCCAGCGTCACGGCCGCGGCGCCGATGCCGAACAGCTGCAGCGCGCGACGACGGTTGAGCTCGAGGCTCATGAGGGGTGATGCGGACATATCGTCCTCCTTGTCGATGTGTCTGGTGAGTGGAGAGTCGGTGCGGATCAGCCCTTGACAGCGCCGGCGGTCATGCCGCCGACGAGGTAGCGCTGGAGCAGGATGAAGGCGATGGCGACGGGGAGCGAGACCACGAGGGATGCCGCCATGAGCTCAGGCCACGCTGTGGAGGCCTCGCCGACGTAGGTGTTGACGAGTCCCGGCGGCAGCGTCTGCTTCTCGGGCCCGGCGAGCGTCAGCGCGAAGATGAAGTCGTTCCACCCGCGGACGAACGCGAACAGGCCGGCCGCCACGAGCCCTGGTGCGGACAGCGGCAGCACGATCGAGTGGATGATGCGCAGCCGCGACGCGCCGTCGACGCGCGCGGCCTCGATGAGCTCGTCCGGGATCGTGTCGAAGAAGCCCTTCAGCATCCAGACGCACAGCGGGAGCGTGAAGGTCGTGAACGACAGCACCAGTGCCGTGTAGGTGTTCAGGAGGTTGTAGGCCGAGAACACCGTGTACAGCGTCACCAGGAGCAGCGCCTGCGGGAACATCTGCGACGCGAGCACGAAGTACATCAGGGCGCGGCGCCCGGTGTAGCGGAACTTCGAGAACGAGTAGCCCATGTAGGCGGACACCAGCACCGAGAGGACCGCCGTGATCACGGACACGATGACGCTGTTCTGCAGATAGACGAACAGCTGCGGGTTGGAGAACAGCGACGCGTACGCCTCGAACGAGATCTCCGTCGGGAACAGCTTCGGCGGATACGCGAAGACGTCGGTCTTCGGCGTCAGCGATGTCGCGAGCAGCCAGTACACCGGCAGCAGCGCGAATCCGCCGAACACGATGATCGTGAGCCAGGCGGCGATGCGCACGCCAGGCCGCTCCCGCCGCTCGGCGGATGCCGGACGCGGTTTGCGGACCTTCCGGGGCGGAAGCACCTGGGCAGCGGTGGCGCCCGCTGAGGCGGCCGGATTCTCCGGCAGCAGCGTGGCGGTCATTTCTTCTCCCCCTTCTCCGAGAAGCGCACATAGACGACGACGAGGATCATCAGCAGCAGGAGCCAGAGCAGTCCCAGCGCGCCGGCGTGGCCGAGGTCGAAGCTGTGGAAGGCGGTCTCGTACACCGCGGTCGCGAACGTCTGCGTGCTGCCGGCCGGTCCCCCGCCGGTGAGGACGTAGATGATGTCGAAGTGCTGGAAGTTCCAGATGAACTCGAGCAGCAGGACGAGACCGATGATGCCCTGCATCTGCGGAACCGTGATGGAGAAGAAGCGCCGGATCGTGCCGGCGCCGTCGATCTCGGCGGCCTCGTGCAGTTCGCGCGGCACGGTCTGCAGACCGGCGAGAAGCATGACCATCATCCAGGGGAACGACTGCCATGTCTTGGCGACGATCACGGCGAGCATCGCCGTGCCCGGCTGAGCGAGCCACGCCTGGGGTTCGTCGATGAGACCGATCCCCTGCAGCAGCGCATTCATGACGCCGTAGTTCGCGTTGAAGATCCACATCCACAGGAACGACACGACGACACCGGGGACCAGCCACGGGATGAGCATGAGCCCGCGCATCACCTTGGACCCGGCGATACGCGTGTTGAGCGCCAGCGCCAGTCCGAACCCGATGATGAACGGCAGCACCGTCGTGCCGATCGTGAAGACCATCGTCTGACCGAACAGCGTCATGAATTCGCCCTGAAGGACGTCGATGATGTTCTGCAGCCCGACGAACTCGCGGCCCGGGTACAGCAGGCTCTGCTCGAAGAAGGCGGTGACGAGACTCGTGATCAGCGGATAGACGACGACGGCCGCGAGCAGTGCGAGCCCGGGGACGACGAGAAGGAAGGCGAAGACCTTGTCCGAGATGCGCCTCGGCTTGTTCACTTCTGTTGTTAATTGTGAAGTCATTGATCCCACGTCTCTGTGTGGACTTTGTCGCTGTTGAGCGACTTTCCGCTGTGTGTGCGGCTCAAGCTTCGCGGAATCACGCGGGCGCGTCAATTCAGAACGGTAACGCTTGGGTAACAGGAAGTTCGATACTGTTTGAAACAGTTAGCTTGATCTGTGCTCAGAGGGGTGGCGAGCCACTTATGCCGCGGAGGCGGGGATCGGAACGCGTCAGGCCAGGCTGAGGGCCTGTCGCGCGATCTCGAGCTCCTCGTTCGTGGGGACGACGAGAACCTCGACGGTCGACTCCGCCGTCGAGATGCGCCGGATGCCTGGTCGCCGCTGCTCATTGAGCCCCTGGTCGATCTGCAGTCCCAGGAATGCGAAGGTGGCCAGCGTTTCGGCGCGCACCCGCGCCGCGTTCTCGCCCACCCCGGCGGTGAACGAGATGACGTCCACTCCCCCGAGCTGCGCGATGTACGCCCCGACGTACGCACGCAGGCGGTGGATGTACACGTCGAACGCCAGCGTCGCGGCATCCTCTCCGGCATCCACTCCCGCGAGGATGTCGCGCATGTCGCTGCGCCCTGCCAGCCCCAGCAGTCCGCTGCGCTTGTTCAGCAGCGTGTCGAGATCGTCGGCGCTCATCCCGGCGCGGCGCGCGAGATGGATCAGCACCGCCGGGTCCATGTCACCGGACCGGGTCCCCATCACGAGCCCCTCGAGCGGCGTCATGCCCATCGAAGTCTCGACGGAGCGCCCGCCGTCGATAGCGGTCATCGACACGCCGTTGCCGAGGTGCAGCACGATCTGCCGCAGACCCTCGAGCGGGCGATCGAGGAAGATCGCGGCCTGCTCGGAGACGAACTTGTGGCTCGTGCCGTGGAAGCCGTAGCGGCGCACCCTGTGTCGCTCTGCGACGGTCCTGTCGATCGCGTACGTGTAGGCAGCCGGTGGCAGCGTCTGATGGAAGGCCGTGTCGAACACGGCGACGTGCGGCACATCTGCGAACGCCCGGCGCCCCGCGCGGATCCCGGCGACGGCGCCGGGATTGTGCAGAGGTGCGAGCTCCGACAGGTCCTCGATGTTGATCTCCACGAGGTCGTCGATCAGCGTCGGGGCGAAGAACCGCGCGCCGCCGTGCACGACACGATGGCCGACCGCGAGGGGCGGATTATCGCCCAGGTCCGGTCCGTGCTCGTCGAACTGCTCGAGCATCACCCGGAACGCCTCATCGTGATCCGCGATCGCCCGCGAGCCGCGGTGCTTCTCATCGAGGACGGTCGGTGCCGCAGAGCCGTCGGACAGTCGGCGCACGGTGTGCGTGATGTCTCCGGCGTCCTGCCCGATCCTCTCGATCAGCCCCTCGCCGAGCGGGAGCTCGCGATCCATGTCCATCAGGCTGTACTTCAGCGACGAGGAGCCGCTGTTGATGACGAGGACGACACTCACGCCGCACCGCCCTGCGCCTGGATCGCCGTGATCGCGACCGTGTTCACGATGTCGTCCACGAGCGCGCCGCGACTCAGATCGTTGATCGGCTTGTTCAATCCCTGCAGCACCGGTCCGATCGCGACGGCGCCGGCCGAGCGCTGCACGGCCTTGTAGGTGTTGTTGCCGGTGTTGAGGTCGGGGAAGACGAAGACGGTCGCCCGGCCGGCGACGTCGGACTCCGGCAGCTTGGCTTTCGCGACAGCGGCGTCGGCCGCGGCGTCGTACTGGATCGGGCCCTCGACGAGAAGCTCCGGCGCCCGCTCGCGCACGAGCGCCGTGGCCTCGCGCACCTTGTCGACGTCAGCGCCGGACCCGGACTCCCCCGTCGAGTACGACAGCATGGCGACCCGCGGATCGATGCCGAACTGCCGTGCCGTCTGCGCCGAGGAGATCGCGATATCAGCCAGCTGCGCACTGGTCGGATCGGGGATCACCGCGCAATCGCCGTACACGAGCACCCGGTCGGAGAGCGCCATCAGGAACACGCTCGAGACGACGTCGACGCCCGGTCGGGTCTTGATGATCTCGAACGACGGTCGGATCGTGTGCGCCGTGGTGTGCGCGGCGCCGGACACCATTCCGTCGGCCAGTCCGAGATGCACCATCATCGTGCCGAAATACGACACGTCGGTGACGGTGTCGGCCGCCTGCGCCAGCGTCACGCCTTTGTGCGCACGCAGCCGTGCGTACTCGGCGGCGAACTTCTCGACATACGACGGATCCGTCGTGCTGATGATCTCGGCCGCCGCGATGTCCAGCCCCAGTTCGACGGCTCTCGCACGGATCGCGGATTCGTCGCCCAGGATCGTGAGCTCGGCGACGTCACGGGCCAGCAGAGTGGCAGCCGCCCTGAGGATGCGGTCGTCACCGCCCTCCGGCAGCACGATGCGCTTGCGGTCGGAGCGCGCCCGCTCGATGAGCCCGTACTCGAACATGAGCGGCGTCACGACCGTGGCCTCGGCCAGCCCGAGCAGTCGCGTCAGCTCGCTGATGTCGACGTGCGTCTGGAACAGACCGAGCGCGGTGTCGTAACGGCGACGGGAATCCGCGGCCAGGCGCCCCCTCGCCCCCATCACCCGCACGGCCGCGTCGTACGTGCCGAGGTCGGTCGCGATGATCGGCACGCGCGAGGCCAGACCGTCCAGGAGCTTCTCGATCGACTCCGGGAGCGGGAACGGCCCGTTGAGGACGATGCCCGCGATCGAGGGGAAGGTACCCGCCGCGTCGGCCAGCAGCGCGGCCAGCAGCACCTCGGTGCGGTCGGCGGGGATGATGACGACCGAATCGGCCGTGAGCCTGGGCAGCACGTTGACCATCGACATGCCCGCCACGACGACGCTCAGAGCCTCCCGCGCGAGAAGGTCGTCGTCGCCCTTGACGAGGCGGCCGTCGACGGCGGTGAGGATGCCGCGGATCGACGGCGCGACGAGCGAACGGTCCTCGGGGATCGTCCACACCGGTGTCGCCTCCGACTGCACCGCGTGCACGGCGTCGATGGTCTCGTCCGCGGCATCCGGATCCGCGCGATTGACGATCACCGCGAACAACTCGGCCCGCTCGGCGGCGAGTTCGGCGAGCGCGAGAGCGGCCAGCTGGCTCACCGCAGCGGGGGTGCGCGCCGTCGTCGTACCGAGCTGCTCCGCATGCTGCTGCTGGTCGCGGCCGGACAGCACGAGCAGCACTGGTGCGGCGAGATTCGCGGCGATGCGGGCGTTGTAGCCGAGCTCGGCCGGGCTGCCGACATCCGTGTAGTCGCTGCCGAGGACGACCACCGCATCGCACTGGGCTTCGACGGCCTTGAACCGGGCGATGATCGTGGAGAGCGCCTTGTCAGGGTCGGCGCGGACGTCGTCGTACGTGACGCCGACGCAGTCCTCGTAGTCGAGGTGGACGCCGTCATGTGCGAGCAGCAGCTCCAGGACGTAGTCGCGCTCGGCGGACGAGCGCGCGATCGGGCGGAACACCCCCACACGCGGCGTCACGCGCATGAGCGCGTCGAGCACCCCCAGGGCGATCGTGGATTTGCCGGTGTGCCCCTCAGCCGAGGTGATGTAGATGCTCCGAGCCACGCCCCCAGCCTACGCGCGGCGCGCCGCGCCGGGATGGCCCGCGTGCCGGAGAAGTTCAGCCGGTGACCTCGCATGTGCCGGACAGCGCGTCGACGATGGCTTCGGCATCCGATCGGAAGGGGGCGTAGTGCGCCGGGTCGGTGTTGATCTGCACCCGATGGATCGCGAGCGACGGCTCCATGTCGTGCCAGGCGGGCAACCGCGCAAGGCGGTCGAAGAAGAGCGCCGCCGAGGATGCCGGGTCCATCCGCTGCTCGGCGCTTCCCCACCACTCCTGCTGCTGGAAGAGACCGATGCTGCTGGTACGGGAGCCATCCGGGTTGGTGACGCGCGATGTCTCCCAGTCTCCGTAGTCGATCGCGCGCAGCGAGCTCTCGCCCATCGCCGCCATCACGCCGATGACCTGACCTGCGCGGTCGAAGCCCAGCTCGCGCGCGGTGAGCACGATCGTCGCGGCGTTCTCGAGCTGCTCTCCCTGCCATCCCTCGATCCCTGCGGTCGGGAAGCTCGTCGGATCGGCGGCGCACACGGGTGCCTGTGCAGTCGTCATGGGCAGCAGCACCGCCAGGGCCGCGATGGCCGCGACGGCACCGGCGCCGATCAGCACCCGCCGCAGCATGAGCCGGCGCCGCAGCCGCAGCGCCGCCCGTTTGCGGGCGCTGAGCCGGCGGCGACGCGCGCGGCGACGCTTCACCGGACGCCGCCGGGTCGCTGTCGTGCGGCGATTGGTCACGTCCATCGTCCGGAGGATCGCCCGATGAACACTGCGAGACCACCGCCGATCGCGCCGAACAGGTGCGCCTGCCACGAGACGCCGTCCGCTGCGCCGAACACGCCGATGAACATCGCGGCGCCGTAGAGCGCGATGACCGCCACGGCGATGAGCGCGTAGCCGATGCGATGCGCCACACGGCCCGGCGCGAACACCCGCATGACGACGTAACCGAAGTATCCGAACACGAGGACGGATGCGCCGACCGTGAGCGTGCCGGGTGCGTTCACGAGCCACGTCCCCACCCCGCCCACGAGTGCGATGATCGCCGTCACGAGCCAGAACCGGGCGGCGCCCTCGATCGCGACGAGGCAGCCGAGCACGAGGAACGGCACCGAATTCGCGACCAGGTGCGCCCAGCTCGCGTGCAGCAACGGGCTGAGGACGACGCCGCCCAGGCCGGACAGATCCCACGAGCGGAGCCCGAATCCGGTGAACGACCCAGGCAGCACGGCGTCCGCGAGCTGGACCGCCCACATCAGCGCCAGCAGGATCACCGGCGACGCGAAACGGGCGACGGCGCTCTGTCCGGCTGGGGTCCGCGGTGTGGTCACATCCAGATCCTGTCAGTGCGCACCCGAAGGATGCTGAGAGGACAAGCGTCCGGACACGGAAAGACCCTCCGCGCACCCGACAGAGCCCGGTTACCCTTGCTACGTTTCCGTCCTGGGGGAATTGGCCTGGATGCCGTCACGCGGAGGGCTTCCGACAGTCTACCGGGCTTCGGAGGGTGCTTTCGCCCTCGCCCACCGCGCGGGTGTGTCCGGACCGTCCCAGACCTGGACCACGCCCCACAGCGCTGCGGTGATCGGCACGGCCAGGATCGCGCCGACGATGCCGCCGAGCACCGTGCCCACGGTCAGGGCGACGAGGATCACGAAGGCGTGCAACTTCATGGACCGTCCCATCAGGAACGGTTGCAGGAAATTGCCCTCGAGCTGGTTGACCAGCACGACGACCCCCACGACGAAGAGCGCGTTGACCCAGCCGTTGGCCACGAGCGCGACGAGCGCGGCGAGGATTCCGGCGACGGTGGCACCCACGATGGGAATGAAGGCGAGCAGGAAGACCAGCACTGCCAGCGGAATGTACAGGGGCACCTGCAGGATCATCAGTCCGATCAGGATCCCGATGGCGTCGACGGCGGCGACCGTGGCCGTGCCGCGGACGTAAGATCCGAGCGTGCTGACCGTCTTGTCGCCGATGCGGCGAGCGCGCAGGTAGTTCTCGCCGCGGAACGGCCGCAGCAGGAACTCCCACATCTGCGGGCCGTCCTTGAGGAAGAAGAACAGGATCGTCACCATCAGCACGAACCCGGTGACGAAGTTCGCCACCGCGCTGACGCCCGCGAGCGCGCCGGAGCCGAACTGGGCGCTCGTGACGAAGTCGGTGAGCGTCGCGAGCCACTCGTCGATCTGTTCCGGCTGCAGGAACTCGAACGGCAGGGTCTGCAGCCAGGCGATCAGATGCTGGACGCCCTCCTCGGCCTGCGAGTACAGCTCGTCCCACTGGTCGCGCACGGCCCAGACGATCAACCAGCCCAGGAGGCTGAGGATGATCACGATCGCCAGCAGGGTGATCAGCGTCGCGAGCACCGACGGCACCCCCCGACGGCGCATCCAGTTCATGACCGGGGTGAACGCGCAGGCGAGGATCAGGGCGATCATGAGCGGAATCGTCACGAGCGTCAGCTGCTGGATCGCGAAGATGATTCCGGCGGCCACGATCACGACGACGACGATCTGAATGGCACGGATGCCCAGCTTGCCGAACCCGTCGGCCCAGAGGCTCCACGGTGCTCGCGTTGCCTTCAGCTCGACGTCCTGCGACTCCAGTCGCACGCGCTGCGGATCATTGCGGAACAGTCCCATGCCCTCGAGGCTAACCGCATCCGGCATCCAGCGGTACGCCCGCGTGCTGAGCGCGTTACGATCGGTTCACACCCGATGAGGGGTCGAAGGCAGGGCGAGAGGGGACGCATGCACCAGGACGCATCCGCCATGACGGCCGAGCGATTCGCGGAGCAGACCTCCGCCATCCTCGACTCCGTCGGCAAGGTCATCGACGGCAAGGCGGATGCCGTGCGCAGCGCTCTGGTGTGTCTGCTCGCAGAGGGCCACCTGCTCATCGAGGACGTCCCGGGCGTCGGCAAGACCATGCTCGCGCGCGCGCTCGCGGCGAGCGTCGACGCGACAGTGCGACGCATCCAGTTCACACCGGACCTCCTGCCGGGCGATGTCACCGGTGTCAGCGTCTACAACCCCGTCGACCGCGAGTTCGAATTCAAACAGGGCGCCATCTTCGCCCACATCGTCATCGCCGACGAGATCAACCGCTCCTCCCCCAAGACGCAGTCGGCGCTGCTGGAGGCCATGGAGGAGCAGCAGGTCACCGTCGACGGCCGCACGCACCCGCTGCCCGATCCGTTCCTCGTCGTCGCGACCCAGAACCCCCTCGAGATGGAGGGAACGTACGCCCTGCCGGAGGCCCAGCGCGACCGCTTCATGATGCGGATCTCGATGGGCTACCCCGACCCCGCCGCCGAGGCGCTGATGCTCCGGCAGCGCGACACGGTCAATCCGCTCGCGGCGATCCGCCCGGTGGTCGGCTCGCAGGACGTCAGCGCCCTCATCGAAGCCGCCCGCGCCGTGCACGTCGCCGGGAGCATCGAGGAGTACGCGGTCGCACTCGCGCAGGCGACCAGGTCCGACCCGAGCCTGCATCTGGGCGCGAGCCCTCGTGCCACCCTGCAGCTCGTGCGCGCCGCCAAGGTGTGGGCGGCCCTGGACGCCCGTGAGTTCGTGATCCCCGATGACCTCACCGCCCTCCTCGTCCCGGTCTTCGCGCACCGGCTGCTGCCTGCGCGCGGGGTCCACCGTGCGGGGGCGCAGCCCGTCGAGGCCGCGCTCGCGCAGATCATCGACCGGGTGCGCGTGCCCGTCGCGACCCGCCTCTGAGCGGTTGCCGATGTCCGATCGCCGTCGACGTCCTCTCACCGCCCGCGGGCTCGGTGCGCTCGTGCTCGGCGTGCTGTTCGCCATCGCGGCGAACATCGTCTCGGCACCGATCCTGGTCTACGTCGCCGTGCTGCTGTTCGTCCTCACCGCGCTCGCGATCCTCGTCGTGCACCTCCCGCGCCGCAGCGGCACCGTCACCCGCCAGATCTCCACGGATCTGCTGACCGTCGGCGAACAGTCCCGCGTGACGGTGCGGTTCGCGCTGCGCTCCCTGCGCATCCCGCATGGACGCTGGCGCGATGTGCTTCCGGATGCCGTGACGGGCGACGCTGCGGGCGAATACCCGCCGGAGGCCGGTGTCCTCCGGTACCCCATCACGGGCGTGCGCCGCGGGATCTGGCCGGTCGGACCGCTCATCCTGCGCACGGTGGATCCGTTCGGTCTCGCTCAGCGCGAGCAGGCGTTCGGCGAGACCAGGACCGTCACCGTCGTCCCCGAGGTGATCCCGCTGGCGCCGCTGGCCGCGCACTGGGGCGCCGCCGGCGGCACGGCCCACACCTCCTCCAGCAGGCTCGGCCAGGGCAGCGACAACCTCTCGCCGCGGCACTACGTGTCCGGCGATTCGATGCGGCGCATCCATTGGCGCGCGACCGCGCACCGCGGCGAGCTCATGGTGCGCCAGGAGGAAGAGGAGTCGAGCCCGGACGCCATCGTCGTGATCGACCGCGCGGCGGCCCGCTGGGCGCGAGCGGATCGTGGCGTCGACCCCGCCTTCGAAGCCGCCGTCTCCGCATGCGCGTCGATCGCGCTGCACCTCGCGAGCGAGGGGTACAGCGTCGACGTCGTCGACAGCGCCGCGTCCACCATCGGCACGCTGCGCGGTCATGAGGACGATCGCGACGAACTCCTCGTGGCGCTCGCGATGCTCGCACCGCGCGGCGAGGCCCGCGACCTGGCGACCATCGTCGGCGGCACACCGCCAGGACCACTGGTCGTGATCACAGGCCGCATCGCAGAGGCCGACCACTCCGTGCTGCATCACGGCGGCGCGGCCGTGCCCATCCTGCTCGCCACCGCCCCAGGACCCGATGTGATCACCGCAGCGACCGCGGCCGGCTGGACCAGCGCCGTCCTCACGGACGACATCTCGGCATCGTGGGAGCTCGCGCTCCCCGAGCGGATGCTGACCGGAGGCGGCCGTGTCCCGCGTTGAGACGCCGACGGGCGCCTGGGCGATGGACGTCGAACCGAGCCGGGAGGGGATCGTCGGCCGGTCGCTGCTGGCCGCGTTCGCGGCTGTGGTCGCGCTGTGGCCGTACGTGCCCGTCGTGCAGGCCGGTCAATGGACCCTCATCGTGGGAACGCTCATCTTCGTCGTGACGCTCGCCGGTGCGATCGTCCGAGTCCTCATGGCGGATCGCCCGGCGCTCGCGCGGACGCTGACGACGCTGCTCGTGCAGCTCGCGGCATCCGTCTTCCTGCTGACGGCGATGCTGCTGCCGCAGACCGCGCTGCTGGGCGTCCTCCCGACGCCTGCCACGGCGACGGTGTTCGCCGAGCTCGCCGTGCAGGCGGGCGTCGAGGTCTACAACGGCTCGGCGCCGCTGCCGGACACGCTGGCGCTGCGCACGGTGATCGGCACGGCATTCGCGATCGTCATCATCCTCATCGACCTGCTGATCGCACACCGCAGGGCGCTGCCGGCGGCCGTGCTCGTCACCGTCGTCGGCGCGCTGCCGATCATCATCACGCTCGGCGAAGCGAACGTGGCGTGGTTCGTCGTGCTCGCCGTGCTGATCCTGATGCTGCTGCGCAGCAGCGCCGGCCACGATCGCCGATCGGCACGGCGCACCTCGACCGCACTGATGGCCGGAGTCGGTGTCGGAGCGATCGCGCTCACCGTGGTCGTAGCGCCGACGCTCCCGGTATCCGCCTCGTGGATGGTGCCGGGTTCCGGTGTGACCGTCGATGCGTCGCTGCGTCTGGGCGACGATCTGCGACGACCGAACGCCACGCAGGTGATGTCGCTCGCGACGACGTCCGAGACCGCTCCGTACTTGCGGATCGCCACGCTGTCGCGGTTCGACGGCGACGTCTGGCGCCCGGATCGGGAAGCCACTCAGTCGCTGTCCGAAGGCTTCGGCGATCCGGAGTGGAACGAGGAGTTCACGGGAGATGACCGCCGGACGTCGATCCGCGTGCTCGGGCTGTCGAGCTCCCGGCTTCCCGTCCCGTACCCCGCCGAGCGGCTCGTCGGCGTCTCGGCGGGCTGGGAAGTGATGCCCTCCAACCGCACCGTCGTGTCGGACGTGGTCGATGCATCGGGTCGCGACTACACGGTCACCTCCGCCATCGTGCAGCCGACGTTCGAGCAGGTGGCGGCGACCTCGGCGGCCGGCGGCGAGGTCGACACGGACGAGATCACCGATCTGCCGGCCATCATCCCGCAGACGGCGGCCGAGGTCACCGCCGACTCCGCGAGCGACTACGAGAAGCTGATCGCATTGCAGAACTGGTTCCGCAGTGAATTCGAGTACTCGATCGACACCCCCGTGGAAGAGGACTTCGACGGAACGGGCACGGACGCCGTCGCGACGTTCCTCGAGGTCCGTTCCGGCTACTGCGTGCATTTCGCCGGCGCCTTCGCACTGATGGCCAAGACGCTCGGGATGCCGGTGCGCATCGTGGTCGGCTATCTGCCCGGCCAGCTGACCGATGAGAAGCGCGGGGACGACTACGTGTACGCCGTCATGAGCGACCAGCTGCACGCGTGGCCGGAGGTGCATTTCAATGGGATCGGCTGGGTGCCGTTCGAGCCGACCGCCACCCTCGGCACACCCACTGCTTTCGCGCGGGGCGCGACGACCGGGGGAACCGGCTCCGGCCCGGGCCAGACCCCGACGCCGACCACCGCGCCCTCCGCCGCGCCGTCCGATGTTCCGACGATCGCGCCCGAGAATCCCGACGAGGCGCTCGGCGGAGACGTCGTCCGCCAGCGGCTCGACCCGACACCCGTGTTGTTGACGGTCGGGGCGATCCTCATCGTTCTCCTTCTGCCCTTGGCGGCGAGAAGCCTGCGCCGCGCCGCCAGGGCCGGACGGGCGCGGCACGGCGACGCCGCGAGCGCCTGGCTCGAGCTGAGAGACACGATGGTCGATCTCGGGCTCAATCCGTCCGACGCGCAGAGCCCTCGGGTGCGCGCAGCGGAGCTCGCCAGGGAACGAGGTGCGGATCCGGCCTCGCTCGGCGTGCTGGTGCACGCGATCGAACGTGCCAGCTACGCGCGCACCGCACCCGGTCGACCGGCACGGGATGCCGAAGATCTCGCCGAGCCGCTGCATCGCGTTCTCGGGCAGCTGCACGCGTCGGTCGACGCCAGGTCCCGGTTCGGCGCACTGTTCGCGCCGCGATCGCTGTTCGTGGCGCGCCCGACGGCCCCGGTCGGCGTGTGAGGTCAGGCTGTCGGCGTGGCCTCACGCCCGGCGGCATCGGCGTGGGCAGCGCACGCCAGCGCATCGCAGCTCTCGCAGACGACCTGCTGGACACGGCATGAGGGGTCAGGGCAGTTCGCGGTGCGCTTGGTCGGCGTGCGGCATCCGACGCACTCCCCGATGACGGCGGCATGGTCTGAGAACTCGACCGCCCCCCGGCCGTCGAAGACGTAGAGCGAGCCGTCCCACAGCCCATCATCCCCGAACGTCTCGCCGTATCGGACGATGCCGCCCTCCAGCTGGTACACCTCGCCGAAGCCGCGGGCGGTCATGAGGCTCGACAGCACCTCGCAGCGGATCCCGCCGGTGCAGTACGTGACCACGGGCTTGCCCTTGAGGTCGTCGTAGGCACCGGAATCCAGCAGTTCCACGAAGTCGCGGGTCGTATCGACGTCGGGGACGACGGCATCCCGAAATCGTCCGATCTGCGCCTCGAGCGCGTTGCGGCCGTCGAAGAAGACGACATCATCGCGTTCGGCGACGAGTTCATGGAGCTCTTCGGGTGTGAGACGAGTGCCACCGCCGACGACGCCGTGATCGTCGACTCGCAGTTCGCCGGGGGCGCCGAACGAGACGATCTCGTCACGCACCTTCACGCTGAGCTTGGGGAAGTCGAGGCTGTGCCCGGCGTCATCCACGCCCGTGCCCTCGCTCCATTTGATGTCGGCGTTCTTGAACGGGGCATAGGAGCGGAATGAACGGGCCCACTTCTTGAGTGCCGGGAGATCGCCGCCCAGAGTGCCGTTGATGCCGTCCTTCGAGATGATCAGCCTGCCTCGCAGGCGCAGTGCTTCGCCGAGGTCACGCTGCCACAGCCGGATCGCCTCGGGGTCGGCGAGCGGGGTGAACACGTAGAACAGCACGATCTTGGGAGTTGCCACCCGGCAATTTTAGGCGCCGTCGCTGCGCCCGGCCCGCGAGACGTACTCGGGGGCATGGGACTCGGCCGCCGTGGCCACGCGTCACCCCGCAAAGCACATCTCGCGGAACAGCGCGGCGGACCGATCGTGGTCACGAGCGCGCGGGCGATCGGATAAGATGGACAGGTTGTTCCCTGGTGACGTGTCCGAGCGGCCGAAGGAGCACGCTTGGAAAGCGTGTGTTGTGCAAGCAACCGCGGGTTCGAATCCCGCCGTCACCGCCAGAACGCCGAAGGGCCTCACGAAGTGGGGCCCTTCGGCGTTCTTCGTCGGCAGCTGGCACGTCCCGCGACGAGGGACCGGATCCCGCCGTCACCGCCGAATGCTGGTCATTCCGTGAACCGGACTCCGTACACCACGGTCCCCTCGGGACTCGGCAGCCGATGCATCCCGATGCGGTCGTAGAACGCCCCCGCTCCGGTGTTCGTCGGGCTCATGCCGAGGTGCAGCCCCGGAACCCCGCGGTGGCGCAACTCGGCGAACAGCGTCTCGATGAGACGACGGCCGAGGCCCTGCCCCTGGGTCTCGGGCAGCAGATCGATGTGCAGGTGCGCGGGGTACTCCGCCGCGTGTGCTTCGCGCCCTGGCGCCCGACCGTACGCGTAGTCGATCATCTTCTCCTCGCGGGTCTGCGGATCGACCGCCCTCGGGAAACGTTCGGTGTAGCGCGGCCACCATTCGTCCCGGAACCATCGCTCGAAGGCATCCGTGTCGTCGGTGGCGACGATGTAGCCGATGACGCGACCGTCGTCGGCCTCGACCACCCAGCACAGGTCCGGGTCGCGCTCGGCGTACGGCACGGCGAACAGCAGCCCCCACAGTTCGTCGTCAGGGAAGATGCCGGTCGCATCCGTTCCGGAGTCCGCGGTCTTCACGCAGACCTCGAACAGGCCATCGCGGTCCTCTGGGCGATACGGGCGGATCTGCGGCACGGGTTGCTCCTTCGCGATATGCGTGCGGCCGGCTGCGTCGTCGGCCGCACCCACCCTATCCGTGCCGTCGTGCCGAGCCGGCGCGACGGGCATCACGTCTCGTCGCACCCACGGCACCAGCAGCGCCGCGATCAGCAGCGCGGCCGATGCTCCGACCAGCGCGCCGCCCACCGTATCCGTCAGCCAGTGCACCGACAGCACGGTGCGCGACAGCGCCATCGTGAACACCCACAGCACGCCGAGCAGATACATCCACACACGGGGGAACAGCACGCACAGCACCACGGCGATGGTCGCCGCGTTCGCCGTGTGCCCGGACGGATACGAGCCGTAGTCGCTCAGCACGAGCATGTCCTCGGGGCGCGCGCGCCCGAACAGTTGCTTGAGCAGCTGCACGAGCAGAGCGCTGGCCGCGAAGGCGGCGAGCGCGTACACCGCCGAACGCCAGCGCTTCGCGAGCAGCAGCCCGACGGCGACCACCGCAGGGACGACGAGGATCGCGATCCACCCCCCGCCGATGCGATTCATCACGTGCGCGAGCGTGATGAGCTCATCAGGCGCGACGTCCACCATCAGGTCGTGCCACCAGCTGTCCACCGTGGACGGCTCGGCCGCGCCTCCGTCGATCGTCAGGTACGCGCCCAGGGCGATCGCCGCCAGGAGGGTGCCGAGCCCCCACCACAGGAAGTGCCGTCTCATCCGCCCATTCTGCCGTGCGACGCCGGGGATGCCGGCATCCGCCTCAGGGGTTCAGCATTCCGACGGTGCGCGGTCGCACGATCAGCCAGAGCGAGAGGATGCCGATGACCGCACACCCGACCATGACCGAGGCCATGGTCGTCGCCGTGACGCCTCCGCTGCCGGCGATCAGGAACACGATCGGGGAGATGATCGCCGCGACACCGTTGTTGCAGGCGCCGAGGACGGATGCCGCGGTCCCCGCCGCCTTGCCGTGACGGTCGAGCGCGAGCACCTGCACGCACGGGAAGGTGAAGCCGCACGAGGTCATGAACAGGAACAGCGGGATCACGGTTCCCCACAGCCCGAGCCCGAGCTGATCGGTGACGATGATGGCCGCGCCCGAGAGCAGCAGGGCCGACGTCGAGAACGCCAGCACCCATTGCGGACCGAATCGGGCCGCCAGGCGCGAGGCGGTCTGCACGCCGACGACGAGGCCGACCGAGTTCGCCGCGAACAGCCAGCCGTACTGCTGCGCATTGAGGCCGTGCGTCTGCTGGAAGAGGAACGAGGATGCCGACAGGTACGAGAACAGACCCGAGAACGTCATACCGCCGATGACGAGAACGCCGATGAACACGCGGTCCGTGAACACGCTCTTGTAGCGCTGCAGCACGGTGGACGAGCCGCGGTCGTGACGGCGCTCCTTGGGCAGCGTCTCGGGGATCAGGAACAGACCGCACACGAGCATCGCCCCGCCGTAGCAGGCCAGGACGATGAAGATGCCGCGCCAGTCCATGATCGCCAGCAGCGCCGAGCCCAGCAGCGGTGCCACCACGGGCGCGACGCCGGAGACGAGAGCGAGGCGCGACAGCATCACGACGAGCCGTCGCCCGCCGAACAGGTCGCGCACGATCGCCATCGCGACGACGCCGCCGGCAGCGGCTCCGATGCCCATGAACACGCGAGCCGTCCCGAGCAGGATCAGATCGGGAGCGAGCGCGGCCGCGAGACTCGCGAGCACGTGCAGCGCGGTCACCGAGATCAGCGGGATGCGCCGGCCCACCTTGTCGCTGAGCGGGCCGACGACGAGCTGACCGATCGCGAATCCGATCATCGTGCCGGTGAGGGTCAGCTGGATCGCCGCCGCAGTGGTCTGGAAGTCGCTCTCCAGCAGGGGGAACGCCGGCAGGTAGAGGTCGATCGTGAACGGTCCGAGGGCGGTCAGTGCGCCGAGCAGGATGATGTAGACGGTGCGGCGACGCGTCGTGATCGCATCGCCGGGGTGCAGCATGATCGGCGCGGTCGCCGGATTCGGGCCGAGCGTGCGGATCGCACCGGTCGGCGTCGAGGTGCGGATGCTGCCGGTGATCGTGCGGATGGTTCCGCTGGGCGTGCGATCGGATGCCGGAGCAGGAGACGTTTCAGGGTTCGTATGCGGCGTGCTGGTTTCGTGGCGAGATGAGTCGGTCAAGAGAGCTTTCCGGGGCGCGGGGGATCGAATCGATTCGAGTGCATCGATCCGACCATGTTACTCCTCGCACTCGCGGGGCGTCAGCGGGCGATGCGCTCCAGGCCCTGCTCGAGGTCGGCGAGGAGGTCGCGCACGTCCTCGATCCCGACCGACAGCCGCACGACGTTCTCGGGCACGGCGAGCGCGGTTCCGCGTACCGAGGCATGGGTCATATCCGGCGGGTAGCCGATGAGCGATTCGACGCCGCCGAGAGACTCCGCGAGCTGGAACAGGCTGGTGCTTTCGGCGAAGGCCCGCGCGGCGTCAGGGCCGGCGGTCAGGGCGAGCGACAGCATCCCTCCGAAGCCGCTCATCTGCTGCGCGGCGATCTCGTGACCGGGGTGCGAGGCCAGTCCGGGGTAGAACACCGTCTCGAACTCTGCGCGTTCGGCCGCCCACTCCGCGATCGCCTGAGCGTTCTCCCCGTGCTGACGTACGCGCACCGCGAGCGTCTTGATGCCGCGGGTGGTGAGCCACGCATCGAGCGGAGCCGACACGGCGCCGACGGCGAACTGCTGGAACTTGACCTGCTCGTAGAAGCGATCGTCGCCGAACACCACGGCACCGCCGAGCACGTCGGAGTGCCCGCCGAGGTATTTGGTCGTCGAGTGCACGACAAGGTCGGCGCCGAGCGCGAGCGGCTGCTGCAGCGCCGGGGAGGCGAATGTGTTGTCCACGACGACGATGGCACCGCCCGCGTGCGCGATCTCGACGGTCGCCGCGATGTCCACGATCTTCAGCAGCGGGTTGCTCGGCGTCTCCAGCCAGACGATCCTGGTCTCCGGCCGCAGGGCGGCGCGGATCGCGTCGGCGTCCTCCAG
Source organism: Microbacterium sp. NPDC056234 (assembly GCF_042267585.1). Lineage (NCBI taxonomy): Bacteria > Bacillati > Actinomycetota > Actinomycetes > Micrococcales > Microbacteriaceae > Microbacterium > Microbacterium sp. NPDC056234. The sequence continues at coordinate 357,489 of NZ_JBHJTE010000005.1, forward strand.
CGCGACGACGGTCGTGTCGATCCCCCACGGCGCGAGCACCCTGGTCAGCAGGCGATAGGTGCCGCCGTAGACGTCGTTGCCGAGCACCACGTGGTCGCCGGGCTTGAGGATGCCGCGCAGCAGCGCGTCCTCGGCCGCGAGCCCCGAGGCGAACGACAGCGCGGCCGAGCCGCCCTCGAGCGCTGCGAGCTGCGTCTCGAGCGAGGTGCGCGTGGGGTTTCCCGCACGGTTGTACTCGTAGCCGTCACGAAATCCCCCGATGCCGTCCTGCACATGGGTGGAGGCCTGGTAGATCGGCGGGATGATCGCGCCCGTCCGCGGATCAGGCGTCTGACCTGCATGGATGGCGCGGGTGGCGAAGGAGTGCTCGGACATGGTCACAGCCTACGTCCGTCGCGCTTTCGCCACCCGCGCCTGTTACGCCGCGCATCAACGCCGGTGCTACCCCTTGGTCGAGCCGGCCAGCAGACCGCGCACGAAGTAGCGCTGCAGGGCGAAGAACACGATCAGCGGAACGATGATCGACACGAAAGCGCCGGCCGTGAGCAGGTACCAGCCCTCACCGCGGCCGGTGATCTCGGCGAGCACCTTCGTGATCGGCGATGCCGCGCCGTCCGCGAACACGAGCGCGACGAGCAGGTCGTTCCAGACCCACAGGAACTGGAAGATCGCGACGGAGGCGATCGCCGGCATCGTCAGCGGCAGCACGATGCGGAAGAAGATCTGGCCGCGCGAAGCGCCGTCCACCCTCGCCGCCTCGATGATCTCGCCCGGGATCTCGGACATGAAGTTGTGCAGCAGGTAGATCGCCAGCGGCAGCGCGAACATGGTGTGCGCGATCCACACCTGCGCGTACCCATCCGAGGCGTCGATCGACTGCGTGACCTGCACCCCGAACAGGTTGATGCCCTTCGAGAACGAGGTCAGCAGCGGCACCAGCGCCATCTGGATCGGCACGATCTGCAGCGCGAACACGAAGATGAACAGCGCGTTGCGGCCCTTGAAGTCGATCCACGCGAACGCGTACGCGGCCATGGCGGCGATCATCAACGGGATCAGCGTCGCCGGGATCGTGATCGCGATCGAGTTGATGAACGACTGCAGAATGGTCAGCTGCGTCGTGCCGGACTGCAGCACCGCGACGTAGTTCTCGAACGTCAGTTCCGGGTCGGCGAAGATGGTCCACCACCCGGTGGTGTTGATGTCGTCGCGCGGCCGGAACGACGAGATGAACAGTCCCAGCGTGGGGATCGTCCACAGCACGGCGATGACGATCGAGGCGATCGTCGCCCACGGACGGCTCAGCCGCTTGCGTGTGCGCCCTGCGGATGCTTCGAACCTGGCACCCGTCGTGATGGCCCGGGTGCTGTTCGCGTCGGTCTTCACGGTGTCGCTCATCGGATCTCCCGCTGCTTCTTGATCTGGCGCGCGTTGTAGATGACGATCGGCAGCACCAGGATGAACAGGATGACGGAGAGCGCGGCGCTGCGCCCCGCCTCGAACTTCGAGAACTGGGTGTACATCTCGTTCGCGAGCACGCTCGTTCCGTAGTTTCCGGCGGTCATGGTGCGGACGATGTCGAAGACCTTCAGCGAGGCGATCGAGATGGTCGTCAGCACGACGATGAGCGCCGGACGGATCGCCGGGACGGTGACCGACCAGAACCGCTGCCAGGCGTTGGCCCCGTCGAGTTCGGCGGCCTCGAGGAGCTCGGCCGGCACGCCCTTGATGGACGCCGAGAGGACGACCATGGCGAATCCGGTCTGCACCCAGATGAGCACGACGATGAGGAACAGGTTGTTCCAGGGTTCGTTCAGCAGCCATTGCTGCGGCTCGCCGCCGAACCACACCATGATCTGATTCAGCAGGCCGATCTGCTCGTACTGGGGCCCGCGGTACTCGTACATGAACCGCCAGATGATGCTGGCGCCGACGAACGAGATGGCCATCGGCATGAACACGAGGATCTTGTAGATCTTCTCGCCGCGAGTGCGGTCGATGAACACGGCGTAGGCGAGGCCGACCAGAGTCGACACGATCGGCACGATCAGCACCCAGACGATCGTGTTGACGACCGCTGTGATTCCGTCGGACTGCGTGAAGATCCAGAGGTAGTTGTTCAGGCCGATGAACGTCTTGCCGCTCGAATTCCAGAACGACGCGTACACGGTCTGGATGGAGGGCAGGATGAGCCCGACCAGCAGGAGCAGGATGGCCGGCGCCATGAACGCGACCAACTGGATCAGGTAGCCGGCGCCGTCCCGCGATCGGTAGTCGAGGAGGAAGAACAGGGCGCCGACGGCGACGGCGACGCCCATCGCCCAGTACCAGGAGTTGAAGAACCACATCACCGCGAACGGGACGATGAGGCACATCGCTAGGCGGATCCAGGTGTACATCGCGCCCTTGCGCGGGGCGACGTCGACCAGCAGCAGGATCACCGCCACCACGACGGCGAAGGCGATCACCACCACCACGGCCTGCAGGACGGGCGGCAGAGACCCGACCCAGTCGAAGAATATTGTCGCGTTCACGCGGTCCCCTTTTCATGACGCGAGGTGGAAGGGCGTGGGCGACGGTGCGCACGCCGGGGTGTGGGAGGGCCGCCTCCGCCGGAGCGGAGGCGGCCCCATCAGCCGATCACTCGCTCGGCCAGCCGGTCTCGATCTGTGTGAGAACCTCATCCGTCGAAGTTCCGTTGACCCAGGCGACCATGCCCTTCCAGAAGGTACCGGCACCGACGGCACCGGGCATCAGGTCACTGGCGTCGAAGCGGAACGTCGTCTCCTCGTCCTGCAGGATCTTGATGGTCTCCTGGAGGATCGGATCCTGAGCGCTCTCGGGATCGAGGCCGTTGTTCGCCGACGTCACGCCGCCGAGGCTGACGCGCGCGTTCGCCCACTCCGGGCTGGACAGGTACTCGAGCACCTGCTGCGTCGCCTCCGAGTCGCTGAACGCTCCGACGATCTCGCCGCCGCCGGTGACCGTCGTCTCGCCCTCGGTCTCACCCGGGAGGATGAACGCCCACACGTCGCCGTCCTCGGCGACCGTCGTCCCCTCAGGGAAGAAGCCCGACAGGAACGAGGCCTGGTGGGTCAGCGCGCAGCTGCCGTCTGCGATCGCGGGTGCGACCGCGCCGAATGCGGTGGAGTTGATCGAACGGACGTCGCCGAAGCCGGCGTTGACGTAGCTCGGGTTCAGCAGGATCTCGCCGACGGAGTCGAACGCCGTCTTGATCTGCGGGTCGGTGAAGGGCACCTCACCCGCTGCCCACTGCTCGTACACGTCGGTCCCGGCCTGGCGAAGGACGTAGTCCTCGATCCAGTCCGTTCCCGGCCATCCGGTCGCCGTGCCGGACTCGAAGCCGGCGCACCACGGTGCGGCCCCCGTCGCCGACTGGATCGTCGCGGTGAGAGCGTTCAGCTCGTCCAGAGTCTTCGGAACCTCGACGCCCCACTCGGCGAACTTCGCCGGCGAGTACCAGATCCACCCCTTGACGCTCGCCATGAGGGGAGCGCCGTAGAACGTGCCATCCACCGTGCCGTAGTTGACCCAGTCCTCGGTCCAGTACTCGTTGGCGTTCTCGACCACCGGCTCCGGCGCCGGCTTGAGGAAGTCGCGCGACGCGAAGTCGGCGAGCAGCCCCGGCTGCGGGAAGATCGCGATGTCCGGCGGGTTCCCGCCCTGTGCTCGCGTGCCGAGCTGCGTCTCGAAGTCCTGGCTGCCCTCGTACTTGATGTCGATGCCGGTCTCTTCTTCGAAGTCCGCCCAGGATTCCTGCAGCAGTTCGGCTTCGCCCTCGACGATCGTCCCGTAGATCGTGACGGTCTCGCCGTCGACGTCTCCGCCCCCGCCGTCGCCCCCGCCGGTCGGCGCACCTGGAGCGCCGCATCCCGCCAATGCGATACCGGCAGCACCCAACAGGGCGAGCGGCGCGATCAGCCTCTTGCGCTGCGAAAGAGTCATGTGATTTCTCCTCCTCGAGTTCACGTCCCCAGAAGAATCGACCGTCTCGTCCGCGGCCGAATCGGGAACCGATTCCAGGCCAACCTACTTGCCCGAAGCCGCCCGGCACAATGGCGAATCATCACAACCCGACAACCTTTTGCCCGCTTCGCCTCATTCACATGGGAGCGCTCCCGTGGCGATCATGTGGAACCGGTTCCGTTTCGCGGCCCCGCGGACTATCCTCGACTTCGTGCGCTCTGGAGCGCGCGGTGTCGAGGAGGACGCATGAGCACGATCGCGGACGTCGCTGCGCGAGCCGGCGTGTCCAAGGCGACGGCCAGTCGCGCGCTCAGCGGTCGCGGCTACGTCTCGGACGAGACGCGCGAGCGGGTGGTGGATGCCGCACGGGAGCTCCTCTACGTCGCCCACTCCTCCGCGACCAGTCTGGCCACCGGCCGCACCGGCACGATCGCGGTGATCGTCCCGACGCTCGATCGCTGGTTCTTCACCGAGCTGGTCGCCGGCGTCCAGGAGTCGCTGCTGGACGCCGACCTCGATCTGGCGCTCTACGACATCCGCGAGGGCAGCCGCATCCGCGAGCGCGTCTTCGAGGAGGTCCTCCCCCGCCGCCGATTCGACGGACTCATCGCCGCCGGCATCCAACCCAGCGCCCAGGAGCTCGAGCGCCTGCTCCGCCTCGACCGAGCACTGGTCGGGGTCGGCCCATACAGCGAAGGCGCGAGCGCGATCTCGATCGACGATCTGAGCGTCGCGCGCATCGCGACCGAGCATCTGCTGGACCTGGGGCACACCGACATCGCGTTCATCGGCACTCTCGATTCCGGTCAGGACAGCGTCGGCGACGAACGGCGCCTGGCCGGGTACCGGGATGCGATGTCGACCGCGGGCGCCGAACCGCGGGTCGCGTTCGCGCAATCGTCGATGTCGAGCGGATACGCGGCCGCGGCCGACCTGCTCGGCGACCGGCGCTCGCGCCCCACAGCCGTCGTCGGAGTGTGCGACGAAGCTGCGATCGGAACCATCATCGCCGCCCGTCGCCTCGGTATCGCCGTCCCATCCCAGCTCAGCGTCATCGGCATCGACGACCACCGCGACGCGGAGATGTTCGCGCTCACGACGATTCGCCAGCGCCCGCGCGAGCAGGGTCGCGAGGCCGTACGCCTGCTGCTGGCCCGGCTCGAGGATCAGGATGCCGAGATCGAGCACGTGGCCGCGGCATCCACGCTCGTGATGCGCAACTCGACGGCCGCACCGGCATCCTGAGTCCTCGTACACGCAGAAAGGCCCCGGGCGAACCCGGGGCCTTTCGAAGCGTTCAGACGCGGTGATTACTTGAGGGTAACCGTGGCGCCTGCCTCTTCCAGAGCAGCCTTGGCCTTCTCGGCGGTCTCCTTGTTGGCGCCCTCGAGGACGGCCTTGGGAGCGCCGTCGACGACGGCCTTGGCCTCGCCGAGGCCCAGCGAGGTGAGCTCGCGGACGGTCTTGATGACCTGGATCTTCTTGTCGCCGGCAGCCTCGAGGATGACGTCGAAGGAGTCCTTCTCCTCTTCAGCCTCAGCAGCGCCAGCGCCACCAGCGGCACCCGCGACGGCGACGGGAGCAGCAGCGGTGACCTCGAACTTCTCCTCGAACGCCTTGACGAAGTCGTTGAGCTCGACGAGGGTCAGGCCGGCGAACTGCTCGAGCAGCTCCTCAGTGGTGAGCTTAGCCATGATGTATCTCCTAATAGATGGGGTTTGTTGAACGAGAACACCGGTCGCTTACGCGGCCTCGGCGGTCTCCAGCTTTTCGCGAAGCGCGTCGATGGTGGCGGCAGCCTTGCCCATCGTCGCCTTCATCATGCCCGCAGCCTTCGCCAGCAGAACCTCGCGGCTCTCGAGGGAGGCGTACTTGTTGACCTCGTCGGCGGAGAGCGCGTTGCCCTCGAAGATGCCGGCCTTGATCACGAGAAGCGGGTTGGCCTTGGCGAAGTCACGAAGAGCCTTGGCAGTGGCGACGAAGTCACCGTGCACGAACGCGACAGCCGACGGACCCTTGAGGTCGTCGTCCAGCGCGGTGATGCCAGCCTTGTTGGCGGCGATCTTGGTCAGCGTGTTCTTCACCACGGCGTACTCAGCGTCCTGACGGATGCTGTTGCGCAGCTCCTTGAGCTGGGCAACCGTCAGACCGCGGTACTCGGTCAGCAGAACGGCGGACGAGTTCTCGAATGACTTCGTGAGCTCGGCGACCGATGCATCCTTCTGCGCCATGGTCACTCCTTGGTGTGTACGAGGCGCCTCACGGCGGTGAGGCACCGACCTCGACCTTCACGGCAACAAAAAAGCTCCGGCGCAAGCGCACGGAGCTGAATCAGTTCGTGTCCTGCGCGGGCCCCTGCATTGCAGTGCTTCGATCGCCCTGCTCGCGCACGACGATGACCAGCGGTCTTCGGTTACGACAAGGATACCTCGGGGAACTCGTCCCGACAAATCGAGGGTCAGTGTCGATGCGCCGCGCGGCCCGCGTGTCCCGCGAGCGCATCCGCCGCCCTGACGAGAGCGAGATGCGACAGCGCCTGGGGGGTGTTCCCCGCCTGGCGCCGCTCGAGCGGATCGTACTCCTCCGCCAGCAGGCCGACGTCGCTGGCGAAGCCGCACAACCGCGTCATGAGCGACTCGGCATCCTGGGTCCTCCCGCTGGCCGCGTACTGCTCCACGAGCCAGAAGCTGCAGGCCACGAACGGATGCTCGTCGCCGGGTAATCCGTCGACACCGGTCGCGGCGCGATAGCGCAGGAGCAGGCCGTCACGCATCAGGGTGTTCTCCATACGGGCGACGGTGCGCAGCATCCGCTGGTCGTCGGCCGCGCAGAAGCCGACCTGCGGAAGGACGAGCAGGGAGGCATCCACTTCATCCGTCTCGTAGTGCTGCACGAAGTGGCCGTCCTGATGGATGCCGCGGTCCTCGATCTCGGCGCGCAGCGCATCGCGCACACCGGCCCACTTCTCCGCGTCGCCGACCATGCCGTGCTCGCGCACCGCGCGCACCCCGCGGTCGAGCGCCGCCCACATCATGACCCTCGAGTGCGTGAACCAGCGCGGCTCGCCGCGGATCTCCCATATCCCGTTGTCCGGCCGGCCGGCACCGGCGATCACCCGTTCGATGAGCGCGCGCTGCAGCGGCCAGGAGAACTCCGTCTCCTCGACGCCTGCCAGCCGTGCGGCTTCCAGTGCGACCAGGACCTCACCGATGACGTCGCCCTGGTACTGCGACACCGCGCCGTTTCCGATCCGCACCGGGGCGGCGCCGTCGTAACCGGGTAGCGAGACGAGTTCGCGTTCCTGAAGGTCGCGCTCGCCCGCGATGCCGTACATGATCTGCACCTCGTGCGGTTCACCGGCGACGGCGCGCAGCAGCCAGCGCCGCCAGTGCTCGGCCTCGCGCAGGAAGCCGTGCGTGATGAGCACCTCGAGCGTGAGCGCGGCATCCCGCAACCAGACGTAGCGATAGTCCCAGTTCCGGGAGCCGCCGAAGTCCTCGGGCAGCGACGTCGTCGCTGCCGCGATGATGCCGCCCGTGTCGCGATGGGTGAGGGCACGGAGCGTGAGCAGCGAGCGCGTCACGGAGTCGCGGTGCGAGCCCTCGTGCTGGATGCCGCTCGCCCACCCCTGCCACCACGAGCGCGTCACGGCGAGCGATCGATCGACCTGGATCGGCTGCGGTGTCTGCTGCGAGGAGCCGAACCAGCTGAGGATCAGATCGACGGTCTCGCCGGCGGCCACCGTGAACGTTCCGACGTGAGCGTGATCGCTCGCATTCAATCGGACTCCGCGGACGACCACGGCGTCCGGGCCTGCTGTCGCCCACAGCGCCGGCTCCGCGTCGGTCCCGATCTGCCGCACCCACGGCAGCGCTCTCGCATAGTCGAAGTGGAGCCGCAGTTCTGTCTCCAGATCGACGACTCCGGAGATTCCGACGACCCTTCGCACGAGGTGCGTGCGCTCATCGTGCAGCGAGAGGAACTCCTGCACCTCGGCCACGCCCTCGGCGGTCTCCCACCGACTGACCAGGATGAACGTGTCCGGAAGGTACGACCTCGTCACCTGCGCCGGCGTCGTCGGACGCAGACTCCAGCGGCCATGCGCCGGCTCACCCAGAAGAGCCCCGAACACGGACGGGGAATCGAACCGGGGAACGCAGAGCCAGTCGACGCTGCCGCCCTTCGAGACCAGCGCCGCCGTCCGGCAGTCGCTGAGCAGCGCATAGTCTTCGATCGGTGCCGGCATGGGGCACGAGTCTGGCATGCTCAGCGCGGTCGGGCAACGGTCTGGCGGCGCACGTCGTCGGCGTCTACTGTGAGCCCCATGCGCGACGAGACGACCTCGGACGAGACGAGTCCGATGGCAGCCCCGGTCCATGCGACACCCGACGACACGACGACCCTCGTCGTCTTCGGCGCCTGCGGCGATCTGAGCTCGCGTCTGCTCCTCCCGGCACTCGGTCAGTTGCTCGCTCTCGAGCAGTCGCGCAGGATCCGACTGATCGGCGCGGATCGCGAGGACTGGACGGACGATCAGCTGCGCGCGGTCGTCGCCGCCTCGTTCTCGAGCGCGGATGCCGAGGCGAGCGTCGACCAGCTGTCGATCGAGTACCTGCGCTGCGACCTGATGGAGCCCGACCAGGTCCGCGCGCTGCTGGGCGGACTCCCCGAAAGGTCGGCGCTCTACTTCGCCGTACCGCCCTCCGTCGCAGCGGCGGCGTGCGCATCGCTGTCCCCCGACGACCTCCCCGCCGGATCGATGCTGGTGCTCGAGAAGCCGTTCGGCACGGACGAGGCGAGTGCGGCAGAGCTCAACACCACCCTGACGCGGCTCGTTCCGGAACGGCAGGTGTTCCGCGTCGACCACTTCCTGGGACGCTCGACGACGCTGAACCTCCTCGGCGCACGGTTCGCGAACCGCCTGCTCCCACCGGTCTGGAATGCCGAGCACGTCGAGTCGGTCACGATCGTCTTCGACGAGAGTCTCGGCTTGGAAGGACGTGCCGGCTACTACGACGGGGCCGGCGCCATGGACGACATGATCCAGAGCCATCTGCTGCAGGTGCTCGCGGTTCTCGCGATGGAGGAACCGGCGGCGCTCGACGAGATCGACTTCCGCGAGGCGACCACCGCGGTGCTGCGTGCGACGCACGTGTGGAAGGACGATCCGGTGTCCGCATCGCGACGGGCGCGCTACGCCGCCGGCACCGTGGGAACCGTCCCGCTGCCTTCCTACGTCGACGAACCGGGGGTCGACCCCTCGCGCGGCACAGAGACTCTGGCCGAGGCGACGTTCGAGGTGCGCAACGCACGGTGGGCAGGTGTGCCGTTCACCTTGCGCTCCGGCAAGGCCATCGGGGACCCCCGACAGCTCATCACGGTCCGCTTCCGCCCGGTCCGCCACCTGCCGAACGGGTTCACGGGGTCCGCCGAGGGCGCGGAACTGCGCTTCTGGCTGGGGCCCGACCGCATGGATCTCGAGATCAACGTCAACGGCGCGGCCGACCCCCTCGAGCTCGAAAGGGCGACGCTGTCCACCGAGTTCGGCGAAGGCGCGCTGCGAGCGTACGCGGAGGTCCTCTCCAGCATCCTGGACGGCGACCCGATGCTGGCGGTTCGCGGCGATGCGGCCGAGCAGTGCTGGCGGATCGTCGATCCGATCGCGCGCGCATGGGAGCACGGCGACGTGCCACTCGAGGAGTATGCCGCGGGGTCGGGCGGGCCGGCTGGTTGGACGACGTCGCACTGAGCCTCCCGCGGTGGGTCGGCTCTGCCGCGTCGGCGGTCGGGGTTATGGTCTATTGGTGACCCCGGAACTCCAAGCGCGCATCATCGCGGACTCCCGCGATCGCGTCGCATGGCTTCGCGCCAGGGCGCGCGGGATCACGGCGACCGACGTCGCCGGTCTGTCCGGCGAGAAATCGATCGCTCGCGCCGCCGATTCCAAGCTCGGCAACGGCGCGCGCTTCGGGGGCAATGCGTATACCGACCACGGTCGACGGCGCGAGCCCGAGATCGCTGCTTGGGTGGCGGCGACCCACGGCATCCAGCCGTCGTCGGCGTTGTTCCGCGCCGAGCTCGAACATCGGCACCTGGCGACTCCGGACGGCATCATGGAGGACACGGCTGGCCGCGTCATCCTGGCCGAGATCAAGACGACGAACAAGGACTGGCGGACGATCCCTCGGACGTATCTGCGACAGGTCTGGTGGCAGCAGCACGTCCTCGGCGCCGAGCGCACGCTCTTCGTCTGGGAGGAGCACGACCAGTTCCGGCCGATCCACGACGAGCCTCGATGCGTGTGGATCGACCGCGACGACAAGGAGATCGGTCGGCTCGTGCACATGGCCAACCGGCTGATCGACGAGCTCTACCACCGCACCACAGGGCAGCAGCCGCCGTCCAGGATCGCCCCGACGGACGACCGGCGCGCGGCACTGCGGGAACGGGACATGTTCCGCGCCCTCGCCCTTTCGGACTGACCGCTCAGCGCTCGAGGACCCGCGTCGCCTCTGCGGCGATCTCCGCCGCGATGGCGTCGAGCAGCTCGGAACGCAGGTTCCACTGCTGCCAGTACAGCGGCACGCGGATCGGCTCCCCGCCCAACGGCCGAAGGGCGCCTGAGTCGGTGCCTTCGGACGCCTGGAGCGCGGGAACCATCCCCCAGCCGAGACCGAGCGTGACAGCCAGCGCGTAGTCGTGAGACGCCGGCACATAGTGCCGCGGGACGCCGACCTCGTCGACGCCCTGCGAGGCGAGCCAACTGTGCTGGAGCGAATCCCGCCGGTCGAAATCGACGAACGGCGCGCGTTGCAGCGATGCCGGCGTGACACCATCGGCGAACCAGCGCGAGACGAACTCGGGCGTCGCCATCGCCTGATAGCTCAGCACTCCGAGCGGCGCCACGGTGCAACCGGCCACGGGTGAGTCCTCTGAGGTCACGGCAGCCATGACCGTGCCCGACTCGAGCAGTCGTGCGGTGAAATTCTGGTCATCGCGGTGGAGATCGAAGTCGATCCGCCGATCACGCGCCAAGCGGGCCAGGGGCGACAGGAACCACGTCGCCATGGAATCCGCGTTCACCGCGAGCGGCACCGCGATCCTGGTCGCCTCGGCGTCGTCGAGCCCGAGGTCGGACAGGGCGTCGTGCTCGACGAGCGCCACCTGCCGCGCGAGCCGCACGATCGCTTCGCCCGCCGCGGTCGCCGTCGCCGGCCGGCCGCGCACGATGAGCACACGCCCGACCTGCTCCTCGAGGCTCTTGAGGCGCTGGCTGATCGCCGAGGGCGTCACGCTGAGCGCGCGGGCAGCCTGATCGAGGCTTCCCGTGTCGACGATCGCGGCGACCGTCGCCGCCGCCTCCAAGGGGATGCGGTTCACATTAACCAGCCTAATGCACCATCAGGAATCATCGCTGTACCTAATCTGACCTCCTCGTTAGCGTGGAAGCATGCTCCCCGTTCTCGCCGGTCTCGGCCTCGGTCTGTCGCTCATCGTCGCGATCGGGGCGCAGAACGTCTTCGTCCTGCGTCAGGGAATCCGACGCGAGCACGTTCTCGCGGTCGTGATCATCTGCGCCGCGTCGGATGCCGTCCTGATCGCGGCCGGAGTGGCCGGACTGGGCTTCCTCGTCGAGGGCGCACCCTGGCTCATCCCCGTCGCCCGCTGGCTGGGATTCGCCTTCCTGCTCGGCTACGGGGTGCTCGCTGCCCGACGGGCATGGCGGGGCACGGCTGACACGCTCGACCCTGGACAGGACGACGCCGCGCTCGCTGGTCGCCCCGCCGGCCCGGTGACTGCCGTGACCGGGACTCGGACGGTGACCGCAGAGCTCCCGACGACCGCGCGTGCAGCGACTCCTGTCGTCCTGACCGCCCTCGCGCTCACCTGGCTGAACCCGCACGTCTACCTCGACACCGTGTTGATGCTGGGCTCCATCGCGGCGACGCACGGCGAAGATCGCTGGCTCTTCGCGACAGGGGCCATCACGGCCAGCTGCCTGTGGTTCACAGCGCTCGGATTCGGCGCCCGTCATCTCGGACGCTGGCTGCGGACACCACGCGCGTGGCGGGTCCTCGACGCGGTGATCGCAGTCGTGATGGTCGCCATCGCCGCGACCCTCATCATTCCGGTGCTGCAGGGCTGACGGGTCGCAGCCTCTTCGGCCGGACGCTTCAGCTGAGCCGGTCGATCTCCTCACGCCTGGCGGCCACGATCGTCCGGATCGTCTGTTCCGACAACGGGTCATCGAGATGGAACCTGATGGTGCCCTTGCCTCCGATATGGCTCTCGAGCTGCGCTGAGACGGAGGTCACGACGGCCGCACTGAAGGGATACACCCCGAAATGGGTCTTGGTCCGCTTGACCGAGACCAAGGGCCGGCCACGATAAGTGAGCGCCGGCATTCCGTAGCCGACACCTTGCTCCGCCTCGGGCACAAGCTCGAGGGCGATCCCGTACACCCGGCCGACAGCTGCGCGATCCGCGTCGATGAGGGAGTCGAGATAGTCGTCGACGGTGCCCATGGCACGATCCTGCCACGCGGCTCACGCGAAGCGCGAGCGCTTAACGCAAAAGAGGCCACCCCAGCATTGGGGTGGCCTCTTTTTAAAAGAAGTCCGGCGGTGTCCTACTCTCCCACAGGGTCCCCCCTGCAGTACCATCGGCGCTGTGAGGCTTAGCTTCCGGGTTCGGAATGTAACCGGG
>NZ_JBHJTE010000006.1:0-238917 GCF_042267585.1 Microbacterium sp. NPDC056234
CCCGGTTACATTCCGAACCCGGAAGCTAAGCCTCACAGCGCCGATGGTACTGCAGGGGGGACCCTGTGGGAGAGTAGGACACCGCCGGACTTCTTCTGTGAAATGGCCACCCAAGGTTGGGTGGCCATTTTGCGTTAACAGGAAGTTGGAGAGAGCAGGGATCATGCCGGATGAGGAAGCGCGTCGACCGCGACGCGACAACGACGACCGTTCCACGAACTCCGGGGACGGACGCAAGGATCGTCCGCGCTCTGATCGCTCCGCTTCGCGGCCGACATATCGTGATGACGGCAGCTCATCCCGTGACCGCGCTCCGCGTCGCGACGGCGGACAGTCGCCTCGGGAGGGCGCGCAGCGTCGCGACGGTGGTTACCAGCGTCGCGACGGCGACCGGCCCACCGGCGGCAGCTATCAGCGTCGTGAAGGTGGCGCACCGCGTCGCGACGGCGACCGCCCCGCCGGCGGTTACCAACGCCGTGACGGTGATCGCCCGGCCGGCGCCCAGAACCGTGACGGTGGCTATCAGCGTCGTGACAGCGCTCCGCGTCGTGATGGCGATCGCCCCGCTGGTGGTTACCAGCGTCGTGACGGTGATCGGCCTACGGGAGGCCAGAACCGTGACGGTGGTTATCAGCGTCGTGACAGCGCTCCGCGTCGTGATGGTGACCGTCCCGCTGGTGGTTACCAGCGTCGTGACGGTGATCGCCCGACAGGGGCCCAGAACCGCGATGGCGGTTACCAGCGTCGCGACAGCGCTCCGCGCCGCGACGGAGACCGCCCCACTGGTGGTTACCAGCGTCGTGACGGTGACCGTCCCACTGGTGGTTACCAGCGTCGTGACGGTGACCGTCCCAGCGGTGGTTACCAGCGTCGTGACGGTGACCGTCCGACAGGGGGCCAGAATCGTGAGGGTGGCTATCAGCGTCGCGACAGCGCTCCGCGCCGTGACGGTGACCGTCCCACTGGTGGTTACCAGCGTCGTGACGGTGACCGTCCGACAGGAGGCCAGAACCGTGACGGTGGCTATCAGCGTCGCGACAGTGCTCCGCGCCGTGACGGCGACCGTCCCACTGGCGGTTACCAGCGTCGCGAAGGCGGCACTGACCGCCGCGACGACCGGGGACGCAGCTCGCACGCGCAGCGCGGTGGTGCTGAGCGTCCGCGGAACGATCGTCCGTACGACGATCGCCCTCGTCCGGAGCGCGGCCCCGACATCCCCGAAGAGATCACTGCCCGCGATCTTCCGGCGTCTGCCCGCAACGAGCTGAAGACGCTCAGCAAGGAGAACGCCGATCAGGTAGCGCGTCATCTCGCGATGGCGTCGCGGACGATCGATGAGGATCCTGCACTGGCACATGAGCATGCTCTTGCGGCATCCCGTCGCGCGGGCCGCATCGCGATCGTCCGTGAGACCCTTGGCATCACGGCTTACGCGACGGGCGACTTCGCTCTGGCGCTGCGCGAGCTGCGCACATATCGCCGGATCTCCGGCAAGGAAGACCAGATCGCGCTGATGGTCGACAGTGAGCGTGGTGTCGGACGTCCCGACCGTGCGCTCGAGACCGGGCGATCCGTCGACCGGTCGGCGCTTCCCATCGATGTGCGCGTCTCTCTGGCGATTGCCATGTCCGGTGCGCGTCTGGACCAGGGCGAGACCGAGCTCGCGCTCGGAGAACTCGAGATTCCCGAACTCGATCCAGACCGCGCCTTCAGCTGGAGCCCGGCGCTCTTCGCCGCGCGCGCAGCCGTGCTCGAGGACCTCGGGCGCAACGAAGAAGCGGAGTTCTGGGCGCAACGCGCAGAGGTGGCCCTTGAAGCGCTCGGCCTCGACGAGGACGGCGATGAGGAGTTGATCGTCGAGGACAGTCTGATCGAAGGCGAATCCATGGAGGAATCGCCCGACGAGGACCTTGCCGACGCAGCCGCGGCTCAGTCCGCGGACGGCGACGACGTCGACGGGCCCTCTGATGCAGACAATCACGATGCCGATGCTGCAGAGGCAGAAGCAGAAGCAGAAGCAGAAGCGCCCGCGCCAGGCGTTTCCGAGCGCGATGAGATCGAGCAGGAGGTCGCCGAGCTGCTCGGCGAAAGCGATGACGACGGCGAAGCCGCGCCGACCGCTGATCTGCCCGGTGAGGGTGAGAAGGCCGCCGGGGACGAGGGGGAAAGGGCCTGATGGGCCTGTTCGCCAAGAAGCGCCCGACACCGCTGGACGGGATCGACGTGGTCCTCGCCGACCTCGATGGCGTCGTCTATGCGGGACCGGGGGCGCTTCCGCATGCGGTCGACAGCCTGAACGACGTGGCCCGTGAACGACGCCTCGGGTACATCACGAACAATGCGTCGCGCACCGACGCATCCGTCGCCGAGCACCTGACCGAGTTGGGACTCACCGTCGCCGCGCACGAGGTCGTCACCAGCCCGCAGGCTGCGATGCGCCTGCTCGCGACCATGGTCCCTGCGCCGGCCACGCTGCTCATCGTCGGCGGCGAGGGCCTGGTCGTCGAGGCGGAGAAGGCCGGCTACACCGTCACCCGAAGCGCTGAGGACGCGCCGGATGCCGTCGTGCAGGGATTCGCGCCCGACGTGGCCTGGACCGACCTCGCCGAAGCGGCCTTCGCACTCAAGCTGCCGGAGGACGAGGGCGGCATCCCCTGGATCGCCACCAACAGCGACTGGACGATCCCGCGCGAGCGCGGCGTCGCGCCGGGCAACGGCACACTGGTGTCCGCGGTGCACACCGCGGTCGGGCGGTTGGCGACAGTCGCCGGTAAACCCGAGGTGCCGATCTTCGAGGAGGCGATCGCGCGCTTCGGCGGGCAGCGGACCCTCTTCATCGGCGACCGGCTCGACACCGACATCCTCGGCGCCAACCGGGCCGGCATCGATTCGGTCCTCGTGCTGACCGGCATCGATCGTCCCAAGCATGTGCTCGCGGCGCCCGAAGGTTCGCGGCCGACGTTCGTGCTGTCGGATCTGCGCGAACTCCACGAGCCATATCCGCAGGCTGTCCGCAAGGATGGTGCGGTGACGGTGGCGGATGCGACGGTTCGCGTGAACGGCGGCGACGTCGAGATCCTCGCCGCCGGCACCGACCAGATCGACCTGCTGCGCGCCGGCGCGTTGGCGATCTGGGAGTCGGGTACGCCCATCTTCGTGCTGCGCGTGCCAGAGCGCCTCTACGAGGATCCGTTCCATCGGCCGTAGGCTGGTGGGGTGAGCGACGACAGCACGAACGGTCCGACTGACGGGCTCTGGAGCCGCCTGCGCCTGATCGAGGGCCAGCCTCTCACGGCGCGAGCCGATGCCTACTCGGGCCTGCACGACGAATTGTCGCGCAGGCTTGAATCCGGCGCCCGCATCGATCAGCGAGAGAAGACGTCAGAGCGGTGACTCGTCTCGACGCAGCCCTCGCGGCACGAGGTCTCGCACGCTCGCGCACGCACGCGGCGACGATGATCGCGGACGGACTCGTCCAGGTCGGCGGACGCACGGTGATCAAGGCATCCGCAGCCGTCGACGACGACACCGAGATCACCGTCGCAGGCGCCGACCACTACGTCAGCCGCGCGGCGCACAAGCTGATCGCAGCACTCGACGGATTCGACGTGCCGGTCGCAGGCCGCGTGGCGCTGGACATGGGCGCCTCGACCGGTGGATTCACCCAGGTACTGCGTGAACGCGGCGCCGAGCGCGTCCTCGCGGTCGACGTCGGTCATGATCAGCTCGCCGCCGCGATCGCGGTTGATCCCGGCGTCGTGGTCGTCGAGGGATACAACGTCCGCCACATGACGGCGGAGAACCTCGCGCAGGCGGCCGGTGAGACCCGCGCTCCTGAGCTCATCGTCGGGGACCTGTCCTTCATCTCGCTCGAGCTCGTGTTCGGTGCGGTCGCGCAGGTCGCGGCATCCGGCGCCGACGTCGTTCTCCTCGTCAAACCGCAGTTCGAAGTTGGACGCACAGCTGTCCGTGGCGGTCTCGTGACCAATCCGGTGATCCGCGCTGATGCCGTGGCCCGCACGCTCTGGAGCGCCTGGGACGCCGGCTTCGGGATGCTCGGCATCCTGCCGTCGCCGATCCTCGGAACACACGGCAACGCCGAGTACCTTGTCCACATGTCGCCCGGCCGGGGGACGTCTCCGGCAGAATGGACGAAGCGGATCGACGAACTGGCAGGAGGACGATGAACGAGCGCCACATCCTGGTCGTCGCCCACGCAGGCCGGGAAGACACTGTCGCAGCCGCTCGCCGAGTCGTCGATTCACTCCGCAGCGCGGGCGCACGCCCGGTCCTGGCACCTGAGGACCGCGCCGAGCTGGCAGCGGTGGACGACGCGTTCGCCGCGGTCGACGCCCTGGGAGACGAGATCCAGGTCGGCGATCTCGAGCTCGCCATCGTCCTCGGCGGTGACGGCACGATCCTGCGCGCCGCCGAACTCGTCCGTGACAGCGGTGCCCCGGTGCTCGGAATCAACATGGGCCATGTCGGCTTCCTCGCCGAGATCGAACGCGACGACATGGATGCCGCCGTCCGCCGCGTCATCGACCGCGACTACGACGTCGAAGAACGCATGGCGCTGTCCGTGCGCGTGAAGGATTCCGAAGGCGACGTCGTCTACGAGACCTGGGCTCTGAACGAGGCGACCGTCGAGAAGGCCAGCCGCGAGCGGATGATCGAAGTCGTCGTCGAGATCGACGGGCGCCCGCTCACCAGCTACGGCTGCGACGGCATGGTCGTGTCGACCCCCACCGGGTCGACCGCCTACAACTTCTCCGCCGGCGGACCCGTGATCTGGCCGGGTGTCGAGGCGATCGCCGTCGTGCCGCTGTCCGCGCACGCCCTGTTCGCCAAACCGCTCGTCGTCAGCCCGCACGCATCCGTCGCCATCGAGATGCTCGAGAGCACGAGCGGAACCGGCATCCTGTGGTGCGATGGGCGGCGCTCGCACGACCTGCCGCCCGGCGCACGCGTCGTCGTGCGCCGATCCTCTCGTCCGGTGCGCCTGGCCCGGCTGCACCCCGCCGCGTTCACCGATCGACTCGTCCGCAAGTTCCGGCTTCCGGTGGCTGGGTGGCGCGGCAACGGGACGGGAGCGCCGGCATGATCGAGGAGATCCGGATGCAGCACCTCGGCGTGATCGCCGACGCCGTTCTCCCACTCGGCAAGGGCTTCACTGCGATCACGGGCGAGACGGGCGCGGGCAAGACCATGGTCGTCACCGGGCTCGGCCTGCTGCTGGGCCAGCGCGCAGACTCCGGCGCCGTGCGCGCCGGAGCGGCGCAGGCGTCGGTCGCCGGGGTCTGGGTCGTTCCGGAGCAGGGTGAGGTCGCCGACATCGTGACGGATGCCGGGGGAGAGCTCGAACCAGCCGGATCGGGTCAGTCCGAGCTCTACGTCTCACGTACGCTCAGCGCCGAAGGCCGCAGTCGAGCCAGCGTCGGAGGTCGAGCCGCACCGGCCGGCGTGCTGTCCGCACTCGCGGAGCAGCTGGTCGTCGTGCACGGGCAGTCCGAGCAGCTGCGGCTGAAGTCCGCCGCAGCCCAGCGAGACGCGCTCGACCGTTTCGGCGGTGAGCCGGTGTCCACCGCGCTGCGCGCCTACGGCAGCGCCTGGGACCACTGGCGGACGCTGGATGCCGAGCTGCGCGAACTCACCGAGAACCGCGACCGCCGTGCCGACGAGGCATCCCGGTTGCGCGAGGCGCTCGCGCTGATCGAAGCCACGGCACCGGAGGCGGGGGAGGACGAGGTCCTCTCCGAGCGGGCCGAACGGCTCGCGAACGCCGAGGAGCTGCGGCAGGCCGCGGCGCTCGCGCACACCGCGCTGTCGAACGAGGACGGCAACCCGGATGCCGCGGTGCTCGTCGCCGATGCGCGGCGCCTGCTGGAGCGGGTGTCCGATCCGGCTCTCGCCGGAATCGCCGAGTCGCTCGCCGATGTCGGTTACCGACTGGCGGATCTCGCCGGTCAGCTGGCCGGGTATCTCGCCGATCTCGACGAAGCGGGGCCGCATGAGCTCGCGGCCGTGGAAGAGCGTCGAGCCGCGTTGAACACGCTGGTGCGCGCGCACGGCTCCCTCGACGAGGCGCTGACGGTCTGGGAGACCGGATCGGCACGTCTTGCCGAATTGGACGACGACAACGACCGCGTCGAACGGCTCGAGGCGGAGCGCTCCGCGGCCAGGGATGCTCTCGATGCGGCCGCCGCTGCGCTGACCGCCGTCCGCATCGAGGCGGCAGCGCGCCTCGGCTCGGCGGTGTCCGAAGAGCTGCACGAACTGGCTATGCCGGACGCGCGCCTCGAAGTCGCCGTCACGGCCGGCTCCGAGAGCGCGCACGGACGCGACGACGTGGCGATCCTGCTCGCCCCGCATCCGGGTGCCGAACCGCGTGCTGTCGCGCGCGGGGCCTCCGGAGGCGAACTCTCGCGCGTGATGCTGGCTATCGAGGTCGTCATCGCCGGCACGGATCCCGTTCCGACGTTCGTCTTCGACGAGGTGGATGCCGGGATCGGGGGAGCGGCCGCCATCGAAGTCGGACGGCGACTCGCCCGACTCGCCGAGCGATCGCAGGTGATCGCGGTCACGCATCTCGCCCAGGTCGCGGCCTTCGCGAGCAACCATCTCTCCGTCGTGAAATCCAACGACGGTGCCGTCACCGCCTCGAGTGTGCGCCGTCTGGACGGGGCAGACCGCGAGGCCGAGATGGCCAGGCTCCTTTCCGGACTCACCGATTCGGATGCCGCGCTCACCCACGCCCGAGAACTTCTCAGTCTCGGCACCGCCGCCGCCTGTTAGGATTGAAGCCCGTGATGAACTCTTCTTCTGCGGGGCCCAAGAACGACACCACCAAGCACATCTTCGTGACCGGCGGTGTCGTTTCGTCTTTGGGCAAGGGGCTCACCGCCGCGAGCCTCGGCAACCTTCTCACCGCCCGCGGACTGCGGGTCGTCATGCAGAAGCTGGATCCCTATCTGAACGTGGATCCCGGCACGATGAACCCGTTCCAGCACGGTGAGGTCTTCGTCACGGACGACGGCGCCGAGACCGACCTCGACATCGGTCACTACGAGCGCTTCCTCGACATCAGCCTGTCCGAGGCGGCCAACGTGACCACGGGTCAGATCTACTCGCAGGTGATCGCGCGCGAGCGCCGCGGCGAGTACCTCGGCGATACCGTGCAGGTCATCCCGCACATCACCGACGAGATCAAGCGCCGTATGCGTCTGCAGGCCGATGAGTCCCCCAAGCCCGACGTGATCATCACCGAGGTCGGCGGCACGGTCGGCGACATCGAGTCTCAGCCGTTCCTGGAGGCCGCCCGCCAGCTGCGCCACGAGCTCGGCCGTGACAGCGTGTTCTTCGTGCACGTCTCGCTGGTGCCGTTCATGGGCGCCTCGGGAGAGCAGAAGACCAAGCCCACGCAGCACTCGGTCGCGGCCCTGCGCCAGGTCGGCATCCAGCCGGATGCCCTCGTGCTGCGCAGCGACCGTCCGGTGAGCGAGTCGAACCGCAACAAGATCGCGCTGATGTGCGACGTCGACGCCGAAGGCGTCATCAACACCGTCGACCTGCCGAGCATCTACGACATCCCGTCGACGCTCAACGAGCAGGGACTCGATTCCTACATCGTTCGCCGTCTCGGCCTGGACCAGAAGGCCGAAGAGGTCGATTGGACCCGCTGGAACAAGGTCCTGCACGCCGTGCACAACCCCAAGCACGAGGTCACGATCGGCCTGGTCGGCAAGTACATCGACCTGCCGGATGCCTACCTGTCCGTGACCGAGGCGCTCAAGGCCGGTGGGTTCGCGCAGGAGACCAAGGTCAACATCCGCTGGATCCCGTCCGATCTGTGCGAGACGCCGGAAGGCGCGAAGGAGCAGCTCGGTGCGCTCGACGGGATCTGCGTTCCCGGCGGCTTCGGCATCCGCGGCATCGAGGGCAAGCTCGGCGCGCTGAAGTTCGCGCGCGAGCAGGGCATCCCGACCCTCGGCCTGTGCCTCGGTCTGCAGTGCATGGTCATCGAGTACTCGCGCAACGTCGCGGGCATCGATGGCGCGTCCTCGAGCGAGTTCGACCCCGAGACGCCGGCGCCGGTCATCGCGACCATGGCCGAGCAGGTCGACATCATCGACCGCGGTGACCTCGGCGGAACCATGCGTCTCGGCCTGTACCCCGCCCGCCTCGCGGAGGGGTCGATCGCCGCAGAGGTGTACGGCTCTACCGAGGTGCAGGAGCGTCACCGTCACCGCTACGAGGTCAACAACGCGTACCGCGACCGCATCGCCGAGGCGGGGATGCTGTTCTCGGGGCTGAACCCTGAGCTCGACCTGGTCGAGTTCGTGGAGCTGCCGCGCGAGGTGCACCCGTATTACATCGCCACGCAGGCGCACCCCGAGCTGCGCTCGCGCCCGACTGCCCCGCACCCGCTGTTCCGCGGTCTCGTCGGGGCCGCGATCGAGCGGCACCGCGCGAGCGAGCTGTTCGACGTCGAAGCCGGTGCCTGACGTGCAGGATGCGTCCGCGCTGCGGGACGAGGCTTTCGAGCCGGAGGTCCTGCAGAGCGATCTCGTCTACAAGGGCTGGGTGTGGGACGTCCGCTCGGACCGCGTCGCGTATGGCGGCGGGGAGATCATCCGTGAGTATGTGGCCCACACCGGAGCGGTTGCCGTCGTCGCGATCGACGACGACGGGCGCGTGCTGCTGATCCAGCAGTACCGGCATCCGATCCGGCATCGCGACTGGGAGCTGCCGGCGGGTCTGCTCGATGTCGACGGTGAAGAGCCTCTCCTCGCCGCGCAGCGCGAGCTCGCGGAGGAGGCGGACCTCGTTGCTGCGAACTGGGAAGAACTGGTCTCGGTCTGGACGACTCCCGGCGGCAACGACGAGATGATCCACGTGTTCCTCGCGACGGGCGTCTCGTCCGCGACGCAGGCGCACGCGCGTGAAGACGAGGAAGCGGACATCCGGGTCGAGTGGGTTGCGCTGTCGCATGCCGTGGACGCGGTGCTGGAGGGGCGCATGCACAACGGCATCCTGTCCATCGGCGTGCTGGCGGCCGAGCGGCGGCTCCGGAGCGCGGACACCGGACGGTAGCCGTGCACGTCGCGCGTGCGGTCGACGCCTACCTCAGGCACGTCACGATCGAGCGCGGTCTGTCGGCGCATACCGTGGCGGCGTACCGACGCGATCTCGCGAACTATGCGCAGTGGCTCGCGGATGCCGGCATCGACGACACGTCGGCGATCAGCGGGTCGATCGTGAGCCGCTTCATCGCTGATCGGTCGGCGATCGTGCCCGCGCCGGCTGCGACGAGCCTCGCTCGGCTGCAGTCGTCGGTGCGAGGTCTGCACCGCTACCTCGTGCGGGAGGGCCTCGAACCGGAGGACCCCACCGGGCGTCTGCGGCCGCCCAAGACCCCGCAACGGCTGCCCAAAGCGCTGACGATCGATCAGGTGGAGAGACTGCTCGCCGCTCCGTCGCCGGAGGACCCGCTCGGCATCCGTGACCGTGCGCTGCTGGAGCTGCTGTACGCCACCGGGGCTCGCGTGTCCGAGGCGGTCGGTCTCGACGTCGACGACCTCGCGCACGGCGAGGTGCTGCGGCTCCGCGGCAAGGGCTCCAAGGAACGGATCGTCCCGGTCGGGTCCTACGCGCGCGATGCGGTCGGCGCGTACCTCACACGGGTGCGCCCCGGACTCGCGGCGAAGGGCCGGGCGACCGCGAAGCTGTTCCTCGGCGCACGGGGAGCGCCGCTGTCGAGGCAGAGCGCCTGGCTGGTCATCCGCTCCGCGGCGGAAGCCGCCCAGATCACCGCCGAGGTGTCGCCGCACACGCTGCGTCATTCGTTCGCGACCCATCTGCTGCAGGGCGGAGCCGATGTCCGTGTCGTGCAGGAGCTGCTGGGGCACGCGTCGGTGGCGACCACGCAGATCTACACGCACGTGTCCGTCGATGCGCTCCGCGACATCTACGCCACCTCGCATCCCCGAGCCCGCTGACCGCCTCGGCGGCCGATTCGGCGGGATCGCCGGGTGCGGGCGGCGTGTCCGCGCGGGTGGCGACTAGAATCGAGCGAGCACAAGGGAGCAGGAGAACCGGTGGCTGATAAAGCGGCGAAGTCCAAGGGAAAGACGTCGAAGGCGGACGAGCCCCTGATGGGACCCACCGGTCGCCCGTATCACGGCTTCGACACGCCCGCTCCGCTCGACTCGCACGGACCTGCGCGCATCATCGCGTTGTGCAACCAGAAGGGCGGCGTCGGCAAGACGACCACCTCGATCAACCTCGCGGCTGCTCTGGCCGAGTACGGTCGGAAGGTCCTCGCGGTCGACTTCGACCCGCAGGGTGCGCTGTCGGCCGGTCTCGGAATCAATACGCACGACATGCTCACGGTCTACGACCTGCTGCTGGACACCAAGCGGGACGCGCACGACGCGATCGTGCCCTCGTCCGTCGAAGGCCTCGACGTCATTCCCGCGAACATCGACCTCTCGGCGGCCGAGGTGCACCTCGTCAACGAGGTGGCACGCGAGACGATCCTGTCGCGCGTCCTGCGCCAGGTCGCCGACGAGTACGACGTCATCCTGATCGACTGCCAGCCCTCGCTCGGTCTGCTGACCGTCAACGCGCTCACCGCCAGCCACGGCGTGCTGATCCCGCTCGAGTGCGAGTTCTTCGCGCTCCGCGGTGTCGCACTGCTCATCGAGACGATCGACAAGGTGCGCGATCGCCTGAATCCGGCCATCGAGCTCGACGGCCTGCTCGCCACCATGTACGACCCCCGGACGCTGCACTCCCGCGAGGTGCTCGAGCGAGTGGTCGAAGCATTCGGCGACGACGTGCTCGAGACGGTGATCGGTCGCACGGTGAAGTTCCCGGATGCCTCGGTCTCGGGCGTTCCCATCACCGAGTTCGCGCCGGAGCACGCCGCCGCACAGGCGTACCTGCGGCTGGCGCGGGAGCTGGTCGCCCGTGGCGCCGTCGCCTGACATCGATTCGACCGAGGACTCCGGCTTCCGGGTCTCGCTGGGCAACTTCGACGGCCCGTTCGATCTGCTGCTCAACCTCATCTCCAAGCACGAGCTCGACATCACCGAAGTCGCCCTGAGCAAGGTCACCGATGAGTTCATCGCCTATCTGAAGGACCTGGGTCCCGAGGAGGAGCTGGATCAGGCATCCGAGTTCCTCGTGGTCGCCGTCACGCTCCTGGACATGAAGGTCGCCGGTCTCCTGCCGCAGGGCGAGCTCGTCGATGCGGAGTCCGTCGCCCTGCTCGAGGCGCGCGATCTGCTGTTCGCACGCCTGCTGCAGTACCGTGCGTTCAAGGAGGTCTCGACCTGGTTCGCGCGGAGCCTGCAGCGTGAGGATCGCCGCCATGTCCGCGCCGTCCGACTCGATGAGAAGCACCGCCGCCAGACTCCCGAGCTCGTCTGGAGTCTGAGCGCCGACGACTTCGCGGCCATCGCCCTGCTCGCATTCGCGCCGAAGGAGATCCCGCACGTCGGGCTCGATCACCTGCACGCTCCGCTGGTCAGCATCCGCGAACAGGCGGCGATCGTGGTCGCACTGCTGCGCAACACCGACTCGCTGAGCTTCCGAGAGCTGGTCTCCGGGGTGAGCGAACCCGGCATCGTCGTGGCGCGATTCATCTCGGTGCTCGAGCTGTACCGGCACGCGGCGCTGTCCTTCGAACAACTGGAACCGCTCGGCGAGCTGACGCTGCGCTGGGCAGCCGACACCTGGTCGGACGAGATGCTGGCGACCCTGGGGGCCGACTATGACCGATGATGTGACCGACGAGAGCACGAGCGTGCCGGACGCGCCGCTGACCGAGAAGCTCGAGGCGATCCTGCTCGTCCTGGAGGAGCCGTTGGGGCTCGTCGCCCTCGCTGCCGCCGTAGGCGCTCCGGTACCGGCCGTCCGCCAGGCGATCGAGACGCTCGTCGATGACTACGACGGTCGCGGCAGCGGTCCGCGGCGCGGATTCGAGCTGCGCGAGGTCGGCGGCGGGTGGCGGCTGTACGTGCGGGACGACCACGACGGCCTCGTCGCCGAGTTCGTCGGAGGACAGGCACCGGCGCGGCTGTCGCAGGCCGCTCTGGAGACCCTCGCCGTCATCGCGTACAAGCAGCCGGTCACGCGCGGTCAGGTCGCATCCATCCGCGCGGTGAACGTCGACTCCGTCGTCCGCACCCTCCTCGCGCGCGGCCTGATCACGGAACTGTTCGCGGACTCCGAGACCGGAGCGATCAACTACGGCACCACCGATGCCCTGCTGCAGAACCTCGGCATCAACTCCCTCGATGAACTCCCGCCGATCTCCCCGCTGCTCGATGACGGGTCGAACGGCTTCGAAGAAAGCAGTATCCGATGACGCCCATCCCAGACCCAGCCGCCGACGGCATCCGACTGCAGAAGGTGCTCGCCAACGCGGGCGTCGCCTCGCGTCGCGTGATCGAGGACTACATCGTCGAGGGGCGCATCCGGGTGAACGGAGAGGTCGTCACCGAGCTCGGCCGCCGGATCCATCCGGACAAGGACCTCGTCGACGTCGACGGCACGGCCGTGCAGCTGGACGTCTCCAAGCGCTACGTCATGCTGAACAAGCCCATCGGCGTCGTCAGCACCATGCGCGACGAGAACGGTCGACCGGACCTGCGCCAGTTCACGAAGGACTACGAGGAGCGCCTCTACAACGTCGGACGCCTGGATGCCGAGACCAGCGGTCTGCTGATCCTCACCAACGACGGGGAGCTGGCACACGTGCTCGCGCACCCCTCCTTCGGTGTGACGAAGGTGTACATCGCCAAGGTCGAGGGGACCGTCACCGCCCAGACCATCGCCACCCTGACCAAGGGCATCGAGCTCGAGGACGGACCGATCGCCGCCGACAAGGCGCGGCTGCTGGACACCTCCCGCGGATCCAGCCTCGTCGAGCTGACGCTGCATTCCGGTCGCAATCGGATCGTGCGACGGATGATGGCCGCGGTCGGCCATCCCGTGACCGAACTGGTCCGCCGCCAGTTCGGTCCGCTGCACCTGGGAACCCTCTCGGCGGGGAAGTCCCGGGAACTGACTAAAATCGAACTCGGTGCGTTGTTGACTCTCGCGCGCCAGGATTCCCCTGCGGATGCGACGCCGGGAGACGTGCAGGAGAAGCAGTGAGCGAACAGGTCCGTGGTGCCGTGGTGCCCCCACGGCTGTCGGGGACCGTTCGCGTCGTCGGCTCCGGTCTGCTCGGCGCCAGCATCGGCCACGCCCTGCGCGCGAAGGGCGTCGACGTCGTGCTGACGGATGCCTCGCCCGCGCAGCTGCGCCTCGCCATCGACTACGGTGCAGGGCGCCCCGAGCGCGAGGACGACCGACCGGTGCTCACCGTCGTGTCCGTCCCGCCGGACGTCACGGCCGATGTCATCCAGTCCGAACTCGACCGGTATCCGGATGCCGTGGTCACCGACGTCGCGAGCGTGAAGCTCGAACCGTTCCGCGTGCTGCAGGAGCGCGGCGTCGACCTGACCCGCTACATCGGTTCGCACCCGCTCGCCGGTCGTGAGCGCGGTGGCGCGATCTCGGCCAGGGCAGACCTGTTCGTCGGCCGTCCGTGGGTGGTGTGCCGCGATGATCAGACGCGTCCAGCCGATCTCGCTCTCGTCGAGGCGCTGGCGCTCGATGTCGGTGCGATGCCGCTGGAGATGACTCCGGAGGAGCACGACCGCTCCGTCGCGTTGACCTCGCATGTCCCGCAGGTCGTGGCGAGCCTGCTCGCCGGGCGGTTCGCCTCGGCCGACGAGGGTGCGCTCCGCCTGGCAGGGCAGGGCGTGCGCGACACGACCCGCATCGCGGCATCCGCACCGGAGCTCTGGGTCCAGATCCTCGGCGCCAACGCGCAGCCGGTGGTCGAGGTTCTCGACGCGCTGGCCGGTGATCTGCGCGAGGTCGCTGACGCGCTGCGCGACCCGGCGGCGCCCGGCGCGCGGCGTGCGGTGGCCGACGCGATCCGACAGGGCAACGAGGGCGTCGAGCGTCTGCCGGGCAAGCACGGTCAGAACCGGCGCTACGAGCAGCTGGTCGTCATGGTCGACGACACCGCCGGCCAGCTCGGACGACTCTTCGGCGAGCTCGGCGAGCTCGGCGTGAACGTGGAGGACCTGCGCCTGGAGCACTCGCCGGGCGCACAGTTCGGACTCGCCGAGATCAGCGTGGCCCCGGCGGCGCTGCGCGGCGCGATCACCGGACTGCAGGAGCGCGGGTGGCGGATTGCAGGGACGACCAATGACTGACGCACACAAGTTCATCGCGATCGACGGTCCGGCCGGCTCCGGCAAGTCCAGCGTCTCCAAGGCCGTCGCGCGCACGCGGGGATACGGATACCTCGACACCGGCGCCGCGTACCGTGCGCTCGCGTGGCACGTGCTCGATCGCGGTGCCGACACGGCGGATGCCGAGGCGGTGCGGGCTGCGGCCTCCGACTTCGACCTGGCACTGGGCCTCGACCCCGATGACCGCTCCGTGCGCGTCGGAGGGGTCGACGTGACCTCCGCGATCCGCGAGTCCCGCGTTTCCGGCGCCGTGAGCGGGGTCGCCCGTGTCGCCGAGGTGCGCGCGCAGGTCAACGAGCTGTTCCGTGCCCTCGTATCGGATGCTGCGTTCGACGCCGTCGTCGTCGAAGGACGCGACATCACCACCGTCGTCGCACCGGATGCTCCGGTGCGCATCCTGCTCACCGCGGCACCGGAGGTGCGCGCAGCGCGCAGGGCCGGCGAGCTCGCGGACGAGAACGCCGCCGCGGTCGCCGAAGCGCTGCACCGCCGTGACGCCGCCGACAGCACGGTCGTGGACTTCCTCAACGCCGCCGACGGCGTCGAGGTCGTCGATTCGACCTCCCTCGATTTCCCCCAGACCATCGACGCCGTGCTCGCGGTGATCGACCGAAAGCAAGGAGCGGAACATGCCCGCTGAAGAAGAGTACGAGGGCGGCCCTGACCGCCTCGAAGAGAAGATGAACGACCTCGACGAGGTGCTCGCGGAACAGCGGGCCGAGGCGCTGCGCGCCGGACTCGCCGAGTACGACCTGGACGACGAGGATGCCGCGCTGCTGGCCGGGCTCTCCGGCCAAGAGGGCGGCGTCGAGTTCCTGCCGGCACTGCCCGTCGTGGCGATCGTCGGCCGACCGAACGTCGGCAAGTCGGCGCTGGTCAACCGCATCCTCGGCCGCCGCGAGGCCGTGGTCGAGGACACCCCTGGTGTCACCCGCGACCGCGTGACCTACAAGGCCGAGTGGCAGGACCGTCGTTTCTCGGTCGTGGACACCGGCGGTTGGGAGCCCGACGCCAAGGGCATCGATCGCTCGGTCGCCGCGCAGGCCGAGGTCGCGATCGACCTGTCCGACGTCGTGCTGTTCGTGGTCGACGCGAAGGTCGGCGCGACATCGACCGACGAGCACGTCGTGAAGCTGCTGCGCAAGAGCGGCAAGCCGGTGTTCCTCGTCGCGAACAAGATCGACGATGCCCGTCAGGAGCCTGAAGCCGCAGTGCTGTGGAACCTGGGCCTCGGCGAGCCGCACCCGGTCTCCGCGATCCATGGTCGCGGTGTCGCCGATCTCCTGGACGCGGTCATGAAGAAGCTGCCGAGCATCTCGGCGGTCGCCAAGGCCGAGATCGGCGGACCGCGTCGCGTGGCCATCCTCGGTCGACCGAACGTCGGCAAGTCGTCGCTGCTGAACAAGGCCGCGGGGGAGGAGCGCGTGGTCGTCAACGACCTCGCCGGCACCACTCGCGACCCGGTGGACGAGGTCGTCGAACTCGGCGGGAAGCTCTGGCGCCTGGTCGACACCGCCGGCATCCGTCGCCGTGTCCACCTCCAGCAGGGTGCGGACTTCTACGCGTCGCTGCGCACGTCGGCCGCGCTCGAGAAGGCCGAGGTCGCCGTCGTCGTGCTCGACGTCTCCGAGACGATCAGCGAGCAGGACATCCGCATCATCGACCTGGTGCTGGAGTCCGGGCGGTCGCTCGTGCTCGCGTTCAACAAGTGGGACCGCCTGAACGACGACGACATGGAGAACCAGGACCGTCGCCGGTACCTGGAGCGTGAAATCGAGAAGGATCTCGCGCACGTGGCGTGGGCGCCTCGGGTGAACATCTCGGCCAAGACGGGGCGTCACCTCGACAAGCTCGTGCCAGCTCTCGAGACGGCGCTGGAGAACTGGGACCGCCGCATTCCGACGGGCAAGTTCAACGCGTTCCTGTCCGAGCTCGTCGCCGAGCACCCGCACCCGCTGCGCGGAGGCAAGCAGCCGCGCATCCTGTTCGGGACGCAGGCGTCGACGCGTCCGCCGACGTTCGTGCTCTTCACGACCGGATTCCTCGACCCCGGCTATCGCCGGTTCATCCAGCGTCGCCTGCGTGAGATCTACGAGTTCGAAGGAACGCCGATCGTCATCAACATGCGAGTCAGGGAGCGCCGCCAGCGCTGACCTGCCGGCGGTACCATGGGAGGTGGATGCCGCAAAGCCGTGGCATCCACCGAGCACGCCCACAAGGCCCGCCGAAAGAGGATGCGATGACGCACACCCTGCCCCTGCCCGATTTCTCCCACGAACGCGTGGAGGTGATCACGGGACGGCGCAGCGGTCTGTTCATCGCCGTCGCGCTGCACTCCTCCGCGCTCGGCTCCGCTCTGGGCGGTGCCCGGTTGTGGACGTACCCGCACTGGAGCGATGCTCTGGGGGACGCGCTGCGCCTGTCGGCCGCGATGACCCTCAAGAACGCCGCGGCCGGCCTCGACGCCGGTGGCGGCAAGTCGGTCATCGGGCTCCCTGAGGGGACGGTGCTGGATTCCGAGCGTCGTCGTGCCGCCTTCCTCGACCTCGGCGACGCGGTGGAGTCGCTCGGCGGTCTCTACCGGACGGCTGAGGACGTCGGGTCGACGACCGAGGACATGCTCACCGTCAGCGAGCGCACGGCGCACGTGGTCGGGCTGCCGGATGCCGTCGGCGGTTCGGGTGAGCCGGCCGGGCCCACGAGCCTCGGCGTGTACGAGTCGCTGCGCACGGTGCTCGAGCGGCTCACCGGTTCGGCCGATGTCGCAGGGCGGCGCATCACGATCTCGGGTCTCGGCCAGGTCGGAGGGCGCCTCGCCGTTCGGCTGTCCGCCGAGGGTGCCGTCCTCACTGCCACGGACGTCAATCCCGCGCGTCGCCAGTTCGCGGCCGACCTCGGCATGAACTGGGTCGAGCCGGGTGCCGAGCACCTCGTCCCGGCGGATGTGTTCGTCCCCGCGGGCATCGGCGGTCTGCTGACGGATGACGTGATCGACGCGCTGGATGTACGAGCGGTGTGCGGTCCGGCGAACAACCCGCTCGCCGCGCACGATGGCGCGCAGCGACTGGCTGACCGCGGCATCCTGTACGCTCCCGACTTCGTCGTCAATGCCGGCGGGGTCATCTACCTCGATCTCGAGGCGAAGCGCGTCGGCACCCGCGCCGAGATCATGGAGCGCGTCTCCGGGATCGGCAGCACGGTGCGGGGCATCCTCGATGACGCGGCAGAGCGCGGGATCACCCCGCTGCAGGCGGCGGAGGAGCTCGCCGAAGCACGACTGCATGCGGCGCGCGCGTCGCAGAGCGTGCTCTCCTAGTCGCCGGTTCAGGCGTCGAGTTCGGCCTGCAGTCGCGCCCAGAGGTCGCGGCTGCAGGCCGCAACGGTCGCCTCCCACGTCTGGTTCGCGCCATCCTGCGCGGTGTCGGACACGGCCTTCCAGATGCGGATCGGGACGCCGAACTGCCGGGCGACCCACGTGTACACGTACGCCTCCATGTCGACCAGGCGTCCGCCGAGAGCACGGATGGCGAGCACCATGTCGGCGTCGTCGACGAAGCTGTCTCCGGTGGCGATGATGACGTCGCCGTCGCCCAGCGTGAGACGCTGCGGCATCGACACGTGGTGACCCGCCACGCCGTTGTCGTCGATCACGTCGTACTGGAAGACCGTGTCGATCACATGGATGCCGGGGGCGATATCGGGGTCGATCGCGCCGGCGGTTCCGACCACGAGCACCTCGTCGTAGTCGCCGTTGTCGAGCGCGCGGGTGAGGGCGTAGGCGGCTTTGATCTTGCCTGGTCCTGTGACGAGCCGCTCATAGCCCGGGACGTGCGTCGGGAAGGCGGTGAGTTCGGATTCGAGGGCGGCGACGAGGAGCTTCACGGATCAATCTTCGCAGAGCCGTTACGCCTCGGGTCGCGCCGAGTGCCGTGCGGCGGATGCTGTGACAGGCTGGAAGGGTGACGATCGTTCCTCCGAGTGCTGGTGAGCCGCGTCGACCCGAGGGTCCGCGTGACCCCGGAGATGCGTGGGTCGTCGCGTCGACGGGGGAGCGCTACTGGGGGCGATTCGGCGCTGCGGGTCTGCTCGCAGTCGACCCCGACCGTGGTGTTCTGCTTCAGCACCGGGTCTCGTGGAGTCATTTCGGCGGGACGTGGGGACTCCCCGGTGGCGCCCTGCACGAGGGGGAATCGGCGATCGCCGGTGCTCAGCGGGAGGCGTCAGAGGAAGCAGGGGTGCCTGAGGGTGCCGTGCGTCCGCGGTTCACGAGTGTGCTGGATCTCGACATCTGGTCGTACACGACGCTCGTCGCCGACGTCGTCGCGCCGTTCGACCCTGTGATCAGCGACCCCGAGAGCGTTGCGCTCGAGTGGGTGGCGTTGGAGGAGGTCGATGGCCGGCCGCTGCATCCCGGATTCGGGGACGCGTGGCCGCGGCTTCGGAGGCTGCTGGAGGTGCGGCCCGCGCTGGTCGTGGATGCCGCGAACGTGGTCGGCAGTGTGCCGGACGGGTGGTGGCGGGACCGTGCCGGTGCCGCCGCGCGGCTGCACGCGTCGCTGGCCGGTCTGGGCGTGCCCGCCACCGATCTGGAGCTGCCGGGGGAGATCTGGTTCCCCGCGGTCAGCTTCGTCGTTGAGGGACAGGCGAAGGCGATCGAGCCGGATGCCGATGATGACGCCGTTCGCATCGTACGGGCGCCGGCGGAGGGCGATGACGCCATCGTGGCCGAGGCGTCGCGCCTGGTCGATGAGGGGCGTGCGGTGACGGTCGTGACGAGCGATCGGGAGCTGCGTGCGCGTGTCGAGGATGCCGGAGCGCGCGTTCAGGGCGCCGGGTGGCTGCGCGGGCTGATCGGCTGACCAGCCGTGCCGGGAAGCGCGACGGCGTCGGCGAGTGCGTGCTCGACACGTTGACGGTGCCGGGTTGCCCGCGGACCTCAGCTGTCGCGGCCGCGCAGCCGGTCGATGTCGCGGCGTTCGCGCTTGGTGGGGCGGCCGGCACCGCGGTCGCGGAGGCCGAGGGCTGCGACCGGCTCGCGCGGCGGTGTCCGGTCCTCGTAGGCGAGCGCCGCGATCGGTGCACCGACGCGCTTGACCAGCGTCTGGCGCACGACGAGGATGCGGTCGAAGCCGCTGATGCGCACGCGGAGCTCATCGCCGGGTTTCACGGTCTGCGCGGCCTTGACCTTGTCACCGTTGACGCGCACATGTCCGGCGCGGCAGGCGGTCGTGGCGGCGGAGCGCGTCTTGTAGACGCGGATCGCCCACAGCCAGCTGTCCACGCGCACCGGTTTCGTGTGCGCGGGGTTCATCGCGTTGGTCATCGCTGGATCTTCCCTTCGCGGAGTGTGGCGAGCGCGCCTGCGACGATCAGCCCCTGACCGAGCGTGTAGGTCGCCATCACTGCGGGGCTGGTCCAGTCCGGCATCGCGTCGGGGACGAACAGGCGGAAGGCGAGGATCGTGTCGCTGACGAGGAAGAAGATGCCGCCGGTCATCACGAGCGGATGACAGCGCGTCGCGAGGGCCGCTGTGGCACCGAGGACCAGGCCGTAGGCGCCGACGGCGATCAGCAAGTCGCCGGTGTGTGGGCCGAGGAGGGCGATCATGGCGATCCACCAGGCGGCGTAGACCAGCGCCCACCACGGGAGTGGCTGCCGGCGCAGCACCCGAAGGAACAGCACGATGTAGGCGATGTGGGCGAGACCGAAGAATCCGAGCATGAGCGGGAGCTCGGGTGCGGCGGGGAAGAAGGCGCCGGCGCCGTCGCCGAGCCAGGAGAACAGCAGTGCCGCGAGGAGGAGGATGACGGCCAGTGTCGGCTTCAGTCTGGCCGAGACCAGGACGGGGATCGCGAGCAGAGGCATGAGCCACAGCTTGGTCGGGGGAGCGAGGTCGTTGCCGACGGCGAGCGCACCGACGTGCAGGACCGACATCAGTGCGTACGGGACGAACGTCCACCAGATGGTGGGACGACCGAAGACGCTTCGTTGCATCCCTCCATCGTATGTTCGCGTCGGCCGTGGCGGTGATCCTGCCTGTGGTCGGTCGTCAGAGTTCAAGGGCCACGAGCGGGCGCCCTGGCTTGGTGACTGCCGTCTCGGTGAAGCCGGCGGCGAGGAAGGTGGACAACGCGCCGTGATACAGATCGTTCGGGCGCACATGGCCGGTCGAGGTGTCCACCGGGTAGGCCTCGATCACGCGCGCTCCGTGTCGTCTGGCGAGCTCGATGGCGGGACGCAGCAATGCGGCGTTGAGGCCGAGCCCGCGGTACTCCTTGCGGACGACGAAGCAGGTGATGGCCCAGACCGAGTCGTCGTCAAGTGGCTCGGGCGTGCTCGTGACAATCGCGCGGGTGCGGGCGATGCGGCGTTGGGCGGTGCGAGGGCTCACGCGGACCCAGCCGGCGGCGTCTCCGTCGACATACGCGATGAGTCCCGGTGGGGGTGCTGTTTCCACTTCGCCGCGCAGCAGGTCGCGCCGCTCATCCGCGC
The DNA here is from genome assembly GCF_042267585.1 of Microbacterium sp. NPDC056234. NCBI lineage: Bacteria > Bacillati > Actinomycetota > Actinomycetes > Micrococcales > Microbacteriaceae > Microbacterium > Microbacterium sp. NPDC056234. The sequence continues at coordinate 20,811 of NZ_JBHJTE010000006.1, forward strand.
TGATCCGGTCGAACTCGGCGTTGGTGAGCGTGAACCAGGCGCACTGGCAACTGCGTCCATCGCCTCCTCCGGACAGGGCATGCTGCACGTCGTCCCAGCGCTCGGCCGTGGCGGGTTGGGTGGTGATTGCCGGCATGACGGCACCGTACGCCACACGTCCGACACGGGCAAGGGATGCCGGTTCGCGAACCCGCGATCGTGCGGCTAAGATAGTGGAGTTGCCTGCGCGTGAGCGAAGGTGACGGGCTGTGGCGCAGCTTGGTAGCGCACTTGACTGGGGGTCAAGGGGTCGCAGGTTCAAATCCTGTCAGCCCGACAGTACGACGAAAGGGACCGGCCGAAGGCTGGTCCCTTTCGTCGTACCCGAAGTCTTTCAGCGGGGCCACGCGGCGCCGAGGGCTCCGCGCGCCGCTGTTGCTGGAACGCGAATTTGGCTGTGTGCTCGGAGGCGCGTGGAGGCCGTCGTGGGGACGCAGCCCCACCAGACAGAACCACAAAAGGGAACTGCCGAGTCCCGACGTCTTCGGTGGGGCCTCACGGCGCAGAGAGCTCCGACGCGCCGCCGTCGAGGATGGTAGGCGGTCACCCGAAATCAGTGTGACCGGGCGCAATGTCGGAAGCCTCGGAAATACTGCAGATCCAGGACCGATGTGAGGAGGCGCTGTGGAATGGCTGGCGACGCTTGGAGCGGCCGGAATCACGGGCTCGTTCGCGCTCGCGGGGACCGTGCTGCAGCGCACGGCACCAAGGGAGCTTCGGCGAGCTCGGCAGCTCTCAGCTGAGCTCGAGACGATGGAAGCGGGTTCGCCGTCGGCGCGCCTGGTAGCGGCCGCGCGTGACGACCTCGTGGCTGCTGCGGTGATCAGGACGATCGTCACCCCGTGGTCTATCACTCGGGGTATTACGTTTGCACTGATCGGTGCGGCGCTGACACTTGCCGTCGTCGCGTTCGTGCCGATGGTCCACGGCATCCTAGCCACGGTGAGCGGGGCCCCGGACGACACAGCGACGTTGATGACGCTGATGCTCGCAGGCAGTTCGATAATGCTCCTCCTGCTCGCGCTGATCCCCGCCGTGTACTCGGATAAGCAACTCAAGGAGTTCAGGACGCGCTTCCGTGCAGACTGGGGGCTCCCGGATGAACTGCAGTTGAGGCGATTCTCTGACGAAGTGCCAGCTCCGCGCGAATGACCGGAGTCCACGACGCCCACCCAGACTGTTTCAAAGTGATCACTGCGTGCCCGCCCTCGAGGGAACAACTGAGAATAGGGTCGAACCCATGAAGACGATCGGTGTGCTCGGCGGGATGAGCTGGGAGTCGTCGCTGGCATGGTATCGCTTGGCGAACGAACGGGTCCGCGAACAGTCGGGTGGTCATCATTCCGCCCGTATCCTCCTCGATTCGCTCGACTTCGCCGAGATCGAACAGCTTCAGGCGAGCGGCGATTGGAAGGCCGCGGGCGACATCCTCGCGGAGCATGCTCGCGCACTGGAACATGCCGGCGCTGAGCTGATCGTGCTGTGCACCAACACGATGCACATCGTGGCCGATCGCATCGAAGCCGCCATCGGCATCCCCTTCCTCCATATCGCCGACGTGGCCGCCGAGGCTGTGCAGGCCGCCGGGATCACGAGGGTCGGGTTGCTGGGGACGGCGTTCACCATGGAGCAGGCGTTCTACCGGGAACGCCTCGAACGGCACGGACTCGACGTGGTCGTGCCGGAGGCGGAGGACCGGGCCATCGTCCACGCGGTGATCTACGACGAGCTGGTGCATGGCATCGTCAGTCCTGAATCGCGTGCGCTGTATCGCGCGGTGATGGAGCGCCTCATCGCACGGGGTGCGGAAGGCATCATCCTCGGTTGCACCGAGATCGAGCTGCTCGTCTCATCGCAGGACTCGCCCGTCCCTGTCTTCCCCACAACAGCTCTGCACGTGGATGCCGCCATCGCAGCCGCCTCGGAGCGCTGACGGTTTCACGCGCTGTCCCGAGAAAGACCCTGGCCCGGCCGAGCGCTTCTTCGCTCAGACCAGCTCCCGCTCGAGCATCTCGCCGGCCAGACGCCGCGCCACCTCGAACGGACGCGCGAAGGTCTCCATGCCGACGGTGACGATCGCTCCTTCGTAGAGCAGCATCATCGCCTGCGCCATCGACTCGGCATCCGCCACGCCCGCCGCCGTGCACAGTTCGACGAACAGCTCGAACAGCCATGACTTCTGCCGGGCGACCTCAGGGAAGATCGGGTGCCCGTCGTGGCCGTCGCCGATCTCGGCGCGCGCGTTGATCGCACTGCAGCCCTTCGGGCTGTTCTCATCAGACCAGCTGATCGCGGCGTCGAACACAGCGAGGACGCGGGTCGTCCCCGGCGCGGATGCCGCGGCAAGGTGCTCGGCGACATGCGCGCGCCAGCGAGCATCCCGATGCTGCAGATACGAGACGACCAGCGCCTCTTTCGAGCCGAACCTGTCGTAGAGCGTCTTCTTCGTGACTCCCGCGGCTTCAGCGATGGTGTCGACGCCGACCGCGTGGATGCCGCGCTCGTAGAAGAGCCGGGAAGCGGCCTCGAGCACGCGCGTTGCGCCCGGAGTGAGCGGGGCGAGTTCAGGAACAGGAACGACCATGCAGCAACTATACCAATCTGTATAGTGGAGGCCATGAGTAAACAGATCGGTATACTGCAGATCATCGTGACGGCCGCGGCTGCCGCTGCTTTCGTCATGAGCTGGAGTTCCGGATTCCTCGTCGCCGCGATCGCCACGGACGATGTCTCGCCGTTGACGCTGCTCGTCTGGCGGTTCGTGCCGCTCGCGCTGGTCCTGCTCGTGGTGGTGGTCTCGACGGGCGCGACTCGCGGCGTCACCCTCGCCGACGTGCGGCGTCAATCGCTCATCGGGCTCTTCGCACAGTTCGGCTACTGCGCAGCGGTGTACGCGGCGATCGCCGAGGGAGTCGCCACCGGCACCACCGCACTGATCGATGCCGTCCAGCCCCTCGTGGTCGCGATGCTGGTCGGCCCGCTGCTGGGGCTGCGAGTCCGCGGGGCGCAGTGGATCGGACTGATCGTCGGAGCGCTGGGTGTCTTGCTCGTCGTGCGTTCGCAGCTCGACGACTCCACCGCGCATCCGGCCGCCTACCTGTGGCCGGCCCTCGCGATGGCATGCCTGATCATCGGCACCTTCCTTCAGCGCCGCTCGGCATCTCACACGGGGACCCTCGTCACCCTGACCATCCACGTGACTCTGACGGCCGCGGCGCTCGTCGCGGTCGCGGCGATGTTCGGCGCACTCGTCCCTCCGGCATCCGCCTCGTTCTGGTTCGCAGTCGTCTTCGCCGCCGCTTCACCGACGCTCGCGGCATACGGCCTGTACTGGTGGCTCCTGCGTCGGGTGGGCATCACCGCGCTGAACGCGCTCCTGTTCCTCGTCGCCCCGACGACCGCAGCGGCGGGTGCGCTCCTGCTCGGCGAACCGCTCACGGTCGTCACGCTCTTCGGATTCGTCCTCTGCGGCGTCGGGGTCGCGGTAGTGCTCGTGAGCGAAGCTCGAAAGGCGAGCACCCCCGGTCGCGGTGGTCGAGCCGGCTCCGTAGAACCGGTCGATCAGACCAGCGCCGCTTCGTAAGCGAGGGTCACCGCCTGGAATCGGTCACCGAGCCAGCTTCATCAGCACGCGACCGACGTGGGGCCTCACCGTCGACTCGCGCACGAACAGGCGCGCATCGATCCGAGTATGACGTCACGCCGCGTCGACGCAGAGCAGCAGCGCCCCCGGCCGGACGGTGATCCTGGCGCGTGTGACGAGACCGAAGCCGTCACCGTCGAGCTCGATGGTGTGCGGCGTCTCGAAGCGCGCATCGAACCGACGGCCCTGAGCATAGCCGAGCGCTTGCAGATCGGGAGCGAGACGAAGCATCTTCCGGCTGAACCGGGATCGACGCGCCATGCCCTGGAGGGTGAGCCTGGTGCCGATGCGCGCCCACCCGAACCGACCTTTCGGGCGCAGCATGACGACATCCAGAAGACCGTCGTCGACCTTGGCGGCCGGGATCAGCAGCATGTTGCCCGTCAGCGTGCCGCAGTTGCCGACGATGACGGTGTGGGCTCGGGCCGAGCGGGTGTGGCCGCCGTCCACACGGTAGTCCAGGTGGAACAGGCGGTTGGCGATCACGGAGCGAGCGATCGGCGTGACGTAGGCGAGCCAGCCGAGGTGCTTCTTGGCGACGCTGCTCGTGTTCTCCGCCATCTCGGCATCCAGGCCGATTCCGGCCATCACGACGAAGACGTGCGAGCGCCTGCGCTTCTCATCGTCCTCGAGTTCGGCGACAGCCACGTCGATGGCACGTGTCGTGCCCGTGAACGCGGCGGCGACGGCCCGATCGATGTCGTTCAGCGGCATCTCGAGATTGCGGGCCAGCAGATTGCCGGTGCCCGCAGGCAGCAAGGCCAGGGGAGTGCCGCGCCCGGACACGGCTTCGGCGACTGCCCGAACGGTCCCGTCCCCGCCGGAGACGATGACCACCGCCGGTCCGTCGGCGAGAGCCTGCTCCGCGGCATCCGCGCCGAAATCTTCGGACCCTGTCTCGTACCAGCGCGACGGGGCCCACCCGTGTGCACGTTCCTGTGCTTCGACGGCACGCCGCACTCGGTCGAGTGGCGTCTTGAGCGGGTTGTAGACCACCGCCGCGTGCTTCGTTTGCATCCTGTTGAGCCTAGGCGTCCCACACCCTCAGCGGAGACGACCGCCTCAGGTGATCGATCGATGGCGACCCGTGTCTTTTCCCGAGTGTCCGCCGCCCCCGCTCACGGGCGTGAGCGCGGAAATACGGTACCGTCACCCTATGGGCACACTTCACTATGGCGCGTCGAATGACGCCATCCACATTGACGACCGCGCCCTCGCGCACCTCAAGATCGTCATCGCGACGAAACTGCGCAGGCAGGAGTCCTTCACACTCTCGTGGCGTCACCCGGACGGCGACCCCGTCGGCCGCTCCACGATCTGGATCCACCCGTCGATTCCGCTGCGGTTCACCTTCGAGGAGCCCGAGGCTTCTGAGCTGAATTCGAAGTGGATCGAAGCGCTGATGCACTCGGCGAACTCGACGGGCGGAATCGCGCTGATCGACGAGGTTCTCGACACGCCAGACGTCTGAACGGACCCGGCCGGGTCGGCCTACGGCAGGTCCTCGACGTCGATCGTGTCCTCGTCGGCATCCTCTTCCGCCGGTGAGGTGTCGTCCGGCGCAGGGCGGCTGTCCGTCGTAGGAAAATCGGGGTCCGTGCCGTCGGCATTCACACGGCGCTCATCGTCCGGCAGTGCTTGAGGGTCCGACATCGTCTTCTCCAATCGTCGATGCGTTCAGTGTGCGCCGCATGACGAACGCCGCCGTGGCCGTTGACAGCGGGGCGCCGCGGCAGGAGAATCCGTGCACCGAATGTCGTGGCGCCCCGCAAGGGGTCTGGCGAACCGCGCGCGTCGAGGCGTAGCGTTCCGGCATGGGCCAACTCATCTACGACAGTGAGGACCGCCCGATCGTCCTGGACGACCGGACCCTCGCGCATCTGAAGGTCGTCTTGACGACGAAGCTCCGCAGGCAGGAGGGCTTCACCCTGTCCTGGCGGCACCCGGCGACACAGCCGCGGGGCCGGTCGACGATCTGGTTGCATCCATCGATCCCGTTGCAGTTCGTCTTCGACGAACCAGAGCCGCCGGAACTGAACCAGCAGTGGATCCAGTCCCTGATGGAATCGGCGAACTCGACGGGCGGCATCGCGCTCGTCGACGAAGTCATCGAGGGGCCTGCGTAGACCGCTCCGTCTCGAAAGGTCGCGACGCCGGTTCAGACGGCGGCGCGGTCGCGACGGATCTGCCGCACGCGCACGACGACCCACACGACGACCGCGATCACAACGGCGCCGATGACCAGCTTCTGGAAGACGCCCGCATAGTCCTCGACGATGTGCCAGTTCGCGCCGAGCAGATAGCCGGCCATCACGAAGATCGTGTTCCAGATCGCGCTGCCCGCGGCGGTCAGCAGGGTGAAGCGGATCAGCGGCATCCGTTCGACACCCGCGGGGATGGAGATCAGACTGCGGAAGATGGGGATCATCCGGCCGAAAAACACGGCCTTGGAACCGTGTCGGAGGAACCAGGCTTCCGCGCGCTCGACGTCCTCGATCTTGATCAGCGGCATCCGGTCCGCGATCGCGAACAGGCGTCGCCGACCCAGCCATGCGCCGAGGCCGTACAGTGCCAGGGCGCCGACGATCGATCCGATCGTCGTCCAGATCAGCACGGCGGCCAGAGTCAGAGAGCCCTGGTGCGCGGTGAACCCGGCCAACGGCAGGATGATCTCGCTCGGCAGAGGCGGGAACAGATTCTCCAGGGCGATCGCAAGACCGGCTCCCGGTCCACCCAGCGTCTCCATCAAGGAGACAGCCCAGGCGGCGATGGCGTTGAGATTCTCGGCGCTCGACGTCATGCCACCCACGCTAGGGGAGCGAACCTGGACGATCGCGCAGAGAGCGGGGGCCGATCGATAGGATGGCCGCGGCTCGATCGAGCCGCCTCACGGCCCCGACAGATCGGATACTTCTCGAATGAGCAGCGACGCTCGCGAACGCACCATCCTCTTCTTCGGCGACAGCATCACGGATGCCGGACGCCGAGACGATCCCGAGGAGCTCGGCGACGGGTTCGTCCGCGTGATCGCGGACCGTCTCGGAGGAACCCGGCCGGACCTGCGCGTCGTCAATCGAGGGATCGGCGGCAACCGCACGGGCGATCTGATCGCGCGGCTCGAGGAGGACTGCATCGACGAGCGCCCGGATGTGGTCAGCATCCTGATCGGCATCAACGATGTCTGGCGTCGGTACGACGATGACGATGCCACCGGCGTCGAGCAGTTCGAAGCCAACCTGCGCACCATCCTCACGGCGATCCGCGAACGCACGGACGCCGCCATCGTGATCCTCGAACCCTTCCTGCTGCCCGTGACGGACAAGCTGCGCTTCCGCGAGGACCTCGACCCGAAGATCGAGATCGAACGTCGACTGGCGGACGAGTTCGGGGCTGTCTTCGTGCCCCTGGATGCCATGCTCGCCGAGAGGTCGCAGCAGAGCAGCCCCGAGGCGATCGCCGGAGACGGCATCCATCCGACCCCGGAAGGACACCTCATCGTCGCGGAGACGTGGTTGACGGCGACGGCCGATCTGCTCGGCTGACGGGGACACGGAATGAGGTGCATTCCGAGTGCGCTCCACCGGGGAAGTTCCTAGAGTGGTCTCATGGACAGAACCCTCGTGCTGGCGGCCTCTGCGCCCATCCCGGTCGGTCACCGCGTCGAGGTCGCCGAACAGCTGGACCTCGTCGGCGGGACGAGCATGGTCGTCGCGATCACGGATCTCGAGACGGGGGTGCGCTATCAGCGCGCCGAAGAGCCGTCCGGAGAGCTGTCGGTCTGGCAGGGCAGGGTGCGCACCACGACCGTGACATCCACGGCAGACGGCCCTCGGACGGCCGTGAAAGTCGACGCGGTCCGCTCGGCGGCCTCTGCTGCGGATCTCGCGCTGCGTGGCGCGGATGCCGCGGCCGAGGCGGCGAAGGACGAATCCGATCGCTGGGGATCGGACCCGCTGCCCGAGAGGGAGCCCGACCGCTTCTGGTGACCTCCCGCGGAGCGTCGTCAGCGGAAGTCCCGCGAGCGGTGCTGGATGCCGGTGCGCAGGTCTTCGAACGCATCGGCGAGCACGTTGACCACGCCCTCGGTCGATCGTTCCAGGATGCCGCGGACGATGAGCGCGGGAGAATCCCTGGCGACGCGCTGATACCTCTTCCACACTCCGGGTGAGCACACCACGTTGACCAGGCCGTGCTCGTCCTCGAGGTTGAGGAACGTGATGCCCGATGCCGTCGCCGGCCGCTGCCGGTGCGTCACGAGGCCCGCTACCTCGATGCGCCGGCCGACCTCGGATTCGGCCAGTCGTGCGGAGGCGAGCACTCCTCGTTCATCCAGCTGCGCGCGGAAATGCGCCAGCGGATGGTCGTCGGTCGCAATCCCCGTCGCCCAGAGATCAGCGGACAGCTGCTCGTATCCGGTCTGGTCGGGGAACAGCGGCGGCTGCACGGCCACGACGGTGCCCGGCAGGTAACGGGCGCGGTCCTCGGCCGCGGCCCCGGCGAGCCAGGCCGCCTCGCGGCGCTTCATCCCCATGCTCTCGAACGCGCCGGCCGTCGCCAGCGCCTCGACCTGCGCAGCGGTGGCATCCGTGCGCCGCACGAGGTCGTTCAGATCGGCGAACGGCCCGTTCTCCTCCCGCTCGGCGGCGATCCGCTTCGCGAACGGCAGCCCGATGCCGCGGACATCCGAGAGGCCGAGGCGGACGGCGTAGGCGCCGTCGCGTCGATGCGCTGCCGACTCGTCCGCTGCGGACCGGTCGAAGCGAACCGCGGCATCCGGATTCCCGTCGACGAGGCAGGAGTCGCGTCCGGTGGCGGCGCGTCCCTCGCCGGTCGGCTCGAGCGTCGCCTGTGCGGCCGAGGCATGCAGGTCGGGCCGCAGCACGCGGACACCGTGCCGACGCGCATCCGCGGTGAGGGTGGCGCCCGAGTAGAAGCCCATCGGCTGAGAACGCAGGAGGCCGGCGAGGAAAGCGGCCGGATAGTGCAGCTTCACCCAGGAACTGGCGTAGACCAGCAGCCCGAACGACAGGGAATGGGATTCGGCGAAGCCGAAGTTCGAGAACGCCTGGATCTGGGCATAGATCCGATCGGACGTGGCCTCATCGAGCCCGTGCCGCGCCATGCCGCTGTACAGCTTCTCGCGGATGCGCTCGATCTTCTCCAGCCCCCGCTTGGACCCCATCGCCCTGCGCAGCAGATCGGCCTCGTCGGCGCTGCAGTCGCCCAGTGTCGTCGCCATCTGGATGAGCTGCTCCTGGAACACGGGGATGCCCAGGGTGCGTTTCAGGATCGGCTCCAGCGCCGGGTGCGCATAGGTGACCTTCTCCTGTCCGAGTTTTCGGCGCACGAAGGGGTGCACCGCTCCGCCCTGGATGGGGCCGGGGCGGATGAGGGCGATCTGGATGACGAGGTCGTAGAACTCTCGGGGCTGGAGTCGGGGGAGCAGACCCATCTGCGCGCGGGATTCGACCTGGAACACGCCGATCGAATCAGCGCGGCACAGCATGTCGTACACCGCGGGTTCCTCCTTCGGGAGGGACTGCAGCGTCCAGCGCTCTCCGGTGGCCTCCGCGATGAGGTCGAAGCAGTGCTGAAGAGCGGCCAGCATCCCCAGGCCCAGCAGGTCGAACTTCACCAGCCCCATCCAGGCCGCGTCGTCCTTGTCCCATTGGATGACCGTGCGGTTCTCCATCCTGGCGTGCTCGACGGGAACCACTTCGCCGACCGGCCTCGCGGTCAGCACCATGCCGCCGGAGTGGATGCCGAGATGCCGCGGCGCCTTCAGCAGATCCCCGGCGTACGCCAGGACCTGTGCGGGGATGTCGTGGCCTTCGGCCGGTTGCAGGTCGGCGCCCCAGCCCTCCACCTGCTTGGACCAGGCATCCTGCTGCCCGGGGGAATGACCGAGCGCCCTCGCCATGTCGCGCACGGCGTTCTTCGGACGGTACTGGATGACATTCGCCACCTGGGCGGCGCGCTCGCGGCCGTACTCGCCGTAGACCCACTGGATGATCTCCTCGCGGCGATCGGAATCGAAGTCGACGTCGATGTCGGGCTCCTCTTCGCGGGTGGTGGCGAGGAAGCGTTCGAAGGGCAGGCGGTACAGGATCGGGTCGACGGCGGTGATCCCGAGCAGATAGCAGACCGCGCTCGCCGCAGCCGATCCTCGACCCTGGCAGAGGATGCCGCGGCGCCGCGCTTCGGCCACGATGCCGTGCACGATGAGGAAGTAGCCGGGGAAGTCCTTCTCCTCGATGACGTTCAGCTCCCGCTCGATGCGGCTTCGCCCGTCGGCATCCAGGCCGGGATAGATGCGGGGGACCGCCTCCCAGACCAGGGCGCGCAGGTGACTCATCGGGGTCTGCCCGTCGGGGACCTTCATGCGCGGAAGCGCAGGGCGTGCCCTGCGCAGCTCGAAGGCGCTGTCGCGGGCGATGGCGAGTCCGTGGCTGATCGCGCCGGGGAAGCGACGGAACCGCTCGGTCATCTCCGCACCGCTGCGCAGATGCGCTCCGCCGTGCACGGGGAGCCAGCCGTCCAACTCGTCCATGCCGCGGGTGGCGCGCACCGCGGCGACCGCCTCGGCCATGCCGACGCGCTCCGGAGCCGCGTAGTGCACATTGTTCGTCGCCACCACGGGCAGCCGCTCGGAGCGGGCGAGGTCGGCCAGAGCGTCGTTGCGACGGGAGTCCAGGGGGTCGCCGTGGTCGATGAGCTCGACGGCCACACGATCCCGCCCGAACAGATCGACGAGGCGGCGCAGAGGCGTCGCGGCATCACCCGCTGCGAGCCCCCGTCGCACGGCGCCCTTGCGGCACCCGGTGAGGATCGTCCAGTGACCATCAGCGCTCGCCGCGAGCTCATCGATGTCGTACCGGGGGCGGCCCTTCTCGCCGCCGCGCAGCTGTGCGCGGGTGATCGCGCCGGAGAGCCGGTGGTAGCCCTCGATTCCGTTCGCGAGGACCAGCAGATGCTCGCCCGGCGGGTCGGGAGACCCCTTCCGCGGGGCGGTGAGATTCAGTGACAGCTCGGCGCCGAATACGGTCCGCACGTCGAAACCGCCGACGTCCGCTGCTTCGGCGAAACGTGCGGCCCCGTAGAAGCCGTCGTGATCGGTGATCGCCAGAGCGGTGAGTCCGAGACGTTCTGCCTCGGTGAGCAGATCCTCGGGAGAGGAAGCACCGTCAAGGAACGAGAAGGTGGAGTGGGCGTGCAGTTCGGCGTAGGGGACGGCATCCGGTGGGCGGATGATCGGTGCCGGCGGCTCGGCGCGTCGCTTCCTGCTGATCGGGCCAGGGTCGGGGCGGACGGGGACGCCCTCTGGAGGCTCGCGGGCGCTCAGCGTCTCCTCGAGCTCGCGCCAGCTCATGCCCGGATGGTTCTGCCAGCCCATCAGACGTACCTCCCTTCAGCCCACCAGCTCTCGTGCTCCCACAGCACGAGCCAGGCGCGCTGGGCGGCGTCGACGATCTGGAACCGATGGGCGCTCTGCGCGGCATCCGGATCCCACCCGTGCTCGCGCAGCGGCCACGGGCCTGCCCAGGAGAGCACCGCGGCATCCGCGATGAACGCGGGCGCGGCCGAGAGCACGCCCCTCGCATCGACGGCGGGGGTGGATCGGTCCACCGCAGTGACCGTGATCGGCCGCGGAGGAGTGAAGACCTCGGCGGGGTGCGGCGCAGGCAGACTCCCCGGCCACGGCAGGGTCGGGTCGCGCTCGATCGGGGCGCGATCGCCCCAGGGCTGCAGCTGCTGACGATCGGCCATGCGCCGCCCGCCGACGATCACCGGAGTGACGACACCCTGATGACCGAGCAGCGCCTGCACACGGGAGACGGCATGATGCAGACGCTCCTCCGGACCTTGGCCGAACAGCCCGGGCTGGTGGTGCCGGCTGTCGTCCGTGCGGGTCGGGATGATCCGCACGGTCACGATGCCGGCGGGAACGCGATCCGAGACATCCGATGCCGCAGGGCGCAGCGTCTCGAGCTGCCAGCGGACCCGGTCGACGAGGTCGGCGGCTTCGAAGGACGTCGGATGCATCCACACCCGAGAGGAGACGGCTCCGTCGTCGTCGGTGAACTCGATGCGGACCTCTGTGCAGACCAGCGAGGCCTCGGCCAGTCCGGCGAACACGGCGTCAGCGGTCTGCCGGACGGCGAAGGCCACCTGATCGGCCTGGCTGAGAGGCGACTCGAACGACACCTCTCGGGAGAGTTCGGGGGGAGGGGATCCGGTCGGCAGCGGGCGGGAGTCGGCCCCCGCGGCCAGGGCGTGCAGGCGGGCGCCGCGCTCGCCGAAGCGGTCTCGGATCATGTTCTCGCCGAGGCGGGCGAAGTCGGCGAGGCGCCTGACTCCCAGCCGATCGAGCAGCGCGGTGATCTCCTCGTCGCCGAGGACCTGGATGGGCAGTGGGGCGAGGAAAGCGCCGGCGCCTCCCGCCGGAACGACCAGTGCCGGATCGCCCAGTCGCGCCGCCTGCTCGGCGGTGAACAGCCCGTCGGCGACCCCGGCCCTGGTTCCCGGGTAACCGTGCTCGGCGAGCACCTCGATCAGCATGCGTGCCGCCTCGGCCTCGCCGCCGTAGTAGCGGGAGGGCCCGCGCGCGCGAAGGGCGGCGAGGCCGGGGCGCAGCGGCTGGACGCCAGGCACCTGTTCTTCGAGCAGTCGCAGGACGGGCAGGAATGCGCTCTCGTCTCTGAGCTGGTCGGCGTTCAGCAGCTGCAGCGAGGGGGAGCGGGATTGCGCCAGCCGTCGTCGCTGCCCGCGGCGCACCCCCTGCGCGCGGGCCTCGGCGGAGCAGGCGATGATCGTGTTCGCCTGCACGACGGCCACCGGACCGTACGGCGGCGGGGCGCCGACGGCTGCGCGCACCGGCCAATCCGGCAGCCACAGCACGAGATGACGGGGTGGCATCATCCCGCCACCGCCCAGCGATCGGGCACGCGGGGGCGCTCGTCCGCCGTTCGGCGCAGCGGCGCGACGGGACGCAGCGGGGTCGGCGCGGCATCCACGCGTCCCAGGGAACCGGGCAGCCGCACCTGGATGCGACGCTGCGTCTCCAGCCGGCGGGACGAGCAGCTGAGCGTGACCGTGCGATCGGCGAGCAGCCCCCACCCCTCGCCGAGTCCGTGCCATTCGGTCTCTTCCACCCGCAGCGTGGCCTCGCTCTGCGGCCAGCGGGCCGTGACCAGGAGCGTGCAGGCGCGATCGCGCAGCCGCGCGTTCATGCGCTGGATATCGGGATCCGACACCCGACTCCGCGGATGCACGGCGATGAGCGGCACGACCTCTGACAGGGCGGAGGCCACGGTGAGCCAGCGCGGGCCTGGGTCGGGAACGAGGATGAGACGCGACAGCTCGACGCCGAATCCGGCCATCGCCTCGATGCCGAGGGTCGGCATTCCGACGACGGCGCACCACGAGCCCTTCTGCGATGGGGCGGCCAGCAGAGCGCCGAGCAGACTCGGCGAGGGCATGAGGGAGTATGCGGCGCCGGTGCGCAGTCCGTCATCGGGAAGCAGCCCTTCCAATGCCGGGTCGATCGGGAGCAGAGGGACATCGCTGCGTCGACGCTGCATGCGCGAGATCTCGCTGCGCAGCCGATGCAGTTCCTGCGCGCGGGAGGCGGTGCTCTCGCGGGGGAGAGCGGTCGGGGCGGAGAGTGCGGTGCCCATGGATCCATCCTCGAAGATATCTACGAATAAATCAAGTGATCCTTCGAGACTAATTCGGACATCGGACATCGGCGCAAGGGGTTATCCACAGCCCTGCCCCGTGTCGATCACCGATCGCCTAGCCTTCGGGGATGCCCGAACTCCTGCACGTCGCGATCATCATCGCCGTGCACGCCGCGCTCGTCGGCATCGGGGCCTGGCTCATCGTCATCGACGCGCGAACGCACCGGCTGCCGAACCGGATCGTCCTGCCCATGGGTGCCTCGCTCCTCGTACTGGTCGGCATCGAGGCGCTCGCCGCAGGCGATGCATCCGCCCTCATCCGGGGACTGGCCGGGCTGGTGATCCTCGGCGGCTTCTACGCCGTGCTGCACATCGCCGGGGGCGGAGTCGGCGGCGGCGATGTGAAGCTGGCAGCCGTGATCGGGATCATCCTGGGGTGGCATGGCTGGCAGCCGCTGATCATCGGCGCCGCAGCCGCCTTCGTCCTCGGAGCCGTCTATGCACTAGGGCTGATGGCTCTGCGTCGGGCGCAACGCAGTACGCGCATCGCCTTCGGGCCGTGGATGATCGTCGGAGCGGTCGTGGGCATCGCCATGGGGTGACGAGGGCTATGGTGTGTTCATGGCACTCGCACGACTTCACGGTGGCCCGCTGGACGGGCAGCTCCTTCCGCTCGACGCGGACGCCGATGACAAGCTGATCGTTCCCTACGCCGAGACCCAGGTGGTCTACCACCGCCGCGGCGAGCCGCAGAACACCGGCGACAGCGACGGACCGACCGAGGTCGACTACTGGTTCGAGGAGTCGCTCGAGGACCTCACCCCATCGGATGACTGAGGCCCGGTCGGATGACTGAGGCCACGAACGGCTCGGAGCCGTCGCGCACGGTCGAGGTCGAGCGCAAGTACGACGTCGACGACGGTACGCCTCTGCCGCAGTGGGATCGCATCCCCGGCGTCGACACGGTCACGACGGGGGAGCTGCGCGCTCTCGACGCCGGCTACCTCGACACAGCGGACGCTGCGCTCTCCCGGTCGGGGGTCGCTGTGCGCCGCCGCACCGGAGGACCGGATGCCGGCTGGCATATCAAGGGACCGCGCGAAGGCGACGGACGTCTGGAGATCGGCTGGCCGCTCGGCGAGGACGATCGCGTTCCGGATGCCGTGGCCGACACGCTCGCCCGCTGGACGACCGAACCGCTGACGCCGCTCGCCAGGATCGAGAACGACCGGACCGCCTATCTGCTGACCGGACCCGACGGCGTCGTCGCCGAGTTCGTCGACGACCGCGTCCGCGCGACGGATCTCCGTCAGGGCGCGCAGCGTGCATGGCGGGAGTGGGAGTTCGAACTCGGGCCGGCCGCGCCGTCGGATCCAGAGGGACGCGAGCGGCTGTTCGCGGCGGCTGAGCGGGCGATCTTCGCCGCGGGTGGTCGGCACGCGGCATCCGGATCGAAGCTCGCGCGCGCACTCGGATTCTGATCCGCGTGCGATAGTCGCAGCGGCGAATGCTGACAAGCCCCTGGCATTCCACGGGTCGACATGTCAGCGTGTGCTCATGAGCGCCTACCTCCGAGTGCCGCAGACCGTTCTCCCATCGACTCCGCTGCATCAGGACGAGGTGCGGGAGGTCTTCGCCTCGCAGCCGGACATCGACCGCAGAGCCTCGCGCATCGTGAACGCCTCCTTCGGTGGTTCGGGGATCGAGACCCGTTACACGGCGATCACCGAACTCGGCCCCCAGCACACCGGCGAGGCGACGTTCTACGACCGCTCGTCGAACCGGCTGCTCGCCCCGGGGACATCGGCGCGCAACGAACTGTACGTCCGCGCGGCGACACCGATGTTCGTGGAGGCCGCCAGGAAGGCGCTCGAGGCATCCGAGGACATCGCCCCCGAGGACGTCACGCACGTCATCACGGTCTCCTGCACCGGTTTCCACGCCCCGGGCCCCGACTTCGCGATCGTCACCGAACTGGGCCTGCGCCCCGGCGTCGAGCGCTATCACTTCGGTTTCATGGGCTGCTACGCGGCGATCCCGGCGCTGCGGGCAGCAGCCCAGTTCTGCCGCGCGGATGCCGAGGCGGTCGTCCTCGTGGTCAGCGCCGAGCTGTGCACGCTGCACCTGCGCTCCTCAAGCGATCCGGACACGATCATCGCCTCCTCGCTCTTCGCGGACGGCGCCGCCGGGGCGCTCGTCACCGGGCGACCGCCGGCCCCCGGCATCCCGGGTGCGGAGTTGGACTCGTTCGCCACGGCGATCGCACCGGACTCCGTCGAACACATGGCCTGGACGATCGGCGATCACGGCTTCGAGATGATCCTGTCCACGGCTGTGCCCAAGGTGATCGAGGCGAACATCGACGACGCGCTCGGAGCCCTCTGCGCGGCAGACGAGGAACTGACCTACGCGCGCGACTGCGATGATCTGGCCGATACGGTCACGCACTGGGCCGTGCACCCCGGAGGTCGTGACATCCTCGACCGCGTGCAGCACAAGGTGGGGCTCACGGGCGCACAACTGGATGCCGCTCGCGAGGTGCTGCGCACCTGCGGCAACATGTCCAGCGCGACCGTGCTGTTCGTGATCCGCCGCATTCTGCTCGATGACGCATCGCGAACGGGGCAGCGTCTCATCGCGATGGCCTTCGGCCCGGGTCTCACTATGGAGGGCGGGGTCATGACCGTGCTCGGCGGGACGGGGGACGGTGCCTGACCTGAGCAGGCGCGACACGGCGGCGCGCGAGCTCATGGACGCCCCGGACGCCGATCGGGCGGCCCTGGAGCGCACGTACGATCGATTCCGGCTCATCAATCCCGTGGTCGGCGGCTGGCGACGAATCTATCGGCGGCGGATCCGGCCCAGGGTGCTGGCCGGCGACGTGCGGATCCTGGACATCGGCTCCGGTGGTGGTGATGTCACTCGCAGGCTCGCACGATGGGCGCGACGGGATGCGTCGAGGGCCGTCGTCACTGCGCTCGACGCGGATCCCCGCGCGACCGCCTGGGCTGAGCGGCAGGGCGGGCCGTCGAACGTCCGATACCGCACCGGTACGACTGCCGAACTCGTGGCCGCCGGTGAGCGCTTCGACGTCGTGGTGTCGAATCACCTGCTGCATCATCTGGACAGCGTGCCCGATCTGCTGCGCGAGTCCGAGGAGCTGCTGGATCCCGCCGGCATCGCCGTGCATGTCGACATCGCCCGCAGCCCGCGCGCCTATGCGCTGTTCGACGCGCTGACTCGCCCCCTCCAGCCCACCCTGCTCGCCGGCTCCTTCATCCGTGCGGACGGGCTGACCAGCATCCGTCGCTCGTACACCGTGGACGAACTCGCCGAGCTCGCACCACTGGGGTGGTCGGCGAAGCCGGCGACCCCCTGCCGTGCGCTGCTGATCCGAGAGGGTGAGCGTGGCTGACTGCGATGTCGCGATCGTCGGGGCCGGACCGGCCGGACTCCTGCTGGCGTGCGTGCTGGCGCAGCACGGCACGAGCGTGAGGGTGCTCGAGAGGGGGCAGGGACGCGACGATCGATCACGAGCGATCGGGATCCATCCGCCCGGACTCGCCGCGTTGCGGGCCGCGGGGATCGAGGATGCGTTCCGCGCCGAAGCGCTGACGCTCTCCGGCGGAACGGTGACCTCCCGTGGCCTCGTGCTCGCGGAACTCGATTTCGCGGCCGGATCCGAGGTCCTCACGCTTCCGCAGGCGCGTACGCACGCTCTGCTGCAGGGCCGACTGGCCGAGCTGGCTCCGGATGCCGTGCGCACCGGTGTCACGGTGCACGAGGTGATCCCGGAGGGCGGTGCCGCGAGGGCGCTCGTCGCCCGAGACGATCGCGAGGGCGAGATCTGCGCGCGGGTGGTGGTCGTCGCGGACGGTGTGCACAGCGGCATCCGAGACCGGCTGCGAGTGCCGTGGCACCGGAAACCGGGCCGGGCGGACTACACGATGCTGGACGTCGTCGACGCGCCGCCCGACGACAGGGCTCGGCTGCACCTCGAACCCGATGGCGTGGTCGAATCCTTCCCGCTCCCAGGACGAGGGCGGCGCTGGGTGATCCGTGAGCGTGCGCCTGCGCAGCGCACCGCGGCATCCTTCGCCCGCACGGTGCTGGCGCGCACCGGCTTCGACATCGGCGACACCGGTGATGCCGAGCCGCAGTTGTTCCGCGCCGGGCAGCACAGTGCCGGCCGGCTCGTGCACGGGGCGGTCGTTCTGCTCGGCGATGCCGCGCACGAGATCAGCCCGATCGGGGGACAGGGCATGAATCTCGCCTGGATCGCCGCCTGCCGGCTCGCGGTCGCGCTGACGGAGCGATCCGATCGGGATGCCGCCCTCAGCGCGTACGAGCGGGTGTCGCTGCGGGCAGCCGCCGTCGCGCAGAGGCGCGCTCGATTCAACATGGCGATGGGGGCGCCGATGGCGCGTGTGCCCCGATCCTCGCGCGATGCGGCCATACGTCTGCTCGCCAGGGGTGCCAGCGGACGCCGCATGCTCGGGGCGATGACCATGAGCGGTCTGTGAACGACGGACGGCCCGGCCGCCGGAAGGCGGGCCGGGCCGTCGGGCTCGAGGCGATCAGAGGTTGATCATGTGCCCCGAGAGACCGTGGAAGGCCTCCTGGAGCGCCTCGGACAGCGTGGGGTGCGTGTGCACGTTGCGGGCGGCCTCGAGTGCGGTGAGGTCCCACTTCTGTGCGAGCGTCAGCTCGGGGAGCAGTTCGGACACATCGGGACCGATCAGGTGGCCGCCGATGAGCTCGAGGTGCTCGGCATCCGCGATCAGCTTGACGAAGCCGATCGGCTCGCCGAGGCCGTTCGCCTTGCCGTTCGCGCTGAACGGGAACTTCGCCACCTTGATCTCGCGACCCTCGGCTCGTGCCTGCTCCTCGGTGAGTCCGAAGCTGGCGACCTGCGGCTGGCAGAACGTCGCGCGCGGCATCATCCGGTAGTCGCCCAGTGTCTGGGTCTCGGCGCCGGCGATGGTCTCGGCGACGACGACGGCCTGCGCCTCGGCGACGTGTGCGAGCTGAAGCTTCGCTGTGACGTCACCGATCGCGTAGATGCCCTCGACGTTGGTGCGCATGTGGTCATCGATGTCGATCGCTCCGCGCTCGGTCAGTGCGACACCCGTGTTCTCCAGGCCGTAGCCCTTCACGTTCGCGGCGAAGCCGACCGACATCAGCACCTTGCCGGTTTCGATCGAGGTCTGCTGGCCGTCCTGGCCCGTGTAGGTCACCGTGACCGAGGAGCCGTTGTCGACGATCGTCTCGACCTTGGTGGAGGTGAGGATGTCGATGCCGTACTTCTTGTACTGCTTGGTGATCTCCTTGGAGACCTCCACGTCTTCGTTCGGCAGTGCGCGGTCGAGGAACTCGACGATGGTCACCTTGACGCCGTAGTTCGACAGCACGTAGGCGAACTCCATGCCGATGGCTCCGGCGCCGACGATCACGATCGACTCGGGCAGCTCGCGGGAGAGGATCTGCTCCTCGTAGGTGACGACGTTCTCGCTGAGCTGCACACCGGGCAGCAGACGCACGGTCGAGCCGGTGGCGATGATGGCGTTGTCGAACGTGACCTCTTCGGTCGTGCCGTCGGACTTCGCGACCGAGATCGCCTTCGGCCCGGTGAAGGTGCCTCGGCCGTCGTACTCGGTGACCTTGTTCTTCTTCATCAGGTAGTGGATGCCCTTGACATGGGTCTCCGCCACCTTGCGGCTGCGATCGAAGGCCGCGCCGAAGTCGAAGTGCACATCACCCGAGATGCCGAAGAACTCGGCTTTGTGGGTGAACGTGTGGGCGATCTCCGCGTTCTTCAGGAGGGACTTGGAGGGGATGCAGCCCACGTTCAGGCACACACCGCCCCAGTACTTCTCCTCGATGATCGCGGTGGACAGCCCGAGTTGAGCGCTGCGGACGGCGGCGACGTATCCGCCAGGGCCCGCGCCGAGGATGACGACATCGTAATGTGGCATGGTTCCAGCCTAGCCCTCTGCAGACACGTCGGAATCGGAGTCCGCGCCACCGCGTCGACTGCGGATGATCAGCCAGGTGAGGACACCGGCGACCACCAGGATGCCGAGGATCGCGACCGGCCAGATCCACGCGGCTGCGGGAGCATCGGTGTCCCGCGTCTCCGGCGCCGCGGCGTCCGGTGTCGCTGAGGACGTCTCGGCCGGAGTCGCCGTCTCGGTGGCGTGAGGGCTGGTCGTCTCGGCCGGAGCCTGCGCCGCTTCGGTCGCAGTGAAGGTGAACTCCCCGTCGGTGGGGTGTCCGTCGCTCGAGACCACCTGCCAGACCACCGTGTACTCACCGGCCGTCCCGGCACCCGCGTCCAGGGGCTGGATGAGCACCGCGCCGTCGATCTCGGGCGCTCCGGCCGTGACGTCATTGCCCGCCGCATCCATCACGACGACCGCCGTTCCACCGTCGGAGTCGATCAGGGCGGCGCTGAACGTCATCGTCAGCTCATCGGGGAGCGTCTGCACGGACGAGCCGGCCGCCGGATCCGACGACACCAGCTCATCGTGCGCTGACGCGGGATTCGTCGGGATCAGCATGAGCAGCGCTGCGAGCGACGTCGTGGCTATCGCAATGGGCAGGAACCGGAGTTTGAGAGCTTGGGCGCGCACCGCTCCAGCCTAGGAGGGACACCTAGGCGTCACCCGAGAGCGGATTCGCCCTCCCGCCGCGGCCACTCGATCAGTTAGGCTGGGACGTCTAGGGAGGGCACCGTGACAGACAGCGAGAGCCGACACATCGGAAATGCCGCGATCCATCGCGATGGGGAGCACAAGCACGATGTGACGCAGACATTCGGACACGACTCCGACCTGTCCTTCGTGCCATTCGGTGTGGAGCTGAGCGAGGCGGAGCAGACGGCGATCGCGGCGCTGCCATCCGGATCGGCGCTGCTGCTGGTGCGCTCTGGCGCGCTTGCCGGCGCGCGCTACCTGCTCGACACCGATGTGACGACGGTCGGTCGTCACCCGGAGGCCGACATCTTCTTCGACGACGTCACGGTCTCTCGTCGGCACGCCGAGGTCACCCGCACCGGAACGACGTTCGAGATCATCGATCAGCGTTCTCTCAACGGCACCTACGTGAACGGCGAACGCGCGGATCGTGCTGTCCTCGCCAACGGTTACGAGGTGCGCGTCGGCAAGTTCCGGTTGAACTTCTTCGCCTCTCCGGTCGACCTCGCGGCGGCGAACGGCTGATGCCCTCGGCCAGCCCCACCCGGGAACGCACTGCGTCCCCGGGTCTTCTGAGCATCGGTCAGGTGCTGGCGAGACTCACCCCGGAGTTCCCCGATGTGTCGGCCAGCAAGCTGCGCTTCCTCGAGGTGCGCGGCATCGTGACACCTGCGCGCACGGACTCCGGCTACCGCAAGTTCTCCACGAGCGACGTCGAACGGCTCCGTCTCGCGCTGACGCTTCAGCGCGACCACTACCTGCCGCTCAACGTGATCCGCGAGCAGCTCGACGAGGCAGAAGCCAATGGAAACCTGTCCGGCGCGCTGACGCCCCCACCGTCGATCGCTCCCGTCGCTCGGCGTTACCGGCGTGGTGAGCTGCTGTCCGCGGCCGGCGCCGCCCCGCAGCTGCTCAACGACGCGATCAGTACCGGCATCATCGCTGCCGGCGAGTCGTACTCGGAGCACGTCGTCACGTTGCTCCGCGGTCTGGTCGCCCTGGATCGCCACGGCATCGAGCCCCGACACCTGCGTTCCGTGCGGCAGAGCGCGGAACGCGACGTCGCGCTGATCGAGTCCGCGATGTCGGCGCTGCTGCGTCGGACGGATGCGGCGTCGCGCGGCAAGGCGAACGAATTGGCGCCGGAACTGGCCTCGCAGATCGACGAAGTGCGAGCACTTTTCATGAAGGATGCGCTCAGCCGCGTCCTTTCGTAACGAACTGGTTGCGACACACCTTCGGCTCAGCCGGGATGTCATTGCCGGGCACGGGGCACTGCTCTAGCGTGGAGGGTAAGCGCTGCAGGGAGGAATTCAAATGAATGCGGATGAGCTGACAGGCGACCCGCGGTTCGTGACCGAACTCCTCTTCACGGACGGTCTGCCGGCGATGGACGACGAGGTGGGGTATCGCGGCGCGGTCGCCGCTCGCGCCGCCGGGATCACATACCGCCAGCTGGACTACTGGGCTCGTACCGAGCTCGTCGTACCGACGGTGCGCGGCGCCAGCGGCTCCGGTTCGCAGCGTCTCTACGGCTTCCGCGACATTCTCGTGCTCAAGCTCGTCAAGCGGCTTCTGGACACCGGCATCTCGCTGCAGCAGATCCGCACCGCCGTCGATCAGCTGCGCGCTGCGGGCATCCGCGATCTGGCGGGCACGACCCTGATGAGCGATGGCGCATCCGTCTACCTGTGCACGTCGAACGACGAGGTCATCGACCTGGTCAGCCGCGGGCAGGGAGTCTTCGGCATCGCTGTCGGCAAGGTTCTGCGTGAGGTCGAGTCCACGCTGGTCGAGTTCGACCCGACTGCACCGGACCCCGTCGACGAACTGGCGACGCGTCGAGCCAAGCGATCGGCCTGACTCGCCCTCGAGACCTCTCGTTCACTGCGAAACCCCGTCGAATCTGCGTTGATACGACGGGGTTTCGCAATTGCCGGGAGGTCTCGGTGTCAGGCCTTCGGGCCGGTCTCGGAGAGGGGGATGCGACCGGTGCGGATGATCCGGTCCAGCAGCAGATCGAAGTCGGCGGCGAGTTCCTGAGCGGAGTCTCCGGGCCAGATGTGCAACGGCTTGGCGGCGCCCTGGGCCTGCTGGAGCGACGTCCGCTCCGGAAGCTGAGGTGAAAGGACGAGCGGACCGAACATGTCGCGCAGCTCCTTGATGCGGAACTGGTGCTCGATCGACTGCGGGCGCACGCGGTTCACGACGATGCCGAGCGGCTGCAGGCGAGGGGAGAGACCGCGCCGGATCTCCTCGATCGCGCGGAGCGCGCGGTCGGCGGCGGCGACGGAGAAGAGTCCCGGTTCGGTGACGACCATCACGCGGTCGCTCGCAGCCCAGGCGGTGCGGGTGAGGGCGTTCAGCGACGGCGCGCAGTCGATCAGGACGAGGTCGTAGTCCGACTCGACCGAGGCGAGAGCCTCTTCCATCTTCCATACGTCTCGGACGCTGGGGTGCGGGCCGTCGAAGTTGATGGCCGACGGGCTTCCGATGAGCACATCGATCGTGCCGGGGTGCACCTTCGCCCACCCGCTGGAGGTGATCGCCTGACGCACGATCTTCTCCTTCGGGTTCGCCAGGACGTCAGCGACGTTGAGCCGCCCGGCGACCTGGATGTCCATCCCCGTGGAGACATCGGACTGCGGGTCGAGGTCGACGACGAGGGTCCGGACGCCACGGGCGAAGGCCGCTGAGGCCAAGCCGAGGGTCACGGTCGTCTTGCCGACGCCTCCCTTGAGAGAGCTGACGCTGAGTACGTGCACGGACTCCACGTTACCTTGCCCTAGTCTGGGGAGACACTCAGCCCCGCCCTTGCATGCGGATCCACGCGTGCATCGAGCAACCAGAGGTGTGCATGTTCCAGAAGATCCTTGTGGCCAATCGCGGCGAGATCGCGATCCGCGCCTTCCGTGCGGCGTTCGAAGTCGGGGCGAGGACGGTCGCCGTCTTCCCGCACGAAGACCGCGGATCCGTTCATCGGCTGAAGGCCGATGAAGCGTACGTGATCGGTGAACGAGGGCATCCCGTTCGCGCCTATCTCGACGTGGACGAGATCATCCGCGTCGCGCTCGAGTCCGGCGCCGACGCGATCTATCCCGGCTACGGCTTCCTCTCGGAGAACCCGGAGCTGGCGGAGAAGGCGGCCGCGAACGGCATCGTCTTCATCGGGCCGCCTGCCGCCGTCCTCGAGATGGCGGGCAACAAGGTGGAGGCGAAGCGGCACGCCGTCGAGGCCGGTGTGCCGGTGCTGCGTTCCACCGAGGCATCCGACGACGTCGACGCGCTCCTCGCCCAGGCCGACGACATCGGCTTCCCGCTCTTCGCCAAGGCGGTCGCCGGCGGCGGCGGACGCGGCATGCGCCGCGTCGAGGGCAGGGCCGAGCTGGCTCCGGCCCTTGCCGAGGCCATGCGCGAGGCCGCGAGCGCCTTCGGCGACCCCCGGATGTTCCTGGAGCAGGCAGTCGTCCGCCCCCGGCACATCGAGGTGCAGATCGTCGCCGACAAGAGCGGCGAGACCGTTCACCTCTTCGAACGCGACTGCTCGGTGCAGCGTCGGCACCAGAAGGTCGTGGAGATCGCGCCGGCACCGAACCTGGACGATGACATCCGACGGGCGCTGCACGGCTATGCCATCGCCTTCGCCCGGTCGATCGGTTACGAGAACGCGGGCACGGTGGAGTTCCTTCTGGAGACCGCGGGGGAGCGCACCGGCGAGGTCGTCTTCATCGAGATGAACCCTCGCATCCAGGTCGAGCACACCGTGACCGAGGAGGTGACCGACGTCGATCTCGTCCAGACGCAGATGCGGATCGCGGCCGGTCAGACCCTCGCCGAGCTCGGTCTGGTCCAGGACCGCATCCAGCTGCGTGGCGCCGCTCTGCAGTGCCGCATCACCACCGAGGATCCGACACAGGGATTCCGGCCGGACACCGGCAAGATCACCACGTATCGCTCGCCGGGCGGCGCGGGCATCCGCCTGGACGGCGGCACGGTGCACCAGGGCGCCCAGATCAGCCCGCACTTCGACTCCATGCTGTCGAAGCTGACCTGCCGCGGACGCGACTTCCCGGCGGCCGTGGCTCGCGCGCGACGCGCGCTCGCGGAGTTCCGCATCCGCGGGGTCTCGACGAACATCCCGTTCCTGCAGGCACTGCTCGAGGACGAGGCGTTCATCGCAGGCGACGTGAGCACGTCCTTCATCGATGAGCGCCCGGAACTGCTCAAGGGCCGGGTCTCGAAGGACCGCGGCACCAAGATCCTCAACTGGCTCGTGGATGTCACCGTCAACAAGCCCAACGGTGCGCACCCTGGCACCGCTGACCCGCGCACGAAGCTGCCTGCGCTCGATCTGTCCACGACACCCGTTCCCGGATCCCGCCAGCGTCTGCAGGAGCTCGGGCCGGATGCCTTCGCCGCCGCGCTGCGTCAGCAGAAGGCACTGGCGATCACGGACACCACGTTCCGGGACGCGCACCAGTCGCTGCTCGCGACGCGCGTGCGCACTCGCGACCTCGTCGCGGCGGCGCCGTACCTCGCCCGCCTCACTCCCGATCTGCTGTCCGTCGAGGCGTGGGGCGGTGCGACCTACGACGTCGCGCTGCGCTTCCTCGGAGAGGACCCATGGGAACGTCTGGACAAGCTGCGCACCGCGCTGCCGAGCATCGCGATCCAGATGCTGCTCCGCGGACGCAACACGGTCGGCTACACCCCGTACCCGACCGCCGTGACGGATGCCTTCGTGCACGAGGCGGCGACCAGCGGCGTCGACATCTTCCGCATCTTCGACGCGCTCAACGACGTCTCCCAGATGCGCCCGGCGATCGACGCGGTGCGTGCGACCGGCACGGCTGTCGCGGAGGTCGCCCTCTGTTACACCGGTGACCTGCTGAACCCCGCGGAAGACCTGTACACGCTGGACTATTACCTGCGGCTGGCCGAGCAGATCGTCGATTCCGGCGCGCACATCCTCGCCATCAAGGACATGGCAGGGCTCCTGCGTCCTGCTGCGGCGGCGAAGCTCGTGTCGGCGCTGCGCGAGCGGTTCGACCTCCCCGTGCACCTGCACACGCACGACACCCCTGGTGGACAGCTCGCGACGCTCCTCGCCGCGAGTGCCGCGGGTGTCGACGCGGTGGATGCCGCATCCGCTCCGCTGTCGGGAACGACGAGTCAGCCCTCGCTCTCCTCACTCGTCGCGTCGCTTGCGCACACCGAGCGCGACAGCGGCATCGACCTCGGCGGCGTCAGCGACCTCGAGCCCTACTGGGAGGCCGTCCGCAAGACGTATGCGCCGTTCGAGTCCGGTCTTCCGGGGCCCACGGGGCGCGTGTATCACCACGAGATCCCCGGCGGTCAGCTCTCGAACCTGCGGCAGCAGGCGAAGGCACTCGGCCTCGCCGACGACTTCGAGCTCATCGAGGACATGTACGCAGCCGCGGACCGGATCCTCGGTCGCGTCCCGAAGGTCACGCCGTCGTCCAAGGTGGTCGGCGATCTGGCTCTGCACCTGGCTGCCGTCAAGGCGGACCCTGCGGACTTCGAAGCCAACCCCGAGAAGTACGACGTGCCGGACTCGGTCGTCGGCTTCATGGCCGGCGAGCTCGGAGACCTCCCGGGCGGCTGGCCGGAGCCGTTCCGCACGAAGGTCCTCGCGGGGCGAACGGTGCGCCCCGGCCTCGCCGAGATCACCGGCGAGGACGAGCAGGAGCTCGCAGGCTCCAGCACTCAGCGGCGTGCGCGTCTGAACCAGCTGCTGTTCCCCGCGCCGACGCGGGAGTTCGCTCAGCGTCGAGACCTGTTCGGCGATCTCTCCGTGCTCGACACCAGCGACTATCTGTTCGGTCTCGTGCAGGGTCAGGAGCATCTGGTCGAGATCGATCGCGGCGTGCAGCTGTATGTCGGACTCGAAGCGATCGGCGACGCCGACGAGCGCGGCATGCGGACGGTGATGACCACGCTGAACGGTCAGTTGCGCCCGGTCTTCGTGCGCGATCGCGCAGTCACGGTCGAGGTGCACGAGGCCGAGAAGGCGGATACCTCCAAGCCCGGTCAGGTGGCCGCACCGTTCTCGGGTGTCGTCACCCTGAAGACCGAGGTCGGTGCGTCGGTCAGAGCCGGTGAACCCGTCGCATCCATCGAGGCGATGAAGATGGAAGCGGCGATCACCGCACCCGTCGACGGCGTGGTCGATCGACTCGCGATCGCCGAGACGGCGCAGGTGGACGCTGGTGACCTTTTGGTCGTCATCCGCCCTGGCCAGTAACCTTGACCGGGCGTGCATGCTGCACGACTGGGAGTGAGACATGACCGCGAAGAACACCGATCTACCCGACGACGATGATTCGCTCGGGGTGCTGGATGACGCCGCATCTCTGGACACGGCTGGCATCGGCATCCTTCCAGGCACCGCTCAGGTGAACCTGACGATCCCGATGGGCGACGACGACGACTTCCTCGACGACCATGCCGTCGTCGATGGCGAGGTCGCCGCCGAGCTGATTCTCGACCCCGCTCCCGAGCTGGAGCCCGCGTCGGCGGCCGACGTCATCGGTCGCATCAAGGACGGCGGCATCGACATCGTGATCGAAGTCCCCGCGGAGGAGTTGCCGTCGGTGACCGTCGACGACGCCGAAGACGCTGTGACGGCAGAAGTCGTGCTCGATCAGGATGAGCTCGCCGATCGAATCGCCGCGAACGATGCCGATTCCGCCACGGCTTCCGTCGATCTCGTCATCGAACAGGATGCCGAGGCGCAGACCGAGTCGGATCCTGATGCAGAACCGGAGCTCGTCGCGCAGTCGAGCGGTGACGCGTCAGCGCCGGTCGACCGTCCGGAGACCGAGGATGCGGCGCCGGCCCCTGAGGCGGTCGCAGCGAGCGCACCCGTGCTCTCCGCGGCTCGGCCTGCGAAGCAGCCCAAGCCGACCAAGACAAAGGCGAAGTCGAAGCCGGTATCCGGGCAGACCGCTGCGGGCGCTGGGGCGGCCGCGCCGCCGAAGTCGACGCCGTCGGCGTCTTCCGCCACCGAGAGCGCACGGGTGGAGCCTGCGGTCTCGGGCGAGATCACCGCCGAGCGCACGGAGCCGGTGCGCCCCGCAGCGACGTCCGACCCCGCGCCCGAGCGCGTCGCACCTGCAGAACCGGCGGCGGCGACCGCCGTCCGTCCGAGCTCCGCATGGGTGGCGACGGTCGAACGGGCTGCGGCAGGCGAAGCATCCGATCCCGCTGAGGAACAGGACGAGACAGTGAGCACTGATAAGGATCCCCGAGCGGCGTCCTCCGAGACCTCGCTCGCGCCCCGCACGACGACACCGGTCAGGGCCGACGTCGAACTGACGTCGAAGCGGCTGGGCGACCAGCTCGGACAGTCGACGCGCGAGTCGGCCGACCTGCTGACCGCCGATCGGCTGCTCGATCCGCACCAGGTCACCAAGCCGGAGCCCGAGGGAGCATGGAGTCACTTCCTGTACACCGTGTCCGGGCGCCGCATCAACATCGGCGATGGCAAGAAGGCCAAGGCACGTAAGGCGCTGTCGACCAAGATCGCGGCTCCGTTGACGGGTGGTGCGCGCTTCGTGCCGGTCCTCTCGCGCAAGGGCGGTGTCGGCAAGACGACGATCACCGCGCTTCTGGGAATGGCACTTGCCGATGCCAGAGACGACCGCGTGATCGCGGTGGACGCCAATCCGGATCGTGGAACGCTCGCAGAGCGCATCGTCGGTTCGCACAGCAAGTCCGTGCGCGACCTCGTTCGCATCCACGACGACGTGCGCGGCTACCACGACATCTCGGCGATCGTCGCGCGTGACACCACACGGCTCGACGTCCTCGCGTCGGATACCGACCCGCGCATCGCGGATGCCTTCGGGGATGCCGACTACCGCGACGTCGCCGATGTCGCGGCGCACTACTACTCGCTGGTGCTCACCGACACCGGAACCGGCATCGTGCATTCCGTCATGGGGGCGACGCTCGAGCTCGCCGACCAGCTGGTGATCGTGTCCGGTCTGAGCGTCGACGAAGCTCGCCTCGCGTCCGAGACGCTGACCTGGCTCGAGACGAACGGGTACTCGGCCCAGGCTCGCGACGCGATCATCGTGCTCAACCAGTCCACCCCTGGCAGCCCGCTGGTCCGGTTGAACGAGTTGGAAACGCACTTCGCCACGCGTGCCCGTCACGTCGTACGGATGCCGTACGACCCGCAGATCGCCGGCGGGGGGCCGATCGTGTTCACGTCGTTGCTGCCGGAGACGCGACAGGCCGCCAGGGAGCTGGCCGCCCTGCTCGTCGAGGGCCTGCGGGCGAGCGCCGCCTGATGTCCGTGCGGGAGATCCGTCTGTTCGGCGACCCCGTGCTGCGCACGGTGTGCGCACCGATCGATGACATCGATGACGGCATCCGGTCGCTGGTGGCCGACCTCGTCGACACCGTCGAACTGCCGGGTCGCGCGGGCGTCGCCGCGAATCAGATCGGCGTGGCGTTGCGCGCGTTCAGCTACAACATCGATGGCGACATCGGTTACGTGCTCAACCCCGTGCTCGTCGAGGTGCGAGGCGAGCCCGTTCCGACCGGCGAGGGATGCCTGTCGGTGCCCGGACTCTGGCACGACGCGATGCGGCACCCGTGGGCGCGCGTGGAGGGCATCGATCTCGATGGGAACGCGGTCGTCCTGGAAGGCGAAGGGCTGCTCGCCCAGGCGCTGCAGCACGAGACGGACCACCTGGACGGCACGGTGTACCTGTCACGCCTCGCCCCGGAGACGCGCAAGATCGCGATGCGCGAGGTCCGCGAGAGCAGCTGGTTCTGACACCGCGCTGCCCTCGCTGAACTCGGGCGGGAGCGTCAGCCGCCGAGGGCGACGTTCGTGGTCTGCACCGGCTCGTCGTAGATCGCGGCGATCTCGTCGGCGAAGTCCGTCATGATGACGTTGCGCTTGATCGACATCTTCGGCGTCAAATGGCCGGATGCCTCGGTCCACTCGGATTCGAGGATCGTGAACTTGCGAATCGACTCGGCGCGGGACACGGCAGCGTTGGCGACGTCGACCGCGCGCTGCACCTCGGCGCGAACCGCCGCGTTGCGGGATGCTTCGGCGAGCGACATCGAGCCGTCGAGGCCGTTGTTCGCGAGCCACGTCGGCAGCATCTCGGGGTCGAGCGTGATCAGCGCCGAGATGAACGGCTTCTGGTCGCCAACGACGACCACCTGGCCGACGACGGGATTCGCGCGGATGGGGTCCTCGAGCGCTGCGGGTGCGACGTTCTTGCCGCCTGCCGTGACGATGATCTCCTTCTTGCGCCCGGTGATCGTGAGGAATCCTTCGCTGTCGAAGGAGCCGATGTCGCCGGTGCGGAACCATCCGTCGTCGAAGGCCGTAGCCGTGGCCTCCGGGTTGTTCCAGTACTCCTTGAAGACGTTGACGCCCTTGACCTCGATCTCGCCGTCCTCTGCGAGGCGGACGCTGACACCGGGCAGGGCAGGACCGACAGTGCCGATCTTGGACTTGTCGCCCTGATTGACGGTGGCCGGCGCCGTGGTCTCGGTCAGGCCGTAGCCCTCCAGGATCACCACGCCGAGGCTGTGGAAGAAATGCCCGAGGCGCGGGCCGAGGGGAGCGGAGCCCGAGATCGCGTAGGCGATGTTGCCGCCCATCGCGGCGCGGAGCTTCGAGTAGACCAGCTTGTCGAACAGCGCGAACTTGATCTTCAACCCGAAGGGGATCTTTCGCCCTTCTTCGAGGAGCCGGGAGTGCTCGATGGCTGCGGCTGCGGCGGCGTGGAAGATCTTGCCCTTGCCGCCGGCCTCGGCCTTCTGCTCGGCGGAGTTGTAGACCTTCTCGAACACTCGCGGCACCGCCAGCAGGAACGTCGGCTTGAACGATCCGAGCGCGGGCAGCAACTGCTTGGTGTCGGGCTGGTGCCCGGTGCGCACGCCCGCGTGGATGTTGAGGATCGAGATGAAGCGGGCGAACACGTGCGCCGTGGTGATGAACAGCACGGTGGACGCGCCGGGCATCGAGAGAACGGAATCCAGCGACTTGGAGGAGTTGCGTGTCAACTCGACGAAGTTGCTGTGCGTCAGCACGCACCCCTTCGGCCGACCTGTCGAGCCGGAGGTGTAGATCAGAGTGGCGATGTCGCTGCCGACCGCGATCAGACGGCGGCGTTCGATCTCGGCATCCTCGATCGATGCTCCCTGAGCGGTGAGTGTGTCGACGGCGCCCAGGTGCATCTGCCACACCTCGCGCACCAGCGGCAGGTCGCCGCGGACCTCATCGAATCGCTGGAAGTGATCGGAAGACTCCACGATGAGGGCGATCGCGCCGGAGTCCTCCATGATCCACTGGATCTGCGCGGGGGAGCTGGTCTCGTACACCGGCACCATGACGGCTCCGGCGTAGAACAGCGCGAAGTCGATGAGCGTCCACTGGTATGTGGTGCGCGCGATGAAGCCGATCTTGTCGCCGGGTTGGATGCCGGCGGCGACGAAACCCTTGGCCAGCGCGACCACGGCCGTCTGGAAGTCGGCGGCCGTGATGTCGCGCCATCCGTCTCCCTGCGGGACCGAGAACAGGGCGCGATTCGGAGTCGCCTTGACCCTCTCGACGAGCAGGTCTGTGATGTTGGCATCGGGGTCGGCTGGGACGATTGCGGGAACATCGAACTGGACCATGGCAGCTCCTTCGGTACCGGTCGGGCACGTGGTTTTCTCGAGTCTAAGGCATGGCATTCAGTCGCACGGGATATGGGACTGCGTCGCAGGTATCGACTGGGCGCTAGACTGCACATCGATGTTCTACTGGCTGATGAAGTATGTCGCGATCGGCCCCATCGTCAAGGCGATCTTCCGCCCCTGGATCGTGGGTCGGCGCAACGTGCCGACGACGGGTGCGGCGATCCTCGCCAGCAACCATCTGTCATTCGCGGACTCGATCTTCCTGCCGCTGGTGATCGACCGGCCGATGTCGTTCCTCGCCAAGAGCGACTACTTCACGGGCCGCGGGATCAAGGGCTGGGCCACGCGCTTCTTCATGAAGGCGACCGGTCAGATCCCGATCGACCGCTCGGGCGGCAAGGCGTCGGAAGCTTCTCTCAACACCGGGTTGCAGGTGCTCGGACGCGGCGACCTGCTCGGCATCTATCCCGAAGGCACACGAAGCCCCGACGGCAGGCTCTACCGGGGGCGCACGGGGATCGCGCGCATGGCGCTCGAGGCGAAGGTCCCGGTGATCCCGGTGGTGATGGTCGACACCGACACGGCGATGCCGATCGGTCAGCGCCTGCCGAACATCGTGCGCGTGGGAATCGTCATCGGTGAGCCGCTGGACTTCTCCCGGTACGAGGGCATGGAGAACGATCGATACATCCTCCGTTCCGTCACGGACGAGATCATGATCGCGCTGCAGCGCCTCGGCGAGCAGGAGTACGACGACGTCTACGCGTCCACGGTGAAGGACCGCCTCCCCGCCGGCGTCACACGGCGCTCCTGACGCGTCGGAGGGGCATCGCGCCCCAGTAAGCTGGGGAACATGCCGAACCCGCATGACGCAGCACTCGACGCCTGGCGCGCACTTCCGATCAAGCAGCAGCCGCAGTGGCCCGATGCGGATCGCGTCGCCGAGGTCTCCGGTCAGATCGCGGCGCTGCCTCCGCTGGTCTTCGCGGGCGAGGTGGACAACCTCCGCGATCGGCTGGCGCGGGCTGCATCAGGGCAGGCCTTCCTCCTGCAGGGAGGCGACTGCGCCGAGACGTTCGCCGGTGCGACGGCCGAGCAGATCCGCAACCGGATCAAGACGGTCCTGCAGATGGCGGTCGTGCTCACCTACGGCGCCTCCATGCCCATCGTGAAGATGGGCCGGATGGCAGGTCAGTTCGCGAAGCCCCGCTCCAGCGACTCTGAGACCCGTGGCGACATCACCCTGCCCGCCTACCGCGGCGACATCGTCAACGGCTACGACTTCACCGAGACCTCCCGCACCGCCGAC
Organism: Microbacterium sp. NPDC056234; assembly: GCF_042267585.1. Lineage (NCBI taxonomy): Bacteria > Bacillati > Actinomycetota > Actinomycetes > Micrococcales > Microbacteriaceae > Microbacterium > Microbacterium sp. NPDC056234. The sequence goes on from NZ_JBHJTE010000006.1 coordinate 52,854, forward strand.
CCCGGTCGGCTGCTGCAGGGATATCACACGGCGGCATCCACACTGAACCTCATCCGTGCGTTCACGCAGGGCGGCTTCGCCGACCTCCGCGAGGTCCACTCGTGGAACAAGGGCTTCGCGCAGAACCCCGCGAACCAGCGCTACGAGCGGATGGCGAGCGAAATCGATCGCGCCATCAAATTCATGGAGGCCGCAGGGGCCGACTTCGACGAGCTCAAGCGCGTCGAGTTCTTCACGGGTCACGAGGGCCTGCTGATGGACTACGAGCGCCCGATGACCCGCATCGACTCCCGCACGGACACGCCCTACAACACGTCGGCGCACTTCCTGTGGATCGGGGAGCGCACGCGTGAGCTCGACGGCGCGCACGTCGACTACTTCTCCAAGATCCGCAATCCCATCGGCGTCAAGCTCGGCCCGACGACCTCGCCCGAGACGGCGCTGGCGCTCATCGACAAGCTCGACCCCGAGCGCGAGCCCGGTCGGCTCACGTTCATCACGCGCATGGGCGCTGGCAAGATCCGCGATGCGCTTCCGCCGCTGCTGGAGGCCGTGAAGGATGCCGGCGCGACCCCGCTCTGGGTCACCGACCCCATGCACGGTAACGGCATCACCACGCCGACCGGATACAAGACCCGTCGCTTCGACGATGTCGTCGACGAGGTGCGCGGCTTCTTCGAGGCGCACCGCGCCGTCGGCACGTTCCCCGGCGGCATCCATGTCGAGCTCACCGGTGACGATGTCACCGAGTGCCTCGGCGGGTCTGAGCACATCGACGAGGCGGACCTCGCGACGCGCTACGAGTCGCTGTGCGATCCCCGCCTCAACCACATGCAGAGCCTGGAGCTGGCATTCCTCGTGGCAGAGGAGCTCGAGAAGCGCTGACCCTGGTAACGCAGTTCCGTTCGGTCAATCGACCGAACGGAACGCCGACAGGATGGTCGCGTGCCGGAGCAGGAACGCGCGTTCGTCGAGCTTCTTGCGCCGCAGCCAGGCGGTGACCTCGTTGTTGTGCTTGCTGGCATTGCATGACGCGCAGGCGGGCACGACGTTCTCGAGTGTGTATCGGCCGCCGCGGGAAATCGGCTGGACGCAGTCGCGCTGAAGCGGGAGACCAGTCACGCGGCAGTAGGCGCATCCGCCCCAGGCTGCGAGAATGTCGGCCCATTGCGCTGTGGTGAGATCGTTGTCCACGCGGTCGAGACGCCGCTGCCGTCGCTTCGCATAGCGCGCCCGTGACGCGTTCGAAGCGGTGGGGAACCTGCGGCGGGGCTGCACGGATCAACCGTACTGCGCGGCCGGCCCATCGGCGCTCAGCCGCTGAGCTGGATGGTGAGCTCGACGTTCGATCCCGCGCGAAGTGACGCGTCGGAACCGGGGGTCTGGCCGGTCACGATCGCCATATCGGCGAAACCGGGGAGATCGCCCCAGGCGGCATAGCTCGCGGTGAACCCGCCTGAGGCCTCGGCAAGCGCCTGCTTCGCCTCTGTCAGCGTCATCCCGCCGACGTCCGGAACCTCGAACAGCTGCGGTCCCTTCGAGACCACGAGCGACGTGGAATCGCCGGGGCGCCAGTTGCCGCTCGGGTCGCGCTCTGCCATGGACATCACGATGCCGGCCTCGACATCGTCGCTGTACTCCTCGGACTGCTCGGTGACCGAGATGCCCTTCTCGTCAAGGGCTGCCACGGCATCCTCTGCCGACATTCCGACGACGTCGGGCAGCGGGCCCAGCGAAACGTAGAGCTCGACGGTGTCGTCCTCAAGGATGTCGCAGCCTTCGCCGCATTCGTAGCTGTCGCCACCTGCCCGCGGCGTGACGTACGCGTTGATGACGACGTCCGCGTCGGCAGAGGAGTACAGCTCGAGTGTCTCGTCCTGGACGTTCACGTTCACGGAGCCCAGGTAATCCCTGGCATCCTGCTCCGTCCGGCCGTTCAGTGCCTCCAGGGTGTGCGAGGCAGGGCCGTCGGAGATGTAGACCGTCACCTCCGCGCCCTTGTCGAGCCGCTCGCCGGGTTCGGGGTCGCTGCGGATGGCCAGTCCGGCGTCGACGTCGACCGCGTTCGCATGCGCCTCGACGGCGACGAGATCGTGTTCTGCGAGTTCGGACTGCGCGGCCTCGAAGCTCACTCCCGCGACGTCGGGAACCGCGACCAGGGATCCGGGACCCGAGCCGAACCACCAGCCGATGCCGCCGGCGAGCGTCGCGAGCAGCAGCACGAGCGCGAGCAGGAAGGCGCCGCGCGCGCGTCGACGCGACGTGCGTCGGCGCAGCAGCGTCGCGTTGTCCACCTGCTCGTTCACCGGGCCGGTCGGATCCGCGATGACGGCAGTGCCGGGCAGCACCTTGGTGACGTCTCCGGAGTCGAGCTGCGAACGGGCCGGGGGAGAGGTCGCCGCGGCGACCTGAGGAGCGATGCCGAGCTCCTTCTCGATCTCGCGGAGTCGGTTCAACATCGCCTGGGCGTCGTCAGGTCGCTCCTGCGGGCTGCGTTCGGTCGCCCACAGCACAAGCTCGTCCAGCGGCTCCGGCACGGATGGATTGCGTGCGCTCGGGCGCGGCACCGACTCCGTCGCGTGCTGGAACGCGATCTGCATGGGCTGCTCGCCCTTGTAGGGCTGCTCGCCGGTCAGCATCTCGTACAGCATGATGCCGAGAGCGTAGATGTCGCTGCGGGCATCGGCTGTGCCGCGTGTGACGAGTTCGGGCGCGAGATACGCGATCGTTCCGAGCAGCTGAGCGCCTGTCGCCGTGTTCGCCGTGGTGGCACGAGCCAGACCGAAGTCGCCGATCTTGATGCGGCCGTCCTCGGCCAGCAGCACGTTCTCGGGCTTCACATCGCGGTGCACGATCCCGCCGCGGTGCGCGGCAGCGAGGCCGGCGAGCACGGCATCCATGATGGTGATGGTCTGCGGGATCGTCAGACGTCGCTGTTCGCGCATGAGCTCACGCAGCGTGATTCCGGGGAGGTACTCCATCACCAGGTAGGCGAGTTCGCCGTCCTGGCCCTGGTCGAACACGTTGACCACGTGCGGGTCGGCGAGACGCGCCGCCGCCCGCGCCTCCTGGATGAACCGGCTCTGGAAGTTCGAATCATCGCTGAGGTGAGCGTGCATCACCTTCAGGGCGATGCGTCGCTCGAGTCTCAGATCCGTGGCGACGTACACGGTGGCCATGCCGCCTCGGGCGATCCGGGCGCGTACGCGATAGCGTCCGTCGACAAGCCGCCCGATGAGGGGGTCGGCCTGCTGATTCGTCGTCACGAAGAAAGTCTACGGAGAACAGGCTGAAAGCCCCGGCAACGCCTCACCCCTGCGGCCATCCCGGCAGCGGAGTTCGCCGTCATCCGAGCTGCGCGAGCCACTGATAGGACGCCTGCTCCCACTGGCCGTAGCGCTCGGGGAAGGCGGACTTCTGGACGGCCTGCGCCGCGTCGGTGAATCGCATCGTCTCCCACCCGGTGACGTCGAGGAGTCCATGCGTCATGGTGCCGTCCGGATTCGTGTTCCCGGTGAAGAAGGTGCGGATCGCGTAGTCGCGATTGCGGATCTCCTCCGCCGTGCCCCAGCCGGTGCTCGGACGCTGCTGGAACAGGCCGAGCGAGTCGCGGTCGCCCCAATCCAGATTGCGCAGCCAGGACTCGACCATGCTCGTCGCGAGCGCGATGGCGATCCCTCGGTCCGAGACGCCGAGTTCTCGACCGATACGGATGATCATGAGGGCGTTCTCGGTCTGCGGAGCATTCAGCGTCGCGGTCTTCGGGCCGTGGTCGGTGGCCGCGGCTTCCTGCTTGCCGGGGATCGCGATCTTCTGGCCCGGATAGATGATCGAGGAGCCGGAGAGTCCGTTAGCCGCGAAGATCGCACTGATCGTGGTGGCGTACTTCTTCGCGATGCCGGTGATGGTGTCGCCGGCGACGACCGTGTGGGTGGCGGCGGTGTTCGACGCCGGAGCCGGGGCGGATGCCGGGGCAGGGGTCGATGCCGGGGCCGGTGTAGGAGCGGCGGTGCCCGCGATTCGGATCTTCTGACCCGGATAGATGATCGAAGAGCGCGAAAGACCATTCGCCGCCAGGACGGCGTCGATCGTGGTGGCGTACTTCGCGGCGATGCGCGTGATGGTGTCGCCGGCGACGACGATGTGCGTGTGGACAGACGGAGCCGCGGGAGCGGGGGCGACGGGGACAGTGCTGGACGCGGGGGATGCCGGCGTCAGACGCAGTACCTGGCCCGGGCGGATCAGCGCATCAGCGCCCAATCCGTTCCACGACACCAGGTCGGCGGAACGCAGGCCGTAGTTGCGCGCTATGGCCCACACGGTATCGCCGGAGCGGACGGTGTGCGTCGCCGGCAACGGCGCCGCCGTCGGCAGCGTGCGAGCGCCGAGAACATGTGTGCGCTCGATAGCGCCCGTCGTGGTCTCTGCTGCGGTCGCCGGGGCGGCCGCGAATGCGCCGGAAAGTGTGCTCAGGAGCGCGGCCGGGATCCCCACCTGAAGGTGACGGATACGGCGGCGCATTGTCTGCTGGCTCAAGGTAGCCCCCTTTGATCGCCTCGTCCACGCTGACACGGATGTATACGGAAGTCAACAGAAGTGATGAATGTGACTCCTGTGACTGGTGGGGCGACATGCGCCTGTCAGCCGGAGGTGAGATAGTGAACAACGTGTCTGAGACTGCCCCCGCATCGACCCCTACCGACTGGCTGACCCTGCCCGACCTCGTCGAGGTGCTGGGCGAATCGCAGAGTCGAGTGCGTCGCCTCATCGACGACCACCACCTGATCGCCTCTCGGCGCAGCGGAGTGCTGGCCGTGCCGGCGCTCTTCATCGTGGACGGGCACCCGCTCTCCTCGCTGCGCGGCACGATCATCGCGCTGCAGGATGCCGGACTCACCGATGACGAGGCGATCGACTGGCTGCTCGCCGAGGACGACACGCTCGGCCGCGCGCCGATCGCCGCGCTGCTCGCCGGCCACAAGAGCGAAGTCCGGCGCGTCGCGCGCACCCTCGCCTGAGTCGGTTCAGGCCACGCGCGTCGTGGCGGCTCTGGCGAGCTCTCGCAGTTCGCCGACCGCGGCGTTGTCCAGCCGTGCCCCGATGAGTGATCTGTCCGCGGTCCGCGCGTAGTCGCCGATCAGCGTCTCCACGCGATCCAGCGCACCGCTGTCGCGCACCGTGGCCTGCAGCGCCGCGATCTGCGCATCGTCGAGCAGGTCATCGCCGAGCATCTCGTCGAGCACGACGCGCGCGGATGCGGTCAGTCGCTCGCGCGTGAAGGCGATGAGCACCGTCCGCTTGCCCTCGCGCAGGTCGTCTCCGCTCGGCTTGCCGGTGAGCGCCGTGTCGCCGAACACACCGAGGACGTCATCGCGCAACTGGAACGCCATCCCCAGCGGCATCCCGAAGTCGTCGAGGGCACTCAGCTGCTCGGCATCCGCGCCGGCGAGGACCGCTCCGAGACGCAACGGCTGCGCGACGCTGTATCTGGCGGACTTGAACGAGATCACGCGGAGCGCGCGCTCGGCGTGCTCATCCAGCGGGTTGACGCTCCAGGCCGATTCTTCGGCGATGTCGAGGAACTGGCCGGTCGTCACGTCGCGCCGCATGCGGGCGTACTCGGCGCGTACCGCCGGCGCATTCGGCAGGCCCCGCAGGGCGTCCTCCAGCAGGTCGTCGCTCCATGCCACGAGCAGGTCGCCGACCAGAACCGCCGCGGACCGTCCGAATGCCGCGGCATCCCCGCTCCAGCCGGCATCGCGATGCTCGGCCTCCAGTGCGCGGTGCGCAGCGGGTCGTCCGCGTCGCGTGTCGGAGTTGTCGATCAGGTCGTCGTGCACGAGCGCGGCGGCCTGGAACACTTCGAGGGCGGCGCACAGGCGCCACAGCGCCTCCGGTTCGATGAGCGAGCGCTCCGAGGCTCTCGCCACCGCGCTCCACCCGGCATGGCAGAACCGTGCTCGCAGGCGCTTTCCGCCCGACAGTGTCGCGGCTGCCGACTCGATGAACCGGCGGCCGTCAGGTCCGTATTCCGCGGCTTCGTCGCGCATTCGATCCAGGAACTGCTCGAGCGCGGTGGCGATGGAATCGGAGACGGAAGCAGGGGAGTGCACGCACCCCAGCCTACGGCGATCGGATGCGACACCTCTCAGCCGATCTCTAGCCTCGGAGCCCGGTGCGCAGGTAGACTGGAAGACACGAAACCCGAGGGGGACGGAATGCCACTGTCCGAACAGGAGCAGCGTCTGCTCGACGAGATGGAACGCCATCTCCTCCAAAACGACGCAGATGTTGTCAGCGCGCCCTCGGGCGACCGCGTGCTGAGCTATCGCAACCTCGTCTACGGCGCGGTTCTGCTGTTGGTGGGCATCGGCGCTCTCGTCGTCGGTGTGGCGCTGGCAAACGATCTCGGCGCCTTCGCCATCGCCATCGGCGTGGTCGGATTCCTCGCCATGCTCGGCGGGGTCATGCTCGCCGTGACACCCGTGCGTCGCACGACGAGTTCGGTTCCCAAAGCGCCTCGCGAGAAGGGGCCGACCTCGTCGGCCGGCTTCATGGATCGCATGAACGATCGATGGGATCGTCGCCAAGAGGGGCGCTGACCCCACTTCTCTCCACTTCGAGAACCCGGATGCTCTGAGCATCCGGGTTCTTTGCGTTTCCGGGTGCTGATGCTGCCCTCGGCTCCACCCGCCCTCCACTGGCCCTCCACTTCACTCCACGCGCCGCGATGCGCGTGATTTCGCGGGATTCCGAGCAGAGCGCGGCGACGCGGGGTCGCGGTGCGCCATCATCGGTGGGATTGGTCGTAGGAATGTGGAGCAAAGTGGAGTAAAGTGGGGCATACCTCGAGTTGGCCGGACAAAGAGGGGGTGAAGGCCGATGTTGTTGGGAACGCACTCTCCGAAGCTCGACGACAAGGGCCGAGTCATCCTGCCGGCCAAGTTCCGCGAGGACCTCGCCGGCGGCATCGTCGTCACGCGCGGACAGGAGCGCTGCCTCTACGTCTTCAGCACGGCCGAGTTCGAGGAACTGCACGAGCGGATCCGGCAAGCGCCGCTCAGCAACAAGCAGGCCCGTGACTTCCTGCGCATGTTCCTCTCCGGAGCGAGCGCCGAGATGCCCGACAGTCAGAACCGCATCACCATCCCGGCGCACCTGCGCCAGTACGCAGGGCTCGAGAAGGAGCTCGTCGTGACCGGTGTCGGCGCACACGCCGAGATCTGGGATGCCGCGGCTTGGAACACCTACCTCGAAAGCAACGAGGAAACATACGCAGAACTGGAACAGGAGGTGATTCCGGGATTGTTCTGACCTCGACTGTGATGCCCCGCCGCTCCCGCCCCGACACACTTCCCCGGTGCCGGGTCGTGAAGCGGAGGGGGATCAGAGTCGAAGGTCTCCCGAAGACATCATGAGCATCCGCGACATTCACACCCCGGTCCTCCTGGAGCGCTGCATCGATCTGCTGGCTCCGGCGCTGCAGCATGACGGCGCCGTCCTGGTGGACGCCACGCTCGGCATGGGCGGGCACGCCGAGGCGTTCCTCGAGCGTTTCGACAACATCCGCCTCATCGGCCTCGACCGCGACACCGACGCGCTTCGGATCGCTTCCGAGCGTCTGGCTCGCTTCGGCGGGCGCGTCTCCTTCGTGCACTCCGTGTACGACGAGATCGGGCTGCACGCTCAGGGGGCCGACGGCATCCTGTTCGACCTCGGCGTCTCGTCCCTGCAGCTGGACGAAGCGGAGCGCGGCTTCGCGTACTCCAAGGACGCGCCACTGGACATGCGGATGGATCAGACCAAGGGCACGACAGCGGCCGACGTCCTCGCGACGTACAGCGAAGGCAACCTTCGTCGCATCTTCGAGCGCTACGGCGAGGAGAAGCTGGCCGGACGCTACGCGCGTTTCATCGTCCAGGCCCGGCAGGAGACGCCGCTGGAGCGATCGGGCCAGCTCGTCGAACTCCTCGTCGCCGCCACACCTGCCGCCGCGCAGCGTGCCGGACACCCCGCCAAGCGCGTGTTCCAGGCGCTGCGGATCGAGGTCAACTCCGAACTGAGCGTCCTCGCGGACGCCATCCCGTCCGCGATGGACGCCCTGAACATCCGCGGTCGCATCGTGGTCATGTCGTACCAGTCGCTGGAGGACCGCCTGATCAAGCAGGCGTTCGCCGCGGCATCCGCATCGACCGCCCCGGCAGGTCTGCCGGTCGAGCTTCCGGAGCACGCCCCCCGGTTCCGGATGCTGACCAAGGGTGCCGAGCTCGCCGGAGACGAGGAGCGCGCGCGCAATCCGCGTGCGATTCCGGTGCGGCTGCGTGCCGCCGAGAAGCTGAGGGAGCGGTCATGAGTGCCGAAGCAACAGCCCGCCTGCGGCCGACCCCGCAGACGCCCGCTCGCGAAGAGCGCGGACGCCGCCTTCGACCCGTCGAGCAGACGGCGCCGCGGCGTCGTCCCAAGCTGGTGTACGCGCTGGTCGCGCTGACCGGTGCGCTGGTGATCGGAGCCGCGCAGATGGGGCTCACTCTCGCGACGACGCACGACTCGTTCGTCGTCGCCGAGCTGAAGGACCAGCAGCGTTCGCTGGGCCTTCAGACGCAGGCGCTCGAAGAGCAGCTCGCAGGCACGAACTCTCCGCAGGCGCTCGCAGGCAAGGCGAGCGAGCTGGGCATGGTCGTCGCGGGGACCGCCTCGTATCTCCGGCTCAGTGACGGCGCCGTCGTCGGCGCCGGAATCGGAGCCGACGGAGTCTCGACGGTGAATCCGAACGGATCGGGCGCCGTCGCGAACTCGCTGCTCGACGATCGCGTTGCGGCCTCGGCTGCTGCAACTGCTGCCGACGAACAGGCGGTCCAGGAGGTCACCGCAGCGGATGCCGTGGCGCCGCCGGAATCCGACACGCCGCCGCCCCTCACCGACGGGCTGCCGACACCGAGCACACACTGAGACCGGAGACATGATGACGACACGTGCAACCCGTGGTCCCCGGCGGCGTACCGTCGTCGCGCTGGCGGTCGTGTTCGCCGTTCTCGCAGCATTCGTGGTCCGACTGGTCGACATCCAGGTGGTGTCGGCCGACGACCACGTGTCCGATTCTCTCCAGGTCGGAAATCTCGGCACGACGACCACCATCGCGGGCAACCGCGGGAGCATCGTCGACGCCGATGGAACCGTGCTCGCAGCGAGCACGCTGGTCTACGACGCGCAGCTCTCGCCGTCGCTCATCGCCATCGTCGACGACAACAAGAAGAATCCGCCAGCGCACCTGTGGGCGGAGGCATCGGACAAGATCGCGGCTGTCATCGGCACGACAGGTGAACAGCTGCGCGCCGACGTCGCGGCGAACCTCGAAGAGAATCCCGATTCGCAGTACCTCTTCCTGAAGAACGGGCTCAACACCGAGCAGTATCTGCAGCTGAAGGCACTGAAGGACGAGGGGCTGGCGTACCTCGCGATGAAGTCCCGCAGTGTCCGCGTGTACCCGAACGGTGCGGTGGCCGGCACGATGGTCGGCTTCCTCAACGGTGCGGGCGAGGGACAGTACGGCGTCGAGCGCATGGCCGGCGAGTGCCTCGCGCCCACCGACGGCTCGCAGACGTACCGTCGCAGCAAGGACGGCATCGTCATCCCCGGCAGCGAGAGCACGACGGATGCCGTCGACGGCGGAACCGTGCAGCTCACGCTCAACAGCGACCTGAACTGGTATCTCCAGCAGATGGTCGCTGAGGAGGCGCAGCGCCAGGGCGCAGCGAGCGCCACGGTGACGGTGGTCGAGGTCAAGACCGGCAAGATCCGTGCCGCGGCCGAGTGGCCGTCGGTCGATCCGAACAATGTCGACGGCACGCCCAGCGGCTACTGGACCTCCCAGATCTTCTCCAAGACGTTCGAACCGGGCTCCACGTTCAAGGCAGTGACCGCGGCCACGATCATCGATCAGGGCGTGGCTGACTGGTCGACCGGTGTAACGGCCGAGAGCCGCGAGTTCTTCCCCAACGGGGCCGAGATCAACGACCCGTTCTCGCACCCGCGGTACAACTACACGCTCGCGGGCGCCCTGATCGATTCGTCCAACGTCGCGCTGTCGAAGTACGGCGAGATGGTCGCCCCTGAAGTCCGTCACGACTACCTGGCCAAATTCGGGGTGGGTCAGAAGACGCCGATCAGCCTTTATGGCGAAGAGCCCGGCACGCTGCACCCCGCCAGCAAGTGGGACAACCAGTCGCTGTACACGACGACGTTCGGCCAGCACTTCACGATCACCGCCGCGCAGCTCGCCAGCGCCTACCAGACCTTCGCGAACGACGGGGAGCGCATCGACCTCTCGCTGATCGAGTCCTGCACGCACGCCGACGGCACCGTGGTCGAAGCCGACGCGCCGGAGCACGAGCAGGTCATCAGCGAGAACACCGCGACTCAGGTGCAGCGCATGCTCGAGAACGTCGCCGTACAGGGCGGACTGTCCGAACGGATCGAGGTCCCCGGCTACCGGATCGCGACCAAGACCGGCACCGCGCAGACGCCGGATGGGCACGGCGGATACAAGTCCGGGCTCTACGACGTGAGCATCGTGGGGTACGCGCCGGCAGAGGATCCTGAGTACGTCGTCGTGGTCACGATGGACGAGCCGACTAAGCTGAGGACGTCTGCCGCCACCGCCACAGCCTTCCAGAAGGCGATGACGCAGGTGCTCAAGACCTATCGGGTGAAGCCGTCCACAGAACCCATGGACGAGCTGCTCCCCAAGTTCAACTAAGCCGGCCACCCGCCGCGCGTGGAGAAGTCATGATCGCCCTGTCGCTCGCCGAGATCGCCGCTGTCCTGAAGGGGGAGCTGCGTCTGTTCGGAGACCACACCGCGGACACCGTCGTCGACGGCATCGTCGACACGGACTCCCGGCAGATGGGCCCTGGCACCATCTTCGTCGCCAAGCCGGGTGCGACGACCGACGGTCACGCCTTCGTCGGGAAGGCCGCAGAACAGGGCGCCGTACTGGCGATCGTCGAGCGGACCGTCGAAGCACCGATCAGTCAGATCGTCGTGCCCGACGCCGTCGCCGCACTGGCCGACCTGGCCCGCGAGGTCGTGGCGCGCGTGCGCGCCCTCGGCAGCCTGCAGATCGTCGGCATCACCGGGTCCAACGGCAAGACCACGACCAAGAACATGCTCGCGCGCATCCTCGAATCGGACGGCGAGACCGTCGCGCCGATCAACTCCTACAACAACGAGGTCGGCGCCCCTGTCACGATGCTGCGCGTCACCGGCGACACCCGTTTCCTCGTCAGCGAGTTCGGGGCCAGCGCCCCGGGCCGGATCGCCCACCTCGCCGGACTCGTCGAGCCCGACCTCTCCATCGTGCTGATGGTCGGCATGGCGCACGCCGGCGGGTTCGGTGGTATCGAGGAGACGGCCAAGGCCAAGGCGGAGCTCGTCACGGCGACGCGGCCGGGCGGTACGACGATCCTGAACATCGACGACCCCCGGGTGGCAGCCATGCGTCCGGCGGCCGAGGAGCGCGGGATCACGGTCATCGGCTTCGGACAGGCCCCGAGCGCCGACGTCCGCGCGAGCGGCGTCGAGGTCTCGGCATCCGGCACGCGCTGTGTCATCGAGATCGACGGCGAGCCGGCGCACCCGCTGGCGCTGCAGGTCCTCGGTGCGCACCATGTCTCGAACGCCCTCGCCGCGATCGCAGCGGCAAGGGCGCTAGGCGTCCCGACCGCGACAGCGATCGAGCGACTGCAGACTCTCGAGATCGCGGAGCGCTGGCGGATGCAGCCGATGGGCAACGATGATGTCCGCATCATCAACGATGCGTACAACGCCAGTCCGGACTCGATGGCCGCGGCTCTGCGCACCCTCGCACAGATCACCGGTCCGGATGAGCGCACGGTCGCCGTCCTCGGCGCCATGAGCGAACTCGGTGAGAGTGCGGGGGAGGAGCACGATCGGATCGGGCTGCTCGCGGTCCGCCTCAACATCCGGCGCATCGTCGTCGTCGGTCCGGAAGCGCGTCGGCTGTACATCTCCGCCATCGGAGAGGGATCCTGGGACAGCGAGGCGGTTCACCTGCCCGACCAGGATGCCGCCTACGAATACCTGAAGAACGAGCTGCGCACGGGGGACCGCGTGCTCGTGAAGTCATCCAATTCCGTGGGGCTCCGGCACCTCGGTGATCGTCTGGGAGAATTGTTCTCGTGAGGTCCCTGCTTATGGCGGCGGCGATATCGCTCGCCTTCACACTCTTTCTGACTCCGGTCTTCCTGCGGCTGTTCCGCAAATGGGGCTGGGGGCAGGTGATCCGCACCCCTGACGCGATCGAGAATCCGAGCCACGAGGCCAAGCGCGGCACACCCACGATGGGCGGCGTGATCTTCATCGTCGGCACGATCGTGGGCTACTTCACCGGCATCTATGCAGGGGGCAGCGAACCGACCCTCTCGGCGATGCTCGTGCTCTGGCTCATGGTCGGGTTCGGGGCCGTCGGATTCATCGACGACTTCATGAAGGTGCGCTCCCAGCGCAGCCTCGGTCTGTCCGGCTGGCGCAAGATCGTCGGCCAACTGATCGTCATGATCCCGTTCGGCATCTTCGCGCTGCAGTTCCCCAACGACTTCGGCAATACTCCGGCCAGCGGCTACGTCTCGCTGTTCCGTGACATCCCCTGGCTCAACCTCATGGCGGGCGGCGTCGTGCTCGGCTGGGCGCTGTACCTGATCTGGATCTCCGTCATCGGTGTCGCGACCTCCAACAGCGTCAACCTCACCGACGGTCTGGACGGTCTCGCCGCCGGCGCCGGCGTGTTCGTCGTCGGCGCCTACAGCCTCATCGCCTTCTGGCAGTTCAAGCAGGTCTGCGGCGAGGGCGTCGACCCGTCGGTGCTGTCCGCCTGTTACGAGGTGCGCGATCCGTTCAGCCTTGCGATCGTCGGTGCCTCGTTCGCCGCCGGACTCATCGGATTCCTGTGGTGGAACGCGCCCAAGGCCAAGGTCTTCATGGGCGACGTCGGTTCGATGGCCATCGGCGGCGTCATCACCGCCATGGCGATCCTCAGCCGCACCGAACTGCTGCTGTTCGTCATCGCCGGCGTCTTCGTGCTGTCCTCCGGATCCGTCATCCTCCAGCGCGTCTACTTCAAGATCACTCGAGGAAAGCGGCTGTTCCTCATGAGCCCGTTCCACCACCATCTCGAGATGCGCGGTTGGCCCGAGGTCACGATCGTCGTGCGCCTGTGGATCATCGCGGGTCTGCTGGCGGTCTCGGCCGTCGGCCTGTTCTACGTCGAGTGGTTGAGCCAGGTCAATGGCTGACGCCCGCCTGGACGCCCTGACCAGCTGGCACGCCGACTGGAAGGGCCTGCGTGTCGCCGTCCTCGGGCTGTCCGTCACCGGGTTCTCGGTCGCGGACACGCTCACCGAACTGGGCTCCGAGGTCCTCGTTCTTTCCGAGAGCGCGAGCGAGGAGTACGAGCGCCTGGTGCCGGTGATCGGCGCGGCGCTCGAGATCGGCCCGCTGTCCGAGGTTCCGGACGCCCTGCGCGAGTTCGACCCTGAGGTCGTCATCGCCTCGCCGGGCTTCTCGCCGTTCCACCCCGTGATCCGCTGGGTCCAGGACGCCGGTATCGCGCTGTGGGGGGACGTCGAGCTCGCCTGGCGCGTGCGCGACAAGGTCGTGCGTCCGGATGGCGCACCGGCCGACTGGGTGCTCATCACCGGGACGAACGGGAAGACCACGACGACGCAGCTCACCGCGACGCTTCTCGTCGAGGGAGGCTTGCGTGCGGCACCGTGCGGCAACATCGGCATCCCGGTTCTGGATGCCGTGCGCGACCCTGCCGGGTTCGACGTGCTCGTCGTCGAGCTCTCCAGCCATCAGCTCTGGTATCTCGGGCAGAGCTCGCGCGCAGCCGAGTTGTACCCCTATGCAACGGTCTGCCTGAATCTCGCCGACGACCATCTGGTCTGGCACGGCAGCGCTCAGGCGTATCGGGATGCGAAGGCCATCGTCTATCGCAACACCCGCGTCGCGTGCGTGTACAACAAGGCGGATGCTGCGACCCGCATCATGGTCGAAGAGGCCGATGTCGTCGACGGTGCGCGCGCGATCGGATTCGATCTGGGCATCCCGGGTCCGAGCGACTTCGGCATCGTGGAGGGAATCCTCGCGGATCGTGCGTTCCTCGACGACCGCGCCAACAGTGCGTTGGAGCTGACGACGCTGGACGACCTGGAGCAGGCAGGCCTCTCGGCACCGCATGTCGTTCAGAACATCCTCGCCGCGAGCGCACTGGCGCGATCTCTCGGCGTCGAACCCGACGCGATCGGGCGCGCACTGGGCGCGTTCCGCCTGGACGCGCACCGCATCCAGGTCATCGCACGGCACCGGGGCATCACCTGGGTCGACGATTCCAAGGCCACCAACCCGCACGCGGCCGCTTCGTCGCTGCGTGCATACCCCGGTGCCGTCTGGGTCGTCGGCGGTGATCTGAAGGGCGTGGACATCGCGGACCTCGTCGCGGACGTCGGCCCGACAGCCGCCGCGGCCATCGTCATCGGCGTCGAGCGGGCGGAGGTCGTGGCGGCATTCGCACGACACGCGCCAGCGGTGCCGGTGTTCGAGGTGGTCACTGGCGACACTGGAGAGGTCATGAACCGCGTCGTGGAGATCGCGAGCGGGATCGTCGATGGGGAGGGCACGGTCTTGCTGGCCCCCGCCGCGGCATCCTTCGACCAGTTCTCCAGTTACGCGGATCGTGGCCACCGTTTCGCCGAAGCGGTGCAGGGATGGATCGATCGGGGGAGCGCCGATGACGCAGGTGGCTCGCCCGAAGCGCACTGAGCCCGGTTCCGGTCTCGCCGCTCGAGTCTCCCTGGGGCGACTGCTCACGCCGCCGTCGACCGAGTTCGTGCTCATCACCTCGGCGGCACTGCTGCTGACGGTCTTCGGACTCGTGATGGTCGTCTCGGCCACCGCTGCCGTCGAGAGCGGCACGATGACCACGGCGATCAAGCAGGGCCTTTTCGCGCTGGTCGGAATCCCGCTGATGTTCGTCGTGAGCCGGATGCCGATCGCCTGGCTGAAGAAGCTCGCGTGGCCGGCGTTGATCGGGGCCACTCTCCTGCAGCTGCTGGTGTTCACGCCGCTGGGCGTCGACTCCGGCGGAAACCGCAACTGGATCGAGGTCGCCGGCTTCACCCTGCAGCCCTCGGAGTTCCTCAAGCTCGCCCTCGCGCTCTGGATCGCCTACGTGCTGCTGCGCAAGCAGACCAGACTCGCCGTATGGCACCACGTGTTCATCCCCGTGGTCCCCGTCTCGGTGCTCGTGATCGGCTCCGTCATGGCGGGGGAGGACCTCGGCACGGCGATGGTGCTGGTTCTCGTGCTGCTCGCGTGCCTGTTCTTCTCCGGTGTCAAGCTGCGGCTGTTCATCCTGCCGCTCCTGGCCGGCGCCGGTGCCGTGCTGTTCTACGCGCTCTCCAGCGATAACCGCATGCGACGGATCACGGCGCTGTGCGCGAACGTCGACCCGGCTGTGGACCGCGCGACGTTCGACGACATCTGCTACCAGGCCATCCATGGATTCTGGGGTATGGCCACCGGCGGGATCTTCGGGCTGGGGCTCGGCAACTCGCAGGAGAAGTACGGCTGGTTGCCTGCCGCGGCCAACGACTACATCTTCGCCATCGTGGGCGAGGAGCTCGGTCTCATCGGCGGCATCGTCGTCATGGCGCTGTTCACCGTGTTCGCGATCGGCGCGTTCCACATCATCCGCAAGACGGACGACCCGTTCATCAGGGTCGCAGCCGGCGGGATCACGGTGTGGATCATCGGTCAGGCGCTCATCAACATCGGCGTCGTGATCGGCGTCTTCCCGGTCATGGGCGTGCCGCTGCCGTTCATGTCACAGGGCGGCACCGCGCTCCTGTCGGTGCTGCTCGCATGCGGTGTACTGCTGGCATTCGCGCGCACGATCCCCGCAGACGGACGGGGTAAGGTCACCAGGTGACCACGTACCTGCTCGCCGGCGGAGGAACCGCCGGACACGTCAACCCCCTGCTCGCCGTGGCCGATGGCCTGCGTCTGAGGGACTCCGATTCCGATCTCCTGGTGCTCGGCACGGCCGAAGGGCTCGAGGCGCGGCTCGTGCCGGAGCGCGGGTACGAACTGCTCATCGTCGACAAAGTGCCGTTCCCTCGGCGTCCGAACAAGCAGGCGGCCTCGTTCCCCGCGAAGTTCCGCCGGGCAGTGCGCCAGGTGCGCGAGCACATCCGCAGCCGCGGCGTCGACGTCGTGATCGGGTTCGGCGGCTATGCGGCCGCGCCGGCGTACATCGCGGCCCGTCGTGAAGGAGTGCCCTACGTCGTGCACGAGGCCAACGCGAAGCCCGGCCTCGCGAACAAGCTGGGTGCGCGTCGCGCGGCATCCGTCGGTGTCGCCTTCGACGGCACACCCATGCGCGGCGCCGAGGTCGTCGGCATGCCGTTGCGCCGCGAGGTCATCGAGCTCGACCGTCAGGCCGCCCGCGCGGAGGCGGCTGAGGTGTTCGGTCTGGATGTCGACCGCCCCGTCCTGCTCGTCTTCGGAGGATCGCTCGGGGCCCAACGCCTGAACGATGCGCTGGGCGACTCCTGGCAGAACGTGCTGGATGCCGGATGGCAGCTGCTGCACGTGACGGGGGAGCGCAGCGACCTCGCGGACCCCGGCGTGCCCGGCTACGCCATGCGCCGTTACATCGACCGCATGGATCTCGCGTTCGCGCTGGCGGATCTCATCGTGTCGCGCTCCGGGGCCGCGACCGTCAGCGAGATCAGCGCCCTCGGCATTCCTGCGCTGTACGTGCCCTATTCGGTCGGCAACGGCGAGCAGCGGCTGAACGCGGCTTCCGCTGTCGCCGCCGGCGCTGCGGTCCTGCTCGATGACGCCACGTTCTCCGGTGAGACCGTGCGGTCCACGGTCGTGCCGCTGCTCGCGGACCGGGGTCGCATCGCCGCCATGGCCGCCGCCGCCGACCGCGTCGGAACGCGCGCCGGCACGGAGAACGTGATCGCGTTGATCGACCGCGCTCTCACGGCGCCGAACTAAACTGAGAACGACATGATCAGACCTGACCTCACCCTCCCGATTCCGGACTCCATCACCGCCGCGCACTTCATCGGCATCGGTGGTTCCGGTATGAGCGGACTCGCGAAGATGTTCCTCGATGCCGGCATCCGGGTGTCCGGTTCCGACCGTGCGGACAGCGCCGCACTGCGTGCCCTCGCGGATGCCGGGGCGACGGTTCACGTCGGCCACGACGCCGCCCAGCTCGGCGACGCGGACACTGTGATCCACACCGGAGCGATCTGGCCGGAGAACCCCGAGTTCGTCACCGCCAAGGAGCGCGGTCTGCATGTCATCCACCGCTCGCAGGCGCTGCACTGGCTGATCGGCTCGCGGCGCCTCGTCTCGGTCGCAGGCGCACACGGCAAGACGACGTCGACGGGAATGATCATCACCGCTCTGCGTGAGCTCGGCGCCGACCCGAGCTTCGTGAACGGCGGAGTCATCGAGCAGCTCGACACCTCCAGCGCCACCGGTTCCGATGAATTGTTCGTGATCGAGGCCGATGAGTCGGACGGAACGTTCCTGCTGTACGACACGGCGGTCGCCCTCATCACGAACGTGGATCCGGACCACCTGGACTTCTACGGCTCCGATGAGGCGTTCCACGACGCCTTCGTGCGGTTCGCGGATGCCGCGACCGAGGCCGTCGTGATCTCCAGCGACGACGCGGGGGCGCTTCGCGTCGCGGCCGGAATGTCGCACCCGAAGGTGATCACGTTCGGGCTCGCAGCGGATGCCGATCTCCGGATCAGCGACATCGACACCACCGGACCCGTGTCGGCCACTCTCACACGCGGCGGCGAGTCCGTGCGGCTCGCGCTGGCAGTCCCCGGAGCGCACAACGCGATCAACGCCGCCGGCGCCGTCGCGGTGCTGCAGGCGCTCGGATACTCGCTTTCCGACGCCTCCAGGGCGCTGGAGGGCTTCGCCGGCACCGTGCGGCGTTTCGAACTGCACGGCACCGAGCGCGGTGTCAGCGTGTTCGACGACTACGCCCATCACCCGGCCGAGGTTCAGGTGGCGCTCGCGACCGCCCGCAGCGTCGTGGGCAGCGGACGCGTCATCGCGATCCAGCAGCCGCACACCTATTCGCGCACGCAGCACATGTTCCGCGAGTTCGCAGACGTCCTCGAGCAGGGCGCCGACCACACGGTGATGCTCGACGTCTACGGTGCCCGGGAGGACCCGGTGCCCGGTGTCACGGGCGAACTGGTCAGCGGAGCGTTCGCCGACCAGGGCAATGTGCACTACGTCGCCGACTGGCAGGAGGCCGCCGACTACACCGCGAGCATCGCGCGCGATGGCGACTACATCATCACGCTCGGTTGCGGCAACGTCTACCAGATCATTCCGCAGGTGCTCGACTCTCTTCGACGGACGTCAGAGGACTGACGCATGCGCCGGCCAGCGCCCCTCCCGGTCGCACCGGACGAGCAGCCGTCCGACGAGCGGCCGCCGCGTCGCGGTCGCGGTATCCGTTCCCGTGACGAGTCGCCGGATGCTGTCGTCACGTCGCTCGCAGGGGGCGACGGCGATGGCGACCGAGCAGACGATGCGGAATCAGGCATCCAGGTCGCGGACGAGCCGCTGCTCACCCAGCGCGACGTCTGGCGCGCCGCACGTGCGCGCCGCAAGGCGCTCAAGAGCGAGATCCGCCGGTTCACGCAGCGCTCGCGCCGCCGCCGGATGATCTGGCTCGGCACATTCGGGGCGCTCGTGCTGCTGATCGGCGGGACTGCACTGGCCGCGTACAGTCCGCTGTTCGCGGTCGAGAAGGTGACGGTCATCGGTGCATCCTCGCTCGATCCGGCCCAGATCGAGGCGGCACTGTCGGACCAGGTCGGTACGCCGCTCGCGCTGGTCGACGCCGGTGAGGTCAAGGCCGCGCTCATCGCATTCCCGCTCATCGAGACCTACGCGCTCGAAGCCAAGCCGCCGCATGAGCTGACGGTGCGGATCGTGGAGCGCACGCCCGTCGGCGTGCTCTCATCCGATGCGGGCTACACACTGGTGGATGCCGCAGGAGTCGCCCTGACGACGACCGACGCTCAGCCGGCAGGACAGCCGCTGCTGGAGATCGAGGGGGGCACGGATTCCGCGGCCTTCGAATCCGCGGGGCTCGTCGTGCGATCGCTCCCGGCCGATCTGCGCTCCCAGCTCACGCGCGTCGAGGCATCATCGACGGACGACGTCGCGCTCACGCTCGGCGAGAAGAGCGTGATGTGGGGGAGCTCGGAGGAATCGGCGGAGAAGGCGCTTCTGCTGGTCCGGCTCATCGCGGCCAACCCGGACGCGAGGTCGTTCGACGTGTCCACTCCGGACGTCGGAGTCGTCGGCTGAGCCCCATCGGGGAGCCCTGGCGAACTCCGCAAGGACACGATTGCCAGACACGCCCGTGTCGCTGCGCGCGCACGCCGAATCGGCGCATACCTTCGATCAAGAGAACGCAATACCGGGAAATACTTTACACCTCTAGTTGAGGTTTAAGGTTCACACACTCTTTGAACAGATTTTCAGGCTCGACATATCGGAGGCCGGCCATGAGCCAGAACCAGAACTACCTCGCCGTGATCAAGGTCGTCGGCGTCGGCGGTGGCGGTGTCAACGCCGTGAACCGCATGATCGAACTCGGCCTGCGCGGTGTCGAGTTCATCGCTGTCAACACCGACGCGCAGGCGCTGCTGATGAGCGACGCCGACGTCAAGCTCGACGTGGGGCGTGAGCTCACCCGCGGCCTCGGCGCCGGAGCCGACCCCGAGGTCGGCCGCCGTGCCGCCGAGGACCACGCCGAAGAGATCGAACAGGCGCTCACCGGAGCCGACATGGTCTTCGTCACCGCAGGCGAGGGCGGCGGCACCGGCACCGGTGGCGCTCCGGTCGTCGCCCGGATCGCGAAGTCGATCGGCGCACTGACCATCGGTGTCGTCACGAAGCCGTTCTCGTTCGAGGGCCGTCGTCGTCAGAGCCAGGCGGAGGCCGGCGTCTCCAAGCTGAAGGAGGAGGTCGACACCCTCATCGTGGTGCCGAACGACCGACTCCTCGAGATCAGCGACCGCGGTATCTCGATGATCGAGGCGTTCGCCACTGCGGACCAGGTGCTGCTCGCCGGTGTGCAGGGCATCACGGACCTCATCACGACGCCTGGTCTCATCAACCTCGACTTCGCCGATGTCAAGTCGGTCATGCAGGGTGCGGGATCGGCGCTCATGGGCATCGGCTCGGCGCGTGGCGCTGACCGTGCGATCAAGGCTGCCGAGCTCGCGGTGGAGTCGCCGCTTCTCGAGGCGTCCATCGAGGGTGCGCACGGCGTGCTGCTCTCGATCCAGGGTGGCTCCAACCTCGGCATCTTCGAGATCCACGACGCCGCAGACCTGGTCAAGGAAGCCGCTCACCCCGAGGCCAACATCATCTTCGGTACCGTCATCGACGACACGCTCGGCGACGAGGTGCGGGTGACCGTGATCGCCGCCGGATTCGACAGCGGCGAGCCGTCGCTGCGACTGGACCCGACGTTCCTGTCCCGTCCGGAGCCGCTGACCGAGCAGACGGTCGCCGAGGAGAAGAGCATCGAGGTTCCGGTTGTCGAGGAGAAGCGGGAGCCCGTCGCTCCCATCTCGGCGACCAGCAGCTACGAGCCCGCCTTCGCGGACGACAACGACCTCGACATCCCCGAGTTCCTCAAGTGACCTCCCGGGCATCCGAACGATGAGCCTGGCAGCACGGCTGTCGGCGATCGATGAGCAGATCGCCGACGCCGCGCGTCTGGCCGGACGGGATGCCGGTGAGCTCACGCGCATCGTCGTGACGAAGTTCCACCCGGCGTCCCTGGTGTCGGATCTCGCGGCGCTCGGTGTGACCGACGTCGGGGAGAACCGCCAGCAGGAGTTGACGGCGAAGCGGACGGACCTCGAGGACCTTCGGGTGCGCTGGCACTTCATCGGCCAGGCGCAGACGAACAAGGCGGCCGCCATTCGGCGCAGCGCCGACGTGGTGCATTCCGTCGATCGCGACCGTCTGGCCGACGCGCTGCACCGCGCTGCCGAGTCCGATGACGTGCTGGACGTCCTCGTGCAGGTCAACCTCACGCAGGATGCCGGTCGCGGCGGAATCTCGCCCGAGAGCGCTCTCGCCCTCGCCGATCACATCGCGGAGCTGCCCTCTCTGCGGCTGCGCGGCGTCATGGCCGTCGCGCCGCTGGATGAAGAACCCGCTTCGGCCTTCGCCCGCCTTCGGTCGGTCGCGGATGCCGTGCGAGCGCAGCATCCGGACGCGTCCTGGATCTCGGCCGGCATGACCGCCGATTTCGTTCCGGCGATCGATGCCGGCGCGACACACCTGCGGATCGGCTCCGCAATCACCGGTCCTCGCCCTGTGCGGGGATAACCTCGAACCAGACCAGCCCCGATAGTTTCCGGAGGACACGATGGGAAACCCACTGAAGAAGACCATGGTGTATCTCGGTCTCGCCGATGAGGAAGAGGCCTACGAGGACCAGCCGTCTCAGGCTCCTGCTCGTGCACACCGCGAACGCGACCGTGAGGTCGTCGAGGAGCAGGCGCCGGCACCGGTGACTCCGCTGCGCAGGCCGGTGGCCGTGCGTCAGCCGGCTGCGGGGACGGTGAACGAGATCCTCACGGTGCACCCCAAGCAGTACCGCGATGCGCAGCTGATCGCGGAGAGCTTCCGCGAAGGCATCCCGGTGATCATCAACCTGTCGCAGATGTCGGATGCCGAGGCCCGTCGCCTCATCGACTTCGCGAGCGGTCTCTCCCTCGGCCTGTACGGCCGGATCGAGCGGGTCACCTCGAAGGTGTTCCTGCTGTCGCCGGAGAACATCGCGGTGTCCGGCCACGGCGGTATCGCACACGCGGACGTCGAGTCCGCCGCTTTCGACCACGCATAGCCCCGTGGGTTCGCTGGTCTCTGTCATCGCCGGCATCGTTCATCTGATGCTGTTGATCTACATCTTCGTGCTCTTCGCACGGCTGATCCTCGACTACATCCCGCTCTTCAATCGGGAATGGCGTCCCAAGGGCTTCGGCCTGGTCGCCGCCGAGGCGGTCTACACCGTCACGGATCCGCCGATCCGCTTCTTCCGTCGGATCATTCCGCCGTTGCGGATCGGCGGCCTGTCGCTGGACTTTGGGTTCGCGCTGACGATGTTCGTCGTGCTGATCCTGATGGCCATCGTGCGCGCCATCGGTGGCGCCGCCGGCTGAGCACACGTGCCCCGGAGTGAGCGTCCGCCGTCGCGGCGATCAGATCCGGGGACTATGCTTGGCTCCCAGGTGCGCCCCCAGGGTCCGCGCCAGATCCACAAACTCATCGAAAGAGGAGCCTACCCATGGCACTGACCCCGGATGACGTCGTCACCAAGCAGTTTCAGCATGTCCGTTTCAAGGACGGCTTCGACCCCGACGAGGTGGATGACTTCCTCGACGAGATCGTCGTCGAGTGGCGCAAGGCTCTCGAGGAGAACACGGAGCTGAAGGCCAAGCTCGCGGCTTACGAGTCCGGTGAGAAGGCGCCCGAGGCCGCTGTCGTCTCCGAGGTTCCTGCTCCCGCCGCCGCAGCGCCGGCTCCGGTCGAGGCTCCCGCACCCGCTCCGGCAGCCGCCCCCGTCGCCACCACGACGACCGCCGGCATCATCGAGCTGGCCCAGCGCCTGCACGACGAGCACGTCGCCGAGGGTGAGACCAAGCGCGCTCAGCTGATCGCCGAAGCCGAGACCGAGGTCGAGAAGATCCGCAGCGAGGCCGCGGCCAAGCAGCGTGAGGAATCCGCTCGGCTCGAGCGCGAGCGCAACACGCTCGAGGCCCGCATCACCGAGCTGCGCACGTTCGAGCGCGATTACCGCACCCAGCTGCGCGGATACATCGAGGGCCAGCTGCGCGACCTCGATGAGAAGTCGGCGTCGACGGACTCGACGCCGGTCTCCGCCATCGGTCTCTAAGGCATCCTCTTGTCAGGACGTCGTCCCCTTCGTCGGTCGGCGGCCGGCGCGATCGTCGCGATTCTCGCGATCATCGTGCTGGCCGCCGATCAGTATGTGAAGTACCTCACCGTCGAGAACCTGCCTTACGGGGAGCCCGTTCCCGTGTGGGGGGAGTTCCTTCAGCTGCTCTATGTGCGCAACCCCGGTGCCGCATTCTCGATCGGTTCGGACCACACCTGGATCTTCACGATCGCGCTCTCGGTCGTGGGCGCAGTCATCATCTGGAAGGCGCTCGGGCTGCAGTCGCGGCTCTGGGCTGTCGTGCTCGGGTGCCTGCTCGGTGGCGTACTCGGCAATCTCGGTGACCGGTTCTTCCGCGCGCCCGGCTTCGCCAGAGGCGAGGTCGTCGACATGATCTCGATGCCGTGGATGATGCCGGCGATCTTCAACGTCGCGGACATCTTCATCGTCACCGGCATGATCTCCGTGGCGCTGCTCGTGGTGCTCGGACTGCGTTTCGACGGCACGCGCGAGCGCGACCACCTCGAGGCCGAGAAGGTCGCCGCTGCGGAGCAGGCTGAGGCAGAGGCCCAGTCCGTCGACGCGGAACCTCTCGATGCAGCCCCCGCGGAAGCGGGGAGCGCAGCGGTCGCCGAGGACGGTGCCGCAGGGCGCCCGGCATCCTCCGGCGCGGCATCCTGATCGTGGAATCCCGACACCTCCCGATCCCGGACGGACTCGACGGCGTGAGAGTCGACGCCGCGCTGGCGAAGATGCTCGGCTTCTCCCGGACGTTCGCCGCCGACGTCGCCGAGGCCGGAGGCGTCAGCGTCGACGGCGTGACGCTGGGCAAATCCGATCGGCTTCGTGCCGGGGGATGGCTGAGCGTCGAATGGCGGCCGAAGGAGGAACCCCGGATCATCCCGGTCGATGTTCCCGAGCTCGGCATCATCCACGACGATGACGACATCGTCGTCGTCGACAAGCCCACCGGTGTCGCGGCGCACCCGTCGCTGGGGTGGGAGGGGCCCACGGTCCTCGGCGCCCTCGCGGGCGCGGGGTTCCGCATCGCGACCAGCGGCGCGGCCGAGCGAGCCGGAATCGTGCATCGGCTGGACGTCGGCACGAGCGGTCTCATGGTCGTCGCCAAGACCGAGCGCGCGTACACGCTGCTCAAGCGCGCCTTCAAGGAGCGCACGGTCGACAAGATCTACCACGCCGTCGTGCAGGGGCATCCGGATCCGCTGGCGGGGACGATCGATGCACCGATCGGGCGCCATCCGAACCACTCCTGGAAGTTCGCCGTCACGCCTGAAGGCAAGGACTCGGTCACGCACTACGAGACGCTCGAGGCGTTCCCCGGTGCCTCGCTGCTCGAGATCCACCTCGAGACGGGGCGGACCCACCAGATCCGTGTGCACATGGCTGCGCACCGGCATCCCTGCGTCGGCGATCCGCTCTACGGAGCCGACCCGACGACGGCCGCGCGGCTGGGCTTGACGAGACAGTGGTTGCACGCCCACAGGCTGGCGTTCGCGCACCCCGGTACGGGGGACTGGGTCGAGTTCGAGTCGCCGTATCCGGCTGACCTGGCCGGGGCTCTGGAGATGCTGCGCGGCGACTGACGCCGCGGTCCCGCGGCATCGCCCGAAGTGTGAGCGGGTCTCCTGATCCCGGGCTCGACGCAACACAGAGACCGGATGTCCGCGGCATCCGGCACACTGTGGGCATGAGCATCGACGTGCGCCCCGCGACCGTCTTCGATGACGTCGCCACGCTTGTGGGGCCGAAGAAGCCGACATCGAACGTGTGCTTTTGCCTGAGCTACCGGATCGGCAACAAGGAGAATGTCGCGCTGAAAGGCGAGGCGCGGGCGAAACGCGTACGGGAGCTGTGCGAGTACGATCCGCCGCCCGGCGTGATCGCGTACCTCGACGGCGAGCCCGTCGGGTGGGCTGCGCTGCATCCGCGGCGGGACACGAGCTTCGCGCGCAACCGGTTGATCCCACACGTGGACGAACTCGACGTCTGGTCGCTGTGGTGCTTCCGTGTGCGACCCGGGTACCGCAAACAGGGTGTCTCGCACGCGCTGATCGAGGGTGCGGTCGCGTACGCGCGCGAGCGCGGGGCGCCGGCGATCGAGGGCTATCCCGTCGACAACGACGGGGCGAAGGTGAATCTCACGATGGCGTACGTGGGAACGCGGGCTCTCTTCGAGAGCGCCGGGTTCGAGATGGCGGCCGAGACAGGCTCCGTGCTCGACGGCTTCCCGCGGGTGCTGATGCGGCTGGATCTGACCGATTCGAGGGATTCGTGAACCGAATCGCTATGGGCGAGCAATACCCAGTGTGAGCACAGACAGCGAGATCATCCAGCGGTCGCTCGACGAACCAGGAGTCTTCTCCGAGATCTTCGAGCGGCACGTCCGTCCCGTCGGCGGTTACATCCGGCGACGGATCGGGGCGGATGCCGTCGACGATGTCCTGAGCGAGACCTTCCTCGTCGCGTTCAAGCGCCGGGCAGCGTTCGATTCGGCGTGGGAGTCGGCGAGGCCGTGGCTGCTGGGGATCGCGACCCGCGTGGTGAAGAGTCACCGTACGGCCGAGGCCAGGCAATGGCGTTCGTTCGAGGCGTCGGCCGGTGCGGTTGCCGTGGCCGCAGAACTGCCGCACGCGGCATCCGATGCCCGGATGGATGCGGATGCCGCGCTGACAGCGCTGGCGCCGCGGATAGCTGCTCTGTCGGCGAAGGACCGCGACACGCTGCTGCTTCACGCCTGGGCGGATCTGACCTACGAGCAGATCGCCGAGGCGCTGCGCGTGCCGGTGGGGACCGTGCGGTCCCGGTTGAACCGCGTCCGTCGCAAGCTCGCACCGCCAGGTTCGCATTCCGCGACCCGGCTGACCTGGATGGTGAAGGAGGAGACCGATGCTGCTTTCGGAACGAATTCGTGAGATCGGGGCCGACGGGGCCCGAATCACCGAGGAGAACGTCCGCGTCGCACGCCAGGCGCTGACGCGCGAGATCGCGCGCAGTGCGCGGTCGGAGCGTGCGCGGCGGCGACGGCGCGCATGGGCGGGAATCGGCATCGGGGGACTGGTCGCCGGTACCACGGTGACCGCGATCGTCGTCGGGTCGGTGTTGGCGCCGGTCGAAGCACCGAGTGCCTCCGCGGCCGAGGTGTTGAACCAGGCGGCTGAGGCGACTCTGACCGCCGCCGTGCTGGATCCCCGGCCCGGGCAGTACATCCGGATCCAGGAGGTGTCGACGCAGCGACTCGGCTGGCGGGTGGATGAGTCGAGCCCCGACGGAGGGTACTGGGACAGCAACGACTCGGCGACCACGGCCGTGGTTCGTCAGGCGCGATCGATGTACGTCCCGGCGGATCGCTCGGACGACTGGGTGCAGGACTACAGCGAATCGGCGGAGCTTCTGGAGATCGATGGGCCCGACGCGGCCGTGGCCGAGGAAGGGCTCGATCAGCTCGAGTTCACCGTTCGGGTGGAGGTATACCCCGGGGGGATGTACAGCGTGACCGGTGTCGGAGCGGAGGGCGTCGAATCGGAGGACGTCCACACGTTCTCACGCAACCCGCTCGCGTGCTACTACGACGAGATGCCGCGTGACCCGGGGGCGCTCGTCGACTGGCTCGACGACTCGTCCTACGAGTACCTGTCGGACTGCCCGCCGCCGAGCCTCGGCGACCCCATCGGATTCAACCTCGCTCCGGCCGACCTCCGCGCGGTGATGTTCCAGGCGCTGGCACTCGTGCCCGGGGCCCACGTCGAGCGCGTCGAGGGCGACATCACCACGATCGCCTTCCCCGAAGGCGGTGAGAGCGCCTGGATGGAGACGGTAGACGTCGATACAGCGCAGGGTCTGATCGTCGGCCGCGGAAACGCCAACGACGACCGCTGGTCCAGTCGGATCCATGTGACGATCGTCGACGAGATCCCGGCCTCCGTTCCCATTCCGTAGACCGTCATTCGGCCCGGCATCGGATCCGGATGTCGGGGCCAGCTCGTAGACTCGAAGCATGGCATCCGACTCCTTCGTGCACCTCCACGTCCACAGCGAGTACTCGATGCTGGATGGTGCTGCGAAGATCGCTGCGATGACTCAGGCTGCCGCGGATTACGGCATGCCGGCCATCGCCGTCACCGACCACGGCAACACCTTCGCGGCGTTCGAGTTCTACCGCGCGGCCCAGAATGCCGGCGTCAAACCGATCATCGGTCTCGAGGCGTACGTCACCCCCGGCACGCACCGCAGCGACAAATCTCGGGTCCAGTGGGGATCCCCTGATCAGAAGAGCGACGACGTCTCCGGCTCCGGCGCGTACACCCACATGACGATGTGGAGCCAGAGCACCGAGGGCATGCACAATCTCTTCCGGCTCAGCTCCCGATCCAGCATGGAGGGGTACTACTTCAAGCCGCGCATGGATCGCGAACTGCTGCAGACCTACGGCAAGGGACTGATCGCGACGACGGGCTGCCCCTCCGGCGAGATCCAGACGCGCCTGCGTCTCGGCCAGTATGACGCGGCACGCGCCGCCGCGGCCGAATTCCAGGACATCTTCGGCAAGGAGAACTACTTCGCCGAGATCATGGATCACGGCCTTTCGATCGAGCGCCGGGTCATGACCGACCTTCTTCGCCTGTCGAAGGATCTCGGGATCCCGCTGGTGGCGACGAACGACTCGCACTACACGCACCAGCACGAGGCCGACGCGCACGCGGCGCTGCTGTGCGTGCAGTCGGGCTCCACGCTCGACGACCCGAACCGCTTCAAGTTCGACGGCGACGGCTACTACATCAAGACCGCAGCCGAGATGCGGCAGCTGTTCCGCGACCACCCGGAGGCATGCGACAACACGCTGCTCATCGCAGAGCGCTGCGAAGTCGAGTTCAACACTTCCGCGAACTACATGCCGCGGTTCCCCGTGCCGGACGGCGAGACCGAGGACAGCTGGCTCATCAAAGAGGTCGAGAACGGCCTGCACTACCGCTACCCGAACGGCATCCCCGACAAGGTCCGCAAGCAGGCCGAGTACGAGACCGGCATCATCCTCCAGATGGGCTTCCCCGGCTACTTCCTCGTCGTCGCCGACTTCATCAACTGGGCCAAGGACAACGGCATCCGCGTCGGTCCAGGGCGTGGTTCCGGTGCGGGATCCATGGTCGCGTACGCGATGAAGATCACCGATCTCGATCCGCTCGAGCACGGCCTGATCTTCGAGCGCTTCCTGAATCCCGACCGCGTCTCGATGCCCGACTTCGACGTCGACTTCGATGACCGTCGCCGCGGCGAGGTCATCGAGTACGTGACCGAGAAGTACGGTTCGGAGCGCGTCGCCCAGATCGTCACGTACGGCACCATCAAGTCCAAGCAGGCGCTGAAGGATGCCGGACGCGTGCTGGGTTTCCCGTTCAGCATGGGCGAGCGCCTCACGAAGGCCATGCCGCCTCCCGTGATGGGCAAGGACATGCCCCTGGACGGCATGTTCGACTCCGCGCACCCTCGCTACAAGGAAGCCAGCGAATTCCGTGCGCTCATCGAGACCGATCCAGAGGCGAAGACCGTCTTCGACCGCGCACTCGGCCTCGAGGGTCTGAAGCGCCAGTGGGGCGTGCACGCAGCCGGCGTCATCATGTCCTCCGAGCCGCTGCTCGACATCATCCCGATCATGCGCCGGGAGCAGGACGGGCAGATCGTCACGCAGTTCGACTATCCGTCGTGCGAGACGCTCGGCCTCATCAAGATGGACTTCCTGGGGCTTCGCAACCTCACGATCATCTCGGATGCGCTGGACAACATCCGCCTGAACAGGGGAGAAGAACTCGATCTCGAGCACCTCACGCTCGACGATCGCGGTGTGTACGATCTGCTCGGCAAGGGCGACACGCTCGGGGTGTTCCAGCTCGACAGCCCGCCGCTTCGGTCACTCATGCGCCTGATGAAGCCCGACAACTTCGGCGACATCTCGGCCCTCATCGCCCTGTATCGACCGGGGCCGATGGGTGCGAACTCCCACACGAACTACGCGCTGCGCAAGAACGGGCAGCAGCCGATCACACCGATCCACCCCGAGCTCGAAGAGCCGCTCGCCGAGATCCTGCAGGAATCGTACGGCCTGATCATCTATCAGGAGCAGGTCATGGCCATCGCACAGAAGGTCGCCGGCTTCAGCCTCGGCCAGGCGGACATCCTCCGCCGCGCGATGGGTAAGAAGAAGAAGTCCGAACTGGACAAGCAGTACGAGGGCTTCTCCGGCGGTATGAAGGAGCGCGGGTTCGGGGAGGCTGCGATCAAGGCGCTGTGGGACATCCTGCTCCCGTTCTCCGACTACGCGTTCAACAAAGCCCACTCCGCGGCATACGGACTCGTCTCGTACTGGACCGCGTATCTGAAGGCGCACTATCCCGCCGAGTACATGGCAGCGCTGCTCACGAGCGTCGGTGACTCCAAGGACAAGATGGCGCTGTATCTGAACGAGTGCCGCCGCATGGGCATCCGCGTGCTCCCGCCGGACGTGGGGGAGTCGATCAACTTCTTCGCCGCCGTCGGCGAGGACATCCGCTTCGGCCTCGGCGCTGTGCGCAACGTGGGCAGCAACGTCGTCGACGGGATCGTCCAGTCGCGCAAGAAGGAGACCTTCTCCTCGTTCCACGATTTCCTGCACAAGGTTCCCCTGCACGTCGCCAACAAGCGGACCGTCGAATCGCTCATCAAGGCCGGCGCCTTCGACTCGATGGGCGACAGCCGCCGGGCGCTGATGGAGGTCCATGAGGATGCCGTCGAGGCCGCCGTGGATCGCAAGCGCAACGAGGCCCAGGGCGCGATCGGATTCGACTTCGACAGCCTCTACGACGATATGGAGGAGGCTGCTCCGGCCAAGGTGCCAGAGCGCCCGGAGTGGACCAAGAAGGACAAGCTGGCGTTCGAGCGCGAGATGCTGGGCCTGTACGTGTCCGACCACCCCCTCGCCGGACTCGAAGTCCCGCTCGCCAAGCATGCGTCGATCTCCATCCACAACCTGCTCTCGTCGGAAGACCTGCAGGACGGCGACCAGGTGACCGTCGCGGGCCTCGTGACCAGCGTGCAGCACCGCGTCGCGAAGGCCAGCGGCAACCCGTACGGCATGATCACCGTCGAGGACTTCAACGGTGAGGTCACCGTGATGTTCATGGGCAAGACGTACACGGAGTTCCAGCATGTGCTGCAGCAGGATGCGATCCTCGCCGTACGCGGGCGCGTATCCCGACGCGACGACGGACTCAATCTGCATGCGCAGTCCGCGTTCGCGCCCGACGTCGGCTCGTTCGATGCGGCGGGGCCCCTGTCGCTCGTCGTGGCCGAGCAACGTGCCACGGAGCGCGTCATGAATGACCTGGCCGACGTGCTCCGACGTCACAACGGCGACACCGAGGTGATGCTCCGAGTGCATCGCGGGCGGACCGCCAAAGTCTTCGAGGTGCCCATGCCGGTGACGGTGTCGGCCGACCTCTTCGGAGACCTGAAGTCGCTGCTGGGCCCGGCCTGCATCGGCTGAGCCTTCATGAGAAAGTCATGACGGTTGTGATCTCGATAAGGGGTGCCCGAGCCCTCGCAGGTAATATCGGGACCCGTTAGGGGCGTCGGCCGGCATGGCCGTGCCCCGTGACGAAAGGAACAGGATGAGCACCCAGCACCCGTTCGAGGACGACCCCGAGTCCACGACGCACACCACCGATGACGCGTTCTCCTTGGAGGACGGCTCCGTCCTCTACGAGGACCAGGTCATTCCGGAGTACGGCGTCCTCGGGTTCACGCTGCGCGAGCTGATCCTCGTCGGCGTCTGGCTGGTCGCCTTCCTCGTGTCGTTCTTCCCGATCGCTGACGGAACCGCGTCCGTCTGGGGACAGGGAATCTCGTGGGTGCTGCCGATCGGTCTGCCGACGGTCGCCATGTTCCTCATCGTCCTGCGACGGTTCTCGCCCGATGGCATCCGTCGGGTCGGATCGCTCGGCATCGACCAGTTCGCCTCAGTGACGTTCGCGGTCTCCGCGATCTGGTGGGCACAAGTGCTCTGGTCGCTCGTCGGCTCGTGGATCGCCACCGGCATCGCACCTGCCGCCTGGGTTCCGTGGGTCGGGCTGGTCGCCTCCGTCGCACTGGTCGTTCTGACCGTCTTCGCTCCTCTGATCCCAGGGCTGCGTGAGGACTTCATCGGTCGGCTGGAGACGCTCGCTCACCGCAACGCCAACCCGGCACGCCCCGTGATCGCACGCCCGCGCGAGGCCAAGCCTGCCGAGTCCGCAGCGGCCGCCCCGACGCTGGATGCCGAACTCTCCGGCGGGAACGACACCGACGAGATCGCCGCGCTCGGACTCGCCGACCAGGTTCCGCTCTCCGCCCACGCGTCCGGCGGTGGCACCGGATCCGTGCTCACCGATGGCGAGTACGCGCCCGGCTATGCGCGTCGCTCGCGGGGCGACGATGCCGACGCCGAGGGCCTCGACGGCGGCAGTGCCGCCATTGAGGCCGACGCCCCGGTTCTCGAACCGGAGGCCGCAGAGCGCGAGATCGACGTCGAGGTCGTGGAGATCGAGGGGGAGCAGGTCGCGGCCGGCCCGTCCTTCGACACCGATGCCACCAATCCGCGCTTCGCACCGGTCGCCCAGCCGTTCTGGGCGCTGGCTCCCAGCGAGCGCGATGTGGTGGATGAGCGCGGAGAGCCCCTGTTCCGCATCGGGCCCGATGCATGGGCGCTCGTGATCGAAGACCGCGGTGGCGCGTTCGTCGTGCGACATGACGATGGCCGGATCGGCTATCTTCACGACATCGACGACATCACGAAAGGCTGACATGCGCACCATCGATCTCCGAGGGCGCGAGCTCTCGGCATCCGACATGCTCGCGGCCGTGCCAAGGGCAGCCCAGGCACGCGCCGAAGCGCTGGACACGGCGGCGCGCATCGTCGAGGACGTGCGCACGAGCGGCGAGGCGGCGCTGCGTGAACAGGCCGAGCGCTTCGATCGCGTCACCGGGCACGCCATCCGCGTCCCCTCCGAGCACATCGCCGCCGCAGTGACATCGCTCGCGCCGGACATCCGGGCGGCGCTGGAGGAGGCCATCCGGCGGGTGCAGTCGGCATCGGCGGCCCAGGTGCCGGCGGAGCGGACCACGGACATCGGCCCAGGAGCTCGCATCCTGCAGCGATGGCAGCCCGTCCGACGCGTCGGCGTGTACATTCCCGGTGGCAAGGCCGTGTATCCGTCCAGTGTGATCATGAACGTCGTGCCCGCACAGGTCGCCGGTGTCGAGCAGATCGCACTCGCATCGCCTCCGCAGTCCGATCAGGACGGCCGCGTCCACCCGACGATCCTCGCAGCGGCCGGCCTGCTGGGCGTCGACGAGGTCTACGCCATCGGCGGTGCGGGCGCGATCGGCGCTTTCGCGTACGGCGTCGACGAGATCGGCCTCGACCCCGTCGATGTCCTCTCGGGACCGGGTAACAACTACGTCGCCTCCGCCAAGCGGGTGGTCGCAGGTGTCGTCGGCACGGATTCCGAGGCCGGCGCGACCGAGATCCTCATCGTCGCGGATGCCGCGGCGGATGCACGCCTCATCGCGGCGGACCTCATCAGCCAGGCCGAGCACGACGAGCAGGCCTCGGCGGTGCTCGTGACGGACTCACCGGAGCTCGCCGAGCGAGCGGCCGCGGCGGTGGCCGCTCAAGCCGTCGCGACGCGTCACTCGGAACGGGTCGCCGCCGCACTGGCGGGGGAGCAGTCCGCGATCGTGCTCGTGGACGACCGGGCGATGGCTGTCGCGTTCAGCAACGCCTACGCCCCCGAGCACCTCGAGCTGCACGTGGAGGACGCGGAAGCCGCGGCATCCGCGTTCACCAGCGCCGGAGCCGTGTTCGTCGGCGACCGGACCCCGGTGAGCCTGGGCGACTACATGGCCGGCAGCAACCACGTGCTGCCCACCGGTGGCCAGGCGCGCTACGCGCCGGGGCTCGGTGCGTACACCTTCCTGCGCCCGCAGCAGGTGATCCGCTACGACCACGCCGCGTTGGCGCAGGTGCGCGACGGAGTGGTCGCGCTTGCGAACTCCGAGGTCCTCCCCGCCCACGGCGAGGCGATCGAGGCGCGGTTCACCTCCGAACCGGTCGGCGACTGACCGAGTACGCTGAGACAAATGCACTGTCCGTTCTGCCGGCATCCGGATTCCCGTGTCATCGACTCGCGCACCAGCGACGACGGTCTGTCGATCCGTCGGCGCAGGCAGTGCCCTGAGTGCGGCGGCCGGTTCTCGACGACGGAGACGGCGAGTCTGAACGTCATCAAGCGCTCTGGCGTCATGGAGCCGTTCAGCCGCGAGAAGGTGATCTCGGGCGTGCGCAAAGCCTGCCAGGGGCGTCCCGTGACGGATTCCGATCTCGCCGTGCTCGCGCAGCGGGTGGAGGAGAACGTCCGCGCCACCGGCGTCTCGCAGCTGGATGCGAACGAGATCGGACTCGCGATCCTCGGTCCGCTGCGTGATCTCGACGAGGTCGCCTACTTGCGATTCGCCAGCGTCTATCAGGCATTCGATTCCCTGGAGGACTTCGAAAGCGCCATCGGCGACCTGCGCGCCGACCATGCGCGCGCGGGGAACGACGCCGACGACCGGTAATCTGGCAGGGATGTATCCGCTGCTCTTCCGCGTCGTCCTGTCGCGCCTGGACCCCGAGTTCGCCCACCATGCCGGCATGGCGGTGATCCGCGTGCTCGGCGTCCCGCCGTTCTCGTGGGCGACGCGCGCGCTGACCGCGCCCCCCGACGAACAGCGCGTGCACGCCCTGGGACTGGACTTCCCGTCCCCGTTCGGCATCGCAGCCGGCTTCGACAAGAACGCCGTCGGCGTGCGCGGCCTCGCCGCGCTCGGCTTCGGGCATGTCGAGGTCGGGACGATCACCGCGATCCCGCAGGAGGGCAACCCCAAGCCCCGCCTCTTCCGGCTCATCCCGGACCGTGCCGTCATCAATCGGATGGGCTTCAACAACGCAGGGGCTGATGCCGCGGCGGCACGCCTCGCGAAGCTTCGCCGGCGCAGGCCGAGCACCATCATCGGCGTCAACATCGGCAAGAGCCGCGTCGTCGAGGTCGAGAATGCGACAGCGGACTACGTCACCAGTGCGACGAAACTCGCCCCGTTGGCGGACTACCTCGCCGTGAACGTGTCATCTCCGAACACGCCGGGTCTGCGCGGGCTGCAGGCCGTCGAGACGCTCGCCCCGCTGCTGCGCGCCGTGAAGGATGCCGCGGGCAGCACGCCGCTCCTCGTGAAGATCGCCCCCGATCTGCCCGACGAGGAGATCGCCGCGATCGCGCAGCTCGCGGTCGCGGAGGGGCTCGCCGGCATCGTCGCCCACAACACCACGATCAGCCGCGACGGGCTGAAGACCGACGCGGCCAAGATCGAGGCCGCAGGCGCCGGAGGACTCTCCGGTGCTCCGCTGCGCGAGCGTTCGATGGAGGTGCTGAAGGTCGTCCGGGGCGCCGTGCCCGCCGATTTCTGCGTGATCGCCGTCGGCGGCGTGGAAACGGCCGAAGACGTGCGGGCACGTCTGGATGCCGGCGCCACCCTGGTTCAGGGCTACACAGGATTCCTGTACCGCGGTCCGTTCTGGGGTCGCCAGATCAGCCGGGGTCTGCGCTCCGCTCGCTGAGGTTCGGCTCGCCGAGCGGATGCCGCGCGGAGACGCCGTGTCAGGCCGGGTACTGGCGGCGCTTGACCTGCGGCTTCGGCAGACGCATGAAGCGCATCTGGAGGGCGCGCATGGCCGCATACCAGCCCAGGCCCTTCTCGAGCTTGTCCTTGCCGAACTTCACCGCTGCCTTGCGCTTCACCCGGTTGGCGAGCAGCACCATGTCGATGATCGAGATGATCAGGTAGGCCCAGAGTCCGACGAAGGCGTAGAACGAGATGACCGCGTTGGGAACCAGCGACACGAGGATGACCACGAGCATCAGCGCCATGATCCATTCGGACAGGTGCCAGCCGGCATCCACGTAGTCGCGGACCCAGCGGCGCTGCGGGCCCTTGTCACGCGGCGGAAGATACCGATCGTCGCCGTTGGCCATTCCGACCCGGGCCTTCTCGCGCTGTTCGTTCAGCTGCGCCTTGGCCGCGGCCTTCGCCTCCTTGGTGTTCGCCACCAGCGGGCGACGGCGGGCCGCTTCCTGCTCGGCGCGCGAGGGCGTCGCTCGTCCCTTGCCGACCGCGGGGGACTGCGCGGCGTCGTCGTTCGTCTCGGGGGTGGGATTGGCCACAAGGCTCCTCGGTCACGTGAAGGGGGTTCGCCCTTAAGATTACCCGCATGACCTCTTCCGATTCGCAGACCCCCGAAGACCTCGCCGTCGAAGAGGCGGTGCTCGAATCCGTCGCCACCGGTCTGCCCCGCACGCTCGGGGACCTCGGCGATCTCGTCCGCATCCCCGGCATCGCCTGGCCGTCCTTCGATCAGACCCAACTGGAACGCAGCGCCGACGCGATCGCGGCACTGGCTCGGGACACCGGTGTCTTCGACGAGGTGCGCGTGCTGCGCGCCGCAATCCCCGGCACGGACGAATTCGGCCAGCCGGCCATCCTCGCCACTCGCGCTGCGCGCAACGGGCGCCCCACGATCCTGCTCTACGCGCACCATGACGTGCAGCCCCCCGGGGATGACGCGCTGTGGGAGACGCCCCCGTTCGAGCCCACGGTTCGCGAAGGCCGCCTGTACGGCCGTGGCGCCGCCGACGACAAGGCCGGTGTGATGGCGCACATCGCGTCGCTGCGGGCGGTGGCGGATGCCGTGGGTGACGATCTCGACCTCGGCGTCGCACTGTTCATCGAGGGCGAGGAGGAGTACGGCTCCCGCTCGTTCGCGCAGTTCCTGAGCGACAACGCCGACGCGCTCCGCGCCGACGCGATCGTGGTCGCTGACTCAGGCAACTGGGACTCGCGCACGCCAGGACTCACGGTGTCGCTGCGTGGCAACGCCCGATTCACCCTCACGGTCCGCACGCTCGAGCACGCATCGCACTCCGGGATGTACGGCGGGGCGGTCCCCGACGCGATGATGGCGACGATCAAGCTCCTCAACACCCTGTGGGATGCCGACGGGGCGGTCGCGGTCGCAGGACTCGAACAGCGGGATGCCGACACGCCCGAGTACTCGGAGGACACGCTGCGTGATGAGGCCGGACTGCCGGACGGCGTCTCGCCGATCGGTCGCGACAGCATCCTCAGCCGGATCTGGAACAAGCCGGCCGTGACCGTCATCGGTGTGGACGCCACGAGCGTGGCCTCGGCATCGAACACCCTCTCGCCGGAGGTGACCGTGGTGGTCAGTGCGCGCGTCGCGCCCGGTCAGAGCGGCGCTGACGCGTATGCCGCGTTGGAGAGTCACCTGCGCGCCAACGCGCCGTTCGGTGCGGAGCTGACGTTCTCCGATGTCGACCTCGGCGATGGATTCCTCGTCGACACCAGCGGGTGGGCGGTCGCGCTCACACGGCAGGCGATGGCGGACGGCTATGGGGTGGAGCCGGTCGACCTCGGCGTCGGCGGCTCGATCCCGTTCATCGCGGATCTGGTCCGCGAGTTCCCCGAGTCCCAGATCCTCGTCACCGGCGTCGAGGACCCGCACGCTCGAGCCCACAGCCCGAACGAGTCCCTGCATCTGGAGACGTTCCGTCATGCCGTCCGCACCGAGGCGCTGATGCTGACCCGGATGAACCGGATCACGCGCTGACACGCCCGGCCGGCATCCCCGGCGGTAGAATCTGAACAACGCCGCGCCCTGCGCGCGGCCCGTCCCAAGGAGTGAGATGACCGACACCACGCTGACCACCGAGACCGCCACCGCACACGGGGTGAAGCTGACCGACGCTGCGGCGCTCAAGGTCAAGAGCCTTCTCGAGCAGGAAGGCCGCGACGACCTCCGTCTCCGCGTCGCCGTTCAGCCCGGCGGCTGCTCGGGCCTGATCTACCAGCTGTACTTCGACGAGCGTCACCTGGACGGCGACGAGACCGTCGATTTCGACGGCGTCGAGGTCATCGTCGACAACATGAGCGTCCCGTATCTCGACGGCGCATCGATCGATTTCAAGGACACGATCTCGGAGCAGGGCTTCACGATCGACAACCCGAATGCGGCGGGCAGCTGCGCCTGCGGCGACAGCTTCCACTGACCCTGACGCACACGCCAACCTGCGTGCTTGGCGTGAATCGGGTGTGAGGTTGCCCTAGACTGGGGTGTGCCCTGTCCGCGATCTGAAAGGTGCATCGTGCCCTCGAAACGCCGCCTTCGTTGGGCCGCCATTCCTCTGGGAATTGCGGCAGCCGTGGCCCTGGCGGGATGTTCTCCCACCGAGCTGAACGGCTTCCTTCCTGGCTTCGTCGAGGACGGTACGGCCGCGACCAACCAGACCGAGCGAGTCTCCGGTCTGTGGGTGAACTCCTGGATCGTCCTGCTGGTCGTCGGCGTGATCACCTGGGGCCTCATGGCCTGGGCCGCGATCGCGTACCGCCGTCGCAAGGGCCAGACCGGTCTGCCGGTGCAGATGCGCTACAACATGCCGATCGAGATCTTCTACACGATCGTGCCGCTGCTGCTGGTGCTGGGCATGTTCTTCTTCACCGCGCGTGACCAGACCGCCATCGAGACGCAGTGGGACGACCCCGACGTCGAGATCACCGCGATCGGCAAGCAGTGGTCGTGGGACTTCATGTACGCCGGTGAGGACGACGATCTGTCCGACGCCGTGTGGACCATGGGGATCCAGGCGCAGCCGGACAAGAACGGCAACATCGACCAGGAGCAGCTTCCGACGCTGGTCCTGCCGGTCGACCAGGAGGTCACCATCCACCTCCAGTCGCGCGATGTCATCCACTCCTTCTGGATCATCGACTTCCTCTACAAGAAGGACATGTACATCGGGAAGGACAACACCTGGTCCTTCATCCCGACGCGTGTCGGCGAGTACGAGGGCAAGTGCGCCGAGCTCTGCGGCGAGTACCACTCGATGATGCTTTTCAACGTCGAGGTCGTCGAGCAGGACGAGTACGACGCCTATGTCGAGGAACTGCGCGAGAAGGGCAACACCGGCGACATCGCCGATGCCTACGACCGCCTGTCGAACCTCCCCGGAACCGGAGCCTCCGACGAGGCATCCGAGGGAGAAGAGGAGTAAGTCATGTCGACCACAGCTGAACCCAAGATCGACGAGACCGCCGGCTCCCGCCCGAACACCCTGCCCGCGCGCCAGGCCGCTCTGATGAGCTCCTCGCGCGTTGAGCAGAAGGGCAACATCGTCGTCAAGTGGATCACCTCTACGGACCACAAGACCATCGGGTACATGTACCTGATCGCCTCCGTGCTGTTCTTCCTGCTCGGTGGAGTGATGGCGCTCGTCATCCGCGCCGAGCTCTTCGCACCGGGAATGCAGATCATCCCGACGAAGGAGCAGTACAACCAGCTCTTCACCATGCATGGCACGATCATGCTGCTGATGTTCGCGACGCCGCTGTTCGCCGGTTTCGCGAACGCGATCCTGCCGCTGCAGCTGGGTGCGCCCGACGTGGCGTTCCCGCGTCTGAACGCCTTCGCGTTCTGGCTGTTCCTGTTCGGCTCGACGATCGCGGTCGCCGGCTTCCTCACCCCGCAGGGTGCTGCGTCGTTCGGCTGGTTCGCGTATCAGCCGCTCGCCAACGCCTCGTTCTCGCCCGGTGCAGGTGGAAACCTGTGGATGGTCGGTCTCGGCATCTCCGGCTTCGGAACGATCCTCGGTGCAGTGAACTTCATCACCACCGTGATCACGATGCGCGCCCCCGGCATGACGATGTGGCGCATGCCGATCTTCAGCTGGAACACGCTCATCACGAGCCTTCTGATCCTCATGGCCTTCCCGGTGCTGGCCGCTGCGATCTTCGCCGCAGCCGCCGACCGCATCCTGGGTGCGCACATCTACGACCCGGCCAATGGCGGCGTGCTCCTCTGGCAGCACCTGTTCTGGTTCTTCGGTCACCCCGAGGTGTACATCATCGCGCTGCCGTTCTTCGGCATCGTCTCCGAGATCTTCCCGGTCTTCAGCCGCAAGCCGATCTTCGGATACAAGACCCTCGTCTACGCGACGATCGCGATCGCCGCTCTGTCCGTGGCCGTGTGGGCACACCACATGTACGTCACCGGCTCCGTGCTGCTGCCGTTCTTCGCTCTGATGACCATGCTCATCGCGGTTCCGACGGGTGTGAAGATCTTCAACTGGATCGGAACGATGTGGCGTGGTTCCGTCACGTTCGAGACGCCGATGGTCTTCGCGCTCGGCTTCCTGGTCTCCTTCGTCTTCGGCGGTCTGACCGGCGTCATCCTCGCTTCGCCGCCGCTGGACTTCCACCTCAGCGACTCGTACTTCGTCGTCGCGCACTTCCACTACGTGGTGTTCGGCACGGTGGTGTTCGCGATGTTCGCCGGCTTCTACTTCTGGTGGCCGAAGTGGACGGGACGGATGCTGAACGAGCGCCTCGGATATGTGCACTTCTGGATGCTGTTCATCGGTTTCCACATGACGTTCCTCATCCAGCACTGGCTGGGCGTCGACGGTATGGTGCGCCGCTACGCGGACTACTCCGCAGCTGACGGCTGGACCTGGCAGAACCAGGTGTCCACGATCGGGGCGATCATCCTCGGTGCGTCGATGCTGCCGTTCTTCCTTAACGTGTGGATCACGGCCCGCAAGGCCCCCAAGGTCACCGTCAACGACCCATGGGGCTACGGCGCATCGCTCGAGTGGGCGACCAGCTGCCCGCCGCCGCGCCACAACTTCACGTCGATCCCGCGTATCCGCAGTGAGCGTCCCGCGTTCGACCTGAACCACCCGGAGGCCGCAGAGCACCCGGTCGCAGCCCACGCGGCTGCGGGAGAGGCCAAGTAACATG
Organism: Microbacterium sp. NPDC056234; assembly: GCF_042267585.1. Lineage (NCBI taxonomy): Bacteria > Bacillati > Actinomycetota > Actinomycetes > Micrococcales > Microbacteriaceae > Microbacterium > Microbacterium sp. NPDC056234. Next base: position 92,845 of record NZ_JBHJTE010000006.1, read on the forward strand.
CGCGACAACGTCATCCTGTGGTGGGTGCTGACGGCGTTCTTCGCCGTCGTGGCCGTCGTCTACACCGGTTGGAACATCCTGGAGCACCAGGACCGTCCCGTGGTCCTCGCGATCGAGTGGGTCGGCACCGTCGCGCTGCTGTTCACGGCATTCATGGGCGCGATGATCGCGTGGTACCTGCACCGCACACACCGTGCCCAGGGCGGAGAGCTGCCCGAGGACATCCTGACCAGTGACATCGACGATGGCGATCCTGAGCTCGGCGAATTCAGCCCTTGGTCGTGGTGGCCCATCGTGCTCGCCGGGTCCGCGGCGATCTTCGTCGTCGGTCTCGCCGTCGGACACTTCCTGCTTCCGATCGGTCTCGCCGTCTTCGTCGTTGCGATCGTCGGCTGGGTCTATGAGTACTACCGAGGCAACTTCGCCCGCTGAGACAGCAACACCCGTCACTCGAAGGCCCCCGGATCTCCGGGGGCCTTCGTCGTGCCAGGGCACGCCGGCCGGCAGGTCAGAGGGCGCGATCGAGCGCTCGAGCGGCGATCTCGTGCTTCAACGCCGAAAGGAATGCCTCGACGTCCACCCCGGAGCCGTTCACGGCGAGCGTCCCATCGGCGATCTCCTGATCGCCCAGCACCGCGATGTAGGCCACGCGACCGCGATGAGCGCTCCATCGAGCTGAGGACACCGCGGTGGACCATCACAGGGCGTCGCCGATCTCCCGCGGGGGAGACGTGACTCAGTGTGAACCGCTCCGGCATGACGCTGTCGACCTGGACGGTGGAGAGGATCTCCTCGCGTCCGGCCGCGTCGGGGACCTGGACATCGATCTTCGGCCCGTAGAACGCCGCCTCGCCGGGTACGCGTCGGTAGCCGATGCCGGCCTGCTGCAACGCCGTGGCGAGTTCGGATTCGGCGAGCTCCCAGTCCTCGTCGGAACCGGCGTATTCGCCGGACTCTCCGCGGACCGAAAGACGATGGTAGGCGATCTCGATGCCGAGCACGGCGTAGGTCGAGCGAATCGCCTCGAGGGCGATGCGGACCTCCTCCACCACCTGGTCGGGGCGGCAGAAGACGTGCGCATCGTCGAGGGTGATCTGGCGTACGCGGCTGAGGCCGCCCGGCACGCCGGAGAGCTCGCTGCGGAACAGGGCGGCGTTCTCCGCGTACCGTACAGGCAGATCGCGCCAGCTGTGCTGCGCTGCGGCTTACACCAGTACATGACTGGGGCAGTTGTCAGGCCGCAGTACGAGCTCCTCGCCTCCGACGCGCATCGGGGGGAGCATGTCCTCGGCGAACTTGTCCCAGTGCCCGCTGCGCTCGAAGAGCTCGCGCTGGGCGAGGACGCGTGTAGATGCGCTGACATCCCGAGCGTTCCGCCTGGTCCGCCGCGAACCGCTCCAGTTCTGTGCGGATCGCGGCCCCGTGGGCATCCACATCAGAAGGCCCGCACCGATGATGGGCGAGGTGTCGAAAAGTCGCAGGTGGCGGCCGAGGCGACGAAGCCCCGGGAACATCTCCCCGGGCCTCTGGTTCGCTGAGATTGCGCTAGCGAGCACGCCGGAGATCATCCGGCGTCGTCGTCACGTTCTGCAAGTTCATGTCGAGAGGCCAGCAGATCCGGGCAGGGGTCACGCCCGCGTGCGGACGCGGGGGACACCCGTGAGCGGATCGACGGGACGTCGATGCACGCCGTCGGCGTTCTCGACCGGGTACCCCTCGCGCACCCAGTACTCGAACCCGCCGATCATCTCGCGGACCGAGTAGCCGAGCTTCGCGAGCTCCAGGGCGCCCTTGGCACCGGCGTTGCACCCCGGACTCCAGCAGTACACGACGACATCGGCGCCCGCGGGGATCACCTCAGAGGCGCGATCGACGATGTCGTTGTAGTGCATGTGCACGGCGCCGGCGACTCGGCCCTGCGCCCACGCCTCGTCCGAGCGCACGTCGATCACGACGACGTCTTCCCCGGCCTTCAGTCGTGCGTACAGGTCGCTCGCGTCCGTCTCGTAGGCGAGCTTGGCGGCGAAGAAGTCAGCGCGTTCGATCATGGCTCCAGCGTAGGCGCCGACCGTGTGTGGAGCCGTTGTGTGACGGTCATTCACCGGCCGATTCCCGTCACGCACGGGGGCACGAAGAAGGCCCCGCCGCGATGCGACGGGGCCACGGAAGGGGCGGTGTTAGTCGCCCTCCTCCGACTTCTTCTTGGACTTCTTGACCGGCTCGGTCGCGATGACCGTGCTGGGCGTGTTGGCGGTCTCGCCGACGTGATCCTCGGTGGCCACGAGCGGTGCATCGGGAACACCGGCGCGCTCGTGAGCGCCCTGGATCTCGGCGGCCTCGGTCTCGGCATCCTGTTCGATGACGTGGTGCTGGTGAGCGTCCGCCGCATCGACCTCGGACTGCGTGAGCGGGGCGAGACGGTCTTCGTAGAACCAGCGGGACAGGGCGGAGCGCAGGTTCTGCGTCCACGGGATGCGTCCCTTGGCGTTGGGGCGGACCACCAGGGGCTCATAGCCGTCGACGTCGATGAGCTTCCAGCGGTCGTACTTGTCGACCGGCTGGTGCACCTCGATGAACTCGCCGCCCGGGAGACGGACGATGCGGCCGGACTCGTACCCGTGCAGGACGATCTCGCGGTCCTTCTTCTGCAGCGCGATGCAGATGCGCTTCGTGACGAAGTAGCCGATGACCGGTCCCAGGATGAGCAGCGCCTGCAGGCTGTGGATCACGCCCTCCATCGTGAGCATGAAGTGCGTCGCGATGAGGTCGGACGATGCGGCCGCCCACAGGACCGCGTAGAAGATGACGCCGGCGACGCCGATCGCCGTGCGCGTCGCGGCGTTGCGCGGACGCTGCGCGATGTGGTGCTCGCGCTTGTCGCCCGTGACCCACGCCTCGATGAACGGGTAGATCGCGACGGCGACGATGAACAGACCCAGAACCGCGACCGGCACGAGGATGCCGAACGACCAGGTGTGGTCGAGGAAGACGATGTCCCAGTTGGACGGGGCAAGACGCAGCGCGCCGTCGGCGAAGCCGATGTACCAGTCGGGCTGGGTGCCGGCGGAGACGGGGGAGGGGTCGTACGGTCCGTAGTTCCAGATCGGGTTGATCTGGAAGAACGTCGCGATCAGCACGATCGTGCCGAAGACGATGAACAGGTAGCCGCCCATCTTGGACATGTACACCGGCATCATCGGGTAGCCCACGACGTTGTCGTTCGAACGGCCGGGGCCGGCGAACTGCGTGTGCTTGTTGATGACCATGAGCATGAGGTGAAGCACGATGAACGCGATCACGAGCAGCGGCAGGAGCAGGATGTGCAGCGTGTACAGGCGGCCGACGATGTCAGTGCCTGGGAACTCGCCGCCGAAGAGCAGGAACGATGTCCAGGTTCCGATCAGCGGGAGGCCCTTGACCATGCCGTCGATGATGCGCAGGCCGTTGCCCGAGAGCAGGTCATCGGGGAGCGAGTAGCCGGTGAAGCCCTCGGCCATCGCCAGGATGAACAGCACGAAGCCGATCACCCAGTTCAGCTCGCGCGGCTTGCGGAACGCCCCGGTGAAGAACACGCGAAGCATGTGCACGCCGATGCCGGCGACGAAGACGAGCGCCGCCCAGTGGTGGATCTGGCGGACCAGAAGGCCACCGCGCAGGTCGAAGGAGATGTGCAGTGTCGACTCGAGAGCCGCCGACATCTCGATGCCGCGCATCGGTGCGTACGCGCCCGTGTAGTGGGTCTCCACCATCGAGGCATCGAAGAAGAACGTCAGGAAGGTTCCGGAGAGGAACACCACCACGAAGCTCCACAGCGCGATCTCGCCCAGCATGAACGACCAGTGGTCCGGGAAGATCTTGCGACCGAGCTCCTTGACGAAGCCGGAGAGGCTTGTGCGCTCATCGATGTAGTTCGACGCGGCGCCGACGAAACGGCCGCCGAGAGGCGCCTTGTTGTCCTTGTTGTCCTCTTTGGACAGCGTTGCGGTGCTCAATGACGCTCCCAGAAGCTCGGGCCGACGGGTTCGGTGAAGTCGCTCTTGGCGACGAGGTAGCCCTCGTCGTCGACGGTGATCGGCAGCTGAGGCAGCGGGCGAGCGGCCGGGCCGAAGATGACCTTGGCGTGGTCGGTGACGTCGAACTGCGACTGGTGGCAGGGGCACAGCAGGTGGTGCGTCTGCTGCTCGTAGAGTGCGACAGGGCATCCGACATGCGTGCAGACCTTGGAGTAGGCGACGATGCCGTCGTACGACCAGTCCTTGCGATCCTCGGCCTCGATGAGCTGCTCGGGGCGCAGGCGCATCATCAGCACGATGGCCTTCGCCTTCTCCTCGAGGTACCCGTCGTGGTGCGACAGCGATGCGAGGTCTTCGGGGATGACGTGGAACGCCGAACCGAGAGTCACGTCCGCCGCACGGATCGGCGTGCCGTCCGGGTCGCGCACGAGTCGCTGACCCTCTTCCCACATGGTGTGCTTGAGCAGCGCCACCGGGTCGCCCTTGGTGGGGTTCTCGGCTGTGCTGTGCGGGGCGAGCCCGCGGAACAGCGTCACGCCGGGGATGATCGAGGCGACCAGCGCTGCGAACAGCGAGTTGCGGATCATGGTGCGTCGCCCGAAACCGGACTCCTCGTTCGCATCCGCGAAGGCCTTGATGGATGCCTCGCGAGTCGAGTCCTTGCCCCGCGTGGGGTGGCGGTACTCGGTGAACTCCTTGTCGCTCATCAGCGCCTTGGACCAGTGGATCGCGCCCAGTCCCAGTGCGAGCAGCGCGAGTCCGATGCCCAGACCGATGAACAGGTTGTTGTAACGGATCGATACCAGCGACTGGTCTTCGATCGGGAACAGCATGTAGGCGGCGACCGCCCAGATGGAGCCGGCCAGCGACAGGTAGAAGAGCGTGTAGACCGTTCGGACCGCTCGCTTCTCAGCGCGCGGATCCTTGTCGGTCATCCGCTCGCGGTGCGGCGGCAGCCCCGGGTTCTGCACGGGATCGCTGACTGCGACACCCAGCCCAGGAGAGGGCTGGTAGGCCCTGTCAAGAGCCTGCGAGTCGTCGTCGTGTGCCATGGTGCTCCTCGTACGTTCCTCTTCGATGAATATGCGTCAGTTGGACTTCGCCGTGATCCACACGGTGATGGCGACAAGCGCGCCGATGCCGAAGATCCACACGAACAGGCCCTCGGAGACGGGGCCAAGGGATCCGAGCGAGAAGCCTCCAGGCTGCACGGACTCCTGCTGGAAGACCAGCGCGGCGATGATGTCGCGCTTGTCCTCGTCCGACAGGTTCATGTTGCCGAACACCGGCATGTTCTGCGGACCGGTGACCATCGCCGCGTAGATGTGCAGCGCGCTGGTCTCGGTCAGAGCCGGAGCGTACTTGCCCTCTGTGAGCGCACCACCGGCCGCGGCGACGTTGTGGCACATCGCGCAGTTCACGCGGAACAGCTCCGCACCGTGCGAGACGCTCGCCTCGTCATCCGCATTCTCGGGGTTGGCCTCACCGGAGGTGATCCAGTCGGCGGGGTAGGTCGGGCCGGGGGCGACCGACTGCACGTAGGACGAGATCGCCTGGATCTGGTCCTCGGTGAACTGCACAGGCTTCTGCGGTGCCTGGGGCCCCTGCATCTGAAGCGGCATGCGACCGGTCGCGAGCTGGAACTCGGTCGCGAGCTCGCCGACACCGACGAGGCTCGGCCCGTTGTCGGTGCCCTGCATGTCCAAGCCGTGGCAAGTCGCGCAGTTGGCCTGGAACAGCTTCTCGCCGTCCTCCGCGGTCAACGACGCCGACGCGACGGTCGGTGTCTCGGTCGCGGCGATCGCCGCAGACGCACCGGCGTAGATGCCGCCGGTGATGAGGAGTCCTGCTCCGATCAGTGCCACTGCCGCGAAGGGGCTGCGGCGACCGTTCGAACGGCGCTTCTTCTCTCGTGCCATCTCAGGGATCAGCTCCGCTCTTATTTCAGGAAGTAGATGACGAAGAACAGCACGATCCAGACGACGTCGACGAAGTGCCAGTAGTAGGACACCACGATCGAAGAAGTCGCCTCCTTGTGCGTGAAGTTCTTGACGGCGAACGCGCGGCCCATGATGAGCAGGAACGCGATGAGACCACCGGTGACGTGCAGGGCGTGGAAGCCCGTGGTGATGTAGAACGCCGAAGCGTAGGAGTTGGCCTGGATCGGCAGCCCCTCGGCGACCAGCTGGGCGTACTCCCAGACCTGGCCGGAGACGAAGATCGCACCGAGCGCGAACGTCAGCCAGAACCACTCGACCATGCCCCAGCCGAACAGGCGGCGACGGCCGGCCGGGTTCAGCTGCCCCTTGGCGATGCGGTAGGGCTGCAGGTCCTCAGCGGCGAACACGCCCATCTGGCACGTCACGGAGGACAGCACCAGGATGGCTGTGTTGATCGCCGCGAACGGAACGTTGAGCAGTTCCGTCTCCTGAGCCCACAGCTCCGGGGAGGTGCTGCGGAGGGTGAAGTAGATCGCGAAGAGTCCTGCGAAGAACATCACCTCACTGCCGAGCCACACGATGGTGCCGACAGCTACGGGATTGGGCCGCTTGATGGTTCGGGCTGCCGGGGCATACGTCGCTGAGGTCGTCACCCCTCCATTATGGCCGATACGAGCGGGCGATTCTTGCATCACGGGGGTCCGATTCGCTGGTCCGTCACTTAGGGGAACCTAAGAAACCCCTGCGAATCCTCGGTGAATACAAGGGAAACGACGGATGCCAGGGCGTAAGTCCGCGTCGAGAGGAAATTCTGCGCGCCGATAGGATCGCACACATGGCTGAATCCCTGACCTGGTCCGATGTGCTCACCACGCTTCTCGAGCGGCGCGATCTGAGCGTGTGGGAATCCACCTGGGCCATGCGCCAGGTCATGCAGGGGAAAGTCTCCGACGCCCAACTGGCCGGCTTCCTCGTGGCGCTGCGAGCCAAGGGCGAGACGATCGACGAGATCGTCGGGTTCCGCGACGCGATCCTCGAGGCGGCCGTTCCGCTGCCGGTCTCGCCGGACGTCCTGGACATCGTCGGCACGGGTGGCGATCGGGTCGGCACCGTCAACATCTCCACCACGGCCGCCGTCATCATCGGCGCCGCGGGGATCCCCGTCGTCAAGCACGGCAATCGCGCCGCCAGCTCGGCATCAGGCGCCTCGGATGTGCTCGGCGCGCTGGGCCTGGAACTGTCGCTCTCACCGGACCACGTCGCCTCGGTGCTCGATCGAACCGGAATCACGTTCGCCTGGGCTGCCGCTTTCCACCCGGGTTTCAAGCATGCGGGCCCCGCGCGCGCCGAACTCGGTATCCCGACCGTCTTCAACATGCTCGGCCCGCTCTGCAACCCGGCCCGCGCGGAGGCCAACGCCGTGGGCGTCGCGCAGCTGGAGCGGGTTCCACTCATCACCGGCGTGTTCCGCACACGCGGTGCGACCGCGCTCGTCTTCCGTGGGGACGACGGCCTCGACGAGCTCACGACGACCGGTCACAGCCGGATCTGGGAGGTCTCGCGCGGCGACATCCACGAGCACGACCTCGACCCGCGGGATCTCGGCATCCCGCTGGCAGAGCTGTCGGACCTCATCGGAGGCTCGCCGGAGCACAATGCCGACGTGCTGCGTCGCACCCTCGCCGGGGAGCAGGGGCCGGTGCGCGACGTCGTCCTTCTCAATGCCGCTGCCGGCATCGTCGCGTTCGAACTGTCGCAGGACGCGACTCAGGTGCAGCGCCCGATCCTGGATCGTCTGCGCGACGGCTTCGCCAAGGCGGCGGATGCCGTGGACGACGGACGCGCGTCGGCGAAGCTGGACGAGTGGGTCTCGGTCTCGCGCGAACTGGCCAGGGGCTGATCGTGGATCCGGCAGCCGCGCTCCTCGAGATCGCCGCGCTGCTGGAGCGTGAGCGCGCATCGCGCTATCGTGCCAAGGCGTTCCGTCAGGCCGCCGCGACCTGGGAGTCGCTGTCCGAGGAGGTACGCGCTGACCCCGTGAGACTGCGCGCGTCCAAGGGCATCGGCGCTTCGACGTTCGAGGTCATCACGCAGGCGCAGGCGGGTGAGACTCCTCGCTACCTCGTCGAGCTGCGCGGCGAGGTCGAACCCGAACTCGCTTCCGAACTGCGGGGCATGCTGCGCGGCGACCTGCACGCCCACACCGAGTGGTCGGACGGTGCGACGTCGATCAGGACCATGACGGATGCCGCCCGTGCTCTCGGGCACGACTACCTCGCGATCACCGACCATTCCCCTCGACTGCGGGTGGCACGAGGACTGAGCGCCGAGCGGTTGCGGGAGCAGATTCCTCTGGTGCGTGCCGAGTCGGACGCCGGGCTGCGCGTGCTCGCCGGCATCGAGGTCGACATTCTCGAAGACGGTGCGCTGGATCAGGAGCCGGATCTGCTCGATGAACTCGACATCGTGGTGGCATCCGTGCATTCCAAGCTGCGCATGGATGCCGCGGCGATGACCGCTCGCATGCTGACTGCGGTGAAGTCCGGGCGCGTCAATGTGCTCGGACACTGCACCGGTCGACTCGTGGAGGGTTCACGCGGGACTCGCCCGCCGTCGGAGTTCGACGCCCTGGCGGTGTTCGCCGCGTGCGCGGAGCACGGAGTGGCGGTCGAGATCAACTCCCGGCCAGAGCGGCAGGACCCGCCGGACGAACTGATCGCGGCCGCGCTCGGGGAAGGCTGCCTGTTCTCGATCGACTCGGACGCGCACGCGCCAGGACAGCTGTCGCTGCTCGATCACGGCGCGATTCGCGCTGAACGCGCGGGGGTGCCTGCGGCGCGGATCGTCACGACATGGGGAGTCGATCGGCTGCTCGCCTGGGCGGAGTGATCTCAGGCGGGAAGCGCCGCGAGGGCTCTGGTCATCGATGTACCGAGGTTCCAGGTCTCGGCCAGAGCCACCGCAGCATCCTTCGCGTTGTCGTCCAGATGCCCGAGCGGCTCTGCGGGTACCGAGACGTCGAGGTCGCGCGCCACGAGAACGACGGTCGGGGCGACGTCGAGATAGTCGGACGCCGCGAGGATCTTGCCGGCGACGCCCGCGGACATCCCCTCACCGGCTTGCGCCGCGGCGCGGATGCCGGTGAGATCGCCATGCGTCTGAAGAAGCGTGGCCGCCGTCTTCTCTCCGACGCCGGCGACGCCGGGCAACCCATCGGATGCGTCGCCGCGCATCGTCGCGAAATCGGCGTACTGCGAAGGCAGCACGCCGTATTTGCCGACGACGCTCACGTCGGTGAGGGTCTCGAGGTTGCTCATCCCGCGCGCGGTGTAGATGACACGGATGTCGCGGGCATCGTCGATCAGCTGGAACAGATCGCGGTCGCCCGTGACGATGTCCACCGGCGTGGTGGCGCGGGTCGCGAGGGTGCCGATCACGTCGTCGGCCTCGTGTTCGGCCACACCGATGATCGGGATACCGAGGGCGGTGAGCTCGGCCCGGATGAGCGGTATCTGCGCCTCCAACGGGTCGGGCACCTCCTCGACATCGGCTCCGTGAGGGACCACCTCGACGACGCGATGCGTCTTGTAGGTGGGGATGAGGTCGACACGCCACTGCGGGCGCCAGTCGTCGTCCCAGCACGCGACGAGGTGCGTCGGCTGATAGGTCGACACGAGTTTCGCGATCATGTCGAGCAGGCCGCGGGCCGCGTTGATGGGGGAGCCATCGGGGGCTTTCACCTTGTCCGGCACTCCGTAGAAGGCGCGGAAGTAGAGGCTCGCGGTGTCCAGCAGCATCAGCCTGTCGCTCATGGGATCAGCATGGCATAGGCGGTTTCGAGACGGACCGGCTCGCGCTGACACTATCGGGTATGAGAACGGCGACGGCGATCGGGTTGGCGGTGACGATGCTGCTGCTCGCGGGGTGCGCGACATCCGTCCGCGCCGGCGATGACGAGCTGAGCGGATGGGTGGCGGTGGATGAATTCCCTCTTGAGCCCCGCGGCGCACCGGTCATCGTCTGGACCGGGGAGGAGGTCATCGTCGCCGGTGGCGAGCTCGGACCCCCATGTCCGCCGACCGCTGACTGCGTGACGGGTCCCTCGGCTGAGGACGGCGCCGCTCTCGACCCGTGGACTGGCAGATGGCGCGAGTTGGCTGAAGCGCCGCTCCCGATCCATCCGGGCTCGGGGGCGTTCGCCGGCGGGCACCTGTTCGCATGGGCGGATGCGGACGGCGTCGGTCGGGCGTTGCTGTCATACGGGGCCGGGGAGGACGAATGGAGCGAGGTGGACGTCCCGGACGACCTGCCGCGAACGCTGATCGCGGATGGCGATGACCTCTTGCTGCCGCTGGCGTCTCACGAGTCGGGCGGCGGGGCCGACCTGGTCCTGGACGTCGCCACCGGGGAATGGTCCGAACTGCCGGCCGATCCGCTCGGCGCGATGTTCGATCGGTATCTGACAGCCACGCCCGACGGAATCCTGCTCACGGGCAAAGCGTTCGTGGAGAGCGCGGGGGCAGCGGAACCGCCCCTGGTGCAGGTTGCGCTGTACGACCGAGACACCGGAGCGTGGAAGCGGCTTCCGGACGCCGAGCAGATCGGCGGCTGGAATTGGCGGTGGACGGGAACCCGCGCTGTCGATGTGACGCTGGGTGGCGCCGACGGCGGCGAGATCGACGGGTGGGGGCGCGAGTATCCGTTCGGCGGGGTGGTGAGCGTTCCCGACGGCGAGTGGTCGGAATTGCCGGACGCGCCACGGCGGGCCGGTGCCGTCTGGTTGGGCAGCGCGATCGGCGGCGGTCGGTACGTCCTCGGCGACGGTCACGTGTTCGACGACGTGGACGAGACGTGGACCCTGCTGCCCAGCCCGCCGGATGCTCCGGATGCCGCGGGGGATGCGATCTGGGCGGATGACCGTCTCGTCGTCGTCGGCGGCACGGACTGGTCGGGGATCGAAGGAACGCGGGACGTCAGGTCGTGGGTGTTCACGCCATGACACTCATCAGCAACCCGGCGAGGACGGCGCCTGTTCGCACGTGTGCGCGACGAGCGCCGTGTGCGCTTGGAAGATTCGCAGCTGCTGCGCCGAGCCTTCGCTCGTGAGCTCACCGTCGATGGGGAACCAGCCGATGCCGAGGTCGATCTCGGCTGTGTATCGGATATCGACGGCGGTGGTGTACTCACCGCGTTCCGAGTAGACGTGGCTGGTCGCGGTCGGCGTGAACTGCGCCTGATTCAGGGCCGCCCAGCTCTGACCGCCGGTCGCTGTCGTCGTCGCGCTGCCGTCGCCGTAATCGAAGTCGAAGCCGACGGGCGTGAAGCGGACGGAGATCGGATAGCCGAACAGCTCGCCCGTGACCGTCTGGGCGGATGCCGAGGCGACGAAGTTCGTCGGAAGCCCGACGACGCCGACGTTGTCGGGCTCGGCAACGACGAGCGCGCCGTCCGGCGCGAACCGTGCGACATCCGTGATCGTGACAGGCGGGATCGCCGGCACCGTCTCTGCGGGATCCGCCGGATCCGCCGGATCCTCGCGCTGGAAGCAGCCGATGTAGCGATTCCAGTCGTCCAGGCATCGCTCGAACTCGGAGGGCAGTGCGGGTTGCGCGGGCCCGGCCTCGCCACCGTCAGTATCCCCCGGACTTCCGCTGTCTTCGGCATCACCGGTGCGCCCGTCGGAGCCACCCACAGGGCGGGAGTCGCTGATGCCGACATCGTCACCGTTGTCGACATTGCAGATTCCAGCACGTACCTCTCCGACGGTGCATTGTGCATCCGCGTGGGCGGGGGCCCCGATCGCGAGCCCAAGCAGAATAAGAGCAGTTAGCATCCAGCGGACTCCGTGGTGAGTGATTCTGAAATAAGCAGTGAAGATCGATCTCCGACGAATGTGACTTCGAGTGGCCATGACGTATCACGATCCACGGGCGTGATATCGGACCCGCTCGAATCCAGCACCCTGGATTCGCTCACGTCGATACAGGCGATAGCGACGAGCTTGGCCACGGACGCTTCGACGTCGGCTGTCGCGCCCTCGAAGGATTGCAGAGTCGTTGTGCCGACAATGCGAACGCCGTCTTCGTCGAATGCCTGTTGTGCCGCTGCCGTGTCCTTAAGTGCTTGGCCGGTGAGGTACGACTGCGGATCCTCACCTGGGTCTTCGTTACCCATCGCATCTTCTGCGATCAGGTACGCGCGATAAACCTCCTCGGCTGCATCGAACGCCTCCTCCTCGGACGCGAACGCGGCCGTCGGGGTGGGCGTCGGCTCGGGCTCGGGCGAACACGCGACGAGCGAGCCGGCCGCCAGGGCGACGATGCCGATGGCGGTGAGGCGCAGGTGACGGGTACACGAGAAGTTCACCCGATCACGGTAACGTCAACCAGGCAGCGTCCGTCGGAGTTATCCACAGGCGACATATGCCGAGGAACCTGGTAATCTGAAGTGTCACTTGTGGCGCGCTGGCGCGTGCCTTCGTGGCAGTACTCCAAAATCCATCCGCTTTCCAGCCATCAGACGCGTGTGCGCACGTGGGCCGGAAGCCCGAGCACCCATTCAACAAGGACAACCCACTACATGACTACCGCAACGACCGCCCCGGCCACCAAGCAGGTCGCGATCAACGACATCGGATCTGCCGAGGACTTCCTGGCCGCGGTCGAGAAGACCCTGAAGTTCTTCAACGACGGCGACATCATCGAGGGCACGATCGTCAAGATCGACCGCGACGAGGTTCTGCTGGACGTCGGTTACAAGACCGAGGGTGTCATCCCCTCGCGCGAACTTTCCATCAAGCACGACGTCGACCCCAACGAGGTCGTCGCCGTCGGCGACCAGGTCGAGGCTCTCGTCCTCCAGAAGGAGGACAAGGAAGGCCGCCTGATCCTCTCCAAGAAGCGTGCGCAGTACGAGCGCGCCTGGGGAGACGTCGAGAAGATCAAGGAGAACGACGGCGTCGTCACCGGCACCGTCATCGAGGTCGTCAAGGGTGGCCTCATCGTCGACATCGGCCTCCGTGGCTTCCTGCCGGCATCGCTGATCGAGCTGCGCCGCGTCCGCGACCTCACGCCGTACCTCGGCCAGGAGATCGAGGCGAAGATCCTCGAGCTCGACAAGAACCGCAACAACGTGGTGCTCTCGCGCCGCGCTCTGCTGGAGCAGACGCAGTCCGAGTCGCGCACGACGTTCCTCAACAACCTGCACAAGGGTCAGGTTCGCAAGGGTGTCGTGTCCTCGATCGTCAACTTCGGTGCGTTCGTCGACCTGGGTGGCGTTGACGGCCTCGTGCACGTCTCCGAGCTGTCCTGGAAGCACATCGAGCACGCTTCCGAGGTCGTCGAGGTCGGCCAGGAGGTCACCGTCGAGATCCTCGAGGTGGACCTGGACCGCGAGCGCGTCTCCCTGTCGCTGAAGGCGACGCAGGAGGACCCGTGGCAGGTCTTCGCCCGCACCCACGCGATCGGCCAGATCGCACCGGGCAAGGTCACGAAGCTGGTTCCGTTCGGTGCGTTCGTCCGCGTCGCAGACGGCATCGAGGGCCTCGTGCACATCTCCGAGCTCTCCAGCAAGCACGTCGAGCTGGCTGAGCAGGTCGTGTCCGTCGGCGAAGAGGTCTTCGTCAAGGTCATCGACATCGACCTCGAGCGTCGTCGCATCTCGCTGTCGCTGAAGCAGGCCAACGAGTCCGTCGACCCGTTCGGCACCGAGTTCGACCCGGCTCTGTACGGCATGCTCGCCGAGTACGACGAGAACGGCGAGTACAAGTACCCGGAGGGCTTCGACCCCGAGACCGGTGCGTGGAAGGAAGGCTTCGACGCCGCTCGCGAGGCTTGGGAGCAGGAGTACGCTGCAGCCCAGACCCGCTGGGAGGCTCACAAGGTCGCGGTTGCCAAGGCAGCCGAGGCCGAGGCCGCCGCTGGCGACGACTTCGCCGCTGCGCAGTCGTTCACCAGCGACTCCGGCGCCGGAACGCTTGCAGACGACGAGGCTCTCGCGGCTCTGCGCGAGAAGCTCTCGGGCGGCAACGCGTAAGCATCGCTTGAACGGAACGGGTCGTCACCTTCGGGTGGCGGCCCGTTCCGCGTCTGTGGGCGACTCACACGCTCGCTGCACGCCGGACCGTGACCGCGGCCAGCTCGAATCGTTCGATGTCGCCGACGCGGGGAAGAGGGCGGCCGTGGAACGCGCTGACCGGCACCACGGCGGCGAGCCCCGAGCGATGTTCCAGACGCAGCGAACCGGCCTGCGACGATACGGAGGCCAGCTGCGCCGTCACACCGGCACGCGACAGGTCGTCCGGGGTGAGCAGGCGGACCTCCTGCGGCGCGATCACTGCGAAAGCCGCGGCGCCGGTTGCCGGATCGCCGTCGGTGCGTCCCGGAAGGAGGATGCCGTCGCCGATGTCGAGCGCGGTGCCTGTCCAGCATCCTTCGACGACGGCGAAGCCGGCCAGACGTGCTGTGAACGGATGCCGCGGAGCAGACGCGAGTTCGGCGGGTGAGCCCCGCTCGACCACGCGCCCGTCGTGCAGCACGAGGCAGTCGTCCGCGAGCTGCCAGGCATCAGCGAGATCGTGCGTGACGAGCACTGCAGCGGTCCTCGTCCGCGCCAGCTCCTCCGAGAGCAGCCGCCTGACCGAGGGCGCGCTCTCGGCATCCAGCGCGGCGAACGGCTCGTCCAGCAGCAGAAGCCGCGGCTCGGCGGCGAATGCGCGGGCGATCGCGACGCGCTGCTGCTGCCCGCCCGAGAGCTCGTGCGGCGCGGCATCCGCACGATCCGCGAGCTCGAGCCGTTCCAGCCAGGTGCGCGCGACCGCGCGCGCCGCGGTACGACCTGCACCGCCGGCCAGCGGACCGAACGCGATGTTCTGCCAGACGCTCAGATGAGGGAAGAGCCGTGGCTTCTGATCCAAGAGCCCGATGCGACGTTCTGCGGGGCGCATGCGCACCTGGCCGGCGCGTTCCAAGAGCCGGTCGTCGAGGACTGTCGAGCCGTGCGAGAGCGGGACGAGCCCGGCGATCGCGCCCAGCAGCGTCGACTTGCCCGATCCGTTCGGGCCGAGGACCGCCAACCGGCCGCCCGCGGCGACGTCGATCGACGCGGTCGTGCGGAACTCTGGCCTGTCGACCGTCACGTCGGCGCTCAATTGACCGGTCGCGATCGTCGTCATCGCACGGCGTCCTCTCGCCACGAGCGCAATCCGCTCACGATCACCGCGGCGCTGACCAGCAGGAGCAGTGACAGCGCCACCGCCGAGTCCTGCGTGACGCCGACGCCGTTGAACGCCGTGTAGATGGCGAGCGGCATCGTGCGTGTGACGCCCTCGGCGTTACCGGCGAACAGCGCGGTCGCACCGAACTCGCCGAGCGCCCGCGCGAAGCACAGCACCGTCCCGGCGATGAGACCGGGCATCACGAGGGGGAGTGTGACGCGTGTCAGCACGCGCCAACGACCCGCACCGAGTGTGGCCGCCACCTGCTCGTGCCCGATTCCCGAGGTGCGCAACGCCCCCTCCAGGGCGATCACGAGGAAGGGCAGAGCCACGAACGCCTGTGCGAGGACCACGGCGGCCGTCGTGTACGGCAGGCTGAATCCGGTCGACTCGAACAGCGGCCTGCCCACGAGTCCGCTGCGGCCGAGCAGTGCCAGCAGGGCGAGGCCTCCGACCATGGGCGGCAGCACCAGCGGCACCAGCACGACCGTACGCAGGACGGCCGCGGTCCGGCGCGGTGAGCGGGCGATGACGATCGCGAGAGGGCCGCCGAGAAGCAGGCACACCACCGTGGCGCAGGCTGCCGTGGCCAGCGACAGCGACAGCGCGTTCAGCGACGCGGGCGAGAACAGATCCTCAACCAACCGCTCCCAGCGCACGCGGGAGATCAGGCCGATGATCGGCAGGACGAGCAACGCGATCGCCGCGACCGCAGGAATGTACAGACCTCGAGGAACGGTCATGGGCGCTCGAATCCGTGTGCGGCGAGGATGCTCTGCCCGGCGTCGGACAGGACGAAGTCGACGAAGGCGTGCGCGGCTTCGGGGGACGGCGCGGATTCGGCCACTGCGATGGGGTAGCGATTGACGACGGCATCCGCGCCCGACGGCACGATGCCGTCCACATCGGAGTCCGCGGCGACGATGTCGGTGGCGTACACGAGGCCTGCATCCGCCTCGCCGTCGGCGACGCGTCTCAGAACGGAGGTGACGTTCGTCTCTTCGCTCACGGGAACGACCGTGACCTCCGCGCGAGCCAGCAACGTCTGCGCCGCCGTACCGCACGGCACCTCGGGGGCGCACAGGACGACGGCGAGTGAAGGATCTGCCAGATCCTCGAGTTCGGAGATCCGATTCGGATTCCCCTGCGCCACCGCGATTCGCAGGGTGTTCGTCGCGAAGACCTCTCCGTCGGCGCTGCGACCGGCCTCGACGACGGGTGCGAGGCTCGCGTCGTTCGCGAACGCGATCACATCCACGTCTGCTCCGTCGATGACCTGGGTCGCGAGCGCCTGGGATCCGTCGTAGTGGACCGGGGCGACCGCGTAAAGGGGATGCGCCGTCATGAACGCGTCTGCGAGTTCGTCGAACGCTCCGTGAAGCGATGCCGCCGCGAAGACGATCACCGGCGGCTCCTGCGACGTCGCCTGCTCGGATGTCATACCGGCGCATCCGGTCAGAGCGATCAGACCTGCGACGACCGCCGACGCCCCGATCGTGCGTCTCACCGCGCGGCCTCTGGAGCAGGCGGCGTCTCGACGATCACGGTCGTGGCCTTGACCATCGCCGTGGCGAGGCTGCCGACCTCCAGCCCGAGTTCGCGGACGGCCTCCGTGGACATCAGCGAGACCACCCGGTGGGGGCCGCACTGCATCTCGACCTGCGACATGACGGTGTCCGAGACGACTTCCGTGACGATCCCGACGAAGCGGTTCCGTGCGCTCGATGCACGCGCGAGCGGATCGCCATGACCGCCTCGAGAGCGGACGAGATGAGCTGCGAGATCCGTGCCGGACACGACGCGACGTCCTGAGTCATCCCGCTCCGAGGCGAGTTGGCCGCTGTCGATCCAGCGCCGGACGGTGTCGTCGCTGACGGAGAGCAGTCGGGCGGCCTCGCGAATCCGGAACACGGTCATGAGTGCCAGCATAGATCCGCAGATGCGTCCATATGAGCATGTTCCGATCGCGTTCGCGGATTGTAGGAACCCTCGGCGCTCGGTCACGGGGAGACATCCTCGCGGTCACTGCAGCGGTGGGCGCTCGACCGGAGCGGTAGCGTGGTGAGCATGCGATTCCCCCCGCTCGTCGCCCCGGCATCCGTGCTGCCGGACGGCGAGGCCGAGCGCGCGGCACGCCAGATCCGGCTGCCGGAGATCGGCGAGGATGGCCAGCGTCGGTTGTTCGCCGCACGGGTCTGCGTGGTCGGCGCCGGCGGGCTCGGATCTCCTGCGCTGCTGTACCTCGCCTCGGCCGGAATCGGCACGATCTGCATTGTCGACGACGACGTCGTCGACACCTCCAACCTGCAGCGACAGGTCCTGTTCGGCGTTGCGGATGTCGGTCGACTCAAGGGGCACGTCGCCGCCGAGCGCATCCGCGCAGTATCGCCGCGGACGACGGTGATCCGGGCGCACGAGCGGCTCACCTCGGACAACGCCGAGCGGATGCTGGCCGGGTACGACCTGGTGATCGATGGCAGTGACACGTTCGACACGCGCTATGCGGTCGCTGACGCCTGCGACGCGCTCGGCGTGCCGCTGGTGTGGGGCTCCGTGCTCCGTTTCGACGCCCAGGCGACGGTCTTCTGGTCGCGCCCGCCGCACGGGGAGCCCGTGCGGCTGCGCGACGTCTTTCCGACGGCGCCTCCGGTCGAGGACGTGCCATCCTGCGCGGATGCCGGAGTGCTCGGCGCACTGTGCGGGCAGGTCGGTGCCGTCCTCGCAGCCGAGAGCATCAAACTCATCTGCGGAGTGGGCGACCCGATTCTGGGGCGGATGCTGGTGATGGATGCGCTCTCGGCCAGAACGAGGGAAGTGCCGCTCGTCCCGGCATCCGCGTCGGGGCACGCCGACACCGCGTCAGTGCCCCGTGGGCGCGCCGACGTGCGCACGATCGATCCGGACGAGCTCGCCGCACTCGGCGATGTGCTGCTGCTCGACGTGCGCGAGGAGGAGGAGTTCCGCGCCGGAAGCATCCCCGGGGCGCATTCCGTGCCGCTGGGGCGCCTTCGCTCCGACCCGTCCGCGATCGACACCGACCGACCGGTCGTGGTGTTCTGCCAGCTCGGTCCGCGCGCCAGGGTGGCGGCGTCGGTGCTCCGCGCTGCCGCTCCCGAGGCCGAGATCCTGCTGCTCGACGGCGGATACCAGGCATGGTCGGCCGTCGGCCGCACGTCGGCGGCGAACGCATGATGTCGATCGACGAGCATCGCGAGCGCATCCTCGCATCGGCTTCACCCCTGCCGCCGCGCGAGCACGCGCTGGACGATGCGCACGGACTCGTCCTGGGCGCCCCGGTGCCGACGCGCTGGCCGGTTCCGCTGTTCGACAACTCGGCGATGGACGGCTACGCCGTGCGCGTCGCGGATGCCGTGGCAGGCGCAGTCCTGCGCGTCGTCGGCGACGTCCCGGCCGGCTCGGGGGAGGATCCCCGCTTCGGACCAGGAGAGGCGGTGCGGATCATGACGGGGGCGGCCCTGCCGACGGATGCCGAGGCCATCGTCCCCGTCGAGCACACCGATCTCGGGGTCTTCACCGGAGCCGTCCCGCCAGAGCGCATCACGATCACGCGCGCGCCCGCGCCGGCTGCGCACGTCCGGAGGCGCGGCGAGGACGCCGTCGCTGGCGCTGTCGTCGTCCGGGCCGGTGCGGTGCTCGGGCCATGGCAGCTAGCCACGATCGCCTCGGCCGGGCACGACCGCGTCCAGGCGCACCCGGCACCGCGGGCGGCCGTGATCTCCACGGGTTCCGAGCTCGTGGCCGCAGGAGACGAACCGCAGCGCGGCCAGATTCCCGAGTCGAACTCGCGGCTGATCGCGGCGGCGCTGCGAGATGCCGGGGCGATCGTCGTCCGAACGAGCACCGTCGCGGATGATGAGGCCGCGCTGCGAGCCGAGCTCGCGGTGATCGACGCGGATCTCGTGGTGATGTCCGGCGGTGCGAGCGTGGGGGCCTTCGACGTCGTGAAGGCGGTGCTGGACGCATCAGGGCCCGGCGGCGGGCCGGTGCGTTTCGACTCCGTGGCCATGCAGCCGGGCAAGCCCCAGGGCTTCGGCGTCGCGTCGGACGGGACACTGCTGTTCTGCCTGCCGGGGAACCCGGTCAGCGTCGCGGTTTCTTTCGAGATGTTCGTGCGGCCAGCCGTCAGGTCGTTGGCGGCGCGCACAGATCTGGATCGACCGCGGACGACGATGCGCGCTGCACAGGGCTGGCGATGTCCCCCCGGGCGCGTCCAGGTGCTTCCGGTCGTGATCGAGCGCGGCGAGGTCATCCCGGCATCCTCGGGCGGCAGCGGATCGCACCTGGTCGCGTCGCTCGCGCAGGCGACCGACTTCGCCATCGTTCCCGCCGACATCGAGCGAGTGGAGACCGGAGACGTCGTCGACGTGATGCTGGTCGCGACAGAGAGGGAGTGCTCGTGAGCTTCACACATCTGGATGAGCGGGGACACGCCCGCATGGTCGACGTCACCGAGAAGCAGCCGACGGTCAGGGGTGCGACGGCGACGGGGCTCGTGCGCTGCCCCGCGCACGTCGTCGCCGCCCTCAGAGACGGCGCCACGTCCAAGGGCGATGTGCTCGCGGTGGCCCGGATCGCCGGCATCCAAGGGGCGAAACGGACGGCCGAGCTCATCCCGCTCGCGCACATCATCGGCGTGCACGGGGCTGTGGTGGATCTTGAGGTCGTCGATGGGGGCGTCGAGATCACCGCGACCGTCCGCACGGCCGACCGCACCGGCGTCGAGATGGAGGCGCTCACGGCCGTCAGCGTCGCGGCGCTCACCGTGATCGACATGGTCAAGGGCTTGGACAAGACCGTCGAGATCGCGAACGTGCGCCTCGTGCGCAAGACCGGTGGGAAGAGCGGGGAGTGGGTGCGGTGACCGCGCACGTACCCCGTGCGGCCGTCGTGCTCGCCGGTGGACGGGCGACGCGGCTGGGCGGTGCGGAGAAGGCGCGGGTGGAGGTCGACGGGCGGATGCTGCTCGACGCCGTGCTCGACGCCGTCGCCGTGTGCGAGCCCGTCATCGTGGTGGGCCCTGCGCATCTCGCCAGGCCCGGTGTGCGCGTTGTGCGCGAAGAGCCGGCCTTCGGTGGTCCGGTCGCAGCGATCGAGGCCGCGCTGGCCGCACTGCCGGAAGCGACGGCGGAGACATGGGTGCTGGCGTGCGATCTTCCCCGCGCCGCAGGCGTCGTCGATGCGCTCGAAGGCGTGCGCATGCCGGACGACGCGGACGCTGTCGTGCTCCGCGATGCCGATGGTCGCAGCCAGCCGCTTGCCGGACGCTACCGCGTCGAGACCCTGCGTCGGGCGATCGGTGCGTTGTCGGTCGTCGAGGGCGTTGCGATGCGGCGGCTCACGGCGGCACTGCGCATGCACGAGATCGAGGATGCGCACGGCGTCTCGATCGATCTGGACACCTGGGAGGACGTTGCCGCCTATCGTGCGGCATCACGCCGCACGAGAGATGATGCCGATGCAGGACGAGAGGAGATGTCATGACCGAGACACCGCAGGAACTCGAGGACTGGACGACCGGACTGGCCGCTGCACTGGGCGTGCAGGACGACGTTCCCGTCGCGGAGCTGCTGAATGTGACGCGCGAGGTCGCCCACGGGGTGACTCGGCCGGCCGGTCCGATCACCACGTACCTGATCGGACGCGCCGTCGCCCAAGGTCTGCCGTTCGACCAGGCCGTCGCGGCGGTCCACGCGCGGATCGCGGACCACGCGTGAAGGTCCGCTACTTCGCCGCAGCCGCGGAGGCCGCGGGACGCGACGACCAGGATATGGTCATCGCGGGCACCCTCGGAGACCTGCTCGTGGCGCTTCGGCGGGAGCACGGCGCCACGTTCTCGAAGGTGCTCGATCGCTGTGCCATCCGGGTGGACGGTGCTGCGGTCGGTGACGATCATGCGCTCGCCGACACGGCGACCGTCGATGTGCTGCCGCCGTTCGCCGGAGGGTGAGCCGCCGGGCCTAGTGCCGATCGCGGCCGGGGCGTGGAGTGCGTTCAGCCGCCGATGGCGGACATCGGGCGCTGAGGCTGGAGGAATCCAGGGTCGTCGATGCCGTGTCCGGCGCGTTTCCCTTCGATGTTCTGACGCAGCATCCTGGCGATGGCCTCATCATCCGCGCCGCCGCGCAGCAGAGCCGTGAGATCCGACTCCTCGCGCGCGAAGAGGCAGTTGCGCACCTGTCCGTCGGCGGTGACGCGCACGCGATCGCACGAGCCGCAGAACGGGGCGGACACGGAGGCGATCACACCGACAGTCGTGGGTCCGCCGTCCACCGTGTAGATCTCGGCCGGACTCGACCCGCGGCCTGCGACCGGAGCCAGCGTGAACTCCGCGGACAGCTTCTCCAGGATCTCTTCGGCGGGAACCATGCTCTGGCGCGACCAGATGCGGCCGGCGTCCAGCGGCATCTGTTCGATGAAGCGCAGCTCCGCGTCGTGCGCCTGCGCGAAGCGCAGCAGCTCGCAGAACTCGTCATCGTTGACATCGCGCATCGCCACCGTGTTGAGCTTGAGCGGCCGAAGCGGACTCGCCTGGGCCGCGCGGATGCCGCGCACCACGTCCTCGAACTTGTCGCGCCGTGTGAGTTCCGAGAATCGGTCGGGTCGGACGGTGTCCAGACTGATGTTGAGTCGCTCGAGACCGGCGGCGACCAGGTCGTCGATGACGCGCTCGAGGCGGATCCCGTTCGTGGTGAGCGAGACCTGCAACGGCCCGTTCGCGCCCTCGATGAGGGCGAGGCGGCGGACGACGTCGACGAGGTCGGGACGCAGCAGCGGCTCGCCTCCCGTGAGACGCACCTCGACGATGCCGAGTCGGGCGAGCACACCGGCGACCCGTGCGATCTCATCGGTGGTGAGGATGTTCTGCTTGGCCAGCCACGGCACGCCCTCCGCGGGCATGCAGTACGTGCAGCGCAGATTGCATCGGTCGGTCAACGAGATGCGCAGGTCGCGGTGCACGCGTCCGAACCGGTCGACCAGGGGGCCGTCGAACGCCGTCACAGTCCGACCCAGTTCGTCGTGCCGTCGGCCGTGATCTGACGTTTCCATACCGGAAGCTCGGCCTTGACCTTCTCGACCAGGGCACGCGCGATGTCGAACGCCTCCGCGCGATGTGCGCTGGATACGGCGCACACGATCGCGATCTCGCCGACACTGAGTGCGCCGATGCGATGAGTTATCGCGATGCGCAGGTCATCGGCGTCGACCGCCTCGGCGAGCGAACGAAGGGTGTCTGCAGCATCCGGGTGCGCGCTGTACTCGAGCCGGGTCACCTCACCGTCAGCGCCCGGATCATGATCGCGGACCGTGCCCACGAACAGTGCCGTCGCTCCCGCCGCATCATGGGCGACGGCGTCGAGGTGAGCGGTTGCGTCGAGGTCCTCTTCGGAGATGGCGGCGAGCAGGATCATGCGTGATCGCCCCCTGCGTGCTGGGAGAGCACATGATCGACGAGGCCGAGGATCACCGGGATGCCGTCGCGGACCGCGCCGGGAGAGCCGGCCAGGTTGACGACCAGCGCGCCGTCGAGGATACCGGCGACACCGCGCGACAGCAGAGCGGTGGGCACCTTGACCGCCCCGATGCGCCGCAGCTCCTCCGCGATACCGGGGATCACGGTGCCGAGCAGCGGCAGCGTCGCCTCAGGGGTGACGTCGCGAGGGCCGATCCCGGTTCCGCCGGTGGTGACGATGAGCCGGGAGCCGTCTGCGATGGCGGCGCGCACCGCGGAGGCGATCTCCTCCGGTTCATCGGGAACGATGGTGACGCCTGTGCTCCACCCCGCGGCGATCAGCAGGTCGGCGCCGGTCGGACCGGACAGATCCTCTCGGACGCCGGCTGCGGCGCGGTCGGAGACCGTGATCACGTGCGCCGTTCTACTCACCCGAGGCTCCTGTCGTCGCGCCGTCCGTGCGCTCGGCCAGTCTAGGCCGCTGCATGTTACGGGCGGATCTCACAGCGTGCGACAGATCCGGAGGCAGCGGTCGGTACTCGCGCCGTCTGCACGCTCCGACCCGCAGGTCCGCATGCCAGGATGGGACCCATGCCTCTCATCGCGCTCACCGGCGGTATCGCCTCCGGCAAGTCGACGATCGCCGGACGGCTCGCTGAGCATGGCGCGGTCGTGGTCGATGCGGACCAGATCGTCAAGGACGTCCAGTCGGCCGGATCGCCGGTGCTGCGCGCGATCGCCCGCGAGTTCGGCACAGCGGTCATCGCGGGCGACGGCTCGCTGGATCGGGCGGGCCTCGGCGCACGGGTCTTCGGTGATCCCGATGCCCTCGCGCGGCTCAATGCCATCGTGCATCCGGCGGTGCGTGCTGAATCGCAGCGTCGTTTCGATGCCGCGTTCGCCGCGGATCCGGACGCCGTCGTGGTCTATGACGTCCCGTTGCTCGTGGAGGCGCGCGTCGACGACCCGTGGGACCTCATCGTCGTCGCGCATGCGCCGGCCGAGGTGCGGCTCGCCCGACTGATCGAGTTGCGCGGTATGGCGCCTGACGCGGCGCAGGCGCGCATCGATGCGCAGGTGTCGGACGCGCAGCGGCTCGCGATCGCGGACGTCGTCATCGACACGGCGTCCACGTGGGAGCGCACGCGCGAGCAGGTCGACGCGCTGTGGGCGCGGCTGCGATCCGCCTGACGCTCAGGCGACCGGAGCCGCGGGCGCTCCGCTGACGACCTGCGCCTGCTTCCGTCGACGGCGTCGTCGGAAGAACAGCACGACCAGCACGACCAGCCCGACCAGCAGGAGCGCCGCGATGATCGGGACGACGATCGCGAGCGCTGCCAGCGCGAACGAGGCGCCGTCTTCCGCCGTGCTCAGCAAAGGGGCCGCGAGCCCGCCGGTCATGGTGTTGGCGGCGATGCGCGCCGTCGCCTTGGTCGCGTGGACGATGAGCGCGATCACCACGCCCGAGAGGATCGGGATCCAGGTGCGCTCGCTGAAGAACACGGATGGGTCCTCCACCGCGATCGTCTGAGCGCTCGCGCCGGCTCCGAAGGCGATGCCGCCGGACGCGGGGCGCAGCACGCTCTGGACGACATCGTTGATCGAATCCAGCGCGGGGATCTTGTCGGCGATGATCTCGAGGACGAGCAATCCGCCGAGAACCCACAGTGCGATGTCGCTGGACAGCCAGGACCAGCCGGCCGGGAGCACGACGGCGGGCAGGAGGCGATCCGACAGGCCCAGCAGGAACAGTGGCATCCAGGCGTTCAGGCCTGCCGACGCCGCCAGGCTGGAGCCGACCAGGAATTCGATCACGGCTCAACTCTAGGCCGCGATTCGGAGAGCACCAGGGCGGGGGATGCGCTCGGCCGGCCCTGATGTCGGAGGGGCGTCCTACGCTGGAGACATGCAACCTACGCGCAGCGTCCGTCCCTTCGAGGTCGTCAGCGAATACGTGCCGGCCGGCGACCAGCCGCAGGCGATCGCCGATCTCGCGGCGCGCATCAACGCCGGTGAGACCGACGTCGTGCTGCTCGGCGCCACAGGTACCGGAAAGTCGGCGACGACCGCCTGGCTGATCGAGCAGGTGCAGCGTCCGACGCTCGTGCTCTCGCACAACAAGACGCTTGCCGCGCAGCTGGCGAACGAGTTCCGCGACCTCATGCCGAACAACGCGGTCGAGTACTTCGTCTCGTATTACGACTACTACCAGCCGGAGGCGTACGTCCCGCAGACCGACACCTTCATCGAGAAGGACTCGTCGATCAACGCCGAGGTCGAGAGGCTGCGGCACTCCACGACGAATTCGCTGCTGTCGCGCCGCGATGTGGTCGTGGTCTCGACGGTCTCCTGCATCTACGGTCTCGGCGCTCCCGAGGAGTACCTGCGAGCGATGGTGGCGCTGCAGGTGGGGGAGCGCTACGACCGCGATGCGCTGATCCGCCAGTTCATCGCGATGCAGTACAACCGCAACGACGTCGACTTCTCCCGCGGCAACTTCCGTGTGCGGGGGGACACGATCGAGATCATCCCCGTGTACGAAGAGCACGCGATCCGCATCGAGCTGTTCGGCGATGAGATCGAGGGGCTGTACTCGCTGCACCCGCTCACCGGTGAAGTGATCGAACGGCTCGATTCCGTGCCGATCTTTCCGGCATCCCACTACGTCGCCGGCACCGACGTGATCCAGCGCTCGATCGGGACGATCGAGAAGGAACTGGAAGAACGACTGGCCGAGTTCGAGCGACAGGGCAAGCTGCTCGAGGCGCAGCGGCTGCGGATGCGGACGACCTTCGACCTGGAGATGCTCCAGCAGCTCGGGTTCTGCTCCGGAATCGAGAACTACTCCCGGCACATGGACAATCGGGAGCCCGGCGAGCCGCCGCACACGCTGCTGGACTTCTTCCCCGACGACTTCCTGCTCGTGATCGACGAGTCGCACGTCACCGTGCCGCAGATCGGGGCGATGTACGAGGGGGACGCCTCGCGCAAACGCACTCTCGTCGAGCACGGATTCCGCCTGCCGAGCGCGATGGACAATCGGCCGCTGCGGTGGGACGAGTTCAAGAACAGGATCGGCCAGACGGTGTACCTGTCGGCCACCCCCGGCAAATACGAGATGGGCATCGCGGACGGCGTGGTCGAGCAGATCATCCGCCCGACCGGGCTCATCGATCCGCAGATCGTCGTCAAGCCCTCCAAGGGCCAGATCGACGATCTCCTCGAGGAGATCCGGGTGCGCGTCGAACGCGACGAGCGCGTGCTCGTGACGACGCTCACGAAGAAGATGGCCGAAGAGCTCACCGACTTCCTCGGTGAGCACGGCGTGCGGGTCCGCTACCTGCACTCCGACGTCGACACGCTGCGACGCGTGGAACTGCTCAGCGAGCTGCGTGCGGGGGTGTACGACGTGCTCGTCGGCATCAACCTCCTCCGCGAGGGCCTCGACCTGCCCGAGGTATCGCTGGTGGCGATCCTGGATGCCGACAAGGAAGGGTTCCTGCGTTCCGGGACGTCCCTCATCCAGACGATCGGTCGTGCCGCGCGAAACGTGTCCGGCCAGGTGCACATGTACGCCGATCGCATCACGGACTCGATGGCGAAGGCGATCGACGAGACCGATCGACGGCGCGAGAAGCAGATCGCATACAACACCGCCAACGGCATCGATCCGCAACCGCTGCGCAAGCGCATCGCCGACATCACCGAGGTGCTCGCGCGCGAAGCCGCAGACACCGCAGACATGCGATCCAGTCGCAACAAGGCGGGCAAGAGCGGCAGAGGGAAGTCGCCGACGCCGAACCTGCGCCGCGAAGGCATCGCCGCCGAGGGAGCCGAACAGCTCGAGGCGATGATCGAGGATCTCTCGAACCAGATGCTCGCCGCGGCGGAAGAACTGAAGTTCGAGCTCGCGGGGCGCTTGCGCGACGAAGTGCAGGACTTGAAGAAGGAACTGCGTGCGATGGAGAACGCCGGGCACGCGTGACCTGGCGTAACCTCGTCCGCCCTTGGGAGTGCGGGCAGTCTAGGGGCAGTGCACGAGCGGCTTGGGGCCCGATCGATCGATCTGGTGCTGCATCATGGGCGCACCGCACAGGGGACAGGCCCGTTCGGCGCGCTCGGCCGCGGTCGGCGGCGGGGTGGCTTCATACGGGCCGACGGACGCGGGGCCCGCGTAGCGGATGAGGTTCGTGTTCACCCATGCATAGAGCCCGCCGGCCTCGCTGATGCGAGTGCGAAGCGGCGCGCGGTCCGGGTTCTTCGACATGTTGCTTAGTGTACTAATCATTTGTGCCCTCGTATAATCGGATCGTGACCGATGCCGATGATCTCCTCGCACTCGACAACCAGCTCTGCTTCGCGCTGGTGACCGCGGCGCGCAACATCGTCGCGATCTATCGTCCGATCCTCGAACCGCTCGGACTCACGCACCCGCAGTATCTCGTCATGCTCGCCCTCTGGGAGCGTGCGCCACGCACGCTGAACGATCTGGCGGCCGATCTGGCGCTCGACCCTGCGACGGCATCTCCGCTCGTCAAGCGCTTGGAGGCCGACGGTCTCGTCGCTCGCCGCCGCAGCGCCGAGGACGAGCGCCGTCTGGACATCGACCTCACCGAGGCCGGACGCGGTCTGCGCGAACGCGCGCTGGACGTTCCGACGCAGGTCATGGCGGCGGTCGGAATGGATGTCGCCCAGGTCGCCGACCTGCGCGACGCCCTGCAGCCGTTCGCCGGGAGGCGTGCCTAGGGACTCGGCCGCCGCCGCGCTATCCGATCTCTCCACAGCGCCGATCGGAGGCCTCGAGTTCTCCTAGTGTGGAAGCATGCACTGTCGCCGTCCACGCACCGAGCACGCATGAGGCGTCTGCTCGGAGCGGGGGCGGTGGTCGCACTGCTGCTGATCGTCATGGTCGTCGCGTCGGTCCAGGGGCCCGCGCGCTTCGAGCCGCCGGAATTCGAGGCCTCATCCGCGCCGGCACCCGTCGTCACCGACGCGCAGTCGCCGCTGCCCATGCCGACGCCTACGGCGCTGCCGACGAACGAGACGGCAGTCACCGTGGTCTCGCTGATCCTCCTGATCATCAGCGCCGTGGTCGTCGCGGTGCTCCTGTTCTTCCTGATCAGGGCGATCGTGCGGGCGTGGGGCGCGCGGATCCCGCGTCGTGAAATCGATCAGGCCGGCGACGAGACCTTCGCCGTGTCGCCGGAGCCGGACCCCGAGACGGCCGCGCCGACGATCCGGCGCGGTATCGCGGCGGCTCTGCGCATCATCGACGAGCACGCCGCGCCCTCTGACGCCATCATCGCGGCCTGGGTCGGCTTGGAGGAGAGCGCCGCGGAGGCGGGGATCACCCGCGCACGCACCGAGACGCCGGCCGAATTCACGTTGCGTGTCATCACCTATCGTTCGGATGCGGCAGACGACGCGAAGACCCTGCTGCGGTTGTACGAGCGCGTCCGCTTCGCAGGGCACACGGCAGACGAGGCGGATCGCGCCGAAGCGCGACAGACCCTCGCGGCGATCCAGGAGGGCTGGCGATGACGCTTCGACGAGGAATCGCGGCCGCGGTCGCACTCATCGCGGTCACGGTCGCGCTGCTGCTGCTCGGTCTGGAACCGATGTTCGCCCTGAGCGGCGGGGCACTCGCTGCTGCCGTCGCCCTGCTCGCAGTCCTGCGCGGCGCGGAGGCGGTCGTCGAAGACGGCCCGCAGGCCGATGAGGACCTGACGATCCGCGGCACCGAGATCTCCCGGTTGGCCTGGGCGTTCAACCCGCGTACCGGTGTCGCCGGCGAGATCGTCAGCCGACGGGTGCGCGCTCTGCTGCGCCGCCGCATCGCGCGGCAGGGCATCGACGTCGATGATCCGTCGCAGGCCGGGCGCCTCGATGAGATCCTCGGGACCGGCCTCTGGCAGCGCATCAACGGTCGCCAGGTGCAGAACATCGACATCCGAAGGGCGCTGGACGCCGCCGACCGATTGGCCTCAGCGCCCGCCGGTTCCCCGGAACAGACTTCGACCTCGCAGTCACCCATCAGGAAGCAGGAGCGCGCATGACGAACACCACCGAGATCGCGAACACCGGGCGCCGCATCCTCGACGCGGTCCGCACGGTCGTCGTCGGGATGGACGACACCCTGGAGATCGCGCTCGCGACGATCCTGGCCGGTGGACACGTGCTGTTCGAGGATGTGCCGGGGCTCGGGAAGACGCTCGCCGCTCGCAGCCTCGCCTCAGCGCTCGGACTCGACTTCCGCAGACTGCAGTGCACGCCGGACATGCTCCCGGGCGATGTGACAGGTTCGTACGTCTATGCGCCGGATTCGGGTGACTTCGTCTTCCGCCCCGGTCCGATCTTCACGGGCCTGCTGCTCGCCGACGAGATCAACCGCACGACGCCGAAGACCCAGTCGGCGATGCTCGAGGCCATGGCCGAGCGGCAGGTCACGGTCGAGGGCAACAGCTACCAGCTGGCCCGTCCGTTCCACGTGATCGCCACCGCCAACCCGATCGAGTACGAGGGCACCTACGCCCTCCCGGAAGCCCAGCTCGATCGCTTCATGGTGCGGTTGTCGGTCGGATACCCCGAGCCGGAAGGCGAGACCGAGATCCTGCTCGGAAGAGTGCGCCGTCAGCGCGAGGAGACGAGCGTGGATGCCGTGATCGATGCCGCGCAGCTGCGCGAGGTGCAGGCAGCCGTCGAAGCCATCCACGTCGACCCGGATGTCGCCCGGTACTGCGTGGACCTCGCTCGCGGAACGCGCGCCGCTCAGAACGTCTCGGTCGGCGCCTCGCCACGTGGATCGCAGTCGCTGCTGCTGCTCGGTCGTGCGCTCGCGGCCCTCGACGGTCGTGATTACGTGCGTCCCGACGACATCAAGCGCATCGCAGTTCCCGTGCTCGCCCATCGGCTCACACTGACGCCGCAGGCCTGGGCGCAGGGCGTCGATCCGGCTCGGATCGTGGCGGGGGTGCTCTCCGAGGTCGCGGTTCCCCCGACGGTCGGCGCCGCACGGTGACGTGGGAACGCACGTCGTCGCGTCGCTGGAGTCGCACGCCGGCCGTCCTGATCGCGATCGGTGCGGCGATCGTCCTCGCCGGGGCAGGTCTGGCGCTGTCCCGTCCGGACGTCGTGGCCATCGCAGCACCGCTGGCGATCTGGGCGCTGCTGGTCGTGGATGCCGAGCGCGTCAGACCCGGCGCCATCGAGGACAGTGCGATCACAGTGCGAGCGGCTCCGGAGACGACTCACGGCACTCTGGACGATGAGATCTCCGTCGACACCGACGCCGAGATCGCCGAGCTGTTCATCGTGCAGTCCGCACGACGCGACCGGCGCGTGTTCGTGCCGGGCCGCTCGACGATCCGGGCGCGCAGCCGAAGCAGGCATTCCGGCCCGATCGACTCTCTGCGGATCAAGGGCCGGAGCATCGGAGGGGACGGCGCACTCACCGGTGGAGCGCTGGGCGTCTTCGTCCAGCGCAGGGCAGTGGCCCCGGCATCCAGAGACCTGCACGCTCTTCCGCTGGCTCCGCGCCTGACGGGTCTGCACGGCGCACACGAAGGATCGCGGCCAGGGCAGGGCGGCGACTTCCGGGACATCCATCCGTTCGCGCCGGGCGACGAGCTTCGGCGGGTCGACTGGCGTGCGACGGCGCGCGCCGCCCGTCGGCCGGGCGAGCTGTTCGTGCGACGCACCAACTCGCTCAGCGACGCGTCCGTCGTGATCGCCGTCGACGCGGTGGACGACCTCGGCGAGGTCGTCGCGACGTGGGGGAGCGGAGACCTCGAGCGCAGCGGCACGACGTCGTTGGACAATGCGCGCGAGGCGGCACGGTCGCTCGCGACCGCTGCTGTCTCGGCCGGGGACCGCGTGGCCTATCACGTGCTCGTGCAGAGCGGTCGCTCGTTGCGCAGCGGGACCGGCGCGCGCCATCTTGCCCGCGTCGTGGCGGCCATCGCCGGCACAGGTCAGGCCGGAGACGACAGCCGCTACCGGCGCACGCCGCCGGTGCCGCACGGCTCCGTCATCGCTGTGCTGTCGACGTTCTTCGACGGCGCAGCAGCCGAGCTGGCGCTGATGTGGCGCGCGTCCGGTCATCGCGTGCTCGCGATAGACACCCTCCCGGATCTCGACAGCTCCCGGTTGTCGGCCGAGCAGCGCCTCGCACTGCGCATCGTGCTCGCCGAACGCGAGGACATGTTCCACGACCTCGCCGCCGCCGGGGTCGAGATCGTGCGGTGGGATGCCGGCGCGGTCGGAGCGATCGGCGCACTCGCGCGGTCCAGAACAGGGGGAGTGCGGTGAAGGACGACACGCTCGACATCGGTGCATCCGTGCCAGGGCTGCTCGTCCGGGTGGCGCTCGTCGGCGTGGTCGGCGGGGGCGCGTGGCTGCTGCAGCCGGGTATCGGATGGCAGATCATCGCGGTCGTCGCGGTCGTCGGGGGAGCCGTATGGCCGCAGACAGGGCTCGCCTGGTTCGCGATGATCGTCGTGCCGTTCGCGCTGATCACGCAGCCGGTCGACCTGGGGCGCGCCTGTCTCGCGGTGCTGGTCGTGCATCTGGGACACGTCCTGGCGACGCTGAGCCTGACCGTGCCGATCCGGTCGCGGATCGCGCTGCGAGCGCTGCGGCCGACCGCGGTGCGCGTGCTCACCGTCCAGCTGACGGCACAGGTCATCGCGATCATCGCGGTGCTGCTGCCCTCTGCCGACGGTCGCGGGATCGCCTGGCTGGCACCGATCGGGGCCCTCGCGGTCGTCGGCGCGGCGGTACTGCTGCTGCGACGCGTGCGGCGCTGATCGACCGGCATCCGCGCGAGCCTGGGAACGCTATCGGGACCAATGTCCGTGGTCCCTCGTAGACTTGTTCGGTGCCCATCGTCCCCGTCCCCAGCCCAGGAAAACTCAGTGTCCGCGGTGCCCGCGTGCACAATCTCAAGAACGTCGACCTCGATATCCCTCGCGACTCACTGGTCGTCTTCACGGGCCTGTCCGGCTCCGGCAAGTCCAGCCTCGCCTTCGACACGATCTTCGCCGAGGGTCAGCGTCGCTACGTCGAGTCGCTGAGCGCCTACGCGCGTCAGTTCCTCGGTCAGGTGGATCGCCCGGATGTGGACTTCATCGAAGGGCTGAGCCCCGCGGTGTCGATCGATCAGAAGTCGACCAACCGCAACCCGCGTTCCACGGTCGGAACCATCACTGAGATCTACGACTACATGCGTCTGCTCTGGGCGCGCATCGGCATTCCGCACTGCCCGGAATGCGGTGAGCGCATCCAGCGTCAGACGGTGCAGCAGATCGCCGATCAGCTCATGGAGCTCCCGGACCGCACCCGGTACCAGATCGTCGCCCCGGTGGTGTCGCAGAAGAAGGGCGAGTTCGTCGACCTGTTCCGCGAGCTCGGCGCGAAGGGGTACTCCCGCGCCATCGTCGACGGCGATCTCATCCAGCTCGCAGAGCCGCCGACACTGAAGAAGAGCTACAAGCACGACATCGCGGTGGTGGTGGACCGGCTGGTCGCCTCGGATGACATCCTCGGTCGCGTGACCGACTCGGTCGAGACCGCGCTCGGTCTGGCCGGCGGCGTCATGCAGATCAACTTCGTCGACGAAGAGGGCGATGCCGCGTGGCAGTCCTTCTCCGAGAAGCTCGCCTGCCCCAACGGTCACTCCATCACACTCACCGAGATCGAGCCGCGCACCTTCTCGTTCAACGCGCCGTTCGGCGCCTGCCCGTCGTGCTCCGGCCTGGGTACGCGGATGTCCGTGGACGTCGACCTGATGCTCGGCGACGAGGACCTGTCGATCCGAGAAGGCGCGATCATCCCGTGGACCACGCAGGGCAAGGGCCTGTTCCAGTACTACGAGAGGCTCCTCGAAGGACTCGCGCGCGACCTCAACTTCGATCTCGACACCCCGTGGCGTGATCTGCGCGTCGACGTGCAGGATGCGATCCTGCGCGGAGACAACTACAAGGTCACGGTGAAGTGGAAGAACCGCTACGGCCGCGAGATGCGCTACGCGTCCGGTTTCGAGGGCGTCGTCCCCTACATCGAGCGGCAGTACGCGCAGGCCGAGAGCGACACGCAGCGTGCACGCTGGGCCGAGTACCTCCGCGAGGTGCCGTGCCCGGTCTGCGACGGCAACCGGCTCAAGCCGGAGGTCCTCGCGGTCAAGGTGCACGGGCACTCGATCGCCGAGGTCTCGCACCTCAGCCTCGCCGAGGCCCGCTCCTTCATGGAGCAGCTGACCCTGACCGATCGCGAGGCGAAGATCGCCGCGCAGGTGCTGCGCGAGATCCGTCTGCGGCTCGACTTCCTGCTGCAGGTCGGCCTGGCGTATCTGAATCTGAGTCGCTCCGCAGGATCCCTGTCCGGCGGCGAGGCGCAGCGCATTCGCCTGGCCACGCAGATCGGCTCGGGTCTGACCGGCGTGCTGTACGTGCTCGACGAGCCGTCGATCGGTCTGCATCAGCGCGACAACAGGCGCCTCATCGAGACCCTGCTCACGCTGCGAGACCTCGGCAACACGCTCATCGTCGTCGAGCACGACGAGGAGACCATCCAGGCGTCCGACTGGGTCGTCGACATCGGCCCCGGCGCTGGTGTCAACGGCGGCGACGTCGTGCACTCCGGGCCGTACGCGGCGCTGCTCGGCGAGAAGAACTCGATGACGGGCGATTACCTCGCAGGTCGACGGGAGATCCCGACCCCGCACAAGCGGCGCAAGCTCGACAAGCGACGCATGCTCAAGGTCGTCGGCGCGCGCGAGAACAATCTCAAGGACGTCGACGTCGAGTTCCCTCTCGGCGTGCTGACCGCTGTGACCGGTGTGAGCGGCTCCGGCAAGTCCTCGCTCGTCAACGACATCCTGTACCGGGTGCTGGCATCCAAGCTCAACGGGGCGCGGTCGCTCGCAGGCAAGCACAAGCGTGTGACCGGCCTCGACAACCTCGACAAGGTGATCCACGTCGACCAGGCGCCGATCGGTCGCACGCCGCGGTCGAACCCCGCCACCTACACCGGCGTCTTCGATCGCATCCGCACCCTCTTCAGCGAGACGCCGGAGGCGAAGGTGCGGGGCTATCAGCCCGGCCGATTCAGCTTCAACGTCAAGGGTGGACGCTGCGAGGCCTGCTCGGGTGACGGCACGATCAAGATCGAGATGAACTTCCTGCCGGATGTGTACGTCGACTGCGAGGTGTGCCACGGCAAGCGGTACAACCGCGACACGCTCGCCGTGCACTACAAGGGCAAGAACATCGCCGAGGTCCTCGAGATGCCGATCGAGGAGGCTGCGGAGTTCTTCGAGCCGATCCAGGCGATTCACCGCTACATGAAGACCCTCGTCGACGTGGGGCTCGGGTACGTCCGCCTCGGTCAGTCCGCGACCACGCTCTCCGGCGGAGAGGCTCAGCGCGTCAAGCTCGCGACCGAGCTCCAGCGTCGCAGCAACGGCCGCAGCATCTACGTGCTCGACGAACCGACCACTGGCCTGCATT
The DNA here is from genome assembly GCF_042267585.1 of Microbacterium sp. NPDC056234. Classification (NCBI taxonomy): domain Bacteria; kingdom Bacillati; phylum Actinomycetota; class Actinomycetes; order Micrococcales; family Microbacteriaceae; genus Microbacterium; species Microbacterium sp. NPDC056234. The sequence continues at coordinate 126,987 of NZ_JBHJTE010000006.1, forward strand.
TCGAGGACGTCCGCAAGCTCCTCGAGGTTCTGAACGGTCTGGTCGACAAGGGCAACACCGTCATCGTCATCGAGCACAACCTCGACGTCATCAAGTCGGCGGACTGGGTGATCGATCTCGGGCCGGAGGGCGGCTCCGGCGGCGGCGAGATCCTGGCGACCGGTACGCCGGAGCACATCGCAGCCATCGAGGACAGCCACACCGGGCAGTTCCTCGCCGAGATCCTCGGTGGAGGGCGCCAGGCGCGGAAGGCCGGCTGATGGCGGACGTGCTGCCGTACAAGCCGAAGCAGGGCGAGATCCCGACCGATCCCGGTGTGTATCGATTCCGCGACGCTCAGGGGCGCGTGCTCTACGTCGGCAAGGCCAAGAACCTGCGCCAGCGGCTTTCGAACTACTTCGCCCCGCTTCGCACGCTGCACGAGCGCACGCGGCGGATGGTGACGACCGCCGCATCCGTCGAGTGGACGGTCGTGCGGACCGACGTGGATTCGCTGCAGCTGGAGTACATGTGGATCAAGGAGTTCGATCCGCCGTTCAACGTGCGATACAAGGACGACAAGTCGTACCCGTTCATGGCGATCACGCTGGCGGACGAGGCCCCACGGGTCATCGTGACACGCAACCGCAGGATCCCCGGCGCCCGTTATTTCGGCCCGTATCCCAAGGTCTGGGCGGTGCACGAGACGATCGATCTGATGGTCAAGGCGTTCCCGATCCGCACGTGCAGCGACGCCAGCTACAAGCGCGCGATGCAGACCGGCCGACCGTGCTTCCCCGGCCAGATCGGCAAATGCGGCGGTCCCTGCTCGATGACCTGCACGATCGAGGAGCATCGGGCGATGGTGAACGATTTCGTCGCTTTCATGGCGGGCGGCGATGAGCGCTTCACGCGCGAGTTGACGCGTCGCATGCGCGAGGCGTCAGCGGCGATGAACTACGAGGACGCCGCGAAATATCGCGACAAGCTGTCCGCGATCGATGCCGTTCTCGGCAAGAGCGCGCTCGTGCTTCCGGCCGACGAGGACGCCGACCTGTTCGGGATCGCCGAGGACGAGCTTTCCGCCGCGGTGCAGCACTTCGTGATCCGTGGCGGGCGCGTGCGCGGTGTACGCGCCTCGACGATCGAGAAGGAGCTCGACGTTTCCTCCGGCGACCTCGTCGATCAGGTGCTGCAGCGCGTGTACGGCGAGGCGGCGGACGGCGAGATCCCTCGACGCATCCTCGTCCCGACGCTTCCGGACGACGCAGCCGAGCTCGAGGTGTGGCTGCGCGGCCGCCGAGCGCGCAAGGTCGATATCGCAGTCGCCCAACGCGGGCAGCGCGCCGAGCTCATGCGCACGGCGACCCTCAACGCGCAGCAGGCGCTGATCCGCCACAAGACCAAGCGCACCAGCGACTACGTCGCGCGGACTCAGGCCCTCACGGACCTGCAGGAGGCACTGGGGCTCGATGAGGCACCGCTGCGCATCGAGTGCTACGACATCTCGCACCTGCAGGGCACGAACGTCGTCGGGTCGATGGTGGTCTTCGAGGACGGCCTGCCGCGCAAGGATCAGTACCGCTCGTTCAATGTCGCCGAGACGACCGACGACACGGATTCGATGTATCAGGTGCTGCGGCGGCGCCTGGCATATCTGGACGCGCCCGAGGACGAGGCCGCTCCCGTCGATCCGCTCGCCGACGGCGAGGTCACCACGATCCGCAGCCGCCCGCGCTTCGCGTATCCGCCGCAACTGCTGCTCGTCGACGGCGGACAGCCGCAGGTCGCGGCCGCGGCCCGTGCGCTGCGGGATTCGGGACACCCCGAGATCGCCCTGTGCGGAATCGCGAAGCGGCTGGAGGAGATCTGGCTCCCCGGTGACGACTTCCCCGTGATCCTCCCGCGCACGAGCGAGGCCCTGTACCTGCTGCAGCGTCTGCGTGATGAGGCGCATCGGTTCGCGATCTCGCATCAGCGTCGGCGCCGCAAACGTGACATCACGACGGTCCTCGCCGAGGTTCCCGGGCTCGGCGCGGCCCGCATCAAGGTGCTGCTCAAGCACTTCGGCTCCGTGTCGCGCCTTCGCGCGGCGAGCCCGGCCGAGATCCAGGAAGTGCAGGGCATCGGACCCGCACTCGCCCAGGGGATCCATTCGCACCTCTCCAGTCGATAGGGTTGAGCGACGGGAGGGAGAACCGATGACAGGCGAGGACGAGGGCCAGTTCCTCATCGTCACCGGCATGTCCGGCGCTGGACGCACGACGGTCGGGAACGCACTCGAGGACCTCGGCTGGTACGTCGTCGACAATCTGCCTCCGCAGATGCTGCGGCCGTTGCTGGATCTGACGGATCTCGGCGGGGGAGCGCTGCCCAAGGTGGCGGCGGTCGTCGACGTCCGGGGGCGCAACCTCTTCGACGATCTGCCGGATGTGGCCAGGGCGCTGCGTTCTCGCGGATCCGTGCAGGTGCTCTTCCTGGATGCCTCGGATGACGTGCTCGTTCGTCGCTTCGAGGCGGTTCGCCGCCCCCATCCCCTGCAGGAGGACGGGACGCTGCTGGACGGCATCCGGCTGGAGCGTTCCCGGCTGATGCTGGTGCGCGAGGCCGCCGACCTCGTGATCGACACGTCGAGCCTGAACATCCACCAGCTCGCGACCAAGACGACTGAGCTCTTCTCCGAGGAGGGCGCTGCCCGTCATCGTCTGACACTGCTCAGCTTCGGATTCAAGTACGGGCTTCCCACCGATGTCGACCTCGTCGCCGACATGAGATTCCTGCCGAATCCGTTCTGGAACGATGAGCTGAGGGGTCTCACCGGGAAGGACGAAGCCGTGCGCGACTACGTCCTCTCGCGCGAAGGCGCACAGGAGTTCCTGGACGCCTACGCGAAGGCGCTCGTCCCGGTCCTCGAGGGATATCAGCGCGAGAACAAGAGCCACTCGACCGTCGCGATCGGCTGCACAGGAGGCAAGCACCGTTCGGTGGCGATGTCGGAGGAACTCGCCAAACGGCTCTCACAGGTGCCCGGGGTGGCCGTGAACGTGCGTCACCGCGACCTCGGTCGTGAGTAGAGATCGGCGGAGCCGAGTAGGCTAGTCCTTCGCGCCGCGATCCGGTGCGAGGAGCAAGAAGGAGTGTCGTGGCACTAACCACCGACGTCAAGGCTGAGCTGGTCAGCATCCGCAACGCACCCCCCACGGTGCGCGTCGCGGAGGTCACCGCGATCCTCCGGTTCGCCGGTGGGCTGCACTCGATCGCAGGCCGCGTGGCCGTCGAGGCAGAGGTGGATGCCGAACTGCTGGCGCGTCGCGTCGCCAGGGACCTCGCCGAGATCTACGGTGTCCGCCCCGAGATCGCCCAGGTGCAGTCTTCCAGCTCCAGCGACGGAGCGCGCTGGGCCGTCCGCGTCATCGGCGCGGGGGAGACACTCGCACGTCAGACGGGGCTGCTCGATCAGCGCCGTCGTCCGGTCCGCGGACTGCCCAACCGTTTGACCACCGGCTCGCGTGAGGAGATCGCCGGCCTGTGGCGCGGCGCATTCCTCGCCGCCGGTTCGCTGTCCGAACCGGGGCGCTCCGCGATGCTCGAGGTGGCCTGCCCGTCTTCCGAGGCGGCGATGGCGCTCGTAGGCGCTGCGCACCGACTCGGCGTCGCGGCCAAGGCCCGCGAAGTCCGCGGGATGCCGCGCGTCGTCGTCCGCGAGGGCGAGGCGATCCGATCCGTCCTCACGCAGATGGGCGCCGCCGGCACCGCTGCCGCGTGGGAGGAGATGCGTCAGCGCCGCGAGGTGCGCGCCGGCGTCAATCGTCTCGTCAACTTCGACGATGCCAACCTCCGCCGATCCGCACAGGCCGCTGTCGCCGCCTGCGCCCGGGTGGAGCGTGCATTGGAGATCCTCGGCGAGGACGTGCCAGACCACCTCAAGGTCGCCGGGGAGCTGCGCCTGTCGCACCGCGACGCCAGCCTGGATGAGCTGGGTCATCATGCAGACCCGCCCCTGACCAAGGATGCTGTCGCAGGCCGCATCCGTCGCCTGCTCGCGATGGCGGACAAGCGTGCTCAGGTCGAAGGCATCCCTGGGACCGAAGCGGCGGTTCCCGCCGGTCTCGACGTCTAGGAAATCTTCGTCATTTCGGGAAGGAAGCCCCGCCGGGCGACGTTGCCGTCAGTAGGATGGAAACCGTCTGCTCCGCACCGCATCTCGGCGTTGCGGAGGACCGGAAAGCGCCGCGGCGCGGCGCGGATTGGATGAAATCGACATGGCGACCTATACGCTCCCCGACCTCCCCTACGACTTCGCGGCACTCGAGCCGCACATCAGCGGCAAGATCATGGAGCTGCACCATGACAAGCACCACGCGACCTACGTCGCCGGCGCGAACGCAGCGCTCGACGGTCTCGCAGAGGCGCGCGAGACGGGCAACCTGGCGAATGTCAACAAGCTCGAGAAGGACCTCGCGTTCAACCTCGGCGGCCACGTCAACCACTCCATCTTCTGGACCAACCTGTCGCCGAACGGCGGAGGCGAGCCCGAGGGCGAGCTGAAGGCGGCCATCGACGAGTTCTTCGGCTCGTTCGAGAAGTTCCAGGCGCACTTCACGGCGAACGCCCTCGGCATCCAGGGCTCCGGCTGGTCGGTGCTCAGCTGGGACTCGATCGGTCAGCGGCTGATCATCCAGCAGCTGTTCGACCAGCAGTCCAACACCGCTCAGGGCACCATCCCGCTGTTCCAGCTGGACATGTGGGAGCACGCTTTCTACCTCGACTACCTCAACGTCAAGGCTGACTACGTGAAGGCCGCCTGGAACATCGCCAACTGGGAGAACGTGGCGCAGCGCCTCGACGTCGCCCGTAAGCAGACGAACGGCCTGCTGGTACTGTCGTAAGCAAGACGGGTGTCCCGACGGACAATCTGCCCGTCGGGACGCCGTCGTCCACGAACTTCTCCATCAATACAGCGCGCGAGCGCACGAGAAACAGGGAGACCTGAGTGTCTGTCAAGATCGGCATCAACGGCTTCGGCCGCATCGGACGCAACTACTTCCGCGCGGCCCTCGCGCAGGGCGCAGACATCGAGATCGTCGCTGTCAACGACCTCACCGACAACAAGACTCTGGCGCACCTGCTGAAGTACGACTCGGTCGGAGGCGTCCTGGACGCCGACATCAGCTACGACGACGAGAGCATCACGGTCAACGGCAAGGCCATCAAGGCCTTCGCCGAGCGCGACCCCGCCGGTCTGCCGTGGGGCGAACTCGGCGTCGACATCGTCATCGAGTCGACCGGCTTCTTCACCAAGGCGGAGCTCGCCAAGAAGCACATCGAGGCGGGCGCCAAGAAGGTCCTCATCTCGGCACCGGGCACCGGCGTCGACGCCACGTTCGTCATGGGCGTGAACGAGGACAGCTACGACCCGGCTGCGCACCACATCATCTCCAACGCCTCCTGCACCACCAACTGCCTCGCGCCGCTGGCTCAGGTCTTCAACGAGGCGTTCGGCATCGAGCGCGGCTTCATGATGACCGCGCACGCCTACACGGCCGACCAGAACCTGCAGGACGGTCCGCACGGCGACCTGCGTCGCGCACGTGCAGCGGCCATCAACATCACCCCGGCTTCCACCGGTGCAGCCAAGGCGATCGGCGAGGTCCTGCCGGAGCTGAACGGCAAGCTGTCCGGCTCGTCGTACCGCGTTCCGGTTCCCACCGGCTCGATCGTCGACCTCACGCTGATCACCACGCGTGACGACCTGACCGTCGACGAGGTCAACGCCGCGTACCAGAAGGCCGCGGCCGAGGGCCGGCTCAAGGGATTCCTGCAGTACAACGAAGACCAGATCGTCTCGAGCGACATCGTGCACAACGCGCACTCGTCGATCTTCGACTCCACCCTGACCAACGTCAGCGGCAACCTGGTCAAGGTCTCGAGCTGGTACGACAACGAGTGGGGCTACTCCAACCGTCTCGTCGACCTGACCGAGTACGTCGCAGAGCGTCTCTGAGAACCGAACATGTCTCTGCGCACCCTGGAATCCCTGGGGTCGCTCGAGGGCAAGCGCGTCATCGTCCGTTGTGACCTCAACGTTCCCCTTCGGGACGGCGTCATAACGGACGATGGCCGTGTTCGCGCCTCGTTGCCGACCTTGAACGCGCTGCTCAACGCCGGCGCCCGCGTGATCGTCTGCTCGCACCTCGGGCGCCCGGACGGCGCACCCGACTCGAAGTACAGCCTGGCGCCGGTCGCCCAGCGCCTGTCCGAGCTGCTCGGCAAGCCCGTCGCGTTCGCGCGCGACACGGTCGGCGAGTCGGCTTCGGAGGCTGTCGGCGCGCTCGAGGACGGCGGTATCGCCGTGATCGAGAACCTGCGCTTCAACCCGGGGGAGACCTCGAAGGACGACGCCGAACGCCAGGCGTTCGCGCAGCAGCTCGCCGATCTCGGCGACGTGCTCGTGTCGGACGGCTTCGGCGTCGTGCACCGCAAGCAGGCCAGCGTCTATGAGCTGGCTCAGATCCTGCCCTCTGCGGCAGGGCTGCTGATCGCCACCGAGCTCGGTGTCCTCGATCGGCTCACCGAGAACCCCGAGCGCCCGTACTCGGTCGTTCTCGGCGGCTCGAAGGTGAGCGACAAGCTCGGCGTGATCTCGCATCTGCTTCCGCGGGTGGACCGCCTGCTCATCGGCGGCGGCATGCTCTTCACCTTCCTCAAGGCGCAGGGCCACGCGGTCGGATCGAGCCTTCTCGAGGAGGACCAGCTCGACACGGTCCGCGGTTACATCGCCGAGGCCGCCGAGCGCGGCGTCGAGATCGTGCTGCCCACGGACGTCGTCGTCGCGGCCTCGTTCGCCGCGGATGCTGCTCACGAGACCGTCTCGATCGACGCGATCGAGGAGACGGCTGCCGGAGCTTCCGGTATCGGCCTGGACATCGGCCCGGCGACCGCCGCATCGTTCGCAGAGGCGATCCGAGGCTCGAAGACGGTGTTCTGGAACGGCCCGATGGGCGTGTTCGAGTTCCCGGCGTTCGCCAACGGTACGAAGGCCGTGGCGCAGGCGCTCACCGAGGTCGACGGCCTGGGTGTCGTCGGAGGCGGCGATTCCGCCGCCGCCGTTCGTCAGCTCGGTTTCGCGGATGACCAGTTCGGCCACATCTCCACCGGCGGTGGGGCCAGCCTCGAGTTCCTCGAGGGAAAGAAGCTCCCCGGCTTGGAGGTACTCGGATGGGCGTGAACTCGCGCACCCCGCTGATCGCGGGCAATTGGAAGATGAACCTCGACCACCTGCAGGCGGTCGCGACGGTGCAGAAGCTGCACTGGACGCTGAAGGATGCCGGACACGAGGGGGACTCGGTCGAGGTGGCCGTGTTCCCGCCGTTCACCGACATCCGCAGCGTGCAGACGCTGATCGACGCCGACAAGATCCCGTTCGCCCTCGGCGCGCAGGATGTCTCGGCGCACGACTCGGGCGCGTACACCGGCGAGGTGTCCGGAGCGTTCCTGGCCAAGCTCGACGCGAAGTACGTCATCATCGGGCATTCGGAGCGGCGCGAGTACCACGCCGAGTCCGACGACGTCGTCGCGGGCAAGGTCAAGGCCGCGCTCAAGCACGGACTCGTCCCGGTGATCTGCGTCGGTGAGACGGCGGAGGACCTGGAGAAGTTCGGTGCCAGCGCCGTTCCGGCCGGTCAGCTCAAGGCTGCGCTCGACGGCGTCCCGGCATCCGCCGACATCGTCGTGGCGTACGAGCCGGTCTGGGCCATCGGCTCCGGCCAGGCCGCGACGCCGCAGCAGGCGCAGGACGTCTGCGCCGCCCTGCGCGGCGTGCTCGCCGAAACGCTCGATGCGGATGCCGCGGCACGCACGCGCGTCCTGTACGGCGGTTCGGTGAAGTCCTCGAACATCGCCAGCTTCATGCGCGAGCCCGATGTCGACGGCGCCCTCGTCGGAGGTGCGAGCCTCGTGGTCGACGAGTTCGCGGCGATCATCCGGTTCCAGAAGCACGTCGGAGTGTGAGTGTGCGGCGGGGCTTCGGCCCCGCCGCACCGTATACTTGACCGTTACGCGGGCATTTCGGCCCGAGCGAAAGGCTTTTCACGTGCAAGTTCTTGAGTTCGTCCTGCAGGTCGTGCTGGGCATCACCAGCGTCCTGCTGACTCTCCTCATCCTTCTTCACAAGGGTCGTGGCGGCGGTCTGTCCGACATGTTCGGTGGCGGGATGTCGACGGCCGTCGGCTCATCCGGCCTCGCCGAGCGAAACCTGAACCGCTTCACGGTGGTTCTCGCACTGGCCTGGTTCGTCTCCATCGTCGCACTGGGTCTCATTACGAAGTTCGAGGTGATGTGATGGCAACCGGCGGCAATGCGATCCGAGGAACCCGCGTCGGTTCCGGCCCGATGGGCGAGCAGGACCACGGCTATCATGCCGACCGCATCGCGGTGTCCTACTGGGATGGTCTGGGCAACGAGACCGTGCGCTACTTCGCTGCGGGACTCCCCGAAGAGGAGATCCCGGACACGATCGATCACCCGCACTCCGGGCTTCCGGCCGGACGCGACCGGGAGAACCCGCCGGCGCTGTCGAAGACGGAACCCTATAAGACGCATCTCGCGTACGTGAAGGAGCGCCGCACGGACGTCGAGGCGGAGCAGCTTCTCGAGGACGCGCTCACGCAGCTGCGTGAGCGGCGGGGTCAGTAACGCTCCACAGCATTTCGGAAAGGCCTTCGCGACTGCTCAGTCGCGGGGGCCTTTCCGCATTCGTCGGACGATGAGCACGACCGCTCCCGCCAGGATCAGCACCGAGGCGCCGACGAGCGCGAGGATCGGAGGCTCGGCTCCCGTCGCCGGTAGCGTGTCGCCTCCCGCGGGCGGGGAGTCCGAAGCAGCCGAAGCCTGCGAGAGTGTGACAGTGATCTCGAGCGCGGCCGATGCGTCGCGGAGGTCGTTGCTCCCTGCGGCGGGGAGAGCGACGCGCAGGGGAACCTGAATGCTGGCGCCGGCGCGCAGGTCGCGTTCGGTGCGCCACGGGGCGGCTTCGGTGAGCGCCTCCGCGAGTTCGACGTCGGCCGCGGATGCCGGGTCCGTCGGCACCCAGGCGGTCTCGATCCGGGCCCCCGCGACGTCGGGGGAGGCGTTGCGCACCCAGAGCGGGACGTCGAGCGTGTCGCCGGGGATGAGGGCACGCGTGCCTTCGAGTAGGCGAAGAGTTCCGTCCTGCGTCCAGGTGACGCCGTCGTGACTGAGGAAGAGCGGGGACGCCTCCGCGGAGGTCGCCTGTGCCGGCGGCGCGGCAGTGAGCACGCCGGCGAGCGCGGCGACGACGGCGACGGCCGCAGCGGCCGTGGCCGAGAGGCGCCGTCGGCGCACGACGTCGCCGGCGAGAGCCATGACCCCCCATGCGATCGCGAGGATCCCGATGATCGCGACGACCACGGACTTGACCGATGGTGTCGCCCAGATGTTGATCCAGCCCAACCATGGAATGGCGTAGACGAGGATGCCGCGGATCTGGACTTCTCGCACCGGCGCGGCGTCGGCGACGTTGTTGGCGTCGCCCTGCGTGGTCAGGATGCGTTCGCCCGTGCCGTCCACGCCGACCGCGACGACGCGATGCGTCACGACCTCCGGCTGGCCGGAATGCAGCTGGTAGGTGACGACGTCGCCGACGCGGATGTCGGCGATCGGCGTGGGGCGAACAGCGATCAGATGGCCCTGTTCGAGGGCAGGGTGCATGCTGCCGGTGAGCACCGTGTAGCTCTGCCCGCCCAGCAGGAACGGGACGACGACCGTGAAGAGGGCGAGCGCGCAGACGATCGCGAGCAGAGCACCGAGGAGGATGCCGCGGACTCGGCGGGCAGGAGAGCGGTGCGTCGCAGGGGTCATGGGACCGCCGCTCCGCAGGTCGTTCCGATCGGCAGGAGCACGGATGTCGCCGTGTAGGCCCGGGAGTTCGGCGAGATCCACAGCCCGCTGCTGCCGTTGACGTACGCGGGGAAGACCCGCACGGTGAGCGTCGTCGGAGCGAGGAGGCCGGTGAGCAGGTTCCCGAGCAGTCCGCTATCCAGCCTGGCTGAGGTCGTGCTGACCACGTTCGTGGTCGAAGCCCCGCCCGTGCGCGAGATGACGACGTTGTACCGGTTGGCGCCGGCCACGGTGCTCCAGCTCACCGTCGCCGTCTGCGTCAGCGGCGGCAGACCTGAATTCGCGCACGTCATCGTCGCGGGTGCAGGTGCGGTGTATCCCGCGACCGACGTGCCGGTGTGCGTATTCGATGCGGACCAGTACGCGCTCGCGGTGGACGAGCCGGCGAGCACGACGCCGGCGAGCAGCCCGGCGAGCATGATCCGCGAGCGGCTGCGGCGTCGAGTCCTCATCCGCCGCTCCTCTGCGTGAGTTCGAATGTGATGTTCGGCGCGAGATCCTGTCCCTGCAGGGTCGAGGGTGCGCTGGCGGACAGCGTGTACCGCACGCACACGGTGACCTGAGATCCGGGAGCGAGTCCGCCCGCGTCTGGATATCCCGAAGCCGGCAGCACGACACCCTGGGCGCCGGAGCAGTCGTCGAGTCGCACCGAACGCGTCACGTACGGGTCGAAGGCGACGGCGTTCGTCGCCGTCGCCGTCAGGCGAGTGCTGAGCGACGTCCCCGCTCCGAGCACCGTGATCGTGGCGCGCTTCGAAATCGTCGCACCCGGACTGATGGCGCCCCACGCGTTGCCGCCGTTCCAGCCGACCTGGATATCGAGGTCGCCGCTGGACGCGACGCCTCCGGGCAGCGTCTGCTGCGCCTGCCAGTAGGCGGACACGCCGGAGGCCGCCGCGAGAGCCAGCACGGCTCCCGCGGCGACTCCGATGAGAGCTCGCCGCTTCACGGCATCCTGCGGATGGCTGAGAGGTTACGGCGCCGGGTCGACCTGGGTGAGCGTCAGCGCGACGTCCTCGAAGACGAAGTCCGTCACCTGCAGGTCCGTCCCGCTCGTGGCCGGGTCGAACTGGAACGCCACCTCGACGCTGATGACTTCGCCGTTGAGCGAATCCGTGAGCCCCGTGCCAGGGAACGTCGCGCCGCCGTCGTCGGTGACGCTCACGGCCGGCGGCAGAATGCCCGTGGGAAGGCTGGCCACGTCGGCGACGACGAGATCGGCGACGAGATTGTCTCCGACGAGTGTGATGGTGAAGTCTCCTGCGAGCGTGAGCGTATCGCCCGGCACGATGTCGACCGTGCTGAGGTCGGTCACCGGCACTGCGGTTCCGCCCTCCGGCGTCAGCGTCCACGAACTCGCACCGGCCGGCTGGAGGTCCAGATCACCGCTGACGACGGTTCCGCCGCCGAGCGTGGCGGTGGTGGACCAGTAGGCCAACGTCCCCCCTCCGCCGAGCACGAGCACCGCTCCTGCCGCGATCGCGATGATCGCCATCGTCCGTTTGCCTGAACGCTGCTCCGTGCGCGACTCCACTGGTTCGTCCATGATGAGTGCCCCTCTCCATCGGGCACTTGGGGATGCGCCCGTCCTCTTCCGCGCAAGCGTAATCGGCTTCGGAAGAATTGGATACCGGAATATCGGTTCCTCAGCGGCACCCGGCGGCCGCGTCGATCAGCGACCTCGGCGGGGCACCGTATACGTCGGTGCCGTTCGCCGGGTCGTTGAAGCCCATGCTGATGGCCCACGCTGTCGCCCACGCCTCGATGGTGTCCTGGTCCGACGCGTCGTACAGTGCCTCGCATTTGACGCTGATCGCGTGGCCAACCTCGTGCGCGACGAGTGCCTTCGCCCACTCCGCCGGCCAGGAATCGGCGATGTAGTCCGACAGTGCGATGGTCGAGTAGCCCGGATCGCCGTACCACCACGTCGTCCAGCCACCGTGCGACGGCCCGTCGTAGCCGGGAACCGTCGGCGCCCAATCGAAGTCGAGCAGGACGTCCGGCGCGAGCGAGCGCGCGAACGCCTCGATCTCGACGCGGGAGTCGTAGAGCGGGCCGGCCTTCTCGGCCAGTTCGGCTCGTTCGCTCTCGAGCATGGCCGCGGCCGCCGACTCCAGCTCCGTGTATCGTACCGTCGCCTCGTCATCGAGTTCTGCAATCCCGGCGACGACGGCGGCTGCCGTGCGCATCGCGATGATCTCGGGATTGCGCGCGTTCACATGTGCTGCTTCGAGATCGGCTGCCGCGGCTGCCGCTGCCTGCGCGGCAGCGATGGCGGTCTCCTCGACGCTCTCTCGGGCATCCGTCACGTCTTGGCTGAGCGACTCGAGGCGGTCGGTCCGCTCCTGCAGGGCCGCCTTCTCGTCGGCCAGGCGTGCGCTCTCGGCGAACAGCTCCCACGTCCATGTCGGCTTGACGCCCGCGTCGGGGAAGGATGCCGCCGTCGCGGCATCCGCGTCGGAGGCCGTCGTCTCGATCTCTGCGATCGTGGCGTCCAGAGCCTGTCGAACCTCGACGGTCATCAGCGTTCCGCTGTCGGCGGCGGCGATGCCGGCCGCGGCATCCGCTGCGGTGTCGAGCTCATCGGCATCCGACGCAAGGGCCGTCCGGCGATTCTCGGCGACCGTTCCCGCGTCTTGGAATGCCACCAGTGAGTCGTCGTAGTGCAGGTTCGCGGCCGCATGGATTCCGGCGCCGACGATCAGGATCAACGCGCTGGCGACGACCACCCAGATCGCGCGCCGTCGGCGCGACCGAGGCCGCACCAGCGGCATAGCGCTGGAGAAGGTCGCGGGGAGGTCGTGTTCGCCGTCGAGGTGCTGTCCGGTCACAGCGCCTCCTCACGATGAACTCAGGAGTGGAGGGGCTGACGAGAATCGAACTCGCGTCATCTGTTTGGAAGCTCGGTTCCAGCCCCATGCGTGCAACCGCGTGATTCCGCGGATTTGTACTCTTACCTGTGGTTTAGAGCTTAACACGTGTCGTCCGTGCGGTCCGTCAACGTCGCTGAAATCTGTCTCCGAAGGCCATTTTCGGGGGGTCAAGTTGCACGAAGTTGCACGCCGGTTGCACGCCTACACACCCGAGGCGGCGCGGATCGTGGACCGTCAGGCGAGGGGCGACTCGGTGCGCATGTTGCACGCCGGGCTGGGTGGGCGCGAGCCGATTCCGAAAACAGAGGACGCACGTTCGCGCCCCGGCGCAGGACGCAGACCCGACCGCTGAAAGTCGGTATCCGTTTGGCTTCATAATGGCCAAACTGGCCCCGCGGCGTCCTCTAGCATCGTTTCCGATGCAACCTCCAGACGCGTCAACCGACGCCCCCACCTGAATGGATACCAGGTGGGGGCGTCTTTGGTTCATGATGCACAAGCGCCCCCCGCTCGGCGTGATGACGCGGAGCGGGGGGCGCGGTGCTGGCAGGCGATGACAGCCTACGTGGCCCACGGGCGGTGGGCCTAGCGCCGCCAGCGGGGGGAGAGGGTCACCCCGGCGGGCTGGACTGGTTCTTCTGCCGTGAAGGGGTTCTGGCGCGCGCCGCGGGCGCTGTTGCACGGTCCGCAGGCGGGGCGCAGGTTCTCCGGCTGGTCATCGCCGCCGCGGGACCGGGCCAGGATGTGATCTGCGGTGGTGGCTGTTCCTCGGCATATCCAGCAGGTGCGCGATTCGCGGAGCACCATGGCGGTCACCATGTCTCGGTGCTTGCCTTTCCAGCAGGGCAGGTCTGGGCGGTGTCGCCGTTTGCAGCGTAGGCACCGGGGTTGCTCGGTTCCGTCAGTCATGGCGCAGGCGGGCGACGGCGGCGACCAGGCCGCCCTCTGGCATGCTCGGTGTCGGCGTGTAACGCGGCGGGGTGAGCAGTCGCCGGTAGGGTTCCGGGTCGAAGCGCGCGCCGCGGACGGCGAGGATTTCCGCTTCGGCGTAGGCGGGCGTCTCCACCAGGGACACGTGGTCTAGGCGGGCTTTGAGGACGTGCCGGACGCCGGATCGGATTTCGTGCTGTCGGGCGACGAACCCGACCGACAGGCCCCGGTAGACGCCTTCCACGGCGTTGGCGTGGGCGGAATCGCCCTCGGGTGTGCGGTTGAGCCGGAATCGCGCCCAGAGGCCCGTGGGGCGTTCTTCGAACGCTTCCGAGTAGCCGACCGGGACCCGTTCCCGGGAGTGGTTGTAGTCGGTCAGCTTCACTCGGGCGCGGCTGGCCAACAGGTCGGAGAACGCGCCCGGTTCGAACTGCTCCGGGACGGGTCCGGCGCTGTGGGTGATGCGCTGGTAGGGGACGCAGATTCCTTCGATGTAGTGGCGACCATCGGCTGACCGAGTGTGCAGGGCGTTGGGGTCGATATAGGTGGCGGTGTCCATCAGCTAGCTCCGGGATCGGTGGGCGGGGTGGTGCGGGGTGGTGCTCCGGTTTCGGTGGCAGGGTCCAGGGCTATGGCCGGTCCGTCATCGTGCCGATTGGCCAGATGCCATTCCAGGACGCGGGAGGACACGACGCCGCCGCAGATCGGGCAAGCGACCTGCGGGCGGTGTCGGGTGCGGGCGGTCGGCATCGCGTCACCACTTGTCAGCTAACCCAGCCGAACGGGACCACGGGGCCGATCTGGACGTTCTCGCCACGGTTGTTCACGTAGTCCTGAACACCGCGGGGACGCTCCAGACTGGTCGGCGGCGGTGGATATAGGCGTTCCATCTGCCAGGTGGACGCACCAGCGGCCCGACCGGTGCTCAACTGCCAGGACACCGGTTCGATGCGTCCGGCGGCGGTCGCGCGGTCTTCCAATCGCATGATGTCGGAGTGATCGATTTGGCCGCTCCGGTGCACCACTTCCCCGATGCCCGGATGAAAGGAATAGAGGCTCTCAGGGCCGACCACGGCGGCGACGCGACAGCCAGGGAAAGCGGGCCGGTCCACCAGGGCGACCCCGGTGGGGGCCACCGCGCTAACGCGATTGGCCATCCGGTCGGGATCCTCCGGGTCCAGCGCCTCCCATTCGACCCGGCGCGCCCGGTTGTCCTCTAGAGACAGCCCGGTGATGCCTTCCCGCAGCGCGTAGCGGAGGCGATGCAGCGCGGTGGCGTTCGCATCGACTCGCCAGACCACATCGAACCCGTACCGCGTGGCTATCGCGGCCTCACACGTCCCGACCTGGGCAGAGGCGCGGTCGCCTTCCTCCGGGTCGCCGGATTGCCCGGCGTGGCCGAAGAACAGATCGGGGCGCGCGTCGGCGGGTACGGCGTGCGAGAACACGTAGCTGCCTTTTCCCACCAGCCCGCGTTCCCCGAATACGACCGCCCGACCAATGACAGCAACCCCGCCATGCTGGGCGATGTGCTCAGCGGCGATGGCCAACGCGGGCGGCATCCCAGTGAACAGGTGTCGCCGGATTTTCGCGAACATCACATCCGCCCGGTCAGTCCGAACGCTCCGCGGCGACCAGCTGGGACACGTACTGCGCCGCACGCTCGGCGCGCGTCTGACCGCCGTCCACGGTCGGCAGGGCCGCCCAGTAGGCGTGGGACAGAACCGCCGCGCACTGGTCGGAGCAGACCGGTATCGAGATGTCGTAGCGCAGCTTGGCGCGCTTCAGCCAGACCGTCCCGCCCGCGGTGCCGCAGGCCGGGCACACCAGCTTGGGCGTCGGTGGCCGCGACGCTTCCGCGTACCGGCGCTGCGCGTCCTGGGAGCGGACTTCATGTGCCCAAATCTCGTAGGGCAGTGGGGCGTCCGCTTGCACGGTGCCTTCATCCGTCCGCTTGCCGTCGACCTTGGTCATCCGGCGCACCGGATGACGGGTGTAGTAGTCGACGTCGCCGACCCCGGATGCCGCCGCAGCCGCGTAGTGCGTCCGAAGCTCGGGGGTGACGTAGAAGGGGCTGTCGGGGTCTTCTATCCAGTCACGGGCGGCATACCCGGAGGGGGCGACCGGCGTGCCCGCGTCGGTCGTGGTCATCGGAGACCATTCCCGTGCCGCGCAGCGGATGCGGCGGCCCAGTGTCCCCGCAGGTCGGGGGCCACATAGAACGGACTGTCGGGATCCTCAACCCAGTCCACGTCGGTCGCCTTCGAGCCGGACCACCGCCCGGACAGGGTGGGCAGGGTCGGGGATTGGTTCTGGGGGTCGTGGGTGCCGTCTGGGCGGGTGATGTCGGACATTGGCGATCAATCCTCGGAAGTCGTGCGACCAAGACGGCCCGGTGAGCCTGGGATATCTGGGGTGCGCCTGTGCCCGGCCCCGCTGCGTGGAGCACCGCAGCGGGGCCGGGCGCAGGCTATCCCCACGCCGCCACTTGGTCTGGCGAGACCCGCGCCGAACGGGGCAGGTCATCCGGCGATTCGGCTAGGCACCCAAACGGCGCACCAGCACCCGCAGCCAGAGGCGGGCGTCCGAACGACTCTCAACCCGGTGCCGTCCTACGACTACTCAACGGGTCGATGCCCCCAGCATCCACCGTCGCCGCCGGGCCGTCAAGGTAAAAGCCTGAAATGCGGCGGCTGACGCTCAGGCAGACCGCAGGCGGTCGCGGGTGTTTGCGGTCTCGCGCTGGCAGATATGGCAGATCACGACTCGGTGCACCCGGGTGGCGTAGCGGTAGACGTACTCGGTGAAATCGTCGGGGCTGTTCCATTCGTGACCAGCACGATTGCACCGGCCAACCTCGGTCTGCTTGGCCGGGCGCTTCCGCGGAGGCAGTCCCAGGTCCCGGCGGACCTGCGACTGGTGCGCGCATTCACGGCACCGCACACTGGCCCCGCGACGGATCACGGAAGCTTCGCCCACGATCAGGTGCCCCGCCTGACAGCGGCCAAGCTCCAACATGGATGATCCCGGCTTTCGTCCCATGGCGGCGACGATACCCCCGGGTGGTCAGACACCGGGCCGGGAGGGGTCAGGCTTGCGGCATGGCGTCGCGGTGACCGTGGAGCACATGCACCCGCCAGGCCGCTACCGCCAGGCCGGTGCTCCGGCGGGCGGGGCTATACCAGCCGCATTTAGGACAGCGAATCACGTACCACATTGCTGCAATGGCCTTTGCCTTTCAAATGTGCGTTGATTCGGAATGGTGGCACGAATTCCGAAATGCATTTCTTTGTCGCGGTCGCATTCCCGAATTGTTTCTGAGGTCCCGGGTAAACTTCCAGCACTGAAGTCAACGGAGACGATTCCGTGCCAGAAAAACGCGCCCATTCGCACGAGTGTGCAATGAATGCATTTCCGCGTGAATGTCCATTGTTGTTCAACATTTACTTAGAGATCTGCGGTGGGGGACTACAGGGGGTTAGTTCTGTTCTGTTTTCTTCCGTTCTTAAGTGGGGGTGTTGCAGCCCCGTCACAGTGCCCGTCACAGTGCCCGTCAGATGCCCCGTCACAGTGCCCGTCAGACTCCGGCGGCCAGCCCGTCAGAACTGTGACGGGCTGGCCCGTCACAGTTCTGACAGCTGCGGCGCGTTCAACCGCCACCGCGTGGCGTTCCGCACGCGCCCCACATCGGTAATCAATCCGTCCTCACGTAATAGTCGCCACGCCGTCTGCACATCCCGCGGTGACAGCAGTGGGCAGTATTCAACGATTCGGTCTCGCCCGGGCCACGCCAGCCCTTCCGTGTTCACGAACAAGCACATTGTGATCAGGACGAAACGCACCTTATATTGGCCGGTGCTTTTCACTCCGCGTACTGGAATCGCCAATGCCCACGCCATATAGTCGCGGCCCGCATCCGAGTGCCGCGCCACCATTAGCTATCCCCACCGGCGACGCCCTGCGCTGGCGCGGCGATCACCCCGGACGGGCCGGGGCGGATCACCACGCCTGCGCGACTCACGATGCGGCCATCATCGCGGTTGCCGCACCCGTGGTCGCACCAGCCGGACACGGGGGAGAACCGGTGACGCCTGCCCGGGCGGCAGGCGTTGGGGTCGATCCATGCGCGGTCCATCAGTCCGCCCCGTGATTCTGTGCGTCACCTACCGCACGGCCCAGGGCGCGCAGTTCGCGGCGGGTCAGCAGGCAGGCAGGGGGGCAGGTGCGGCGCAGTTCGTTGCGGAACTGCCGGGACCCCGGATGCTGTCGAACTTCAGTCGGCAGGGCGGCGGCGGCCCGCCAGACTGCCGCCGCCGTTTCGGGGGTCATGTGCGCAGCCCTTCGATATAGGCGTCCACGTCCGCGGCGCGGAAGCGCAGGTGCCTGCCGACGCGGTATGCCTTCAACTCTCCGCGGGCCACGGCTTCGGACACGAATGTGCGGGAGCACTGCAACCGCGCCATGACGTATTCGGTCTTCTCCAGGACCTCGCCCGGTTCGATCTGGGGCAGGTCACCCGCCGCCGCGCTCACTGACGCACCCCTGTTGGGGTGGGGGTCGCGGTGGGCGCGTACAGCCGCGAACGGTAGTCCACGAATGCCGACACATCGTCGGCGCGGAACAGCAACTGGCCCCCGACGACGGCACCCCGCGGCGCGTCACCTGCCGCCCGCATATGGCGGATCGTGCGCGTGGATCGTCCGATGGCCGCCGCGGTCTCTGCGAGGGTGAGCAGCGGGACGCCTGCCACCCACTCGGCAGCGTCGGACGGGCCGACCGGCTCGGCGGCGTAGATGCCCGCCAGCCAGGATTCAATATCGTCGTCCCGCCAGCCCAACCGACCAGCGAGCAGCGCGGCGGGCGGCAACCCGCCGCGCTTGCGGAGACCGTAGACAGCTGTGTCCGTTCGGCGGATGCGCTCGGCAAGCTCCGAGACGCTGAGCAACTTGACCATGCGGTGAGGACCCTTCTCATTCGGCAAGCCCGACCGGCGAGCGGTGCGAGCGATGACGGAATGATCCTCACGCGAGAAATAGCCCTATTGAAAGAGGCGGAATCGTCCCCTAGGGTGGGGCTATGTCAACCGACGAATTCAAGGGCGCGACGGACAAGGCGATAGGCGCACGCCTGCGGCAGGAACTGAACCTGGCAGGCATGACCCAGGCGGAACTGGTCCGGGGTCTTCAGGCAGCCGGGGCCAGCTGGCACCCCAAGACGATCCGGGAGATTATCGCCGGGCGGCGCACGCTGACGTTCGCGGAAGCGATGGAAATTGCCGATGTCCTCAGCATTGACGTGCAGCAGCTCTACCGCGGCCCGCTGGACCCGGAGTTACAGGGCATCATCGGTCATGTGCGGGACGGCATCCGCCTGCGGCAGCGGATTCTGGATGCCGTCTCGGAGATGGAAGCACTGCGCCTCAAAGTCGCGGCGGACCTGGACGCACTTTCGCCTGACCACCGGGCCAGCGAAACCGCGTCTCGCGCCCGCCGGTCGTTCATCGAGAACAACAGTCTGAATGATGCGGTGTTCGCGTTCGGTCTGGCGCTCGGCGGCAAGGACACGGAGACAAGCGGCGCGGGCGGGATGAACGTTCGGCGCGTCAAAGCGGACCGGTCGGCGTTCCGCGGCATCGACCCGCTGGAGTGGCGGGAGGACGCTCCACCGGCCACCTACCGCCTTCGCGACGGCCTGACGATCACCTCAGACGGCGTCGATGCCGCCCCCAACCAGGCGGTTCAGGGGGCGGCATCGACGGGGGAGCGGGACTAGCTGGCCAGCGGGTCGTACAACTCGGACAGGCGAGCGGCCAGGGCCTGATCCCGACCGGCGTAGGTGTGCTGGTAGATGCGGGCGGCGGCATCCGTGCTGTGGCCCAGTCTCTGCTGGACGTCGGGGACGGACCCGCCCGCGGCGTAGGCGAGCGTCGCCCCGGTGTGGCGCAGGTCGTGCCAGGTCAGATCCTCCCGACCGATGGCCCTGCGGGCGTGGTGCATCAGGCGGCTGGTGCAGGACGGGCTTACCGCCCCGCCGCGCGTGGTCGTGAAGATCAGGGCATCCGGGCCGGGGGCGGTGTGGTGCTCCAGGTGGTCGCGCACGGCGTCCACCACGAATCCCGGCAGGTGCACGGTCCGGTAGGACCCTTCGGACTTCGGGGTGCCGAAATCGACGGGCTGGCCGCTCACCCGCAGCAGGGCGCGTTCCACGGTCACGGTCCCCGCGTCCAGGTTCACATGGCGGCGGGCCAGCCCGAACAGTTCCGCATGACGCAGGCCCGACCAGGCCGCCAGCAGAACGGCGGTTTGCAGGTGCTCGGGGAAGTGTGCCGCCAGCGCCCGGACCTCGGCCACGGTGGCCACGCCACGGCGGCGGCGCTTCGGCTTGCCGGTGCCCTCCACGGACAGCGCCGGGTTCCGCGGCAGGATGTCCTGCCGCACGGCGGTGTTCAGGATGGCGCGGAGCAGACCGAACGCGCGAGAGGTTGCCGTCCGGCCCGCCTGCATCACCGCTGGGGCGGGGGCCGGTGCCGGTGCCGCTTTCGGGGACCCTGCCGCCTCCCAGGCGCGCACCACGTCGGGACTGATCCGGCCCGTGGCGGCCACGTCGATGCCCTGCGCTTTCGCCCACGTGCGCACCGGGTGCGGGGCGCGGGCACGGTGCGGGGTGTACTTGGCCACCGACGATTGCCGGGCGGCTACGAGGACGGCGGCGTGCCAGCGCGTCAGTAGTTGCACGGACAGGTCCGCCAGGCGGACGGTGCCCAGTTCGATGCTCCCGCCGTCCGGGGTGGGGATGGCGGGCAGAATCCAGCGCCGCAGGCTCAGTTCGTATAGCTCCAGCGTCTTGGGGGAAAGGTCCGGGCGTGACGCTACCCAGCCGCGGGCGAACGTCTCCAGGGTGATGTTCTCGGCCTTGCGGGTGTCGTGCCAGCGGCCCCGGCGGCGGTCGCTGGCCTGATCGTCCAGCCAGGCGCGGGCATCGTCCGCGGTCGCGAACGTGCCGGGCGCGGTGACCCGGTGGCCTTCGGATGTGAAGAATGCCTGATACCTGCCGGACGGCAGCGGGCGGACGGTCCCGAATCCGTTGGATTTCAGGGCACCGCTGGCACGCAAACTGGTTGCGTCCGTTTTCCGCGTGCGCGGGGCCGCGGGGGAGTCGCGGGGCGTGCGCCGATTGGAGCGAGCGGGGCGGGCGGGTGTGGTGGTGCTGGGCATCTCAGATACCTTCCGTGCCGTGCGGTTGCACGATGTTGCACGCGAGGGTCTGAACTCACTCACAGAGCCGCTTGGAAAACCCGGGCTGACCAGGTGTTTCTAGGCGAGGGGCTGACGAGAATCGAACTCGCGTCATCTGTTTGGAAGACAGAGGCTTTACCATTAAGCTACAGCCCCGGATCCGGCCCGGCTGGCGGGTCGGGAACCGACTGGATAAGCATAGCGGACAGTTCGGGCCGCTCTTGTCCGTTAGACTTCCCAGGGCTGAATCTGCGTGCGGATTCCCCGGGGCGTAGCTCAGCTTGGTAGAGCGCCCGCTTTGGGAGCGGGAGGTCGCAGGTTCAAATCCTGTCGCCCCGACTGTCCCACACGCGTCACGCCGCGCTTCTGCGCGGGAACCACAAGGAGAACACACCAGCATGGCGAACAGCACCGTCGAGAAGCTGACCCCGACCCGGGTCAAGCTCAGCATCACGGTCACCCCCGAGGACCTCAAGCCCAGCATCAAGCACGCCTACGAGCACATCGCTCAGGACGTTCAGATCCCCGGCTTCCGCAAGGGCAAGGTCCCCGCGCCGATCATCGACCAGCGCATCGGGCGTGGCGCGGTCATCGAGCACGCCGTGAACGAGGGCCTGGACGGCTTCTTCCGCGCAGCCGCCACGGAGCACAAGCTGCGCATCGTCGGCCGTCCCGCCGCTGAGATCATCGAATGGCCGAACGAGAAGGACTTCACGGGCGACCTGCTCGTCGACATCGAGGTCGACGTCCGTCCCGAGATCGAGATCCCTTCGTTCGACGGCATCACGCTGACGGTCGACGCCATCGAGACCGATGAGGCAGCCGTCGACGAAGAGCTCGACCGCCTGCGCGCCCGCTTCGGCACGCTGATCCCGGTCGACCGTCCCGCTGCGAAGGGCGACTTCGTCGAACTGGACCTGGTCGCCACGATCGACGGCGCCGAGATCGATCGTGCCGAGGGCGTCTCCTACGAGGTCGGCTCCGGCGAGCTGCTCGAGGGCATCGACGACGCGATCGAGTCCCTCACCGCCGGTGAGGACACCACGTTCCGCTCCAAGCTCGTCGGCGGCGACCATGCCGGAAGCGAGGCCGAGGTCTCCGTGACCGTCAAGGCCGTCAAGGAGCGCGAGCTGCCCGAGGCTGACGACGACTTCGCTCAGATCGCGAGCGAGTTCGACACGATCGCCGAGCTGCGCGAGAGCGTCGCCGAGCGCGTCAACCAGCAGGGCGTGTTCACGCAGGGATCCTCAGCGCGCGACCAGCTCGTCGATGCGCTGCTCGAGAAGATCGAGATCCCGGTGCCGCCGCAGCTCATCGAGGACGAGGTGCACAACCACCTCGAGTCCGAGAACCGTCTCGAGGACGACGAGCACCGCGCCGAGGTCACCGAGGCCAGCGAGAAGCAGTTCCGCACCCAGGTCCTGCTCGACACCATCGCCGAGCAGGCCGACGTTCAGGTCTCGCAGGATGAGCTGACGCAGTACCTCATCCAGTCCGCAGCGCAGTACGGAATGGCTCCGCAGGAGTTCGTCGAGGCACTGCAGTCGTCGAACCAGATCCCCGCTCTCGTCGGCGAGGTCGCCCGCAACAAGGCTCTCGCCATCGCGCTGGGCAAGGTCACGGTCGTGGACACCGACGGAAAGGCCGTCGACCTGAGCGACTTCATCGCCGTCGAAGACGAGGACGACGCCGAAGCCGAGGCCCCGGCCGAGGAGAAGCCGGCCAAGAAGGCACCGGCCAAGAAGCCCGCGGCGAAGAAGGCTCCTGCCAAGAAGGCGGACGAGCCCGAGGCTGAGAAGCCGGCCGCGAAGAAGCCCGCCGCGAAGAAGGCTCCTGCCAAGAAGCCGGCTGCGAAGAAGGACGAGGCCGAGAAGGCCGAGTGATCGCAACGCGATACTGACGAGAAGGCGGATGCTTCGGCATCCGCCTTCTTGCATGGAGGGGAGACAGATGAGCACCTGGGAAGAACGCATCGAGGCGGTCTGGGCGGCGGCGAGCGGCGAAGTCGTCGGCGCCGAGATCATCGCCCGCATCGACGCCATCGCCGCCGAACGGGGACCCGATGACGGCAGAGCCGTTTTCGAACGAGCAGGGGCGAGGGACTCGGCGGGGCGCGAGGCGGAGGCAGTGGACCTGTACCGGCGCGCGCTCGCACTCGGACTCGATGAGGAGCACCGGCCGCAGGCCGTGATCCAGCTCGCCAGTTCACTGCGCAACGTCGGCGAGCTCGACGAAGCACTGGCGTTGGTCGTCGCTGAGGCGCAGGAGCATCCCGACTCTCCGTACCGAGACGCGGTCGCGGTGGTGCACGCACTCGTGCTGGCCAGCTCCGGCCTCCCGGCGCGCGGGCTGTCGGTCGCGCTGCTGGCATTGGTCCCGCACCTGCCGAGATATCACCGATCGATGACCGCCTACGCGCATGAGATCGCCGACCACGACACCTGATATGCCGACGGCGAACACGACCTGAGCGTTGTGTCGACGCCGGTAGATTCGAATCATCGAACACGGAAACAGGAGCTGAAATGGCTGCAGAACCACTTGTCGCGACCAGCGTCTTCGACAGGCTGCTGAAGGACCGCATCATCTGGCTTGGTTCAGAGGTGCGCGACGCCAACGCCAACGAGATCTGCGCGAAGATCCTTCTTCTCGCCGCGGAGGACTCTGAGAAGGACATCTACCTCTACATCAACTCGCCCGGCGGCTCGATCACGGCAGGCATGGCCATCTACGACACCATGCAGTTCGTGCCGAACGACATCGTCACTGTCGGCATCGGCATGGCGGCCTCGATGGGCCAGCTCCTGCTGACAGCGGGCACCAAGGGCAAGCGGTACATCACGCCCAACGCCCGCGTGCTGCTGCACCAGCCGCACGGCGGCTTCGGCGGAACCGCGAGCGACATCCAGACCCAGGCGCAGCTCATCCTGTCGATGAAGAAGCGCCTCGCCGAGATCACGGCCGCGCAGACCGGCAAGTCCGTCGAGCAGATCAACGAGGACGGCGACCGCGACCGCTGGTTCACCGCCGACGAGGCGCTCGAATACGGCTTCGTCGACCACATCCGCGAATCGGCCAGCGACGTCATCGGCGGCGGCGGCACCGAGCCGGACAACAAGTAAGCGGAAAGCGAAAGGATTCCCATGCACACTCCCACTTTCCGCGCCGCAGGCAACCTGCCCTCCAGCCGCTACGTGCTGCCGCAGTTCGAGGAGCGCACCGCCTACGGCTTCAAGCGCCAGGATCCGTACAACAAGCTGTTCGAAGATCGCGTGATCTTCCTCGGCGTGCAGGTCGACGACGCTTCTGCCGATGATGTCATGGCGCAGCTGCTCGTGCTCGAGAGCCAGGACGCCGAGCGAGACATCACGATGTACATCAACTCGCCCGGTGGCTCGTTCACCGCGATGACGGCGATCTACGACACGATGCAGTACGTCGCGCCGCAGATCCAGACTGTCGTGCTCGGCCAGGCGGCCTCGGCCGCCTCGGTGCTTCTCGCGGCCGGTGCACCCGGCAAGCGCCTCGCACTTCCCAATGCCCGCGTGCTCATGCACCAGCCGGCGATGGGGGAGGCCGGTCAGGGCCAGGCATCCGACATCGAGATCCAGGCCGCGGAGATCCTCCGCATGCGCACCTGGCTCGAGGAGACCATGGCGCATCACACCGGTCAGCCGGTCGAGAAGGTGAACCGCGACATCGATCGCGACAACATCCTCTCCGCCGCGCAGGCGAAGGACTACGGCATCGTCGACCAGGTGCTGACCACGCGCAAGCGCGCCTGAGTCTCGCATCCGACCAAGAGGGCGATCCGGCATGATGCCGGATCGCCCTCTTCGTGTGTCCACGCACTGCGAATGCGCATCGGTGCACCCACCCGCTGCTCATATGAGCACGCGGATGCGCATGCGTCGCACGCTCGGTACGCTGGAGACGAAGGAGGATGCCGTGGACGACGATCTGCTCACCGTACGTGTGGCCGAGCTCTACTACGACGAGAGCAAGACGCAGGACGAGATCGGCGCCCTCCTGAAGATCTCCCGCTGGAAGGTGGGCCGACTGCTGACCCAGGCGCGCGAGCGCGGCATCGTGCGCATCGAGATCGTGCATCCTCGCGCCAGGCGGCTCGGCGTCGAGCGCCTGCTCACCGAACGCTTCGATCTGACGGATGCGGTCGTGGTCCCGGCCTCCGATGATGAAGCCACCACGCTCGAGCGCGTCGCCCAGGGCGCCGCCGATCATCTGGCGGCGTTGCGCCCGGTGCCGCGCGTCCTCGGCGTCAGCTGGGGGCGTACGCTGACCGCCGTCGCCGAATCACTCGTCGACGGATGGGCGCACGGCGTCACCGTCGTGCAGCTCAACGGAGGCGTGAGCCTGAACCGGCGATCCGGGGGAGCCGCTCAACTCGCCGCGACCATCGCGCAGCGAGCCGCCGGGCAGGTCGCGCTGCTGCCGAGTCCCGCGATCCTCGAGCGCATCGAGACCAAGCAGGCGATCGAGTCCGATCGGACCGTCGCCGGCGTGCTGGAGCAGGCGGCGAAGGCCAACGCGTTCCTTTTCAGCGCCGGGCCCTGCGACCGCACATCCGCGCACGTCGAGAACGGGTACCTCGACGTCGAGGATGTCGCCGAGCTCGCCCGTCGGGGAGCCGTCGGCGACGTTCTCGGTCGGTATGTGGATGCCGACGGCAACGTCGTCGACCCCGAGCTGGACGCCCGAACGGTCGGCGTGTCCCTCGACCGACTGCGCACCGCAGAGCACACCGTCTTCGTCACCGCGGGTGCCGCCAAGCACGACATCGCGCGTACAGTCGTGACCAGCGGCCTGTGCCGCGTCCTGGTGACCGACGAGCCCACAGCCCGAGCATTGTTGGAGGAACAGTGACCATGAAAGAACTCACCCGCAGAACTGCGGTCGATGTGCTGGGCGGTGACCCGGACGACGCGACACTGCGCCGCTTCCTGCACGGGTTGCCCGGCGTCGATGCCGTCGGGTTGGAGCAGCGGGCTGCCGGACTCGGCACCCGATCGATCAAGACCACGTCAAAGGCGTGGGCGCTCGACAAGATCATCTCTCTCATCGACCTCACCACGCTCGAGGGGGCCGACACCCCGGGCAAGGTGCGATCGCTGGTCGCCAAGGCGAAGACGCCGGATGCCGCGGATCCGTCGACGCCGCTGGTCGCCGCCGTCTGCGTGTACGGCGACATGGTGCCGCACGCCGTCGAGGCGCTCGGCGCGCTTCACGGTGACCCGGACGACGGCAGGATCTCGGTCGCGGCGGTCGCCACGGCGTTCCCCAGCGGACGCGCGTCGCTGGAGATCAAGCTCGCCGACACCGCCGAGGCGGTCGCTGCCGGCGCGGACGAGATCGACATGGTCATCGATCGCGGGGCGTTCCTGTCCGGGCGATACGGCCTGGTCTTCGATCAGATCGCCCGGGTGAAGGAAGCCTGCCGCCGTGAGGACGGCACGTACGCCTCGCTCAAGGTGATCCTGGAGACCGGCGAGCTCAACACCTACGACAACATCAAGCGCGCATCGTGGCTCGGCATCCTGGCCGGCGGCGACTTCATCAAGACCTCCACCGGCAAGGTGCAGCCGGCGGCGACCCTGCCGACGACGCTCCTGATGCTCGAGACCGTCCGCGACTGGCACCGCGCCACCGGCGAGCGGATCGGCGTCAAGCCGGCCGGCGGCATCCGCTCGTCGAAGGATGCCATCAAGTACGTGGTCACGGTCGCGGAGACGGCGGGGGAGGAATGGCTGCAGCCGCATCTGTTCCGCTTCGGCGCATCCAGCCTGCTCAACGACGTGCTGCTGCAGCGTCAGAAACTCGCCACCGGCCACTACTCCGGCCCCGACTACGTCACGATCGACTGAGAAGGAGCGAAAGCATGTCATTCCTGGAATACGCTCCGGCTCCGGAGTCGAAGTCCGTCCTGAACCTCAAGGACAGCTACGGGCTGTTCATCGACGGCGAGTTCGTCGATGGCTCCGGCCCGAGCTTCACGACCATCTCCCCGGCTGACGAATCGCGCATCGCCGAGATCGCCGGTGCCGGCGATGACGATGTCGATCGCGCCGTCGCTGCTGCGCGTCGCGCCTACGAGAAGACCTGGTCGAAGATGAGCGGGCGGGATCGGGGCAAGTACCTGTTCCGCATCGCGCGGCTCGTGCAGGAGCGTGCTCGCGAGCTCGCGGTGGCCGAGAGTCTCGACAACGGCAAGCCGATCAAGGAGAGCCGCGACGTCGACGTGCCGATGGTCGCCGCCTGGTTCTTCTACTACGCCGGTTGGGCGGACAAGCTCGACCATGCAGGGCTCGGTGCGGATCCGCGATCGCTCGGCGTGGCCGGTCAGGTCATCCCGTGGAACTTCCCCCTGCTGATGCTGGCGTGGAAGATCGCGCCGGCACTGGCTGCGGGCAACACCGTCGTGCTCAAGCCCGCGGAGACCACGCCGCTCACGGCGCTCATCTTCGCCGAGATCCTGCAGCAGGCTGATCTCCCGGCCGGTGTCGTGAACATCATCACCGGGGCGGGTTCGACCGGGGCGCAACTGGTGCGGCATCCGGATGTCGACAAGGTCGCCTTCACCGGCTCGACCGGAGTCGGCCGCGACATCGCCCGCGCCGTGGCGGGCAGCGGGAAGAAGCTGACGCTGGAGCTCGGCGGCAAGGCGGCGAACATCGTCTTCGACGACGCACCGATCGATCAGGCCGTCGAAGGCATCGTGAACGGCATCTTCTTCAATCAGGGGCACGTCTGCTGCGCCGGCAGTCGCCTGCTGGTGCAGGAGTCGATCCACGACGAGGTCATCGACCGGCTCAAGGACCGGCTGTCCACTCTGCGTCTCGGGGATCCCCTGGACAAGAACACCGACATCGGTGCGATCAACTCCGCGGCGCAGCTCGCTCGCATCCGCGAGCTCAGCGACATCGGCGAGGCCGAAGGCGCCGAGAGGTGGACCGCCGACTGCGCCATCCCGGAGAAGGGCTTCTGGTTCGCCCCGACGATCTTCACCGGCGTCGAGGCGTCCCACCGGATCGCCAGGGACGAGGTCTTCGGACCCGTTCTCTCGGTGCTGACGTTCCGCACTCCGGCCGAGGCGATCGCAAAGGCGAACAACACGCCGTACGGGCTCTCCGCCGGAATCTGGAGTGACAAGGGCTCTCGCATCCTGGCCGTCGCGGATCGCCTGCGCGCCGGTGTCGTGTGGGCGAACACGTTCAACCGATTCGATCCGTCCAGCCCGTTCGGCGGATACAAGGAGTCCGGATACGGCCGCGAGGGCGGCCGTCATGGGCTCACGTCCTACCTGAAGGGAGCTTCCGCATGAGCAAGCGTCTGTCCGTCCCCAAGACCTACAAGCTCGCGATCGGCGGAGCGTTCCCGCGCAGCGAGTCCGGTCGCACCTACGAAGTCGTCTCCGCCAAGGGCGCTTTCCTCGCGAATGCGGCCAAGGCGTCGCGCAAGGATGCTCGGGATGCCGTCGTCGCCGCGCGAGCGGCGGTGAAGGGCTGGTCGAGCGCGACCGCGTACAACCGCGGTCAGGTGCTGTACCGCGTCGCCGAGGTGCTGGAAGGGCGTCGGGCGCAGTTCATCGACGAGATCGTCGCGCAGCAGGGCATCTCGGCAGGTGCTGCTGCGACCCAGGTCGACGACGCGATCGATCTGTGGGTCTGGTACGCGGGCTGGTGCGACAAGTACGCCCAGGTCGCCGGCAATGCCAACCCGGTCGCCGGTCCGTACTTCAACATCTCGGTCCCTGAGCCCACCGGCGTGGTCGCGATCGTCGCTCCACAGGATTCGGCGCTGCTCGGCTTCGTCTCCGTCGTCGCCCCTGCGCTGGTCGCGGGGAACACCGTCGTCGTGCTCGCCAGCGAGCGCTTCCCGCTGTCGGCGATCAGCTTCGCCGAGGTGCTGGCCACCAGCGATCTCCCCGGCGGCGTGGTGAACGTCCTCACCGGATCCTCGGCGGAGGTCGCTCCATGGCTCGCATCGCACGCCGACGTCAACGCCCTCGACCTCGCCGGTGCGGGGGAGCTGGAGTGGGTCGATCTCGAGATCGCGGCGGCCGACACGCTCAAGCGCGTGCTGCCCCCGGGGGCCGTGGAAGCGTCACCCGCACGGATCGCGGCATTCACCGAGACGAAGACGGTCTGGCACACCAAGAGCATGGTGTGACGTGCATCGCGGATGCCGAGTCGTGCCAATGCGGCTCGGTGTCCGATGCACGGGTTAGGCTCGTCAGGAAGATCTCAGGATCCTGAGGAGGATGCGCATGGCTCGTATCGGTGAGAGCGCCGACCTGTTCAAATGCTCGTTCTGCGGAAAGAGCCAGAAACAAGTCCAGCAGCTCATCGCTGGCCCCGGCGTGTACATCTGCGACGAGTGCGTCGAGTTGTGCAACGAGATCATCGAAGAGCGCATGGCCGAGTCCGAGGCGTCAGGTGTCGCCGAGTTCGATCTGCCGAAGCCGCGCGAGATCTTCTCCTTCCTCGAGGAGTACGTCGTCGGACAGGAACCGGCGAAGAAGGCGCTGTCGGTCGCGGTCTACAACCACTACAAGCGCGTACGCGCCCGCAGCACCCTGCAGTCGGCCGAGCAGCGCGCCGAGGACATCGAGATCGCCAAGAGCAACATCTTGATGATCGGTCCCACCGGTTGCGGCAAGACCTACCTCGCCCAGACTCTCGCGAAGCGGCTCAACGTGCCGTTCGCGGTCGCGGATGCCACTGCTCTGACCGAGGCGGGCTACGTCGGCGAGGACGTCGAGAACATCCTGCTCAAGCTCATCCAGGCCGCCGACTACGACGTGAAACGCGCCGAGCAGGGCATCATCTACATCGACGAGATCGACAAGATCGCGCGCAAGGCCGAGAACCCGTCCATCACGCGTGATGTGTCGGGCGAGGGCGTTCAGCAGGCGCTGCTGAAGATCCTCGAGGGCACGGTCGCTTCGGTGCCGCCACAGGGCGGACGCAAGCACCCGCACCAGGAGTTCCTGCAGATCGACACGACGAACGTGCTGTTCATCGTCGCCGGCGCGTTCGCCGGACTCGAGGACATCGTGTCGTCGCGTGTCGGCAAGCACGGCGTCGGCTTCGGCGCACCGTTGCACGATAAGACCAAGGACCTCGATCTGTTCAGCGAGGTGCTGCCGGAAGACCTGCACAAGTTCGGACTGATCCCCGAGTTCATCGGCCGTCTGCCGGTCGTCGCCTCGGTGTCCCCGCTGGATCAGAGCGCGCTCATCGACATCCTGACCGGCCCGCGAAACGCCCTGGTGAAGCAGTATCAGCGCATGTTCGAGCTCGACGGAGTGCAGCTCGAGTTCGAAGAGGACGCGCTGCGTTCGATCGCGGACCTCGCGGTGGAGCGCAAGACGGGTGCACGCGGCCTCCGTGCGATCCTCGAAGACGTGCTGGGCCCGATCATGTTCGAGATCCCCTCCACAGAGGACGTCGCGAAGGTCATCGTGACACGCGCCGCGGTCGACGAGGGTGCGCCGCCGACGGTGATCATGGAGCGCAAGCGCAAGAGCGCCTGATCCGCGTGAGATGATCGTGCCCCTCGCGACACTCGAGGGTATGACGACGACGCAGAAGCGATGGACGAGAAGCGGACTGGCCGTGGTTTCGGCCCTGCTGCTGGCGGGCTGTTCGGGAGCACCAGCGCCGAGCTCCACGGCAGAGCCGGGCAGCGCCGCGGGGGCTGACAGCGCTTCGCAGGCAGAAGCCGAAGCCTACGAGTGCAACGGTCGGTTCATCGACCCTGAGACATACCACGCAGGCGTCCGAGCCGACCGATTGCCGGAAGCGGATGCTGCGGGCATCGCCGCCGCCGTCGAGGATGTCGGCGGCGCGGCCATGGACGGCGATCTGTCCGCGTGGATCATCGCCGTGCAGGCGACCGACAGTGTCACGATGCTTCACCCGCTCGAGGCCGAAGGGGACTACGAGGTCGTCATCGTCGACAGGATGGACGAGCTGCCCGCCACCGGAGAGCCCGGCTGGATTCTGACCAGCAGTGCATCGTGCACGCTCGCGCTCGACCCCTCGCCGCTCACGTCGGCAGAGGTCGCGCTCGACCCGGCGGCTGCGCCTGACGCCGACAGCACCCGGCTGGCGCTGCTCGTCACGGAGCGGGATTGCAACAGCGGTCGCGATGCCGAGGGGCGGATCGAGGTGGTGTCTCTCGAGGAGACCGAGGACGCCGTGCTCATCCGTGTCGCCGTCCGACCGCACGAGGGCGAGGGTGCGTTCACCTGCCAGAGCAATCCGCCGACGCCGTTCACCGTGGAGCTCTCCGAACCGCTCGGGGACCGCGAGCTGCTCGACGGATCGCTCGTCATCCCGCAGCCGATTCCGGTGCAGCCAGAACTCGGCCTCTGAGCGCGCGACGAACGCCGCAGAAGGGATGTCCGAGGCCAGGTCTACCGTGACGGCATGCACCCTTTCGAGATCGCCGTGCCCGATGATGTCCTCGATGATCTGAGCGACCGCCTCGCACGGTCCCGCCTGCTGAACGACTCTCCACGTCGGCCGGCTACGGGGATGACAGCGGCCTACCTCGCCGAGCTCGTCGAGGCGTGGCGAGTCTTCGATTGGCGCACTCGCGAGAAGCAGCTCAACAGGGAGCCCCAGTTCCTCGCGGACGTGGACGGTACGCGACTGCATTTCGTGCATCGACGCGCGCAGGGCGCTGACGCGCCGGCAGTCCTGCTCATGCACGGATGGCCGCACACGTTCGCGTTGCAGCTCGATCTCGCGCGACTCCTGCCGGATTTCCACGTCGTGGCGCCGAGCTTTCCGGGCTTCGCCTTCTCGGAGCCGTACGACGGCACGATGACCGAGAAGGTCATGGCGGACATGATGCATGCGCTGATGACCGACGTCCTGGGTTACGAACGGTACCTCGTATACGGCGAGGACATCTCGGCCAATGTCAGCGACCTCATCGCGTCCGAACATCCGGACCAGATCGCCGGAATTCTCGTGACGCACGCGCATTTCGGCACTGACGAGGAGCGCGAGGCGCTCGACGACCCCGAGGCACGCGCCTTCTTCGACCGACTCGCGGCGACCGGCGGTCCCGATGGTGCGTACGCGCATCTGCAGGCCACAAGGCCGGACACCTTGGCGGCTGCGTTGAACGACTCTCCGGTCGGGCTGCTGGCATGGATCACGGAGAAGCTCGCCGAGTGGAGCGACACGCCCGCGGGCGAGCCCGCCGGCGTCGAACGGCGCATCGCCCGCGAGCGCATCCTGACGGAGGCGACGATCTACTGGGCGACGCAGACGATCGCCTCCTCGTTCCGGCCTTATTTCGATCGGGGTGTCGACGCGGTCATCGCGCCGGTGGAAGTGCCGGCGGTCGTGGCGATCCAGCGACACGAGCATGATTACCCGGAAGTGCTCGCGCGCGCGTTCTACCGGGACCTGCGGTCGTTCGAGCGGCTCAGTGAGGGAGGTCACTTCGCCGCAGCGGAGGTGCCGCAGGCGCTTTCGGAACGACTGCGCCTCCTCGCGGACGAGGCCGGTCTGATGGCGGCCGAGGTCGCAGAACGACCGGTGCGATGACCTGCTGTTGAATCCGCGAATCGGGTGTTGACCTTGACCCGGGGTCAGGGTTCACACTCGGCGCAGCGACACCGGATCGGGTCGCAGCACATGGATACGAAGGAGCAGATCATGACTCTCGCCGCCGCGCAGAACCAGCAGAACACCACCCCGGATCGCCCCGAACTGCAGGAGATCCTCGATGCCATCGTCGAGTCGGGAGTCACGGGGATCACTCTCCGCGTCCGCGATGAGCGGGGCGAATGGATCGGAGCGGCCGGACGCGGTGAGCTCGGTTCCGATGCGCTTCCACCGATCGACGGCCACGTCCGCATCGGGAGCAACACCAAGACGTTCACGGCCGTCCTGGCGCTGCGCCTCGTGGCCGAGGGGAAGATCGCACTGGACGCGCCCGCAGCCGATTACCTCCCTGAGTTCGGGATCGACCGGCGCATCACCGTGCGGATGCTGCTGCAGCACACCAGCGGCGTGTTCAACTTCACCGGCGAGTACTACCCGGACGGGACGATCGTCCCTGGCATCCCGTCGACGATCGCGGGCAAGCAGTGGGTGGACAACCGCTTCGCCTCTTACGCCCCGGAAGATCTCGTGCGCCTGGCCCTGTCGAAGCCGGCACGCTTCGAACCGGGCACGGACTGGAGCTACTCCAACACCAACTTCGCGATCGTCCGGCTCATCATCGAAGCGGTCACCGCACGCTCGATCGCCGAAGAGATGCAGCGCGTGATCATCGAGCCCTTGGGCCTGTCCGGCACGGTCCAGCCGACGTACGAGACGGAGATCGCCGAACCGCACGCGCACGCGTATTACCGGTTCGACGATGACGGCGAGGCGCGGACGGTCGATGTCACCGAGCAGAATCCGTCGTGGATCTCCAGCGGTGGCGACATGATCTCCACGTCGCAGGATCTGCAGACGTTCATCACGGCGATCGCCACGGGGACGATGCTTCCGGATGACCTCCGCGACGAGATGTGCGCGACCCGTGAGACTCCCGTTCCCGGGATGGGGTACGGCCTCGGGCTGTTCGTCCAGGACCTGGGCGAGTCCGGCACGGTGCTCACCCACAACGGCGGGGCGGCGGGGCATGCCGCGCTCATGTACGCCACCCCGGACGCGCGCACGACGATGACCGCGACGCTGAACTACATCGACGACGCGGCGATGACGCTGGCGATTCCGTTCCAGGTGGGATCGCAGCGTCTCGTCGATGCCGTGTTCCGCACTGCTGCTGCCAGCTCGCCGAACGTGTGAGATCGCGAGTGATCGCAGCTGTCGGGCGGCGTGGATCACGTCGCCCGACGGCCGCAGGCAGGAAGCTGGACCGATGAGCAGTGGAGTGACGATCGGCCAGGCAGCAGCATTCGTCCGCGTCACGGTGAAGACGGTCCGGCACTACCACAAGCTCGGCCTGGTGGCGGAGCCCGAGCGCGACGGCTCAGGCTACCGGCGCTACACCCCGGACGATCTGCTCCGCCTCGTTCAGGTGCGCGCGCTCGCGGGCGCGGGCGTACCCCTGGCCGAGATCGCTCCGCTGCTCGACGCCGAAGACGAGGATTTCGCCGAGACCATCGGAGCCGTCGAGCAGCGGCTCGCCGCACAGATCGACGAACTCCTCGCCCGGCGCGAGACCCTGCGTCGTCTCGTGGATGGCAATCGTGCTCTGCTTCCCGAACGCGCAGCGGCCCTTCTGGAGCGGATGCCGGAGCACGGTTTCAGCGTCGAGGACGTCGAGTTGTCGCGCCAGGGACTCATCCTCGCGAAGGCCATGGTGCCTGAGCGCTTCGACGACCATCTGGCGGCGATCGAGGATGCGCTGCTCGATCCCGATTTCGTCGCGCTCAGTCGATTGGGCGCGGAGTCGGCGACATGGGCGCGCGACGACCCCCGGATCCCCGAGTTCGCGCAGGCCATGGCCGATCACTATCTCGCACACCCTCAGCACCTGCGGATCGTCACCGGCATGCAGGCGCGAACCGACACGACCGCGCGCTACCGGGTGGTGCGAGACTTCGGATCCGAAGAGGGGACGGCGTCCGAGCGGCTGCTCGCGCTCGTCGAGGCGCATCTGCGCGAGGCAGGAGTGCGCATCCCGCGCTAGAGCGCTTCGAGCGAGGAGCCGAATCGGCTCGGCCGCTCAGTCGATCGGAAGGATGAGATCGGTGCGCAGTCGCTCGGCCGGCTCCGTCGGATCGGACACGTACACCTCGATCGAGATGCCGCGCAGGGTCTTTCCGGCGGCATCCGCATGCTCGACGAGCGCGGACCAGGCGTTGCCCAGCGTGTCGTACGAGCCGAAGACCGTCGTGGCGAGCGCGGAGCCCGCCGGAAGCGCCGCGGCGACGACGGTCTCACCCGCCGATTCGATCGGCTGCGTCGGTGCTTCTGCTACCGGGAAGCCCAGTTCGAGGTCGAACGCCTCCATGGGGTTTCCTCGGTAGATCGCGAGCGCCGGCCCGACCGGCGAGAGCCGACCCTCGCCGAAAAGACGACCGATCGCGGCGAAGCCCGTGTCGAAGGCATCGCGCAGATCTTCGATGCGGATGCCGTCGTGCCGAACGACGGCGAGGGGCTGAGCATCGAGCTCCAGCAGGTCGGCCGGACCGAAGGCGCTTTCGGGGAAGGCGGTCATTCGAACTCCTTTGCGTCAGGTGGGGCGCTGGGGCCAGCTTAGGTGCCGTCGGGTGCCTGCGCGACGGCCGCGGCGCTGTTCGCTCGTGATCCTTCGTCGGTGCCGATCGGACGCCACTGCGCGATGATCAGCCGGTCGTATCCATCCGACCAGATCGTGCTGCGTTCGATGCGGAATCCCGCGTCTTCAGCGGTGCGTTCGAGGCGTCCGATGGAGGAGAACGGCGCGTGGTCGCTCGGGTATGCGGAACGTCCGGGCATCGAGCGGTCGGGCTCGCGTTCCTGGAACGTCGCGGTGAGCGCTCGACCCTCGGGCCTGAGTATCCGTCGCCACTCCGCAAGTGCCGAGCGCGTGTCCGGGATCGCATGCAGCGCCGTCACGCACGTGATGAGATCCGTCGAACGGTCCGGAACAGGCAGGGCAGCCGCGTCTGCCTCGAGCCACACCGCATCGGGGTGGGCATCGCGAGCGACGTCGAGCATCTCGGTGGAGATGTCGGCTCCGGTCATCCGCAGGTCGACGGCGCGATCATGCAGGGCTCGCAGCACCAGCCCCGTGCCCGTGGCGACGTCGAGCACATCGACGACGCCGTCGAGATCGGCGTAGGCCGCGACGGCAGCGGCCAGGCTGCGGTGCATTCGACTCTCGTCGTAGGTCGCAGCCCTCGCGTCGAATGCCCGCCTCACCGCGTCGAGGCGCTCGTGACTGCTCATCCCTCCAGCCCGCGGCGTGTCAGCAGCGGCTCGATCTCGGCATCCCTGCCACGGAAGTCGCGGTAGGCGTCCAGCGGATCCTTGGAACCGCCGACGCCCAGCAGACGCTCACGGAATCGGGCGCCGGCTGCGCGCGTCAGGCCGCCGTTCTCGCGGAACCACTCGACGGTGTCGGCATCCAGCACCTCGCTCCAGATGTAGGAGTAGTACCCGGCGCTGTAGCCCCCCGCGAACACATGGGCGAAGTAGGTCGACGAGTATCGCGTCGGCACGGCCGGGTTGTCGAGCCCGATCTCGGCGAGAGCGGCGGCTTCGAAATCCGCCACGTCGGCGACGGCATCCTGAACACCGAGCCGATGCCAGGCCTGATCGAGCCAGGCCGCGGCGAGGTACTCGCTCGTCGCGTGGCCCTGATCGAAGGTCTCGGTCGCCTTCAGCCGCTGGACGATTCCGGTGTCGAGCGGCTCGTTCGAGTCCACGTGGCGGGCGTAGTTGTCCAAGACCTCGGTCCACATGATCCACATCTCGTTCACCTGGCTGGGGAACTCGACGAAATCGCGGAACACGTTCGTCCCGGCGAAATGCGGGTAGGTGACCGTGGCGAACAGGCCGTGCAGGGCGTGACCGAACTCATGGAAGAGCGTCGTCACCTCATCGAGGGTGAGGAGCGTGGGCTGTCCGTCCGCCGGCTGGGCGACGTTGAGGTTGTTGACGACCACGGGGGACGTGCCCCGCAGGCGGGACTGGCTGACGATGGGGTTCATCCAGGCCCCTCCGCGCTTGGAGTCGCGCGTGTACAGGTCCAGGATGTACAGCCCGAGCGCGCTGCCGTCCTCGTTCGACACTTCGAAGACGCGTGCGCCGGGGTGGTAGGCGACCAGGTCGGTGCGCTCGACGAACGTGATGCCGTACAACTGCGTCGCGGCGAAGAACACGCCGTCCTGAAGAACCCGCTCGGCCTCGAACCACGGACGCAGGGCCGCCGTGTCGATGTCGAACTCGGCGGAGCGCACCTTCTCGGTGTAGAACGCCCAGTCGTGCGCTTCGAGGGCGAATGGCGCTGCCTCGGTGGCGTCGATGATCCGCTGCAACGCGGCCTGCTCCCGGTGCGCGTTCACAGCGGCGGGGGCGGCCAGCCGATGCAACAGGTCGGAGACCGCTCCGGGACTGCCGGCGGTCTCGTCCGAGGTCACGTACGCCGCGTGCGAGGCGTGGCCGAGCAGTGCTGCGCGCTCTGCGCGCAGGCGGACGATCTCGGTCAGCACGGCACGGTTGTCGTTCGCGTTCCCACGGGACCCTCGGGATCGCGACGCGGTCATGATGCGGCGACGCGTGTCCCGCTTCGTCAGAGAGGCCAGGTACGGGTGCCCGGTGAACAGGGGGAGCGTGATCAGGTACCCCTCCAGACCGCGATCCGATGCGGCGCGGGATGCCGCGGACAGCTCGCCCGGGGCCAGACCGTCGAGCTCCGCCGAGTCGTCGAAGTGCACGGCGAGATCGTTGGTGTCGGCCAGGAGGTTCTTCTCGAAGGCCGTCGTCAGTGTGGACAGCTGCTGGTTCAGTGCGGTGAGGTGCGTTTTCGCATCGTCGTCGAGCGCGGCGCCGGCGTGCGTCATCTCGCGGTGGTGCCGCTCGACGAGATACCGGTCCTCTCCCTCGAGACCGAGCTCGTCCCGCCGTTCGTGCAGGTCGCGGATCCGCTCGTAGAGCGCGGCATCCAGGCTGACGGCATCCTGATGCGCAGCCATGAGGGGTGCGAGCTCCTCATCGATGGCCTGGATGTCGGCCGTCGCGTCCGCCGAACTGACCGTGTAGAACGCGTGCGCGACGTTCTCGAGCAGGCGACCGGCCTGCTCGAGCGGCACCATCGTGTTCTCGAAGGTCGGTGCGGCGCTGGATGCCGTGATCTCGCGGATCTCGGCCAGATGCTCGGCGAATGCGGCCGTGAATGCCGGCAGGTAGTGCTCCGGACGGATCGCCGAGTAGTCGGGCAGACCGTAGGGGAGAGCGGACGGCGAGAGCAGCGGATTGGCGTCGGCGGTCATGTCACGAGCCTATGGGGTGCGAAGCCGTGGTTGACAGCGCGGGCTACGGACCTCACAATAATGAAAGCTGTTTCGAAACGGCGGTGAAAGTCGATTAGAAAATGGAGTTCGAGGATGTCCGCCATCGATGTGAAGCTCGTCGCATTGTGTCTGTCGACCCTGCGGATGCAAGACCGCGTGACCATCTCCGATCTCGCCGAGAGCACCGGTCTGTCTCGTCCGACCGTCACGGCCGCGCTCAGCGCGCTGATCGACTCCGGTCTTGCCGTCGAGCATGAGGCCCGTGGCGCGGCCGGTCGCCCGGCCAGGACGTTCTCGCCGATCGCCGGTTCCCCGGTGATCGTCGGGTTGGATCTCACCCGCAGCACGGTGCGTATCGTCGTCGCGGACCGCACCGGACGGCTGCTGTACCGCCGGGATGCGGAGATCGCGCCACCGGCGACCGCACGCCCGAGCCTCGCCCCGGTGCGTTCGCTGCTGCAGCAGACGATCGAGCGGGTCGGGCGTCGGCCCTCCGACGTCGTCGCCATCGGCATCGCCGTGGCCGGACTCATCGATGAGGACGGGCTCCTGGTCTCGGCTCCGCAGGTCTCCGAGTGGTCCGGCAGGAACCTGTCCACGATGTTCTCGGACTATTTCGGTGCTCCGGTCGTCGTCGACAACGACCTGTCGCTCGCGGCAGAGGCCGAGTCCCACGGCGGTGCACTGTCCGACGCGGAGGCAGGCGTTTACGCGCTGACCTGGCATCACGTCTCAGCGCGCGTCACCGCGGCGGGACACGTGCTGCGGGGCCGCCGCGGCCGGGCCGGTGAGGTCGGCCTCCTCCGCGCCTTCAGCGATGTCGAAGTACCGCACGGTCCGTTCCTCGAAGCGGTGCCGAGAGTGGGCGCCGAACTTCGTCGGCTGCGCGACGATCCTGCGGATTCGCGGGGCAAGGCGGCGCTTGAAGCCCTGAGCGCGGCGATGACGCCCGCCATGGCCGCGCTGCTGCTCACGGTCGACCCCGACGTGATCGTCCTGGGCGGCGAGCTCGGCGAGTTCGCCGACCTGGTGGCAGGTCCCCTCGCCGAAGGCATCCGCACCGCGGTGACGGGTATCGAAGCAGGACCGTGGCTGATCCGCGGCGGAGACCTCGGCGCCGACGCAGCCGCGCTCGGTGCGCTGGGCCTTGCATTCGAGAAGCATTCCACTCGCATCTACGGGTTCCCCGGCGTACCGGCCCCGACCCTCACCACCACCGATCTGGAGCCCGAAGAGATGACCCCTGAGACCCCGGCCGCCGAGACGACCGAGTTCCGAGCCGCCGTCATCGGGGTCGGGGCCCGCGCGGGGGTGGCGATGCACGTGAAGGGGGCCGGCGGTGTCGTGGTCGCGGCGGTCGACCCGGACCCGAGCACGCACGAGCGCGCGGCACGTCTCTTCGGCGACATCCCGGTGTTCGCGTCCGTCGCCGACCTGATCGCCTCGGGGATCGAAGTGGACGGCGCCTTCATCACCACGCCGGACTTCACCCACGCCGATGTCGCCGTCGAGCTGCTGGAAGCAGGGATCGCCACCTATATCGAGAAGCCGCTCGCGATCTCGATCGAGGATGCGGACCGCATCCTCGAGACCGGTCACCGTACCGGCACGAAGGTGTACGTCGGGCACAACATGCGGCACATGCAGGTCGTGAAGATGATGAAGGACATCGTCGACCGCGGGGAGATCGGTGAGGTCAAGGCCATCTGGTGCCGTCACTTCGTCGGTCATGGCGGCGACTACTACTTCAAGGACTGGCATGCCGAGCGCGACAAGGCGATGAGCCTTCTGCTGCAGAAGGGCGCGCACGACATCGACGTCATGCACTGGATCGCTGGCACCTCGACCCGCTCCGTGGTCGGCGTCGGCGACCTCGCGGTGTACGGGGAGGTCGACTCCCGGCGCGACAACTCGGATCGCCGCATGGGCGATTGGTTCTCCATGACCAACTATCCGCCGCTGGCGCAGCAGGATCTGAACCCCGTGATCGACGTCGAGGACATCTCGATGATCATGATGCGCACAGATTCCGGGGTGCTGATGAGCTACCAGCAGTGCCACTTCACCCCCGACTACTGGCGCAACTACACCGTGATCGGCACCGAAGGCCGGATCGAGAACTTCGATGACGACGCGGGCGGCGAAGTCCGGCTGTGGAATGCGCGAAGCGACTACCTCGAGAAGGGGCACGTGCGCTACCCGATCGAGGACGGCGGCGACGGGGGTCACGGGGGAGCGGACCCGCTCACGGTCGCCGAGTTCGTCGACTTCGTCCGCAACGGCAGCCCGACCCAGACCAGCCCGGTCGCCGCGCGTGATGCCGTCGCTGCGGGTGTCGGCGGCGCCTTGTCGATCCGCTCCGGCTCTCAGCCGTACGAGATCCCGGAGCTCTCCGAGGATCTGCTGAACTACTACGCCGCGCACCAGCCGACGAGGCACTGATGCTGCGGTACTCCCTGCGCCGCATCCTGATGATGGTCCCGACCCTGATCGGGTCGACCTTCCTCGTCTATCTGCTGGTGTTCCTCATCCCGGGTGATCCTGTGACGCGCCTGGCCGGCGGGGAGAAGCGGCTGTCCGATTCCACGATCGCGGCGATCCGCGACCAGTACAACCTGGACGACCCGTTCTTCCTGCAGTACGCGAAGTATCTCGGAAACGTGCTGCAGGGCGACTTCGGCCACGACTTCAACGGAAACTCCGTCTCGACGCTGATCG
The DNA here is from genome assembly GCF_042267585.1 of Microbacterium sp. NPDC056234. Lineage (NCBI taxonomy): Bacteria > Bacillati > Actinomycetota > Actinomycetes > Micrococcales > Microbacteriaceae > Microbacterium > Microbacterium sp. NPDC056234. The sequence continues at coordinate 167,636 of NZ_JBHJTE010000006.1, forward strand.
CCACGGCGCTGCCCTATACGGTGGTGCTCGCCCTGTCCGCGTTCGTACTGAAGCTCATCATCGGAATCTGCCTCGGTGTATGGGCCGGTCTTCGACAGGGCAAGTTCCCGGACAAGCTGAATCTGCTCTTCACGATCTTCTTCCTGGCTGTACCGGGATTCATCATCGCCTATTTCTGTCAGTACGTGTTCGGCATCAAACTGCACTGGCTGCCCATCTCGGGGGTGCAGGCCGGATTCCCACTGGCGTTCATCATGCCGGCGATGGTGCTGGCGCTGGAGACGGCATCTCCGCTCGCACGGCTCAGCCGGACGAGCCTCGTGGACGTGCTGCGCTCCGACTTCATCGTGACTGCCACGGCGAAGGGCCTCGCGCCACGACGCATCATGTGGGTGCACGCGCTGCGAAACGCCTTCATGCCGGTCGTCACCTACCTCGGCCTGAGCCTTGCCGCGCTGCTCGGCGGCTCGGTCCTCATCGAGACGATCTTCAACCTTCCGGGGCTGGGCGGCACGCTGGCCAGGGCGATCGACACGCAGAACGGTCCGGTCGTCGTCGGCGTCTCGATCTTCCTGCTGCTGTTCTACCTGGTCGCGGCGCTGGTCGTCGACCTGCTGTATCCGATCATCGACCCGCGGGTGCGCCATGTCTGAATCCACCACCACCCTCATCGCCGCGCGCGTGCGCCGGTCGCGTCCGCGCAGCGGACTGCGCGGACTGTGGAAGAGCCCGTTCTTCGACATCGCGGTGCTGATCATCGTGACCGTGAGTCTGATGGCCGTCTTCCCCGCGCTGTTCACCCAGATCGACCCTCGAGACTGCGACCTCTCCAAGTCGCGCGTCGGTCCGGAGCCCGGGCACATCATGGGATACGACATCCAGGGATGCGACTACTGGTCGAACATCGTGCACGGCGCTCGCACCTCACTCGAGGTCGGAGTGTTCACGGCGGTCATCACGTTCATCGTCGCGCTGATCGCCGGATCGCTCGCCGGGTACTTCGGCGGAGTCGTCGATTCCGTGATCTCGTGGACCTCGAACGTGATCCTCGGAATCCCGGTCGGGATCGCGAGCCTCGTGATCCTCTACCAGTTCCAGTCCAGGACCGTGTGGACGATCGTGTTCGTCCTGGTGCTGTTCAGCTGGGCGGGGACGATGCGCTACATGCGCAGTTCCGTGATGCAGGTGCGCAACCTGGAGTACATCCAGGCGGCGCGTGGACTGGGTGTCGGGCCGTGGCGCATTCTCGGTTCGCACGTCATCCCGAACGCCGTGACGCCGCTGATCGTCATGACGACGCTCTCCGTGGGCGCCGGGATGGCTGCGGAGGCCGGTTTCTCGATCCTCGGTGTCGGGTTGAAGCTGCCCGCGTACTCCTGGGGGATCCAGATCGCGCTGGCGAGCCAGGACGGCAACTGGCAGATCGCACCTCTTCTGATGTTCTTCCCCGCGCTCATGCTGGGCCTGACCACGCTCGCCTTCGTCGTCCTCGGCGAGAGCCTGCGCGACGCCCTCGACCCGAAGGCCCGCCGATGACCGCGTTGCTGGACGTCCAGAATCTGTCGCTCGAGTTTCGGTCTCCGGGCAACCCGCCGATCGCGGCGCTGGAGGACGTCAACTTCACGCTCGACAGGGGAGAGACGCTCGCCGTCCTCGGTGAATCAGGATCGGGTAAGAGCATCACGGCGAAGGCGATCATGGGCATCCTGCCCAAACAGGCCTCGCGCGTGACAGCGGGTCGGATTCTGTTCGACGGCGATGACCTGCTCACGGTCTCGCCCGCCCGGCTCCGCACGGTGCAGGGCGCTCGCATCGCCATGGTCTTCCAGGACGCGCTGAGCGCGCTCAACCCCGTGCAGACCGTCGCCACGCAGATCGCGGAGCTGTATCGAGTGCATCGTGGGATGTCCAAGCAGCAGTCGCACGCCGCGGCGATCGAGATGATGCGCACCGTTCGCATCCCGGATGCGGCGAGGCGGGCGGACGACTATCCGTTCCAGTTCTCGGGCGGAATGCGCCAGCGCATCATGATGGCGATGGCGCTGGCGCTGGATCCAGACGTCCTCATCGCCGATGAGCCGACGACCGCTCTGGATGCCACGGTGCAGGCCCAGATCCTGGAGCTGCTCGCCGACATCACGCGGGAACGTCGGATGGCGCTGCTCATGATCACTCACGATCTGGGCGTGGCCGGTCAGCTCGCCGATCGCGCTCTGATCATGTACGCCGGTCGGGTCGCCGAGGCCGGACCGATCGGCAGCCTGTTCGCCAGTCCGGCGCACCCGTACACGAAGGGCCTGCTCGGGTCGATCCCCAGCGCCGCACACCGCGGAGGCGATCTTCCGACAATCCAGGGAATGCCGCCGGACATCGCCCGCCGTCCACCAGGATGCAGCTTCAACCCGCGCTGCGTGTATGCGACGGACGAATGCCGTACCGTCATCCCCGCGCTGGAGCTGCTCGCCCCCGATCGCGCCGCCGCGTGCCACCACAAGGAGGAGGTGATCGCCGATGCCGTTGTTGGAGCTTGAATCGGTGCGCCGTTTCTACAAGCAGAAGCACACGATGTTCTCCCGCGCGGCGCATGCACCGGTACGCGCGGTGGACGGCGTGGACTTCACCGTCGAACCGGGGGAGACCGTCGGCCTCGTCGGCGAGTCCGGGTGCGGGAAGTCGACGCTGGCGCGCATCATCTGTGGTCTCGAGGATCCCGATGAGGGCGGAGTGCGTTGGAACGGGTCCGACGTCGGCGCAATGACGCGGGCCGAGCGCAAGACCCTGCTGCACCGCGAAGTGCAGATGGTGTTCCAGGATCCGCACGCCTCGCTGGACCCGCGCCGGTCGATCGGACAGTCGATAGCGGAGGGCATCATCACTCATGCGCTGCTGCCGGCAGCGCAGGTGGAGCGACGCGTGCAGGAACTGCTCGCTCAGGTCGGCCTCAACCCCGACCACGCGCACAGGTACCCCCACGAGTTCTCCGGCGGGCAGCTGCAACGCATCGGAATCGCCAGGGCACTGGCCGTGGAGCCGAAACTGCTGGTCTGCGATGAGCCCGTGTCAGCGCTGGACATCTCCGTGCGGGCGCAGGTCCTCAACCTGTTGAATCGGCTCAAGCGCGAACTCGGCCTGTCGATGATCTTCATCGCGCACGACCTCGATGTCGTGCAGCACATGTCGGACCGCATCGTCACGATGTATCTCGGCAAAGTGGTCGAGCAGGGCTCCTGCGATGAGGTGTACGGAGCCACCGCGCATCCCTACACCCGCGCCCTGCTCTCGGCGATCCCGCGCACGCTGGCACCGGATGAGCGACTGGAGCGCGTCGTGCTCGAGGGCGACCCGCCGTCGCCGATCGATCCGCCTGCGGGGTGTCCGTTCCACACGCGCTGCTACACGGCGATCGACCGCTGCGCGACCGACGTCCCCGGGCTCCTCCCCGTTCCCGACGGCGCCGCCACGCACCGAGCCTCCTGTCACCTCGCCGACCAGGTCACCGTGTCGCTGATCGGCATGGTCACGACCGTCGGGTCCTCCCCAACCCCCTCCGAAAGGAACAACTGATGAATCGAACGAGTAGTCGCATCGCGGCCGGCATCGTCGCCGCCGCAGCGACCGCAACCCTGCTGACGGGCTGTCTCGGGCAGCCGGCCGGCGGCAGCGAAGGCTCGACCTCCCTGGTCGCCGTGAACAACGGCGAGATCGGCAGGATCACGGGCGCCCAGAATCCCGGCTCGCAGATCGCCATGGCGCTGTGCGAGCCGTTGACCGGGATCGAGGAGGACGGCACGGTCTTCATGCGCGGTGCGGAGTCGGTGGAGAGCGAGGATCAGATCACCTGGACCGTTACGGTCGCCGACGGACACACGTTCTCGGATGGCACCGAGATCACCGCGCAGACCTATGTCGACACCTTCAACTTCGTCGGCGCCGGCGCGAACGCGATGCCCTCGAACTATGCCTATGGCCCGATCAAGGGGTACGACGAGCTGAACCCGTCCGAGGGCGAGGCGACGGCGACGGAGTTCTCCGGAATCACGCTCGTCGACGAGAGCACCTTCACGATAGAGATGAAGTCCCCGAACAACGATGTTCCCTACATCCTGTCGCAGCTCGCCTTCTGCCCCATGCCGGAGAGCGCCTTCGCGGACCCGATCGCGTACGACAAGAAGCCGATCGGCAACGGCGTCTACACCCTCGAGAAGCTCGATCCGCAGGTCGAGGCCGTACTCAAGAAGGACCCGGACTATCAGGGCTGGGTGCCGGACGGTGCAGCCGACGAGATCACCTTCCGGGTCTACACCGACACGAACACGGCTTACCAGGACGTCGTTGCCGGCAACGCCGACGTGCTGCGCAGCCTCCCACCCGGGCTCATCGCGCAGGGCCGCAATGCACTCGGCGAAGAGGGCCTGACCGCCATCGATCGCAACACCCTGGAGACCTACTTCACGTGGCCGACGTACCTGGATGCGACGTTCCCGATCGAGGTGCGACAGGCGTTCTCGATGATCGTGGACCGCGAGAGCATCTCGGCCGACCTGTTCAAGGATGCGACGGTTCCAGCGCCATCGCTGATGCCGAACTCGGTCTCAGGGTTCCGTGATGAGGCGTGCGGGCAGTACTGCACGTTCGATCCGGATGCGGCGAAGGCGCTGATCGAGCAGTCCGGCTTCACCGGTACGATCCCGCTGAACTACTCGTCCGAGAACACCACGGACGCAGCCACCGCGCTTGCGGTGTCGAACTCTGCGAAGGAGATCGGCCTGACGGTCGAGCCGAAGCCGGTCCCGGCGGCTGCGCTGTCCGAGACCATCAACTCCTACGCTCTGGACGGCCCCGTCATCCAGCTGTGGGGGTCGTCGTTCCCCGCCGCATCCGAGTGGATCGCGTCGGTCTACGTCGATGCGAACTACCGCCTGCAGTACACCGATCCCGAAGGACAGGCGCTCGTCGCCGAGGCGCTCGCCGCCTCGACGCAGGAGGATGCCGATGCGCTCTGGCAGCAGGCGGAGGACCGCATCCTGGCCGACCAGGTGATCCAGCCGCTGTACCAGCAGGTGATGTACATCGCCCACACCACCTGCATGACGCCGCACGCAGCGGGCGGCGACATGCAGATTTACCGCACCGAAGTCGCCTGCTCCTGAGCAGCGCTCACCCGGGGTCGGGACGGGGTGATGCTCCGTCCCGACCCTTGTTCGGCGCGCCTGCGCACCGGGTGCCGGGCGCTGCCACGTGCGAGATGGAAGGAGATATCGAGACATGAAGGCTCTGTACAAAAGCGGACCACACGCCGGACTCGAGCTCGTCGAGCGCCCCGATCCGGTGGCGGGCGCTGACGAAGTGGTGATCAGGGTGCTGCGCACCGGGATCTGCGGGACCGATCTGCACATCCGCCGCTGGGACGACTGGGCGGCGTCGGAGGTGCGGGCGCCGCTCATCCCCGGCCATGAGTTCTACGGCGAAGTGGTCGAGGTCGGAGATCTCGCCCATGACATCCAGGTCGGTGACCGGGTGTCGGGTGAAGGGCACATCGTCTGCGGCATGTGCCGCAACTGCCGCGCGGGTCGTCGTCAGATGTGCATCCGCACGGTCGGACTGGGGGTGCACAGAGACGGCGCGTTCGCCGAGTACCTCTCGCTGCCTGCGGCGAACGTATGGGTGCACCACTCCGATGTCGAGCCGGAGATCGGGGCGATCTTCGACCCGTTGGGCAACGCCGTGCACACCGCGCTCGCGTTCCCGCTGATCGGCGAAGACGTTCTGGTCACCGGCTGCGGGCCGATCGGCCTCATGGCCATCGCGGTCGCACGCCACGCCGGTGCGCGCTTCATCGCCGCCACCGACGTGAGCGCGCCCCGCCTCGAACTGGCGACCATCATGGGAGCCGACCGCGTCGTCGACGTCTCCTCTGAGGACGTGCGCGATTCGCAGCGGGCGCTCGGCATGAAGGAGGGGTTCGATGTCGGCTTCGAGATGAGCGGGGCTGCATCCGCTCTTCCGACCATGATCGACAACATGAATCACGGTGGTCGGATCGCGATGCTGGGGCTGCCCAGCGCGCCGTTCGGTGTCGACTGGGGAAAGCTCGTCACGCACATGCTGACGATCAAGGGGATCTACGGTCGCGAGATGTTCGAGACGTGGAACGCGATGGGGGCGATGCTGCAGACCAGCACGGCGTTGCGTGCGTCGATCGGGCGGATCGTGGCCGACGTGCTCCCCGCATCGGAGTGGGAGCAGGCCTTCGAAGCGGCGGCATCGGCGGGCACCGGGAAGATCATCCTCGACTGGACGCGGCTCTGAAGCCGCACGAACGGAGAACCACATGTACGGCGTTTTTCAGGAGCATCTCAGGGCCGAGCTCGATCAGATCGAGCGAGCCGGTCTGACCAAGCACGAGCGCGGGATCACCGGTCCGCAGCGGACCGGGATCGTGGCCGACGGCGTCGAGGTGCTGAATTTCTGCGCGAACAACTATCTGGGACTCGCGGATGATCCTCGGATTCTGGATGCCGCCAGGAGCGCCTTGGAGCACTGGGGCTACGGCCTGGCCAGCGTACGGTTCATCTGCGGCACGCAGGAGCAGCATCTCGAACTCGAACGCCGCGTCGCCGCTTTCCTCGGCACGGAGGACGCCATCCTGTTCTCGTCCTGCTTCGACGCGAACGGAGGCGTCTTCGAAACGCTGTTCTCGGCCGAGGACGCGATCATCTCGGACGAACTGAATCACGCGTCGATCATCGACGGTATCCGGCTCTCCAAGGCGCGGCGGCTGCGCTACCGCAACCGCGACATGTCCGACCTCGAGGCGCAGCTGGCGGCGGCGCAGGACGCGCGCTTCCGAGTGATCGTCACGGACGGCGTCTTCTCGATGGACGGCTACATCGCTCCGCTCGCTGAGATCTGCGAACTCGCCGAACGGTACGACGCGCTCGTCTTCGTGGACGACTCGCACGCCATCGGCTTCGTCGGGGAGAACGGGCGGGGGACACCAGAGCTGTGCGGCGTCGAGGGGCGCGTCGACATCTACACGGGAACATTCGGCAAAGCGCTCGGCGGAGCGTCGGGTGGTTACGTCGCCGCGCATCGGGACATCGTGGCGCTTCTGCGTCAGCGCGCTCGGCCGTACCTGTTCTCGAACACCCTCGCCCCCTCGATCGTCGCCGGAACACTGCGGGCACTCGATCTGGTCGAGGAATCGGACGCTCTGCGCGGGCGGCTGCGAGAGAACTCGGCTCTGTTCCGCCGCTTGATGACGCAGGCCGGGTTCGACCTGCTGCCGGGGGAGCACCCGATCGTCCCTGTGATGTTCGGCGACGCGTCGCTGACCGCGCGCATGGCCGCGGAGATGCAGCGGCGGGGCGTGTTCGTCACGGCGTTCAGCTTCCCCGTGGTGCCGCGCGAGAAGGCTCGGATTCGAGTGCAGCTCTCCGCAGCGCACACACGCGAGCAGATCGAGCAGTGCGCGGCGGCGTTCGTCGCGGCGCGGGACGCAGTGGGCTGAATGCAAAGAAATACTTGCAAAGAATAGCTTGCAAGGATATCTTTGCATTATGACGGAGAACGAACAGGGGAGAACCCTCGATGCAGGGGCGCTGAAGGCGCTGGCGCACCCGTTGCGCGTGCGGATCTACGACATCCTCAGTGAGCGCGGCCCGCAGACCGCGAGCACGCTGGCCAAGCTGATCGGCGAGACCTCGGGCGCCACGAGCTATCACCTCCGGGCGCTGGCCGCGCACGATCTCATCCAGGAGGTCTCGGGGCGCGGCACCGCACGGGAGCGCTGGTGGGAGCGTCCCAAGGGGCGCATCAACCTGCCCGGCCCCGACCAGGCGGCGACCCCGGCGGGCCGGGCTGCCGCGCAGATCGTCACGTCCGAGTTCTTCCTGCTGCGCCATCGCGCTCTCATGGACTACCTGAACCGGCCGGCGTCCGAGACGCCGTCGGGATGGGAGGACGCCGGACTCGTGACGACCACGATGCTCGATCTCACGCCGGAGCAGATGGCTGAGCTGAAAGACGAGATCACGGCGTTCGTCGACACCGTCGTCGAGCGCTACAGCGGGCAGGAGAGCCTCGCCGGCACGCGGCGCGTCTCGATGCGCACCGACATCTTCGACATCGCGACGCGATCCGACGCCGTCACAGAGGGGGAATCATGACCGCTGTCAGCCTGCATCACGTCGGGCCCACTCGCGTCGAGAGCGCGCTGCTGCGCGTCGCCGATGCGTTGACGGCCTATGTCGCGCATCGCCGCGATATCCGTGCAGAACGCCGCGAACGGGAACTCGCGCTGCTGAGGGGACATCGCACAGCGCAGGATCCGCGCGCACTCGACATCGCCCTGCTCTCGCTGGGTTCCCGCCCGCGCTGAACGCGGGACGGCTTTCGGCACTCAGTCCTCGAACGGCCTGACGATGACACCGCCGGAGGCGGTCGCGAGGACCTCCCACCCGGCATCCAATTCCGCGATCGGACGGCCTTCGAGCCAGGTCAGGGTCCAGGATCCCGTGTGCCCGTCGGCTTCGACCGCGGCGATGCCGGGCCGCAGGGATGCCGGAACCGAAGCCGGAGGTTCGGTCCTGGCGGTCCACCGCGTGCCCAGCTGCATCAGCTCTCCTCCACCGGCGCCAGCTCGATCTCCGTGACCGCGAGCTCCTCGCCTTCGACGAGCGACAGCTCAGCGATGCGACCGACGGCCTGCAGGTCGCCGGATGCCGCACGAAGCGCGTCCAGAGCCGAAGCGGGTGCGGCGATCACCGCGCGGGCCACCGGCGTCTTCTGCGACGCCTTTGCCTCCGTTTTGGCGCGGCGGATGCCGATGAGCGCTGCGCTGGCGGCTGCGAGCACAGCGGGGTCCCCGCTGCCGCCGCGCGGCTCCGGCCAGGCTGCCGTGTGGATCGAGCCCTCTTCGAACCAGCTCCACGCCTCCTCGGTCGCGAACGAGACGACCGGTGCGAGCAGGCGCAGCAGCGTGGAAAGGGCGATGCGGAGCGCGAGCGCAGCGGACGGCTGCCCGACGTCCGTCTGGTTGTAGGCGCGTTCCTTGACGAGCTCGAGATAGTCGTCGCAGAACGTCCAGAAGAAGGCTTCCGTGAGTTCCAGGGCGCGGGCGTGATCGAACGCGTCGAATGCCTTCGTCGCGTCGCGCACCACGTCGTCCAGGGCGGCGAGCATCGAGGCGTCCAGCGCGTGCGTCACCTCGGCATCCTCCGGTACGGGGAACCCGAGAACGAACTTCGCGGCGTTGAGGATCTTGATCGCCAGGCGGCGGCCGATCTTCATCTGCGTCGGGTTCTGCGGGTCGAACGCGGCATCCACCCCGAGGCGGCTGGAGGCCGCCCAGTAGCGCACGGCGTCTGAGCCGTGCTTTTCGAGGATGTCGGCGGGTGTGACCACATTGCCCTTGGACTTGGACATCTTCTTGCGGTCGGGGTCGACGATGAAGCCCGAGATCGACGCATTCGCCCAGGGGGAGCGCGCGTCCTCGAGCGTCGACCGAAGCATCGTGGAGAACAGCCAGGTGCGGATGATGTCCTGACCCTGCGGGCGCACGTCGAACGGAGCCACGAGGCTCCACAGCTCCTCGTCGCGCTGCCACCCGCCGGCGAGCTGCGGTGTCAGCGACGACGTCGCCCACGTGTCGAGGATGTCGACCTCGGCCTCGAAACCGCCGGGCACTCCGCGCTGCTCCGCGGTGTAGCCCGCGGGCACGTCGGTGGTCGGATCGATCGGCAGGGATGCCTCGTCCGGCACCAGCACGCGGCCGAAGTCACGCTGGCCGTCGGCATCCAGTCCATACCAGACCGGGATCGGAACGCCGAAGAACCGCTGCCGCGAGATCAGCCAGTCGCCGGTGAGCCCGCCGACCCAGTTCTCGTAGCGGACGCGCATGAAGTCGGGGTGCCAGGTCAGCTCGCGACCGTTCGCGATGAGCTGGTCGCGCAGCTCGCCGTCCCGTGCACCGTTGCGGATGTACCACTGACGCGTCGAGACGATCTCGAGCGGCCGGTCGCCCTTCTCGAAGAACTTGACGGCGTGATTGAAGGGCTTGGAAACGTTCAGCAGCTCGCCGGATGCTTCGAGGAGTTCGACGATCTGCTTGCGCGCGCTGAACACGGTCTTGCCCGCGAGCTCCGCGTATGCGGCCCTGCCGGCGTCGGTCGTGATCGCCTCGGGTGCCTCGGGGATGACGCGACCGTCCTGGCCGAGGATCGTGCGGTTCGGAAGGTCCAGCTCGCGCCACCAGATGATGTCGGTCACGTCGCCGAACGTGCAGACCATGGCGATGCCGGATCCCTTGTCCTGCTGCGCGAGGTGATGCGCCAGCACGGGCACCTCGACGTCGAAGACGGGGGTGCGCACTGTCTTGCCGAAGTAGGCGCGGTAGCGCTCGTCATCGGGGTGCGCGACGAGAGCCACGCACGCCGCGAGCAACTCGGGCCGAGTGGTCTCGATCTCGATGTCCCCGGAGCCGTCGGTCTTGTGGAAGGCCAGGCGGTGGAAGGAAGCCGGCTGCTCGCGATCCTCGAGCTCGGCCTGGGCGATCGCGGAGCGGAAGTCCACGTCCCACAGGGTCGGTGCGAGCGCCTGATAGGCCTCGCCGCGCTCGACGTTGCGCAGGAAGCCCAGCTGGCTCTGTCGGATCGTCTCGTCCGAGATGGTGCGATACGTCTGGGTCCAGTCCACGCTGAGGCCCATCTGACGGAAGACGTCCTCGAACTGCTTCTCGTCCTCGACCGTGAGCTTCTCGCACAGTTCGATGAAGTTGCGACGGCTCACGGGCAGCTGGTCGGCGGCCTTGAGGCTCTTCGCGTCCCCCTGGAAGGGCGGGACGAACTCGGCGTCGTAGGGCAGCGAGGGGTCGCAGCGCACGCCGTAGTAGTTCTGCACGCGGCGCTCGGTGGGCAGACCGTTGTCATCCCAGCCGATCGGGTAGAACACGGCCTTGCCGCGCATGCGCTCGTATCGCGCCTTCACGTCGGTGTGCGTGTAGGAGAAGACGTGCCCGATGTGCAGGGAGCCGGAAGCCGTCGGGGGAGGCGTGTCGATCGAATAGACGCCGGTGCGGCCGAGCTCGGCGGCGCGAAGGCGGTCGAACAGGTAGGTTCCCTGCTCGGCCCAGACGCCGTCCCACTTCGCTTCGAGACCTTCGAGTGCGGGTTTGTCGGGAATCACGGACATAGGAGGTCTCCTCGAGCGATGTATACGGCACGGTGTGTGCGTGCCTGAGTGTGGGTGGGTGCAGACAGTCTACCGATTGCCCGCGGATGGTGCGCGGCGGCGTAGATCGACCCTGTCCAAAAATCGGACGTAGACTGAAACGTCCCCCTTCGCCCGTTCTGAGGATCCGCATGCCCGCCGCATTCACCCGCCGAATCCTGCCCGTTGCCGCACTCGCAATGGCCACTGCTCTGGCGCTGAGCGCCTGCGCCGCTCCCGGTGAGGAGGGCGCGGACGGCGGAGAGGTCGTGTGGGCGATCGAGGGTGCGAATCTCTCGGCCGGGCACATGGATCCCCAGACCAGCCAACTGGACGTCGCGAGCATGGTGCAGCGCGTCGTCCTCGACTCCCTCGTGTTCCAGGAGGCCGACGGATCGTTCAGTCCATGGCTGGCCACCGACTGGACGGTGGCCGAGGATGCCACCAGCTATACGTTCCAGCTCCGCACGGACGTGACCTTCCACGACGGCGAGCCGTTCGACGCCGAGGCCGTGAAGGCGAACTTCGATCGCATCGCGGACCCCGAGACGGCATCCGCCCAGGCGGCGAGCATGCTGGGCGGCGAGTGGTACGCCGGGACGGAGGTGCTGGGCGAGTACGAGGTGCAGGTGAGCTTCTCGCAGCCGTATGCGCCGTTCCTGCAGGCCGCGAGCACTCCGCTGCTCGGTTTCTACTCGCCGGCGGTGCTGGAGTCCTCGGCCGACCAGCTGAAAGCGGGGGGTCCGGACATCACCGTCGGCACCGGTCCGTTCGTGCTCACCGACTACACACCGGACCAGGAGATCGTCTACACCCGCAACGACGACTACGCCTGGGGGCCCGACGATGCGGGTGCCGCGCAGTTCGAGACCCTGCGCGTCGAGATCCTTCCCGAGGCCTCCGTCCGAGCCGGTGTCGTCGAGAGCGGCGAGGCCGATCTCGCCAGCCAGCTGCCGCCGAACATCGCGTCAGATCTCTCCGACGCACTCACCGTCGAGTCGCTCGAGTACCCCGGGCTGCCTTACTCGCTGTACCTCAACGAGAAGTACGGTGTGTTCGCGGATGAGAAGGTGCGTCAGGCGTTCGCCCGAGGCATCGATGTCGACGCGGCGGTCGAGGAGATCTTCTTCGGCCAGTTCCCGCGAGCGTGGAGCATCCTCGGCTCGACCACGCCGACCTACGACGCGTCGCTCGAAGGCAGCTGGCCCTTCGACCAGGAGGAGGCGAACCGTCTCCTGGACGAGGCCGGATGGACACAGCGCGACAGCGACGGCATCCGGATGAAGGATGGCAAGCGCCTGTCCGTGCGCTGGATCGCCTGGACGCCGGTGCCGGACGACAGGGCCGCCCTCGGCAACGCCATCCAATCGGATCTCGCCGAGGTCGGCTTCGAGGTGAAGCGCGAGGTCCTCGAGCCGGGGGCCTACAACGAGCAGTACGGACCCAAGACCTTCGACCTGACCGATTGGGGCTTCTCGGGCGTCGACCCTGACCTGCTGCGCAGCCACCTGCACACCGACGGCTTCCAGAACGCCTCGCAGGTGTCGGATGCGGAGATCGACGCCCTGCTCGAGCAGGGCGTCGGCACGACGGATCGGGATGCCCGCACCGACGTCTACCAGCAGCTGCAGCAGTGGAATGCCGAGTACACCGCGATCGTCCCGCTGTACAGCCCGTCGCTGATCACCGCGGTGAACGACACCGTGCACGACCTCGCCTACGACCTGTACGGTCGTCCCCTGTTCTACGGCACGACCGTCGACTGACCGGCCCGATCGGTGGAAGAGAAGGCGGGGCGCAGAACGCTCCTGCTGCGCATCGTGGGGGTCGCGGCATCCGCGGTCCTGGTGCTCTGGGGAGCTGCGACGCTCGCCTTCCTCGCCTTTCGCGTGATCCCCGGAGACCCGGTATCGGTCATGCTCGGGCCTCAGGCGCAGGTGAGCGAGAGCGTCAAGGACACGATCCGCGCCGAGCTGGGGCTCGATCGACCGCCGTTCGAGCAGTACCTCGCGTATCTGGCCGGACTCCTGCGTGGAGACCTGGGGGAGTCGTACCAGCTGAGGATGCCGGTGACGGAGGTGATCGGCAGGCAACTCGGATCGACGCTGCAGTTGTCGGCGGCGGCACTGGTCATCGCGGTCGTCCTGGCGCTCGCGGTCGCGCTGCTGGCCCGAGGGCGCATCGCCGGGGCGATCGCGACGGGTATCGAGCTCGTCATCCTGTCCTCACCGGTCTTCTGGATCGGAATCGTGCTGCTCAGCGTCTTCGCCTTCGGCCTCGGGTGGTTCCCCGTGACGGGGTCGCGAAATCCGGCCACACTCGTGCTGCCGGCCATCACGCTCGCGCTGCCGGTGGCCGCACTGCTCGGACAGGTGCTGCGCGACGGCATCTCCGAGGCTGAGCGGCAGCCCTTCGCCGAGACCGTCCGCGCCCGCGGGGCAGGGCCGGTGTGGTTGACCCTGCGGCACAGTCTGCGTCACGGAGCGGCGGGGGCGCTCACGCTTGCCGCGTATCTGACCGGATCGGTCCTCGGCGGTGCCGTGCTCGTCGAGACCGTGTTCGCCCGTCCAGGGCTCGGCCGGGTGACGCTCGCCGCCATCACCGACCGCGACCTGCCTGTGATCACCGGGATCATCCTGCTGAGCGCTCTCGTCTTCGTGATCGTCAGCGTCATCGTCGAACTGGTGCATCCGATCCTGGACCCGCGGCTGCGCCGCGCGGGGAGCGCGCGATGAACGCCGCCCGCGGTGTGCTCCTGGCGGTCGCGCTCACGGTGCTCGCCGCGATCGCGCTCGCCGCGCTCGCACCGGGGCTGATCGCGAGCCATGATCCGCTGCAGGTGGACGTGCGCTCGACGCTGCTGCCGCCGAGCGCCGAGCATCTTTTCGGTACCGACCAGAGCGGCCGCGACGTCTACTCGCGCGTCGTGCACGGGACGGCGCGGTCGGTCGGGATCGGTCTGCTGGCCACGGCGATCGCCCTGGCAGTCGGGCTCGTGATCGGATCGCTCTCCGGTGCCTCGCCCCGCGCCGTCGATGCCGGTTTCATGCGGCTCAACGATGTGCTGATGGCGTTCCCCGAGTTCCTCATCGCGCTCGTCGTCGTGGCGATCCTGGGACCGGGGCCGGTGAACGTGGCGATCGCCGTGACGCTCGCGGCGATCCCGGTGTACGTTCGGCTGGCGCGGGTCCAGACCCGCACGCGGCGTCTCGCGGAGCACGTCGAAGCCGCGCGCCTGCTCGGGGTGGGTCCGGTCCGTGCGTTCGTCCGGCACGTCGTGCCCGGCGTGCTCGGTTCGCTCAGCGTGCTCGCGACGATCGGCGTCGGTTCCAGCATCCTGGCGGCAGCAGGACTCAGTTTCCTCGGTCTCGGTCCGACCGAGCCGACTCCGGAGTGGGGGCTGATGCTCTCCGGTGGCCGCAACGTGCTCGGCCAGGCCTGGTGGGTCTCGGTGTTCCCAGGGATCGCGATCACGCTCACCGTGATGGCGGTGACCGTCGTCGGTCGGATCCTGCGGGCCGGTGCGGAAGGACGGCGGGCATGACGGCGCTGGATGTTCGGGGATTGCGGATCTCGTTCGGCGACCAGGTCGTCGTCGACGGCGTCTCGTTCACGGTGGAGCCGGGACAATGCGTCGCGATCGTCGGAGAATCCGGTGCGGGAAAGACCCTCACCGCACGGGCGATGCTCGGGCTGACACCGTCGGAAGCCCGAGTGGACGCCGAGCGACGGGAAGTGGCCGGCACCGACGCCCGCCGCGTGGACGAGCGTTCCTGGCGCCGACTGCGCGGAGACACGATCGCCCTCGTCTCGCAGGACGCGCTCGTGTCGCTGGACCCGCTGCAGCGGATCAGGTCCGAGATCGCCGAGCCGCTGCGCCTGCACCAGCGCGGGCTGCGCGGGGAAGCGCTGCGCGACAGGGTGCGTGGTCTGCTGGAGCGGGTGTGGATGCCGGATCCCGAGCGCCGAGCCGGACAGTATCCGCACGAGCTGTCCGGCGGCCTGCGGCAGCGCGCGCTGATCGCATCCGCGCTCGCCGGGTCGCCGACGGTGCTGGTCGCCGATGAACCGACCACGGCGCTGGATGCGACGGTTCAGGCGCGCGTGCTCGACCTGCTGCGCGACATCGCCGACTCGGGTACTGCGGTGCTGTTCATCAGTCATGACTTCGCGGCCGTGCGCCGCGTCGCGGACCGGGTCATCGTGATGCGCGCAGGCCGTGTCGTCGAGGAGGGCACCACCGCCGAGATCCTCGATGCGCCGCGCGAGGAGTATACGAAGGCGCTGGTCGCCGCGACGCGCCACAGCCCCCGCGAATCGATGGCCGGCGCGCACGAGCCCGTGCTGTCGGCAGACGGACTGTCCAAGGCGTTCGGGGGCATCCCGGCGGTTGCGGATGCATCGTTCGCGGTGGGTCGGGGCCGGACGATCGGCATCGTCGGGGAATCGGGCTCCGGCAAGACGACGCTCGCGCGCATGATCATCGGTGTGGAGCGCGCTGATGCCGGCACCCTGACGTGGCATGGCGAGCATCGCGTGCAGTTCGTGCACCAGAACCCGCTCGGCGCCTTCGACCCGCGCTGGAGCGTCGGACGATCGCTGCGCGAAGCGCTCGAGGCCGCGGGGGTGCCGCGGAGCCATCGATCGGAGCACGTGGCCCAACTGCTTCAGGAGGTGGGCCTCGCCCCGACGCTCGCCGCTCGTCGCCCCGCGGCGCTGTCGGGTGGTCAGCGGCAGCGTGCCGCGATCGCGAGAGCGCTGGCGGCGGACCCGGATGTCCTCGTCCTGGACGAGCCGGTGTCAGCGCTCGATCCGACGGTCCGCGAGCGCGTGCTGGCCCTGCTGCTGCGCCTCCAGCGCGAACGAGGGATCACGATGGTGTTCATCTCGCACGATCTCGATGTCATCGCGGCCGTGGCGGATGACGTCCTCGTGATGAAGGACGGCATCGTCGTCGAGCAGGGGGTCGTCGCGGACGTGTTCGCGGCGCCGAGTCACCCGTTCACCCGGGAGCTGCTCGCGGCCTCTGTGCACCCCTGACAGCTCGCGCCTGCGGATCAGTCCCGCACCTGGATGCCCACACCGGCGGCCAGCGCCGGCGCGAGCTGCTGCACCTGGAACGTGGTCAGGGTCACGCCGCGGAGGCTGTTCGTGTCGATGAAGGCGAGCGCGTCGAGACCTCGGAGGTCGACGTCGGTCGCGCGAACGCCGCGCGGGTCCACTTCGTCGCTCCGGCAGTCGTCGAAACGCAGTCGGGTCAGCTGCGCCTGCGGCATGTCCAGTGCGCGGATGGTGCAGTCGGCGATGACGATGTCGGTCCCTTTCGCGGCGCCGAGGTTGAGATAGTCGATGCGCAGGTCCCGCAGCTCGAGTTCCGCGATCCGTGTGGTGCTGAGGTCGAGGGTGCCGATGCGCCCGCCGGTGATCCGCAGACGCCGGATACCGGCATCCCTGAGTTTCAGCGATGCTGCGCGGATACCCGTGATGTCGACGTCCATGACGTCGGCGCCCGTCATGTCGACGGTGCCGGCGTCGGCCGTCACCACGCACTGCTCGAGCGTCGAGTACGCCAGATCGACGTCGCCGGAGAGCGTGAGCCGCGATGCGAGCAGATCGGCGCTGCGTGCGGGCTCCGCGGGCGTCAGCGTGTCGGGGAGATCAGGGGGCGAGACGCGCGGAGCGGCGGGGGATTCGGGGGAGCGGGCCATGGGTCGAGCGTAGGCCGCGTCACGGACACTTGCGCGCGCCCGTGGCCGGAGGCTAAATTGCTAGCATGCAAGCATCTGAACCGAAGGTGCAGTTCAACGTCTACCTGCCGCCGGATCTCGTCCGAAGAGTCAAGCATCGAGCGATCGACGACTCCATGAGTCTGTCCGCCCTCGTCGAGACGGCGTTGCGCGCTTATCTCGAGGAGGCACGATGACCGTCGTCCAGCAGATCCTGTACACCGAGCATCCTGAGCGCTGGTGGGCGCTCGCAGAGGCGCTGGGGTTCGCGTCGCCGTTCGCGCCCACGCGAGAGTGGGGCGAGTTCCGCGCCGACGGAGTGCTCGCCCTCCACCACGCGACGCAAGAGCATGCGCCGGGCCGCGTCGATCTTCACCTCCTGGTCGACGATCTGGATGCCGCGGCATCCGCTCTGTCCGCCTTCGACGTCGTGCGGAGCACGATGGACGGGGTCGGAGAGATGCTGACCGTGCGGGCGTCGTCCGGACTGGCCGTCACCGTCTCGGCGGGAGCCGCAGCAGGCGCGGGGGAGATCTCCGTGCAGCCGATCTGGTTCCAGGACGATCTCGCCGAGCCGAGAGCGATTCTCGAGGCGCTCGGCCTGCGCGCCGGCATCGCTGCCGACCGCGGCGGATGGGTCGAACTGCGCGCCGAAGCCGGTGCGGTCGGGCTGCACACCGGAATGCCGCGCATCGCGCTGAGCTTCGAGGCGCGTGGCGATCTCGACGCGCTCGCACAGCGGGTGCGGGATGCCGGGTTCGACGCGGCGGTGATCGACGAGGCGTTCACCCGCACGATCCGGGTGACCGATCCGGACGCGGGCGATGAGATCTGGATCAATGGCGTCCAGGACGACCTGCACGGGTACCACCGCTGAGGGGTGAGCGCATACGGGCGCGCACGACCCGCGATCCCGCGTAGAATAGACCGCAAAGCATCGATCCGGCCATCACCGGGGAGCTCTCGGAAGAACGGTCGCGAGACTCAGTAGAACCGAGCGGGGCAGGCCCGTCATCGCCGCAGTGAGAGTGGCCCCGCCGTGAGGCGGTGCACGCGGGGTGGTACCGCGGTCCTTCGCACGACGGGATCGTCCTCGCAGCAGCATCCGCCACGACGAGCACTGCGAGACACGATGACCTATCCACGCCCTTCCTCCTTCGGCCCCGCCGCGGACTCCGTCACGCCCAGCCCTCGGCTGCCCGCGATCGAGCAGGAGATCTTGGAGTTCTGGAAGACGGACGACACCTTCCGGGCATCGATCGCGCAGCGCGAGGGCGCCGACGAGTGGGTGTTCTACGACGGTCCGCCGTTCGCGAACGGTCTGCCGCACTACGGGCACCTGCTGACCGGGTACGCCAAGGACGTCTTCCCCCGGTTCCAGACGATGATCGGCAAGAAGGTCGACCGCGTCTTCGGGTGGGACACCCACGGACTGCCGGCCGAGCTCGAGGCGATGAAGCAGCTCGGCATCACCGAGAAGAGCGAGATCGAGGACATGGGCATCGACGTCTTCAACGCGAAGGCGAAGAACTCGGTGCTGACGTATACACGCGAGTGGCAGGACTACGTCACTCGTCAGGCGCGCTGGGTCGACTTCGATCGCGGGTACAAGACGCTCGACCTCGGCTACATGGAGAGCGTCCTCTGGGCGTTCAAGACGCTGTACGACAAGGGCCTCGCATACGAGGGATACCGTGTCCTGCCGTACTGCTGGCGCGACGAGACGCCGCTGAGCGCGCACGAGCTGCGCATGGACGACGACGTCTACCAGATGCGCCAGGACCCGTCCGTGACGGTCGCGTTCCCCCTGACGGGGCCGGATGCCGAGGCGAAGGGCCTGAACGGGGTCCGCGTCCTCGCGTGGACGACCACCCCCTGGACCCTCCCGACCAACATGGCGCTCGCCGTGGGGCCGGAGATCGCCTATGCCGTCGTGCCGGCGGGCCCGAACGGTGCCGCCGACGGCAGCACCGGCCGCTTCCTGCTCGCCGCCGACCTGCTCGCCGGCTACGCGAAGGACCTCGGCTACGAGGACGCCGCCGCGGCATCCGAAGCCGTCGAGCGCACCATCGTCGGCAGCGAGCTCTCGGGGCTGGCGTACGAGCCGCCCTTCGACTACTACACCGACACGGCGACCTACGGCACCGAGAACGCCTGGCGCGTGCTCGCGGATGACTACGTGTCGACCTCGGACGGCACCGGTGTCGTCCATCAGGCCCCCGCCTACGGTGAGGACGACCAGCGCATCACAAACCTCGCCGGCATCCCGACGATCCTGTCTCTGGACGAGGGCGGTCGTTTCCTGCCGAATGTGACCGATGTCGCCGGTCAGCTCTGGATGGATGCCAACACTCCGCTCGTCCGCCTGCTCCGCGAAAGCGGCAAGCTGCTGCGCCTGCAGAGCTACGAGCACTCCTACCCGCACTGCTGGCGATGCAGGAACCCCCTGATCTACAAGGCCGTGTCGAGCTGGTTCATCAGGGTCACGGACATCAAGGACGATCTGCTCGCGAACAACGAGCAGATCACCTGGGTCCCCGAGAACGTCAAGCACGGCCAGTTCGGCAAGTGGCTCGAGGGCGCGCGCGACTGGTCGATCAGCCGCAACCGGTACTGGGGGTCGCCCATCCCGATCTGGAAGAGCGACGACCCGGAGTACCCGCGCGTCGACGCCTACGGCTCGCTGGAGGAGCTCGAGCGCGACTTCGGCGCACTGCCGCGCAACCCGGAGGGCGAGGTCGACCTGCACCGCCCGTACATCGACGACCTGACCCGCCCGAACCCGGACGACCCCACGGGCAGGAGCACGATGCGCCGCATCGAGGACGTCTTCGACGTGTGGTTCGACTCCGGTTCGATGCCGTACGCCCAGGTGCACTACCCGTTCGAGAACCAGGAGTGGTTCGACACGCACGCGCCGGCGGACTTCATCGTGGAGTACATCGGCCAGACGCGCGGCTGGTTCTACGTCATGCACGTCCTCTCGACCGCACTGTTCGATCGCCCAGCCTTCACCGGCGTGAGCTGTCACGGCATCGTCCTCGGCAGCGACGGCTACAAGATGTCGAAGTCGCTGCGCAATTACCCCGACGTCTCCGAGGTGCTCGACCGCGACGGCTCTGACGCCATGCGCTGGTTCCTGATGTCGAGCTCGGTGCTGCGCGGCGGCAACCTCGCCGTCACGGAGGAGGGGATCCGCGCCGGCGTGCGCGAATTCCTGCTGCCGCTGTGGAACTCGTGGTATTTCTTCGCGACGTACGCGAACGCGTCCGGTGACGGGTACGAGGCATCCTGGCGCACGGATTCGACGGACGTCCTCGACCGCTACATCCTCGCGCGACTCGGTGTCCTCGTGCGCGAGGTCCGCAGAGACCTGGAAGGACTGGATTCGACCACCGCGGCCGGCCGCCTGCGCGAGTTCGCCGAGGTGCTGACGAACTGGTACATCCGACGCTCGCGCGACCGCTTCTGGACCGGCGTCACCGAGGACCCGAAGAGCCGAGAGGCATTCGACACCCTCTACACCGTCCTCGAGACGCTGTGCCGCGTCGCGGCCCCGCTCGTCCCGTTGATCGGGGAACGCGTCTGGCAGGGTCTGACCGGCGGGCGCAGCGTCCATCTGCAGGACTGGCCGGATGCCGCGGCCTTCCCTGCTGCGGACGAGATCCGCGACGCGATGGATGCCGTCCGGGAACTGTCCAGCGTCGGCAACGCGCTGCGCAAGAAGGAGAAGCTGCGCGTTCGTCTGCCGCTCGCACGTCTGACCGTCGTCTCACCGCTGGCCGATTCGCTCGGGCAGTTCGAGGACATCCTGCGTGAGGAGCTCAACGTCAAGTCCGTCGAGCTCGTGCAGCTGACGGACACCGCTGCGGCGGAGTACGGCATCAGCCATCGGCTGAGCGTCAACGCGCGCGCCGCCGGTCCGCGCCTCGGCAAGGAGGTGCAGCGGGTGATCCGCGCGGCCAAGGACGGCTTCTGGACGGATGCCGACGGCGTCGTGACCGCGGACGGGGTCGTCCTGGAGCCGCACGAGTACGAGCTGGCGCTCGAGACCACGGGGCGCCCCGAGGGCGAGGCTCTCGCGATCGTGCCGACCGGTGGGTTCGTCCTGCTGGACACCACGACGACGGCGGAGCTCGAGGCCGAGGGGTTGGCCCGCGATGTCATCCGCGCCGTGCAGGAGACGCGGAAGAACGCCGGGTTCGACGTCAGCGATCGGATCCGTCTCGGTCTGCGCTTCGAGGATGCCGGCGACGCGGATGCCGTGGAGTCGGCCTTCGACGTGGCGGATGTCGCGGGGGAGACCCTCGCGGTCGAGCACCGCCTGTCACGCGCCGACGAGAGTCTGGACGGCGCCGAGTTCACCGCCGAGATCGAGAAGGGCACGTACGCCAACCGCGGAGCCTTCACGATCGCCGTTTCCCGGATCGGAGCCTGATCATGACTGATCGCGACCGCGCGGATGCCGTCTACGAGACGCTGCTCGCACGAGCGGGGGAGCGCTGGGTGCAGCCCCGCAAGGAGCGCACCGAGCGCATTCTGACGCTGCTGGACGATCCGCAGCGCACCTATCGCGTCGTGCACATCACCGGCACGAACGGGAAGACGTCGACGGCGCGCATGATCGAGAGCCTGCTCCGCGCGCACGGTCTGCGCACGGGCCTGTTCACGAGTCCGCACCTGGAGCGCTTCACCGAGCGCGTCATGATCGACGGCGAGCCCATCGACGACGGCGCGATCGCCGATGCCTGGGACGAGATCGAACCCTTCGTCGGCATCGTGGACGCCGAGCTGGAAGCGGCCGGCGACGCGCCGCTGACCTTCTTCGAACTGCTCACGGTGCTCGCCTTCGTCGCCGCAGCCGATGCGCCGGTCGACGTCCTGGTGCTCGAGGTCGGCATGGGCGGTGAGTGGGACTCCACGAACACCGCCGATGGCGATGTCGCGGTCTTCGCGCCGATCGACATCGACCACGCGGATCGCCTGGGCGACACGATCGCCGAGATCGCCGAGGTGAAGGCCGGGATCATCAAGGAGGGCGCCGCCGTCGTCTCGGCGCAGCAGCCGGAGGAAGCGGCGGCGGTGCTGCGCCGTGTCGCTGCGGAGAAGAGCGCGACGATCGCGTTCGACGGCGCAGACTTCGGCCTCGCCGAACAGAAGCTCGCCGTCGGCGGTCAGCTCCTCACCGTCCGCGGCATCGCCGGCCAGTACGTCGAGGAGTACCTGCCCCTCTACGGCGCCCACCAGGGGCACAACGCGGCTCTGGCCGTCGCGGCCGTCGAGTCGCTGATCGGCGGCGGTACGCAGGCGATCTCCGGCGACATCATCACGGAGGGCTTCCAGGGTGCCACCTCGCCCGGACGCCTGCAGCTGCTCGGCATCGCACCGACGGTGATCGTGGACGCCGCTCACAACCCGCACGGCGCCGTCGCCCTCGCGCAGGCGCTCGACGACAGCTTCGATTTCGACGAGTGGGGCGTCGTGCTCGGCATCCTGTCCGACAAGGATGCCGCAGGCATCGTCGCCGTGCTCGCACCGGCGGCAGCGCACGTCTTCGCCACCGCGCCGGAGTCCGAACGGGCCAGCGACGCCGATGCGATCGCGGATCTGGTCGAGCAGGCCGGTCATCGCGCGACCGTGCACCCGTCTCTCGCGGAGGCCGCCGATGCGGCACGCGAGTGGGCCGCATCGTCCGATCGCCGGGCGGTGGTGATCGCCGGTTCCGTGGTTCTCGCCGGTGAGGCGATCGCGCTGGCCGAAGAGGAGGACTGGAAGTCCGGGTGGCGCGCATGAGCGACGCTCAGCCGGTCTCGCGCAGGCCCCGTGCCCAGCGCACCCTCGTGCAGAAGCTCGCGCCCATCGTGCTGGGCTTCGAGGCGATCGTCGTGTTCCTCGGCGGGCTGACGATCTTCGGGCTCCGTGCGCTCCCGGATGCGATCCCCGACTGGTGGGCCATCGTGGGCGGTGTCGTGATGGCATTGGCCTGCATCGCGATCGCCGGACTCATCATGAAGCCGTGGGCGATCACCGCGGGGTGGATCGTGCAGGTGATCGTGGCGCTGTCCGCGATCCTGGTCCCGGCGATGCTGATGGTCGTGCTGGTTTTCGGTGGCATGTGGGCGTATGCGACGATCATGGGGGCCAAGTTGGATGCACGACGTCCGGCGGGGTCCGAAACCGATTCTTCGACAGAGAGTGAATGACATGGCCACCGAAGAAACCCTCGTCCTCGTCAAGCCGGACGGTGTCGCACGCGGCCTCACGGGTGCGATTCTCGCCCGCATCGAGGCCAAGGGATACGCCCTCGTCGACATCCGTCTGGTGGATCCGGACCGCGACCTGCTCGCCGAGCACTACGCCGAGCACGAGGGCAAGCCGTTCTACGAGCCGCTGCTCGAGTTCATGCTCTCCGGCCCGTCCGTCGCGATCCGCCTCGCGGGCAACCGCGTGATCGAGGGCTTCCGCTCGCTCGCCGGCACCACCGACCCGACCACGGCCGCCCCGGGAACGATCCGCGGCGACTTCGGCCGCGACTGGGGACTCGCCGTCCAGCAGAATCTCGTCCATGGCTCGGACAGCCCCGAGTCCGCGGCGCGCGAGCTCGGCATCTGGTTCGACTGACCGTTCCAGAGCGACGCAGACGGATGCCTGTTCCCTTCGGGAGCGGGCATCCGTCGTATCGCGTCAGAACAGGACGCCCGCCATCTCGCCCAGGAAGTCCAGCCCGTTCAGCTGCGCCATGGCGATGATGATCGCGTAGGCGACGATCGCTGCCAGAGGCACCCAGACCATCAGGCGATCGGCCGCGTGCTGCGCCTTCTCGGATCGAGTGAACGTGCCGTTGCGCACGAGATGCAGCATCGTCGCGAAGAACGTGGGGATCGTGACGGCCCAGGTCACCATGCACCACGGGCACAGCACGAGCAGGTCGTAGATGCTCTGCGAGATCAGCCAGCAGACGAATCCGAACGCGAACGCGATGCCGGCACCGAACGTCGCCCAGAACCACCGCGGGAAGCGCGCCCCGGCGATCAGGGCGACTCCGACGACGAGCGGCGCCATCCAGCCGGTGAGGCCGAGGATCGGATTGGCGAACCCGAAGACCGATCCCTGCCAGGAGTCCAGATTCTTGCTGCACTGGATGAACGGACTGATGTCGCATGCGAGCGCCTCGGTCGGGTTCTCGAGAAGCGAGATCTTCTCCACAGTGAGCTGGAAAGCCGCCCACCACCCGATCACGCTCGCGATGATCAACCAGATTCCGTACCCGACATAGCGGGGGCGCTGCTCCGTCATAGCGCCAGTATCTCAGCGATTGCTATGGGCACAGCGTGAGGCGGCCGGAACAATCGGGGCGTCGGATGCCGCGATATCTCGCGCATGATGCGATAATGGCGTGTGATGCTTCTCGCGGCGCCGCCGCAGACAGGCATCGACGAAGACTTCGGGGCACATGCCCCACGCGATCAGAGCAGAAGAGCCGATCGCACGCCGAGTGAGTTCGCGGCCCGTGCCGCATGAGATTTCGCGGAGCACACAGTGCCCGTGCAGGGAGTTCGCCAGAGATGGCCGATGACAACAATGACAACAACAACCCGACCCTCGACGAGAATGCAGAGCCCGCGCTAGACGCGATGCTGCAGACTCCGGATCCGGCTGAGGCGCCGGCGATCGACGTGCCAGCAGAGGATGCGGCGGTGGACGCGCCCGAGCAGACACCTGCCGAGGCCGACGCCGTCGATGAGGCCGCCGCCGAAAAGGACGAGGTCGTCGCGGAACCGTCTGAAGCAGCAGCCGCCGCTGAGGCGCCCGAGGCCGCTCGTGAGGACGACGAGTCGGCTGCAGCGGCAACCCAGGCTGTCCGCGGCGTGGACGGCTCAGCCGAAGAGTCCACGGAGCGCACCATCGCACACGAGGCGTCCGTCGCCGAGGCGACCGCGCCCGAAGCGGCGGCCGAGTCGACCGAGCACGCACCGGCGGCGACCGCCGACGGCGAGAAGGCCGAGTCGGATGCTGCGACATCCGAGCCAGTTCCCGCGGAGGCCGCGAAGGCCGCAGAGACCAAGACCGAGCCCGCGAAGACCGAGCCGGTCAAGGCTGCGCCCGAGCCGCTCACCGCGGTCGGCCTCGGGCTCATCCCCGAGACCTTCGTCTCCCGCGTGTCCACGCAGCTGCACTTCTACGCACCCGAGATCGTGCCGCTGCCGGCGCGCCCCGGCCGGGACCGCGATCGAGACCGCGACCGCGAACAGGAATCCGACGAGTCCGGTTCTTCCGCCCGTCGCGGACGTCGACGCCGCGGCGGCAATGGCGACGGCGAGGAGGAGCAGCGCTCCGAGCCGCGACAGCGCCAGCGCGTCGTCGAGTACATCACGGAGCCGAAGGCCATCAAGGGTTCCACGCGCCTCGAGGCCAAGAAGCAGCGTCGTCGCGACGGTCGCGACGCAGGACGTCGCCGGCCCGTGGTCACCGAGGCGGAGTTCCTGGCGCGCCGCGAGTCCGTGGACCGCAACATGGTGGTCCGCTCCAAGAACGGCCGCACCCAGATCGCCGTCCTCGAGGACCAGGTGCTCGTCGAGCACTACGTCGCCCGCAATCAGGATGCGTCGCTGATCGGGAACGTCTACCTCGGTCGCGTCCAGAACGTCCTTCCCAGCATGGAGGCGGCGTTCGTCGACATCGGCCGCGGTCGCAACGCGGTGCTGTACTCCGGTGAGGTGGATTGGGACGGCGTCGAGACCGGCAATCAGCCGCGACGCATCGAACTGGCGCTCAAGCCCGGTGACCGTGTGCTCGTGCAGGTCACGAAGGATCCGGTAGGGCACAAGGGCGCTCGCCTGACCAGCCAGATCTCGCTCCCCGGACGCTACCTCGTGTACGTGCCCAACGGATCGATGAACGGCATCTCGCGCAAGCTTCCCGACAACGAGCGAGCCCGCCTCAAGCGGATCCTCAAGGAGGTGCTGCCGGAATCCAGCGGCGTCATCGTCCGCACGGCCGCAGAGGGCGCGACGGAGGACCAGCTCACCCGCGATGTGCAGCGCCTCACCAACCAGTGGGAGCACATCCGCAAGCAGGTCGAGAACCAGCAGGCGCCTGCGCTTCTGCACGCCGAGCCCGACCTGCTCGTGAAGATCGTCCGCGATGTCTTCAACGAGGACTTCACGAAGATGCTCATCCAGGGCGAAGAGGCGCAGCGCACGATCCGCGCCTACCTCGAGAGCGTCGCACCCGACCTGCTCGAGCGGGTCGAGGAATACGAGGACGAGTCCGATCCGTTCGACGTCTTCCGCGTCACCGAGCAGATCGAGAAGGCTCTGGACCGCAAGGTCTGGCTGCCCTCCGGCGGTTCGCTCGTGATCGACCGGACAGAGGCCATGACCGTCGTCGACGTCAACACGGGCAAGTTCGTCGGCTCCGGCGGCAACCTCGAAGAGACGGTCACGAAGAACAACCTCGAAGCCGCGGAAGAGATCGTCCGACAGCTCCGCCTGCGCGATATCGGCGGCATCATCGTCGTCGACTTCATCGACATGGTGCTCGAGTCCAACCGCGATCTGGTCCTCCGCCGCCTGGTCGAGTGCCTGAGCCGTGATCGGACCAAGCACCAGGTGGCGGAGGTCACCTCGCTCGGACTCGTGCAGATGACTCGCAAGAAGCTCGGCCTCGGCCTGCTGGAGACCTTCAGCGAGGCGTGCGAGGTCTGCGCCGGCCGCGGTGTCATCGTGCACCACGACCCGGTCGTCAAGCACCGTTCGAACGGAAACGGCAGCACATCCAACCGTCGTCAGCGCGGCGGCAACCAGCCGAGCGCGCCGGCCCCCGCCGCCGGCGTGACCCACAGCATTCCCGAGGGCGCCAAGAGCGCGCTCGCGCAGATCGCGGCATCCACTCGGGTCGTCCCGGCCGAGACGCCGGACGAGACGCCCGTCGTCGAGATCGCGAGCACGGTCGAACGTCCGAAGAAGGCCCGCAAGAAGCGCTCCGAGCGTGCGAAGCCGGCGCCGCGCAGCGAGGCCGAGCAGTTGCTCGACTCGGTGCTGGATGCCCTGCCCGAGCCGAAGGCACCGGGTCAAGGACGCAATCGTCGTCGCGTGACCACTGCAGCGCTCACGGGCACACCGGTGTCGGTGAACGCGGATTCCGGGTCAGTGCCCTCCGCGCCGGTCGCGAGCGGGGACGCGCAGTCCTGACGCGATCAGCCGACGCGTGAGTTCTTTGCCGCCGACAGGTGCGGCGCCGGCAGCGACGAGCCGGGGGATGGCCTCCTCCGGCACGTCGTAGTGGTCCAGGTCGAACGCGCGCGCCGGAACGTCGTTGAGCCGTGCGAACGCGTGCAGCTCGTCGAGGTCCGCATCACTCACCAGATGCGCCCACAGCCGCCCGTGGGCCGGCCAGATCGGGTCATCGACGAGTACGGTCACCGTGCGATCCTACGGCGGGAAGGCTTTCGCGCGACACGGCATCGGCTCGCTTTGCCACATCGGCTCGGATCCGGTAAAGTGGACCCTTGGTGCGCGAGCTGAACCGTCCCCAGGGGTGGTCCGGATGAGCCCCGGTGCTCGCACCCGTCAGACCTGCGACGAACGCAGGCACAGTCTTCCCGTGAGATTTCCGGAGCCTTGAGCTCCCCGATGAAACAGGTATCAAGTGGTTTACGCAGTAGTGCGCGCCGGCGGACGGCAGGAGAAGGTCGAGGTCGGCACGATCGTTCAGCTCGACCGTGTTCAGGCTGCCCAGGGTGAGAAGATCGAGCTGGCCGCCGTGCTGCTCGTCGACGGCGCCACGGTGACCACCGACGCCGACAAGCTGGCGAAGGTCAAGGTCACCGCTGAGGTTCTCGGCAACCTCCGCGGCCCGAAGATCGTCATCCAGAAGTTCAAGAACAAGACCGGTTACAAGAAGCGTCAGGGCCACCGCCAGGAGCTCACGCGCGTCAAGATCACCGGCATCAAGTAAGCACGAAGGGGAGCTGAGAAATGGCACACAAAAAGGGCGCGAGCTCGACCCGTAACGGTCGTGACTCCAACGCACAGCGACTCGGCGTGAAGCGCTTCGGCGGTCAGACCGTCAACGCCGGCGAGATCCTCGTCCGTCAGCGCGGCACGCACTTCCACCCCGGCGTGAACGTCGGCCGTGGCGGCGACGACACGCTGTTCGCGCTTGCGGCCGGCTCGGTCGAGTTCGGCGCGAAGGGCGGCCGCAAGGTCGTCAACATCGTCGCAGCTGCTGAGTAATCCGCAGCACAGCAACCATCCGAACGGGGCGGGCATTTGCCCGTCCCGTTCGTGCATTCCGCCTTCTCTCAGCTCAGGAACCGAGGACATCACATGGTCACGTTCGTCGACACGGTGACGCTCCACCTGCGCGCAGGAAAGGGCGGCAACGGGTGCGTATCGGTGCACCGCGAGAAGTTCAAGCCGCTCGGCGGCCCGGACGGCGGCAACGGCGGTGACGGAGGCGATATCGTCCTCGTCGCCGACCCGCAGACCGGCACTCTGCTCTCCTACCACCACTCGCCCCACCGCTCCAGCGGCAATGGCGGGTTCGGTATGGGCGATCACCGCTCCGGCTACGCCGGCGAGACGCTCGAGCTGCCCGTTCCGGTCGGCACGGTGGTCAAGGATGCCGATGGCGAAGTCCTCGTCGACATGGTCGTACCGGGGGAACGCGTGGTCGTCGCCCAGGGCGGCCGCGGGGGCCTCGGGAACGCGGCTCTCGCGTCTCCGAAACGCAAGGCGCCCGGTTTCGCACTGCTGGGTACGCCGGGGTTCGAGGGCGATATCGTCCTGGAGCTCAAGACGGTCGCCGATGTGGCACTGGTCGGCTACCCGTCGGCCGGCAAGTCGAGCCTGATCGCCGCGATCTCGGCGGCTCGTCCCAAGATCGCCGACTACCCCTTCACCACGCTGCACCCGAACCTCGGTGTCGTACAGGCCGGTGACGCGCGTTACACCGTCGCCGACGTACCCGGTCTCATCGAGGGCGCGAGCGAAGGGCGAGGGCTCGGGCTCGAGTTCCTCCGCCACGTCGAGCGCTGTTCCGCGCTGCTGCACGTGCTCGACTGCGCCACGCTCGAGCCTGGCCGCGATCCGATCAGCGACCTGGACGTCATCATCGCGGAACTCGCCGCCTACGAGGTCCCCGAGGGGCAGATCCCCCTGCTCGAGCGACCGCAGCTCGTCGCTCTGAACAAGATCGACGTCCCTGAGGCGCGCGACCTCGCCGAGCTCGTGCGACCCGACCTCGAGGCGCGCGGCTTCCGCGTGTTCGAGATCTCCACGGTCTCGCACGAGGGGTTGCGTCCACTGACCTTCGCGCTCGGCGACATCGTCGAGAAGCATCGCGCCGAAGCGGCTGTCGCGGTCCCCAGTGAACGCGTCGTGATCCGACCCAGGGGCTCCAAGAAGGAGTTCACGGTGCGAGTCGAAGGCGGCACATACGGCAACGTCTACCGCGTGCTCGGCGAGAAGCCGGTGCGCTGGGTGCAGCAGACCGACTTCCAGAACGAAGAGGCCGTCGGCTACCTCGCCGACCGGCTCGAGCGTCTCGGCGTCGAGGACGAGCTGTTCCGTCTCGGCGCGACGCCGGGCGCCACGGTGGTCATCGGCGAAGGCGATGGTCTCGTCTTCGACTGGGAGCCGTCGATGTCCTCCGCAGCGGAGCTGATGGTCGCACCGCGCGGTACCGACCCGCGCTTCGCCGCGACGAACCCGCGCCGGACGACGACCCAGCGCCGCGAGCAGTACTACGAGCGGATGGACGCCAAAGCAGCGCTGCGCGCCGAGGCCGAGGAACGCCGCATCGTCACCGAGGAGGACCTCGACGGGGACGAGGCATGACAGCGCGCACCAGGGAAGAGCTCGCCACCGCGGCCCGCATCGTGGTGAAGGTCGGTTCATCGTCGATCAGCGGTGAGTCGTCATGGCGGATCCCGTTGATCGTGCACGCTCTGCAGAAGGCGCACGGCCGCGGCTGCGAGATCGTCCTCGTCTCATCCGGCGCGATCGCCACCGGCATCCCGTTCCTGAACCTCGAAGCCAGGCCGACCGACCTCGCCACCCAGCAGGCGGCCGCCGCCGTCGGGCAGAACATCCTCGTCTACCGCTACCAGGAGGCGCTGCGTCCGTTCGGGATCGTCGCCGGTCAGGTGCTGCTGACCACGGGCGATCTCGAGACTCCGACATCGCGCAGCAATGCGCGCCGCGCGATGGAGCGGCTGCTCGGTCTGCGCATCCTGCCGATCGTGAACGAGAACGACACGGTCGCCACGCAGGAGATCCGTTTCGGCGACAACGACCGTCTCGCAGCGCTGGTCGCCCAGCTCGTCCAGGCCGACGCCCTCGTGCTGCTCAGCGACGTCGAGGCGCTGTACACCAAGCCCCCGACGGACCCGGATGCCGAGCCGCTCGATGTGATCGGGGCGGACGAGGACCTCACGGGTCTCGAATTCGGAGCCACTGTCGTCAACAGCGTCGGCACGGGGGGAGCGGCGACCAAGGTGTCCGCCGCGCGGCTCGCCGCGGCATCCGGCATCGGCGTGCTGGTGACCGGAGCCGACCTCATCGACCGCGCTCTGTCCGGGGAGCACATCGGCACCTGGTTCGTGCCTGCGACCGCACCCTGACCGGCGACCCACGGCGCCCGTCACAGCGGCCCCGAGGGGAGCGTCGCTCGATACACTGGGCGGATGAGCGCCGACACCCTCACCGCCCCCGTCGACTCCGCAACCACGGACGTCGCAGGGCCGCAGCAGCGCCTCGCCCTCGCCAAGGATGCATCGCGCGTCACAGCGCAGCTGACCAGCGACGACAAGGCGCGGGCGCTGGAGTCGGTCGCGAAGGCGCTGGAGGCCGGCGCGGAGCGGATCATCGCGGCGAACGCGCACGACATCGCGCGCGGTGAAGCCGACGGCATCGGGGCCGCGCTCATCGACCGCCTGCGTCTGGATTCATCACGGGTCGCCGCGCTGGCAGCCGCCGTCCGCGAGGTCGCCGCGCTGGCCGACCCCGTGGGGCAGGTCGTCGGCGGACACCGGATGCCCAACGGCGTCGCGCTCCAGCAGGTGCGCGTGCCCTTCGGCGTGGTGGGTGCGATCTACGAAGCGAGACCGAACGTGACCGTCGACATCGCAGCCCTGGCGCTGCGGTCCGGCAACGCCGTCGTGCTCCGCGGCGGCAGCGCGGCGCGCGAGTCGAACACGGTCCTGGTCGCGGTCATGCGCGACGCGCTGTCCGCCGTCGGCATCACACCGGAGGCGATCCAGACCGTCGACGACTTCGGACGCGACGGCGCGAAGGCGCTCATGCACGGGCGGGGATTCATCGACGCGCTCGTGCCCCGCGGCAGCGCATCGCTCATCGAGGCCGTCGTCACCGAGTCCACCGTCCCGGTCATCGAGACCGGTGCGGGCAACGTGCACATCGTGCTCGACGAGACGGCGCCGGACGACTGGGCCACGGAGATCGTCGTCAACGCGAAGGTCCAGCGGCCCAGCGTCTGCAACGCCGTCGAGACCGTGCTCGTGCACCGTCAGGCCGCCCCGCGACTGATCCCGCTCGTGGCCAGCGCGCTGCAGAGCGAGGGCGTGGCCATCCACGGAGACGACATCGTCGCCGGTCTCGTCAGCAACGTGATCCCCGCCACGGAGGAGGACTGGGAGACCGAGTACCTCAGCCTCGACATCGCGATGAAAGTCGTGGATTCGCTCGATGATGCCCTCGCGCACATCCGCACCTACAGCACCGGCCACACCGAGGCGATCATCACGACGGATTCGCGCAGTGCCGAGCGCTTCCTGGCCGAGGTGGATTCCGCGGTCGTGATGGTGAACGCCTCGACGCGCTTCACGGATGGCGCGGAGTTCGGGTTCGGGGCCGAGGTCGGCATCTCGACGCAGAAGCTGCACGCAAGGGGCCCGATGGGGCTCGCTGAGCTGACCAGCACGAAGTGGCTCGCGCGTGGGGCGGGGCAGACGCGCGGCTGAGCGATAGGATGGGGGAGCGCGTTCGCGCCCCCGGTCACGAAACGGAGCAAGGATGAATCTCGTCGCACAGTTCGCGATGGCAGCCGCAGAGACCGAGCACCACGGAAATGTGGCGCTCGAGACGCTGATCTTCGGTGTCATCGCCGCGATCGTCTTCGCGCTGCTCGGGCTGGTGACCTTCTCGTACCGCCACGTCGCCAACCGCCACTCGGCGAAGGCCGAGGCCTGGGCGGCCCAGCATGGCAAGGACGGCCACGGGGCAGGGCACGGCCACTGAGCCGCGGATGGAGCACACGACTTCGCGGGCGCCGCGTATCGGGGTGATGGGCGGGACATTCGATCCGATCCATCACGGTCACCTCGTCGCTGCCAGCGAGGTCGCACACGAATTCGATCTCGATGAGGTCGTCTTCGTTCCGACGGGACGGCCGTGGCAGAAGCGGACGGTGACTCCCAGCGAGCACCGCTACCTGATGACGGTGATCGCCACGGCATCCAATCCGCGATTCACCGTCAGCCGGGTCGATATCGACCGCGAGGGCGACACCTTCACGATCGACACCCTGCGCGATCTGAAGAACGAACGGCCGAATGCCGAGCTGTACTTCATCAGCGGGGCGGATGCCGTGGCGCAGATTCTCAGCTGGAGGGACCATGATGAGTTGTGGGATCTGGCCCATTTCGTCGCGGTCTCTCGTCCAGGACACGTTCTGAGCACCGATGGACTCCCGAGCGACGACGTCAGCCAGTTGGAGGTGCCGGCACTGTCGATCTCCTCGACGGATTGCCGACAGCGCGTCCAGGAGGGCGAACCGGTGTGGTACTTGGTCCCCGACGGAGTCGTTCAGTACATCGCGAAGCATCACCTGTATCGGAGCAAGGCATGAGCACATCGGACAGTGAAGGGAAGGAACCGCTGACGCGCAAGCAGCTGCGGGAGATCCGCCTGACTGGCGCGACACCGGTGATCACCGAGGAAGAGGCGGCGGCGGCATCCGCGTCCGCTCCGACGCCTCAGCCGCCGGTGCCGCGTGCCGCTGAGCCGATCGAGGTGCCGCCAGCGCCTGTCGCCGATGAAGCCGTCGACCTCGGTGCGATGCCTCTGACGCGACGTCAGGCACGTGCGCAGGAGCGGATCCGCACCGCATCGGTGCCGGTGATCGGCGCGGAGGAAGCAGCCGCCGCCCAGACGGCTGCGGAAGAGGATGCTGCTGAGCAGGTTTCCGCGCAGCAGACCGATTCCGATGATCCCGCGCTCGTCTCCGCCGTCCCCGTCTTCGCTCCCGTTTCGGCGTCAGAGCCGGAACCGGAAGCCGAGGCGGACTCCAGCGACGACATCGAAGTCGAAGACGATCAAGCCCCCGATCTCGAAGACGAGACGGCCACTGAGGTCGAGGTCGAGCACGCGGAGGAGTCCGACGTCGCACCTGCTGTCGACGAGGACGCAGAAGACGCCGCCGTGCAGATCGGCAGCGAGAACGAGGACGACGAGCGCGCTGGCGCAGAAGCCGACCTTGCGGATCTCGGCGTCGACCCGGATGCGATCGAGCACGCCGACGACGCGGCCGAGCAGGGTGAGCGTCCCACGGTGAATCCGACGTTCGGGCAGAGCGTCCTCTCCGAGGACAAGACGAAGACGCCGTTCACGCCGTCATTCGACGAGCTCATCACGGTCGGCGATTCGACCGGATCGCAGCACGCCGCCCCCAGCGCCCTGATCTTCAACCCGCCTCCCGGAGAGGGATCCCTCTCCGGCCCGGTCGCCTCGACCGGCGAGGTGCTCATCACCGGATCCTACGATCTCCCGGAGGGCCTCGGTTCTCGGGGACACGCGAAGGGGACGACCGACGGCAAGGACGTCGACGCTGTCCTCATCGACGGTGAGTTGCCGCCGGCATCCTCTCCGACGCCGATCGCGGCAAGCTCCGCGGTCAGCACCATCAAACCCGCCGGCGAGGTCATCCGGCCACCAGCTCCCGAGAAGGGCAACAAGCTGATGCTGATCCTCGCGATCACCGCCGGCGGCCTCGCTCTCGCGCTGGCGGCCGCCTTGATCGCAGCCTTCACCATGAATGTGCTCTGATGCAATCACCTGAATCCGCGGAGCAGATGCTCCACATCGCCGCCG
This sequence comes from Microbacterium sp. NPDC056234, assembly GCF_042267585.1. NCBI lineage: Bacteria > Bacillati > Actinomycetota > Actinomycetes > Micrococcales > Microbacteriaceae > Microbacterium > Microbacterium sp. NPDC056234. The sequence goes on from NZ_JBHJTE010000006.1 coordinate 201,684, forward strand.
ACGCGGCCGTTTCCAAGGGCGGCGAGGATCTCCTCGCGCTCAATGTCTCCGAGCCGCTGCCGCTCGTGGACATCTTCCTTCTCGTCACCGGCAACAGCGAGCGCAACGTCGCCGCGATCGCCGACGAGATCGAGGACAAGCTCATCGAAGCCGGGCACAAGCGCGTCCGCCGTGAAGGTCGCGCCGAGGCCCGCTGGGTCCTGATGGACTTCGGGGACCTCATCGTCCACGTGTTCCACGCCGAGGAGCGGGTCTACTACGGACTCGAGCGCCTCTGGAAGGACTGCCCTGTGGTCCCGATCGAGCTGGCGGAGTCCGCCGACCGCGCCTGACATGGCTGTTCATCTCCTCACCGGAGCCGGCTCAGGAATCGGCGCAGCGCTCGCGCAGCGTCTCCTGAGCCGCGGTGACGACGTCATCGTCCTCGCCCGCGATGTCGGCAGGGCGCGCGAGATCGCCGGGATGCTTCCCGGCGCGGCCACGCTCGTCGGCGATCTGGCGAATCCCGGTCGGCTGTCGTGGGCACTGTCCAAGCAGCATCTGCCCGATCGGATCGACGCCCTCGTGCATGTCGCTGGTGTCGTCGACCTCGGTCCCGTCGCGGACCTGCCCGCGTCCCTGTGGGAGCAGCAGCTCGCCGTCAACCTCGTGGCTCCCGCCGAGCTCACGCGGTTGCTGCTTCCTGTGCTGCGCGTCTCTCGAGGACAGGTCGTGTTCGTCAACTCCGGCGCCGGGCTGCACGCGCACGCCGGATGGTCGGCGTACGCGGCATCCAAGCACGGACTCAAGGCGCTGGCCGACTCGCTGCGGGCAGAGGAGACCGAGCACGGCATCCGTGTCACGTCGATCTATCCCGGCCGAACGGCGACGCCCATGCAGGCACGCGTGCACCAGCAGGAAGGGCGCGAGTACCAACCGGAGCGGTTCATCGATCCCGAGTCCGTCGCGACGACGATCCTCACGGCACTCGATCTTCCCAGGGACGCCGACATCACCGATCTCACGGTACGACCGGGCGCCTGACGGTCCTGGGGGTGCGGAAGCAGTCCGCGGGCCGTCGTGTCAACCCTCGTGCGCGCCGTGCTCTTGCAGGCCAGGATGGCTGACACGCCGATGCAGGAGGTTGCCATGCCCGTTCGTCCGTGGACGCGCGCGTGAACAGGGCGCGGACTTCCCTCGCACAGCGCTCCAGATCGATCGGGGCGTCCGCGCGAGAGGCCGTGACCGGGGCTCGGCTCCTTCTGGCGGCCAAGACCGCGCTGGCCGTCGGCATCGCGTGGACGCTGGCGCATTTCACGCCCGGCGTCACCGACGAGTATCCGTACTATGCGCCCCTCGGTGCGCTCATCAGCATGCATCCCACGCTGATGGATTCGGTGAGGTCGAGCGCGCAGACCCTCGCCGCTCTGGGAGCGGGCATGATTCTCGCGCTCCTCGTGGTGTTCACGGTCGGGCCGAACGTATGGACCCTCGCACTCGTCGCGGGCATCGGCGTGCTGCTGTCAGGCACCGGATGGTTCGGCGTCGGCCGGGAGTACGTCGCCGTCGCGGCGGTGTTCGTGCTCGTCATCGGAGGGCACGACGCCGAGGCGTACTCCCTCGGCTATCTCGTGCAGATGGCGGTCGGGTTCGGCGTCGGGCTGGCCGTGAATCTTCTCATCGCGCCCGGCACCTTCTCGGCCACGGCGAAAGCCAGAGTCGATGCATATCAGCACGATCTCGCCGAGCACCTCGCCGGGATCGGCGATGCGCTCGAGGCATCCTGGCCGCCGGAGCGGACGGAGTGGACGCGAGGCGCGGACGCCCTCGAGACGACCGCGCGCGATGTCCGTGCCGCCGTCACGGAAGCGGACCGGAGTCGACGCGGAAACCCGCGAGCGATCGGTGGCCGCCACGGGACGCAGTCCGCGCACCGGTTGCTCGAGACGCTCGAATCGATCGCGGTCAGGGTGCGCGACATCTCGGACGCGCTCGAAGACGTCGTCCGCGAGCGTCCAGGCGCGTTCCCGCTCGATCGCGAGCTGATCCCGGCCATCGCGCGCGGGTGCTCGTCGACCGCTCTGGCGGTAGCGGCCATCGGCTACGACGGTGCGGACGCGCACCGCGCGCGACAGGAGGCGGCACGCGCCGTGCGGCTGCTCGTGGTGGCGCTCGAAGCGGGCCAGGAATCCGAGCGGAGCATCTTGGGCCCTGGTGTTCTGGTGGCCACGCACCTCAGGCGGATCGTGGTTCTGCTGCACGCCCAAGCAGGTAAGGAGTGATGATGACATCACGCTCGCAGGGTGAGAAGTTCGATTCGCCGCCCCCGTGGCGTCTCGGCCGCGATGCGTGGGCACTGGCCGCGCGCCGCGCGGGCCGGAAATTCGTGACGGACCGTTGCCCCGACCGTGCGGCGGCGCTGACCTTCTACGCCGTGCTCGCGGTCGTGCCCGCCTCCATCGCTCTCATCTCGACGATCGCGTTGCTCGGCCGGGACGGCTCACGCCTGCAGAGCGTGATGCGCGCGGCCCAGGCCGTGCTGCCGGACAGCGCGGCGGCGGCGATGCGGCAGGTGCTGTCCGAACTGGCGGAGGCGACGACCACGGGATGGGTGCTCGTGCTCTCGCTCGTGGTGACGATCTGGTCGGCTGGGCGCTACGTGACGTCGTTCAGCCGTTCGGCGAACCACATCTACGGCGTCGAGGAGGGCCGACCGTTCTGGAAGTCGAAGCCGGCCCATCTCGTGCTCACGACCGTGATGATCGTGCTGGTCGCTGTCGCCGTCCTCATCGCGGTGATGGGCGAAGGCGTCTCGCGCGGCATTGGACAGCTGTGGGGCGTGGGGGAGGTCGGTCTGTTCGTGTGGTCGGTCGTGCGCTGGCCGGCCTTGGCGGTCGTGACGATCCTGCTGATCGCGATCCTCTACTACTTCGCCCCCAACGTGGCGCCGCGGAGTTTTCGGTGGATGAGCCTCGGTGCGGCGGCGGCGCTGATCGTCTTCGGCATCGCGTCGGCCGGTTTCGGCTTCTACCTGACCTCGATCGTGGATTACGAACGGCTGTACGGCCCGTTCGCGGGCATCCTCATCTTCCTGCTGTGGCTCTGGATCGCGAACATGGCGCTGCTGCTCGGCGTCGCGATCGATGTCGAACTCGAGCGCGCACGCGAACTGCGCGCCGGGGTGCCGGCCGAGCGGCAGGTGCAGGTCGAACTGCGCGACGCCGCGCTCATCGCCAGCGTTGCTCGCCGTGACGGCGCTGAAGAACGCAAAGCGGCGCAGCTACGACGGGTGCAGGGCGACCAGCAGGATCCTCACGCGAGCGAGCGATAGCGGAGCTCTGGACGCCCGACGCTGCCGTACGTCGGCGTGCGCTCGGCGATCCCGGATTCCACGAGCCGTTCGAGGTAGCGCCGCGCGCTGACCCTCGACATGCCCAGTGCATCGGCGACCTCCATCGCCGACATCGGCGCGGACTGAGCGTCCAGCGCTGCGGCGACGCGCTGAAGCGTCGCGGGGGAGACGCCTTTGCGCTGCGCGGCCATGGTGACCGCGTCGTGTCGCATCAGGGCGTCGACCGTGACCTGATCGAGCTCGACGGTTCCGGTGAGCTCGGCATCCCGCGAGACGACCCGCCAGATGTCATCGAGGCGTTCGTGCAGACTCTGCATCGGAAACGGCTTCACGACGTAGTGGTGAACGCCGTGGGTTCTGGCGCGCCTGACCGTCTCCAGGTCGCGCGCGGCGGTCACCGCGATCACCTCGAGGTGCGCGCCGGCGGCCCGAGCCCGGCGGAGCACGTCGATGCCGGACATGTCGGGGAGGTAGACGTCCAGAAGCATGACCTGCGGGTCCAACTCGTGCACGGCACGCAGTGCGTCCGCTCCCGTCGGTGCGACGCCGACGACCTCGAAGCGGGGATGGCGCTCGACGAAGCCGCGCGTCACGTGCGCGACCGCGAAGTCGTCCTCGACGATGAGGGTCCGAAGCCGCGTCATGCCGGCATCCCCGCGTTCTGCGCGATCGGAAGACGCACGGTGAAGCGCGCACCGCCCGCCGCGGACGGCCCGAGCTCGATCGTGCCGCCCCTGCGCTCGACGATGCGCGCGACGATGGTCAGTCCGTAACCGCGGCGGCGGTCAGCCGGTTTCGTCGAGAAGCCGAGACGGAAGACATCGCCGCGGCGCTCGAGAGGAACGCCCGGGCCGTCGTCCTCGACGACGATGCGGATGTCCCCGTTCCCGTCCTGCGTGAGCGCGATGCCCACATGCCCGCCCTGCCCTGCCGCATCCAGTGCGTTGTCGAGGAGGTTGCCGACCACGGTGCCGAGGTCCTCGCCTCCGCTGTCGGCCGGCAGCCGTGAATCGTCCGCGACCGTCAGCGCGATGCCGAGCTCGCGTGCTCTGGCGCGCTTGGCCAGCAGGATCGCCGACAGCTCGATGTCGTGCACACCGGTCGGGGCGTCCAGATGATTGAGTGCTCCGCCGTCGCCCGCGCGCTCGACGACGCGACGGGCGGCATCGACCTCGCCGAGTTCGATCAGCCCGCCGATCGTGTGCAGGGTGTTCGAGAACTCGTGCTGCTGAGCGCGCAGCCCCTCGGCAAGGCTCTGCGCGCCGGCGAGCTCGCGCAGAGCGTGATCGAGTTCGGTGCGGTCCATCAGGGTGACCACCGTTCCCACCCTCTGTCCTTTGACCCGCACCGATGCCGCTCGCGCGAGCAGGACGCGTTCTCCGGACAGCACGAGGCGCTGAGCAGGGGCGTCATCGGCATCCGCCTCGGCGACCACCAGCGTGAGATCGTCCAGCAGGTCGGACGCCGCGCGCCCCGTCGCCTCAGCCGGGGATGCCAGCCCGAGCAGGCGTGCCGCGGAGTCGTTGCAGAGTGAGACCCGTCCTTCTTCGTCCAAGGCCAGCATGCCCTCGCGGATGCCGTGCAGGGTCGCCTCCCGCGTCTCGAGGAGGCTGCGGATCTCCTCGGGTTCGAGGCCGAAGATGCGCCGCCGGACGATGCGGGCGACGCCGGTCGCGGCGACGACCCCGACGACAGTCGCGCCGCCGAGCGCGAGCAGGAAGCCGGTGATGTCGCCGAAGAAATCGGCGCGCAGGTCGGATTCCAGGATGCCGACCGAGACCTGCCCCATCACCGAGCCATCGGCATCGAACACCGGGACCTTCACGCGCCAGGATTCCCCGAGTGTGCCGGTCTGGGTGCCGGTGTACATCTCGCCCGACAGGGCGACGCTCGGGTCGGTGGAGACCGGCTCGCCGATCCGATCCGGATTCGGGTGGGAGAAGCGGATGCCGTCACCGTCCGTGACCACCACGTAGGCCACGTTCGACGAGTCCCTGATCAGTTCGGCGATCGGCTGGATCGTCGCGGCCGGGTCCTCGTCGTCGTAGGCCTCGACGACGGTCGGCAGCTGCGCGACCGACTGCGCCACAGCGATCATGCGCTCCTGGGAGGCCTCGCGGATCTGGCGCTCCTGCGTGAGCATCGCAGCGAGTCCGACGGTCAGCACGATCGCGAGCACGATGACGACCTGCAGCAGCACCAGCTGCGTGCGGAGCGTCATCGCCTTCACCACAGCTCCATGCTAGGCGTGTGCAGAAGATGCTCGCGTGCGACCAAAACGACCACAACCCCTCGTTTCGAACACAACCCGCGCTCGGCAGCGTGCGCATCTACGTTGGCCGGATACGCGCCCGGCGCTGCTGCCGGGCTTGAGGACTCGAGGAGGAGTTCATGACACAGCACAGCCGCATCCGCACCCGACTCGTCTGGGGAGCCGCCGCCGGCGTGGCAGCCCTGACGCTCGCCGCCTGCTCGGGCGAGCCCACATCCGGCGGTGGCGACGCCGGCGGCGGCGAGGTCACCGTCGACAGCGTCGCGGTGATCGCGCCGGCAGACCCCGGTGGCGGGTGGGATCAGACCGCGCGTGCCTTCGCGCAATCGCTGACCGCGGACAAGCTCGTCTCCTCAGCGCCGGTCAGCAACATCGGTGGTGCGGGCGGCACGGTCGGCCTCGCGTCGCTGGCGACCGAGACCGACCCGAACACGCTGATGATCACCGGCAGCGTCATGGTGGGAGCGGTCGAGACCAACGCATCCGATGTGCGCATCGAGGACACCACGCCGATCGCGAAGCTCACGGAGGAGCCGCTGGTCGTCGTGGTGCCCAAGGACAGCCCGTACGAGACGATCGAGGACTTCGTCGACGCCTGGGTCGATGAGGGAGCCGGCATGGCGGTGACAGGCGGCTCTGCGGGAGGGATCGACCACATCCTGGCCGGGCAGCTGCTCACCGAGGCCGGAGTGGACGCCGCCGACGTCCCCAGCACGTTGAACTACATCGCGAACTCCGGGGGCGGTGAGGCACTCACGTTGCTGCTGGGCGGTCAGGTGCAGGCCGGGATCTCCGGTGTCGGCGAATTCGCGCAGCAGGTCGAGGCCGGCGAGCTCAAGGCGCTCGCGGTGTCGTCGGACGAGCCGGCGGCTCTGCTTCCGGAGGTGCCCACCCTGACGGACGAGGGCATCGACATCGTCGTCACGAACTGGCGCGGCCTGATCGCGCCGGGCGACATCTCCGACGAGCAGAAGGCGGCGCTCGAGGAGCTCGTCACGACGGCCCACGACGGGGATGCCTGGGCTGAGGTGCTCGAGACGAACGGCTGGACCGACGCGTTCCTGGTCGGGGACGAGTTCTCCTCCTTCCTCGAGCAGGACATCACGACGACCCAGGACACGCTCAAGACCATCGGGCTCATCGAATGACGGACTCGATCACGACGGGAGCGCAGGCGGCCGTCGGCGCCACGCGATCCCGCAGGGCGGGTGAACTGGTCTTTCTCGCGGTGATCGCGGTGTTCTCCGCCGTCGCCCTGGTGATGACCGGCTTCATCCGCGAGCCGATGGGGTCCTCGAACGTCCTGGGCGCTCGGGTGCTGCCGTACGCGGTCACCGGGCTGATGCTGCTGGCCTCGCTGGGCGCGATCGTCGCCGTGCTGCGAGGAAACGTGGGACAGCCCGACGAGGCCGAGGACATCGACGCCGAAGCGCCCACGTCGTGGAAGACCGTGCTGCTGCTCGTGGTGTCGTTCGCCTCGCTGATGCTCGTCATCCCACTCCTCGGCTGGCCTGCCGCCGTCGTCGTGCTGTTCACGGGCGCGGCCCTCGCGCTGGGCGCGGCGCGCTGGTGGATGGCGCTGATCATCGGGGCGGGGCTCGGCATCCTCACCCAGCTGCTGTTCGGGACGCTTCTCGGCCTGTCGCTGCCGCCGTTCGGCACTGTCCTTCCGGGGGTGTTCGGTGGATAGCTGGCAGCTGCTCATGGAGGGGTTCGCGACGGCGCTCCAACCTCAGTACCTGCTGTTCGCGTTCATCGGCGTGCTGCTGGGAACGGCGATCGGCGTGCTGCCGGGCATCGGGCCGGCCATGACCGTGGCGCTGCTGCTCCCGTTGACCTACACGCTGGATGTGACGAGCGCGATCATCATGTTCGCCGGCATCTACTACGGCGGTATGTACGGCGGGTCGACGACGTCGATCCTGCTGAACACACCGGGGGAGTCCGCCTCCATCGTCACGGCGATGGAGGGCAACAAGATGGCCAGGATGGGCCGCGCGACCGCTGCGCTGGCCACCGCGGCGATCGGCTCGTTCATCGCGGGAACGATCGCCACTGCTCTGCTCACGCTGTTCGCCCCGTTCATCGCCGACTTCGCCGTCACGCTGGGCCCGGCGGACTACTTCGCGCTCATGATCGTGGCGTTCCTCACCGTCGGTGCTCTCCTCGGATCCAGTCCCGTCCGCGGCATCGTGTCGCTGTCGATCGGGCTGTTCCTGGGACTCGTCGGCACCGACACGCTGACCGGCCAGGCACGGTTCACCTTCGGCATCCCGAACCTCGGCGACGGGATCGACGTCGTGATCGTCGCCGTCGGACTGTTCGCCGTCGGGGAGGCGCTGTATGTCGGGTCGCGGCTGCGGCACGGGACCCTGCCGACCATTCCAGTCTCCGGAAGCTGGCGGACGTGGATGTCGAAGGCCGACTGGAAGCGATCGTGGAAGCCGTGGCTTCGCGGCACCGCGATCGGCTTCCCGATCGGATCGATTCCTGCCGGCGGCGCCGACGTCGCCACCTTCCTGTCGTACGCGACGGAGAAGCGGCTCGCGAAGGACCCGTACCGCAAGCAGTTCGGAAAAGGGGCGATCGAGGGCGTCGCGGGTCCGGAGGCGGCGAACAACGCCGCGGCCGCCGGGGTGCTCGTGCCGCTGCTGACACTGGGGCTGCCCACCACCGCGACCGCGGCGATCATCATCTCGGCATTCCAGACGTACGGCATCCGCCCTGGTCCGCTTCTGTTCGACAGCCAGCCGGCTCTCGTGTGGGCACTGATCGCGAGCCTGTACATCGGCAACGTCGTGCTGATCATCCTGAACCTGCCGCTGGTGGGGATGTGGGCGAAGCTGCTGCGGATTCCGCGTCCCTATCTGTACGCCGGCATCCTGGTGTTCGCCGGGCTCGGGGCGTATGCCGCGAACTTCACCGTCTTCGACATCGGTGTGCTGCTGCTGCTCGGTGTGATCGGGTTCTTCATGCGTCGACACGGGTATCCGGTGTCGCCGATGGTCGTCGGTGCGATCCTCGGACCGATGGCGGAGGAGCAGCTGCGCAAGGCGATGGCCATCAGCCAGGGCGATCCGCTGTACCTCGTGCAGAGTCCAGGCTCGATCGTCATCTACTCGGTCATGGTGGCACTGATCGTGCTCGGGCTGTGGCTCAAGCGCCGGCAGGCGCGCTTCGAGGCAGCGCTCCCGGATATCGACACGGCGACGATACGGACTGTGGATGCCGAGATCGCGGAGCAGCTGCGGGAGAGATGAGGCGAGCGGTCCTCAGTGCACGAATGCCTTCAGGATCACGAACACGATGCCGAAACAGGCTGTCCCGAGCGCACCGGCGAGCCGGACGAGCAGCGAGCTGCCACGACGGAAGAAGGCGACGTACCCCAGGAAGGCGAGGATGACGGTGCCGGACCAGAGGGCGGCATCGATCGCGAGGTCATCGGGGATCACTCTCGTCGTGCCCGCCAGCAGTATCGCGGCGGGCACTGTCGCCGACGTCAACAGCCCGAACGTGCGTTGGATCGAGGTTCGGAAGGCTGCCCCGACCCCGGTGAGCTGACCGGAGGCATCCGTCTCGCCGACACGAGCGACCGTTCCTGCGTAGACGTGCGCACCCCAGAACACCACGATCGTGATGGCGACGGTCAGCAGGACGACGAACGATGTCTCGCCGTGAGCGGAGGAGACCGCGATCAAGCCGCTCACGAGGATCGTCCCGTACACGGCCGCCTCGGTTCCGAATCCCGGTCTGAGGGCACGGTGGATCTTGAGGAGGCTGTGCTCGGGAGTGGCTGGTGACGACATGTCGCCAGTTTAGGGTCGGGGTGCAGACCCCGCATGACGGTGACGGCGCAGACCTCAGCGGCGACAATGGGCAGATGATCGAATCGCTCGAGGACATCGCAGCCGAACTGTATGGGCGCCCGCTCGATGAGTTCGTGGCGGCACGCAACGAGCGGGCCAAGGTCGTTGCGGACGACGACCTCGCCGCCGGCGTGAAGGCGCTGCGCAAGCCCCTCGCGCCGGCGTGGGTGGTCAACCTGTTCGCGCGCGAGCGACCAGACCAACTCGCACAGGCGCTGGAGCTGGGGGAGTCGTTGCGAGAAGCGCAGGAGGAGCTGGATGCGAAGACATTGACGGCCCTCACCCGCCAGCGCCGCACGCTCGTCGCGGAGCTCGCGCGGGCGGCGGCCGACCTCGCCGAACATTCCGGTGCGCACGTGACGGCGGCGACGACGGAGGCGGTCGAGCAGACGCTCAACGCCGCGATGCTCGATGCCGGCGCCGCCGACGCCGTCGCATCGGGGCGCTTGATCCGTCCGTTGGCACCGTCGGGCGGTGATGCGGTCGATCTCGTGGATGCGGTGGCGGGTGCCGTCTCGCCGCGATCGGTGCGCGTGACGCCGCCGGACGAGCTCGAGCAGCGGAGGGCGCGCAAGGCGGCAGAACAGGCCGTGCGCTCTGCCGAGCAGCAGTTCGCGAAGAGCGAGCGTCTGCTGAGCGATGTCGGTGGCGAGCGCGACAAGGCTGCGACGAGGCTGGACGAGCTGCGCCGGCAGGAGACCGAGCTCGTTTCCGAGCTCGAACGAGTCCGCAGGGATATCCGGAAGGCTCACGAGGCTGTGGAAGACGGCGACGAACGGCTTCGGAGCGCGGAACGCGAGGTGGACGCCGCGCGTTCCGCTTTGGACGAGGCGCGTGCGCGGGTGGCGGATTAGGTCAAGGACGCTCTCGATGAGGCTCGGCGTACCTGCGGCCCCAGAGCGTCAACTCGGCGAGCAGGGGGCTGACGCTTCGGCCGATCTCGCTGAGCTCATACTCGACCTTCGGGGGCACTTGCCGATGAACGGTGCGGGTGATCAGCTCGTCGGCCTCGAGCTCCCGCAACTGACGTGTCAGCACGCGGGGCGTCGTGCCAGGCAGCAGACGACTCAGCTCGCCGAAACGAAGGACACCGTGCTCCTCGAGCAGCGCCAGGATGCTGGGCTTCCATGCACCGCCCAGGACGGCGATGGCCACCTCGGCGTCGCAGGACGATGACCACTCCGTGATGATCCGTTCCGTCTTCTCGCGCATCGTCGCCCGTCTCCTTAGTATCCGAAGGGGTAGTACCTGACAAGAAAGTCAGTACTTGCCCGTTACGGCAGTACTTTACAGAATTGCGTTGTGACCGTCGATACCGCCCCCACACCCACCCGCTCCTCATACCGCAGTTGGTGGGCGATGCTCCCGCTTCTGCTCGGCGTCCTGATCGGCGCTCTCGCGATCAGCAGCGTTGCAACCGCGCTGCCGGCCATCCGCAGCGAGCTGCACTTCACCGACACTGAAGTTCTCTGGTTCGTCGACATCTATTCGCTCACTCTCGCGGCGACGCTCATCCTCGCCGCGCGCGTCGGCGACGCCTTCGGACGCAAACGGATCATCCTGATCGGCCTGGTCGGGTTCGCGGTGCTCAATGCGGTGGGTGGGTTCGCGTCCAGCGGTCTGGTGCTGATCGTCGTTCGAGCTCTGCTGGGCACGGCAGAGGCGTTCGTGATCGCGGGTGTCGTCGCCACCATCGGCTCGCACTACCAGGCGCGGGAGCGCGTGATCGCCTACGGACTGTGGACCGCGACTTTCGGGGCGGGCAGTGCGCTCGGGCCCGTGCTCGGCGGCTTGCTCGCGGACGGTCCCGGCTGGCGGTGGCTTCTGCTCGGGGCGGTGCCGCTCGCCGTCGCAGCGGTGGTGCTGACCCTCTGGCTGGTTCCGGAATCGCGGAGCGCGCGCGTGCAGACCTGGGATGTCGTGAGCATCGTGACCTCGATCGTGGCGCTCGGGTCGCTCGTCTACGCTTTGCACGAAGCTCTCGCGGCGCCGCTGGCAGCGGCGGTCGCGGGTGCCGTTGCGGCGATCGGGCTCGTCTTCTTCGTCGCGCGCCAGAGGCGGCTCATCGATCCGCTCATCGACGTCGGCCTGTTCGCCGTGCGCAGCTTCAGCCCGGCGATAATGCGGATACTGGTCAGCAGCGGTGCCTCTGCGGCATCCGTGGTTCTCGTCAGTCTGCACCTGCAGGATGCTCGTGGCATGGCTGCGTCGGAAGCAGGGGTCATGCTCCTTCCGCAGGCGATCTTCATCGTCGTCGGCGGTGTTCTGGCGCCGGTGGTGCTGCGCCGTCTGAGCTCGAGCGCCGCGACCACGTCGGCACTGCTGCTGCAGAGCGTGGGGCTGGGCGGTCTTGCGTTCGACTTCGACTCGGTGGTGGTGCCGCTCGCACTGGTCGGACTGGGCTTCGGCGTCGCCGGCACCCTCGCGGCGACGACACTGTTCGATGTGACGACGCTCGAACACGCGGGTCAGGTCGGTGCGATCCAGGAAGTGGGCTTCGCGCTCGGCGGCGGACTCGGAATCGCCGTGCTCGGCACGCTCGCCGCGCTCATTTCCCCGCAGGGCTTCGTGATCGCTATCGCCACCGGCGCGGTCGTCGTGTTCGTCGCGGCCGTCGGTCCGTTGATCCGCCGAGGCGGCGCTGCCTGAGCGCCTGACTCCACCGGGTCAGCGCTGCCGGTCGCTCTCCGAGAGCTGAGGGCGGCGTCAGCTACCCGCCGGGGCTTCGGCCTGCCACGCCGTCACATGCACGGTCGCGCCGGGCACGATGTCCAGGGAGATGTCCCAGGAGAGCCGTTCCTCTCCTGGGGTGACCGCGATCCACACGCTGCTCGCGGCAAGCTGCTCGTTCACGGAGTTCGCATCCCACCCGATCACAGCTGAGGCGGCCTCGCCGGGCTGAAGAGTCACCGGCGTGACCCCGGGGTCCTGCGCCATGAAGGACCCGCCGTGCTCGACGGCCACGTCCAGTGCGTGCCCGTTCTGGTCCCCGTACGCAACGTCCGGGTAGCCTTCGACGACGCACGGCTCCTCGGACACGTTCACGAGCGAGATCCACTGGCCACGATGTCCGGTCGCGGCTTCCGGCGCCGGAGCCAGGATCGTCGTGTTCGCCGACGTGCACGCGCCCTCAGCGGCCCGCCCGTCGGAGGGCGCTGCGGTCTTGACCGCTTCCCCGGTCGCATCCGGGTCGGGGAAGGCCGGACCGTTCGGATCCGCCAGCTCCTGCGCTGCCGCTGCCTCGTCGCGCAGGCGTTCCTGGGTTGCGTTGTCGCCGGCCAAGGACGCGAACGGCAGGCCGATCAGCGCGACGACCGCGATCAGCGCCGATACCGCCACCGCGTTCCTTCCCGGACGACGGGGAGTCGGTGTCGCAGAGGAATCGTGCGAGTGGACCCGGCGTGCGGACACGAGTGCGGGGATCCAGCCCACGAGCACTGCCCACAGCGTCGTGAGCGGCGCGGCTCCCATGGTGCCGGCAGCACCCCGAACCCCGAAGCTGCCGACCCAGGAGGAGAAGTTCCCGAGGTCCAGTGCAGCTCCGATGGCGAACGCCGTCAGGATCGCGGCGAGCCAGTTCGCTGCGAAGCCGAACCGGCCGGCGGAGAGCTGGGAAGCGAGCGCTCCGAACCCGGCGATGAGCGCGACACCCATCAGAACCTGCACGATGACCGCCCACACGACCGGGCTGCCGAAGACTCCGCGAGCCAGGGGAGATGGAACGAACTGTCCCAGAGTGGCCAGGCTCCCGCCGGCCGAAGACAGGGCGTACGGCACCCAACCGCAGATGAACCAGAACACGGCGAGCACGACGCCGCCGATCAGACCACGTCGCATCGCACTTCCTCCGTTGACCCGCACAGTCGCGGAGTCTCGACCATATCGCGGAGGGCGCCGGCGCCCCGCGAGGGCGAGTGAAGATCACCGGTATTCCGACACGGCGTCGCGAGGCGTGGCTCAGTGCGAACGAAACGACATCAGAATGCGAAAAATCCCGCGATCTCTCGCGGGATTCTCTGGTGGACCTGAGGGGACTCGAACCCCTGACCCCCTGCATGCCATGCAGGTGCGCTACCAGCTGCGCCACAGGCCCAGAAGCTGTCCCGTACCGGCCGGGGCAACTCGAAAAGAATACAACAGGATCGGCGCCCGGCGCGAATCCGCGCGCGATCTCGGGAGTGTTCGGTCTGTCACGAACTCATCGGGCTCACGTCCACGTCGATGGTCGCGAACGGGAAAGGCGAGAAGATTGTGAAGCTCGAGCCGGGTTCGGGGATCGGAGTCAGCGCGAACCACATGTAAGAGATCACGATGCCGGCCGCGGCCACGATCGCGATGACGGCGGCCGTGCGGTCGATCGTTCGGATCGCCTCGGCCTCGCCCGCCGCCGAGCGGATGATCCGGCCGAGGACCCAAAGCACCACGACGGCGATGACGACGGGCATGACACCATTCGGGCGCAGATTCAGCGTCGCGCACAACGGCTCGTCGAGGGCGGGCTGGCCCGCGGCATCCAGATACCCGCCGTCGGCATCGATGGAACCACCGCACTGCCCCTTGCTCCCGCTAATGAGGAACCAGCTTCCGATCGCCGCCAGGAGACCGACGATGATGAGCCTGCGCAGTCTCATCAGAATCTCGGCACCAGGCAGCTGCGTGGTCTTCGGCCTCATCGATGTGTCCGTCATGTCCGACCCTCCGTCCGGCCCATCTTGGCACGCGGGACCGGTCGCGCGAGGAACATCCGCACCGCCTGCGGCGTTCACATCAAGCGTGGACATCTTCGACAGCATCGTGATCGGCGCGGGTCAGGCAGGACTGTCGACCTCGTACCATCTGCAACGGCTCGGCGTCCGACACATCGTCCTGGATGCTGATCGCGAGCCGGGTGGAGCATGGCAGCACCGATGGGACGCCCTCACGATGCGCGATGTCCACGGCGTCGCCGAGTTGCCGGGTTCGACGCCGCCGCCTCGCGACGCACAGCGTGCGAACCAGGCGGTGCCGGCGTCCTTCGCGGCCTATGAGCGCGAGCACGACCTGCCGATCGTTCGGCCCGTCGCCGTCGACCGCGTCACCGATGACGACGGCATCCTCGTCGTCCATGCCGGCGGGCGCGAGTGGCGCAGTCGCACGATCGTGAACGCGACAGGGACGTGGAGCCACCCGTTCCTTCCGCACTATCCCGGTATGGAGACCTTCCTCGGCGAGCAGATGCACACGGTCGACTACCCTGGGCCCGAGCACTTCCGCGGAAAGCGCGTTCTCGTCGTCGGCGGGGGAGCGTCGGCGGTGCAGTTCCTCGGCGCGCTCGCGCCGATCACCGACACGCTCTGGGCGACCCGTCGCGAGCCGGTCTGGCGCACGGATGACTTCACCCCGGAGGCAGGCGCTGCGGCGGTCGCACTCGTCGAGCAGCGCGTCGCTCAAGGTCTGCCGCCGCAGAGCGTGGTGAGTGTCACCGGCCTCATGCTGCGCCCGCAGGAGCGCGAGGCCGAGCGGCTCGGCGCCTATGACGCGCGTCGTCCCATGTTCGCCCGCATCGAGCCCGATGGGGTGCGCTGGGCCGACGGCACGTTCGAGCGCGTCGACGCGATCCTCTGGGCGACCGGATTCCGGCCGGCGATCGCCCACCTCGCGCCGCTGCATCTGCGCAGCGCGGCGGGTGGCATCCAGCTGGATCGGAACGGCCGCGGCACCACTGCCGTCGCGGATCCGCGCGTGCAACTCGTCGGATACGGACCCTCGGCCAGCACCATCGGGGCGAACCGCGCCGGCCGTACAGCGGCGAGGGGCGTGCAACGCGCGCTCCGCTCGAGCGCGGCGACCACCGTCGTGTGATCGCGTGCGTGTCCGCGGCATCGCAGGTCCCTGTGATCGCCACGTCACAACTGCCAGACTGAAACCACACCGAGCCAGGGAGATCCCATGTCGCGCATCATCGTGTTCGGCGGCCACGGCCGCATCGCCCTCCTGCTCGCGCCGCTGCTGGTCGCGCGCGGGGACGAGGTCACGGCGGTGATCCGCAATCCGGACCACGCGGATGATGTCGCGGCGACGGGAGCGCGTCCCGTCGTCGCGGACATCGAGAACGCGGATGCCGACGCACTCGCGGAGCTCGTCTCCGGCCACGACGCGGTCGTCTGGTCCGCGGGCGCGGGCGGCGGGGACGCGGAGCGGACGTACGCGGTCGACCGGGACGCGGCGATCCGATCGATGGGCGCGGCAGACAGCGCCGGCGTCACCCGCTACGCCATGGTGTCGTGGATCGGCTCCCACGCCGATCACGGAGTCGATCCGGACAGCAGCTTCTTCGCGTACGCGGATGCGAAATGGCAGGCGGATGCGCATCTGACCGGCACGGACCTGGACTGGACGATCCTCGGTCCGGGGGCCCTCACGTTCGACGCACCCACCGGGCGGATCCAGCTCGACGAATCCGGCCGCGCCGCCGTCTCCAGGGCCGACGTCGCCGCGGTCATCGCTCAGACGCTCGTCGAGCCGGCCACGGTCCGCCGGACGATCCGCTTCGGCAACGGCCTCGAAGGCGCGCCCGAGGCGATCGAGGTGGCGCTGCGCGCCTGACGGAGACGGTCTGACGGCGGATCAGGCCGCCGTGCCCAGCCAGGCTTCCAGGATCCGCTCCCGCAGCGCGTTGCCCCGCTGGGCGAATCCGCGCTGGCGCCGCACGTACTCGGCCTTGCCGTCGACCGTCTCGATCGGCACCGGCACGACGCCCCACCCGCTCAGGTCGTACGGGGCGGCCTGCATGTCGAGTTCGCGGATGTCGCGGGCGAGTTCGAAGCAGTCCAGGAGCAGTTCGCCCGGCACGAGCGGGCCCAGCTTCATCGCCCACTTGTAGACGTCCATGCCGGCGTGCAGGCACCCTGGCTGCTCGAACACCGGTTGGCCCTCGCGCGTCAGCGGTGAACGATTGCGCGGCACGGCATCCGGTGTGAAGAACCGGAAGGCGTCGAAATGCGTGCATCGCAGCTCGTGCGTCTCGACCACGGCATCGGTGCCGGCCTGCCCGAGTCGCAACGGCACGGGATGCCGGTGCTCCGGCTCGCGGTACACCATCGCCCATTCGTGCAGGCCGAAGCATCCGAACTGCCCTGGGCGCGATGCGGTGCGCCGCAGCATCCGTTCGACGAGCCCGGCGAGCTCGGGTTTTCCGGCGGCGAATGCGGCAGCGTCCGGAGCGGCCGAATCGACGGACGGACCGGGGGAGTACCAGCGCCAGGTCACCCGCTCCGGCGCATCTTCGAGCACGACGCCTGCGCCGGGGTGCCATCGCCGAAGCTGCGCCGGCTTGTAGCTGTAGTAGGTGTACAGGAAGTCCTGGACCGGATGCTTCTCCCGCCGTGCCGCCCGCGCGCGATGCGCCGCGGTGAGCGCGTCCGCGCGATCATGGTGCGCCTGCTCGCGTGCGCGCCACTGCATCGAGCTGAGCGCGGCGGTCATCAGTGCAGGATCCCCACATCGCCGAGGCGCTCGCGCAGCCCTGCGCCGTCCGAAGCGGTCACCCACGGGGCTGCGTCGTCGGAGTGATCGTCGGACGGGGCGCGACCACCGGCCAGCATGGCCTCGGTCGTGGAGAGCTGGCGGATCGCGACGCCGGCCACGGATCCGGGATGCTCCTGCTGGAATGCGGTGTAGATCGCCTCATCGTGCTGTCCGTCGTCGCCGATCAGCAGCCACCGCACGTGCGGGAACTCCGCCGCGAGCCGGCGCAGATTGGTCAGCTTGTGCTCACGACCGCTGCGGAACCAACGGTCGTGCGTCGGGCCCCAATCGGTGAGCAGCATCGAACCGGACGGGAACAGATGGCGTGTCAGGAAGCGGCTCAGCGTCGGTGCGATGTTCCATGCGCCCGTGGAGAGGTAGACCATCGGGCATCCGGGGTGCTGGCGCATGATCTGCTCCAGCAGAACTGCCATCCCCGGAACCGGCAGGCGCGCGTGCTCGTCTACGACGAACGAGTTCCAGGCCGCCACGAACGGCCGGGGGAGCGCCGTGACCATGACGGTGTCATCCACGTCGCACACGACGCCGAAATCGACTTTCTCGTCGACCACGAAGACGGTGCCTTCGACGGCAGGCTGTCCTTCCACCGACATCGAGACGGACTGCCATCCGGGCTCGAGATCCGCCTTGACGACGGTGTCGATGACGCCGCCGCGGTCGGCGGGCACGACCTGGGTGCGTCCGCCGATCGTGACCTCGACGTTCGCGAAGCCGACCGGGATGCCGACGAAGCTGCGCCACCCGCGGATGCTCGCGTACTCGCCGTTCTCGTCCTGTCGCTGCGGCGGCACGATCAGCACACGTCCGACGACGCGTACCCAGCCGGCTCCGCCGTACCCGGGGAAGGGGAGGATCGTCGCTGTGCGGCCGCGCCGGCGGGCGCGGCCCTCGCGCCAGACATGGAGACGGTGCTCCAGACGGGCGAACCAGTGGATCCTGGCCGGAGTGGCGGGCTGATCGGGCATCCTGATCAGTCTTTCATGCCTGGGCCGGTGCCCTCGCTCCCGTTCGGCAGAATTCGGTCGGACGGGCGCTCGGTCGGCTGGTCCGTCGTGTCGCCGTCTGCGTGCTCGTGCATGTGACGGCTCTCCCACGCCGCGAGCGCCTTCTTGCCCACCAGGAGCACCACGAGGAAGAGGACGATCACACCGACGAAGATGTAGCCGGCGAAGTGCACACGGTCGACGAGCTCACGGAAACTGCCGGCGGCGAGCGACGTCACGCTGACGTACGCGGCGGCCCACAGGATGCACGCCGGAGCGGTCCACGCCAGGAAACGGCGATACGAGTACCCGCTCATTCCCACGGTCAGCGGCACGAGCGAGTGCAGCACCGGAAGGAAGCGCGAGAGGAAGATGGCGAGCCCGCCGCGGCGTCGCAGATAGATCTCGGCACGTGCCCAGTGGGCCTCGCCGATGCGTCGGCCGAGCCACGAGTGCCGGATGTGCGGTCCGAGCCAGCGCCCGAGCGCGAACCCGATGCTCTCCCCGATGAGCGCACCGATGACGACGGCGATGCCGAGCGCGATGCCCTCCGCGAGGCTGGTGACACCCATGGCGGCGATGATGACGATCGTGTCGCCGGGGACGATGAGTCCGATCAGAATGCTGGTCTCCAGCAGCACGGCGACGCCCGCGATCAGCGTGCGCGCGATCGGATCGACCGACTGCACGGCATCCAGCAACCACAGCAGGAAGTCGTCCACGATCACGAGAATACGCCGAGCCGGTCGGCCCTACGCTGGGAGCGTGCCGCACATCTCCGCCCTCCGCGCCCGAGCTCTGACGGTCTCCGCGACGCCGGAGCAGCTGTTCTTGCGCGAGCAGACCGATCAGGAGTCCGTGTTCTGGTTGGACGCCGGCTCCGGCACGCGCCAGGGGTGGAGCATCGTCGGCTCCGGCGACGTGGAATCGGATGCCGAGGCGCCTCGCGCCATCCGGATCGATGCGGTGCCGTCCCGCGATCGATCCCGCCCCCCATTCGCAGGCGGCTGGATCGGCTGGAACGATTACGAGTCCGGTGCCGCGGCGGCCGGGGCGCCGGTCGACGGTGATGGTCGCTCGAGCGGTGCGTGGCTGCGGGTGCGCAGAGCTGTCGCGTTCGACCACGCGGACGGCGTGCTCTGGGCGCTCGCTCCCGAAGCCGATCTCGACGCCTGGGCGCTCGAGGTCGCGGAGCGATGCGCTGCGCCCGCTGTGCCCGTCATCCCTGACGACGCCGCCCCGTCGCTCGCGCGGGGGCGGCACGCACCGGACGAATATGCGGCGCTCATCGCGCGCTGCCGGGATGCGATTCGCGCAGGCGAGGCCTATCAGCTGTGCCTGACGACTCGATTCGATGTGCCGGGGGAGCATGATCCGATTCAGACGTACCTGCGACTGCGGCGGGCGACGCCGGCGCACCACGGCGGGTTCATCCGGATCGGAGGACGGTCGCTGCTCAGCGCCAGCCCCGAGCAGTTCCTGTTCACCGATGACGGCCGGATCGTGACGCGTCCGATCAAGGGGACGAGGCCGCGTTCGGTGGACCCCGCGGAGGACGCCGCCCTCGCGGCCGAGCTGCTCGCCAGCGTCAAGGAACGTGCGGAGAACGTCATGATCGTCGACCTCATGCGCAACGACCTGTCGCAGGTCTGCACCCCGGGCACGATCCGGGTCGACGGACTGTGGGACGTGGAGAGCTACCCCGCAGTGCACCAGCTGGTGAGCACGGTGAGCGGCGTGCCCGCGCCGTCGACGACCGTCTCGGATCTCTTCGCCGCGGCGTTCCCTGCCGGGAGCATGACCGGAGCGCCGAAGCTGTCGGCGATGACGATCCTGCACGCTCTCGAGCGCGGACCGCGGGGTGTCTACAGCGGATGCTTCGGATACATCGGCCTCGACGGTGCGCTCGATCTGGCGATGGTGATCCGCAGCATCCTGATCGACGAGCGCGGTGCCCACATCGGTGCCGGTGGCGGGATCACCTGGGGGTCCCAGCCGGATGCCGAGGTGGCAGAGGTCGCGATCAAGGCGAGGGCGCCGTTGGCGGCCCTCGGTGCCCGGCTGCCGGACGCCTGGATCGCAGGATGATCCGATAACCTGGAACTTCGCGATCTCCGCGTTCCCCTGCTTTCCAGATTGGCCGTTCGCTCTTGTCCGAGAACACGTTTGAAGAAGCATCCGCTCTGCCGTCCCCGCACGCCCTGCAGGCGAAGTGGCAGAAGTATTGGGCAGAGAACGAGACCTTCCTCACGGGCGGGACCGAAGACACCCGCCCGCGCAAGTACGTGCTGGCCATGTTCCCGTACCCGTCCGGCGACCTGCACATGGGGCACGCCGAGAACTACCTGTACTCCGACATCGTGGCGCGGTTCTGGCGCCATCGCGGGCACAACGTCCTCAACCCGATCGGATGGGACTCCTTCGGGCTGCCGGCGGAGAACGCAGCCATCCGCCGTGGCGCCGACCCGCGCGAGTGGACGTACGCGAACATCGCGCAGCAGAAGGCGGCGTTCCAGTCCTACGGGGTGTCGTTCGACTGGTCCCGGGTGCTGCACACCTCCGACCCCGATTACTACCGCTGGAACCAGTGGCTGTTCCTCAAGCTGCACGAACGCGGTCTGGCGTACCGCAAGAAGAGCGCCGTGAACTGGTGCCCGAACGACCAGACGGTGCTCGCCAACGAACAGGTCGTCGACGGCCGCTGCGAGCGCTGCGGCGCCGAGGTCGTGAAGAAGAAGCTGACCCAGTGGTACTTCAAGATCACTGAATACGCCGACCGCCTGCTGGACGATCTGAACCAGCTCGAGGGCTCCTGGCCGCACAAGGTGCTGCAGATGCAGCGCAACTGGATCGGCCGGTCGGTCGGTGCGGACATCGACTTCGTCATCGAAGGTCGCGACGAGCCGGTCACCGTCTTCTCGACGCGCCCTGACACCTTGCATGGTGCGACCTTCTTCGTCGTCGCTCCGGACTCCGACCTGGCTTCCGAGCTGGCAGCCGACGCGCCCTCGGAGGTGCGCGAGCGCTTCGCGGAGTATCTGGCCGACGTCCAGAAGACCACCGACATCGACCGGCAGGCGACCGACCGTCCGAAGACGGGTGTGTTCCTGGAGCGCTTCGCGATCAACCCGGTCAACGGGGAGAAGCTGCCGATCTGGGCGGCCGACTACGTGCTGGCCGACTACGGGCACGGTGCCGTCATGGCCGTGCCGGCGCACGACCAGCGCGACCTCGACTTCGCCAGGACGTTCGATCTGCCGGTCAAGGTCGTCGTCGACACCACTGCGCCGGTGACGGGCGCGATGCCGGTGATCGAGGTCGACGAGGACGGCGTCCCCGTCGACACGCTGCCGAGCCTGGATGACCAGCACCCGTCCGTCACCGGAACCGCCCTGACGGGCGAGGGGCGACTCATCAACTCGGGCGAGCTGAACGGCCTGTCCAAGCGCCACGCGATCGCCCGCACGATCGAGAAGCTCGAGGCCGCAGGCACCGGACGCGCAGCGAAGAACTATCGTCTGCGCGACTGGCTGATCTCCCGTCAGCGCTTCTGGGGCACTCCGATCCCGATGCTGCACGCCGAGGACGGCCGGATCATTCCGGTGCCCGAGGACCAGCTGCCGGTGAAGCTGCCCAGCGTCGACGGTCTGGACCTGTCGCCCAAGGGGGCATCCCCGCTGGGCGCGGCAGAGACCTGGGTGCGCACGACGGACCCGGCCACCGGCGACCCGGTGCTGCGCGACCCGGACACGATGGACACGTTCGTCGACAGCTCGTGGTACTTCCTGCGCTTCCTGTCGCCCGGCAACGACAAGGTCGCGTTCGACGTGGCCGAGGCGGACCGCTGGGCTCCGGTCGACAGCTACATCGGCGGTGTCGAGCATGCGATCCTGCACCTGCTGTACGCACGCTTCATCACCAAGGTGCTGTTCGACATGGGGCTGATCGACTTCACCGAGCCGTTCAGCAGCCTGATCAACCAGGGCATGGTGATCCTGAACGGTCAGAAGATGTCCAAGAGCAAGGGCAACCTCGTCCTCTTCGAACAGGAGCTCGACGCTCACGGTGCCGATGCGCTGCGCGTCGGTATGGCCTTCGCCGGGCCGGTCGAGGACGACAAGGACTGGGCCGACGTCTCCACGACCGGTGCCCAGAAGTTCCTCGCGCGGGCGCTGCGCGTCGCGCATGATGTCGCCAGCCCCGTTGACGTCATCTTCGCCGGAGGCGACGCTGCGCTGCGCCGTGGTACCCACCGGCTGCTGGCCGATGCCCCGGCGCTGGTGGAGCAGACGAAGTTCAACGTTCTCGTCGCGCGTCTGATGGAGCTGGTCAATCTCACCCGCAAGACCATCGACACCGGTGCGGGCGCGGGCGATCCCGCCGTGCGCGAGGCAGCCGAGACCGTCGCGGTCATGCTCGACCTCATCGCGCCGCACACGGCGGAGGAGATGTGGGAGGTGCTCGGTCACGAGCCGTCCGTCGGACTCGCCCAGTGGCGTTCGCCCGACCCGTCGCTGCTGGTGGAGGATTCCGTCACCGCTGTCGTGCAGGTGGGCGGCAAGGTCCGTGCCCAGCTCGAGGTGCCCGCCAAGATCGGTGCGGAGGAGCTCGAGAAGATCGCTCGCGCGGATGATCGCGTGATCCGCGCGATCGGCGACCGGGAGATCCTGAAGGTCGTCGTCCGCGCCCCGAAGATCGTCAGCATCGTCGTCAAAGGCTGAGGGAGCAGACGCGCGTCTTCTCGTGGGGCGACCTCGGATATGGGCCGCCATAGTCGTGCTCGTCATCGAGGCGGTGTCGCGCGTCGCGCGCGTCGCGGGCGCCAAAGGGTAAGCCGGAAACGTCGAGAAGGCGACTGTGGCCGAAACTCGGAAGGCCGTGAGAGCGGCGAACGATGCGCGCGGAACCGGTTCGGCGGGTGAGGCTGCTTGCGAGTCCGGTCGCCCGGTTCAGCGCACGATCATGTAGGCGCCGTCGGACGGATCGACGATGACGCGGAATGAGCTTCCCAGGCGCTCGATATCCCCGTCTGTACCTCGGTGGGTTGTTTCGAACACGGGCACGCCAGGCCCGCTGATGCGCAGGGTGACTTCGACGCCCGTCTCCTCTCCGAGGCTCACGGATCTTGGATCCAGCACCTCGGCGGTCGCGAGGCGACCCCGTTCTTCGAGGCGATGGACCCGTCGCTGCATGCGGGAGGTGGAGACGATCGTTGCCAGTCCCAGGCCGCCCACGACGATGATGATGGCTACGCCGCCGATCAACGAGGGCAACTCGAACGCCCCGACGGCTCCGAGCGTGATCATCATGGCGGGGCCGGCGAGCAGCCCGATCACACCGCCGGCGTAACTAGCCAACCGCGACACAAGACTTCTGCGACGCACCTGCGTGAAGTTGCCGTCTTGTGCCAACCACAGATCGTCGGGTTTCATGGGAGGATCGTAGCCCCGCGCCGCGGTGCCCGCCACGATCCTTGCGACCTCGGCTCATCAGCTCGGCGGCGCGGCGGACCGCGGAGATGGCGCTGTCGCTCGAGTTCCGAGCCAGACGACCGCAGTCGTCACCACCAGTCCGAGCAGGGCGCCGAGGGCGACATCGTGAAGGTAATGGACGCCCTGAGCGACTCGTCCGATCGCGACCAAGGCGGCGATCGCTACTGCGAACCATGTGGTCCACGTTCGCCCGAGGGCGAACGCGACGACGACGACCGCACCGAACGCCAGCGTCGCGTGATTCGACGGTAAGGACCAGTCGCCTACGGGAGGGCACTCAGCGGCGATAGGCCAGCGACTGCAGGGTCGCGGCTGCGCGAACAGCAGCTTCGCCCCCTCGCTCACCGCGTAGGCGACGACGACACCCCCGGCGCCCGCTACGAGCCTGCTCCGGCGCTCGGGCTGAACGGGCGATATCTGAAATGGCTGGCTCCCAGCTGGGATCAATGTGCCATCGCCGCATCACCCGAGCACGAGCTGATATGTCGTTTCCGCTCGTGACTGGCGATGAAACCGACCACACCGGTAATGTCGGAATGTTGCGCGCCCCCACCGCGCCGTCCCGCTCGTCCGGAGAATCATGAAACTCAGATCACGTCATGCAGTGACTGTTGCGACCGCGATCGTGCTGGGTGTCGCAGGGTTGTCCCCGGCCGCCGCGGTAGCTGCCGCGCCGGCCCCTGCGGCTGCTGCTGTGCCCGCCTCTGGGGCCCAGGGTGCGGCGGTCGCCGCCGTGCCTGCGGCGACGACCTTCGTGTTGCCGCTCGCGGCGAAGTCGTACGATGTTTCGGCGTGGCAAGGTCCGCGCTGCATGCCGATGCCCGGCGCCACCACGTCGCACGGCGGCGTCGATCTCGCGACGAAGAACGGATCGCCGATCTACGCCGTCGCGGCAGGTGTCGTCACCGCCACTGTCTCGGGATCCAGTTCGGTCGCTGGGCACATCGACATCCGTCACACCGTCGGCAAGGTCACGTACACGACGAAGTATCTGCACGTATGGTCGGCGACGACCCACGTGAAGGTCGGTCAGACCGTCAAGGCCGGGCAGCGGATCAGTTCAGTGGGCATGAGCGGCAACACCAACGGCCCGCATCTGCACCTGGAGCTCTGGGAGCACCAGGCAGGCGGGAACAAGCAGCTCGATCCGGTCCCTTGGCTGAAGAGCCGCGGCGTCGACCTGCCCAAGCAGGCCACCGCGATCACCGCCAAAACCGCACCCAGTACATGCACGTACTACACGACCGGAGCGGTGAACCTGCGCGCAGGAGCATCGACGGCAACGGCCGTCGTCGTGAAACTCGCCGCCGGCACCATGGTCACGGCGGTGCCGGGCCACGTCTCCAACTCGTTCCTGCCCGTCAAGGCGGGTTCACGCAGCGGATGGATCGCGAACTGGTTGCTCAGCCCGACTCGCCCCGTCATCACGACTCCCGCTCCTGCTCCGGCTCCGGTCGGAAGCTCCCCGTCCACGGTCACTTACAAGACCACGGCGGCGTTGAACCTGCGGCCCACGGCGTCGACGAGCCAGAAGCCGCTGTTGACGATCCCGAAGGGCAAGGACGTCGGCCAGATCCTGGACTCGAGCGGTTCCTGGGGCAAGGTGACGTACGCCGGAAAGACCGGCTGGGTGCACAAGGACTACCTCACGACGTCGACCGCGACACCCGCGGCGCCGAAGCCGGCCATCTACAAGACCACAGCGGCCTTGAACCTGCGGCCCACGGCGTCGACGAGCCAGAAGCCGCTGCTGACGATCCCGAAGGGCAAGAGCGTCGGTCAGGTACTGGCGTCAACCGGTTCCTGGCGCAAGGTCACGTACGCCGGAAAGACCGGCTGGGTGCACAAGGACTACCTCACGCCGGGTTGAACGTCCGGCACCCAGGCCCGTGAGCGGGCCCGGGTGCCCAGAACGCTCGAACCGCGATCCGGGAATTCCTCGCAGCAATAGATCCGACTACCGGCCAGGTCGCTGAGCAACGCTTCTGCCAGATCACGATGTACCGGCGAGCGCTTCTGGTGGCTCCATCGGACGGCGTCGCTACAAACGATCGTTTACGGTGAGAGCCATGTGGTGGTCGGAAGACGAATGGGAAGCGCTGGTGGCGGCAGAGCGGTGCGGCATGTGCGCTGACGCGGACTTGCCGGCGAACGACCACAGTGCCCTCGTCGCCACGACCGGCACGAGTCATGTACGGCTCGCTCGAAATCAACACCACGCCGGATACAGCCTCGTGATTCTTCGAGAGCACGTTGTCGATATGGCGGAGCTACCTTTGGACCAGCTCGCGAGCTTTTGGAGGGATGTCCAACGCGCGGCGCGCGCCATCGATGAAGTGTTCCGATCGAAGAAGATCGACTACCTCGTCATGGGGCACCGGATGCCCCACCTTCACTGCCACTTGCTCCCTCAGCACGCAACCGACGATCCTCTCCGTAACGTGAACATCGCAGGCGGCCCGACGCATCTTCCGCCTGATGCGTTCCATGACGCGGTCACAGCACTCCAGAGAGCGTGGGAGTCATCGGAACCCACACGCGAAACGTAGCTGCCGTCGAGCTGCGGTTGACCTGCCGTTCACGGGACCCTCGTCAGTGAGTGCAGGTCAGTCCTCGAAGGAGAACGGCATGCCCAGAGCCTTGCGCAGCCTCGCCGCATACGGTTCTCGCTCAGCCGGTGCAACCCAACTCGACTGATCGTGACGCCGATAGAGGTCGTCGGCCTCGTAGCGTGGAAACACGTGCACGTGAAGGTGCCAGACGTCTTGGTCTCCCGCGGGCTCGTTGTGCTGCCGGATCGAGGTCCCTTCGCATCCATATGCCGAGCGAATGCCTACTGCAACGCGCTGCGCAAGCTGCCACACTGCGTAGCCGTCCTCCGGCGTCAATCCATAGATGTTCTCAACGTGTGTGCGGGGAATCACCAGGACGGCACCGGCATTGCCTGGCCACCATTTCGGCGCGATGCGCGCGAACGCACCCTCCGTCACAGCGACGACGTCGGAAGGCTGGTTTCGCTCATTGAAGATGCCCTGCTGAAGTCCACAGAAGGGGCATGGGTAAGCATCCGGTTCATGAGTAACGGAGAGCACGCAGGATTGTCCCATGCGGCTTGGGTAACCAGTTGATGAACCTCCATGAACTCTGCATCGGCCGGACACCCTCAAGGGGTGAAGCACCCGCACTGCACCGTTCCCGGCATCCTGGGAGTTCTCCACGGATGCCGGGATCGTCGCGTTGCGCCCGGGCCGGTCGTGCGTAGCGTGGCGGAGTGCCAGAGGATTCCGAGACGCCCCAGGTGCGCCCGCGGGCGCGGCTGAAGCTGAGTGTGGGCGCCGCGGTCGTGCTCGGGCTCGTCGTGCTCTCGGGGGCCGTGGGCCTCGGCATCCTGCGAGGCCAGACCGCTCCGTCACAGGTGGTCGACACGACGGATGCCGGGTCGGCGACGGTCGCCCCGGCTGAGGTGTACGTGCATGTTCTCGGGCAGGTGGCACGGCCAGGGCTCTACCTTCTGGAGCAAGGCTCGCGGGTGGCGGACGCTCTGGCCGCGGCCGGCGGGACGCTCGACGACGCCGACCTGCAGGCGGTGAACTTGGCGCGACTTCTTTCCGATGGCGAGCAGATCGTCGTGCCGCAGATCGGCGCAGCGCCGGCCCCTGGCGCGGCGTCCGGTGCCGGGGCCGCCGAGGACGGCGTGATCGATCTGAACTCCGCCGACCAGGCGGCGTTGGAGACCTTGCCGCGGATAGGGCCCGCTCTGGCCGAGCGGATCATTCAGTGGCGCGACGACAACGGTCGGTTCGCGTCGGTGGACGACCTGCTCGCCGTGCCGGGGATCGGCGAGAAGCTGCTGGCGGGACTGCGGGACAAGGTGCGCGTGTGAGCGGCCCACCCCGCCCAAGAGAGGTGACGTCCATCGCAGGAGTCTCCACCGGCAAGATCATGGCGTCAGTGTCGTTCGGCAACTCGCGGTCGACACATCGCTTGACCTCAAGTGAAGTTGAGGTGTGAGCATTGCTCACATGACCAGTCCAGAAGTCACCACGCCGGTCGACCTGCCCGTGACACCCTCGTCGATGCCCGCTGGGTACGTGACGGGCGTTGCCTACGAGGCCATCATCTCCTTCATCCGAGCCCAGCAGGCAGAGCGCGGGTACACGCAGCCGCAGTTCTGGCTGCTGCGCAACTTGTCGCCGAACGACCTCTCGCCGGATGGGCAGGGGATGTCGATCACCGAGCTGCAGCACACTATGCGCACCTATCTCCGGGCGGAGGACGACCTCGCGGCCGAGGCGCGGGTGCTCCACGAGAAGGGCTGGTTGGAACGGGACGAGCATGATCGCCTCTGGATCACAGCGGAAGGCGAAGTCGCGCTTGTCACCCTCAAAGAGTACGCACCGGCCGTCGGCTCATTGCTCCACGAGGGCATCGACGATGCGGACTACGCAACGACCGTTCGGGTGCTGACCCAACTGATCAGGAATGCCGGCGGCCAGCTGTCCTGATCGGACCGGTCAGCGGTTGCGTGGAAGATCGGACTCGAACGCGAGGGTGGGACGCAGAGAGCATCGGCGACTTCGATGTGCTCTGTCGTCCCCGATCGCGTCAGACGCGCGCCTCAGACCGGCCCCAGCGAGCCGGCCCAGAGGACGGTCGCCGGTTCAGGGCGGCCTCAGACCGCAGGGAGGCCGGTTCGGGACGGGGTCGGTCACGACCCGGCCGAAGTCGCCGAGGCCCTGATCGAGAACTACGCGCTGACCGCGCGTGACACTGACGCCCGCGCGGATCTTGCCCGCGCGATTGACGTGATCGTCGGTGAACTCGGCGGGTGAACGGAGACGTTGGCGCCGGCGCCACTCACTCCTTCAGTTGCTGAGCAGTAGCCGGGTGAGGCGTGCGGGGACCGAGCGCAATCTCCCCGCACGGCGCGCGGCGACGGCCTGTCGTCGTGCCGCTCGCGCCTCCACGCGCTCCCAGCGCATGTCGCGGATGCGGTCGCTGAACTCGCGGGCTTCGGCAGGGCTCATGGTGTTGTGTCGCATGGCGGATCCTCTCGTCACGGGAACGGCCGCTCGACCGCCCTCGTGAAGACCACGAAAGACACCGGCGTCTTTCGACACCGGGTGTCAAGAAAATGTTGCGACTTCTTTTCCCTCTCCTGTCGAATCGATGTGAACGTGTTCGTGGTGATGATGAGGATCGCCGCATGTGCGATCGAGAGGAGCGCCATGACCGCGCGACACAAGGTCCTGGTCATCCACATGACAGATCCGGCTGGCTCGGCTAATCCGAGCGCTACTTTCGAAGGACTCCGACGAGGATGCCGAGGCGACCGGGCTGCTCGCGCTGATGCTGCTCACCCAGGCGCGCTCGGATGCTCGGCTGTCCGCCGGGGGAGAGCTCGTGCGACTGGACGAGCAGGATCGCACCGCGTGGGATCGACAGCTGATAGATGAGACACGACTTCGCCGTCGAAGCCGTCCTTCGCGGGCTGGAGTAGCAGCCGATCTCTCCACCTCCATAGAATCCTCTAGCTCGCGTTCAATCCATCAAAGGAGATGCACATGCCCCAGTACGCCGTCCTCATCTACACCGGAGATTCAGCTCACGAGCTCGATGCGACCAAGGAGGACCTCGCCCAGCCGGATGGGCATGCGGAGGTGCTCGTCGCGTCTGGCTCGCTCCGCGCGGCATTCGCGTTCACCCCGCGGGACATGGCCCGTTCGATTCGTGCCGAGGGAGTGAGCGACGGTCCTTTCGTCGACGCACCCCAGGTGGTCGCCGGCGTCTATGTGATCGAGGCGTCCGACTGGGATGACGCGCTGAGGATCGTATCGACCGATCCCGCGATCAGCGGCGATGGCGGGCTCGAGGTGCGGCTCGTGCACAGCGGCGGGATCATCGGCAGCTGAACGTGAAGCCCCGCTGGGTTGGATGCGCAGGCGGGGCTGCTGCGCTCAGCATATGAGCCGGTCCAGGAGTTCGAACGTGTCGTATTGCTGGTTGTAGTCGCCGAAGTGGCCGTCGTCGCGAACAATCTGGGTCCCGCCGAGGTGATTGAACATCAGCTGACCTTGGCTGGCATCGCAGCCGTAGGGGTCAGTGACCGAGTTGATGAAGTACAGGTCCTCGACGTTCGAGCGGATCCGATCCCAGTCATAGGTCTCCTGCAGGACAGGCTCGTCCGACTCGTTCACCCTGGTCGCGTATCCCGCCACCAGGATGGCTTGGGCGACGGGAGCCTGCAGGTGTTCGAGCAGCGCCAACAGCAGTGCCGCTCCGCCGGAATGACCCACCAGCACGGTGTCTGCGTCGAAGTCGTGGGCAGCAAGCACTCTCGGGAGGAACTCCGCGATCGGCTCGACGTTGATGCCCGGGTAGTGGGGGCGCTCGACGCGATACCCGCGGGCAGTCAACTGGCGGTCGAGCCACGGATACCAGACGACATCGGGATGCGCGCCGGTGCCGTGGAAGATGATCGCGTTCTTGGTCACGGCTCGATGCTAGCCACGTGGGGGTCAGACCAGGAGAGCCCACACCGCCACAGCGATCGCGACGACAGATGACCCAGTGCGCACGTCGTTGAGCACGTTCCAGCGACGCTCGAACGTTCCTCGCGTGACAGTTGCAGATGATGTCGAGTTGTCCAGCGCGTTGTTCAGCGGGACGCTTCCTGCGACGGTGACGGCGATCGCTCCGAAGAAAAAGACGACACCGCTGACGATAAGCATCCATCCGCGCGGCTGCTCAGGCGTGATCGACCCCGCCCAGATGAGCGACACCGGGGGCAGGAAGATCGGCAGCAGGAACAGGGGATTCATCACCGCGCGATTGATCGCTCTCATCGACGTCACAAACGTCTCGTCGTCCGTGCGTCCCAGCCCGGGCATCACGCCCGTCGAGAACGACCAGAACGTGCCACCTCCCAGTGCGAGAAGGACGACACCGATGCCGGCGAGGATGTTCGAGAGTTCCACGTAGTGCAATCTACGACACGTGTGCTCGCTCAAGTCCGCACGCCCGACGCCGAATTGGACGTCCCGGTTACCTCGTGGAATGCCGCCATCACTCGCCCTGCGATCCTTCACCGGTTCTGCGCCTTCGGAGAGCGCCATGTCGACAGGCACCTAGTTGCACCTCAGCACGGACGATGAGCACTGGTACGTTCGGGGCGTGGGAACGAGCGCAGGCCTGCGGCCGAGGACTGATGGAGAGCCAATGAGCTTCTCCCGCGCCGAGTTCGTGCGAGGAGCGATCGCCGCGTGGCTGTGGTTCCTCGTCATCCACCAGCTCGCTCTACTCATCCCCGCGACGGGCTACGGCTTCGTCGCCTTGTACCTCACCGTCCCATGGTCATTCGGAGCTCTCATGCTCGGTTCGCCGTTGGCATTCGTGATCGGACGGGCGCTGCGCACCGAGCGCCGGCTGTGGGTGCATGAGGTAACGTTCGGGATCTTCGGGCTCGCCATCGGGGTGGTCACGACGTCTCTGGCCGTGTGGTTGACGAATGATGGCTATTTGGGCGACTTCGCGGGCTGGTGGTGGCTCGCGGCGATCGTGGCCGCGTCGGCGTGCCCCGCCGTCGTGCTCGGCTGGCGGTACGGCACACGCGAAATCCGCAGAGCAGAATCAGCACAAGCGCCGAGGCGGCGCGTGGATCCCGATGCGGACTATGAGGATTCCCTCTCCGCGTAGACGGGCAGGTTGGCGAACCTCTCAGAAGAACAGCGCGTCGACGAGTGTTGTCGACGACGGTACCGTCGCAGCTATCGAGCGTCCCGTCGTCGATCCCCATAAGACGATGGAGCGTGCGCAGAAGCAGATCCGTGCTGAGCGGCACCGTCGCGATCGCTTTCTGATCTCTTCGTCCGGTCGCGACTGAATGATGCCCGGATCAGGTCACGGCGCAATGACGCCCGAACCGCCTCGTGCTTGACGCGGCGGTCAGGTCCCGATCAACCAGATCAGGGCCGTTCAGAGGTCGAACGGAGCGTCGGTCGTTGGAACGGAGTGTGTCGCCGCCCTGCGGTACGGTGTGCGCATGCGGAGAATGAACCAGCGGACGCGACTCATCGTGCGAGTCGTCATCGTCGGTGCAGTATGCGCTGCGGCTGGTGCGATCGTCCGCGGGTTCTTCCCGCCATTCGTGCTCGACGACCCGTTCTGGCGTGACTTCTGGTCGGGGCCGCCGGCTGCAGGCCTGTTCGCCGTGGTCGCGGCGGTTATCGCGTTCTTCCCGGCCTACCGATCGACCCGCATCACGCGCGAGAATGCTGCCCGCGAGCAGTGGTGGAACCGTGCGGAGTGGGCGTTGAGCCAAGCCGTCTCCGACAAGCAGGCAGACCGTGAGGTTGCGAACTCTGCGCTCGTGGCGCTGTCTGAGCAGGCGACCGAGATGGAAGCGAAGATGATCTTCCGTGTCATCGAGAATCTCCAGGGGTCCCCGGCCGTAGACAATCAGCCGAATCGAGCGGAGAATGGAACGAGAAGGAGGTGGCTGTCGTGGAGAAGAAGTTGACCAGCAGCCTGCAGCGCCGGATCGCCGCCGGCAAGGCTGAGCCGATCAGCGACCTCGAGCGCGAGCAACTCCGGCAGTTGCGCGAGATCTACGTCCGCCGCTTCGGAAAAGACCCCGACACGCAGCGTGACGCGCGACTCATCGCCTGAGCGAACGCCTGTGACTGACGAGCGCTACGGAGACGTCGCGACGACGTTCTCGCTCACCACGGGCCGCTTCAACGACGGACCCGAGGCGTGGCGGGTCCGAGTCGTCAGTTGGCCCGAGGACGGAGAGCCGAACGAGGACGATGTCCTTGCCGAGGCGATCGTGTACCGAGCGTTCGTCGACCAGAACTGGTTCGACCGCTTCGACTCCGTGGACCAGGGCCTGGCCTCCGTGGCAGAAGACCTGATTGATCGCGATCGGATCGAATCCATCGACGAAGAGTCCGCCTTCGCGCAGGCGATCAGCATCGTCTACAGCGTCACGGTCCGCGAGGATGCGCGCGGCCGCCGCCTCAGTCATGAGCTGGTGCGGTCGCTGACGCGAGTGTTCGGCAACGACATCATCGCTCTCATGCCATCTCGGGCGTCGTGGGACGCAGGCGGTGAGATCGTCGAGGATCAGTTCAAGCACAGGGCTCTGCTCACGCACTGGCGGGGGATGGGATTCGTGAGCATCCCTGGGGCGGATTCTCTGCTGTTGCCCCTGTCCGAGCGGCAGGCGGAGCTCGAGGGCTGAGCGCCCGAGGCTCTACGCGCGGCGTATGGGAAGACGGCGCGGAAATCACTCTGCCCGTTAAATCCCCCCAGGGGCCGTCATCGTGATTGGCGACTGTTGAGTTCCAACGCAAGACCGGAACTTGCGCATGCACCGGTCACCGGTCAGGTGCCACTTCTCGTAGCGAATCGGCACGCAAAGCTGATCGCCGCCTAGCCGCGTTAGCACT
The DNA here is from genome assembly GCF_042267585.1 of Microbacterium sp. NPDC056234. Lineage (NCBI taxonomy): Bacteria > Bacillati > Actinomycetota > Actinomycetes > Micrococcales > Microbacteriaceae > Microbacterium > Microbacterium sp. NPDC056234. The sequence continues at coordinate 234,604 of NZ_JBHJTE010000006.1, forward strand.
CATCGCAGATGCATCAAGCCAGCGGTCGTCGGGAAGAACCCACAGGCGTTGAGGTAGAAGTCGTGTAGATGCTCCTCGAAGTCAACGTGCAACCACTCGCATCCGGCGTCAGTGGTATACCCGCGGGCCGTCTGGATGAGCTGGACGCCGATGCCGCGATGTCGGGCGCGAGAGGCAACGGCAATGTCCACGACGAAAGCATGAGCGCGCCTATCCCACACGATGTTGACGAACCCAACAAGGCCCTGATCGTCGCGAGCAGTCACCCAGCCAAGGCTGAGGCGTTGGAGCTGCTCGTTCCAATCGTCGTCAAGGATGGGATGGTCGAAAGCTTCGGCGTGCAAGACGTTGATTTCATGGTTCGAGACCGAGCCTCGCCACTCGATGAGAATCGACTCGAGGTCAGAACTGGGCATGTCAGTGCTCCTGAGGAATCCGGTCGATAGTCGCTGGTCGGTAATCGGTGTAAATCCGGCGGGGAGTGGAAGCGCAGACCATCATCTTGGACGGTTCACGAGCATGGCGTCCTGCGCGCGGTCACGCGGGGTCACCCGTGAATGTCGGAGATGGAAACTGCCTCGGGTTCTTCGACCGAGGACCGTTCGGAGAACCAGTCGACCAACTCCTGCGGGCAGTCCACGTCTTCCACTGTGATGTCTTGGTCCCCCGGAGTGCCGGAGAGTTCTGCGCATCCGTAGATGCTCGCGTAGAACCCGTCGAGCCCAGCAGGAATGTTGACATTCATGGGATAGAACACACACGCCGTAATCGCCCCGTCGACGCGATCCAAGCAGTACAAGGTGTCTGCGACCGGCTCCACCGGTAGGTCGTCCAATCCCGACAAGAGTTCGTAGGTAGCCACTGTTGTGTAGTCGTCGACCATGGGGTCGGTCTCGTCGGCTATCGATGCAACGACGCTCCCCATCGCATCCACGGACACCCCTACGCTGTTGGTGAGCCGTTCTTCGGCGATCGCACGGGGATCTACAGCGGCGCACCCAGCGAGCAGTGCCAGCATTGCAACGACGGCTGGCAGCCGCTTGGCTCTCTTCATCTGCCCTCCGCACCTCTTGTTCGTCAACCATAGGGCCGAGGGCATCCGAGACCCCCGGCATTGACTTCCCGCAGTCAGTGGCCAGACTCCGAGAGACGGAATCCTCAGTCGCGTGGTCCAGTCATGCGACGATGAGGGCGATGGATCAATCGACGAATGACGAGCTGAGTCTCCTTCGCGCTCGCGCATATGGCCGCGATGCTGACATCGATCACGATCCTGAGGCGCTGGCTCGTCTCCATGAGCTTGAGGGGCAGGGGATGAGCCTCGAGACGGTCACAGATTCTCGGGCGGACGTACTGGCCTTCGAGGAGAGCGCAACGATCACTGACGGTGTGGTTAGCCCTGACGACCCGACTGGCACCGAGAATGCTGACTTCAACGAACAAGACGCCGTCGAGCCGCAGAACATCCATGCTGTCCGTGATGGATCAACGAGCAGCGCTCTGCCCCGGCGCCGGGCGCTGTGGATCACCTCACTGCTGGCTGGTGCAGCCGTGGCAGCCGCGCTCACTTACTCGCTGACTTCGATATCACCTGTCTCGGCGTCGCACGGTTCACCGCAGGTAGCCAACCTCGCACCCACTAGTGCCGTCACGGTGCCCGAAGGCTGGCTCGGTGCAACCGAGGATTCAGTGGCCTTCGAGTTCTACGGGTTCGTGCTCTTCACAACGGCGAACTGGTACGTAGCGCCCGGAGACGATGCGACGGGCGCGGCTTGTATCGCCGTGGTCGAACGCTCTGCGGTTCCTTCCGCCGAGGAGTTCAACCCGAACGGTTATAGCTTCGATGGCGAGCACTACAGCGACTGCAGCTTCGGCTCGTTTCCCGTTACCGTCGAGGTCCCAATCGTCGAGGCGACCCCGTTCGAGTTGCGCAGCCGGTACCCAGAGGGTCGAGCGATCCAGTTCGTCCTCGAGGGTGATGATGTCGGCGTGTTCCTCGACAGCAAGTAGTCATGTGGTCGATCGATCCGTTTGGGATGGGCCACCGGACAGTGTTGTTGGACCGTTGGTACCAGCGATGACGTCCTATAGGTAGGTTTTCGGTATGAGGTCAGGGGTTCGATGCGTCGGAGTGCTGCTGGTCGGAGTTCTCCTGCTCTCCGGCTGCGCTCCGACCGTCGATCTCGTTCCAGAGTTCTCCGCCCCGCAGACGCCCGCCGATCAGCTTCCGGCTTCCATCGATCATGGCGCTATCGATGAGTCGACAACGCGTTACATCGATCGAACGTCCGAGTGGGACGTCTACATCGGCAGGACGCTCGACAAGGACGGGGAAGTCTGGGAGTACTGTCTCGTGCTGATCAGCGACATCGAGGACCTGACTCAGTGCAGCACCAGGCTGCCGGTCACGATTGATCCGGACGGAGACACGACCGTAACTCTCGCGGGGCCGGAGGGGCCGAGTGAGTCCAGCTCACTCTCCGACAGCGTGTACCTGGTCAACGAGCAGCTCTTCTGCGACGTTTGAGACGCTGTTTCGGTCGGGCATACGGATTAGATCAGCCGCCGGTGAACGCATTGATCACGACTTCGAAGCCAGCCTCGCGGCAGGCTTCGCTCAGCGATACGCCGGGGACGTCCACCTCGCCATCGGGGAACGGGAAATTGGTCTTGCGGAGGTCGGCTACTGCAGGAACGGCTTCCTGGAGGGCGACAAGAGACTCAGAGACTGTGCCGGTGTCAGCCGACGGGATGTTCCCGAGCACGCGCGAGGCGACGGCGAACCAGCCGTCGAGCTCCTGCTGTGTCATCCGCTCTTCGAAGTAGGCGGTCTGAGCGTTGTGCAGGATGGTTACGACATCACCATAAGCAGCGCAGGTGATCTCGTCCGCGGCCGCCGTGGACTCCGAGCTTGGCGGCTCATTCGAAGGGGACGGGGTCTCCGTGACACGCGTGGATTCTGCACGTGCAGAGTCCGTCTCGGCGGATCCGACGGCAGTGCAGCCGGAAGCGCCGAGGATGACGAGCGCGGCGCCGAAGGTGAGAGCTGTGCGATGAACGGCGCGTCGAGGGCGAGGCAGAGTCATGAATGGGAGCCTAGCGAAACGGGCAGATAGCGAGGGTGGCGCGGGCATCGTCAGCAACAGCCCGGCAGCCGATTCCCGAGCAGCGGGAGCGTCAGCGCAGCGCGCCCAGCGACGTAGGTGAGCACGTGCAGCAGCGTCAGCAGCAAGATCGCTGTGATCGGCGCCCAGACCGCGGCTCGAGGGTGCTTGCGGAGCAGGATCATGGCGATCACCGTCACGATCAGCAGGGTGATCGAACCGATGTAAGAGGTGTTGATCGCTGCGGTGAATGCCTCGTAGTCGCATGATGTTTCGGTACAGCTTGCGACACTGAACACGGACATGAACGTGTGGGCGAGAGCCATCGTCGTGAAGACCACCAGGATGCCGAGCCATAGAGTCGGCATCTCCCACCGCCAGGCGGTGGACCGGCGCGAACCCTGAGGCGTCATCGCCGTATCGTCTCATGGAGAGCAGATCGGTTCGATCGTTCCGAGAGGACACGGACTACTCAGCAGAGCGATGTGACCGAGCCTTTTGAGCGCCGCCGGATCCAGATGGTTATGGCCGTGATGACGCCGACAACGCTCGCGACGGACAATGCAAGGATCACGTGCCATTCGATGAGAGAAGTCACTGCGCGTCACCTCCGTATGGGATTGTGGTCAGGGGCGAGCATCGGACGGCGTTCGTGCCGTTCGCCGCGCGCATCGCCCCGGTCATGTTCAGAGGCTACACGGCGAGAGTTCATGAGGCGCCGGATGTCGGTGGAGGCGCGTCGCAGTTGTGCCCCGCGGGTTGTTCCTCCGCGCTGCTCGAGTAGCACAAGGGCCTGCTCGATGGCGTAACGATCGTGGCCCTTCGACGCAGCGTCGTCCAGGATTGGGTTGTGGTGAAAACGCGCATCGTGCACGTCAGCTTCGGCGTCCTCGCGGTCGTCTGTCTGCCTGTTGACTGGTTGTAGCGGGCCCTACTGGTGTCGCTCAAACGAAGCCCGGTTTACCCGACGGCGTCGTCTTGGATCCGATGAACGGTGAATCCGCTGCCATGTCGATCGAGCGCGATGAGACCTTCGCCATCGTCACCTGGGGCAGTAGCAATTGCCCTCCCATCCCTACCACCCTCATCGTCGATGCTAAACCGTCGCTGCGAGACGTTCGATGCCGTTTCTGACCGGGAGGTCGCGAGGCGTGGTTTTTGAGACACCGAGATTGCGAAACGCTGCGTCAGTTGGGAGGTCGGTCGAGTC
>NZ_JBHJTE010000007.1:0-90722 GCF_042267585.1 Microbacterium sp. NPDC056234
ACCCGCCAACATGAGCGTCGACAACGGGTAATAGACCATCGGCTTGTCATACACCGGGATCAACTGCTTGGAAACACCAAGCGTGATCGGATGCAGACGCGTCCCCGAACCCCCCGCAAGAATAATGCCTTTCACAAGCAGTTATCCTCCCACACACATGCAGGCCCAGCTGATCCCGCAAACCTCTCGTCAGGGGCATCGAGCTTGGGAGGTGGTACCAGACCGTCGATCAGAGTCGAAGAAGACGGCGTTTGACAGATTGCACGGTAGGCCGGAGCCATGGTGCGACGTCGAGAGCTGCTCGGACGATAGGGCGTATGCGGTTGTAGATGCGTCTGCGCCACTTCTCAGTGCTTGTGCCGCCGCCGCGTACCTCGTCCCCGGTGGAGCGCAATGCCGGTACTGACGTGCGGGTGGCCGAATACTGTTCTGATAGTTCGATGACGAGATCCACGACCTGCCGGACGCCAGAGAGCGTTGGTTCTGGCGAACGCTCACTGGGCAACGTCCCGGTGACGAGCTGCCGATACATGGCCGTGAAGTCGTGATTGAGCTCACGCTGCGCGGCAGCGATGGAGGCTGCGGACATCTGTGTGTACCTTCGCGGGGCAGCCGCAACAGTTGCGATCAGAGCGGCCAGTCGGCCCGCCTCCTGCTGAGGGACCACCGCCAGTCCGCCGTTGCCGTTAGCCAGCGCGAGCCACGGGAGGTCGTACATCGCCACCGGAAGGCCGCGCGCCTGCGCTTCAGGAATCGTGAGCGGATATCCCTCGATGATGCTCGTGTTCACGAAAATATCTGACGCGTCGATCGCAGCGACCAGGTCGGCGCCGCGTAGCGGACCGATCGCCTCGACTCGGCCGCCAAGGCCACGCTCGCGCGCCAGAGAATTCAACTGCGCCGCACTCATATCCCGCCAGTCAGGACCGATAATCCGAAGGCGGAAATCGACGCCCATGCGATCCAGGTGCTCTGCAACATCGATCAGCTCGGTCACGCGCTTCGTGCGCTGTTGCAGTCTTCCCCACCAGACGAGCTCGACCCGGCGACCCGTCGGCCCAGGTTTCGGCGTGCTGGCGATGCCAGCATTGAGAAGGAGTGACGAAGGCGGGTTCGGCAGGTACGAGACGCGCTGCATCCCACGCAGCTTCCAGAACTCCACGTCGAGTGGTGACAACACCACGAGGTGCGCCAGCAGGGGGAAGTAGTGAGGAGCGCGCTCGAGGCGATCGAGGCCGAGCAGTAGTGAGCGGCCGGCGAAGTTGTGCGACCATCCGATCGTAGGGATGCCCTCTGCTCGCGCAGCGAGGGCGAACGCATGCCACGACGTCGAGTACTGCCACTGGTGATCGATCACGAGATCGATATCATTCCGCCTGCAGATGCCGGCCCACTCAACCAGCGAAGTGCCCAGAGTGTCGGCCGATGTTTCGGCGAAGGCTGCGCCAGCGGGCACGCTGGACAGATCGCTACCTGGCTCCCGTGCTGCGATCGTCACCCGGAAGCCGGCATCCAGCAGCACCCGTGCTTGTGAGATGACGACCCCGGAGATCCCTCCGGTCCGCAGGTGATTCGTCGCCAGAAGCACGTTGCGCGTTGGTCGCGCTGGAAGGTCGATCGCGGCACCGTGCGCCGCGAGTGTGTCGATCGCCTTCGGCCAATGCAGAGCAGTCGACTGCACGATGTCGCTAGCGGATGCGCGTGAATACAAGTCGACGAACATCTCATCGAGCAGATCCGTTCGGGTGTGCTCCGCGAGATAGTGAGTCGTGTATCCGATGATCGCTCGTCGGACGGATGCGTATGTTGTGAGTATCAGTTCGGAGTCGGTGGCCCTGCTGGCGAGCTCACGGACAGCGGACTCAATCGAGTCGATGGACCGGATCGCACCTGCATAGAACGACGCGGTGTCGAGGTCGTGCACCTTTTGACCGCTGCCCCCTCGCCCGAAGTGATAGCGGTATAGACGGTCGGGGATCGATGCGAAGCGGGCTGCCAGCGTTGCGGCGAGGAACGTGATGGGTAGATCGTTGACGCGGGGCAGAACCAGGTCGGACGGCATGAGCGCGTAGGCGTCGAGCAGGAGCCGCGTCTGGAACAGGTACCGCCATAACTGCCCTTGTGCAGGACGGTCATGGGGGAACAACTTGAGTAGCACGTCGCTTCCGGAGAGCGACGAGTGCTTCGGCTGAAGGCGTGATTCGAATGCCCCACCGGACCGGCCGTCGCGGTGCACGACCTCGATGCCGAACTGCACGAGGTCTGCGCCCGTGGCAGTCGCCTTGTCGAGCGCCACTTCCGCCGCGCGTTCTGTGAGCTCGTCGTCACCGTCGAGGAACAGTAGGTGTCGTGCCCTCGCCGCAAGGATCCCGGCGCGCCGGGCTTGAAACGCCGATGCGTTGCGCTCTTGGCGGATCACACGCACGCGCGGATCGCGGGCCCGGTAGCGCTGGACGACTTCGACGGTGTCGTCGGTGGACGCGTCATCCACGACGATGACTTCGATCGCCCGCAGGGTCTGTCCGAGGCAGCTGTCGATGGCGTTGGCAATTGCCTCCGCGTCGTTGAACACGGGAATGACAATCGAGACCAGAGGAGTCACAGGCGTAGGGCTCTCGTTATCGGTGCAGCAGAAGGCGTTTGACTTTGCTCACGACAGGCCGCAGCCACGGGGCCATATCCACGACGTGATGGCCGATCGGCGTCAACTTCTGTTCGACACGCGGACCGAATGTGCGTGGCTGCGCGCGACGTCGAGGTGTGGCGCTGTGTCGCGACGGCGAACGGCCCGCCATGGCCCGTGGTGGTGGGGCACTGTGTTCGGCGAAGAAGACCAGCAGCTCGAGAATCTTGCGCCCGTCTTCGATCGTCGGTTCCGGAGAATACGCTGACGGCAGTTCTCCATGGAGCAACTGTTCGTACAGCTGGGTGAAGTCGAACGAGACCGCGCGGGAAGCGGCCGCAACAGATGCCCTCGACATCGATTCGTATCGTTGGGGATCGGTCGAAAGATCGGCCAGCGCCGCGGCGAGGGAGTCCGGGTCCTGTTGCGGTGTCGTGACGACACCGGCGTTGTCCTGGGTCAGAGACAGCCATGGGAGGTCGTACATCGCTATTGGAAGTCCGCGTGACTGCGCTTCGGGCAGCGTCAGAGGATACCCCTCGATGATGCTCGTGCTGACGAAGACATCGGATGAATCAATCGTTGCAAGGAGGTCGACACCATGCCGCGGTCCCGTGAGCTCGACGCGATCCGCGACGCCGCGTTTTGCGGCGAGATCGAGCAGGCGATCCGCCGTCATGTCCGCCCAGTCCGGGCCGACAATCCGCAGCTGGAAATCGATGCCGAGCCGTTCCAGGGACGCAGCGACTTCCACAAGCTGTGACACCTTCTTGGTGTGTTCCTCGAGGCGCCCCCACCAGACGAGCTCCAAAGGGCGCCCCTGCGGCGCCCGCTTCGCGTCACGCGTTGCGCCTGCTTCCAGCAGGAATGGCGAGGGCGGATTCGGCAGGTAACTGACATGGGGGATGCCGCGCAGCTTCCAGAACGCGACATCCAACGGTGAGAGCACGACGAGATGTGCGAGGGCTCCGAGATGCGTCTTTAACAGGGATTGAAGATCATTGCCGTTGTATGTGGGCCGCCCCGCGAAGTTGTGAACCCACCCGACAGTCGCCGCTCCCGTCGACCGCGCCGCGAGCGCGAACGCCGGCCAATCACGGGAGTAGAGGATCCGATGGTCGATGACGACGTCAACATCGTGGCGCCGACACAATTGCGCCCATTGCGCCACTCGCTGGCGTCGGGTCGTGCCTGTCAGCTGCACGAGGGCCGCGCCCTCCGGAACCAGTGACTCGGCGCTGCCCGGTCTGTGGGTCGCGACAGTCACCCGGTAACCCGCGCCGACGAGCAAGCGCGCCTGTGTGAGCAGGACCCCCGACACGCCACCTGTGGTGAGAACGTTGGTCGTGAGCAGCACACTACGAACAGGAGACTGCCCCAGCTCCCGGCGCTCTCCGTGCGCGGCGAGCAGAGCAAGCGCCTCCGGCGCGAACGCTACGGCTGCCAGGGTCGAATCGAGTTCGTCGATCCTCCTCCGTAGTCGAGCTTGCTCATCCGTCCGTGTCTCGGCGGGGAGAGCGGCGAACGCCGAGAGGGCGTCGGCTACGGCGGTCAGATACCCGGCAGTGTAGGCCTCGAGCAGCGGCTCTGGGTCAGCGCTGGAACGGGCACGCTCGTGCATCGCTATCTCGATGTAGCGGAAAGCATCGACGCGATCGAGCGCGTGACCGAATTGCATGGCATCGGTCCGGGCTACGGGCATTCGGTGAATGTATGCCACCGCGTCAACCGAGGCGTAGATCGTTGCGCACGCGTATGCAAGCAGGACGACCGCCCGATCGTCGATAAGCGCCGCTCCGCCATCGACGGCCTCTGCGTACGCCTGTCGAAGCAACTCCCGGCTGAACAGCGTGCGCCACGTATCCAGACCCGCGGGCGTCTCGCGAGGCACGAGCTTGCGGAGAATATCGGCGCCCTTGAGAGGCCCGGCCACAGGCGCGGACTTCGTGGTCTTGCCATCGGCACGGGTTGTTTCGATCGTGTAACCGATCAATTGGGCCTGTGTGTCATCCGCCTGGCGGCGAAGACGCATCGCAGCGCCTCGATCGAGCGTATCGCCGGCGTCGAGGAACAGGACAAAAGGGGCACGCGACGCCTCGACGCCCGCTCGACGCAACTGCGCCGCGAGTGCGTCCTCCGGCTGGGCGAGCACGGAGATCCGCGGGTCGTCTGCGATTGCGGCCGTGACGGGTGAGGCCTGCGTCGAGTGAACGCACACGATCTCGATCTCCGGGAACGTCTGAGCGAGACAAGATCTCAGGCTGCGGTCGACATCTCCTTCGTCATCTCCGCAGGCGATGATGAAGGAGATGAGGGGCATCGATTTAATCGGCATCAGGTGCTCACCGTCCCGACGCAGCGTTACGATACACGTCGCCGTAGCGTGCGCTAACCGTGTTGGGGTCGCGTGCGTCGAGGTTCGGACTCCCGGTCGGCGGATCAGCGCGCAGCTCTGCGAGCGCGGCCTCGAGTGCGCGGGCAGTCAATTGTCCCGGGTGCCGGCGCACCCAGGATGTCCCGACCTCGTCCGCCAGTGCTCGCGTGCGGACGGAGTCTTCGACGAGGACGGGGCGGTCCAGGGACAGGGCGAGCATCAGGACGCTCTGACCTTCGTACCCCTCGGTGGCCACGACCACCACCAGCTCGGACTGGCTGACTTCGATGACCCGGGCCGCATCCGAGAGCTCCTCGTCGCGAACTGAGATCGCGTCGACATGATCTGCAAGCGTGCGTGCGTACGAGTCCTCCAGCTCGGGTGGGATCTTCCCGGCGATGCGTAATGTCCAGCCCGGCAATTTGGCGACGCTGAACACCTTCAAGGTGGCCTCATATGCAGGATCCAGCACCTCGTTGGCGACGACGAGTACGCGCCCCGCACGAGGCTCTTCGCGGGGGAAACCGAGGAACCGGTCGCGAAGATGGCTGTGGCCGATGAGGATGGGGGACCGGCCATCAGCTGCGGCGGGGGGTATCAGCGTGATTACGCTCGCCGCGGCCTCATCAAGGATGGTCTCCGGCCGTGAGGGTGGCCGGGTCAGCTCTTCTCCGTGAGCGGTGCGCACAAGCGCGATCTTGCGGCGGCGGAGGAGCCTCGTGAAGCGTTTCGCGCGCCGGATGCGTTTACGATCTGAAATCTGTCCGTCGCCGATTACCCGCGCGATGTCGGTCAGATGGACCACGTCGACGCCGTGCGACCGCGACGGGTTCGTATGGAACTTCAATACGACGTCCTCTGGCGCTCGTCCGTTCGAGCCGTCGCCGAGGAGTTGATCCACATAATCGACACGGTGACGTGGCGGCCGCGAGGTTACGAGCACCGTCGGAACGGCGCCTGGTGAAGCGTCCCGTTCGCTCGCTGCCCCGGTCGCGGGAAGTAGCGCGGAGAACACAAAAGCCACCATATAGTGTGGGGTGCCGTGACAGTGAAACGGACCCAGCACGTCTTCGCGCACCTCAGCGGGCAGGATGACAATCTCGGCGACTCGGCGCTGCGCGTCGCCTACCTTGAGGCTCTGCGAGGCCCAGGACGACACGTGCACGTCCATCTCGGTGAAGCGACGGCAGATTACACTGCTGGGTTCGCTGCAGGCCCTGACGTCACGTACTACGCGCGGAGGGCGGACTGGGCCGAAGCCGAGGAGGCTGCGGTGCGACCGGTGCATGCGTTCAATGCCGGTGAGATCAACCCGCGGGCGGGCGGGATATTCCCGGTTCCGCGCCGAGCGGCGGAGTGCGCGCGGGCCCTCGAGGACGGTGGGGCGTTGATTTTCGCCGGGATCGGCATCAAGAACGTCGAGAACCTCGGAGGCGTCGCTTTCGACTCGGTCATGCGCGAAGCGTCGGTGATGTCGTGGCGTGACCAAGGGTCGCGCGATGGTGCCGGATTCGGGGACTTCGCTCCGGACTGGGCGTATTCCGAAGGCGCGCCGGTCGACCAATGGGCACCCGTGATCGAGCGCCCGTTCATCACGGTGACCATGCGGTTCGACCGCCCGTGGCCTGGTGAAGAATGGCTGTCCTCTGTCCGCGCCTTTGCTGTCTCGACCCAGACGCGCATAGTCACGGTTGCGCAAGTGGCACGCGACGCGCCCCGGGCGGTGCGCCTCGCGAACGCGCTCGGCGGTGAGTACATCACGCCGCTGAGCATGCGTCACGACGCGCTCGACGACTACATACGCGCTGTATACAGGCGGTCGCTGGCTGTCATCAGTGACCGCGCGCACGGACTCATCATCGGGGCGACAGAAGGCGCGTACCCGATCGGGTCGGGTAGCGACCCGCACAAAATCTCGCGTCTGCTGACGGCCGTTGGCCTCGGCGGTCTCGTCGGCCGCTATGACGAATTCGATGGGTTCGCAGCGCGGTTCGACGCGCAGCTTCCGTCCCTCGCGCCAGCGGTGAACGCTGCGCGCGCCGATATCGCGGACTTGCGGGCGCACATCCATGCGGCGATGGACGCTGTCGCGTGATATTCGATGAGGTCGCGGCGATGTAGCGAGGATGGACGTCAGCGCGCTCCGAGCCACCCCTTCGCACGGTATGCGAGAGGCTGCAGTCCAGGAATGCGTCGTAGCGTGGCGCGACCGAGCGGCGTTGCCGACTGCCACATCCGAGCACCCCAGGCTCGGGTGTGTGCGGCGCGCATTCCGGCGCTTCCGCCCGCACGTTCGGAGAAGAACACCATAAGACGGAGCAACTGTCCGGCGTCGTCGAGGGTCGGGGGCGGCGAGTACTCAGGTGGGAGCGTCCCCGCGACGACGTCGCGATACAAACGGTCGAAGTCGTGGGCTCCTGCCCGCGCCGCGGCCTCCAAGGACGCCTGGGACAATTGCGCGTATTGATCGGTGTTATTGAGGACGTCAGCGAGCTGAGCGGCAAGTCCCCGAGCGTCACCCTGTGGCACGGCGACGACACCCTGGTTGTTCTGCACAAGAGTGAGCCAGGGCAACTCATACATGAACACCGGCAGTCCACGCGCCTGCGCTTCGGCGATCGTGAGTTGGTACCCCTCGATGATGCTCGTTGAGACGAACGCGTCCGCCCGGTCGATCGCGGCGACCAGGGCCTTGCCATGTAGCGGCCCGACGGCGGAGACCGCGCCACCGACACCGCGACGACGGGCGAGCGCGTTGAGCTTCTTCGCAGTGATGTCGTCCCAGTCCGGGCCAACGATGGTGAGGCGGAAGGGCACTCCGAGAGCGCGCAGTTGCACACCCACTTCGACGAGTTCACGCACTTGTTTCGTGTGCTGCTCCAGGCGCCCCCACCACACCAGTTCCAGCTGCCCGGTCGGGGCCGTTTTCGCTCGCATGTCGCCGGCTGACTCTCGCATCAACGGCGACGGGGGGTTGGGCATATAAGCGACATGCTCTATGCCCCGCAGCCGGAAGTAGGCGACATCCAGAGGTGACAGGGTGACCAGCTGGGCGAGCGTGGGACTGCACCTTTCGATGAACGTCAACCGGTCGTTGCCGTCGTACACGGGACGCGCGACGAAGTTATGCAACCAGCCGATTGTTGAGGCGCCCTCGGCTCGTGCCACGAGCGCGAACTCCGGCCAGGCGTCCGTGTAGAGCACCTGATGGTCAACAATGACGTCGACCTGGTGGGCGCGGCAGATCTCCGCCCACTGCAGCAGCTGTGCGGGCAGTTGACGCGAGGAGAGCTCGACGAACGTGACGCCAGCGGGCAAAGCGCGTATATCACTCCCGGCATTGCGAGCAACGACGGTTACCCGGTAGCCCGCGTCGTGCAGATAGCGTGCCTGCGACGCGAGTACTGCCGAGACCCCGCCGGTACGCAGCGTTGACGTGACAAGCAGGATGCTCTGCACAGTCGTGGGAAGACCTTGCCACGTGGCATGGAACTTAAGAGCCTTCAGCGTCGCCGGATAGAAACGGGCCGCCGCATGCACGATGTCATGGCTCGTGGCGACCGTATGCAGAAGCGCTAGCGCGTCGTCAAGCAGAGACTCATCGCTGTGCTCGACCAGCTGAAAGCACACGTACCCGATAATCGACAGACGCGTCGACGCATAGATCACCTGCAAGAGGTCAGGATCCCGGTGCGCCGCGGCCAGCTGCGTGACGGCCGGACCGATGGAATCGACCGAGGTGATCGCCCCGGTGTAGAACAGTGCACGCTCGACGCTGTCGATGCGGTGACCGCTGGCGCCTCTGCCGAAATGATATCGATAGAGCCTGTCGGGCACTGCCGCATAGCTTGTTGCCAGGGTGGCCGCGAGGAAGAGGATCGGAAGGTCGTTGACGCGCGGAAGCACAAGGTCAACTGGCATCAACGCGTAGGCGTCGCGCAGTACACGTGTCCGAAAGAGGAATCGCCAGAGTTGTCCCTGCGCCGGTCGGTCGATCGGAAAGAGCGTCCGTAGGACCTCGTCGCCGCTGAGCTGTTGCTGTGGCGGTTGCAGCCGCGCCTCGTAGGGGCTGCCGGTTCGCCCGTCGCGTTCGACAACGGTGACGCCGAAGCCGACGATATCTGCATCTGTCGACTGGGCCCGCGCGAGCGCAGTCGCCACGGCATCCGGTGCCAGCTCATCGTCACCATCAAGGAACAGCACGTGATCGGCGCTCGCCGCCAGGATGCCGGTTCGTCGTGCTTGGAACGCCGATAGGTTGCTCTCGTGGCGCACGACGCGGACGCGCTGATCGCGTTTCCTGTAGCGCTCGAGGATGGCCGCGGTGTCGTCGGTCGAGGCGTCGTCGACGCAGACGATCTCGATGTCGACGAGCGTCTGGGCGAGTGCGCTGTCGAGGGCCATCGCGACGGTCGTGTCGTCGTCCGAGACTGGCATGACGATCGTTAGAAGGGGGCGCGGGGTCATCGGAGACGAGTCTATCCGCGGGCCGATAGCCTGTGAGCATGAAGATCGCTATTGCCGGGACCGGATACGTCGGCCTGTCCAACGCCGTCATTCTCGCCCAGCACCACGAGGTATTCGCCGTCGACATCGACCCGGCGAAGGTCGAGATGCTCAGCCGTCGGGTGTCTCCAATCGCCGATGTCGAACTCGAGGACTACCTTTCCACGCACGAACTCGGCCTCACACCGACGCTCGACGTCGACGAGGCCTATCGGGATGCGGAGTTCGTCGTCGTCGCAACACCGACCAACTACGACGAGGTCACAAACTACTTCGACACGTCGTCGGTCGAGGGTGTCATCGAAACCGTTCTCGCGGTCAATCCTGACGCCGCGATCGTGGTCAAGTCGACCGTGCCGGTGGGGTTCACGGCTCGGATGAACGCGGACTACCCGCGGGCGACGATCATCTTCTCGCCGGAGTTCCTGCGCGAGGGGCGTGCTCTGCACGACAACCTGTATCCGTCGCGCATCGTCGTGGGCGACCGCGGCCCGGTCGGCCAGCGCTTCGCCGAACTGCTGCTCGAAGGTGCGATCGCCACGGACGTGCCGGTACTGCTCACCGACGCCACCGAGGCAGAGGCGATCAAGCTGTTCGCCAACACTTACCTCGCGCTGCGAGTGGCGTACTTCAACGAACTCGATACCTACGCGGCGGTACACGGACTCGACACGAAGCAGATCATCGAGGGTGTTGGCCTGGACCCGCGCATCGGGTCGCACTACAACAACCCCTCGTTCGGTTACGGCGGGTACTGCCTGCCCAAGGACACCAAGCAGCTGCTGGCGAACTACTCCGAGGTGCCGCAGAACCTCATCGCCGCGATCGTCGATGCGAACAGCACGCGCAAGGACTTCGTCGCATCGGACATCCTCGCTCGTGAGCCTCGGACCGTCGGTGTCTACCGCCTGGTCATGAAGTCGGGATCGGATAATTTCCGCGCATCTTCGATCCAGGGGATCATGAAGCGCATCAAGGCCAAGGGTATTGAGGTCGTCGTTTACGAGCCCTCGCTCGAGGAGCACGAGTTCTTCCATTCCGAGGTCGTGCGCGACCTCGACGAGTTCAAGGCCCGTGCCGACGTCATCATTGCAAACCGCTCGACCGACGCGCTCGACGACGTCGCGCACAAGATCTACACCCGCGACATCTACGGTCGCGACTGAGTAGGTCGCAAGTGGGCACACGGGCCCGTGCGGTATCATCGTCCGATACGCCCGCCCTGGCGCGGGCGTATCGTGCGCCACGGTAGAGAGATAGAGGATTCCGAATGGGAGCGATGGCTGTGCCCGCGACCGACGGTCTGACCGAGGTGGGGACCCGTCCTCGTCTGGGCGACTATCTCGCGGAAACCTGGCGCATGCTTACTTTTGCGCTGCGGCTCGCCGGTAGCCGCTTGATCTCGGGCTTGTTGCCAAATCGGCTCGGTGTGCTGTGGATCGTCCTAAAGCCGCTTTCGCTTGCGATCGTGTACGGCACCATCTTCTACTTCATCCTCTCCGGTGCAGCTCGTCCGGCGAACTTCGTGCAGTACCTGATCGTCGGGGTGTTCGTCTTCGAGTTCTTCACCGGCTGCTTCGGGAGTGGATCGAAGGCAATTACGAACAACGCAAAGCTCGTGCAGAGTTTCGGGTTCCCCCGAATGCTTCTTCCGATCTCCGTCGTGTTCGAACAGGCGATGCGCATGATCCCGGTGATCCTGCTACTCGGAATCCTCCTGCTCATCTTTGGCGAGCCGATTTCCTGGTCCTGGTTGCTGATCATCCCGATCTTCATGGTCATGGGCGTCTTCAACCTCGGGCTCGCGCTCGTTGTCGCGCGAGTCGCGGTCCGCACGCGAGACATTCAGCAACTGATCCCGATCATCACCCGAATCCTGTTCTACGCGAGCGGCATCTTCTTCGATGTCGACGGCGCGCTCGCCGCCTATCCGACCTTGCTGACGATCGTGCACCTCGTGCCGACGTACGACTTCATCTCTATCGCCCGTGACGTGCTGTTGTCGGGGTACTCCGCCCCGCTGCTTGCGTGGATCGCTGCACCAGCCTGGGCACTGGTGATGATCGTCGTGGGAACGATCTTCTTCTGGCAGGGCGAGCCGAGGTACGGTCTCAGTGACTGATCTTCTGCTCCCCGGTCAGACAGTCGGAGTGCGGGATGACGGTCCCCGCGCGATGATCGTCGCGGAGGACGTGCACGTGAACTATCGCGTGTACGCCTCCGGCAAGCGCATGACGACGCGGGAGTCCATGCTGAGCCTGCGATCGTTGCGGGGTGGACGCGATCTTCAAACCGTTCCAGCTCTACGCGGAGTGACCTTTACCGCGAGCGAAGGCGAATCGATCGGGGTCGTCGGTCACAACGGCTCGGGCAAGTCGACGCTCTTCCGAGCGATGACCGGCCTCATCCCTCCGTCAGAGGGGCGCATCCTGGCTCGCGATCGCCCGGTTCTTCTCGGCGTGAATGCAGCTCTGGTACCCGAGCTTTCGGGCGAGAACAACATCCGACTCGGGCTCTTGGCGATGGGCTTCAGCCCCGACGAGGCGGCGGCGCAGGTCGACGAGATCGCCGACTTCGCCGAGCTGAACGACTTCATCTATCACCCGATGCGCACGTACTCGTCTGGTATGGCAGCGCGGTTGAGGTTCGCGATCGCGTCGGCGAAGGCTCATTCCATTCTTCTCATCGATGAGGCGCTCGCGGTGGGTGACCGGCGCTTCCGCGCGAAGAGCGAGAAGCGCATCGGCGAGCTGCGTGGCAGCGCGGGCCTCGTGATGATCGTCAGCCACTCCGTGGGCTCGCTCAAGGAGACGTGTGAGCGGGTGCTGTGGGTGCACAAAGGCGAGTTGATTGCCGACGGGCCCGCCGCCGACGTCATCGCCGAGTACGTCGCCTGGACCAAGAAGCCCGGAGCTGGTGCCGTCGGCGCCGCTTCCGCGTCGATGCCGCAGACGAAGAACGCCCCAGTCGCTGTAGGGTTTGCCGGAGTTGCCGAAGGAGACGGCGAGCAATCGCCGACAGTGCCCGCCGCGACTGTGCTTCCGGCGACAGCCGTGCCCTCCTCGATATCTGACGAGCCACGCGCCATCGCACGTCGCGAGCGCCACCGCCGAATCGAGCAGCGCCAGCGCAAGCGCAGCTTCCTGCTCATGGCGCTCACCGGTGTCGCAATCCTCCTTGCCGTCGCTGCTGGCGCGATCATCGGTACGCTTGCCAACGCCGCGTCACCTTCGGGCCCCCAGCCTTCGGCTGAGCCCGAGCCCGAGAAGACACCGACCGCAGCCGCGGCTCCTGTGATCACGAGCTTCACCGCCAACGCCACCACTGTGCAGTGTGCTGCGGACGAAGGCGAGGCGCAGGTTCTGCTCAGCTGGCAGATCGACAATGCCGAGACGGTCTCCATCGGGGTGGGTGACGCCCAGGTCGACGCGATCGACCTTCCACTGGCCGCAGCGCTGCCCGACAACATCACCGACCGCGCGGTTCCGTTCGACTGCACGAAGGAAGCAGTCGTGTACACCGTTACCGCGGAGAACGAAGACGGCGTGAGGGTGAGCGTGCCGTACATGGTCACGCGGGTGCTCCCACCCGAGCCCGAAGAGCCCGAGGAGCCCAGGGGCGACGGCAACTCCTCCGACCAGGATTCGCCGCCCCAGGAGTCCGAGCCGGAGCCTGGTGCTGGCACGGGCGCTGATGCAGGTGCGGACGCCGGTGCTGGCGCTGGCGCCGAGGCTGATGCCGGTGCTGACGCCGGCGCGGGTGCTGACGCCGGTGCCGAGACTGGTGCGGACGCGGGTGCTGACGCCGGGGCTGAGGCTGATGCCGGTGCTGACGCTGGCGCCGGTGCTGACGCCGGCGCCGATCCGGGGCCGGTGCTCCCACTGCCCACGCCGTCGACAACGTCCTGACTGTCGCAGGTTCGACGGTCGTGCCGCTCGAGAACGGCCACCGACGAACCGACTAGATTTGCATCATGCGCCGCCGGAATTCGCCCTCATCCCGAGCGCCGCGCGCTACCAGAACTTTCGTCTCTCTCACCGGCCCCGCGGGCAACATCGGTGATGCGCTCATCCGCCGAGAGACGCTCGCCTGGTCGATGGGCACGAGCGACGAACTCGTCGCATACACGGGGGAAGCCCCCGATGTCTGGTTGAGGCAGCTGGGTCTCCCGAGCGGCACGGTCGTGCTGCGTTCCAAGAGCTCGGTGCCGCGTTGGCTCTGGCTTCTCCTGATTGCTCCGCGGCATCCCGTCCTGGTGTTCGAGGCAGGCGAGATCCCTCTTGACCGCGGCAACGGGCTCAGGGAACTCGTCTTCCTCGCCGAGACGATCATCGTCCGACTCAAGGGAGGAGTCGTCGTCCGCCCGCCGCGTGGCATTCGCGCGCCATCGCAGCCCGCCCTCAGCATCCATCGCCTGGCGACCCGCCTGTCGCAGGTGACGCTGTGGCGAGACGCGTCGACGCTGGCGACCGCGCGGACCGGGCGTCTCGCACCCGACATCGGGTTCTCCGCCGGCACCCGCGACGGCCTCGCCTGGAGCGAACGCACCGAACTGCTCGTGAGCCTTCGCGGGGCGCGCCCCCTGCCGGACGCCCAGTGGCTCAGCGCGGTGCGTGAGAGCGCATCGGCCGCCGGCCTCCGCATCCGCACCGTGGTCCAGGTGCGAGAGGACGAGGACCGCGCGCGCGAGCTCGCGGAGCTGCTCGGTGGCGAGTTCGATGCCTGGGGCGACACCGATCCGCTCGTCCACGAGGAACACCTCAGGGAACGCTACGACGCGGCGCAGATCGTCGTCAGCGACCGGATGCACGTCCTCGTGCTCGCAGCGCTGAGCGGTGCGATCCCCGTCGAGTTGGTTCCGCATCCGACGGCGAAGATCACGAATGCCTTCGCAGCCATCGGCCTGGAGGGCATCTCGATGGATGCGACCGCGAGCGATTCGGAGCGCATGAGAGAGGTCCTCATCCCGACGCCGGAGCGCGCGGCAGAGGTGTCTGAACGCGTGAGCGCCGCGGGGGCGGTCCTCGCAGACATCCAGCGGCAGATCCGTGCCGCTGTGCGCAGGGCACGAGCATGACTCAGGCCCGCATCCTCTTCCTCTCGCACAGCCATCCGTTCGGTCCCTTCCGGGTCGGCAGCCACCACTACGCCCGTGTGCTCTCCGAACGCGGAGCGGACGTCGTGCACCTGAGCACTCCGATCTCGCTCGCCCACCGGGTCACGGGACGTGTCAGCCGACAGGACCTCGCCGCCGTACCGCGCCATCCGCAGCGTGAGGCGAACGGCGTGCTGCACATCGTCCCGCGTACGGCCCTTCCTGCGCCGGTGGGAGCCCCCAGGGTCGCGCGGATGCTGGAACGCGCGGGCATCCCCGCCGGCTTCGATGCGGTGCTCATCGATCAGCCGTTGCTCTGGGATGATTCCGTGCGCTCGCTCGCGGAAACGGTGGTCTATCGCCCGACGGATCTCTACCCCGCGGGGGTCAAGAATCGCCTGCAGCAGCAGATCGTGGATGCTGCCGACGGCGTGATCGCCACGTCCGACGAAGTGCTGCGCGGCCTGGGCTCGCTTCGGGTTCCTTCGCTCGTGCTGAGCAACGGGGCGGATGTCGCGCGCTTCGCCCCACCTGTCGGCGCGGACACCGCGCGGGACGCCCGTTGTGTCTACGTCGGAGCGCTCGACGACAGGTTCGACTGGGAGCGTGTCGTCGCCTGGGCGCGTGCGCATCCGCAGGTCCGGTTCGCCATCGCCGGTCCCGAAGCCAGCGCGCCGCACACTGTGCCGGCGAACGTCGAGCTCCTCGGCGCCGTGCCCTACGCCGAGGTCCCGGCTCTGCTGCACACGGCACGCGTGGGACTCCTGCCGCTGTCCGACAACCCGCTCAACGCGGGGCGCAGCCCGATGAAGCTCTACGAGTACCTCGCGGCCGGACTCGCCGTCGTGGCGCGCGAGACGCCCGGCATTCGCGAACGATCCGACGTCGGCATCGAGGTCTACACCAACGAAAGCGACGCGGATGCCGCGCTCGAGCGTGCGCTGCGGCATCCGTCTCCGAACCAGGCGGGCAGGGACGCGGCCGCCGACGCATCATGGGAGCACAGGACGGATGCGCTGCAGGATTTCCTGCGCGCTGTCCGTCGGCGCGCCGAGTAGTGCGTCAACCGGGCATCCGCCCGATCGTCTCCGAGACGATCGCCGCGGTGCGGTCCCAGTCGTAACCCTCGGGCGGATCGACCCGCCGCTGCGCGGAGACGGCGCGGACCAGCGCGTCCGACCACTCGTCCGCGTCGTCAGGCGACGCAACCGACCACCCGCGATCCCCGACGATCTCCGCGACCGATTCGCACCCGCGCCAATGCACGACCGGCACCCCGCACCGGATCGACTCCAAAGCCGGCAGACCGAACCCTTCCAGCTTCGACGGCATCACGGTCGCAGCGGCGCCTCGGTACAGCTCGGCGAGCTGTTCATCGTCGACGCCACTCACCCAGCGCACTCGGGCATCGACGCCGCGGTGCATCGCACGAGCACTCAGGTCGACGATCTCGCGCTCGGGGACGACGGCCACGAGGCGCACGTCGCGCGCTGCGGCGAGGGCGTCGAGGACGACGTCGAGGTTCTTGTGCGCGCGCCCGTTGCCGACGAACAGGAGGTAGGGGTCGGAGGTCGTCAGGGCGTCCGCGCCGGGGCGGAATGCGTCCGAGCACCCGTTGCCCGCGTTGACGATCTCGACGGTGTCGTCGTTGATCCACTCCCGCAGCGCCCGGGCGGAGGTCTCGGACACGGTGAGCACGACACCGGACCTGCGGACCACCGAGCGGACGGGCCCCGCGTAATACGCCGCGAACTTCCAGCGGGCGATGCCCGGCGCCTGCAGCTGGATCAGATCGTGCAGCGTGAGCAGCTGCCTCCGAGCACGCACGAGTGCGCCGTAGCCGGGGGAGTACACCACGGCATCCGCAGCGGACCCCGCGCCGACCGCGCGGAACGAGTCGACGGGGCTGAACGGTGAGCCGTTGAGGCCGAGCGGCTCCCACGGCACCGTCAGCCGCGGGAGGACCTCAGCGGCGTATCGGCCGATGCCGTGCGCGCCGCGGTAGCGGTCATCGACCAGGACGCGCGTCATGCGCGGCTCTCTTCCGGCGCGCTCGTCTCGCCGACCGACTCGGCGGCCCAGGTGCGGATGCGATCGGCGAAGACCTCTTCGGAGAACTTCATCCCCTGGGTTCGGCAGGCATCGGCCGAAACACCGGATGCCGTCTCGACGGCCCTGCGCAACTCATCGCGCGACCAGTGCTCGACGAGCGCTCCGGTGCTGCCGTGCACGATCGTCTCGGCCGTGCCGCCCACCGCGTTCGCGATGACGGGGCGTCCGGCCGCCATCGCCTCGACGGGGACGATGCCGAAGTCCTCGACGGCCGGGAAGACGAGCGCGATACAGCGATTCAGCAGCGCGCGGTACAGCTCGTGACCGGGGGAGCGAACGAAATGGACGCGACCGGGCGCGCGTTCTTCAGCGAACGCGCGCAGGCGGTCCTCGTCCGAGCCCGCGCCCGCCAGGACCACCGGAACGTCGGCGGCGAGTCCGGCCTCGATCACGAGATCCAGCCTCTTATAGGGGATGAACCGGGAGAAGCCGAGCAGGAAGCGGTCCGGAAGGCGCTCGAGGATCTCCTGGTCGCGCTCGTCCGGTTCCGACGGGCCGAGGAAGCCGGCCACGTCGACGGGCGGATGGATCACGGTGCTCTCGCGATGCCACGCCTGGGCGATGCGCTCCTGAACGAACACGCTGTTCGCGGCGATCGCGACGGGCTCCTGCGCCCGCCGTCGATCGAGGCTCTTCAGGGGCGCAGCCACCGCTCTCGCGATCGGCGAGCCGCCGCGCCCGTCGAGCTCGGGATTCCAGATGTACCGCGCGGGGGTGTGCGCGTAGACCAGCTTGGGCGCGTGGCTCGCGGCACCGGCGAATCGCGCGTGGTGCGCGAAGAGGTGGGAGCTGGTGAGGATCCAGTCGGCATCGACGTCGGGGAGGCCTCGCCAGGCGAGGGGCATGAGGGGCAGCGCCGCGGCCTTGTGCCCGCGCAGCGGCGTCCGTGCAAGCCACGTCTCGCCGTCGACGGTGAAGCGCCCTTCGCTGTCGTTCCAGAGGCAGTAACGGGCGGCATCCGGAAACACCCGCGTCAGCGACTCGAAGACGTTCTCGGACCCGCCTCGCCGGGCGAGCCATTCGTGCACCAGGACACCGCTCACGGGGCCGACCCTGCACGAAGAAGCATGCATCGAGTCTAGGGAAGTTCGTCGGCCCGCCGACTCCAGGGTCTGTCAGCTTCGTGCCGGTAGGTTTGATGTGACCACCCGGGGGGAAAGGACACGATGGCTCTGCGCCTGACGAAGAAGACCACGATCATCATCGCGAGTGCGGCGGCCGTGCTCCTGGCCGGAGGAAGCATCGCGACGGCCGCTGTGATCATGTCGCAGCAGCCGGAGCCCCAGGCGAGCCGGACACCCGAGCCCACGCCCGAGGCAGTCGTCACCACCCCGCCACCCGAGCCGCTGGCCGAGGTGCCGGTGACGAACGTCGCACGGGCATCGATCGACGGGTGGACGCTCGCCGACCGCACGGTGGTCGGTGCGGTGCTCCCGGAAGTCGGCGATGCCGCTACGGGCGCCGTGTCGTTGCGAGTGGATGCTCCGGCAGACGACCCCGACATCATCGCCGCCTCCGCTGCCGTCGCTCTCGCGCCCGATACGGATTACACGCTCAGCGTCGCCGTGCGCGTGCTCGAGGAGGAGAAGACCGAGACGGGTGTCCGTCTGGACGTCGCCGGCCAGAGCTTCGCGCTTCCCGAGCTGGACGCGGAATGGGAGACCATCGAGTTCGCGTTCACGACTCCGGCCGATCAGGCCGCCGAATCGTCGATCGACATCGCCCTCTCCGGTGCCGTGCGCGGCCTCGGGGTCGACGACGTCTCGATCACAGCGAGCGGCGGGGAGGAGTTCGTACCCAATGGCTCGTTCGAGGCGGTGCAGACACCCGCGGGCATCGTCAACGATTCGCTCATCATGACGGCGGAGTCCGCGCTTCTCGCCGTCTCGCTCGCGGAGGGTCCTGTGCAGTGGAGTGCGACGTCCACCTCCGGAGGCGACCCGATCACCGGCCAGGCCAGCGTCAGCGGAGCTCTGGCAGGACTACCGCTGACGGGAGTTCCGCAGGGACACTACGCCGTCTCGGTCAGCGATTCATCCGGCCGAAAGATCGATACCAGCGTCGCCGTGATCGACGCCGACAGCTTCTACCTGGCGCAGGATGCGCGCTTCGGGGTCGCGTCCCATGTCGAGAAGGAACCGTTCGCCGGCACGGGGACTCTGGCCGCTGCGCTCGGCTTCGCCGAGGTGCGCAACGACATCTCCTGGGAACGCAACGAGAAGACTCGTGGCGAATACAACTGGGACGAGAACTACGTGCGCGAGTTCTCGCGCATGCACGCCAACGACGTGAAGCTCCTGGGGCTCGTCGTATACGGCAACCGGCTCTACGGCACCAGACGCGCACCGTCCGGAGACGAGTCGATCCAGGCCTACGGCGCCTATGCGAAGGCCGTCGCCGACAGGTTCGACCTGGTCGGTCTCGAGGTCCTCAACGAGTTCAACCATCGCGAGACGGATGTCCCCTGCGGTCAGGGGCCGTCCTGCTACGTGCCGATCGCGCAGTCCGTTCGCGACCACGTCAGCACGGCTTACCCCGACCTCCCGATCGTCACGGGTTCCACGGCGCTGTACGACCGTGACTGGTTCGTCGGATTCTGGCAGGCCGGTGGCATGGCAGTCACCGACGTGGCGAGCTACCACCCCTACGAGTCCTGGATCAATCGCAACGCCGACCTGATCGCCGGAACGGTGCAGCAGTCCTATGCGGACATGCAGGAGGTCACCGGTGAGACCCGGCCGGTGTGGGTCACGGAGATGGGCTTCCCCACGCACCACGACGGTGTCACTGTGCTCGAGCAGGGGCAGATGATGGTGCGCAACGAGACGCTGGCCTTCGCGAACGGCGTCGAGAAGTACTTCTGGTACGACCTCGTCAACGACACGCCCGATCCTGTGGCGGGCGAGGCGAACTTCGGCCTCTACGAGAACCTGCCGCGCGAGGGCGTGCTCGCACTGGCTCCGAAACCGGGAGCCTTCGCCCAGGCCCTCATGATCACGCAGCTGCAGGACAAGGCGTTCGCATCGGACGAGTCCGACGATGCGAGCACGGTGGCGGTGTTCGGAGCCGGTGGCGACGAGACCCGCATCGCATGGGCGAAGGGTGCCGAGGTGCAGCGCAGCTTCGCATCGGACGTCGCGCTGGCGGTCACCGACATGTCCGGCCACACCGAACTGGTCCAGCCCGTGAAGGGCGAGGTCACACTGACCCTCGGCGCGTCTCCGGTCTTCATCACGTCGGAGGCGGATGCTGAAGCGGATGCGCAGGCCGAAGCGGACGCCGAGGCAGAAGCAGAAGCAGAGGCGGAGTGACTGCTCCCGGCTGCGTCCTAAGACGCCGCCGGTAGAATGCACCGGTTCCCTCCCGTATGAAAGGTAAGTCGTCCATGAGCGCTGACAGCAGGCGAGCGCAACGCAGCGACGAGCAAGGCGATCAGAAGACGGACAAGGTCGTTCGACGACGTCGCGTCTGGGTGATTCTCACGCTCGTCGTCATCGCCCTCCTTCTCGCCGTGTGCTGGGTCGGACTGCGCGCCATCACCGTGAAGGACGGGCTGACGAAGAGCCAAGAGCTCATCAGCGACATCCAGAACGGGGGAGACGTCGACAAAGCGCTCCCCGAACTGGCCGAGAACGCCGCCAGTGCGGGAGCTGCGGCATCCGATCCGGTCTGGTGGCTCATGGAGTGGGTTCCCGTGGTGGGGGACAACCTCAGGGGGGTGCGCCTCGCGGCGCAGTCCCTCGACGCTCTGGTCAACGGCGTGGCACTGCCCGTGATGGGTGACGAGGACGACACCGAATCGGTCACGGTGCGGTTGCTCCAGGCGACCGAGGACGAGGGCGACCACATCGTGGAGCTCGCCGACGGACTGGATGCCGTGTCGAACTCTCCCTTCCTCATCTCGGTCGTCCGTGACGGCGTCGAGCAGGTAGACGAAGTGATGTCGGCGGCGGCCCCGATGATCGGCATCATGCCGAAACTGCTCGGAGGAGACGGCGAACGCAACTATCTGCTCGTCTTCCAGAACAATGCCGAGTCGCTCGCCCTCGGCGGCAGCGCGGCAGCGCAGACGCTCGTCAAGGTCGACGGTGGCAAGATCTCGATGGGAGCGCAGGGCAACAGCGGAAGCTATCAGAACGGCGTCGCCGTGGACGTTCCCGTTCCCGACAGCGCCATCCAGCTCTACACGAGCTATCTCGTGGACCACATCAACACGAGCACGAGTCGTCCCGACTTCCCCTCCGCGGCGCAGATCCTGCGCGCCTGGTGGCAGCGTGACATCGCACCGGACGAGGTCGCAGGCGTGATCTCGATCGACCCTCTCGCGCTGCAGCGGATTCTCGTCGCGACGGGCCCGATCGAGCTCGCCTCCGGCGAGGTGCTCTCCTCCGACAACGCCGTCTCGGTGCTGCTGAGCGAGGTCTACGGGCGATGGGACTCCTACAAGGAGCCCGAACTCGTCGACGGGTTCTTCGCCGACACGGCCGCGGCCATCTTCGACACGATCGCCGCCGGCGACTTCGACATCAAGGACATGATGTGGGCGATCACGGAGAGCGCGTCCCACGGCAGCGTCCTCGTCTGGGGCGATGACAAGGAGGTCGCCGACGCGATCGACGGTACCAAGATGAGCGGTATTCTGCCCCCGCACAACAAGGACGTCACCGCGGTCGGCATCTACTTCAACAACAGCAACGGTTCGAAGATCGACTACTTCACCGAGACGGCCACCACGGCGACAGCCGTCTGCGAAGGGGATACGGCGACGTTCACCGCGAACGCGTCGCTCACGCTGCCTTTGACCCAGCGGCAGGCGGAGGCATTGCCCCGCTACGTGCAGAGCATGACCTTCGGCGCCCGCTTCCGTGACTGGATCTTCGTCTACGGCCCTCCGGGTACGACGTTGTCCGATGCGACCTTCAACGGCGACGAGGTCTCGGTGATGCACCGCGACGTCGATGACCTCGGCCGACCGGTCGTCGCGTTCGAAGCGTGGTTCGACCCGGGGGACTCCGTCGACGTCACTGCGACGTTCGTCGGAGCCGGAGGCGACTACGGCCCTCTCGAGGTCCGCACGAATCCGATGGTCAACGGCGAGAAGCCGGTCGTCACCGACGGCTGCTCCGGGTGAGAGGACCTTTCGAACGGCATCCAAGCGGGTACAATGACTCGAGTTCTGGTGTCGTCACAGGGGGGTGAGCGTCGTCGTCGTTCAGCTTGAGCGCGGCAGCTCCGATGTCTCGGGGGAGTCGGGGGAGACCTCTCGGATTCCCGTTCAGAAAGCGCGTCGGGTCGCGTGGCCGCGTCGTTACGCGAGCCGTCTCTTCTACAGCGATGTCGCGGTGCTGGCGATCACACTGGTCGTCGGATGGCTGGTCGCCATCCCCAGCATCACCACCGCCGTGTCGTGGCCGGGTGGTCCTCGCTTCTCCTATACGGCCGCGCTCATCATCATCGGCGTGCTCTGGCTCATCGCCCTCGACGCCACCGACAGCCGCGAGCGCCACATCGTCGGCAGCGGATACATCGAGTATCGGCGTCTCGTCAACGCCTCGATCGCGGTCTTCGCCTTCACCGTCGCGATGGGTTACTTCCTCGGGATGAACCTGTCCCGGGTGCTCGTGGCGGTGATCTTCCCCCTGGGCGTCATGCTCCTGCTGCTGTCGCGCTGGCTGTGGCGCCAGTGGTTGCGTGCCCGACAGAAGAACAAGCAGTATCTGCACCGTGCGGTCGTCATCGGCGAACCGTCGAAGGTCAGGCATGTCACCGGCCAGATTCGTCGTACTCCGGGCAGCGGTTACGAGATCGTCGGGGTCATCACGAACGGTGTCGCTTCCGAGGGAGTGCCGGACATCGACGTGCTCGCCGATATCGCCCATGCCGAGGGGGCTCTCGACGCGGCCAACATCGACGCACTGATCATCGCGGGTTCGGACGACATCGACCCTGAGATGATGCGTCGGCTCGGCTATGCGGTGTCCGATCGCGACATCCAGCTGATCATGGCTCCTGCGCTCACCGACATCGCCGGCCCGCGCCTGCATGCCACTCCGGTCGCCGGCCTTCCGCTCGTGCACGTCGATTTCCCTCGTATGGAGGGGGCGGCCCGATTCCTCAAGCGCACCTTCGATCTCGTCGGATCGACGATCCTGCTGGTGCTGTTCTCGCCGGTCTTCCTGGTGACGGCGATCGCGATCCGCATCGACGGTCCGGGAGGCATCCTGTACCGCCAGGAGCGCATCGGTCGCGGCGGACGGACATTCGGCATGCGGAAGTTCCGATCGATGGTGGCCGACGCCGACGACCAGCTCGCCTCGCTGCTCGATCTGCAGGGCGACGGCACCACGCCGCTGTTCAAGATCAACGATGACCCGCGGATCACCAGAGTCGGGCGATTCCTTCGCAAGCACTCGCTCGACGAGCTGCCGCAACTGGTCAACGTCTTCCGCGGGGAGATGAGTCTCGTCGGCCCTCGACCTCAGCGTGCCACTGAGGTGGCGCTCTACGACGACGTCGCCTACCGGCGTCTTCTCGTGAAGCCGGGGATGAGCGGTCTCTGGCAGGTCAGTGGTCGCTCCTCGCTGTCGTGGGAGGAGACCATTCGTCTCGATCTCTACTACGTCGAGAACTGGTCGCTCATGCAGGACATCATCATCCTGTTCCGCACGGTCCGTGCGGTCATCACCCCGGGCGCGACGGCGCACTGAGTTTCGAATATATCTTTCGAACATCTATTCCCTTTCGGATGCTGGCGGAGTAGTCTGGGGGTATGTCGAAGACGACGCATCTGGATGCTCTGCACGAGGCGGTTTCCCGTCTTGATGCGGTGTGGGCGGATGCGGGGCATGCGAGTGATCTGAGCCGGGCCGGGCTGGTCGCGGCGAACGACGCGTTGGGTGTGCTGCACCGACTCGTGGACGCCCTCGAGACCGAAGTCGCGGCCGGGATCGCCCGGGAGTCGCGCGTCGAGCTCGGCGCCGGTTCGTTGGCGAAGGAGCAGGGGTTCCGCAATGCCGCCCAATTCGTCGCGACGGTGACCGGCCGCTCGACCGGGGAGGCATCGCGGCTGGTCGCGATCGGCGAAGCCACCGCACCTCGAAGCGATCTGCTCGGGGGGCGGTTGCCGGCGAAGTACCCCGCCGTGCGCAAAGCTCTCGGTGCCGGCAGGATCGGCGCGCCGGCCGCCGGACTGATCGTCACGCTGCTGGACCGGGTCGGGGTGAAGATCGGCACCGACCGCATCTTCGAAGCGGAAGCGCTCCTGGCGGAGAAGGCGGCGGGGCTGTCGTTGAACGAGGTCCGGACGCTCGTCACGCGCGCCGAGGCGTTCCTCGACCCGGACGGCGTCGCACCGCGAGAAGAGGCTCTCAGAGCACAGAACTCGCTGGTGATGTTCGAGCGGGACGGGCGTCTGCACATCGATGGTGATGTCGATGTCGCCACCGGCGCGCCCATCAAGGCGGCCCTGGAGGGGTACGTCACCGCGGTGTTCGCGGCCCGGAAGAACACGCTGGACCCGAACGGCCCGGACGCCGATCGCCGCACGGTCGCGCAGATCCAGGCCGACGGGCTCCGCGACATCTGCGCCCACGTCCGCGGGTGCGACGACAGCACCCCCGCTCTCGCCGGCGCGACGGTGATCGTGCGCGTTGCACTCGACGACCTCAGCGACGGCACCGGCTACGGCAGTATCGACGGGATCGACCAGCGGGTCGGCATCGGCACCGTGCGGCGCATGGCCGCCAGCGGGGGTGTCATCCCGTGTGTGCTCGGCGAGGATAGCGAGATCCTCGACTGGGGGCGAGAGAAACGCTTCTTCACCCGGGCGCAGCGCCTCGCCCTGGCCGAACGAGACGGCGGCTGCGCGATGTGCACTCTGCCGCCCTCGATGACCCGCGCCCATCACATCGACTGGTGGGAACGCGACCACGGCCGAACCGACCTCGACCGAGGTGTGCTGCTCTGCGAGAACTGCCACCACCGCATCCACGACAACGGATGGGACATCCGCATCGACGGCACCGGCGTCACGGCCCGCGTCTGGTTCATCCCGCCGCCCCATGTCGACCCGAACCGCACCCCGCGCCTCGGCGGCACCGCCCGCTACAACCTCGCCGCCTGACACGAGCAGTGCATCCGGCCGCCCCCGGCATCCTGACTCTTCCCCTCCCGGCATCCGCCGGACAGAATGGGAGCGTCGGCCGACCTTGCCGGCAACGGATCGAGAGGGATGCAATGGGAATCGATGACGCAGTCAACAAGGGCAAGGACCTCTACGAGGAGCACAAGGACAAGATCGCCGAAGCCGTGAAGAGCGAGCAGGCCGAGGACATCAGCGACAAGGTGCTCGACGGAGTCGCCGACTTCGCCAAGAAGGTCGCACCCGGAGCCGCTGACAAGATCGACGAGATCCGCGACGGAGCCGACAAGGCCGTCGGCAACGAGTAGACACCGAGTTCGGTCAGGGAGCCTCTCTTCACGGAGGGGCTCCCTTTCCGCTACTATCGGGGCAGCCGCCTGGGGACCTTGCGGCTGGGATTGCGAAGGGGTTCGCGATCCCGAACCGCACGGCTGAGCCGTGCACACGACTGGGGAACGATTTTGGGGATCGATGCGTCAACGACGCCTTCTGCGCGTCGCGCGCTGCCGACACGGCAGCCGATCCGCCATGCCTCCGACGGGGATCGGGGCGTCCCTTCGCGCCCCGAACCCCGCGTTCGGCGCGCCCCCTCGCGCTGAACGCATCCCCGCGTGGGGCGAGGCATGGGGATGCCTCGCCCCACGACCTCCCCCTCGGATGCCGGCGCGACACGCCCGGGTTTGCAGAACCGAAATCACCCATGGCACAATAGATAAGTTCCACATTCCTGGGGTGCGCTATGCGTGCCTCGCGGATCACTACCAGGGCAGTGCATAGACGGCGCCTCTTCTAGAGGCAGCAGGGTTCTAGGCCGCGGGTAGAAGAACATCCCCGACACCTCTGCTGAGAGGTTCTGCCGTGCGCCGCGAGGTGCGCGGACTGACAGAAGAACAGTGGTGCGCAGATCGGCTCCCCGGAGCCTGTCGAGTGCCGAGGCGCGAACAGCGTCATCGTGCGTCCAATGCCCCTGAGTCACCCGGCCCAGGACGGTAAGACGCTTAAAGAGAGTGAGCAGACAAATGGCGGGACAGAAGATCCGCATTCGCCTGAAGTCGTATGACCACGAGGTCATCGACACGTCGGCGCGCAAGATCGTCGACACTGTGACCCGTGCGGGCGCAACCGTCGTCGGCCCCGTGCCGCTTCCGACCGAGAAGAACGTCGTGTGCGTCATCCGGTCGCCCCACAAGTACAAGGACAGCCGCGAGCACTTCGAGATGCGCACCCACAAGCGTCTGATCGACATCGTCGACCCGACGCCCAAGGCCGTCGACTCGCTGATGCGTCTCGACCTTCCGGCTGACGTCAACATCGAGATCAAGCTCTGAGGATCGACATGGCTGACATCAACGCAAAGATTTCCAAGGGACTGCTGGGCACCAAGCTCGGCATGACGCAGGTGTGGGATGAGAACGGCAAGATCGTTCCCGTCACCGTCATCGAGCTCGCACCCAACGTGGTCACGCAGGTCCGCACCCCCGAGAAGGACGGCTACAACGCCGTTCAGATCGCTGCGGGTCAGATCGACCCCCGCAAGGTGAACAAGCCCCTTTCCGCTCACTTCGAGGCAGCCGGCGTCACGCCGCGCCGCCACGTCACCGAGATCCGCACGGCGGATGCTGCTGACTACTCGCTTGGTCAGGAGCTCACGGTCGACGGTCTCTTCGAGGCGGGCCAGCTGGTCGACGTCGTCGGCACCAGCAAGGGCAAGGGCACCGCGGGTGTCATGAAGCGCCACAACTTCAAGGGCGTTTCGGCATCGCACGGTTCCCACCGCAACCACCGCAAGCCCGGCTCCATCGGCGCATCGTCGACCCCGAGCCGCGTCTTCAAGGGCATGCGCATGGCCGGCCGTATGGGTGGCGAGCGCGTGACCGTCCTCAACCTCACGGTGCACGCCATCGACGCCGAGAAGGGACTCATGCTCGTCAAGGGCGCCGTCCCCGGTGCGCGTGGCCGCGTCGTCTACGTCCGCAACGCAGTGAAGGGTGCCTGATCATGGCTGACTCGACTCTCGCGCTCGACGTCCTGAAGGCCGACGGCAAGAAGGCCGGCTCCATCGAGCTGCCCGCCGAGCTCTTCGACGTCAAGACGAACATCCCGCTGATCCACCAGGTCGTCGTCGCACAGCTCGCAGCTGCGCGTCAGGGCACCCACTCGACCAAGCGTCGCGGTGAGGTCTCCGGTGCAGGCCGCAAGCCCTTCAAGCAGAAGGGCACGGGTAACGCCCGTCAGGGTTCCATCCGCGCGCCGCACATGACCGGTGGTGGCATCGTCCACGGACCGAAGCCGCGCAACTACGCGCAGCGCACCCCCAAGAAGATGATCGCGGCCGCCCTGCTGGGTGCGCTGAGCGACCGCTTCCGCGGCGAGCGTCTGCACGCAGTCGAGACCTTCGGCATCGACTCCGCTCCTTCGACCAAGACCGCCGCGAGCCTGCTCGCTCAGGTCGCCGGCCCGAAGAACATCCTGGTCGTCACCCAGCGTGACGATGAGGTGACGCTCAAGTCCGTTCGCAACCTGCCGAACGTGCACTGGCTCACCTACGACCAGCTCAACGCCTACGACGTGCTCGTCTCCGACGACATCGTCTTCACCAAGGCCGCGCTCGAGGCGTTCATCGCTTCGAAGACCGGCGCAACCGAGGAGGTCTCGGCATGACCGAGCAGGCAACCGTCCTGACGACCGCTCTCAACAAGGACCCGCGCGACATCATCCTGAAGCCGGTCGTGTCCGAGAAGAGCTACTCGCTCATCGACGAGGGAAAGTACACGTTCCTCGTGGACCCGCGCGCCTCCAAGACTGAGATCAAGCTCGCCATCGAGAAGATCTTCGACGTCAAGGTCGCAGCGGTCAACACGATCAACCGCGTCGGCAAGGCCCGTCGCACCCGCTTCGGCACCGGTAAGCGCAAGGACACCAAGCGCGCCATCGTCAGCCTGAAGTCGGGCACCATCGACATCTTCACGGCAATCGGCTGATCCGGGGGATAAAGGACAATCATGGCTATTCGCAAGTACAAGCCCACGACCCCGGGTCGTCGCGGTTCGTCGGTGGCCGACTTCGCCGAGATCACCCGATCGACGCCCGAGAAGTCGCTGCTGCGTCCCCTGTCGAAGACCGGTGGCCGTAACAACCAGGGCCGCATCACGACCCGTCACATCGGTGGTGGCCACAAGCGCCAGTACCGTGTCATCGACTTCCGTCGCAATGACAAGGACGGCGTCAACGCCAAGGTCGCTCACATCGAGTACGACCCCAACCGCACCGCACGCATCGCACTGCTGCACTACTTCGACGGCGAGAAGCGCTACATCCTCGCGCCGAACAAGCTGAGCCAGGGCGACGTCGTCGAGTCGGGTGCATCGGCCGACATCAAGCCGGGCAACAACCTGCCGC
The DNA here is from genome assembly GCF_042267585.1 of Microbacterium sp. NPDC056234. Lineage (NCBI taxonomy): Bacteria > Bacillati > Actinomycetota > Actinomycetes > Micrococcales > Microbacteriaceae > Microbacterium > Microbacterium sp. NPDC056234. Next base: position 28,250 of record NZ_JBHJTE010000007.1, read on the forward strand.
TGAAGAACATCCCCACCGGTACCGTGATCCACGCGATCGAGCTCCGCCCCGGCGGCGGCGCGAAGCTGGCTCGCTCTGCGGGGACTTCGGTGCGTCTCGTCGCCAAGGATGGCGCCTTCGCGCAGCTTCGTCTGCCGTCCGGCGAAATCCGCAACGTCGACGCACGCTGCCGCGCCACCATCGGCGAGGTCGGCAACGCCGAGCAGTCGAACATCAACTGGGGCAAGGCCGGCCGCAAGCGCTGGAAGGGCGTCCGCCCGACCGTGCGTGGTGTCGCCATGAACCCGGTCGACCACCCGCACGGTGGTGGTGAGGGCAAGACGTCCGGTGGACGTCACCCCGTCACTCCTTGGGGCCAGGCTGAGGGTCGTACCCGTCACGCCAACAAGGAAAGCGACAAGTACATCGTGCGTCGTCGTAACGCCGGCAAGAAGCGTAAGTAGGAGTAAGAGAAGATGCCTCGCAGTCTTAAGAAGGGCCCCTTCGTCGACGAGCACCTGCTTCGCAAGGTGGTCGTGCAGAACGAAGCCGGCACGAAGAACGTCATCAAGACCTGGTCGCGACGCTCGATGATCATCCCCGCCATGCTGGGACACACCATCGCCGTCCACGACGGTCGCAAGCACATCCCCGTGTTCGTGACCGAGACCATGGTCGGTCACAAGCTGGGCGAGTTCGCGCCCACCCGCACCTTCCGCGGCCACGTGAAGGACGACAAGAAGGGCCGCCGCCGCTGACGCGGGGGCGATAGAGGAGAGAGAAATGGTGGAGTCCATCGCACGCGTGCGACACATCCGCGTGACCCCTCAGAAGGCTCGTCGTGTCGTCGCGCTCATCAAGGGCAAGCAGGCCCAGGAGGCTCTCGCGATCCTGAAGTTCGCACCGCAGAGCGCCAGTGAGCCGATCTACAAGCTTGTCGCGTCGGCCATGGCCAACGCACAGGTGAAGGCGGATCGTGACGGCGAGTACCTCGACGAGCAGGACCTGTACGTGGCGAACGCCTACGTCGACGAGGGCACGACGCTCAAGCGTTTCCGCCCCCGTGCACAGGGTCGCGCTTTCCAGATCAAGAAGCGCACGAGCCACATCACGGTCGTGCTCTCGACGCCGGAGGTCGCTGCCGCGGCCGAGGGCGACAGCAAGAAGAAGGCGAGCAAGTAATGGGACAGAAGGTAAACCCGTACGGCTTCCGCCTCGGTATCACCACCGACCACGTCTCGCGCTGGTTCTCTGACTCGACGAAGCCGGGTCAGCGCTACGCGGACTACGTCGCCGAGGACATCAAGATCCGTAACCTGCTGAAGACGCAGCTGGATCGTGCCGGCGTCAGCAACATCGAGATCGAGCGGACCCGTGACCGCGTGCGTGTGGACATCCACACCGCGCGCCCCGGTATCGTCATCGGTCGTCGTGGTGCTGAGGCCGAGCGCATCCGTGGTGACCTCGAGAAGCTCACCGGCAAGCAGATCCAGCTGAACATCCTCGAGGTCAAGAACCCCGAGGCCGACGCTCAGCTCGTCGCGCAGGGCATCGCCGAGCAGCTCTCTGCTCGTGTGGCGTTCCGTCGTGCGATGCGCAAGGGTCTGCAGGGCGCTCAGCGCGCCGGCGCCAAGGGCATCCGCATCCAGGTCTCCGGCCGTCTCGGCGGCGCCGAGATGAGCCGTTCGGAGTTCTACCGCGAGGGTCGTGTGCCGCTGCACACGCTGCGCGCGAACATCGACTACGGCTTCTACGAGGCCAAGACCACCTTCGGCCGCATCGGCGTGAAGGTCTGGATCTACAAGGGTGACCTCACCAACAAGGAACTCGCTCGCGAGCAGGCAAACGCGCCCAAGTCGCGCGGTCGTGACGACCGCGGTGGCGACCGTCGCCGTGGCCCTCGCAACGAGGCCCCCGTCGCAGAAGGAGCGTCTGCCTGATGCTTATTCCCCGTAAGGTCAAGTTCCGCAAGCAGCACCACCCGGGGCGCAGCGGCCAGGCAACCGGCGGCACGAAGGTCTCCTTCGGCGAGTACGGTATCCAGGCGCTCACCCCCGCGTATGTGACGAACCGTCAGATCGAGTCCGCTCGTATCGCGATGACCCGTCACATCAAGCGTGGCGGCAAGGTGTGGATCAACATCTACCCCGACCGTCCGCTCACGAAGAAGCCGGCCGAAACCCGCATGGGTTCCGGTAAGGGTTCGCCGGAGTGGTGGGTCGCAAACGTCAAGCCGGGTCGCGTCCTCTTCGAGGTCGCCGGCGTCAGCGAGCAGCTCGCTCGCGAAGCACTGACCCGTGCCATTCACAAGCTGCCTCTCAAGGCACGCATCATCAAGCGCGAGGAGGGCGACGCGTAATGGCGATCGGCACCAAGGAGCTCGCTCCCAGCGAGCTCGACACGTTCGAAGACCAGCGCCTCGTCGAGGAGCTGCGTAAGGCCAAGGAGGAGCTGTTCAACCTCCGTTTCCAGTCGGCCACCGGCCAGCTGGAGAGCCACGGCCGCATCCGCGCCGTCAAGCGCGACATCGCGCGCCTGTACACCGTGATCCGTGAGCGCGAGCTGGGCATCCGTGCGACGCCCGCTCCGGTCGAGGCTCCGGCCAAGAAGGCGTCCAAGGCAAAGGCGAAGAAGGCCGACTCGGCTGACGCGCCGAAGGAGGAGGCCGAGTAATGGCTGAGAAGAAGGCTGCCGTCAAGGCGGACACCGTGGAGCACGGCGAGCACGATGTGCGCGACGCGGACGCTCGCGGTTACCGCAAGTCGCGCCGTGGATACGTCGTCAGCGACAAGATGGACAAGACCATCGTCGTCGAGGTCGAAGACCGCGTGAAGCACCCGCTGTACGGCAAGGTCATCCGCCGCACCTCCAAGGTGAAGGCGCACGACGAGGGCAACACCGCCGGCATCGGCGACCTGGTCCTCATCAACGAGACCCGGCCGCTCAGCGCCACCAAGCGCTGGCGTCTGGTTGAGATTCTGGAGAAGGCCAAGTGATTCAGCAGGAGTCCCGCCTCAAGGTCGCCGACAACACCGGCGCGAAGGAACTGCTCACCATCCGCGTCCTCGGCGGCTCGCGCCGTCGTTACGCCGGCCTGGGTGACACCATCGTCGCGACCGTCAAGGACGCGATCCCTGGCGGAAACGTGAAGAAGGGCGACGTCGTCAAGGCGGTCATCGTCCGCACCAAGAAGGAGACGCGCCGTCCCGACGGTTCGTACATCAAGTTCGACGAGAACGCCGCCGTGATCCTGAAGAACGACGGGGAGCCCCGCGGCACCCGTATCTTCGGACCGGTCGGTCGTGAACTTCGCGACAAGAAGTTCATGAAGATCGTCTCGCTCGCCCCGGAGGTCATTTGATCATGGCGAACATCAAGAAGGGCGACCTGGTTCAGGTCATCACGGGCCGCAAGCAGGACAAGGGCGGCGACCGCGGCAAGCAGGGCAAGGTTCTCGAGGTCATCGTGGCCGAGAACCGCGTCATCGTCGAGGGCGTCAACTACGTCACCAAGCACACGCGCGTCGGCCAGACGCAGCGCGGCACGAAGACGGGCGGCATCGAGACCATCGAGGCTCCCATCCACATCTCCAACGTCCAGGTCATCGACCCCTCGACGAAGAAGCCGACCCGCGTCGGCCACCGCGTCGAGGAGCAGACCAAGGACGGCGTGAAGCGCACCGTCCGTGTGCGTTACGCGAAGAAGTCAGGTAAGGACCTCTGATGAGCACCGACACTGCCGCGCCGGCTGGCAAGATCCAGCCGCGCCTGAAGCAGAAGTACAAGGCCGAGATCCAGCAGAAGCTGCAGGAAGAGTTCGGCTACCAGAATGTGATGCAGATCCCCGGCATCGTCAAGGTCGTCGTCAACACCGGTGTCGGTGAGGCGGCTCGCGACAGCAAGGTGATCGATGGTGCGGTCGACGACCTCACCAAGATCACCGGCCAGAAGCCGATCGTCACGAAGGCCCGCAAGTCCATCGCGCAGTTCAAGCTGCGTGAGGGCCAGGCCATCGGTGCGCACGTCACCCTCCGTGGCGACCGTGCGTGGGAGTTCATCGACCGCCTGGTCTCGCTCGCACTGCCCCGTATCCGCGACTTCCGCGGCCTCTCGGCCAAGCAGTTCGACGGCAACGGCAACTACACCTTCGGTCTCCAGGAGCAGAGCGTGTTCCACGAGATCGATCAGGACAAGATCGACCGCGTTCGCGGCTTCGACATCACCGTGGTGACGACGGCGAAGACGGATGACGAGGGTCGCGCACTTCTGCGTCACCTCGGCTTCCCCTTCAAGTCCGAAGACGCCAAGGCGTGATGCGGTGACGCGGGGAGGGACGCCGCAAGGCGCCCTCCCCGCGTGCCGTACAATTGAAGATTGCGTGCTCATCGCAGGCCGTCTGTCGTGTAACGGCAGCCGGAACCTCATGACTGAAAGAAGAACACAATGACAATGACAGACCCGGTCGCAGACATGCTGACCCGTCTGCGCAACGCGAACTCGGCGCACCACGACTCCGTGACGCTCCCGTCGAGCAAGCTGAAGACGCACATCGCAGAGATCCTCCAGCAGGAGGGCTACATCTCCAGCTGGGAGGTCACCGACGCCCGCGTCGGCAAGAACCTCACGTTGTCGCTCAAGTACGGTCCCAACCGTGAGCGCTCCATCGCCGGCATCAAGCGCGTTTCGAAGCCCGGCCTCCGCGTCTACGCGAAGTCCACGGAGCTTCCGAAGGTCCTCGGCGGCCTCGGCGTCGCCATCCTGTCCACCTCCTCCGGTCTTCTCACCGACCGTCAGGCAGAGCAGAAGGGCGTGGGCGGAGAAGTTCTCGCCTACGTGTGGTGATACGAAATGTCGCGTATTGGACGACTTCCCATCGAGATTCCCGCGGGCGTGACCGTTTCGGTCGACGGCCGTGAGATCGCGGTGAAGGGCCCCAAGGGTGAACTCACCCTCACGGTGGCCAGCCCCATCGAGGTCGCGGTCGAGGAGAACCAGGTTCTCGTCTCTCGCCCCGACGACGAGCGCGAGTCGCGGTCGCTTCACGGCCTGACCCGCACGCTCATCAACAACAACATCATCGGCGTCACCCAGGGCTACACCAAGGGCCTCGAGGTCGTCGGCACCGGTTACCGCGTGCAGCAGAAGGGCAGCTCGGTCGAGTTCGCCCTCGGCTTCTCGCACCCGGTTCTGATCGACCCGCCCGCCGGTATCACCCTGACGGTCGAGGGCAACAACAAGCTCACGGTCAGTGGCATCGACAAGCAGGCTGTCGGCGAGGCAGCTGCGAACATCCGCAAGATCCGCAAGCCCGAGCCGTACAAGGGCAAGGGTGTCCGCTACGCGGGCGAGGTCGTGCGTCGCAAGGCCGGAAAGAGTGGTAAGTAACCATGGCTCTCAAGTCAAAGTCTGACGCCCGCGCGCGTCGTCACGCCCGTCTTCGCAAGAAGATCGTCGGCACCGAGCTGCGTCCGCGTCTCGTCGTGAACCGCTCCGCCCGCCACGTCTTCGTCCAGCTGGTCGACGACAGCAAGGGCCACACCGTGGCCTCGGCATCCACGCTCGAGACCGACGTTCGTGGTCTCGAAGGCGACAAGACCGCCAAGGCCCGCAAGGTCGGCGAGCTCGTCGCCGAGCGCGCGAAGGCTGCCGGTGTTTCCGAAGCCGTGTTCGACCGTGGCGGAAACCGCTACGCGGGTCGTGTCGCGGCGATCGCCGATGGCGCTCGTGAAGGAGGGCTGGCACTGTGAGTGACAACAAGGAGAACGAAGTGACCGAAGCGGCAGCTGCCACTTCCGAGACGGCCGCCGGCACCACGCAGGCCGAGCCGCAGCGTGAAGGCCGCCGCGGCGGTCGTGACCGCAACCAGGGTGGCCGTGACCGCAACTCGCGCGACCGTGGGGACAACCAGTTCCTCGAGCGCGTCGTCACCATCAACCGCGTCTCCAAGGTCGTGAAGGGTGGACGTCGCTTCAGCTTCACCGCCCTCGTGGTCGTCGGTGACGGCAACGGTCTGGTCGGCGTCGGCTACGGCAAGGCCCGTGAGGTGCCCCTGGCCATCTCGAAGGGTGTCGAAGAGGCCAAGCGCAACTTCTTCCGCGTCCCCCGTGTCGCGAAGACCATCCCGCACCCCGTGCAGGGTGAGGCCGCGGCCGGTGTCGTGCTGCTTCGTCCGGCTGCTGCCGGTACCGGTGTTATCGCCGGTGGCCCGGTTCGCGCCGTGCTCGAGTGCGCCGGCATCCACGACGTGCTGTCGAAGTCGCTCGGCTCGTCGAACACGATCAACATCGTGCACGCGACGGTTGCTGCCCTGAAGCAGCTCGAGGAGCCCCGTGCGGTCGCCGCACGTCGTGGCCTCGAGTTCGACCAGGTCGCACCGGCGCGTCTCGTCCGCGCGGAGGCCGAGGCGGCCGCAGCGCAGAAGGTAGGTGCCTGATGGCTGCGCGCCTCAAGGTCACGCAGATCAAGTCCAAGGTGAGCGAGAAGCAGAACCAGCGTGACACGCTGCGCAGCCTCGGTCTGAAGCGGATCGGTGACACCACCGTCCGCCCCGACGACGCGCAGACGCGCGGTTACGTCCGGACCGTCGCCCACCTCGTCAAGGTTGAGGAGATCGACTAATGGCTGAGAAGAACGAAGCCGTCGAGGCTGAGAAGGCCCCCAAGAAGGCTGCCGCCCCCAAGGCTGCTGCCTCGAAGGCCACGGCTGAGAAGAAGGCTCCGGCTGCCAAGAAGCCGGCCGCCAAGAAGCCTGCTGCCAAGAAGGAAGCCGCGACCACGCGTCCCGGCGTCCTGAAGGTGCACCACCTGCGTCCGGTCCCCGGCGCCAACACCGCGAAGACCCGTGTCGGTCGCGGTGAGGGCTCCAAGGGCAAGACGGCCGGTCGTGGCACGAAGGGCACCAAGGCCCGCAACACCGTTCGCGTCGGATTCGAGGGTGGGCAGATGCCGCTGCACATGCGCACCCCGAAGCTGCGCGGCTTCAAGAACCCGTTCCGCGTCGAGTACCAGGTCGTGAACCTGGAGAAGCTCGCCGAGCTCTACCCCAAGGGTGGAGACGTCACCGTCAGCGACCTGGTCGCCAAGGGTGCCGTGCGCAAGAACGAGAAGGTCAAGGTCCTCGGCAACGGGGACATCGCGGTGAAGCTCACCGTCTCGGTCGATAAGGTCTCGGGTTCTGCCGAGCAGAAGATCGTGGCGGCCGGCGGTTCCGTCAAGTAACCACAGCCCAGAGGGGTCGGAGAATTCTCCGGCCCCTCTGTGCGTTACTCTGGTCTTTCGGCCGTCAGCTGTGTCGACGGCGACCTTTCTGGAGGAAATCCCTTGTTTAGCGCCATTGCGCGGATCTTCCGCACGCCCGACCTCCGTCGGAAGATCGGTTTCACACTGGCGATCATCGCCCTGTACCGGTTCGGCTCGCACATCCCGGCTCCGTTCGTGAACTTCCCGAACGTCGAGCAGTGTCTGGCACTCACCTCGGGCACCGAGGGGCTGCTGAGCCTGGTCAACCTCTTCTCGGGCGGAGCACTGCTCCAGCTGTCGATCTTCGCGCTGGGTGTGATGCCGTACATCACGGCGACGATCATCACCCAGCTGCTGCGCGTCGTCATCCCGCACTTCGAGACCCTTCACAAGGAGGGCCAGGCGGGGCAGGCGCGTCTCACGCAGTACACGCGATACCTGACCATCGCCCTGGCACTGCTGCAGTCGACGACTCTCGTCACCGTGGCGCGCAGCGGTCAGCTGTTCGGAACGACCGACGTCGCGGCCTGCCAGAACCTGCTGACCAACGACGTGTGGTGGGCGCAGCTGCTGATGATCATCACGATGACCGCCGGTACCGGCCTCATCATGTGGTTCGCCGAGCTCGTCACCGAGCGCGGCATCGGCAACGGCATGTCGCTGCTCATCTTCACCTCGATCGCCGCGACCTTCCCGTCCGCCATGTGGATGATCTGGGAGGCCAAGGGCTTCGAGGTCTTCCTCCTCGTCCTCGCCGTCGGCATCGTCGTGATGGGACTCGTCGTCTTCGTCGAGCAGTCGCAGCGCCGCATCCCGGTGCAGTACGCCAAGCGCATGGTCGGACGCCGCACCTATGGCGGGACGAACACCTACATCCCGATCAAGGTGAACATGGCCGGTGTGATCCCGGTGATCTTCGCCTCGTCGCTGCTGTACATCCCGATGCTCATCGCACAGTTCAACACGCCGCAGGACGGCTCGGAGCCGGCCGCATGGGTCACGTGGGTCTCGCAGTACTTCACCACCGGTGACCACCCGCTGTACATGGCGGTGTACTTCCTGCTCATCATCGGCTTCACGTACTTCTACGTCGCGATCACGTTCAACCCCGTCGAGGTCGCCGACAACATGAAGAAGTACGGCGGGTTCATCCCCGGCATCCGTGCCGGTCGTCCGACGGCCGAATACCTCGACTACGTGCTGACGCGCATCACCTTCCCGGGATCCATCTACCTGGGTCTGATCGCTCTCATCCCGCTGGTGGCGCTGGCCACCGTCGACGCGAACCAGAACTTCCCGTTCGGTGGTGCGTCGATCCTCATCATCGTGGGTGTGGGTCTCGAGACGGTCAAGCAGATCGACGCTCAGCTTCAGCAGCGCCATTACGAAGGGCTCCTCCGATGACAGCATCCGCACGTCTCCTCATCGTCGGCCCGCAGGGCTCCGGCAAGGGCACGCAGGGTGTTCGCGTCGCAGAGTCCTACGGCATCCCCGTGGTCTCCACCGGCGACATCTTCCGTGCCAACATCAAGAACGGCACCGAGCTGGGCCAGAAGGTCACGTCGATCCTCGACCGTGGCGACCTGGTGCCGGATGAGCTCACGAGCGAGATCGTGCGCGACCGGCTGTCGCAGGAGGACGCCGCGAACGGCTTCCTGCTGGACGGGTATCCGCGCAACGCCGCCCAGGTCACGCACCTCGAAGCGTTCCTGACTGCACGCGGCGAGGCTCTGGATGCCGTGATCCTTCTGGACGTCCCGCGTGAGGAGAGCATCGAGCGGCTGCAGCTGCGGGCTTCGGAGCAGGGGCGCTCGGACGACACGACCGAGGCCATCGCGCACCGTCTGGACATCTACGAGCACGAGACGGCTCCGATCCTGGAGACGTATTCCGAGCGCGGGATCGTCGACCGCATCGACGGCGTCGGCTCGCTCGACGAGATCACCGAGCGCATCTCCGCGGCGCTGGACGCCCGCGGCCTGCGCGTGACGGTCTGAGCGTGTTCCGCCGCTCGATCTACAAGACCCCCGCGCAGCTGCGCGCGATGGTCGAACCAGGACTCATCACCGCGGCATCCCTGGATGCGGCCACGGCGGCGATTCTGCCCGGCGCGACGACGGAATCGGTGGATGCCGCGGCATCCGCCGCCGTCCTCGCCCGCGGCGCGGAGTCCAACTTCAAGCTCGTTCGCGGCTACAGCCACACCACCTGCATCTCGGTCAACGAGCAGGTGGTGCACGGCATCCCGGGTTCTCGGGTGCTCGAGCCGGGCGACATCGTGTCGGTGGACAGCGGTGCGCAGTTCCAGGGCTGGAACGGCGACAGCGCGCGCACGATCGTGATTCCGGATGCGTCGCGGCCTGAGGTTGTGTCTGCGCGGCTCGAACTGTCGCGGGTGACTGAGGGCTCGATGTGGGCCGGCATCGCGGCGATGGCGTCTGCGCGGCACCTCGGAGACATCGGCGCCGCCATCCAGGACTACATCGAGGCGCAGGGGGACTACGGCATCCTGCGCGAGTACGTCGGCCACGGCATCGGACGCAAGATGCACGAAGCCCCCAGCGTGTTCAACTACCGGACACCGGATGCCGGGGCAGAGGTCAAGCCCGGCCTGGTGCTCGCCATCGAGCCGATGGTGACCGCCGGCGGCGAGGCCACGTTCGTGGAGGACGACGACTGGACCGTCTCCACGGTCGACGGCAGCGACGGCTCCCACTGGGAGCACAGCGTCGCCGTGCACGCGGACGGCATCTGGGTGCTGACGGCGGTGGACGGCGGGGCCGCCGGCCTCGCGCCCTTCGGCGTCGTTCCGACCCCCTTCGCGTAGCGCCGGCTTTCCTGCCCGCCGGTCGGCCCTTCGCGTGGTTCGCGCACTCGCGGAGTCGCCGGGGGAGAGCATCAGCCGTGCTGCGATCCTCTGGAGCGGAAGGGGCGGGGCAGGGCGCGGATAGGGGGCTCACAACGGGCGCATAGGATGGGGCGGCAGGATTGTCGTGCGGCGCTGCGCGCGCCGGAAGACTTCGCAGGAGGGCCGCGCGAACGCGCGAGTCCTGAGAGAACGGAACGCAATGGCAGCAGCACAGGGCAAGACCAACTGGTTCGCCATCTGGATCTCGGCCGCTGTGGTCGTCATCCTGGTGGTTCTCGGCGGCCTCGTCGTGTTCCTGAACAACCAGGCCACGGCACCGGGCGCGACGCCGGAGAGCAACGAGATCTTCGATGCGGAGACCGGGGCGATCACGATCGGTGAGGGCGACGACGTCGTCGACGTGTTCGTCGACTTCCAGTGCCCGGCCTGCAAGAACTTCGAGGAGCAGTTCGGGCCTGCGCTGGAGCAGGCAGCAGCGGACGGCGCGATCACGCTTCGCTACCACCCGATCGCCATCCTCGATCGATACTCGCAGGGGACGGAGTACTCGTCGCGTTCGGCAGGCGCTGCCGTCTGTGTGGCATCGACGGCCCCCGAGCTGTACCTCGACTACGCCGCCATCCTGTTCGAGAACCAGCCGGCCGAGAACACGTCGGGTCTGACCACTCAGCAGCTCGCCGACTTCGCCACCGAGGTCGGCGCTGACGACGCGGTTTCGTGCATCACTGACGAGACGTACAAGAAGTACGGTGCCGCTCAGGCGAAGAGCAACGAGATCTCGGGCACGCCGACCGTGGTGCTGAACGACACGAAGCTCGATCTGACCAATGATGCGGACTTCAAGAAGCTGACCGATCTGATCAGCTGACCGGATCGACACGACGGCGGCGCATCCCATTTGCCGGATGCGCCGCCGTCGTCTAATATTGATCTTTGGTGCTTTGCGCCTAGTTCGGCGTGTCCGGCTAAGGCGCGCATCCAACCCATCCATCCACCGCAGATCGGCCGATCTGCAGAAGCGTCAGCGAGTTTATGGCTAAGAAAGACGGTGTCATCGAAATCGAGGGCGTCGTGTCCGAGGCGCTGCCCAACGCGATGTTCCGCGTCGAGCTCACCAACGGACACAAGGTTCTTGCAACGATCTCCGGAAAGATGCGGCAGAACTACATCCGCATCATCCCCGAGGACCGCGTGGTCGTGGAGCTCAGCCCCTACGACCTGACCCGCGGCCGCATCGTCTACCGCTACCGCTGATCGGTCGAGAAGTAACACCCCAGGCATTCACGCCTGCCCGGTGAAGACAGCGAACAGGAAACACAATGAAGGTCAACCCCAGCGTCAAGCCCATCTGCGATCACTGCAAGGTGATCCGTCGTCACGGCCGCGTCATGGTGATCTGCAAGAGCAACCCGCGCCACAAGCAGCGTCAGGGCTGATCACTCTTCTGATCTGACTCCACAACTCAATACACAACAGGCAGGATCAGAACCCACTTCGGTGGGGGACACCTCGGGGCGGAGGCCCGGGCACCGATCCTGCTCCACACCTCCACCACATTTCAGGAGATTCGCATGGCACGTCTTGCCGGCGTCGACATCCCGCGCGATAAGCGCGTGGTGATCGCACTTACGTACATCTACGGCGTTGGCCGTACCCGCTCGGTCGAGATCCTCAAGGCCACCGAGATCGACGAGTCGATCCGCGTGAAGGACCTGAGCGACGACCAGCTCATCGCACTGCGCGACCACATCGAAGGCAACTACAAGGTGGAGGGTGACCTGCGCCGCGAGGTCGCCGCAGACATCCGTCGCAAGGTCGAGATCGGCTCCTACGAGGGCATCCGTCACCGTCGTGGCCTCCCGGTCCGCGGTCAGCGCACCAAGACCAACGCCCGTACCCGCAAGGGCCCGAAGCGCACCGTCGCCGGTAAGAAGAAGGCCCGCTAAGCAGCGGCCAGGGAATAGGAGAAAACTTTCATGGCTGCACCCAAGGCCGCCGCGCGCAAGCCGCGCCGCAAGGAAAAGAAGAACATCGCGCTGGGCCAGGCCCACATCAAGTCGACGTTCAACAACACGATCGTTTCGATCACCGACCCGACCGGCGCTGTCATCGCGTGGGCATCGTCCGGTGGCGTGGGCTTCAAGGGCTCCCGCAAGTCGACCCCGTACGCGGCCGGCATGGCCGCCGAGTCGGCAGCACGTCAGGCTGCAGAGCACGGCGTCAAGAAGGTCGACGTCCTCGTGAAGGGTCCGGGTTCGGGCCGCGAGACCGCGATCCGCTCGCTGCAGGCCGCAGGCCTCGAGGTGGGTTCGATCCAGGACGTCACGCCCCAGGCTCACAACGGCTGCCGTCCGCCGAAGCGCCGTCGCGTCTGATTTCGTTCGAGGATGCCGGTCCCGTCACGGGGCCGGCATCCTCGCCGCAGGTTTCCACAACTCAAGAACCTCACCCACCACATGTCATATAGCGGGCATGTGATCGAAAGGAACACACAGTGCTCATCGCACAGCGTCCCACACTGACCGAGGAAAAGATCGTCGAGAACCGGAGCCGGTTCATCATCGAGCCGCTCGAGCCCGGTTTCGGCTACACCATCGGCAACGCGCTGCGTCGCAGCCTGCTCTCGTCGATCCCCGGCGCTGCTGTCACCAGCATCCGCATCGACGGCGTGCTGCACGAGTTCAGCACCATCCCCGGCGTGAAGGAGGATGTCACCGAGATCATCCTCAACATCAAGCAGCTGGTCGTCTCCAGCGAGCGTGACGAGCCCATCACCGCCTACCTGCGCAAGACCGGCGCAGGCGAGGTCACCGCTGCCGACATCTCGGCTCCCGCCGGTGTCGAGGTGCAGAACCCCGAGCTCGTCATCGCGACTCTGAACGACACCGCGAAGTTCGAGCTGGAGCTCACCATCGAGCGCGGCCGCGGTTACGTGTCCGCCACGCAGAACCGCAACGAGTACGCCGAGGCCGGTCAGATCCCGATCGACTCGATCTACTCGCCGGTCCTCAAGGTCAGCTACCGCGTCGACGCCACCCGTGCTGGTGAGCGCACCGACTTCGACAAGCTCGTCCTGGATGTCGAGACCAAGTCCTCGATCAGCCCCCGCGATGCCGTCGCCTCGGCTGCGAAGACCCTCACCGAGCTGTTCGGCCTCGCCCGCGAGCTGAACGTCGAGGCCGAGGGCATCGAGATCGGCCCGGCGCCGGTGGAGGCCGTCGCCTCCAGCGAGCTGTCGATGCCGATCGAGGACCTCGACCTGTCCGTGCGCTCGTACAACTGCCTCAAGCGCGAGGGCATCAACACGGTGTCCGAGCTCGTCGCCCTGTCGGAGACGCAGCTCATGAACATCCGCAACTTCGGCCAGAAGTCGGTCGACGAGGTGCGCGACAAGCTCATCTCGCTCGGTCTGTCGCTCAAGGATTCGGTGCCCGGTTTCGACGGCGCCCACTTCTACGGCGGCAGCGAAGACGAGTCCTTCTGACCTTCCCGAAATTCTGACCAGGAGTTAGACGAATATGCCTAAGCCCACCAAGGGTCCCCGCCTCGGAGGCGGCCCCGCACACGAGCGCCTGATGCTTGCCAACCTCGCGGCTGCTCTGTTCACTCACAAGTCGATCAAGACGACCGAGACCAAGGCCAAGCGCCTTCGTCCGCTCGCCGAGCGCCTGATCACCTTCGCCAAGCGCGGCGACCTGCACGCCCGTCGCCGGGTGCTGTCGGTCATCGGCGACAAGTCGGTCGTGCACGAGCTGTTCACCGAGATCGCCCCGCTCGTCGCGGACCGCGAGGGTGGCTACACGCGCATCACCAAGGTCGGCAACCGCAAGGGCGACAACGCCCCGATGGCCGTGATCGAGCTCGTCCTCGAGCCCGTCACGCCCAAGAAGAAGGCGGCAAAGGCTGCCCCGAAGGCCGAGAAGGCCGAGAAGGCTGAGAAGCCGGCTGAAGAGGCTCCGGCCGAGGAGACCACCGAGGCTCCGGCCGAAGAGGCTCCCGCCGAGGCTGCTGCCGAGGAGAAGTCCGAGTAAGCATCCGCTTGTTCCCGAAGCCCGCCACCCCGCAAGGGATGGCGGGCTTCGTCGTTCCCGGGCGGAGCTGTGGAAGGATGCCAGGACGGTGAGAGGAGATGCGGTGGCCCATCAGAGCGAGATCGATGAGCGGGTGCGCGTGTACTACGGCGGCCTCTTCGACGAGGATGCCCGCCTGACGACGCGGTCGGCGCAGGGACCGCTCGAGCATCGGCGGACGCAGGAGCTGATCGCCGAGCACATCAGCACCGGCCGCGTCCTGGACATCGGGGGTGGGACCGGCATCCACGCCCGCACTCTGCGCGAGCGCGGTTTCGAGGTCGTCCTCATCGATCCCGTACCCGAGCACGTGACGGCGGCCGCGGCATCCGGGGTCGAGGCGCTGCTCGGCGATGCGCGCAGCCTGCCGTTCGCCGACGGGTCCTTCGACGCCGTCCTCCTGCTCGGCCCGCTCTACCATCTCGCCTCGAGGGAGGAGCGCCTTCAGGCACTGCGCGAGGCGAAGCGCGTCACCCGCGCAGGTGGTTTCGTATTCGCGGCCGCACTGTCGCGCTACGTCGCCTTCGGCGCGAACGTGCTCGGTCGTTCGGTCCGATCGGATGCCGCGCTGCGCGCTCTCTGGGAGCAGGGCGTCCCGCTGGCCGGCGACCGGTTCCCGGCCGGGCACTTCCACACGGCGGAGGAACTCGCCGAGGAGGTGGCCGATGCCGCCCTCGAGGTTCTGGCCGTGCACGGTGTCGAAGGGCCGTCCGGACTCGCGCTCGAGGGTGTGCCCGCCGACCGCACCGACCTGACGGAGGCCGCCCTGGTGCTCGCCCGCGCGACCAGCGCGGAACCAGGCATCAGGGACTTCAGCGCACATCTGCTCGCCGTCGCGCGCGTCGGGTGACCGGCGGGGGCTCGCAGCGACCTCCGCGTGCGCCCGCGACGTTTCACGGACCCGGTGACGTTTCACGGACGAACCGACCGGATCCGTCCGTGAAACGTCACACCATCCGTGTTCCGTCGCGGGTGACCGGCACTCGAGGTGGGACGATCAGGTCGGCGGTCGCCCGGGAGTAGGGTGGATGAGTGACTGACGCTCGGATTCATCGTGGACCCCGGGCGTACGTGTCCTTCATCGTCATCGGCCTGCTGGCGGGACTTCTCTCCGGACTCTTCGGCGTCGGCGGCGGCACCGTCATCGTGCCGCTGCTCGTGCTGCTGCTGAATTTCGACCAGCGCCTGGCGGCCGGGACGTCGCTGGCCGCGATCGTCCCGACCGCCGCGGTCGGCGTCATCTCGTACGCGGTGCACGGGTCGGTGGCGTGGATACCGGCGATCATCCTGGCTGCAGGTGCCGTCGTCGGCGCCCAGATCGGAACGCGCCTGCTGCCGCGGATCTCGCAGACCGCCCTGCGGTGGGGCTTCGTCGGCTTCCTCGTCGTCGTCATCATCATGCTGTTCGTCGTGATCCCGTCGCGCGGCGCCGAGTTCGAGCTGTCCTGGTTCTCGGGAAGCGCGCTCGTTCTGGTCGGCGTCGGCACCGGCATCCTGTCCGGGCTCATCGGCGTCGGCGGTGGCGTCGTGGTGGTTCCCGTGCTGATGCTGGCGTTCGGGACCAGCGACCTCGTCGCCAAGGGCACCTCGCTGCTGATGATGATCCCGACCGCGATCTCGGGCACGATCGGCAATCTGCGGCACCGCAACGTCGACCTGACGGCCGCCGTGACCATCGGCCTCGCCGCCTGTACGACCACGGCCCTCGGTGCATGGCTGGCGACCCTGGTCGACCCGCTCCTCGGCAACATCCTGTTCGCCGCATACCTCGTCGTGATCGCAGTCCAGATGTCGCTCAAGGCCATCCGGGGCCGCAAGCGCTGAGGCACCTGGGGATGCCGGTGGGTGACCGAAAGTGAAGAATCCCTTATGTGAGTCTCATATCCGCCTCACAAAGGGCCACCACGATGGGGTCATGACCTTCTCACGCCGCATCCTCATCCCCAGCCTCATCATCTCGCTGCCGGTGGTCTTCGCCGCGGGAAGCGTCGCGCTCGCGCAGGGGCCCGGTGCTCCGCAGCTGCCCCAGGAATCGGTGGTCGTCGACTTCGCGACGCCGACTCCGACACCCGAGGCTCCGCGTCCCGTTCCGTCGGCCGCCCCGATCGCACCTCCGGCGCCGGCACCGGGTTCGGGTGACGACGATGCCGACGACATCCGCGGCGACGACGGCGCGGGAGATGATGGCGGTGCCGGAGACGATGGCGTCGGAGACGACGGTGGCGCCGGAGACGACGACGGCGACGACGGCGCCGGTGACGACGACGGAGACGACGCAGGCGATGACGACGGAGACGATGGCGACGATGACTGACGCGACGACCGCACCCATCCCCACGGTCGCGGCACCCGCACCCACGGTCGCGGCGCCCGCCCCTCCGGTCGCGGCCCCCGCACCGCCGACCGGACCATCGCGACCCACCAGGAGGCGGATCCGCGCTCTGCCGGCGCGCTGGCGCATCACCGCCTGGATCATCGTGAGCACGGCAGTGACCCTCCTCGCGATCGGCGTGATCGGTCGCAGCATCTTCCTCGCCGACATCGAGCAGTCCGCCAACGCGGACGTCGAGCAGGAGGCACTCGAGTTCCACCGGTTCCTCGACCAGTCGGCTTCGGAGTTCACGTCCGCCGAAGACCTGCTCGCGGACTATCTCGGTCGGCAGTCCGTCCACGCGGGCGAAGTCATCGTCGGCGCCGTCGACGGCAAGCCGGTGGCTCTGGCCAACGGGCTCGTCGAAGGCGAGACGACGATGGGATTCGCCGGCGGTGACGCGCTCGCCATGCGACTGCTCAGCAGCGAGGAGAAATCCGGCACGGTCTCGTCGTCCGAAGCAGGACCGCTGCGCTGGGGGCGCGTGGACTTCACCGCGGGCGACACGGCGGGCGACGCCGACGGCTCGCTGCTGGTGATGCAGTTCACCGAGGCGCAGAGCGCCGCCGTGAATCAGTCGGTCGTCACGATCGCGTGGGTGGCGTTCGCTGGCCTGCTGCTGAGTTCAGGGGTGGCCTGGCTCGTCGCCGGTCAGATCCTCGCCCCGGTCCGCGAGGTGCACCGCGTGGCGCGCGAGATCAGCGAGCATGACCTCACCGCGCGCGTGCCGGTCGAGGGCAACGACGACATCGCGGCCGTCGCCACGACGTTCAATCAGATGCTCGATCGCCTGGAGGGCGTCTACGCCACCCAGCAGCGTTTCGTGGATGACGCGGGGCACGAGCTGCGCACCCCGATCACGATCGTCCGAGGCCATCTCGAACTGCTCAGCGACGACCCGGTCGAGCGCCGCGAGACGCTGCGCCTGGTGAGCGGTGAACTCGACAGGATGAGCCGCATCGTCACCGATCTGCTCGTGCTGGCCCGCGCCGAACAGCCGGACTTCGTCCGCGTCGCCGGATGCGACATCGCCTCGCTCACCCTCGACATCGAGGCCAAGGCGCAGGCGCTCGGCGATCGCCGTTGGCAGCTCATGGAGGTCGCGGAGGGTCAGGCGCGTCTCGACCCGCAGCGCATCACCCAGGCCGTGCTGCAGCTCGCCGCGAATGCCGTCCAGATCACGGAGCCGGAGGCCCGCATCCGCATCGGCTCCCGCTTCGAGGGTTCCGGCCCCGACCGGATGCTGCGTCTGTGGGTGCAGGACGAAGGACCCGGCGTCGCACCGGCGGACGCCGAGCGGATCTTCGAGCGCTTCGTCCGCGGCGGGGCATCGGGGGAGGGCACCATGCCCCGACGCGGCTCCGGGCTGGGCCTGGCCATCGTCCGCGCGATCACCGACGCGCACGGCGGGTCGGCCTGGGTGGACAGCGTGCTGGGTGAAGGAGCCACGTTCGGGCTCGACATTCCGGCTCCGAACGATGCCGACCCCGTCATCCCCCTCGACAACGACCTCGTGAAGGAGGCCTGACATGCGCCACATCCTGATCGTCGAAGACGACCCCTACATCACCTCCTTCGTCCGGCGCGGCCTGCGCACCGCCGGCTATGAGACCTCAGAGGCGACCGACGGCGAGAGTGCGCTGATCCTGGCGCGCACCCGGCAGTTCGACCTCATGCTGCTGGATATCGGGCTGCAGGGGATCGACGGCTTCACCGTCCTCTCGCACCTCCGAGGCGAAGGCATCACCGCCCCGGTCATCATCCTCACCGCACGCGATTCCGTGATCGACACGGTCCGCGGCCTGGAGAGCGGTGCGAACGACTACGTCACCAAGCCGTTCCAGTTCGCCGAGCTGCTCGCCAGGGTGAAGCTGCGCATCGGCGACGGCGAGCAGCGGGTCGCCGGCGCCGTCCTCTCTCACGGAGACGTCACCGCGGACAT
Source organism: Microbacterium sp. NPDC056234 (assembly GCF_042267585.1). Classification (NCBI taxonomy): domain Bacteria; kingdom Bacillati; phylum Actinomycetota; class Actinomycetes; order Micrococcales; family Microbacteriaceae; genus Microbacterium; species Microbacterium sp. NPDC056234. The sequence goes on from NZ_JBHJTE010000007.1 coordinate 46,718, forward strand.
CCGCACCCGCAGGGTCACCGTCGGTGACGAGTCCGCCGACCTGACATCCCGCGAGTTCTCGCTGCTCGAGGTCTTCCTGCAGCATCCGGGTCAGGTCCTGTCCCGCGACCAGCTGATCGGGCAGGTGTGGGGGATGGATTTCGATCCGGCCTCCAACGTGGTCGACGTGTACGTGCGGGCCCTGCGCAGCAAGATCGGCGCCGGCCACATCGAGACCGTCCGCGGCGCGGGATATCGGTTCCAATGAACACCGCACCGCTGCGCGTCGTCTACGCCACACGTCCCCCGGAGCGGTTCGCGCCGCCGACCCCGCCGGCGCGCCAGCCACGGCCCCCGCGTCAGGCACGGCCCCCGCGCGCCCCACGGCCCCCGCGCGATCGCGTCCGCATGCGGAGCGTGCTCGGTCTCGTCGTGGTCGCGGCCGCCGTGATCGCGCTCGTCGCCGGCTCCCTCGCCTCCCCGGCGGGGGAGAACGGTTCCCCCACGCTGCCGATCGCCGCCACGATCTCGGTCTTCCTCCTCGCCGTCTGGGCGTGGATCTGCACGTCGCTCGATGACACGCTGGTGGCCTTTCTCGCCGCCGTCGCGCTCATCATGATCGGCGTGCTGCCCGCCGAGGACTTCTTCGCCTCGCTGGGCGATGAGACGATCTGGCTGCTGCTGTGCGCCTTCATCATCGCGGCGGGAGTCAGTTCCTCCGGGTTGGCTCTGCGGGGCACCGCCCGGCTGCTGCGCCACGCACGCACGCCGCGTGCGCTGTTCCACCTCACGACCTTCGCACTCACCGTCACGACGTTCGCCGTGCCTGCGACATCGGGGCGTGCCGCTCTGGCCATCCCCGTCTTCACGGCGCTCGCGGTATCGCTGGCCGGCCGGCCGGCGCTCATCAGGGCGCTCTCGCTGCTGTTCCCCACAGTGATCCTGCTGTCGGCCGTCGGCTCGCTCCTCGGCGCCGGCGCGCACGTGATCACCTCGCAGCTGCTGGAGTCCGTCGTCGGTCAGGGCTTCGGCTTCCTCGAGTGGCTGTGGTTCGGCCTGCCGCTGGCGATCGTCTCGTCCCACCTCGCGTGCGAGATCGTCCTGCTGCGGTTCACCACCAGGGCAGAGCGTCGCCACGGCATCCCGAACGTCGTCGCCGACCTCGCGCGCACCGCCCCCACCCCGGTCGACGGGCCGCTCACGCCCATCGAACGCCGCGCCGGTCTGCTGCTCGTCGCCGTCGTCGTGCTGTGGTGCACCGAACCCGTGCATCACATCTCGCCCGCCCTCGTCGCCCTCCTCGGCGCCATCGTCATGGTGTCGCCGAAGATCGGATGCATCACGCTCCCCGTCGCGGTGAAGAAAGTCCCCTGGGCCCTGCTGCTGTTCCTCGCCGCCACCCTCGCCCTAGCATCGGCGCTCACCGCGACCGGCGCAGCCGACTGGCTCGGCACCTGGGCGCTCGGCCCGATGGCGGGACTCGGATCGTCGGCAGGCATCGCATTCGCGGTCGCCGTCATCGCACTCTCGCTGGGCGCGCACCTGATGATCCCCTCGCGTTCCGCGCGTTCGGCGGCGATCATCCCGATGGTCATCGCGCTCGCCCCCGGTCTCGGCGTCGACCCGGCCGCAGCAGCCTTCGCCTCGACGGCGGCCGCCGGTTTCTGCCTCACCCTGCCCAGTTCGGCGAAGCCCGTCGCCATGTTCGCGGATCCCGAGATCGCGCCAGGCGGGTTCCAGCCCCGCGATCTGCGCTCGCTCTCGGCGATCCTCGCTCCCGCGATGTTCCTCCTCGTCGTCAGCTTCTCGTTCTGGATCTGGCCGGCCATGGGGATGCCGCTGCTGCGCTGAGCTCCGCGCACCACCGCATCCCGCCGTTCGCAATTCCTCCCCGTCCACCCCACCGACGTCCGTCGTACCCGGATTCGGGTCCATGCCACTGAAGGAGCACCCATGTCCATCCACATCCCCCAGCGAGTCCTCGTCGCCCCGAGCGGCTTCAAGGAAAGCCTCGACGCCGACGTCGTCGCCCGAGCGATCGCGTCCGGCGTGCGTCGCGTCATCCCGGGAATCCAGGTCGACGAGTTCCCGATCCCGGACGGCGGCGAGGGCACCGCTGCTGCGCTCGCCGCCGCGACCGGTGGCGAACTCATCCCGGTCACCGTCACGGGCCCGGTCGGTGACACCGTCATCGCCCACTACGCACGCCTCGGCGGGACGGCACGCGGCACGGCCGTGGTCGAGATGGCACAGGCCGGCGGGCTGCGTCTGGTCCCGCGCGATCGACGCGACCCCGGTGCCACGACGACGTTCGGCGTCGGGCAGCTGATCGCCGCGGCCCTCGACGCCGGCGCGGAGCGGATCATCGTCGGCTGCGGCGACTCGGGCACCAGCGACGGTGGTGCCGGAGCGCTCGAAGCGCTGGGCGTTCGAGTGCTCGACCGAGAGGGCACGCCGCTGCCCCGCGGCGGCCGGCACCTCATCGATGCGGCAGCCCTGGATCTCGGCCACCTGCACCCGCGGGCCGCGGAGGTCGAGGTCGTCCTGGCCTGCAACATCCACAACGTGCTGTGCGGGCCTCGAGGTGTGGCGCGGGTGTTCGGTCCGCAGAAGGGCGCATCGCCCGCCGATGTCGAACAGCTCTCGGATGCCCTGGACACCTGGGCCGGCGTGCTCGAGCGCTTCGGTCCGCACGGCGGGACGATGGACGTGCGCACGGGGCCGGGCACCGGAGCCTCCGGCGGTCTGGGCGCGGGGCTGTCGGCCGTGCTCGGTGCCCGCCTGGCACCGCGGTTCGAAGTCCTGCTGGACGGCGACCTGCTGCCGCGGAACCTGGACGACCTGCTCGAGAAGGCCGACCTCGTCATCACCGCCGAAGGAGCGATCGACTTCCAGACTCCCCGCGGGAAGGTCCCCGCCGAGGTCGCCATGCGCGCGCGCATCGCCGGCGTACCGGTGCTCGGCATCGCCGGATCGCTCGGCGAGGGAGCTCCTGCCGTGCACGACATCGGGATCGGTGCGATCGCCTCGATCCTCACCGTGCCGATGCAGCTCGAACAGGCCGTCGAGCAGGGCGAGGCGCTGCTGAGGGACGCCGCCGAGCGCAGCATGCGTCTGGTGATGCTCGGCTCAGCGCTCGCCGCACGCGCCGCCTGAGCGGTCTTTCCCCGGCCGACCACAGGGAGTCGGTCGGGGGCGGCCGGTAGGATCGAGGGGTGCCAGTCAACACCGAACTCGTCGGTCGGGAGTTCCCCCCGACCGCCCCTTACCTCGTCGGTCGTGAGAAGGTGCGCGAATTCGCCCGCGCCGTCTTCGCCGATGCTCCGCTGCATACGGACGTGGATGCCGCCCGCGCGCTCGGCTACGCCGACGTGGTCGCCCCGCCGACCTTCGCCATGGTCGTCCAGGACCAGACGCTGCAGCAGCTGCTCAGCGAGCCGGAGTCCGGCATCGAACTGGCGCGCACCATCCACGCCGAGCAGCGCTTCGCGTACACGCGACCGATCGTCGCGGGCGATGAGCTGAGCGGGCGACTCAAGGTCACCGGCATCCGCACGGTCGGCGGCAACGCGATGATCACCAGCGAAGCCGAGATCACGGATGCCGACGGCGCGCACGTCGTCACGGCGACCAGCGTGCTGCTGGTCGGAGCGGGGGAATGATGTCGTTCACTGTCGGAGATGTCATCGCCGAGCGCGACATCCACCTCACGCGCGAATCGCTGGTCCGCTACGCGGGCGCCTCCGGCGACTTCAACCCGATCCATTACCGCGACGACGTCGCCGAGTCGGTGGGCCTGCCCGGTGTCCTCGCGCACGGGATGCTGACGATGGGCATCGCCTCGTCCGTCGTGGTCGCGGCCCTCGGTGACACGGGCACGATCACCGAGTACGGCGTGCGGTTCACGAAGCCGGTCGTCGTCGACCCCGTCGAAGGTGCGGATGTGCACGTGCTCGCCACGGTCGGCGCCGTCGACAAGTCCAGCGCCCGTATCGATCTCACGGTGACCTTCGGCGAGACCACGGTCCTCGGCAAGGCGCAGCTGCGCGTCGCGGTCTGATGCGCGAGGTCTCACCGATCGCGCTCTCCGAGCTGACGACCCTGCGCACCGGCGCAGCACCGGAGCGGATGCTGGAGGCGCGCACGGCCGACGAGCTGGTCGACGCGCTGCACGACACCTGGGCGCGCGGCGACGAGTGGTTCGTGCTCGGTGGCGGCTCGAACCTGTTCGTCGGGGATGAACCGTTCGAGGGCACCGTGATCCGCGTGCTCACGAGCGGTATCGAACGGCTCGAGTCGCCGCACCCCGGCCGCGCCCGCGTTCGCGTGCAGGCCGGTCATGACTGGGACGCCCTGGTCGCCTACACGGTCGAGAACGGCCTCGCCGGCATCGAGGCCATGAGCGGCATCCCCGGTACCGTCGGTGCAGCGCCCGTGCAGAACGTCGGAGCATACGGGCAGGAGATCCAGGAGACGCTCGTCGAGGTCGAGCTCATCGACGAGGGCAGCCGAGAGGTGACGGTCGTCCAGGCATCCGAACTCGGGCTGGGGTTCCGGACGTCCGTGCTCAAGCATCACTACGGCGGAGCGCCGCTGCGGCGTGCGGTCATCCTGTCGGTCACGCTCGATCTCGCGGACGTGGGGGATGCCGGGCGCATCGTCCGCGGCGAGCAGCTGCGCCGCGCGCTCGCGCTGCAGGGTGAAGACCCGGTGCCGCTGGCCTGGGTGCGCGAGCGGATCCTGGCGACGCGTGCCGCGAAGGGCATGCTCCTGAATCCGGACGACCCTGACACGGCCAGCGCCGGCTCGTTCTTCCAGAACGCGATCGTGCCGGAGTCCGTCGCGCGGGCGCTGCCGCCCGAGTGCCCACGGTGGCCGGTCGCCCCCGATCTGGATGCCGTGACGATCATTCCGCTCGGTGCGTACGACGGCACCGTTCCTCCGATCGCTCCGGTCCAGACCGACGTCAAGGTGTCGGCGGCGTGGCTCATCGAGCAGGCGGGGATCTCCAAGGGCTTCAGGCTCCCGCGGTCGCGCGCCGGCGTCTCGACGAAGCACGCCCTGGCGCTGACCAATCGCGGCGGGGCGACGGCGGGCGAGCTCGCCGAACTCGCGCGGTACATCTCCAGCCGGGTGCACGCCGAGTTCGGGTTGCTGCTGCAGCCGGAACCCGTGCTCGTCGGCGTCGATCTCTAGGCGCAGGTCCCGCGGCGTACGAGAGGGCATCGCGGCGGGGGCGCCGCGGGCGTAGGCTCGCGTGCATGCCAGGACTCGTCCCGTATCTGTTCTTCCCCGGCAACGCCGCGGAAGCACTGACGTTCTATCGCGACGTCTTCGGCGGTGACCTGTCGATGTTCAGCTACGCGCAGTTCAGTCGTGTCGACGGCCCGGACGACGCGATCGCGCACGGTGAACTGACCGGTCCCGTCGGGCTGCGCGCCGCGGATGCCGGGCCCGATGAGGATGCCGTGCACATGGTCGGTGCGAGCTTCTCGCTGCTCGGCGCCGCAGAGCCGCCGACCCTCACCCGCTGGTTCGACGCACTCGCCGAGGGTGGAAGGGTCGCCGACCCGCTGCAGAAGCGCCCATGGGGGGACTACGACGGTCAGGTCGTCGATCGCTACGGCATCCGCTGGCTGATCGGATTCCAGGACTGACGTCTCCGCGCCATCCCGGATCGGGAGATGCGCGTGCGATCAGGACGATCTTCTTCCTGATCCGGGCGACCAGCCGCCCGACGTCAGGACGCGAACAGGCGCTGCAGGCGCTGGACGCCCTCGAGGAGCTGATCGTCGCCGAGCGCGTACGACAGACGCAGGTAGCCGGAGGGTCCGAAGGCCTCGCCGGGAACCACGGCGACCTCGGCCTGCTCGAGGATGAAGTCCGCGAGTTCGAGCGACGTCGTGGGGGTGACTCCGCCCCAGGTCCGCCCGAGCAGCCCCTGCACGTCGGGGTAGACGTAGAACGCGCCGAGCGGGTTCGGCACCTTCACGCCGTCGATCTTCGACAGCTCGGACACGATGAGGCGACGGCGGCGGTCGAAGGCCTCGCGGAACTGCTCCGCCTCGGTCTGCGGACCGTTGAGCGCGGCGATCGCGGCCTTCTGCGCCACGTTGTTCACGTTGCTGGACAGGTGCGACTGCAGGTTGCCCGCGACCTTGATCACGTCGGCGGGGCCGACCATCCAGCCCACGCGCCAGCCGGTCATGGCGTAGGTCTTGGCGACGCCGTTGACGAGGATCGTCTGGTTCGCGGCGGCCGGAACGGCCTCGACGATCGAGATCGCCTTGGTGCCCTCGTAGGTGAGGTTCTGGTAGATCTCGTCGGAGATGATCCAGATGCCGTGCTCGACGGCCCATTCGCCGATCGCCGTGGTCTCCTCAGGCGTGTAGACCGACCCGGTCGGGTTCGACGGGGAGACGAACACGAGCACGGTGGTGCGGTCGGTGCGGGCGGCCTCGAGCTGCTCGACCGTGACCTTGTAGTCCTGGTCGGATCCGGCGAACACCTCGACGGGGATGCCGTCGGCGAGGCGGATCGCCTCGGGATAGGTCGTCCAGTACGGCGCGGGCAGCAGAACCTCGTCGCCCGGGTTCACGACCGCCTGGAAGGCCTGGTAGACGGACTGCTTTCCGCCGTTGGTCACGATGACCTGTGACGGCGAGACCGCAAGACCCGAGTCGCGCAGCGTCTTCGCGGCGACGGCCTCGCGCAGTGCGGGCAGACCGGGCGCCGGCGTGTACCGGTAGCTCGCCCGGTCGGCGAGAGCCTCGGCCGCGGCATCCACGATGAACTGCGGCGTCGCGAAATCGGGCTCGCCGGCGGCGTAGGAGATGACCGGCTTGCCCTCGGCCTTCAGGGCCTTGGCCTTGGCATCCACCTTGAGGGTCGCGGACTCGGCGATTGCGGACAGCTTGCGGGAGAGAGGAGCGCGTTCGGTCACGCTTTGAATGCTACCCGCGCGAGGGATGCCGCGTGCGTCAGTCGCTGCAGCACTCGGCGGTGCCGCAGGAATCCGCGTAGCGCCGCCGCGGAGCGGCGGGATCCGTCATATCGACGAGGGAAGAGGCGTCGGGGTGCGTCGGCTCTTCGCCGGCGGAGTTCCAGAGGGTGAAGTGCCACATCCCGCGGTTCTCGTCCGCCAGCAGCCGATCCGGCCCTGACAGCACGAGCACGCGGTCGCGCTCACGATCCGCCCGGAACGGCGTCACGATCTGCGCACGCAGCAGAGCGGGATCGCTGTCATCCGTGTCCAGACGCTCGACGGCCTCGCCCTGCGCATGAAGCGCGGTCGCGAGCGCATCGGCCGCACGGCGGGACCGGTCGTGCTCGGCACCCGCGACGGCGACGAGGCGAGCGCCCGTCGTGTTGTTGTGCAGGAACTCGAGCGCGATGCCCTCCCACGCGTCTGTCATGTGCCAAGGGTACGCCGATGTCACCGGGCGGTCGCCGCCGCTGTCGCCCGCAGCACCCGCGCCAGGGCGACGGCGGCTTCTTCGACCAGCGCGTCGTCGAGATTCCCGTACCCCAGCACGAGCGCCTCGGGAGGTGTCCGTTCGAACGCATAGCGGTGCAGCGGAACCAGGGCGAGCGAGTGCTCGGCGGCCCGATGGGCGACGTCGGCGGCGTTCATGCCCGGCGGGAGCGTGAGCACGAGGTGCATGCCGGCGGCGATCCCTGTCACGGCGAGGCCGCCGAGCTCGTCGCGCAGCGCGCGCAGCTCGCGGTCGATCGCCTCCAGCAACCGGCTGCGTCGACGGCGGAAGCGCATGCGGGCTCTGCGCAGGTGCCGTTCCAGATCCCCCTGGGTGAGGAAGTGCGCGAGCGCCGCCTGATCGACCAGGGACGGTGCGCTCGCTGCCGCCGTCCCGAACCCCGGCGGCAGGACCATCCACCCGATTCCGATGCCGGCCGCAATGGATTTCGACAGCGAGCCGACCAGCGCGACACGATCAGGCGCGAGGCGCTGCAGCGCGGCGACAGGGCGACGGTCGTAGCGGAACTCGGCGTCGTAGTCGTCCTCGATCAGCAGGGCGTCGGCGGCCCGAGCCCAGCCGACGATCTGCTCGCGTCGTTGCGGCGAGAGGGCGGCACCGAGCGGGAACTGATGCGCGGGGGTCAGCAGAGCGGCGCGTGCGCCCGTCCGCCGCGCGGCCGATTCGAGTGCCGTCACGTCGATGCCGTTCTCGTCGACGGGCACCCCGACCGCCGTCAGCCCGGTCTCCTCGGCGACGTCGCGCAGACGGGGCCAGCTCGGGTCCTCCACGAGCAGGTGGCTGTGCCCGCGGCGGCGCAGTTCGCGCGACAGCAGCCGGATGCCGTCGGTCGCGCCGTGCGTGATCACGATGTCGTCCGATCCTGCGGCGACGCGACGCGAGCGGGCGAGGTAGGCGGCGACGGCATCCCGCGCGGCGAGGTAGCCGGCACCGTGGTCGCCCGCGAAGGCCTGGTCGGGAAGGTCGAGCAGCGCGGCGCGCAGTGCCGCGGTCCAGCGCGAGCGGGGGATCGCCCGCAGATCGGGCAGCCCCGGGCGGAGATCGAAACGTGCAGGCGTCGGCGTCGACGTCGACGACGGACGCGCGGCATCCCTGTCGGTCGGAAGGCCGGTCGGAAGGCCGGTCGTCGGCGCGGCCACGGTCGTCGCCGAGCCCGTTGTCGCCTCGAGGACGCCCTCGGCGACCAACTGGCCGTATGCCTCGGTCACCACCCAGCGCGAGACGCCGAGCGTCTCGGCGAGCGAGCGGCTCGGCGGCAGAGCGGCGCCGTGCGGGAGCACGCCGTCGTCGATCGCCTGCCGGAGCGCCTGCTCCAGCCGGTCTCGCAGCGACGAGCGTCCGCCTGTGGTGGAGGAGAGGTCGAGCAGAGTCTCCCACGCGAGAATCGGTCTGGTCTTCTGCATCCTGATTGGAGTGTATAGCCGGACCGATGAATCCGTACCGTTGAGCCATCCCATCGAAAGGACACCATGCGCTACCGCACCCTCTCCAACGGCACGACCTCCTTCGAGGTCTCCACGCTCTGCCTCGGCGCGATGAACTTCGGCACGCGCACCGATCCCGAGACGTCGCACGCGATCCTCGACCGCTTCGTCGAGGCGGGCGGCACCTTCATCGACACCGCGAACAACTACAGCGTGTGGTCCGGCGGCCATGGCCGCGAGAGCGAAGACCTCCTCGGCGGCTGGCTGCGCGATCGCGGAAACCGCGAAAGCCTGCGTATCGCGACGAAGCTGGGCGCCGCGCAGAAGGACCCTGCCAAGCCGCTGTCCACGACGCCGCCGACGAACTACGAGGGCCTCTCCGCCGAGGTCATCCGTCGGCAGGCGCCCGAAAGCGCTCGTCACCTCGGCATCTCGCACATCGACGTCCTCTACGGGCACGTCGACGACCGCGATGTCGACCTCGCCGAGACCGTCGGCGCGTTCGGCGCGCTGCAGCGGGACGGGCTCATCGGCATCGCCGGCATCTCGAACGTCGCCACGTGGCGCGTCGTCGAGGCCAGGGAGGAAGCGCGTCGGCAGGGCATCGCGCCGTACGGCGTGGTGCAGCAGCAGTACAGCTACCTGCAGCCGGCGCCGCGCCTCGGGCGCAACAACTTCGTCACCCCCGGGCTGCTCGACTACGCGGCCTCCACGGGGACGCCCGAACGACCGGCGCTCGCCATCACGGCGTACTCGCCGCTGCATCAGGGGGCCATCGCCCGAAGGGACCAGCCGCTGTGGGGCGGTGTCGACCATCCGACCAGCCGCGCGCGTCGCGACCTGCTGCACGACATCGCCGGCGAGATCGGCGCGACGCCGAATCAGGTCGCTCTCGCCTGGCTGCTGGGCGGTGAAGTGCCGGTGATCCCCGTGATCGGGGCATCCAGCGTGGCTCAGCTGAACGAGGCGCTCGGCGCTGTCGAGCTCGATCTGGATGCCGAGATCCGCGCCCGATTGGATGCCGAATCGGGGGAGAGCCGCTGAGGCCGGTCATCCTGCTCCTGACAGCAGGACGCCGGTGAGGAAGAACGCACCGGCGATCAGCACCACCGCCTGCGGATACACGTAGCACGCCACGCACAGCCCCGCCGCGACGATTCCGAAGACCAGTGGCACAGTGAGCGATGAGTGGTCGGGCGGGGTGCGCCTCGGCATCCGCAACAGCAGAGCCAGCGCGATGATCGGCAGGAGCAGCAGATGCTCCCGCGCGTCGATGATCGCCGTCTCGGTGGGGGTGAGCGCCGAGGTCCCTGTGCTGAGGAAGACCTCGGGCCGAGTGACGAAGATCACGAGGATGCCGATCGACATCACGATGGTCAGGATGCTGAGCACGAGCGAGGAGACCCGACGCATGCGGGCGGCCTCCCGGTACGCGATGGCGATGCTGGACATGCTCGGGAGCGTACGCCGATGCCGCGATGCGCGACGGGGACTGTCCACAGGCCGCGCCACGGCGGCGGAGAGATCCCGTCGATCGGACGGATTCGGGTGAAGACGTCCGACCGACGGGATCTCCGCGACCGCGTCAGTCCGTCTCGACGAGGTGCCTGCTGTACGCGCCGAGCGTCAGGAAGGCCGGGAACTGCGTGCCCAGGGCGACCTCGCGGAACACGTCGGCCGCCTCGTCGAAGCGGTCGCCATCGCGTCGGTCCGTCTCGGCGAGCACATCGGAGATGATCGACTCGACGTACTCGGCAGTGATCGGCGTCCCGTCCTCGGTGGAGCGGTCCTGGTTGATCCACTGCCACACCTGCGAGCGGGAGATCTCCGCGGTCGCGGCATCCTCCATGAGGTTGTCGATCGCGACGGCGCCCAGGCCCCGCAGCCACGCCTCGATGTAGCGGATCGCGACCGAGACGTTGTCGCGCACGCCCTGAGCGGTGATCGGCCGACCTATGTGCAGGTCGAGCAGATCCTCCGGCCGCACGTGCACGTCATCCCGTCGCCGGTCCACCTGGTTCGGGCGCTCGCCCAGCACGGCGTCGAACTCCGCCTGTGCCGTCGGGATGAGGTCGGGATGCGCGACCCAGGTGCCGTCGAAGCCGTCGCCCGCCTCGCGACGCTTGTCGGCGGAGACCTTCTCGATCGCGCGGGCGGTGACCTCCGGATCGCGGCGGTTCGGGATGAACGCGCTCATGCCGCCGATCGCGAAGGCCCCTCGTTTGTGGCACGTCTGCACGAGCAGGTCGGTGTAGGCGCGCATGAACGGCACGGTCATCGTGACCTCGCTGCGATCGGGCAGGACGAACCGCGCCCCGCGGCCGCGGTAGTTCTTGATGATCGAGAAGATGTAGTCCCAGCGGCCGGCGTTGAGGCCGGCGCAGTGGTCGCGCAGCTCGAACAGGATCTCGTCCATCTCGAACGCCGCGGGCAGCGTCTCGATCAGAACGGTCGCCCTGATCGTGCCGTGCTCCAGACGCAGGTACTCCTCGCTGAAGGTGAAGATGTCGTCCCACAGCTTCGCCTCCTCGCTGGATTCGAGCTTGGCGATGTAGAAGTACGGCCCGCGCCCCGCATCGATCAGCGCCTGCGCGTTGTGCAGGAAGTACAACCCGAAATCGACCAGCGATCCGGATGTCGCCATCGACCGACCCGTTCGATCGATGAAGGTCAGGTGCTTCTCGGTGAGGTGCCAGCCACGAGGACGCATGACGATCGTCGGCGTGCGCTGGGCGGTGACCCGGTACTCCTTGCCCTCCGGGCTCGTGTACGACAGCTCGCCCCTGATCGCATCGCGCAGCGACAGCTGCCCGCCGATCACGTTCGCCCAGGTCGGGCTCGTGGCGTCCTCCTGGTCGGCGAGCCAGACGCGCGCGCCCGAGTTCAGAGCGTTGATCGTCATCTTCGGGTCGGTCGGACCCGTGATCTCGACGCGGCGGTCCTCGAGGCCGGGGCCCGCACCGGCGACCCGCCACTCGGCATCCTCGCGGATGTGGGCGGTGTCGTCGCGGAACCGGGGGTCGTGGCCGTTGCCGATCTCGAAGCGGCGGCGCATGCGGTCCGCGAGCCGGTCGTGGCGGCGGTGGGCGAAGCGATGGTGCAGCTCGGTGAGGAAGGCGACGGCATCCGGGGTGAGGATCTCGTCGTAGCGATCGCGCATCGGTCCGGTGATCTGGATGGCCGGACCCTGCAGGATCTCGGTCGGGGTGGTCGGTGGTGCGGTGGGAGTGGTCATGATGTGTTTCCTTTTCGTCGTGGCATGCCGGGAGACATCAGCCGAAGCGGGGGCCCGCGCCCGGAGGCTCGGGTCAGCGCGAAGCGGTGGCCTGCGTGGGCATGGGGTGGAATTGGGCGGCTTCGGTGGAGCCGGCCAGGGCGAGCGTCGCGCTGTCGGGGTTGAGCGCGGTCGAGATGACGTCGAAGTATCCGGTGCCGGCCTCGCGCTGGTGCCTGGTGGCGGTGTATCCGGACGCCTCGGCGGCGAACTCGGCCTCCTGCAGGTCGACGTAGGCGCTCATGGCGCGCTCGGCATACCCGCGGGCGAGGTCGAACATCGAGTGGTTGAGGGCGTGGAAGCCGGCCAGCGTGATGAACTGGAACCTGTACCCCAGCTCTGCCAGTTCCTGCTGGAACGTCGCGATCTCGGCATCCGAGAGATGGCGGCGCCAGTTGAAGCTGGGAGAGCAGTTGTACGCGAGCAGCTTGCCGGGGAACTGCGCGTGGATCGCCTCGGCGAACGAACGCGCGAGCGCGATGTCCGGCTCGCCGGTCTCGACCCACAGCAGGTCGGCGTACGGGGCGAAGGCGAGTCCGCGGCTGATGACCGAGTCGATGCCCGGACGGATCCGGTAGAACCCCTCGGCGGTGCGCTCGCCGGTGGTGAACTGCTGGTCGCGCTCGTCGACGTCGCTCGTGAGCAGATCGGCGGCGAGGGCATCCGTGCGGGCGATGATGACGGTAGGGACGCCGGCGACGTCGGCGGCGAGGCGGGCCGCGTTGAGGGTCCGGATGTGCTGCTGCGTCGGCACGAGCACCTTGCCGCCGAGGTGCCCGCACTTCTTCTCGCTGGCCAGCTGGTCCTCCCAGTGGATGCCGGCGGCACCGGACTGGATCAGCGACTGCGCCAGCTCGTACGCGTTCAGCGGACCGCCGAAGCCGGCTTCCGCGTCCGCCACGATCGGGGCGAGCCAGTCCTGGGTGATCTCGCCCGTGCCGGTGAAGGATTCGGCGTGCTCGAGCTGATCCTGGCGCAGCAGGGCGTTGTTGATGCGGCGGACGACGGCGGGCACCGAGTTCGCCGGGTACAGCGACTGGTCGGGGTAGGTCTGGCCGGCGAGGTTGCCGTCGGCGGCGACCTGCCAACCGGAGAGATAGATGGCCTTGAGACCGGCGCGCACCTGCTGCACGGCCTGCCCGCCGGTGTAGGCGCCGAGGGCCCTGACGTACTCCTCGGTGTGCAGGAGGTTCCAGAGGTTCTCGGCCCCGCGGTGGGCGAGCGTTGACTCCTCGCGGACCGAGCCGCGGATGCGGATGACGTCCTCGGCGGAGTACGTGCGCTCGATGCCGTCCCAGCGGGGGTCGGTGTCCCAGATCTCCTGGAGCTCGGCCGCGGTCTGGACCTGGTCGCCGGCTCGGAGTCCGGTCGGTGCGGTGTTCGTCATGATCTCTCTCCTCCGTGGGATCGGGGTGGCTTGGCATCCACTCTGGGTGAAGATTCGGGATGCTGATGACCGAAGTTGAGGAGAAATTTGTGCGTATTTCTGTTTCTGTGACAGAATCCGCGGCATGGTCGAAGAAGACACCGACGCGCTGACGATCGGACGCCGCATCCGGCAGCTGCGAGCGGCACGCGGCATGACGCTGGAGGCGCTCGCCGCAGCCGTCGACCGCGCACCCAGCCAGCTGTCCATGATCGAGACGGGCAAGCGCGAGCCGAAGCTGACGCTGCTGCAGGCGATCGCCCGCGCGCTGGACACCGGCATCGACGCACTGCTGGAGGGCGAGCCCCTCGACGAGCGCAGCACGCTGGAGATCTCTCTGGAGCGTGCGATGAAGGGGCAGACCTTCCAAGCGCTCGGGATCGAGCCCTTCCGGATCGCCAAGAGCGTTCCGACCGACGCCCTGAAGGCGCTGCTCGCCCTGCACGGCGAGATCGACCGGTTGCGGGACGAGAGGGCCGCGACGCCGGAGGAGGCCCGCCGCGCGAACGTAGAGCTGCGCCACCTCATGCGGCGGCAGGACAATCACTTCGCCGACCTCGAGGCGAAGGCGGCCGAGATCCTCGCCGCCGTGGATCATCCGGGCGGTCCGCTCACCCAGCGCACCGCCTCCGAGATCGCCGCGCATCTCGGGTTCACGCTGCATTATGCAGCCGATCTTCCGCAGACGACGCGCAGCGTCGCCGACCTCGCGAACGGCCGGCTGTATCTCTCCGGCCAGGTGCAGGCCAAGGGGGACGCGCGCACGGCCGTGCTGCAGGCGCTGTCGAGTCGCATCCTCGGCCACGCCGAGCCGCACAGCTATGCCGAATTCCTGCGGCAGCGCGTGGAGACCAACTACCTCACCGGGGCGCTGCTCATCCCGGAGGCGCATGTCGTACCGGCGCTGCAGGAGGCGAAGACCCGCAGGGAGATCTCGATCGAGGACCTGCGGGATGCGTATTCGGTGTCGTACGAGACGGCCGCCCATCGGTTCACGAACCTCGCGACGCGGCACCTCGACATCCCGGTGCACTTCCTGAAGGTGCACGAGTCCGGCACGATCACCAAGGCGTACGAGAACGACGACGTGAACTTCCCGACCGACCGGCTCGGCGCGATCGAGGGGCAGATGTGCTGCCGGCGGTGGACGAGCCGTGTCGTGTTCGATGAGGACGACCGCTTCAACCCGTACTACCAGTACACCGACACCGGCAACGGGACGTACTGGTGCACGGCACGGGTGGAGGCCTCCAGCGAGGGGCTGCACTCGGTCAGCGTCGGTGTGCGGTTCGACGACACGAAGTGGTTCGTGGGGCGCGACACCGGGCACCGCGGCGTCTCGAAGCACTCGGTCGAGGTGTGCTGCCGGCGGGCGCCGGCGGAGCTCGAACAGCGCTGGCGCGAGCAGTCATGGCCGAACGTGAAGACGCCGCGAACGCTGCTCGCGACGCTGCCGACCGGCGCGTTCCCCGGCGTCGACACGACGGACGTGTACGAGTTCCTGGAGGCGCACGCCCCGCGCGCGTGAGCGCCGATCGAGACCGCTACTGCGCGCGCGGCGCTGCGGTGCTGTCGCGGATGATGAGCTGCGGGCTCAGCTGCACGCGGTGCACCGGCCGGTCGGGTCCTCCCATCCGGTGGATGAGCAGGTCGACGGCGCTGCGTCCGACGGAGGCGCGCGGCGGGCTCACGGCCGTCAATGCGGGAGTGAACAGCTGTGCCACCTCATCGTCGTACGCGATGATCGACAGGTCATCGGGGACCGATATCCCGCGGTTCAGCGCGAGATCGACGACCGCCATGGCCTCGGGATCGGAGTGCACGAGCAGGCCGGTGATGCCGGCATCCATCATGGCGTCCAGCGCGGCATTGACCTCGGCGGTGAAATCGGGACTCGCCCGGTCCGGGAGGATCGTGTCCGCGATGCGCGCATCGAGCTGCAGCTCCTTCGCCGCCTGATGCCAGCCCGTCGAGATCTTCCGCGAGGTCGGCGAGTTGCGCGACATCACGAGGCCGACGCGACGATGTCCGAGGCCGGCCAGGTGGCGGGCGGCCAGGATCGCGCCCAGAGCGTGATCCGTGGTCACCGATTCCACGGGGGCGCCGTCGGGGGAGACCCCGTCGCGCTCGACGAAGACGGTGGGGATGCCGGATTCGTGCAGCCATCGGGCGACATCGTGCGAATGCGGGGTGTCGGTGTTCGGCGCGACGATCAGGCCGGCGATGTCCTCGCTCGCGACCAGGCGCTCCAGAACAGGCCGTTCGTCCTGCAGCTCGTACGATGCTCCGCGCAGCACGACCTTCAGTCCGCGGGCTCGTGCCTCGGCCTCCATGCCGCGCACGACGCCCGGCCAGTAGTAGTTCAGCGACGGCACGAGGACCGCGATCGTGCGGTGCTCCGGGGTGCTCGTGTCCGCGGACGCCGCGGTCACGGCGCCCTTCGGGGGCACCGCGCCCCCGTGCACGCGGACCAGCACGCCCTCGCGCTCCATCTGGGCGAGGTCGCGGCGCAGCGTCACCGGCGTCACGCCCAGGTCGTCGACGAGCTGCGAAATGCGCACAGCGCCGTCGCGGGCGAGCGCGTCGATCACGTGCTCGCGGCGCTTCGCCGCCAGCAGGGCGTGCGCGTTGTCGTCGCTCATGCTTTCTCGCCTCTCCACGTTCTTTCTACCGTCATCGACGTCTCTCGCGGGGAATTACGGTGCCGCGAGCCTAAAGCGATCATAACCAAACATAACGAAACGCAATACATCTTGTCGTGTACGAAAAAGATTGCTAATCTGCGAAAGCGGTCATGGATGTCACCCGCTTCCCGAAACGGACCGCCTGCATTTCAAAGGAGAGATCCGTGCCCGAATGGACCCGCACCGACTGGCTGGCCTATGCAGACCGTCTGCTCGCCGGCGCGCGCGTCTGGGCATCCGAGAACTTCGCCCGCATCACGCCGCCCGGAGCGTCCGGCGGCTACGGCCGCGACGTCGACGGTCTGGAGGGCTTCGCCCGGACGTTCCTGCTCGCCGGGTTCCGCATCGCCGGCGCGCGCGGCGAGGGAGTGGACCAGCTCATCGAGGACTACTCCCGCGGCATCGTCGCAGGCGTCGACCCGGCGGCGCCCGACCGCTGGGTGCGCGTGGACGAGCACGCCCAGGCGAAGGTCGAGGCGGCCTCCATCGCGCTCATCCTCGACATGACCCGCCCGTGGATCTGGGACCGACTCGACGCCCTCACGCAGCAGCGCATGATCGACTACCTCGCACCGGTGGTCGGCGACCAGACCTACCCGCAGACGAACTGGGTCTGGTTCCGCCTCGTGGTCCAGACGTTCCTCCGCTCGGTCGGCGGACCCTGGTCGCAGGACGACATCGATGCCGACCTCGCCCGTCATGACTCGTTCGTCCGCGCCGGTGGCTGGCTCTCGGACGGCGACGAGCGCTCCTACGACCACTACGTCGGCTGGGCTCTGCACCTGTATCCCGTGCTGTGGTCGCGCATGCAGGGCGCGGCCGATCTCGCGAACGGTCGCACGGCGGGCGACATCGCTCGTCTGGACGAATACCTCCAGGATGCCGTGGCCCTCGTCGGCGCCGACGGCTCGCCGCTCATCCAGGGCCGCAGCCTCGTCTACCGCTTCGCGGCCGCAGCACCGTTCTGGGCCGGAGTCTTCGCAGAGGTTCCCTCCGTTCCGCTCGGGCAGCTGCGCCGCGCGGCATCCGGCATCGTCTCGCACTTCGCCGACCACGGCGTCCCCAGCGCGGACGAACTGCTCGATCTCGGCTGGCACGGCGAGTGGCGCCGGCTCGCGCAGAACTACTCCGGCACCGGGTCGCCCTATTGGGCCGTCAAGGGGATGCTGGGGATCGCGCTCCCGGCCGATCACCCGGTGTGGGCGGCCGAGTCCGAGCCGCTGCCCGGGGAGAAAGCCGATGAACTGCGCGTCGTCGAGCCGGCCGGCTGGATCATCTCCGCCACGCAGGACGACGGAATCGTGCGCGTCATCAACCACGGCACCGATCACGCTCGCGCGGGCGACCTCGTCGGCGACTCTCCGCTGTACGCACGGATCGGCTACTCCACGGCCGCGAGCCCGCTGCTGAACGGCGACGCGTGGCAGGAGCCGCTGGAGCAGTCGGTCGCCCTCATCCACGCCGATGGCCGCGCCACGCACCGTGCGGGCATGAGCCTGCTCGACATCCGCCGCGAAGGCGATGCCGGGGTCGCGGGGTCCACGGCGCGAGCGCACTGGATCGCCCCGGCGCCCGAACAGGTGCGTCATGGATCCGGCATCACCGGCGACGTCGCGATCGCCGGTGAGGTCACGACCGTCTCGATCGTCCGCGGCGCATGGGAAGTGCGTCTGGTGCGCATCGACGCGCTCGAGCCGAGCGCGGCGCCGGTCGCCCTGCGCATCGGCGGCTGGGCGATCGCCGCGGATGCCGTGGCGATGGATGCCGCCGGGCGGACAGCCCGGGCCGGGGCACGGGGCCGTGTCAGCACGATCATCGCCCTCACGCCGGGCGGAACGCCGAGCGTCGAGGAACGCTTCGAGGCCAGCCCGCTGGGACCCGTCGCCGGTGTCCCCGTCGTCGCCTACGAGCCCGTCACCGACACCTGGATCGCCACCGCCGTCCACCTCGGCGCCGAGAACGCGGCCCTCGAAGCGCCCGCCGTCGCCCTGGAGGGCGACGCCGTCACGGTCACGTGGGCCGACGGCATCCGCACGACGACACGACCGACAGACCACCGGACGGCCTGACCGTCCGGAACCCGACCCATCCCTGGGCCATCGCAATCGCAAAGGAGCAGCACCCCATGAACCGCAAGATCCTCGCCGCCGGCAGCATCGCAGCTGTCGCGGCTCTGACCCTCGCAGGCTGCAGCGGAGACTCCGGAGAGAGCACCGCCGACCCGGACGCACCGGTCACGCTGAGCGTCTCGGCGTGGAGCATCGAGACCACGCCCGAGTTCCAGCTGCTCGCCGACGAGTTCGAGAAGACGCACGACAACGTCAAGGTCGAGCTCAAGGAGTACGACCCGACCGAGTACAACACGCTCGTGACCGCCGACCTCGCCGCGGGATCCGGCCCCGACATCATCACCCAGAAGGAGGTCAAGTACGTCACCACCTTCCAGGAGGGCGGTCAACTGCTCGACGTCTCCGACGTGGCGCTGCCGGACGGCATCGGGGGAGCGAGCTCCTACGAGGTCGATGGGACGGCGTACGCCGTGCCGTACCGCCAGGACTCGTGGGTGCTGTTCTACAACAAGGCGCTGTTCGACGCCGCCGGTGTCGAGCACCCTGATGGCTCGTGGACGTGGGACGACTACGCGACCGCAGCCGAAGCACTCGCGACGGATGCGACCAAGGGCGCCTACCTGCACAACTGGCAGTCCACCGTGCAGGGTTTCGCCAACGCGCAGACCGGCACCGACATCCTCGAGGGAGACTTCAGCAACCTCGAGGACTACTACGCCGACACGCTGGCACTGCAGGATGCCGGGGCGCAGGTCGATTTCAACACCGCCAAGGCCAACCAGCTGACCTACCAGGGCGAGTTCGGCACGCAGAAGGCGGCCATGATGCTCATGGGCACCTGGTACACCGCGACGCTGATCGCGCAGCAGGCCTCCGGCGAGGCGAACGACTTCGAGTGGGGTATCGCTCCGGTTCCGCAGCTCGACGACTCCACCGCAGGAACCGACAACACCCCGGTGACGTTCGGCGATCCGACGGGCTTCGGCATCAACGCGAACATCGATGCGGCCAAGACCGACGCGGCCAAGGCGTTCCTCGAGTTCGCCGCATCCGAGGAGGCGGCGCAGCTGCTCGCCGGCATCGGCATCACCCCGGCGCTGACGAACGATGCGATCGCCGAGACCTACTTCGGCGTGGAAGGCGCACCGACCGACGAGCTGTCCACCTTCGCGTGGGCGACGCACGAGACGCTGCCCGAGAACCCCACCTCGAACAAGACCGCGGCGATCCAGGGCATCCTCGCTGACCTGCACACGGCCGTGATGTCCGGAGCGGAGCAGATCGACGCCGCCATCACGACCGCCGAGGAGCGCGTGAAGAGCGAAGTCGGACTCGACTGATCGAACGGGGACGGTCCGCCGTGCGGGCCGTCCCCGGCACCTCCCTCTTCCACCCAGGAGATGACATGACCACGACAGATGCCCCCGAGGCGCAGGCCCCAGCGCCGCCGCTGAAACGCCGTCGCTCGGCGCTGCGCCGCCGCAACGCGCTGATCGGCTGGAGCTTCATCCTGCCGAACTTCGCCGGGTTCGGGTTCCTGACCCTGCTTCCCGTGCTGATCCTCTTCTACATGGCGTTCACGAACTGGAACGTCTTCGGCAAGGCCGACTGGGTGGGATTCGCGAACTTCCAGAGGCTGATGGGAGACGGCAGCTTCCACATCGCCTTCTGGAACACCATCTACTACTCGGTGCTGCACATCCCGCTGACCATCGTCGTGTCCCTGGGACTGGCCCTGCTGCTGAACAACAAGCTGCGCGGTGTCGCGTTCTTCCGCACCGCGGCGTTCTTCCCCTACATCACCTCGATCGTCGCGATCGCGGTCGTGTGGAACCTGCTCTTCAGCCCGGACTACGGGCCGATCAACGAGATCCTCCGGGCCATCGGCATCCAGAACCCGCCGGGCTGGCTGACGTCACCGGAGTGGGCGATGCCCGCGGTCGTGATCGTGTCGACCTGGCGCGACATGGGCTATTACATGATCCTCTTCCTCGCGGGGCTGCAGACCGTGCCGCGAGAACTGCACGAGGCCGCGCGCGTCGACGGCGCGAGCGTGTGGCAGCGGTTCGTGAACGTCACGCTGCCGTGCCTGCGCCCGACGATGTTCTTCGTCACCGTGATGCTCACCATCAACTCCTTCAAGATCTTCGACCTCATCCTCGTGATGACCGACGGCGGGCCCGGTCAGGCGACGCTGGTGCTGTCGCAGTTCATCTACAAGAAGGGCTTCGAGGAGTCGCAGTTCGGGTACGCATCGGCAGCGGCCGTCGCGCTGTTCTTCCTCTGCATCCTCGTCACGATCGGTCAGTTCCTGTGGAACAAGAAGCGGAGCGCATGATGACTCAGACCGAACTCCTGGTCACCGGGCGCCGCCCGCTGCGCAAGCTGAGCGACCCGGCACCCGCATCGCCGCGCCGCGTCGGGCAGACCTCCACCCGGCGCCGCCTCGGCCGCATCCTCGGCTACCTCGCGCTCGCAGCCTTCGCGATCGGCCTGCTCCTGCCGTTCTTCTGGATGCTGATGAGCTCTCTGAAGACGGCGAACGAGGTCTTCTCGGTCCCCGTCGTGTGGATCCCCGAGACCTTCGTGTGGCAGAACTACATCGACATCTGGACCAAGGCCGACATGCTCACCTGGATCCGCAACACGCTGGTCCTCGCGGTCTCCGTCACCTTCCTGCAGGTGCTGACCGGTTCGTTCGCGGCCTACGGATTCGCGCGCATGCGCTTCGCGGGCCGAGACATCCTCTTCCTCATCTACGTCGGAACGATCGCCGTGCCGTGGCAGTCGTACATGATCCCGCAGTTCATCCTGCTGTCGAACCTCAAGGTGTCCAACACGCTGTGGGCGATCATCCTCCTGCAGGCGTTCGGGGCCTTCGGGGTGTTCCTGATGAAGCAGTACTACGAGACGATCCCTGAGGAGCTCAGCGAGGCCGCGCGCCTCGACGGGCTCAGCGAGTACGGCATCTGGCGTCGCATCATGCTTCCGCTGTCGATCCCCGCCATCGCCAGCCTTTCGCTGTTGACGTTCGTGAACACCTGGAACGACTACCTCGGGCCGCTCATCTATCTGCGAAACCCCGACCTGTGGACCATCCAGCTCGGGCTCAAGAGCTTCGTGAGCAACCTGTTCGACACGAACTACGCGCTGCTGTTCGCCGGCCTGACGATCTCCGTGGTCCCGATCGCGATCATCTTCCTGCTCGGCCAGAAGTACTTCGTCGAGGGCATCGCCACGAGCGGGATGAAGGGCTGATCATGAGACGTGTCTCGCACAGCACCTGGGCGTCGATCCTCGGGGTCGTCTACCTCGGGCTCATGGTGAACTTCCTCGTCCTGCTCGCGGCGGCGCCTTTCGTCGTCCTGCTCCTCACGACCGATCCGATGCACTCCTGGCCGCTGCTCGCCCTGGCCGCTCCGCTGGCTGCGCCGGCGCTGACCGCCGCGTTCTCGGCGTTCCGCGCCAACGCCGAGGGCGAGACGCAGGTCGTCCGGGCGTTCTGGCAGGGCTGGAAGGCCACGTGGCGCACGGCGATGCTGCTCGGCCTCGCCGGCACCGCCCTCATCGTGGTGCTCCTCGTCGATGTCCGAGCGGTCGCCGACACCCCGGCATCCGTCGCGGTCGTTCCGGTCCTCGCGATCCTCACCCTCGTCGCACTCGCCACTGCCCTCGTGGGGCTCGGAGCGCTCGCCGAGGTGCCATCGGCACGGCTGCGCGACGCCGTCAAAGCGGCGCTGTACCTCAGCATCCGGCGCTGGTATCTGACGGCCCTGTCGTTCGCCGTGCTCGCCGTGCAGGTGGCGCTGTTCACGACCATGCCGGCCATCGCCATCGGTCTCACAGCCGCGCCGGCGCTCTACGTCGCGTGGGCGAACAACCGGTACACGCTGCGTCCCGTGCTCGAGATCGCAGAGGTGCGCGCGTGAGCGGTGTCGTGCGCACCGCGATGAGTCCGGACGTGTTCGACCTGCTCTTCGACGAACCGCGGATGCGGCGGCTGAGGTCGCTTTCGACTGCGCCGTCGCTCGTGCTCGGTGACGGGTCGGTCCTCGACACCGAGGTCCTGCTGACGTCGTGGGGCGCGCCACGGTTGGACGCTGCGCTTCTGGACCGGATGCCCGAGCTGCGCGCCGTCGTCCATGCTGCGGGGAGCGTGCAGGATCTCGTGTCCGAGGAGCTCTGGGAGCGGGGGATCATCGTCACCTCCGCCGCCGATGCCAACGCCGTGCCGGTAGCGGAGTTCGCGTTCGCGTCGATCGTGCTCGCGTTCAAACGCGCGTTCGCACACGTCCGCAATCAGGAGCGCGAATCGCTCGGGTGGGGCGACCTCGTCACCTCCCCGGCGTACGGCAGCCTCGGCCGGACGGTCGGCATCGTCGGCTTCTCGCGGATCGGGCGTCGGGTGGTCCCGATGCTGCGAGGGCTGCAGGAGGTCACCGTGCTCGTCGCGGATCCGGTCGTCGATCCGCGCGCGGTCGCCGCGGCCGGCGGTGAACTCGTCTCGCTGCCCGAGCTGCTGCGCCGATCGGATGTGCTTTCGCTGCATGCCCCCGCGCTCCCCGAGACTCGTCACATGATCGGTCGTGCCGAACTCGCAGCCCTGCGCGATGGAGCGACGGTGATCAACACGGCCCGAGGATCGCTGATCGACCACGACGCGCTGTTCGAGGCGTGCGCCGCGGGGCGGATCGACGCCGTCCTGGACGTCACCGATCCCGACCCGCTGCCGATGGACGCACCGTTGCGGCACCTGCCCAACGTCGCCCTTACCCCGCACGTCGCCGGGTCCATGGGCACGGATGTGCGTCGGCTCGCCGACTCCGCGCTCGACGATGTGGAGGCGCTGCTCGCGGGCGGCACGCTGCCCGGCGCGATCACGCGGCGCGACATGCAGGTCAGCGCCTAGCTCTGCCCCGCAGAACCAGACGTCGCGAACCTGCGCTCCTCAGCGCGCGGTCTGCAGCGCGGCCCAGAGCTCGGCGCGCGCCGGAAACGACGACAGGTCCGTGCCGAGCAGCGCGGACGCCTGTGCGATCCGTGCGCGCAGGGTGTGCCGGTGGATCCCGAGGGCCACGGCGGCCTGCTCGAACCGCGCGTCGTGCTGGAGCCAGACCCGCAGGGCCTCCTCCAGACCGTCGTGCGCGCGCAGCGGGGCCAGCCGCGACTCGGCGACCAGCCGCGCCTCGTCGGTCGCGAACGCCGACAGGATGCTCGACGCGATGGTGTCCTCGTACCGCACGGCGCCGGAGCCGCCGTGACGCAGCGCCGCGGTGGCCTGGGCGTGCGCACGCGAGAACGCCGAGTACCCCTCGGCACCTGACACTCCGATCCGGATGCCGAAGCGTTCGGCGATCTCGTCGAAGAGCGCGGTATCCGCAGCGGACACGCACATCACGATGCCGTCCTCCGACGCGGCGCCGAACACGGCGGTTCCGGCGTCGGTGCGCTGCCGCTCCCACCATTCCTCGAGCGCCTCGACCGGGGCATCCGCGTCGGCGACGGCGACCACCATCGGGGTGTGCGGAAGCGAGCCGAGCACTCTTCGCGCCAGGGTCGGATCATCGAGCAGGAGCGACGCGAGCACCTGCGACCGCAGGCGACGTCGACTGCGCGCGAACTGCTCGTTCTGCTCGAGTGCCAGGCCGGCCATCGCGATCACCGAGGTGACGACGGCGCGAGCTTCGGCATCCAGCGACGCCGTCGCGATGGCGATCACTCCGCGCAGGTGCCCGCTGCGCCCGAGGGTGAAGAGCGTGTACGACTGCGCGCCCCGCGTGAGGGACTGCCCCGCCTGGCCCCCGCGCGCGATCAGGTCGGTCGCCCGTTCCGCGAGCGATGCCGCATCCTCCGACGACAGCCGCCCCTGCGGATGCTCGTGCACGAGGACGCCGGCGGCATCGAACATGCCCACCCAGCGCTCGAGGCGTTTCGCGAGCTCGGACAGCGTCGCGAACAGCCCGCGCGGACGCAGCGCGGCCACGGCGAGGGCGCGCTGCGTGTCCAGCGCCCAGGTCCGGCGGGCGTAGGCCTGTGCGGCGATCGCCTCGGAGTGCGCGCGGGCCACCGCGATGAACGGTGTGTCGTACGGCACCTCGAACAACGGCATCCGCAGGTCCAGGCAGGCGGCGATCAATTCGTCGGGGATGCCGGAGCGATGCACCTCGGTTCCGAAGCCGAGACCCACGACCCCGCGTTCGTGCAGGCGTCTGACGTACGCGCGGATGCCGTCGTCATCGTCGAACTGCGCGCCGGTGGTGAGCAGCGCCAGCTCATCGGCGAGGAACGGCGTCGGATCGACGAGGTCTGACGAGTGCACCCAGCGCAGTGGCAGATCCAGAGCGCCGTCGGGCAGCATCTGCTCATCGGAGACGAGACGCAGCCCGAGGTCGGCGCGGCGCAGGAGCGCCCGCAGTGTCGGCTGGTCCACGTCCTTCTCCTATACGTGCTGGCGAAAGCCTCAGACAGATTGTACAGACGGGCGAGTGCGCCCGCTGCGCCGGGAAGCCTACGCTCGCGGCATGGCACTTCTCGACACCGCACCCGTTGCCCCTCCTCTCGGCGGCCCTGACCTCCCGCAGGAGCGCCGACTCGTCACCGAGCTCCCCGGCCCCCGCTCGACCGAGCTGCTGGCGCGCAAGGCGGATGCCGTGCCGGCCGGCGTCGGTCACACCATCCCTGTCGCGGCCGTCGCAGCCGGCGGAGGCGTCGTCGTCGACGCCGACGGCAACTCGCTGATCGACCTCGGCAGCGGCATCGCCGTCACCACGGTGGGCAACGCGCATCCGAAGATCGCCGCGGCGGTCGCCGCGCAGGCGGCGCAGTTCACGCACACGTGCTTCATGATCTCGCCGTACGAGTCGTACGTCGCCGTCGCCGAGGCGCTCAACCGCCTCACCCCCGGCGACTTCGCCAAGAAGAGCGCGCTGTTCAACTCCGGCGCCGAGGCCGTCGAGAACGCGATCAAGATCGCACGCAAGCACACCGGCCGGCATGCCGTCGTGGCCTTCGACCACGGTTACCACGGCCGTACCAACCTCACCATGGCGCTGACCGCCAAGGCGATGCCGTACAAGAGCGGATTCGGTCCGTTCGCCCCCGAGGTGTACCGCGCGAGCGCCTCGTACCCGTTCCGCGACGGACTCAGCGGAGCGGATGCCGCGGCCCGCGCGATCAGCCAGCTGGAGAAGCAGATCGGTGCCGACAACCTCGCTGCGGTCATCATCGAGCCGATCCAGGGCGAGGGCGGCTTCATCGTGCCGGCCGACGGCTTCCTCCCGGCGATCGTCGACTGGTGCCGTGCCAACGGGGTCGTGTTCATCGCCGATGAGGTCCAGACCGGTTTCGCGCGCACCGGCGCGATGTTCGCCAGCGAGCTGTTCGGCATAGAGCCCGACCTGATCACCACTGCCAAGGGCATCGCCGGTGGTCTTCCGCTTGCGGCGGTCACCGGCAGGGCGGACATCATGGATGCCTCGCACGCCGGCGGCCTCGGCGGCACCTACGGGGGAAACCCGATCGCGTGCGCCGCAGCGCTCGCCGCCATCGACATCTTCGAGAACGACGGTGTGATCGAACGCGCCAGGCAGATCGGCGACGTCCTGAAGTCCCGTCTCGCCGAGATCCAGCAGAGCGATCCGCGCGTCGGCGACATCCGCGGACACGGCGCGATGATCGCCGCCGAATTCGTCGACCCGGCGACGAAGGCTCCCGATGCCGCGCTCACCGCCGCCGTCGCGAAGGCGGCGATCGCGAAGGGCGTCATCGTCCTCACCTGCGGCACGTACGGCAACGTGATCCGCTTCCTCCCGCCGCTCGCGATCGGCGACGACCTGCTGAACGAGGGCCTCGACATCATCGCCGAGGCGCTCGCGGCAGCCTAGAACGTCCGGTCGCGGCTCGGATCGGGGGATTTCGAGCTGCGGCCGGCACTTGCGCCGCATCCCTCACGAAGCACCCGAGCACCAGCAACGAAGGAGCTGCACCCATGGCTGAGATCTCACGCGACGTCGTCGTCATCGGCGCCGGAGCCGCCGGACTCACGGCGGCCAACGACCTGCGCAAGGCAGGGCTGTCCGTCGCCGTCCTCGAGGCGCGCGACCGCGTCGGCGGGCGCCTGTGGACCGATGTGATCGACGGCGCCATGCTGGAGATCGGCGGCCAGTGGGTCTCGCCCGACCAGGACGCGCTGATCGAGACGATCGCCGAGCTGGGGCTCGAGACGTTCAGCCGGTACCGCGACGGCGACAGCGTCTACGTCGGCCCGGACGGCGTCGCCCATCGATTCACCGGCGAGATGTTCCCGGTGTCCGCCGAGACCGAGCGCGTCATCGCCGACATCACCGAGCGTCTGGACGCGATGGTCGCCGAGATCGACCCCGACCGCCCGTGGGAGCATCCGAACGCGCAGGAGTGGGATGAGATCTCCTGGGACGCGTGGCTGCGCGCGCAGACCGATGACGACGAGGCGGTGCGCAACCTCGCCTTCGCGACGGGCTCGGCCATGCTCACCAAGCCGACGCATGCCTTCTCTCTGCTGCAGTCGCTGCTCATGGCGGCATCCGCCGGTTCGTACTCGCATCTCGTCGATGCGGACTTCATCCTCGACAAGCGGGTCGTCGGCGGACTGCAGCAGGTGCCGCAGCTGCTCGCCGAGCGCCTCGGCGACGACGTGCTGCTGAACCAGCCGGTGCGCGGCCTCGAATGGGGCGCCTCCGGGGTCGTCGCGACGACCGACGAGCACACCGTGCGGGCGCGGTTCGCGATCCTCGCGCACGCACCCGTCCTGTACAGTCGCATCTCGTTCGTCCCACCGCTGCCGCGCCGCCAGCACCAGATGCATCAGCACATCTCGATGGGCTTCGTCATCAAGGTGCACGCCGTCTACGATCGCCCGTTCTGGCGGGAGGACGGGCTGAGCGGCACGGCCTTCAGCCCGTACGAGCTGTCGCACGAGGCGTACGACAACACGAATCACGACGACGAGCGGGGCACGCTGGTCGGGTTCGTCTCCGACCGCAACGCGGACGGCGTGTTCGAGCTGTCGGCGGAGGAGCGCAGGGAGCGCATCCTCGAATCGCTGTCGCACTACTACGGGCCGGCCGCGAAGAATCCGATCGTCTACTACGAGAGCGACTGGGGCAGCGAGGAGTGGACCCGCGGCGCCTACGCCGCCAGCTTCGACCTCGGCGGACTGCACCGCTACGGCGCCGACCTGCGGACGGCTGTCGGGCCCATCCACTTCGCCAGCAGCGACATGGCCGGAGCCGGATACCAGCACGTCGACGGCGCCATCCGCATGGGCCACCTGGTCGCCTCGAACATCGTCGACGCCAGCCGCATCAC
Organism: Microbacterium sp. NPDC056234; assembly: GCF_042267585.1. Lineage (NCBI taxonomy): Bacteria > Bacillati > Actinomycetota > Actinomycetes > Micrococcales > Microbacteriaceae > Microbacterium > Microbacterium sp. NPDC056234. The sequence goes on from NZ_JBHJTE010000007.1 coordinate 74,415, forward strand.
CGCGAGCGAGGTCGGCTGATGGCCGGCTCGATCGTCGTCGGCTACACCGCGACGGACTCCGGTGCGGATGCCGCGGCCCTCGGTGCCCGTCTGGCGCAGAGCCTCGGTGCACGCGTGCACCTGGTGATGGTGCTGCCCAACGAGGGCACTCGCAACGCCGCCGTCGCTCCGGAGCGCGCCTACGCCGATCACATCAGGGCGCAGGCGAGGCAGTGGCTCTCGGATGCCGCGTCGACGCTGCCGTCCGACCTCACCCGCACCGGCCATGTGCGCTTCGCCGAGTCGTTCGCCTCGGGGCTCGTGGCCGCCGGCGAGGAGTTCGACGCCCGCGTGATCGTGGTCGGCGCCGCCGGTGGTGCGCTGTTCGGGCGGCATCGCCTGGGCAGCGTCGCCTCAGAGCTGCTGCACTCGTCGACGATCCCGGTCGCGCTGGCACCAGCGGGCTTCGCCCAGCAGGATGATCACGTCGTTCCTCGGGTGACCGCGGCCATCGGCATCCGTCCTGGCGCGGATGCTCTTCTGGGCGAGGCGGCATCCGTCGCGACCGATGCGGGAGTCCCGCTGCGACTGGTGTCGCTGATGTCGTTCGATGTGCCCCCGGGGCTCGACACCGCTGCGATCCGCATCGTCCAGGACGGACATGCGGAATCCGTGCTCGAGAAGGCGGCTGCCGCCGTCCCCGCCGACCTCTCGACCACGATCGAGCAGGCCGCCGGCGACAGCGTCGAGGATGCCGTGGCACACCTCTCCTGGCTGCCCGGCGAGGTCATCCTCGTCGGCTCGTCCCGCCTCGCGCAACCGCGGCGGCTGTTCCTCGGGTCGACCGCGGCGAAGATGCTGCACGAACTGCCCGTTCCCATGATCGTCGTACCGCGCACCCGCGCCGAAGCAGGAGATCGCTGATGACCAGCACCGATCGGGCGATGGGGCCCGAATCCACCGTGACGACCGGGATCTCGCAGAAGGGTCTGCGGGCGGGCGCGGTCGGCGTGATCGGCGCGGTCGTCATCGGCGTCTCCACGATCGCCCCGGCCTATACGCTCACCGCCTCGCTCGGGCCCACCGTCGCCGAGGTCGGCACCCAGGTGCCCGCGATCATCCTGGTCGGTTTCATCCCGATGCTGCTGACCGCGTTCGGCTATCGCGAGCTCAACCGGGTGATGCCGGATTCGGGCACGTCGTTCACGTGGGGCGTTCGCGCGTTCGGGCCGTGGATCGGCTGGATGACCGGTTGGGGCCTGATCGCCGCGACGGTCATCGTGCTGTCGAACCTCGCCGGCATCGCGGTGGAGTTCCTGTTCCTGCTGATCTCGCAGCTCACGGGCAACCCGGGTATCGCGGATCTCGCTTTCGACCCGATCATCAATGTGGTCGTCTGCCTGCTGTTCATGCTGGGGGCGACCCTCGTGTCGTACCGCGACATGCAGACCACGCAGAAGTTCCAGTACGTCCTGGTCGGCTTCCAGGTCGCCGTCCTCGTGGTGTTCGCGGTGGTCGCGATCGTCAAGGCCGTACAGGGCGATGCGCCGGATCCCACCGCCTTCTCGTGGTCGTGGTTCAATCCGCTCGAGGTGCCGACCTTCAGCGCGTTCGCAGCCGGGCTCTCGCTGTCGATCTTCATCTTCTGGGGCTGGGACGTCGTGCTCACCATGAACGAGGAGACCAAGAACCCCGAGAAGACGCCTGGCCGCGCAGCCGTGGTCACGGTCCTGGTGGTCGTGAGCCTGTACCTGCTGATCTCGATCGGTCTCATGATGTTCGCGGGTGTCGGCACGGGGGAGTTGGGGCTGGCGAATGAGGGGATCTCGGCGAACGTGTTCTTCGCGCTCTCCGACCCCGTGCTCGGCCCGCTCGCGTTCCTCGTCTCGCTCGCCGTGCTGTCGAGCTCGGCCGCGTCCCTGCAGTCCACGGCCGTCGGCCCCGCGAGGACGCTGCTGGCGATGGGGCACTACGGCGCCCTTCCGAAGAAGTTCGCCCGGGTCAGCCCGCGGTTCTTCACCCCCGGCTACGCCACGATCGTCTCGGCCGTGGTGGCCAGCGTCTTCTACGCCGTGATGCGCCTTGTGAGCGAGAACGTCCTCACCGACACGATCCTCTCGCTGGGCATGATGATCTGCTTCTACTACGGCCTCACTGCGTTCGCGTGCGTGTGGTACTTCCGCAAGCAGTGGTTCGACTCCGCACGCACCTTCTTCTTCACGCTGTTGTTCCCGCTCGTGGGCGGTTTGATCCTCGCGGTGCTGTTCGTGACGACGCTGGTCGACTCGATCGACCCCGACTACGGCAGCGGATCCAGCCTCGGCGGAATCGGCCTCGTGTTCGTGCTGGGCGTGAGCATCATCGGCGTCGGCATCGTGATCATGATCTGGAACGCGATCCGTCGTCCGGCCTTCTTCCGCGGGCAGACGCTCACGATGGATGCTCCCCCGAGCCTGCGTCGCCGCTGACCCGACCCATGACTGATGAAAGAGAGATGATGATGACCGCTTCCCTCGCCCCGAACGAGCAGGCGCTGCTGGACAGCGTCCCCACCGGCCTGTACATCGACGGAAAATGGCAGGATGCCACCGGCGGGCGCACGTTCGACGTGCACGATCCGGCGACCAACGCCGTGATCCGCTCGATCGCCGACGCGACGCCGGAGGACGGCATCCGCGCTCTGGATGCCGCGGTCGCCGCGCAGGAGGCCTGGGCCTCGACGGCCCCTCGCACCCGCAGCGACATCCTGCGCCGCGCCTTCGACCTGGTGCAGGTGCACAAGGAGGACCTGGCGCTGCTGATGACGCTCGAGATGGGCAAGCCGCTCGCCGAGGCCAGAGGAGAGGTCGTCTACGGCGGCGAGTTCCTGCGGTGGTTCAGCGAGGAGGCCGTGCGCATCTCCGGCCGTTACGGCATCAATCCGGAGGGCACCGGCCGTATGGTCGTCTCGCAGCGTCCGGTGGGTCCGTCGTTCTTCGTCACCCCGTGGAACTTCCCGTTCGCGATGGCCACGCGCAAGATCGCGCCGGCGCTCGCCGCGGGTTGCACGGTCGTCATCAAGCCGCCGGCGCTGACCCCGCTCACCACGATGTTCTTCACGAAGCTGCTGGAGGAAGCCGGGCTGCCCGCCGGCGTCGTGAACGTGGTGCAGACGACCTCGTCGTCGAAGGTGTCCGCACCGATCATCGCCGACCCGCGGCTGCGCAAGCTGTCGTTCACCGGGTCGACCGAGGTCGGCCGCAAGCTCATCGCGCAGGCCGCCGATGGCGTGCTCAGGGTCTCGATGGAACTCGGCGGCAACGCGCCGTTCGTCGTCTTCGACGATGCCGACCTCGACAAGGCGGTCGACGGGGCGATGGCCGCGAAATTCCGCAACATCGGTCAGGCCTGCACGGCCGCGAACCGCTTCATCGTGCACTCGGCCATCGCCGAGGAGTTCGCCGACCGCGTGGCCGAGCGCGTCAAGGCCATGAAGATCGGCCGCGGCACCGAGGAGGGCGTCGCGATCGGCCCGCTCATCGATGAGAACGCCGTCGCCAAGGCATCCGAACTCGTCGGCGACGCGGTCTCCCGCGGAGCGCGCGTCCTCGCCGGGGGCAACGCGGTCGAGGGCGCAGGCACCTTCTACGAGCCGACCGTGATCACCGACGTGGCCGCGGGCAGCGACATCCTCCGGGAGGAGATCTTCGGCCCCGTGCTGGCGATCGCGACGTTCGACTCGGAGGAGGAGGCCGTCCGTCTCGCCAACGACACCGAGTACGGCCTCGTCTCGTACGTGTTCACCGAGGACCTCGCCAGGGGGCACCGGATGATCGACGCGCTCGACACGGGCATGATGGGCCTGAACGTCGGCGTCGTCTCGAACGCCGCCGCTCCGTTCGGTGGCGTCAAGCAGTCGGGTGTCGGCCGCGAGGGCGGTCTCGAGGGCATCCACGAGTACCTGTCCACGAAGTACACCCTGATCCCGAACTGACGACTTCCCGAAAGGACGCATCATGACCGAGTACGCCGTCATCAACCCCGCCACGGGGCAGACCGTCGCCGAGTACGACACCGCGACGGACGCGCAGGTCGAGGATGCCGTGGCGCGCGCCGCCGCCGCAGCGAAGACCTGGGGCGCGACAGCGCCGGCCGAACGAGCCGTCGTCATCCGCCGCATCGCCGAACTGCACCGCGAGCGTCGAGACGAGCTCGCGGCGATCATCGTCCGCGAGATGGGCAAGCCCGTGGCCGCCGCCGTCGGCGAGGTGGACTTCGCCGCCGACATCGTCGAGTTCTATGCCGACAACATCGAGCGCATCACCGCCGATCAGCCGCTGGACATCCTGGGCGATGGCACCGCGGTCATCCGCCGTGCGCCGCTGGGTGCGCTCTTCGGCATCATGCCGTGGAATTTCCCGGCGTATCAGGTGGCGCGCTTCGCCGCTCCCAACCTCGCGGTCGGCAACACGATCATCCTCAAGCACGCGCCGCAGTGCCCGGAGTCGGCGGCGTTCCTCGAGAAGATCTACGGGGATGCCGGCCTGCCGGACGGCGGCTACGTGAACGTGTACGCCTCGAACGACCAGGCCGCGACGATCGTCGCGGATCGCCGGGTGCAGGGCGTCTCGGTCACCGGCTCCGAACGGGCCGGCGCCGCGGTGGCGGAGGTCGCCGGACGCAATCTGAAGAAGGTGGCGCTGGAGCTGGGCGGATCGGACCCGTTCATCGTGCTCTCGACGGACGACATGGATGCCGTGGTGCAGGCGGCGGTCGATGCGCGCATCGACAACAACGGTCAGGCCTGCAACGGCGCGAAGCGCTTCATCGTCGTCGACGAGCACTACGACGAGTTCGCCGCGAAGTTCACGGCGGCGCTGGCAGCCGTGAAGGCCGAGGATCCCACCCTGGAGGAGACCGTCCTCGGCCCGTTGTCCTCCGTCGCGGCAGCCGAGCGACTGCAGGAGCAGATCGACACCGCGGTGGCGCAGGGCGCGACCGTGCTGACGGGCGGTACGCGCGAGGGAGCGTTCTTCGCACCGACCCTGCTCGCCGACGTGACGGACGACATGGACGTCTACCGCGAGGAGCTGTTCGGACCGGCCGGCGTCGTCTACCGCGTCGCCGACGAGGATGCAGCGGTCGCGCTCGCGAACGACACCGCGTTCGGCCTCGGCTCCTACGTGTTCACGACGGATCCCGAGCAGGCCGAACGCGTCGCGAACGGGATCGAGGCGGGCATGGTCTATGTCAACCTCGTGCTGGCGGACAGCCCCGAGCTGCCGTTCGGCGGCGTGAAGCGCAGCGGCACGTCGCGCGAGCTGGGCCTGCTCGCGGCCGACGAGTTCGTGAACAAGAAGCTCATCCGCGTCGCCTGAGCGCACGACCCTGCGCCGTCCTGAGCGGCGTAGGGTCGGACTCATGGCCACTGTCGCTGCGAACATCGTCAAGTCTCTGCACGCCAACGGGATCGACCGTGTGTACGGCATCCCCGGGGACTCCCTGAACGGCTTCACTGATGCCCTGCGCAAGGACGGCTCGATCCGCTGGGTGCACGTGCGCCACGAGGAGACAGCCGCCTTCGCGGCGGCAGCGGATGCCGCGACCACGGGGGAGCTCGCCGTGGTCGCAGGGTCCTGCGGTCCGGGGAACCTGCACCTCATCAACGGCCTCTACGACGCCAATCGCTCGCGCGTGCCCGTGCTGGCGATAGCCGCGCACATCCCGACAACGGAGATCGGCACCGGTTACTTCCAGGAGACGCACCCCCAGGAGCTGTTCCGCGAGTGCAGCGTCTACGTCGAGTACGTCGCGGACCCGCGCCAGATGCCTCGGTTGCTGGAGGTCGCGATGCGCGCGGCCATCGAGCGACGAGGTGTCGCAGTGCTCGTCATCCCCGGTGATGTGGCGCTGGCGCAGATCGAGGACGACCGGGCGACGGTCATCGAACGCGCCCGGCCCGTCATCGTGCCCGGCGGCGCAGAACTCGAGCGGGCTGCGACCCTGCTGAACGCCTCGAAGCGGGTCACGATCCTCGCCGGGGCGGGCGTCGAGGGCGCCCATGACGAGGTGATCGCGCTCGCCGACCGGCTGGGCGCTCCGATCGTGCACGCGCTGCGCGGCAAGGAGTTCATCGAGTACGACAACCCGTTCGATGTCGGGATGACCGGTCTGCTCGGATTCGCCTCCGGCTACCGGGCGATGGAGGCCGCGGACACCCTTCTCGTGCTCGGCAGCGACTTCCCGTACACGCAGTTCTATCCGGACGACGCCACGACGATCCAGGTCGACATCCGCGGCTCGCAGCTCGGCAAACGGCACCCGCTCGATCTCGGTCTCGTCGGCGACGTCCGTGCGACCGTCGATGCGCTGCTTCCGCGCCTGGCGGAGAACACCGACCGCGGCCACCTCGACGACGCCGTCGAGCACTACCGCAGGACACGAGCGAAGCTCGACGAGCTCGCTGTGCCGTCCAAGGGGGCGAATCCGATCCATCCGCAGTATCTCGCGCGGTTGGTGAACGAGCAGGCGGGCGACGATGCGATCTTCACCGCGGATGTCGGTTCTCCGACGGTGTGGGCCGCCCGGTACCTGACCATGACCGAGAACAGGCGCCTCATCGGGTCGTTCACGCACGGATCGATGGCCAACGCGCTGCTGCACGGCATCGGCGCGCAGGTCGCGCATCCCGACCGCCCGGTCATCGCCCTCGCCGGCGATGGCGGGCTCTCGATGATGCTCGGAGAGCTCATCACGCTGACACAGAACCACCTGCCCGTGAAGACGATCGTCGTGAACAACTCCTCGTTGAATTTCGTCGAGCTTGAGATGAAGGCCGCGGGATTCGTGACCTACGGCACGGAGCTGGTCAATCCGAGTTTCGCCGCGATCGCTGAGGCGATGGGGATCTTCGCGCGCCGGGTGGAACGCAGCGACGAGCTGGAGGATGCCGTGCGCGAGGTTCTCGCACACGACGGACCTGCGCTATTGGACGTCGTCACAGAGCGTCAGGAGCTGTCGATGCCGCCCGCGATCGAGGCGGCGCAGGTCAAGGGCTTCGCGCTCTACGCGATCCGCACCGTCATGTCAGGGCGTGGAGACGAACTGCTCGACCTCGCCCGCGCGAACTGGCGCCAGCTGTTCTGAGCGTCCGTCTCCGCCGGGGTCGGCGCGCATCGATGGCAATGCGGGAGGCGGGGGAGCGTCACGCCTCCGCGATCGCGCGTGCCTCCGCTGCTTCGGCGACGCGTCCGAGCGCCTCGAGCACGTCGCCGAGTTCGAGCGCGGCGACCTGGCGCAGCGGCGGGATCTCGACCGCGTGCTCGATCACGGTGCGGTAGATCGCAGCGGCATCCTCGCCTCGCTCGCTTCCTGCGAGCACACGCGCGGCGAACAGCTCTGAGCCTCCTGCTGCTCCGGCATCGCCGAGCGCGACGAATCCGTCCGCGGCGGTGAGGGCCGCAGCCACCGCCTCATCGACGCGGCCCATGCTCGCGAAGGCGCGAGCCCGTGAGTCGGTGACGTCCGCGAGCAGCCAACCGGCATCGTGCTGCGTCGCGAGCACGGCGACCTCGTCGAACAGGCCGAACGCGCGCTCGTCCTGCTGCCCCGCGTATGCCTGCCCGAGGTTGTGCAGCACATCGCTGAGCGCGCCGACAGCGTCCGGACTCCGGCGGATGATCTCCGCGGCGCTCTCCAGCAGCGCGATCGCGTCCTCGTGCTCGTCGAAGCGCGCGAGGATCTTCGCCTGCTCGCAGAGGGCCATGGCCTGATCAGGACCCTCCTCAGCGGCGCCGAACAACTCGGCGCCGTAGCCGAACGCGCCGACGGCCTGACCGAACTCTCCGGACGCGGCCAGCGAGCGAGCGAGCATCATGACCGTCATGGCGCGCGATCCGTCCGGGACCTCGGCTTCCTCCTCGCGGCGCAGCACGTCTCCGAACAGCTCGGCCGCTTCAGCGGCGTCGCCCGCTGAGAGCATGGCTCGAGCGAGGCGGAAGTCGATGCCGGACAGGTCGCCGCCCTCGCGTCCGACGAGGTGAGCGGCGGTCCGGTAGCGGGTCACAGCCTTGTCGGCGTCACCTGCGTCCTCCCAGAGTGCACCGGCGAGCAGGTGAGTCGCGGCCAGGGCCCCGTCTGCGCCCAGCCCGGCGAGCAGACGGCACGTCTCATCCGCGTCCGTCGCACCTGCGGCGAAGTTGCCCTGGCCGCCGCGGATGCGCGCACGGATCTCGAGGGCTCGAGCGCGATGCCCCTCGCCGAGGCTCTGCTCCGCCAAGAGGCGGTCGAGATGCCCGAGTGCGCGCTCGAGGCGTTCGCTCTGCAGCAGTGCGAACACGGCCAGCAGACTCGTGGAGTGCACCTGACGCGTATCGTCCGCCTCGGCGAATCCGCGGTGCGCGCGTTCGGCGAGATCGAGCGCGGCGTCGTACTCCTCGGCCTTCAGATGCAGCGAGGCGCGGCTGATCGCGAGGTCGCCGCGCGACCGGGGCGGCAACGCCGAGTCATCGGCCAGCTCGCGCTCGAGCGCGGCGACGGCATCCGGTGCGGCGTCCCCGAAAGTCGCCAGCTGGAGGCGCTCCTCGAGGTCGGCCTGAATGCCGTCGCCGGCGGTGCGCAGCGCCGCGATGCGGTCGGGCAGCGCGGACCTCGCCTCCTCCAGCCGGTCGCCGGCGACGAGGACCGCGACGCGCACGGAGTGCAGACGCGCCAGCTTCTCGGCATCCGTCACGCCGAAGGCATGCGTCAGAGCCGCCAGCGTCTCGGCCTCCGCGCCGTAGTCGGCCAGCTCGACCACGCGGTCGAACCAGGCCTCGGCGTCAGCGGGGAACGCGGCTGAGACGGGCTCGACGAAGGCATCCGAACGGATCGGGACCTCGAAGCTCGTGTCGGCGAGCCCGCGGAGCCGGCGCAGGCGCTCGGCGTGAGCGTCGCCGCCGTCGCGCGCGTCGAAGTCCTCGCCGATGCGCTGTGCGGCCGCCCAGCAGGCGGCGGACAGCGCGGCAGCCGACCAGACACCTTCGTGCGGGCCGAAGAACGGCAGCAGGGCGGCGCTCTCCGCGCCGCGCACAGGCGTCTCGCCGTGCCCTGCGGCCGTGACGCGATCCAACGCGAACGCGAATGCGCCGAGAGCGGTGAAGTGGGCATCCACGTTCAGGCCGTCGTGCGCGAGCCAGGGCAGGTGGCGTTCCACGAGCGAAAGGGCGCGGGCCTCGTTGCCGCTCACGGCGCAGAAGACGATGTTGTTCGCGACGATCGTGAGGTTGTCGGCGTTGTCCTTGGCAAGACGGTAGCTGCGCAGATGCGCGGTCTTGGCCTCATCGAGGCGCCCCGCGCGCAGGTACGGCAGCAGCACGCGGGAGAGAGCGTGCTCGGGCTCCTCGCCGCAGGAGAAGCCGCCCTCGATCATCTCCTCGACGAGGCGGATGGCCTCCGCATCGCGATCCGTGTCCACGAAGAAGCCGGCGATCTGGCTGCGACTGCAGGCATCGCAGTGGCTGTGCTCGTCGCGCGGAGTGGCCTCCAACTGCACGCGCAGCTTCTCGGCATCCTCGATGCGCCCGGCCTCCCAGGCATCCTCGAAACGCGCCGTGAGCACACCGCTCATGCCGAGTCCGGCCTGGCGGTAATGCGCCTCCATGTCGTCGAGCACGGCGGTGATCTGGTCCTGCGAGAACGCGGGGGACGAGCGCAGCGCCGAGGCCATCCACTTGAACTGCCACATCAGATCGGCGCCGCCGTTGTCGATATCAGCCGGGAAGCGGTTCGGGTCGGCGTCGTGGTGAGCCAGGCACCAGGCGAACGAGTTCAGCATCACGTCGGTCGCGCCGCCCATGTTCGCCGAGGCGGTCTGGCGCATCCGGATCTGGTATTCGAGGCGATCGTCGCCGATCTCCTGGGCCAGTGCCACCGCCTGCGCCACCAGGGACTGCTCAGCGGGGCCCCATGGTGTGCGATCGATCTCCTCGAGGAGCTGCTGGAACTGCTTCTTGGGACGTGCCATGGGAATCCTTCTGCGGTGCGGCGTTCAGCGGGCGTCGTCGATCGTGTCGACGTCGAGGCCGGCGGAGAGCGAGACGAGGTCCGCGAGTGCGGTGGTCATGAGCGTGCGATCGGCATCGGAGAGGGGGTGGTGGCCGGCCAGCAGCGCCTGGATGTAGAGCAGCTGGACGGTGCGGGAGAAGACGGCCTCGTCATGGACCCCCGTCAGCGAACGGACGACGCGGTTGGACCAGTTCAGGCACAGGCGCGCGCGCAGATCCTCCTCCCTGCCGACCGAGAGCGTGTCGTCGATGCGGGCGAGCACACCGCCCCACAGTGCTCCGGTGATGCCCTTCGTCCGGTTGCGATCCGCCGAACGCAGCACCTCGGGGTCGGCGACGTACAGGCCGGGCAGCGCGGACTGGTCGATCGATCGCACGACGACGGAGCAGTCGGATGCCGCGAGCACGACGCCGGCCCGATCCTCCAGCGCGACGGCGGCTGCGCGATCGTCCAGCGGCGGCGGATCCAGGCGGTCGAGCTCGCCGGTGACGTCGACCTTCTCGACCGTCACGTGCGGGTACAGGTCCGGGATCAGGCGGACGAGGTCGGCGTCGTAGAGATACCCGCCGTTGACCAGCACCTCTGCGCTCGGGGAGATGCCGGCGACCTGACGGAACTCGTCGACGGTCTCCGCGTATCGCAGGTGCCCGAACCGCTCGACGAGGTCGCCGATGCGCATGCTCCCGTGCGTGGTCTCGACCGTCAGCCAGCGGGTGATGAACGCCGCGAGCTCGTCGTCGTGACGGACGAGGGATTTGAGTCCGACCTCGTGGATCGCGACGAACTGGGCCAGGCGGTGCGGTTCGCGCAGGCCGAGCTCGAGGATCCAGCGCCGGATGCCGGCTCCGAGCTGCTCTCTGACCCGCTCCAGCGCGGCGTCCTCGACGAGCGATTCGCGGCTCGCCGTCGGCGCGAGACCGGTCGAGTCGATGACGGCTCTCACGAAGAACGCCCATTCGGGCAGGACATCGTCGGCGCGCTCGGACAGCAGCATCCGGCCCAGGTACATGCGCGTCGCCTGGCGGGAGCCGGGAGGAGGCGCGAAAGGCAGCACGTAGGCGAGGCCGCGGGTTCCGGTGGCGGGCTCCGTCAGCTCGATCGCATCCAGCGGAGACGCGCCGAGCAGATCCCTGCCGTACTGCACCGCGGCATCCGGGTCGCTCCTGGCATCCAGGAACGGAGCCGGACGTGTGATCTCCTCATCGCCGGCAGAGGTCTCCAGCACCACGCGCACCGGAAGGAACTCGCCGAACACGGTCGCCAGTTCGCGCACGGCGGCGGGGCGCAGCAGATCGTCCGCATCGAAGCGCGGAATCAGGTGCACGCTCGTGCCGATCGGAAGGTCTTCGTCGAGCTCGGCGACCTGGAAGGTGCCGTCCGAACTGCCGGTCCATTCCACACTCGCGCCGCCGCGCGCGCTGCGCGAGCGGATCACGATGGTGTCGGCGACCATGAAGCAGCTGAGCAGGCCGATCCCGAACTGGCCGAGATAGTCGCTGCGCGGAAGATCGAAGATGTCGCGCTTGGAGCTGCGCCCGACGGTCGCCAGGAGCTCCGCGACCTCGGTCGCGTTCAGGCCGACGCCGTCGTCGCGCACAACGAACTCGCCGGATGCCTCGGTGAGCGGCGTGATGCGGATCGTGCCGCCGGCGCCATCGACCTCGGAGCGCGCCGTGATGGCATCCCTGGCGTTCTGGAGGAGCTCGCGCAGATACACTCGAGGGCTCGAGTAGATGTGCCTGCTCAGCAGATCCACGACACCCCGCAGATCGACCTGGAACTGCTGGATGTCCCCGTGCAAAGCGCCCTCCCTCGACCGACTGACGAGCCTAACAGGCGGGGGTCGGTTCGCCGGGGCCCGCCGGATGCCCTACACTGGTGAGGCAGTTGTCTGCATTGTTTCGCCGTGCCCACGGGTGCAGAAGCGATGCGGATCCAGGGGCCATACGGTCTCTAGGGCGGTAGCTCAATTGGCAGAGCAGCGGTCTCCAAAACCGCAGGTTGCAGGTTCGATTCCTGTCCGCCCTGCGCGTCAGCGCCACGCTGGCACACGAAAGGTACATTCAGGATGGATCAGGACGAACCGCGCGGCGAAGTCGTCGCGGCAGGCGGCGCAGCGAGTGTCAAGAAACTCGGCTTCTTCGGCCGTATCGCGCTGTTCTTCCGTCAGGTCATCGGCGAGCTCCGCAAGGTCGTCACACCGACGCGCAAGGAGCTGTTCAAGTTCACCGGTGTGGTCCTCGTCTTCGTGGTGATCGTCATGGCCTTCGTCTACGGCCTGGACACCGCCTTCTCGTGGCTGACGGCTCAGGTCTTCGGGGTTCCGCAGTAAGAGCCCCAATCCCGCGGTTCGCGCCGCAGTGAATGGAAAGAAACAACGTGTCTGAACGATATTCCGACGACGCCGACTGGGCGACCGCAGCGGAGCAGTCCAGCGAGGACGACGAAGCCCAGGAGGGCAACGTCCTCTCCGCGCAGGAGGCCTCCGTCGTTCCAGCCGAGCATGTCGCCCTGCATGTCGAGGGCGATGACCAGGAGGACGACGACACGGATGACGACATCGACATCGACGACCCGGAGGCGGACGCGATCGTGAACGACGCTCTCAACTTGGATGAAGCAGCCGAATCAGAGGCAGCAGCCGAGGTCATCAACGACTCGGTGGCCGAAGAAGTGGCCGACCGTGAGGCGGCCGAAGCCGAAGAGGTCGCTCCCTACGACGGCCCCGACGTGAACGGCGACGAGGACGGCGCGGCCGTCGACGGCGACGAGGAGGCGGACCCTTACGAGGAGTTCCGTCTGGACCTGCGCATGCTGCCTGGCAAGTGGTACGTGATCCACTCCTACGCCGGGTTCGAGCGCAAGGTGAAGGCCAACATCGAGCAGCGCAAGTCGACGCTCGAGGTCGAGGACGACATCTACCAGGTCGAGGTCCCGATGGAGGACGTCGTCGAGATCAAGAACGGCCAGCGCAAGATGGTCACCCGAGTGCGCATCCCCGGCTACGTGCTGGTGCGGATGGAGCTCAACGAGGACACCTGGTCGGTCGTTCGCCACACGCCCGGTGTCACCGGCTTCGTGGGCAACGCTCACAACCCGACACCGCTGCGCTTCGAAGAGGCCTTCAACATGCTGAAGTCCCTCGTCGAGGTCAAGGACATCCCGACCGCGAAGAACGTCCAGTCCAAGGGCGGCGTCGCCGTGGCCCGTCCGGTCGCCGCAGAGGTCGACTTCGAGATCGGCGAGACCATCACGATCAAGGAGGGCTCGTTCGCGGGTCTTCCCGGTTCGATCAGCGAGATCAAGCCGGAGAGCGGCAAGCTCACCGTGCTCGTCTCCCTCTTCGAGCGCGAGACCCCGGTCGAGCTGTCGTTCGACCAGGTCACGAAGATGCTCTGACATTCGTCTCAGCAGAACGGCCGTCCCTTTCGGGGCGGCCGTTCTCGTTTGAGGACAGGATGCCGGTCAGCCGGCGTGCTGCGCCGCCCAGTGCGGGCTCTGGATCAGCCCGAGCAGATTGCCGAACGGGTCGCTGACCGATGCAGACCACCAGCCCTCTCCGCGCTGGGTGATCGGATCGAACACGGTCGCACCGAGTCCGATGAGTCGATCGACGCTCACCTGGATGTCGTCGACATGCATGCTGATCAGCGCGCCCCCCGGTTGTGAGAGCGCGGGGCGGAAGCGCGCGTCCATGAGCGCGAATTCGTCTTCGTCGTCGCCGAACCGCCATTCGGCGTACTGCGCGGGGCCCTGTTCGGGGCGGACGAAAGAGGGCGTCGCATCGAACACCGCGGTGTAACAACCGATCGCCTGATCCAGGCGCTGCTTCTTCTTCAGGGGCGCCCGCAGATCACCGCTGCCGAACTGGCGGCCGAGCTCGAAATCTCCGTGCCCACCGCACGCCGGGACCTCGAGGCCCTGGCGATGTCCGGCATCCCCTCTACCCGACACGAGGACGAGGCGGCGGGTGGCGTCTGATCGGCGGCGCGCGCACCGACCTGACCGGACTCACGGAGGGTGAGGCGACCGCTCTGCTGGTTGCGATCGCTCAGAGCACCGGATCCGACTCCGAGCGCGTCGCCGCGGTGCGCAAACTCGTTCGTGCGGTGCCGGAGTCGTTCCGCGACGGTGCGCTGCGCGTGGCGGCGGCGACCGTCAGGGACATGCCATGGGGAGAGGCGGATGATCACGCGGCGGCGACCGACCGCGCGGAGCTCCAACGAGCGATCGCTCGCACGCGGCAGGTGCGCATCGAGTACGACGGACAGCGCGGCCGGTCGGAGATCGACATCGTCCCGCTCGTCGTCGGCAGCCGCGGACCGACGTGGTATCTGCTCGCGGCCCCGCCGCTCGAGGACGGAATCGCCGACCTCACGCGTGTGCGCACGTACCGCCTCGACCGAATCCGCGCCCTGCGGACCCTGTCTTCTCGGGGAGGACCTCCTGACGACTTCGACAGCGGTCGCGCGTGGGCGGATGTGGTCCAGCGCGTCGAAGAGATGCGTGGGACGGTGCGCGCCGTGGTCGTCGTGCAGCACTGGGCCGTGCGCGCTCTGTGCGATCGCTTCGGCGCTCAGGCCAGGATGCTGGATCCGGATGCCGAAGGCGCAGCCCGCGTGGAGGTGAGTGCGCACGCCATCGACGCGCTGGCCGAGCAGCTGGCGGGCTGGGCCGGTGCCGCCGAAGCAGTCGAACCGCCCGAGGTGCGCGCAGCGCTGCGGGCGCTGGGGGAGCGGATCGTCGCGCTTTACCCGGCGGACATCGTGTGAGCGCAGCACTCGATCCGATCAGGTAGACTTGGCTGGTTTGTGTGCCGCTTTCGGCGTGCGCGCAGGCGACCACAGCCCGGAGATGCCGGGTCTGTGGGAGAAGCGGATGCTCAGGCATCCGATTCGATGAAAGGAAAGAGAATGGCACCGAAGAAGAAGGTGACCGGCCTGATCAAGCTTCAGATCAACGCCGGTGCAGCCAACCCGGCGCCGCCGATCGGCCCCGCGCTCGGTCAGCATGGCGTCAACATCATGGAGTTCTGCAAGGCGTACAACGCCGCGACCGAGTCGCAGCGCGGCAACGTCATCCCCGTGGAGATCACCGTCTACGAGGACCGCAGCTTCACGTTCATCCTGAAGACCCCGCCGGCCGCGGAGCTCATCAAGAAGGCCGCAGGCCTTCAGAAGGGCTCGTCCACGCCGCACACGGTCAAGGTCGGCAAGATCACGAAGGACCAGGTCCGTCAGATCGCCGAGACCAAGCAGGCTGATCTCAACGCGAACGACATCGAGGCCGCCTCGAAGATCATCGCCGGCACCGCCCGTTCCATGGGCATCACGGTCGAGGGCTGAGGAGAATAATCATGGCTACCAAGTCCAAGGCTTACAAGGCTGCCGTCGAGAAGATCGAGGCAGACCGTTTCTACACTCCCGCTGAGGCCGTCGCCCTGGCCAAGGAGACCGGCTCTGCGAAGTTCGACTCGACCGTCGAGGTCGCGCTGAAGCTCGCGGTCGACCCGCGCAAGGCCGACCAGATGGTGCGCGGCACCGTCATCCTGCCGCACGGCACCGGAAAGACCGCCCGCGTCATCGTGTTCGCCACCGGCCCCGCGGCCGAGGCTGCGATCGCGGCCGGCGCGGATGAGGTCGGCGGCGCCGAGCTCATTCAGAAGGTCGCCGACGGCTGGACCAACTTCGATGCGGCCGTCTCCACCCCTGAGCTCATGGGCCAGGTCGGTCGACTGGGCAAGGTGCTGGGTCCGCGTGGCCTGATGCCGAACCCGAAGACCGGAACGGTGACGCCGAACCCGGCGAAGGCCGTCGAGGAGATCAAGGGCGGAAAGATCGAGTTCCGCGTCGACAAGCACGCCAACGTGCACTTCGTCGTCGGCAAGGCGTCCTTCACCACCGAGCAGCTCAACGAGAACATCGATGCAGCGCTCGAGGAGATCGTGCGTCTGAAGCCGTCGAGCTCGAAGGGCCGCTACATCCAGAAGGGTGCGGTGTCGACCACGTTCGGCCCCGGCATCCCGCTGGACGTCAACGCCATCTGAGTCGACGACTCGCATCTTCGAAGGGCCTCCGCTCCGGCGGGGGCCCTTCGTCGTACTCCTGGATGCCGGCGATGAAGGCGAGGACGGATGCCGCGGGCCCCCGGAATCCGGCGCGACACGCCATGGGATCGCCCAGATTTGCCCGACCCCCGGATCCCGCGTAAGTTATTACTTGTTCGCCCCACAGGGAAGCGGAAAGGCCGAGTGCCTCACCCCCCTCAAGTGGAGAACCACCCCCGATTCCTTCTCTCTCTTGAGAG
>NZ_JBHJTE010000008.1:0-50416 GCF_042267585.1 Microbacterium sp. NPDC056234
CCCGGGCTCGCGGTCGGCGACACAACGGCCGTGTCCGCCGAGCTGAACGACGCGATGCTCACCAGCGGACTGTCCCACCTCACAGCGGTCTCCGGCGCCAACTATGCGTCTAGGGGTGAGTAGAGTTTCGACGGAAATGCCGGCCAGCGCCGCGCACATGCACACCGTCGAACCCGAGAAGGGGGATCGCGTAAAGTCTCGAACTAGGTGTTCGGACTACGACAGCGGGCGGGGGAGTCGTGAGGCTACGTCGATACTTGCTGTTTGCCGTGCTCGTCGTGATAAGCGCGGGCGCAGTGGTCGTTGGCCACACCTGGATCGAGCCCACCTGGGCGGGCTTCCCAATCCCCTCCGTGGACGGAGGTGGCGGCCTCTTCTGGCAGGTGCAGAGCACGTTCCTCGCGGTGGGGTTCGCGTCGCTGGCCGTAGCCGCTCAGCTGTTCGCAGAAACGCCCCTTGCGATTGGAGCGTCTCGCAGCCGAGTGCTGTCTTACATCGGGGCGAGGGGATTTCTGGCTGTCGGCCTCGCAGCGAACGGATTGATTGCTGTCGAAGCAGTGTGGTCCCCGAGCAACCTCGGGGTGGTTGTAGTTGCCCTTTGGTTCTGCGCGACCGTTTGGCTGCTGATCTCGTCGACCACGAAGCTCATGGACCTTTTCGGGCGACCATCTCTCCTCGATGTTGTTGTGACGGAGACTCTCACGGTTGGGATTGCGGCGAGGCTGAAGGATTCAGCTGCTCGGTACGAGCGCGCAAACCGCGACGTGGAGGGACTCTTCGCAGACGAGGGTTCAGCGCTTACCGCTGAAATACGTGGAAGCGTCTCAATGCGGGTGCGTGCACCGGACAATCGCCTGGTTCTTAAGGCGGTCAAGTCAATTTTTGTACGCCGCGCGATGAGTGTCCTCGTTCGAGCAAGGCAGGGTGGCGGCGGCAGCGAAGAGTCCTCACACACGTTCGTTCCGCCGCGGATACATTTCGACCTGACATTGGGTGAGCGCGTCCGCGACGGTCAGCACGCGTTTCGTGTCGAATCCGCGTTCGCTCTGGACGAAGAATCCGAGGAACGTGTAAAAACTTTCCTTGTCGAGAGTCTTGTCTTCGAGCCAGAAGGCACTGTGACAGCTGTAGAAGAGTCGCTGCGGGATGTATCTAGCCTGCGAGACACCATTGGGTCTTCGGTTCGATCCGGATCATTCGCAACCGCGGAGAGAGCCCTCGAGATCCTCGGTACTGCCTTGCGCGGTGTATGGGTGGCGGCACCAGCGAACCGAGACGCGTTCCAAACGGCCCCCTCTCCGACGGAGGATCTCCTCCGAGCCGCAGGGGACGTCGAGCAGGACGTGATCTTGTCGCCGCGAGTCGCAAACATCTTCGTCGACGGGGCAATGAGGCGTGCTGTGGAGGCGGGCCGCACAGGCAGCATCCGTTACGTCGAGGAGTGCCTGCTCAGCTTCACTCGCATCTGGTGGGATCTCCTCCGCTATGGCGATGAGAGCTTCGAAGCCGTCAGATCGCGGATTATCACGTGCGTCGTTAACATCGCTGGCTATGTCTACTCCAGCAATGACAAGAGCGACCGACAGGCGTATGTCGCGCGGGCGATCTGGGCGAGCGTACAGCTCGTCAAGCTCGCAATCGACGCGAAGAACGTGTTGGCTGCTCAGCGTGCCGCCGAGGCGCTTGGGGCTCTTTTCGAGTACCGCGAGGGCGAGGAGGCGCGCGCACGTGTTCGCGCGGGGCAGCTCGTACTTTCGTCCTGGATGTCTTACCTCGCTTCGACCAACGATGGCCGCGGCCTCGACGCACCGGAGCTTCGTGCTTCGTTGAAGCCGGGCGGCACGAGGTCGCAGATCCTTGACGCCCGAGCCATGGCCGGACGGGATGAGTCACCGTTCAATCGGTGGCAATGGTGGGAACTGAACGACACGGGCTCGATGCGTGCTCAAACAATGCAGATGTCCGGCCATGTGGACAGCGAGACAGTGGATGCCCTGGTGGCTGCCAGCGGACCTTTGCCGGATGCTGATGACTCGGAGACAGCTTCCAGCTACCGGCGGTTCATCGATCTGCTGAAGCAGTCTGGCGACAAGCTAAATCCAGCCCAGGAGCACCTTCTGGGCTTGCTGGAAAAGAGGTTCGACGGCTGGGAACGAGCCGAGGACGTCTTGCTCTCTGAGGCCCCGATCTCTGAGGCGCGAGTAAAGAGTATCCGTGAGGCCCTTCGAGACGCGCTCGACGGCGAGCCACGCCTCGCCGAGTACATTCCTCGTCAGTCGGTGCCCGTGAATGAGGATGGAGAGCCTGCCGTCGATGTTTCTCTTCCGATCCTGGGTTTGAACCTGCTGGTACCGCGGATATTTGTCGTGGAGGAGGTGTTCAAGCAGACGTACGCGGACCCCACCTACTTCGGGCAGGCACTCGCTACAGGTTTCCGTGACGGAGAGGATCGACGAATCGCCGAGCACCTCCGTCAGTTGTCGTCGGCTCCGCGCCGCTTGACGGTAGCAGCAATCCGGGATGCGATCGCATCGGTCGATGAGGACGAGGCCAAGCATCACGTGCTGTTCAAGCCATTCGGCGGGATGGGCAACCTTGGCGAGTGGTACGACGAGGAGCTTCGCATGCTACTCGGCCGGGTGACAGTGATAGAGACCGCCGTGTTGCAAGACGAGGCGTTCTTCTTCGACCCACGGACCACGCTGCTGTCCTGCCGCGAGCCAGAACAGAAAGCTGACCTTCACCCGGTACCCGGTACCACGATCGCTCTCGGGGTGTTTGAGGACGCAAAGTCTGAGGGCGAACCGACGGTCCGCATCGAAACCGGGGAGCGCTTCGTGATCTGGCGCGGCGAGCGTCCGAAGGTGACCAGTTTCAGGAACAGCGCTGAAGTCACGCGGGAGTAGATCGCATACGAGTCGGCGCCGCGAGCGCTCTATAGGCCGTGCTCCACCGCTCGCGTCCCCAGCTCCGCGCCGCCAATGGTGGCGGTGATGTCGAGGGCGACGTCATCCATCTGGACCCGTCGCTTCGGAATGGCCCGGGGGCCGTTACGCGGCAACCTACGGGGCCGGCCACATTGTCACTGACGGTTGGCTGACCAATGAGAGGCCCGGACTCAACGCCACAACGACGAAGAATGCCGCTGCGGGGCATCTCCCCGGCACCGTGTCTACTCACCGGGGCCGTCACAGTTCTCCGGACGTACTTGGAACCGGTGCCGATTGCCGCACGGCGAGTGCAAATGCCCCCTACGCTCTAGCTATGCCTTTCGCAAGCGTGACCCACCTGAATCTGGTCGCATTCAAGTCATTTCGCGATGAGGTGTTGCCTCTCGATGACCTGACACTACTGATCGGCCGCAACAGCGCTGGCAAGTCGAACGCTCTCGACGGGCTGGAAGTACTTGCTCGCCTTGCGGAAGGGGAGGATCTCATTGATGCGCTCGACGGACGCCGACGCGAGCTCGGGCCGGTTCGCGGCGGTTCGGAGGGATGCGCGCCGCACGGAATGGACAGCTTTACTCTCGGCTGTCGCGTGAAGTCCGGAGACGAAGTCCTCAAGTACACGGTTCAGATTGAAGTGCGGCCGGACATCCGAATAATTGCTGAGAGTCTTCACGGTTGGGGGGTTGCCGTCGCGAGCGGCGCCCGCTCGTATGGTCCGATCTTCGAAACTCGAAGGGCTGGCGCTCCCGGCACGGGTATCGAGGCCGAGATTCACAACGGGAAGCAAGGCCCAAATCCTCTACTGCGCTTCCGCGACAGCCGACTTCTTCTGACTCAGATACCGCTCGTCGTGAGTAGTTCCAACCGAGCAGAGCGTTCGGTTCACGCGGCCGTCACCACGGTGCAGAGCGTGCTCCGGGGTGTCTTTCATTTCGATCCCATCCCGCACCTTATGCGAGAGTTCGTGAAGGGCAGAGATGTTGAGCTTCGAAGGACCGGTGAGAACCTTTCCCCGGCCCTGCGAAATCTTCAAGCGTCTGATCCGGAGGCGTTCGCCCACATCGAACAGCTTGTCCGGCTCATCGCAGACGACGGCGTGCGCGAAATCTCCTTTGTTAACTCGGACCTCGGCGACGTGATGCTTGCACTCCAAGAATCCAGAGGTGCTGATGAGGGCGCCGCTGAAAGAACGCCAGCCCGAGAGATGAGCGACGGCCTGCTGAGATTCATTGGGATCGCAACAGCGCTGCTTTCACCACGGAACGGGCTCGATATCGATGCGGAGGTGGCCAGTCCTGCCTCGCTGAGCGAGTCTCGTTCCGCCAACGGCATCCTCATTGTTCTTGAGGAGTTGGAGAACGGCCTGCATCCGTCACAAGCACACCGCGTGCTGGAGCTTGTTAGAGAAAGTAGTAAGACAGCCGGAACCAGCGTGCTGATTACGACGCATAGTCCAGCTCTTCTCGACGCCGCCGAAGGCAGCCTGAACGAGAACATCATCGTGTGCCATCGGGACCCTGAGACAGGTCATAGCCGGCTAACGCCGATCACGGAGCTACCGGGGTACGCGGTCGCGCTTGCTGAAGGTTCGCTAGGGACAGCGGTAACGACCGGCAAACTAACCTCTGCCGTGACACACGAGCCGGACTACGCCGAATTTCAGCGACTTCTTGGGCTGAGCTGATGCCTGCGGTCACGTTTATCGACACTTCGGTGCTGTGTAACCTCGTCCCCGTACCTGGGAGGGATCAGCATGCCGGCGAGGTGCGATCGGAGATGTCCGGGCGGTTGGCCGCTGGCGAGAGGTTCATCTTGCCGATTACGGCGGTCATCGAAACTGGCAATTTCATTGCGCAAATTTCAGATGGTAGGGTCCGTCGGCAGACAGCAGAGAAACTCAGCGGAATCTTGAGGCTGATCTGCGAGGGAAAGGCGCCCTGGGTGCTCCATGATGTTGCGTGGGATAGAGATTTCCTGAATCACCTGCTGGACGGGGCCGACACGTCGGCCAGTTACGTAGAACACGCGGCTAACCAAGTCGGGGCCGGCGATCTGTGCATTATCAATGAGCGGTATCACTATCAGCAACGGTCACGAATTCGGGCGCAAATCTGGACGTTCGATACTAGCCTCGCTGCTTACTCGTAGGCCAATGTTAGTAGTGTTCCAGCACTCGTCGATGCCCGGATTGAAGAGATCGCGAACAAGCCCGCGAGCATGCGCCTGATGCTTTCGATACACTTCTCGAAGGGGTGATCAGATGCCTCCCACTCCCACTCCCACTCCCTCCCCATTCCTGATCGAAGTAGTAGGGGGAGGTGACGGTGCACCATGGTGGGGGGTGCCGATGATCGCTGGCTTCTTCCTCGTGCTCGGTGCAGTCTTGGCGTTCGTCTTCAACGGCATTCAGGAGACGCGACGCGTCAAACTAGAGACCAACCAGCGGTGGGATCAAGATCTTCGCGAGCATGTATCAGCAGTGATCACTCTGTCACGACGGCTCCGGACAGCCGCAGATGACTTTCGCGCCGTTGCGGACACGATGGCCCTAATCGCGATCAACGAGGTGCACGGGGGTGAGCCGTCTATGCCTCCCGCGGGACACAACGCGGCGATCGCAGAGTTGACGGATACCTTCAACGCGCTCGCGAGAGAGTGCAACATGCTGAGGCTCATCGCCCCTCTCAGCGTTCGCGAAGCAGCCGAGAAGGTTTGGGAATGTGCTAGCGAGGTTGTTCAGAAAGGCGGCGATCCTCTCAACGGCTTCGCGGTCGCAAACAATCTCGTCGTGGCCGTTGACGTGCTCGCTGAGTCAGTTCGGGCGCATTTCGCCATCCCCAACGCAGAGCGACGCCGTTAGGTCGATCCATGCCGCGTTTCCAGTTACCAGACACTCTGTTGATTGATTTGATCGAAGGCGAGTCATCCTTCTGGGACTGGTCATCGTGAAGCTCCGCCGGGGCGAACGCGAGTTGGTGACGCATCGAACATAGGGAGCATGGTCAGCGGGGTTGTAGCTAGCAAGGACAGGCAGCGGCCGGAGAGCGTTGTGGCGCCGAGTCTCAGCCCGCGCCGGATAGTTGCGATAAGTGGTCTTATCGTCGGTAAAGGGCCAGATAGGGAAGTGAGATGTGGCTGAGCAGGTGAGAGGGCTTTCCGCGTGACTATTGGGCTTCCACGGCGACACGCAGACTTGATGGTGAGAGCGGTAGAGAGCTCACACCCGGCGATCGGCAGCCTGGCGCGCACATGCCGCCGGATCGCCGGAATCGCATTGGCAGTCGGGGGTAGTGCCTCCTGGAGAATTCATCGTGCGTGACGATGGGTGCGATAGGGGGGGGGGGGGGGGCACTGGGCGTGGAATGCTGTTGGCATGCGCATCGATGACGACCTATTGCCGTTCGCCGTGTCGTGCTTGGGGGACGCGGCCGGCAAACCGGCGATCCTCTTGCCAGGCGGCCCGTGCCGCGACCCCGAGTATCTGAGTCATTTCGCCGGCGTCGGCGACGATCACCCGCTGATCGTCTTGCACCCCCGGGGAACCCTGCGAAGCGGAGGGCTATCGGGCGGGTGGTGGGCCGACGCGGCAGACGTCATGGCTCTGGCTGATGCACTCGGCCTCGAAGTCGTCGATCTCGTTGCTCATTCGGCGGGAACTCGGCTCGCGCTGGCCACCGCTGCACAGTTCCCCGATCGAGTGCGGTCGATGGCGCTCATCACACCTCCCGCTACTTGGTTGACCCGAACACCGTCGGATGTCGAATCCCTCACTGCGATCTATGCCGAACCTGAGGCCCTGGGCGCGCTGGCCGCAATCTCGACCGACGATCCTGACACGGAATCTGAGTTCCGGGAGTCGTTCCTCCGGCAGGCCCCTGCAAGCTACGCGCACTGGACACACACCGAGCAAGCGCATGCAAGGGTCGGGATCGTCGGCCTCGCGGCGGCGCGCGCCTGGTTCGCCAATATCCCCGATGATGCTGGCGATCGCATCCGAGCTACGCCGATCCCTCCGACGCTCGTCATCGGCGGCGACCGCGACTTGCTCACCGGCGTGCAGCCGGTCAGAGACTACGCCGCGACACTCGATGCCGAGCTGGCAGTGATTGCAGACTGCGGCCACTACCCGTGGGTCGAGCAACCAGCAGCCTTCCGGAAACTGCTCTCACAGTGGCTCGACGCCTGTGACAGCTAGCGGTCGGCGGAGTCGAGGTTCATCCCCCCGCTCGGCTCTTCAATCGATGCGATGCCAAGCGATCGTCCCTTCAGCTCGCCCGGAATGCGAGTAGCGGACTCGTTACTCTCGTTTATGCCCCTTAAAGCCGAGTATCTCGTGCGATAATCGGGTCTGTGACTCTCGACAACAGCAAGCCCGGCGTCTGGCCGGCGCATACGATCGACACGCGGCCGTGGCGTCAACAGGTTCGCGGCGGCACCCGCGCTGATCGCATGCTGTCGTCAGTGGACACGATGACTCCACCGATGATCTCCGACCTGGACTACATGCCGCCCATCGCGACGATGATCGTCTCGGAGTCAGCGCTGCTCGCCGTGGCGCAGGCAGACACCGACGCCGAGGGTCACTCGGCCGCGATGAGCCGGTTCATGATGAGGACCGAATCCGTCGCGTCATCCAAGATCGAGCGCATCACCGCCACCGCGGTCGACTACGCCAAGGCTCTCGCGGGGAACAGATCGAACAGCTCGGCGACGAGCATGGTGGCCGCGAGCACGGCGCTGCACGACCTCGTGACGGGCGTCGCCGATCGCGGGCGGTTCGCACTGGAGGGTTTCCTCGCTGCGCACCGTGCGCTGATGAAGGATGACACCCACGAGGCCGCCTACGCAGGACGACTCAGGGACATGCAGAACTGGATCGGCGGGAGCGACTACTCGCCCCGTGACGCCCTGCATGTGCCGCCGCCACCGGAGCGAGTGACGGCGCTGATGAAGGATCTCGTCGCGTACCTGAACCGCGACGACGTCCCTGTGATGGTGCAGGCAGCCATCGGACACGCGCAGTTCGAGTCGATTCACGCGTTCACCGACGGCAACGGTCGTATCGGCCGCGCCCTCGTGTCGGCCGTGCTGCGGCGCCGCGGCGTGACACGCAATGCCGTGGTGCCTCTCGCCAGCGGTCTCCTCGCCAAGCGCGACGAGTATTTCGCAGCACTCGGGGACTACCGCCAGGGCAACCCTGCACCGCTGATCGATCTGTTCGCGCGCTCAGCACGCGCGGCTGCCGTGTGCTCGCGCGAGTCGATCGCTCGCATCAAGGCGCTGCCGGATGAATGGGCTGCCGAGCTCAGGCCGAGGGCGGGATCCGCTGTCGCAGCACTCATCCCCGCCTTCTACGACCACCCGGTCATGGCGGCCGCGGAGATCGAGCAGCGCTCTGGCGCTTCGGAGCAGCAGACCTACCGCGCGATCGCGCAGCTCGCCGAAGCGGGGTTCATCCAGGAGATCACCGGACGCAAACGAGACCGGGTCTGGGTCGCCGCCGAGCTGCTGGCCGAGCTTGACGATCTCGATCGACGGATTCAGGCGGAGATGACGAACTGAGGAACATCAGGCTGCCTCGCGGCGCAGACCATAGATCGCGGCGTTGGAGCCGTCAGGGCGTCAGCCGACCTTCTGAACCAGCGGCTCGTGGACGGCGCATGAGAGCGCCGACACGGGCGCGTGTGTATCGCCAGGCTCCGCAATCGGGCAGCGCCGGTCGCAGGCGCTTGCTGAACGCAGTCCTGGTCAGCACCACCTCCGAGGGGTGGAGGCGCCGCATCCAATCGGTGTAGATCTCGTGCACGACCTCCACGGGGACGAAGTCAACGACTCGGCGTCGAAGTCTTCGTCATCATTGCCCACGCCGTAAGCATCGCAGTCTTCGCCTGGCGGTGTAGCCGCGGAACTCCAGACCGCAGTATTCAACGTCGCGGCGGAGCGCCCGGCCTGGCAGCCTCCACGGCACAAGACCCGGTTGCATCTGCAACCGGGGTCTTCTCGGACGGGTTCGGAGCGTTCAGCGAACGACCGTTTCTTGAACAGTCGACTACTGAACGATCGGCTTTATGCGTCGGTGAGGTTCCGGCAATACGCAACGACGCGGTGCCCGTCCGTCTTGCGCAATCGCATAGATGGAACAGTGGACCCGAAGTGTGGATCCGTTCGAGCATCTGGCCGAACGTACACGCGCGTCCAGTCCTCAGAAGAGTAGAGAAGTGCCGCCAAGTGCTGCCCGAAGCTCAGCTTCCAAAACTCTCGAATCTCTGTGGTGGGAGTGCTCCAACCCGCGAACCAAGCACGGTAGTGCTCGTGCACGTCATCGAACAGGACGATCTGATCCGAGGATGCTCGTGAAAAGATGCCCCAGAATTCGACGACGTCGTGTCGCACCAGGTGCGGTCGCGGAGGTCGAGGAGCGGATACGTCGGGCTCACGCCTCGAGATGGATGTGCCCCTGGCGTCGCGATGGCAGACCAAGGAGAGATGCTCGTCTTGCACGCTGTAGCGGAAGGCCTTGGCATCGAAGCCCGCTCGGTCCAGGTGGAGGATCGCGCGCGCTGCACGCGGGGTGAATGACTCGGCGATGACGATGAGAGTTGGAGGAGTGTCCTGCGGGCCTGGCAGCGAATACCCGAACCGTCGTTCGAAGGCTTCCTCCAGATCGATTGAGTACCTACCTCGCGCAGCGATGCTGATAAGGCTCTCGCGGTTACGATCCTCAGCCCAGCCTCGGTAGTCAACCACCTGCGCGACAACGTCGGCTTCGGCTGAACTCACCTTTAGCTCGATGACGTAGATGCCTCCGCGCGCGTCTAACCCCAGGAGGTCAATGCGGCCGTCGGTGTCAGTTGCGACTTGACGACCGAAGATGAGAACCTCGTACCCCATGCTTGCCAGCAGCGGGGAAAGATGCGCATGCAGCCATGTCTCCAGGCCATACTCGGTGCGGAAGCGCATGCCGTGTTTGCCACGGAACAGGCCGTACTCCGGCGATACGCGGACTCTGACGCTCTCGACTGATTCTTCGCTACTCATGAGCGGCAACTCGGGGCCGTGAGCATCCGGAGCACGGCAGTCTCACCGCGCCGAAGCTGCTCGTTTGACGTCCTCTTCATATTGAGGACAGTAGGCGTGGGAGGCCTCCTTCTCGGTATTTGCGTTCGGGGACCAGTTATCTGCTCGTTTACGTTCACAATTCGGCGTGTCTGCTACGGCTCGACTCATCTGCTCGAGCGGCCCTACGTCGAGGGGCGCCTGGCTTGGCTGTCCAGACGCGCCTTGGGTGAACTAGTCATTGATGACCATCTTCGTGGACGGTATCGCCCGCGAAGATGCTCTTGCAGCGACTCCAACCGGACCGATTTGCTTGGGTCGACGATGACATCCGGCAAGTACTTTTTGAGGACGGTCCTTGGGCAGTGACAGAGACATTCGAGCGACTTTTCCTGAGGACGAAGGATGCCCACGGGCCTCAGCAAGGACGTGGACTGTCTCGTGAAAATCGCTTGTTCTAGGCCCCGCGGGTTGACACGGGGCAATCCCGGCCGATTCGCTCTCAACCCCGGTAAAAGGGGCTTGGCGCCGATAGTCCGGACAATGTGCGAATATCGGCGGTTAGAAACACACCCCTTGAAGTGAGATGGGGCTGAGCACGAGCTTAACGCGTTGAGTGCTCGAATACGAGTGAATATGTCGATTCTGCTCATACTCGTTGCGCCGATCGGCGGGGTGAGACTGCGCACGAAAAGACCAACGGGCCCCAGGGCTTCGCATCGCCTCGCGCCCCTTCGAACCGGCGATCACGGCGCGCTCGAGGTCGGCGATGCCTCTTTCGTTGCGAATTGCGAAGAGGATGACATCACTCTGACCTACTGCACCTCGAGCCCGCGAGGAGTTTGAAAGCACAGTCAGGCTCGCCCCGCCAAAGCGTGTCTGTTCGTAATGCAGTGCCAATTGCGTGCGCGCGAGATCGTGATGCGCGCTGGTGGACTACAGGTCGGTTGCTGAAGCCGCGACCGGACGAGGGATACGGACCCCGGACGTGCGCTCAATCGCGTGGTCAAGGCGATCGTCGATGCTCGTGACCATCCGTACCACGAGCCGCTCGAGGTTCGAGAAGTCTTCGTCGCTCCAGTCGCTGAAGATCTTCTCGTACGCGTTGCTGGAGACCGCAGCGATTCGTGTCGCTATCTCGCGTCCGGCTGAGGTCATACCGATGACGCTCTGCCTGCCGTCTTCAGGGTCGGGCATACGCCCCACGAGTCCTGCAACCTCGAGCCGGCGCACGATCTTACTCACGTTGGAACGTCCGGTGCCTATCGCGTCAGCCATGTCGGTGGGCCTGGCTGTGGTGCGGTAGATGAGCTGATTCAACAGGAGGAAGGCGGGCATGTCGCCCGGCAGAGGGAACTCGCTCTCAACCATCACGGATTCACGCACGGCCGTCGAGTTCATTGCGGTGATGAGAGCCTGGAGAGCGATCGAGAAGTCAGCGCCGCGCCCGTGCAGCAGGGGAGCAGGGCTCACCGCTACTTCGCGGAGATCGATGCTCTCTTGAGGTCGACGGGCCATGCTCCAAGTATGCACAGAAGTTCCGCGTACACCCATGATTGTCCTCACGACAATCATGGGTGTACGCTGATCGAGTCGCAGAACGTTTGATCGTTTCATCGCGCAGCGCCCCGATCGTCCTTCAAAGGAGAAGCCTCGTGTCTCAGCTCACACCCACTCGAAAGGCTCGTCCGTGGTGGACGGCCATCGTCTCCGGCATGGCATCGTATATTGACGCGGCCGCGATAGTCAGCTTCGGGACGGCGATGGTGCTCCTTCAGGCGGCCATCGGGCTGACCCCAGGGGAGATCGGCCTCGCCTCGGGCGGGCTCACGTTCGGTATCGCGATCGGTGCGCTCGTGGGCGGCCGACTGGGCGACCGTTTCGGTCGCAGGCCGATCTTCACAGTGACAATGATCCTCATCGTTGCCTCTGCTGTCGGCCTAGCGTTCGCCGATTCGTTCCCGCTGATCATGGCTGCCGCTGTCATTCTCGGCTTCGCGACGGGCGCGGATCTGCCTGTGTCGATCTCGACGATCTCGGAAGCGGCGTCGGATCACAACCGCGGTCGGTTGATCGGGTTCACCCAATTGCTCTGGGCCGTCGGCATCATCGTGTGCGCGTTCCTCAGCGCGGGCGTGGCGAGCCTCGGACGTCTCGGCGCGCAGATCCTGTTCCTGCACATCGCGATTGTCGCAGTCCTCGTCCTGGTCGGGCGTCTAACGATTCCTGAGTCTGAGTCCTGGATCCGTGCACGTGAAGAGCGTCGCCGTGGCGTGCCCACGGTTCGCGCGGACCGTGCGTCCGTTCTTGATCTTTTGCGCGGCAGGTACCGCACTCCATTCCTCGGGCTTCTCGCCTTCTACGCGCTGACGAACATGGCCGCGAACACGGGAGGCCAGTTCGGCAACTACTTGCTCGTGAACGCCGGGGGCGTGGACCTTCAGACCGCGACCCTCATCGGCTTGCCGTTCATCCCGTTGGGTATCGTCGCCGCGCTATGGTTCATGAAGATTGCGGATTCTCCGAAGCGGCTGACCTACTTCGGCATCGGTGCGATCTGCTGGGTCGCCGCGCAACTGGTCTACGTATTCTTCGGCATCAGTGTCACTACCGCCATCATCGCCGGGCTCGTCGGCCTCATGGGTACGGCCTTCGCATCTGAGGGCATCATGAAGGTCTGGACGCAGGAGCAGTTCCCGACGCTTCTTCGCACCACTGCTCAGGGCGCCATCATCTCCGTCGCTCGTCTGTTCGCGGCAGCCCTCGCTACGGTCACACCACTGTTGGTGGCGTGGAGCCCGAACATGTTCTACCTATTCCTTGCCATCATCATCGCCGTCGGCTGCGGGATCGCGTGGCTCGTGTTCCGCACCCGTGACAGCCACGACGAGTTCGACACCGAGACCCAGGAAGCGACAGTCGTAGCCGTATGAGCACTAGTACTCTCAACCCATCTCAGGCACGCACCGACGTCCGCTTCGAAAGCCGAGGCGTATCGTACTTCATCGCGGCACCGTACGTTGAGGAGACCGTCGCCTCGTATTTCCGTCGCGACTTCACGGCAGCAGAAGGGTTGCGGAGCGCCACTCTTTCCGTGACAGCCCTGGGAATCGTCGAGGCGTACGTGAATGGAGTGCGTGTCGGTGACGAGGTCCTCGCGCCGGGGTGGACTTCCTACCGTCACCGGGTCATGGTGAGCACATTCGATGTCACGGACGAGATCGTCCAGGGCGAGAACGCCATCGGCGCCATCGTCGGCGAAGGGTGGGCAGCTGGACGATTGGGGTGGGAGTGGCAACGCCAGTTGTATGTGGAGAAGCCGGCGCTGTACATGCAACTCGAACTCACCTACGACGATCGAATCGACGTCATCGGAACCGACAGCACGTTCCGTGCCGGCACCGGAGCGGTGCGGGCGAACAGCATCTATGACGGAGAGATCTACGACGCGCGCCTCGAGCCAGTCGGCTGGAATAGGGCGGGCTTCGAGGACAGCTCATGGGCGGCACCGGAGATCATCGAATGGGACCCGAACGCGCTCCAGAACCCGATCGCTGAGCCGATCCGCCGTGTGGAGGAACTGTCGCCTGTCGCTGTCCGCACCAGCCCTTCTGGGAAGACGATCGTCGACTTCGGGCAGAACATCTCCGGGTGGATTCGCCTGACGGTCTCGGGGAGCGCTGGTCAGCAGGTCACGATCCGTCATGCCGAGATCCTCACCCCGGACGGGGAACTGGAGACGGAGACGAACCGCACCGCCGCGGCAACAGACCAGTACACGCTGCGCGGCGGCGGCACCGAGACGTGGGAACCGCGATTCACGTTCCACGGCTTCAGATACGCGGAAATCGACGGCTGGCCGGGCGAACTGACCGGGAACGACCTGACCGCGATCGTCGTGCATAGCGATATGGTTCGCAGCGGCTGGTTTGAGACCTCGAACTCGCTCGTCAATCAACTGCACTCCAACGTGGTTTGGTCCATGCGGGACAACTTCGTCGGTGTTCCAACCGACTGCCCGCAGCGCGACGAGCGGCTCGGGTGGACGGGCGACATCAATGCATTCGGGCCGACCGCCGCATACCTGTACGACGTCCGAGGCGTCCTCGGGTCCTGGCTCCAAGACCTTGCCGCAGAGCAGACCGAGAAGGGATTCGTCCCTTGGGTGGTTCCGGATGCCCTCTCGCAGCCATCGACGCCGACTGCCCTGTGGAGCGACGTTGCGGTGAGCCTGCCGTGGTTGCTGTATCAGGAGTACGGTGACGAGAACATCCTTCGAGACAGCTACCACTCAATGGCAACGTTCATCCGACAGGTCGCTTCGTTGCTCGACGAGGCGGGCTTGTGGAGCGCCGGGTTCCAGTTCGGTGACTGGCTCGACCCGGACGCCCCCGCGAACAACCCTGCGGCTGCGAAGACGGACCGCCATCTTGTCGCCTCCGCGTTCCTATGCAAAACCACGCGCGAAATGGCGGCGACCGCCGCGGTCCTCGGCCGGGACGCAGACGCACAAGAGTTCACCGCTCTCGCCACCCGCGTTCGCGATGCGTTCCGATTCGAGTACGTGACCGGATCTGGACGTCTAGTCACCGAGTCGGCCACCGCCTATGCTCTGGCGATCACGCTTGATCTTCTCGAAGCACACCAGCTCTCGAAGGCCGGGAACCGTCTCGCAGAGATCGTCGCGAACCGCGGATACCGGATCTCCACGGGCTTTGCCGGAACGCCCTTGGTTACTGAGGCGCTTTCCCTCACGGGGCACACCGACACGGCCTACCGTCTCCTGCTGGAGGAAGAATGCCCATCGTTCCTTTACCCGGTCACGATGGGCGCGACAACGATCTGGGAGAGGTGGGACTCCGTCCTTCCCGACGGAACCGTGAACGCCACCGGCATGACCAGCCTCAACCACTACGCACTGGGAGCGATCGCCGACTGGCTACACCGGGTCGTCGGCGGCCTCGAGCGCGCAGAGGTGGGCTACCGTAAGGTCCGCATCGCACCGCAGCCCGGCGGTGGGCTCACACATGCCCGCGCCGTCCACGACACCGTGCGCGGACGCATCGCCGTATCCTGGAGGATCGTCGACGGCGAGATCGTCATCGACGCATCCCTCCCGGACGCAGTCGAGGCCGAGGTTGTGCCGCCCTTCTCGGCCGGACCTGCATTCACCGTGGCAGCGGGCGAGCACACCTGGCGTTACCCGGCCCCAGCCGGCTACGGCGCGGCAAGCGAGGTCACGATGGATTCGCCCATCCGGGAGATCGCGAAGGATGCGGACAGGTGGGATGTGGTCGTTGCCGTTCTGCAACGGTACTTCCCGGGCCTGCCGATCGACGCCGGCGCTCCCGAGGCAGCTGCGCTCTCGCTCCACGGTCTGCTTGAGCATCTCCCGGGTGTCTCCGATGAGCTGGAGTCCGACCTGCAGCTGGCGCTGACCGCAACCGGGGCTTGAGCGATTCTCGTCCTCATTCCCGTGAGACCAGCGACCTTCTGGCAGAGGGAGCAGTATGAACGCGCTCGTCGAGAACTTGACACTGGATAGACAAGGCCGGGCTCGCCTCCGGGCAGGCTTTCTGGACGACGCGTTCTGTCGATCGGCTCGGAATCCCATCGATCACGGTCACGGACGGCCCTTGTGGCGTGCGGATGCAGAAGCAGTGGGCTGACTAATTGGGCCTGAACGCGAGCGAACCGGCGACATGCTTCCCGAACGAACGAGGAGGCGCTGCCGCTGTGCGGATTGATGCCCTTGTGCAAGATCCTTGGATTCGCACAGCAATGCTCCGGCGCCGCCTTGGACATCGATGATGCGTTGCATCAACTGCACGCAGCGGTGCGCGAAGTTGTCTGACTGCCCAGCCGCAGGTACTCCGGGCCTGCATTCAGCTGCGGGCCAGTGACGGCTTTCTCCGTCGTACATCGAGATGGAGCTGCCCTCGTGGCCGCAGTAGCCTCGGGACTACACGAGCACCCGGAAGGCGGTGGTCCGCATGACCACGAACGAGTCGAGAGTCGACCCCGAGACGGAGGCCGCGATCAATCGCGCCCTCGATGCGGCGCAACTGCGCGCCGGCGACACGACCGCTTCGGTCGTTCACACGGACCACGACAGTGCGGCCGTGGAGGACGGCGCTTCAGGGGATGGGGACTAGGAGATGACAGACGAAGAGCGCTACGGCGACGTCGCGACGACGTTCTCGCTCACCACGAGCCGGTTCAACGACGGCTCCGAAGTGTGGAGCTTGCAGATCGTGGGCTTGCCCGAAGACTCAGAGCCCGATGAGGACGATGTCCTCGTCAATGCGGTGGTCTATCGTGCGCTGATCAATCGGAACTGGTTCGAACGGTTCGACTCTGTGGATCAGGAGCTCGCTTCGATCGGGGAGAACTTGTTGGATCGCGATCTGCTCGAGCAGATCGACGAGGAGACCGCGTTCGCGTCACAAGGATGACGTCTTTACGCTGCTCACTCGCGCTCGAGATGCTCTGCGGTGGTGTGCGCCCACTGCTCATAGCCTGCGGCTGAGGGATGGAAACGGTCTTCGGCAAAGAAATCCGGACCCATCGGTGCGAACTCGCGCGTGCTGACCCATGTTGCTCGCGGGAACTGGTCGATGGCTCGCCGTGAGACGGCGTCCAGCGCGTCCGCGCGCGCAGCGAGATATCGGCCCAACGTGGTGGGGATGGTTGGAAAGGCGTCGAACGGCGGGATGCCGCTGACCAGTACTCGTCTGGCGCGAGTGGTGAGACCTTCGAGGATGGCCACGAGGTCCTCTCCCCATTGGTCGGGCTTGCGCCGCGTGAGCACATCGTTGACACCCGCCAGCAGCACTGCGACATCCAGGTCCTCCCCAAGCTGGGGCAGTAGCCGGTAGCGGATCCGGCGTGCCGTGGCGCCGTGCTGACCCACCACCTCCCAACCGACGGGCCGTCGCGTCCGTCCGCCGAGTTCTCGCGCCATGCACCCTGCGAACCCTTCCTCGTGAGTATTCACTCCACAGCCGGCCGCGGTAGATTCGCCCAGCACCCCGAGGCGCATCGCGGACCCGGGAATCGCGTCGGCAGCTGTGCTTCCATGCGTGGGGCCGGATGCCGGCGGGAGCAGCTCGGTGCGGGATCGCACCCTTCTCCCCTGAGCGGCGGCAATGGGTAGCAGCAGCGGGTTCACGAGACCCTCCTCCCCGCCCGCAGCGCCGCCACTGCGGCCCCGCTCCCACCAGAGAGGTCCACCCCAAGAGCCTGCAGCTGCAGGACGAGTGCGCCGCGGCCGAGGAATGAGGAGAGTTCTTCGGGTGTCGATCCGGCGCCTCGATCGGCTTCTTCCAGAACTCCGGAAATGAAGGAGCGGCAGCGCGCCGCCACCGCCTCGTCCCCGCGCGCCGCAGCACAGGCCTGCAACCAGAAGCCGCTGAGCGAGCCATCGGCCACAAGTGATCGGAATCCGGCACCCATCGCCTCCAGCGGCTCATCCGGGTCCGCCTCGGCGGCATCGCGGAACGCCGCTCGCATCCGCGCTTCCATCTCGTCCAGGCAGGCCAGCATCAGAGCTTGTTTACTGCCGAAGAGCCGGAAGACATAGGTCTGCGAAACGCCGATATCCTCCGCCACCCGCTGCACCGCCGAGGTCGTCAGCCCGAGGTCGGCAATAGCCCTCACCCCGGCCCGAACCGCTTGCGACCGCCGTTGCGGCGCCGTGCTTCGCCTATCGGTCATGAGAGAAAGCATGACAGAAGTAACCACGTACTTACAATCCTCCGCGAATGTAATCCGCAAGAGATCATGGCGTGGTGGGATCATGATGCTCGTCAAGAGCCACCTTGTGGATCGAGGTCCCGGAGCCGCAACGCGGCGCAGATGCCGAGGCAGGTTCCCAGGCCGCAGAACGTCAAGACGGCGGCGACGGTGAGCCACACGGTGAGCTGCCCCCGCGCGCCTGCACCGCCGAGAACAGCCAGGACCGCAGTGAGCACGCCATAGGGAACGAAGAAGAGCGCGCCCATCCAGGCAGGCATGAGCACTAGCAGGCGGGGGATACGCGCGCTTCGCGGACTCGAGAGAATCGCGAGCAGACCTACGCCGGCCAGCGCCAGAACGACCGTGAAGTCGATACCGTGTCGCTCGAGCCAGACCACGAGGGCAGGAGCGCCGTTCTTTTCGAATTCGTGCGCCATGTCGAATCCGCTCGGCAGACCTGCCCTCCCACCCAGCGCCCAGTAGGTCTTAATGGAGATATAGGGCAGCACGCAGGCTAGCCCGGCCCCGACGAGCCATGTGCGTGCGCGCAACGATAACGGCGACAGCATTCGCATCAGAACCTAACCTCCTAGGTGCGCGGGTGGGACAGGCCTCGCACGGGGGGTGATGTGTCCGGACAGAACGGCTTTGCAGCGCCCTGGATCAGGGCGGCCGCTGTCACAGCGACATGCGTCCTGCGCCCGGCGAGGAACGGTTCGCCGAACGAGTCCAAGGGCGGCCTGTCCGCAACCTCCCACCACACATGGAGCAGTGAATGCTCGGCAAGAAGAGAAGGGGGCAGACGGTTCGATTGCATAGGACAAGCCTTCCCGCGGTCAGGGGGGTGACGCCTCACCCTTCCGGGGGACAGGGATCACCCGCGTGGGTGACAGATGTGCCGCTTCCGTGCACGCTGCAGTGAGACACGGTCAGACCTCCCAGCCTGAGCGGTAGTGGCGTTCAGAAAGCAGTTCGGACAGTTCGGCATGCACAGTCATCGTTTTGTTTAGCCGCGCCATCCGTTCGGGTTTCAGTTCTTGCGGCCGTTGCCAATCGCGTTCCGCGATGTATGCGGTGTACGGGTTGATGACACATTTGAAGTCGAGCATGAGTGACTGGCTGAGAGCGGCAGTGGCCATGTAACTGTGAGGCAGACCCGCTGCGCATACGAAGGTGACCACCTTGTCGAACCACGCGGCGACTCGACCGTCTTCGCCGGTGGCGCCTGTGGCTTCGATCAGCGATTTCACCGTCGCTGCCGGAGCCCAGTTGTAAACCGGGAAGGCTAACACCACGCCGTCAGCGGTGTTTATGACGTCGTGGAGCGCTGTGCACGCCTCGCTGTCGAAAACCGAGCCGTTGTCGAATGCTGGTAATTCGTACTCGGTGAGATCCACAACGGCCGATACATGTCCCAGCCCGCGTAGCAACTCGCTGCTCGTGACCGCGAGGCCTCTGCTCTTACTCACTGCGTCAAGGCTGCACGAAATGACCGGGAGATTCAGGGGAGACACTCGTGTCACCATGTTCGCTTCACGCAGCGGCCCAGAGGAGCGCACACGATGCGACCGAGAAGGCGAAGAACAGTGCTGGGAACGCGATGCTGTGGAAGACCCGGGCGCGAAGATGCGCGATGAGTGCGCTGAGGTAGAACAGGGAAAGACCGAGGGCGGCCGCTATCCCGATCAGCGGAAGGCCTAGAACGCCCACGATCAGCCCAGCCACACCCGCTCCTTTGAGGAGAGCGAGGATCGGCAGCCAACTATCGGGTACTCCGACCTCCCTGGAGTTCGCGACCACGAACTTGGCTCGCATGATGTCCCCGACCACGATCACAACGTTCAAGACGATCGTGATGCTGACCACGATGATGGTGATGATGGACATCCACGTTCCTTCGGATCGGTCAAGCGCCTGCGTGGAGTCTTCAGACGATCATCGGAAGCTGCCGGCGGTCAGTCGCGTGGCCACGTTGATCCGGTTCCACGCGTTGACCGAGGCTATCGCGGTCACGAGCGCCGCGAGTTCGTCATCGGGAAACTGAGCGGCCGCATCCGCCCACGTTTCATCGGCAACACCCGCGGAATCGTCGGCGATGCGGGTGATCGCCTCGGTCAGTGCCAACGCCGCCCGCTCAGAGTCGCTGAAGTAGGGCGTATCGCGCCATGCCGCGACCGACCAGAGGCGCTCGTCGCTCATGCCCTCGGACTGGGCCTTTCGGGAGTGCATGTCGGTACAGACCGCGCATGCATTGATCTGACTGGCGCGGATCCGAACCAGTTCTAGGAGTCCCCGATCAATCCCGCTGCTGTTGACGTACTCCTCGACAATGGTGAGCCCCCGATATCCATCGGCAGCGAGCTTGTAGACGCTCTTCATCCGTGCAGTCATTGGGGCCTTCCGTTCGTGTCTGGGGCATTGGCTTGCGAAGACGCAACGACAACGTCTCGCGGACCACGGTCTTCGACTTGGGTCTACGTGCGCGATTTTCGTTGCCGAAACGGGAACGAACTGTGTGTTGACGCTGGCGCGCTGCCGGATAGGAAAGTAAGACGAGGTCTCACGGCGGACCGCTGGTCGCTGGCGATGAGGTTCGGGCTCTGAGATGCGCACGTTCACCCTGTCCGCCGAAGAGGCTGAGGATCTCCACCTCACCCTTGCCGGTAGATCCGAACCAGTGCGCCTGCTGGGTGTCGAACTCGGCGACTTCTCCCGGGCCGAGGGTGAGGTCGTAATCGCCGAGGATCAGTCGGAGCCGACCGCTGAGCACATAAAGCCATTCGTATCCGGGGTGGGTCCGGGTGGACGGGGATGATTCGCTGGCTGGGATGGTGAGCTTGTACGCCTTGGGCTCGCCCTGGTTTCTGGACAACGGAATGATGACGCGGCCACCGGCTCGTTGGGCTTTCTGTGGCATTCTCGGATCGACGATGCGCGGCGCGACGACGATCTCGTCGAGCGGCACGCCCAGGGCTGCGGCCACTGGCAACAGCAGTTCCAGGCTCGGCTTGCGTTGTCCGGTCTCGAGTCGGGACAAGGTGCTCTTGGAGATCCCCGTGATGCGACTGAGGTTACCGAGAGAGAGGTTCTTCTTCTCTCTGACCTGTCGCAGCCGGGCCCCGACCTGACCGAGGGCGGCATCAACGGCGGGATGAGTGACCATGAATACACCGCATCACATCGTTCCGTTTTCAGCAACGATTGTTGCCGAAATGAGTCGAAGCAGGTCATTGTCGATCCCGACATCAACAGGATAGAAGGTCGATCATGACTGCCGTCACCGCACTCGCACGGACCAGGACTCTGCCGCTGGGCGTGCATCTGCTCGCGTTCAGCCTGTTTGCAATGGGAAGCGCCGAGTTCCTCCTTGCTGGGGTACTCCCCGCCGTCGCCGCCGATATCGACGTCACCCTCGCCACGGTCGGCTGGCTGATCACCGCCTTCGCTATCGGCGTCGTCATCGGTGGCCCGCCCTTTGCGGTGATCAGCCTGCGGTGGCCCCGCCGGACCGCACTCGTGCTCACCCAGATCGCCTTCGCCGGTTGCATCGCCGCCGGACTGATCATCAACACCTACCCCGCACTTCTTATCACCCGGTTCCTCGCCGGACTCGCCTACGCCGGATTCTTTGCCGTGGCAACGGTCACCGCCGTCAGCATGGTCCCGCCGGAGCGTGCCGCTCGTGCATCCGGCGTGGTCGTCAGCGGACTCAGCCTCGCGATGATCCTCGGCGGTCCCGCCGGAACTTTGATCGCATACAACACCGGCTGGCAGGGCGGGTTCTGGCTGGTCGTCATCCTGACTCTGATCGGGGCGGTCGCTGTCGTCACCGCGATGCCTCGTACGGCCGCGGTGGAGCGACCGTCGGTGAGGCGAGAGCTTCGCACCATGCGGCGACCGCGCCTGTGGCTCATCTACGCGATCACGCTGCTCAGCACGGCGGCCTACATGATCACGTTCAACTACCTCGCTGAGCTCCTTATCCAGGTCGCTAGAGTCCCCGCTGTCTGGATCGCCGCCGTACTCGTGCTTTTCGGCGTCGGTGCCTACATCGGGCTCGCGATCGGGGGCCGGATCTCCGACCGTCACCCCCACCTCGCGATGATCGTCGGGTCGACGGGGATCGCCGTCTGTTCCCTGCTGATCGCAACCTTCGCCACGGAGACGCTCGTTGTCATTCCGCTCGTACTCGTCCTCGGAGTCTTCGGCTTCGTGATCAACCCAGCCCTCTACGGACGCGTCTTCACCCTCGCCGCGGATGCGCCCACGTTGGCCGGAGCCACCACAGTGTCCGCGTTCCAGCTCGGAATCAGCGTGGTTCCGCTCCTGGCTGGCGTCGTGCTCATCGCCGGTGCGTCCATCACGGCCGTGGCTTGGATCGGTGCCGGGCTCGCCGCCGCCGGCCTTCCGCTCATCCTCATCGAACGCAGCGCGACCCGACGGTAGCGATCTGGCCGAACGTGTCGCCCTATCGAACGGGTGCGCTACTTCGACCCTTATCGCGGCCGCTGAGCGCAGCGTCGAGGGTCTCCTGCGCGATCCGCATGTCCTCGGCGTACCGCGGCAGCTGCAACCGCGTCCACATCTCGTCCTCCTCGACGAGCTCAATCTGCGTCTCAACCCACCAGATATTTCCGAATGGGTCGCGGATCCGGGCGCCCCGTTGACCGAAGGCGTTGTTGCTGAGAGGCGTGACGACGACGGCGCCCGCCGCAACCGCCTGCTCGACGGAACGATCCGGGTCGGGCACCCACACTCGGAGTAACGCCGGAAGCGCGGGCCAGTCAGCCCGTCGGTCGAACGCGAGCACCAGAGTGTCGCCGATACGGATCTCGCCGTGGCCGATGGTGCCGTCTTCGGTCGCGACTCTCGCCAGCTCGACTCCGTCGAAAGCCACCGCAATGAAGTCGAACAGGGCGCCGGTGTCGTCGGTGACCAGCCATGGTGCCACAGTCGTGTATCCCTCGGCCTGGTAGCTGATCTGATGAGCCATTCTGTCCTCCGTAGGTTCGGTTGTGTACGCGAGACTAGGAGGCAATGCGGACAGATCCTGTCTCTGCCGCGGAGACCTCGTGACACACGGGTGGGTCCGGGTGCACGGGGCACGCGTTCACAACCTCCCGAGGAAGTACAACTAGACCTTCATCACTCGTCCCGCATTGATGTCAGGCACACTTGACATTCCCATGAGCTCCGCTAGCGTCGAATGTCAGACAGACTTGACATTCTCGCGAGGGGGAGCGAAATGACGATTGGGAAGTTCTTCGCCGTGATGGCCGTCACGCTGTCGATGCTCGTCGCAGGTCTGACGCTTGCGTATCAGCTCGACCTGGAGTGGCTGAGGATCGTGTCGCTCGTCGTTCCGATGCTGCTCGGATGCACTGCAGTGATGGTGATCAAGACCCGGGCGCAGCGACAGTCCAGGTCGATGGCCGAGGGCAGCGTGGAGCGGGAGATCGATGTCCGAGCGCGTGCTGGCGCGTTCGTTGACGCGATCGTCTTGGCAGTGGTGGCGCTGGCAGCAAGCGCGGCGTTCCCGCAGGTTGCGAATTGGATCATCCTGTTCGCGCTTCTCGCCGCCATCGCGGTGGCGTACTGGGTGCGCTGGGCTTGGGAGGGTCGCCGTGCGGGTGGTGAATAGCCTCCGAGAGGCTCGCCGTGCTGCAGGGTGGACCCAGGAGGAGCTCAGTAGTAGATGCGGGGTGTCGCGACAGACGATCATCGCGGTAGAGCGCGGGGTGCACGTGCCTACGCTGACGCTCGCGTTACAGCTCGCCGAAGTGCTGGATCGTCCGGTCACGAACTTGTTCATGCTCGAGCGCAACTTGTCCCGGTGAGTGCACGCATCGTTTTGCTTCGCGAGCCAAGGTCCGGGATGCTGAGATACCGGTACGGCCGTGGCGGGGGCCACGAACGTCCGGACTCTGGGGAATGAGGCACGGGGGTGCCTCTGGCGGGATGTCGCGCTCCAGCGCCCTTCTGCTCGGGCGGGGCATCCCGTTACCTCTGGTGGGTCCCGAGTGAGTGTCATGGCCTCGCCGTAGGCTTCCTCTCATGCGCACAACGTTCGATGCCGATGCAGACGCTGCCTACATCTCCCTCACGCCCGAGACAGCGCCGGGCCGCTCAGTCCGGAACGTGGAGGTCGAGAGCGCCGGCGGCTCGGTCGTGCTCGACTTGGACTCTGAAGGCGTGCTGCTCGGGGTGGAAGTGCTCGGCGCGACGAAGATCCTGGATCAGGGCTTCCTCGCAGCTGCCGAGCGGATCGACGAGTAGAGCCTGTGTCTGTAACTGAGCAGGTCAGGCTGGTCCTCAATCGCAACAGCGAACAGCCCTACGTCCTCCATCGCGAAGACTGCGCGACCATCCAGCACCAGGTGGAGGTCATCTGCGCGAGGAGCTGAATGGGAGCGGGTATCAAGTACTCGAATCGCACGACGACGGCACAGCACTGGTGCGGACCAACGAGGTCGTGCGCACGTACTTCAGTGCCGTCTACGTCACGCTCGAGGATCTGCCTCGGCTCGGCCGGTACCGGCGGTGCAAGGCATGCACCCCGGATGCACCGGAGGGCCCACCTCCTGCAGAAGTGACGCACAAGCGCGCTGCGACCCTGGCCGCCTCTGATGTGGGCAGGGTCACGGTCGACGGGGCGATCGCGCGGATCGAGCACACGAGCACAGGCACCACCGTGACGTTGGAGTCAGGCGAGCTCATCGCTCTCGGAGAGGGCGACACGGTTGCGTTCCCGAAGCCACAGCGTGGCGCAGACCGTTCGATCTTGCAGGCACCGCCAGCTCAGGCCGCAGCGCTGGGCGCAGCCACTCCCACGCCTGCGGCGCCGAGGAGCTGACACTGCACGCGGAACCAGCGCTCTGCTTCGTCGGCGTCCCGTGCGAGCAGCGCCATCCGCAGGCGGCGGTATCCGCCGCGGCGTTGCTCGGGTGTACCGAGATCGAAAGACTGAGCGGAGTGCCGAAGGTTGCGCTCGATCACGGGGCTCTCGTTGCGCAGGACCCTCATCAGGTCAGGGTTGCCTGAGTGACCGATGGCGAAGACCACGAACTCGCGAGAGGCGGCCACCAGAGGCTCCGTGTCGTCAGCATCGGAGGCTTCGATCATCCGGTCTAGCAGCGCGACGGCCTCGCCCAGTTGAGCGTCCGCCATCCTGCCGACGGCCAGCTGCAGAGCGTTGCCGGCCTGCAGTACGGCGAACTCGAGAGTGCTCGCGGCCATCTCGTCGGTGACCTCGGTCACCTTGGTGTACCTGCTCGCCGACACCTCAAGAAGGCCGGACCATGTCAGGCGCTGCAACGCTTCGCGGACGGGTGTCCTGGAGATGCCGAGGGCCTCAGCGATCGCCTTGTCGTTGACCCGTTCACCCGGTCCAA
The DNA here is from genome assembly GCF_042267585.1 of Microbacterium sp. NPDC056234. Classification (NCBI taxonomy): domain Bacteria; kingdom Bacillati; phylum Actinomycetota; class Actinomycetes; order Micrococcales; family Microbacteriaceae; genus Microbacterium; species Microbacterium sp. NPDC056234. The sequence continues at coordinate 25,133 of NZ_JBHJTE010000008.1, forward strand.
GGCGCCCGTCGACGATGGCTGCGCTGAGCTCTTCGTGAACCAGATCTCCCAAGGATTTCTGGCTGGTCGCGGGCAGGCTCATGATCTTCTGCAGCTGCACGTCGTTCACTTCCCATGTTCTCGGCCCCCCCGATGGCCGCGAACCCCCCAGTTCGCAATTCGACATACAGCCTATGTCAGGAGCCTGAACGAATTCGATCGCATGGTTCCTATCGGGGGCTGTCTTCGAACGCCCAATGTCCATGCTCCCGAATATGATGAGCGTGGGGCTGCGCGTTCTCGCGCAGTGATGAGGGGCCCGGGGGCATCGGGGCCAGCATTCGATCGTGCGCTGAGCGCACATGGTCGTCGGCCTGCCCGGGAAACGCTGCGCTGTTCGCTGCGCCGTCTCGGTGTCGCCGGCAGAACGGTGGAGAACTGACATGAGCACACCTGCGGCAGGGTGGTACCCGGATCCGTCGGATCAGAGGCAGAACCGGTGGTGGAACGGCAGCGGCTGGACGGAGCACGTTCAGCAGATCCAGCCACCCGGTGCAGCGCAGGCCGTTCCGCTTCTGCCGCCGCCGCTCGCGCAGGCAGGCGAAGCGGTCGAGAAGGCGAAGAAGAAGCTCCCGTTGTGGGCGTGGATCCTCATCGGTGTTCTCACGCTGATGGTCGGCATCCTGCTCTCGCCGATCTTCACGGTGCTGTGGCTGGTCGTGCTGATCACCGGCATCGTCGCCCTGGCGAAGAACACCCCCACATGGCTGCGGTTCCCCTCGCGCAAGGCCGCGGCGATCGTGACTGCCGTCTCAGCAGTGTGCTTCCTGCTGACGGGAAGCATGGCCAACGCGGTGCTCGGCAACACCTCGAACGACGCTGCGTCTTCTGCATCGTCGTCGGTGGCGCCGACGTCCGAGAACACTGCGTCCCCGGAGCCGTCTGCCACGCCAGCCGACGACGAGGACGTCGCAGAGCCCGTGCCGTTCACCGGCGACGCCTCGACGATCACGGACAGCTCGAGCACGCAGGGGATGACGGCTCTCGAGGTGCTGGAGACGATCCCGGTGAAGGGGCGCGCACCCAAGACCGGGTACGACCGCGACCTGTTCGGCCAACGGTGGTTGGACGTGGATCGCAACGGTTGCGATACCCGCAATGACATCTTGATTCGCGACCTGCAGGGGGAGACCCTGTCGGGGCCGTGCAAGGTGCTCACCGGCATGCTGGATGACCCGTTCACCGGCGCCCGGATCGACTTCGTGCGCGGACAGGGGACCAGCGAGCTCATCCAGATCGATCACGTCGTCGCGCTCTCGGACGCCTGGCAGAAGGGCGCCCAGCAGTTGACGCCAGACCAGCGCGCGACGTTCGCGAACGACCCGCTGAACCTCCTCGCCGTCGACGGATCGGCCAACGCTCAGAAGGGCGACGGGGACGCGGCCACCTGGTTGCCCTCCAACAAGAGCTTCCGGTGCGAATACGTCGCACGTCAGGTCGCGGTGAAGGCGACGTACGGCCTCTGGGTCACGCAGGCCGAGCGCGATGCGATCGCACGGGTCCTCACGGCCTGCCCGGATCAGCCTGCGCCCACCTCGACGTTTGCTGCCGTTGTGCCGGCGCCTGAGCCGCAGCCGGTCGTGGAAGCGCCCGCGCCCGTTGAGCAGCCGGCTCAGCCGGCTCCGGTGCCTTTGGTCGAGCAGCCGGTTCAGCCAGCACCTCCGGCCCAGCCGGCCCAGCCAGCACCTCCGTCGAACGTGTACTACGAGAACTGCACGGCGGTTCGCAACGCCGGTGCCGCTCCGATCAGGACGGGAGACCCGGGGTACTCCCGAAAGCTCGATCGCGACGGCGATGGGGTGGCCTGCGAGTAGGTGCTCTCTCTGGGATCGCCAGGCCCGTCTCCGGCTATCCGGGGGCGGGCTGGCCCCCTGGGCCGAGGGAAAACGACAGGGTCCGCTGGTGTCTGTGTGGGCCGATATTCTCAGCAGAGAATCACTCCTGCTTGAGAGGCACACAGTCACGTGAAGAACATCACACCCAAGGTCGGCGCGACCATCGCGCTGCTCGCTCTCCTCGGCCTCAGCGCCGTCGGATGCTCGTCGCCCGAGCCTTCCAGCTCGTCGTCCAACGAGTCGAGCAACTCTGAAGAGGCGGAACAGACGCAGGAAGAAGAGCCGGCACCCGAGCCTGAGCCGGTGAGCCTCGAGGGGGAGTGGAAGCAGAACAACTCCAACGACCCAGAGAACACCTGGCAGGCAGCCACGATCACGGGCAACACCATCGAGGTCTACTGGGTCGCCGACGCCGGCGACACGAAGTCGCTGTACTGGGCGGGAACCGTCGAGGTCCCGGCCGAGGGAGAGTCGTTCTCATTCGACTCGGCCAATGACACGACCAAGACCGCGAACGCGTTGCTCGCCTCCAGCGACCCGACGAAGACGTTCACCTTCGAGAACGGCGAGCTCAGCTACGAGGTCACCGCGATGGGCACGACCATGACGGTGCGCCTCAGCCAGGAGTAGTCGCTCGGCGCTCTGAGAGCAGCCCTCGCTTGCCACCGGGCAGGCGAGGGCTCTTTAATCCTCGGGATGAGCGGCAGGGAGAATCCTCCCCGTCCGCATGGCTAAGCTTCGATCCATGGGGACCGAGGCACCGGGCGTTGACTCTGCCCGACGCGTGTTCTGGCGGCGCCGTCGAACGTGGGTCCTCGGTGGCGCGCTCATCATCGCGCTGATCACAGTCGTTGGCGCGCTGCTGTTCAGCGAGGACGTTCGATCAGCGCTGTTCGGCGACGACGATCCGGCGTCGTACTCCGCCGGCCTGGTGGCTACTCCACGACCGGCATCGCCGATGGCGGGCAACGGACCGACGACACTCCCGACACGACCGACTCCGGCGCCCGTGCCAACGGTCGACCCCGCGGCACCAACAGCCCCAGTTGAGAAGTTGCCCGCGCCTGAGTTCGTGGCGCCGGTGTGCCCGGCCGGCGAAGTGGTGATGACGTACAACAAGATGCAGCTCGACGGCACGGCGTGGACGGCGGGAGTCGTCCGCAACAACTCGGACACCGTGGTCCAAGTCATCGGAAATCCCGGCGCCTGGGGCGTGGATTCCGCAGGCGTGAATGCGCTGCCCGTCGGCGGGTACTTCGACGAGCCTGTCGACGAGCTCTATCCGGGCGACTTCGTGACGTTCCAGATCACGTCAGCGCCCGCATCCGAAGAAGAGCTCGCAGCCGTCGCCGAGTGGAGATACACCGGCGCCGGCGATTACCTCTCTGCCCGGTGGTTTACCATCCCGGAGTGCGGGGACAGCGCGCCTATCGTGGTCCACGTCTTGAATTGACGCGGGCTACTCCCGCCGCTTCATGATCTTGTCGACGCCGACGAGGCCGGCGAGCTTCGCAGCATCGCGGCCGCCCATGATGCGGTTGAGCATGAACTTCGGGGGGAACCTGTCCAGCAGAGGGTTCTCACTGTCGAAGGATCGCGAGGTCTTGACGGCGAAGATGCGGGTGGTGTCCAGCGCCCGGAAGCTGTCGATCGAGATGATCGACGTGGCGGGGTCGCCCCAGATCAATCGATCGAACGCCTTCGTCCCTGTCCAGTGCTGCTTGATCCGCGCCATGATGCCGCCGGGGTGGTTGGTCGCGCCAACGTAGGCCTGGTGGTACTCGTCGAGCACCATGATGTAGAGCCCGGGCACGCCATCCCACTGGGTGAGGTCGGTGACCTCCGTGAGTTTCTGCCGGCCGGAGACGGCGTACTGGAGTGCCTGTTCGAACTCGCGCTGGTCGAGGGAGGCGAAGTGCGCCATGTTGAGGTCGACGTTTGCCAGCGCTTGTTGTTGATGCGCCGCGCACCAGTCATCGGTGAGGATCCTGTGCTCGGGGTCCTCGTAGATGTCGTCGAGCGCGTCCCAGAGCTCAGGGTTGTCGTCGCGGCGCCAGCGAGGTGATGACGAGCGCTTGTTGATCCGGGCGTAGGTTTCGCGGGTCATCCTCAGCCCGAGGTCACGGCTGCCGCGGACCTTGAGGCCGAAGTGCTCGGCGCTTTCGATGGTTGGGCGTCGCCCGCCTCGGGGTGGTATCGCCACCGCGACGCCCCAGATCTTCCGTGCGAGCCTTGTCTGCCAGCGGTGCCAGATGAGCGTATGCCCTGAGTCGACCAGGGCGTGGAGAGTCGCGTTCGCGTCAGCGCCGATTGAGACGTCGATGATGCGCGCGGGATCGAACTCGAGGTGCTCACCCTCGGGGATGAGGCTCTGCTGGTTCAGCTCCCACGGGTCTGCGTCGCGGACGAGGAATCCTGAGTCCGTCAGCTCGCGGCGCAGCTGGTCAGCCTGCTGCGCCGTCGCCGCCCACACGTGCGTCTCACGCGGCGTGCTGGTGATCTCGAGGTCCACGGTCTCCTACCGAGCTCCCTGAGAGCCCGCGGCGTCCAGATCGATGAGCTTCGGGAGCCCATCAAGGTGCTGCGCCAACCCGAAGAGGTCGCCGACGGCGGGATCCACGAAGGCCTCAAATCGCCGCTGTCGAACGAGGAGTGCGATTCCTACAACAAGCACAACCGCACCCACGAGACCGACGAGCAGGCCCACAAATGGGCTCCAGGGCCACTGTGAGAAGAGGATCGAGAACAGCCAGCCGATTAGCATTCCGCCCGCGCCGCCCACGATGACCGTGATCGCGCGATTGTCGCGAGAGTGGATCTCTGATTCAGACATGGGCGTCACTACACGCCATCCACCGCGGCGGCGGCGTGCCCAGTACTGTCCGTTCCGGCGCACGATCACGTTCTCAGACGGGTCGACGGGGAATGAGGGATCCGGGGACCTTCGACTCGCCGGCATCGTTCGTGCCCTGGAAGCGCCAGCCATACAACGAGCAGTGGCGTCCCGGCTAGAGAGGGCCGGGTGCTACCGACGAGGCGTAGACGGGCGTTTCGCTCCGCGTCGACATGTTTTGTGAGCAGGCCCCATATCAACCGATTGATGCGAGCTCATGCAACCGCAGCTGTCGCTCACGGAGGTCGGCTTGTTTCGCGACGATGTGCTCGGCGATCGAGGTCAATTCGGCACGCAGGTTCGGGCAGATCTCCAGCGACACGCCGTGATTGCCGCCGCTAGCGCAGTCGAGGTAGCGCTGAATCGTGGCGACGTTGAGGCCTGCGGCGATCATCGCTTTGATCTGCGCGACCCTGGTGACATCCTCCTCGGTGTAGTCGCGGTAGCCACCTTTGGTTCGCACGGGGACCAGAACGCCTTGGTCTTCATAGTGGCGGAGCGCTCTCGCGCTCACGCCCGTCAACCTTGCGAGTTCGCCGATCTGCACCGTTCATTCCTCCTATTTGATTTGACCCTCACGCTAACGTGACCCCTTAGCGTCCTGAGCTATGACTTCTGCACGATCTCAGGCTCCCGCTACAACGAATCCGCGCGCCGTGATCTTCCACGGCTACGGTGCCACCCCCGCCGATCACTGGTTCAGTTGGCTCGCCGAGCAACTCGAAGCCGAGAACATCAGCGCCACGATCCCGGCCCTCCCATACCCCCGCGAGCCAGACCCCGATCAGTGGGAGGACGACGTACGAGCCGTCGTCGGCGACCCGGACAAGCACACGATCGTGATCGCACACAGCCTCGGCTGCCTATCGGTGCTGCGCTATCTACGCTCCCTCCGCGGCTCGTGGCGGCTGGGCACGCTGGCACTTGTCTCGGGGTTCGTCGACCCGCTCCCCGTCCTGCCCGAACTGGACAGCTTCATCGGCGACGGCTGCGACTTGACAGGGCTCCGCGACCACATCGACCGGCTCGTGATCGTCCGCTCCGACAACGACTCGATCGTTCCGCCCGCGCACACTGACCGCCTCGCTGAACAGCTCGGGACCGTCGCACAGGTCCTTCCCGGCGCAGGACATTTCCTCGCCGGCGAGGGTGTTATCGAGCTGCCACTCGTCCGCGACGCAATCATGTCGTAGGGCATCTTGCGACTCAGGCTCACGCGCACCGTGAGACTTGCCCTCAAGCTGTATCGAGATGGATTTGGGGTCTTGGCGGAATGGAAACGGTTGAAGTCGCCGTCGGCGCCGCGGCAACGCTTCGCATCGGTGACGTGTTCCTCTACGTTGACGATGACTCATCCATCGCGCGCCGATGCCGAAGTTCCCGTTCGATCGTGCCACCGACCTGCGCCTCCGCGGCGCGAAAGGGGTAGCGCTACCTCGGTCCTCCTTGTTCGTGGCTGGGTGTGCGGAGCGTCGCAGACTTGTCACGATGCACACGCCCAAGGTCGCCGACAGGGGCGCGTACACGATCAGGTCGAGCTTGTTGAAAATGCTGCGGGCCGTGGAAGCGTCCTGCGGGAGGAAGATGAGCGCGCGGACGATCAGGATGGCCGATCCTGCCCACGCGGCGAGCCGCAGCAGGCGGCGGAGGCGCCCGGGCGGAGCGTGCGGGAGGTGGATGCCGCCACCACGCCGGATCCGCCGACCAGGGGCAGTGCCATCATCCAGGTCTCGGCATCGGTCGGAATCTCGGTCGAGCCACCGATGCGCTCCGCCCACGCCTCATCCGTGCCACCTGGCCATCTCCACCCGAGCGCCCGTGCCGCATGTAACAAGGAAGCGGTGACAGGAACGACCGCGGCTGAAGTAGAGGGCACCGTCCGCACTTGATGCGGGTGGCGTTTCGGATGGTCGGTTCGCTGATCGAAGCAGAAGACGTGGTGCAGGATGCGTTCGAGCGCTGGTACCGGCTGCCGGCCGCGCGCCGGCGCGACGTCCGCAATCCCGCTGCATGGTTGACGACGGTTGTCTCCCGAATCTGCAGGTCGGCGTTGCCAGCGCGACCGATGACGTAGATCACAAACTCACGAGACACGGTGGCCAGGGTCGCGGTGTCATCGGCGTCGGACGCGTCGATCATCTGGTCTAGCAGCGCGACGCTGCCATCGAGCTGAGCGTCGGTCATCCGGGTGGTCGCCAGCTGCAGAGCGTTGCCGGCCTGCAGGACGGCGAACTCGGCACGCTAGTCGCGAGTCTGCCGGAACGGTCTACCGGCTGAGCACCCAGGGGAGCTGGCACTCTCGGGGCCACATTGCTTCGACATAGGCCTCGACGAACGCCCAGTCACCATCAGTTCGCATCCGTGGACCAGTTGAGCACCAGCTCGACGAGCCCGGGGAAGCGCGTACTCAGGTCCTCGAGGCGGACGCGACTGCGTCGCTCAAGCCCGTACTGGCGCTGGGTGATCACGCCTGCTTCGCGCAGCGCCTTGAAGTGGTGGGTGAGCGTCGACTTCGGCCGGTCGAACCCGAACCACCCGCAGGTCTGGTCGAAATCCTCGGAGGACAAGAGGAGTCGTTGCACGATCGTCAGCCGCAGAGGCTCGGCCAGTACCCCCATCACGCGCTCCAGGCGGATGTCCTCGACTGCCGGTTCGGGCAGCCGTTCGGGGAGTTCGCTCGGGGTCTCGCTCCGCGTGTAGGTCTGCGCAAGTGAGTGCATATCCGGAGTCTAGTCGATGTACGAGATTCTTCGTACTGATGGTAGGTTCGATTCGATTCGCGCAACTACGAGAAATTTCGAACTAGGCGGTGCAGATGAAGCGAGCGGTCAAACAACGGGACCTCAGATGGTCTGCAGTGGCGTCTCTGACGGTCGTGTCGGTATTCGTGCTGTCAAACGCACCGACGCCGCTGTACGTCGAGTGGCAGTGGGAGTGGGGCTTCACCTCGGGGATGCTCACGATCATCTTCGCCTGCTACATGATCGGGCTGGTGGGCACGCTGGTCGTTGCAGGGCGGCTCGCGGACCGGTACGGACGTCGCGTGGTCCTGGTGCCCGCGATGCTCGCCGCGATCCTGTCGGGTGCACTATTCCTGCTAGCCCAAGGCGTGCTGTGGCTCCTGGTCGCGCGCCTGCTCGCCGGCGTGGCTGTCGGTGGAGCGGTGACGGCAGGGATGGCCGCAGTGGTCGACGTCGCCCCTGCCTCCCGCAAGCGCGCCGGAGGGCTTATCGCGTCCGCCTCCATGGTGCTCGGCGCTGGGCTTGGTCCGATGCTCTCGGGAATCACCGCAAAGACCACCGCCACACCGCAGTTGTGGACGTTCGCGATCGTCACAGCGCTGGGCGTCGCAGCTCTGGCAGTCAGCACACGCCTGCCACTGGCGCGGACAGTGCATATCGGACGCGCGTATGAACGGCTCCTTCGCTGGCCGATGCCTCCACGTGATCGCCGGCGTGAGCTCCTATGTGGTGCGGCGACCTTTGGTCCGGGCATCACAGCGACCTCCTTCGTGCTCTCGCTGGGGCCGTCGGTGCTGGCGGGACCTATTGGCGTGCCGGACCCCTTGATCGCCGGGGCCGTCGCCTGCGCCATGTTCCTGCTCGCGACCGGGATCCAGTTCGCCGCAGGCGGTCTCACCACGCGCTCGCATCTCGCGCTGAGTTCCATCGCTGCCATGGCCTCGATGGGCATGCTGGCCCTCGCCGTCACGCTGACGCCGTGGTGGCCGATCTTCCTGGCCGCTGCACTGTTCGCGGGCACCGCGCAAGGCCTGGGGCAGCTGGCCGGCCTCACACTCATTGCCACGCGAATATCTCCGAACCGGCGCGCCGAGTCCAACGCTGCACTCAACATCTCCGGTTACATCCCCGCCGGGGTGCTGCCCGTGGCCACCGGCTACCTCGCGGATGCGATCGGACTCGGCAACGCCGTGTTCGCGTTCGCGGCGACACTCGGCGTTGTCGCGCTGATCGCCATTGTCGTGGTGCGCATCAGCAGCCAGAACGAATCAACCCAACACTCACTGACGAAAGAAGACGACAAGATCATGCAGCCATCACCCGTTCCCTGTTGCGGCACGCCATCGACGGCTGCGGTCCCGACATCTCGTGAATCTGGCGGAAGCCGCGGCGTGGGTCGGAGAGATGCTCGGTGAGGAGTGGGCAGAGCGTGCTTCTGCGGCAGGGGCGAAGCGCCACTGGAGATGCGAGGGCCGTGCAGCGGCTGACCACGCAATACTTCTATGTGTTTGTCGCGGCTGGTGGGCATCTGCAGACACGGCTCGGCGCCTTCAGTGTTCGCTACGCCCGCTCAGCGACGTTCGGTAGCCCTCGCGATCCGAGGAAGCCGGCGGGTATGGAATCCCGTTCTCGCTGCACGACTCTGCCGTTGCGGAGCAGTAGGTCGGTGACGGCGCGTGGGGGCGCGGATAGGAGCTGAGGTTATAGATTACAAAGTCCAAAATGATGTAGAGTTCCTTCATGCCTCGACCCCGCATGTTCGACGAGACTGCAGTGCTTGACGCAGCGGCGCGTGAGTTCCGCGAGCACGGCTTTGCCGAGACTTCGACCGACCAGCTCTGCGAAGCGGCAGGCATGGGACGTAGCAGTCTGTATAACGCGTTCACCTCCAAGGACGAACTCTTCGTGCGGGCGCTGGAGCGCTATGTCGCGACGACGGGATCACGTCAGGAGTCGATCCTCGCTGACGATGCGCTCCGAGGTGCGGAGCGGCTGCGCGGGTTGATCGACGTCGTCGTGGACGAGGAGCTTCAGGCTTCGAAAAGAGGTCACGCGGCTGGCTGCATGGTCGTGCAGAGCTTCATGAGTCCCGACCTCCGAGAGAGGGACGATCGCGTGGCCCGGATACTCGAGCGCGACCTGCGCGCGAGGCTCTCGCTCCTGTCCGGTGCGATCCGCGCCGGACAGATCGACGGGTCGATCATTGAAGGCATTGACCCTGATGAAGGGGCCGTGCTCGTCAGCACCGTGATATCTGGTCTGCGTGTGACTGCGCAGACCGGTGTCGACGCGGACATGCTCCACCGGATCGCCCTGGTCGGAATGAGCGCGGTCCTGAGTTGACGGCGCCACTGCTCGGTGGCGCTTCGTCATGTGCGCTTTTTGGATTATCAAGTACAGAAAGGTTGCTCCGTGAGTACAGCAATAGCTTCGACTAAGAAGGCGGCGACCGTTCCATCGGCGGTGTACGTCCTCGCTGCCGGGGTGTTCGCGATGGTGACGAGTGAGTTCACAGTCGCGGGCCTCATGCCTCAGCTAGCGCAAGGCCTCGGGGTCGGTATCTCGGAGATCGGCTACCTTGTGACGATCTTCGCCGTCGCCATGGCTGTGGGAGGCCCACCGCTCACCTATGCGCTGCTCAAGGTGCCGCCGAAGACCGCGCTCATGGTCGTCTTCGTGATCTTCCTCGTCGGCAACGTCATCGCGGCACTCGCGACCGGATATCCGATGATGGTCGTTGCGCGGATCATCAGCGGGGCCGCCTCGCAGGCGTACTTCGGCATCGCGGTGTCGATGAGCGTCCAAATGGTGGACGAGCGGGTGCGTGGACGCGCGGTCGCTGTGGTCATGAACGGGTTGATGCTCGGGACTCTGCTCGGCCTGCCTTTCGCAACGTTCGTTGGTAGTAACCTCGGCTGGCAGGCCGCGTTCTGGACGATCTCCGCCATTACACTGCTCGCTGCCGCTCTGACACTCGCCGTGGTGCGCAACCCCGCCTCCCAGTCCGACGAGGGCACCGGTTCTCTTCCTCCCTCGGGTTCGGGGCTGACGGTGCTCCGGAGGCCGCAGTTCATACTCGCCCTCGCCTCGAGCACTCTCATCATCGGCGCGACGTTCTCCGCTTTCAGCTTCTTCACTCCGATCCTCACCGAAATCACCGGGTTCCCGGACGGCATCGTGCCCATCCTTCTGCTCGCCTACGGCGCTGCGACCCTGTTGGGCAATTGCGTCGTGGGGCGACTGGCGGACAGGCACACGATCTCGACGTTGCTGGTCGGTGCCGGTTTGAACGCGCTCTTCCTGGCTGGTTTCGCGCTCTTCACAGATCTGCCTCCATTGGCGCTGGTTTTCATGCTCGGCATCGGCCTGGTCGGCGTCACCATGAACCCCGCGATGGCGGTGCGCATTCAGCGCAGTGGGAGCACCGCGCCTCTTGTGAACACGATCCACGGATCGTTCATCACCCTCGGGATCATCATCGGCTCAGCCGCGGGTTCGGCGCTCATTCCGGCTTTCGGCCTGCGTGCTCCGATCGTGCTCGGTGTCATCCTGGCGATCCTTGCCATCGCCGCCATCCTGCCTGCACTCTCGAGTCCGTACTTGCGCCGAGGGGCCCCGACGAACGCATCAGAATCGGGATTGGACCGAACTTCCGTATCTTCCGTGACAGAAGAAGACGTCCGAGCTGAGGCGCGGCCGTGATCCGCGCCGCGACGGCTGATGAATGGGCCGAAGAAGTATCGCGGGACGCGGCCAGTCTTCGGTCCTGGACGGTTGGTGGGGTGGCTCCGGACAGTCGGTCGGATGCCAGCGCTGGGTGCCCGCGACGCTGGTGGTATGACTGAAGCTACTCGACACAGCGTCACCGAACGCGACCAGATTCGCAGGCGCGGACTGCTCATCGCCATCGGAGCTGCCGCCTTCACGATTCTGAGGAGCGCTGTGGCGAAGTGTCTCAATCGTCGATCTCGGGTTGTGGACTCACCATTCGACTCAGAGTCCTTCGAGCGCACGGTGTCGGCGGCGGCGGTTCTTCTCACCGGGAGGTGACAGTCTCCTGCGCGTGATCCGTTCGCCACACGGACGGGGTCAGACCGTGATGTCGCCGGAATGCTCTCCTGAACCCCTCTTCCGAGGCGTAGCCGAGCGCGTGCGCTACCGCGATCACTCGCTCGCCTCGCGAGAGCATGTCGCGCGCCGCACGCATCCGCACCAGCGCCACGTACCCGGCGGGGGAGCAGTTGACGGACGCGCGGAAGCGCTCCGCGAAGAGGGATCGCGACATCGCGCTGATGGCCGCCAGCTGATCCACCGTCCACGCGCGCTCCGGTTCTGCGTGGATCGCTTCGATTGCCTGGGCCAGGAACGGATCATCGCTGCGCGCCGGCCAGCCAGCCGGGGCACAGGCTAGCGCCCACGCGCGGATAGTCGACTGAAGGAGTGCGGTGGCGAGCATCTGTTGGATGGCGAGATCGCCATTGCGCGACGAATCGCTCGTCGCGGCCGCACGATCGAGGTGTTTCATGAGTTCCGCGGCTACCGGCTCGAGGGCGTCGAAACCGCAGACCCAGGCCATCTCGGGCAGGAGATCCACAAGATGCAGTCCTTCGCCGATCAGGCGCAACTCGGTCACGGCGATGTGCGAGCCTGTGCTTGCGCACAATCGGCGTCCCGATCTCGGTCGGAGAAGCGCCACACCACCATGGGGCAGAGCGCAACTGCCACCATCTCGGGCGATTGCCCGCAACTCGCCGGTTGCGACGTAGGCGAGTGTCAGGTGCGCGTCATCGATGTGGAGCGGTTCGTCGATCGCAGTTCGGACGCTCCGTTGGGCCACGACGGATACTTTCACCGCGCTCAGCACCGTATTGAGATCCACACCTGAGGCTCCCGGCCATGCGCACCCGCCAGCGACTAGCTCCGGCGCGTGCGAGGACGAAGCGACAATGCTCATGCCATCTCCAACCGCCTGGTTTCGGAGGCTATTCCGCAGCAGAGGCCGTTGCGCTGCTTTGGTGGCATCAGCGAACGCACGCCGGGGCCAACTCAGCCGCTGCCGAGCAGTCTCTCGTTCTACTGCGCAGGCGCCGTGGTGAGCATGCGGTTGTCGAGGATCTCTGTCTGGTTCGCTTGCACCCAACCGACGAGATGGCTGACGGCGTCGGCGAGGGATTGCCCGAGAGGCGTCAAGTTGTATTCGACTCTGGGCGGAACCTCCGCGTACGCGGTTCGAGTGATCAGCCCGTCTCTGACGAGAGCGCGCAGGGTGTGGCTGAGCATGCGTTGGGAGATCCCTGCGACCTGCTCGTGCAGCGTCGTAAAGCGAGTCGGCCCATCAGCGAGCGAGGTGATGATCAGCACGGTCCATTTGTCTCCGACTCGCGCAAGGATGTCTCGCACGAGCTCGATGGTCTCGACACACTCTGTCGTGACCGTGCGAGCTGTCAGCGTGGTCTCCGGCGCAGCGTTCATCATGTCCTTCGTTCGCTCTCGTGCAGGCGTCAATCGCCAGGTTGACTAGGGAGTGTCTGCGAGTCGCGTTCTCATCGTATGCAGTTGCTGCGCCCTCGGGGCCATGCACTGTCCAGACCGGGAGCTCTGGCGACGGGCACTGGACGCACTTACCTGGAGATGAGGCTCCTTTGGTGGGATCCCTCTGGTGGATAGGCCACGCGATGCGCCCCGACGCAGAACGTCACGTTCAACCCGCTGAAGCGGTTTCCGCGCAGCAGGAGATTCCGCCTTTGAGGTGCGTAGCTGACGTCAAAGTGCGTAAGCCTTTGCGGGAGTAAAAGGTGCCGCGGCCCAGTTCATACGATCCGTAACTATTGATCGCAAGATGGGATAAGCATGACCCGCATCGGTATCATCCTCGGCACGACCAAGCCCGCCCGGGTGGGGCCTCAGATCGCAGATTGGGTCGCACGTGTGGCTCGCGATCGCGAAGACGCCGAGTTCACGGTCGTTGACCTGGCAGATCATGATCTGCCGGTGTTCAACGAACCTGCGTCGCCGCTACTGGGCAAGTACGAGCACGCGCACACGCGTCGATGGGCCTCCGTCGTTTCAGAGCTGGACGGTTTCGTGTTCGTCACTCCCGAGTACAACCGGTCAGTTCCGGCTGCGCTCAAGAACGCCATCGACTATCTCTACGCGGAGTGGCGAAACAAGGCGGCTGGCATCGTGTCGTACGGCAGCCAGGTAAGCGGTGCTCGTGCCGCAGAGCACCTGCGCTTGATCATGTCCGGCCTCGACGTTGCCACCGTGAAGTCTCAATTGAGCCTTTCGCTCGCGACGGACTTCGAGGCATTCAGCACGTTCACGCCAAGTGCACGCCACCAAGCCGTTCTCACGCAGGTGATCGGGGAAGTGGTCTCCTGGAGCGAAGCTCTCGAGCCGCTTCGTCGGCACTGACACCGCGACGGCGGCGACATCTGGTGCCCGGCGTCGATCACCGCTCGCGCCGAAACTCCCGGTTGTCGCCGTCGCCCCGCGGCTGTCGCGCGCGATGCGAACCGGCCGCTCAGATTTCACGAACTCGAACAAGGACAGATCATGACCGACGAAGAAACGATCCCGAAAGTCCCCGCGACCTCTCATACTGAGTCGCCACCATCACGCGCACAGGTCGCCCGAAACCGTTTGGTGATCGGTGTGCTTCTTCTCGCCTCGTTCGTTGTCATTCTCAATGAGACGGTGATGAGCGTGGCCATGCCGACGCTGATGATCGAGCTGGACATCACCGCGGCGACGGCTCAGTGGCTCACAACCGGTTTCATGCTCACGATGGCGATCACCATCCCGATCACTGGATACCTGCTGGAGCGGTTCCGTACTCGTTCCGTGTTCTTGCTTGCGATGAGCCTGTTCAGCGCGGGCACCTTGCTTGCCGCCATCGCCCCGGGGTTCTGGGTGCTCCTCGGCGCCAGAGTTCTGCAAGCAGGCGGAACCGCCACGATGCTTCCGCTTCTCATGACCACGGCGATGTTCCTCGTTTCGCCGGCATCGCGAGGTCGAACGATGGGCAGCATTGCAGTCGTCATATCGGTCGCGCCGGCGATCGGCCCGACAATCTCCGGCATCATCCTCAGCGCGTTGAGTTGGCGCTTCATGTTCATCCTCGTTCTCCCCATCGCCGCCGCCATATTGATCGTCGGCGCCGTGAAGCTCGAGAACGTCACGCAACCGCGCAAGGTGCCGCTCGACATACCGTCCGTCGTTCTGTCTGTGTTCGGCTTTGGCGGGTTGCTGTACGGAATTTCCGGTTTGGGTGCGTCAGACCCCTCACGTCAGTTGGGATCGATGACGGCGATCGCTATCAGCATCGTTTCGCTGACGATCTTCACTCTGCGCCAGATAAGGCTGGCTCGTGTGTCGGCTCCGCTCCTGGACCTTCGCGCCTTCCGCAGTCGAACCTTCACCGTCTCGATCCTGATGTTCGTCATATCCGGCATCGGCCTGTTCGGAAGCCTGATCGTGCTTCCGATTTATATGCAGTCCGTGCTCGGTCTCGGCACGCTCCTCACCGGCGTTCTGCTGTTGCCCGGAGGTCTGGTGATGGGCGTCCTCTCGCCCATGGTGGGGCGGATCTACGATCGGGTCGGACCAACAAGTCTTCTGCTCTTCGGGTCAATGCTTGTCTGCGGCGCTCTGTGGACGATGGCCGCAGTGTTGACTCCGGATACCCCCACTGTCGCAGTCCCTCTTCTGCACATCGTCCTCAGCATCGGCCTAGCGATGACCTTCACACCCTTGTTCTCGGCCTCGCTGGGGTCGCTCCCCTCCTCTCTGTACTCGCACGGGAGCGCGATCCTGAACACAGTGCAGCAGGTCGCCGGCGGCGCGGGCACAGCCCTGTTCGTGGCGTTGCTCTCGGCTACTGCAGGCGGTCAGGTCGCCTCTGGCGCAAGCGTTGTCGATGGGACGGCGGCAGGCGTGCAGGCAGCGTTCATCGTCGGAGCATCCGTCAGTATTTTGGCGATTCCTGCGAGCTTCTTCGTGCGCAAGGAGGCACCAAGTTGAGCTGCCAGCTTGTTCATGGGGCGGAGCACGACCGCCGAGAGGGTCAGAGCGAGGGCATGGGCGCTGTCGCCCAGGCGGGTCGCGTCCCGAACCTGGCGCCCGCGACGCGAACTGTTGCCGCCTCTCTGCGGCAGGAAAGGAGGGCAGACCTCTCATGCGCGATCTCTGCAACGATTGTGAAATGACTACTCACCTCGGGCGAGCGCTCGACTGGCGTGGGCGGAGCGTCGCATGGGAACGCTTTGGTGAGGGGCCGCCGCTGGTGTTCCTACACGGGACGCCCTGGTCCTCGGAGCTTTGGTACCCGATCGCCGTCGCGCTGTCCGGCCGATTCACGGTGTACCTCTGGGACATGCCCGGCTATGGTGCGTCTTCGAAGCGCCCGGAACATCGCGTAGACCTAGGTGCGCAAGGTGAGCTCTTCGCGCATCTGCTCACGGCATGGGGCATCGAGGAACCGCACGTCTTCGCACACGATTACGGTGGCGCCGTCGCGCTTCGCGCCCGATTGCTGCACGGCGCTCGCTTCGCATCCCTGTGCTTAGTCGATGTGGTCGCGCTGTCGCCGTGGGGTTCGCCGTTCTTCCGGCTCGTGCGGGAACATACCAGTGTCTTCGAGCAGCTACCTCCTGCAGTCCACCGCGGAGCAGTCGAGGCATACGTCCGCAGCGCCAGCTACCGCGGCATCTCCGCTGAAGCCCTGACGATGCTCACACATCCGTGGGTGGACGCTGAGGGGCAGGCGGCGTTCTATCGTCAGATCGCGCAGGCGGACGAAGCCTTCACCGACGAGATCGAACCGAAATTCGGGGAGGTGGGTGAACCAGTTCACATCATCTGGGGCGCCGAGGATACGTGGATTCCGGCCGACCGTGCCGTGAGGCTCCAGAAAGCAATTCCAGGCTCGTCGATCAGCATCATTCCGTCCGCCGGCCATCTGATCCACCTGGACGCACCGGAGGCGCTCACCGCGGAACTCACCCGCTGGACCGAACAGAACCGCGACCGCCCTTCCGACTGAATCGCCCCCGCCGGACTTGCGTTTTACCGATCGGTACATCATCCTGGCTTTACCGATCGGTCAAACGTGCCGAGATCCTAAAGGAGCCCCTGATGAATCAACGCCCACCTCTGCCACCCTTCACATCGGAAAGCGCCGCGATGAAGGCGCGTGCAGCTGAGGACGCATGGAACACGCGCGACCCCGAACGAGTGTCGCTCGCGTACACGGAGGACAGCGCCTGGCGCAACCGAGACAGGTTCGTCACCGGCCGTGACGAGATCGTCGCCTTCCTGACGGAGAAATGGAGGCGGGAACTCGAATATCGGCTCATCAAGGATGTCTGGGCGTACGGAGGCAACCGAATCGCTGTGCGGTTCGTGTACGAGTCACGCGATGACGACGGGCAGTGGTTCCGATCGTTCGGAAACGAGAACTGGGAGTTCGACGAGAACGGGTTGATGCGTCGTCGGTTGGCGTCGATCAACGACGTTCCGATCCTCGAATCGGAGCGGCTATTCCATTGGCCACTCGGTCCGCGCCCCGACGATCACCCGGGGCTGACCGGCCTGGGGCTCTGACGCAGTGCGCAAGTCCGCGGCATCACGCGAGAGCATCATTCCGTTGCTCGCGGAAGCTTTCCGTGATCACGGATACGAAGGCGCGAGCATGGCTGTCCTCGAGTCCGCCACAGGGCTCGGGCGCGGGAGCCTGTACAACTTCTTTCCGGGAGGCAAGGAGATGATGGCGGAAGCGGTGCTCGACGACGTCGATCGCTGGTTCTACGAGCGCATCTTCACGCCTCTGCTCGCGGGCGCAAGCGGCGTCGAGACGATGTTCGACGGGGTCGATTCGTACTTCCGATCAGGTCGGCGGGTATGTCTGCAAGGCATGTTCGCGTTAGGACGAGAGCGCGACCGCTTCGCCCTGACGATCAGGCGCTACTTCAGCGATTGGGTCGAAGCGCTCACCTACGCGCTTCGTGATGCGGGATTGAGTGAGCCTCACGATCGCGCCGTTCGCGTGGTTGCCGGGATCCAGGGTGGGCTGGTCATTGCTCGGGCACTCGACTCGCCTGACGCGTTCGCGGTGGTGCTGAAGGGCGCTAGGCGCGACGCGGGGTGCTGAAGGCGTTCATCAGACGACTCTCGGTGGCCAGCAGCTCGCTGCATGGCGATGGGCGGTCAGCGCCATGGGTCGAGCCCGTGCTTGCCCGTGGTCATTCCCGACCCGACCTGTTCGAGCACCACGGCGCCGTCTGCAAGCGGATGCAGCACGGGGTTGCCCGGCACGTACACGTCATCGACGATGAGTGTTTCAAGCTCAGCGATCAGGCGGGCGTAATCCTGAGGGGCGTGTCGCGCGAGAGCGCCGATATGCAAGCCCATCACCTGCGCATGGTGTTCGAACACGAGCTGCCGCGTCGTCAGCGAGGTGTCTCCCGATGAGTATCCGAAGACGACGACCCGCCCGCTGAATGGCTTCGCGACGCTCATGCTCGCGGAGAACGTCGCCCCGCCGACAGATTCCAGAACCAGGTCGACACCGCCGGTGCGCTGCATCACTTCCGCAGCGAGATCAGGCCGGCGGCTGTCGATAATGATGTCCGCTCCCGCGGCGGCAAGTTCGGCGTGCTTGCTCGCCGAGGCGGCGGCAACGACCGTGGCGCCGTAGTGGCGAGCAAGTCGAATGGCCGCGCGGCCCACGCCTCCCGCGGCAGCGAGGATGAGAACAGTCTCGCCCTTCTGGACGCGGCCAACTGTTCGCAACGCGCCCAGAGCGGTCGCCCAGTTGAGGATCATCCCCAACGCTTCGGCGTCGCTCCATCCCGATGGAACCGGAATGACCTCGTCGGAGGGCATCGTCATGAACTGCCCGAAGGCGCCGGGTCCCGTCCCCACGACGTGCGTCCCCATGGGCAACGGGCTCGTGACCCCGGCGCCGACACCGACGATCTCGCCCGCTGCCTCGAACCCCGCGGTGTAGGGCGGCGTCGGGCCTCCCACGTAAGTGCCGTACGTCTGCATGACGTCGGCGAAATTGACGCCTGCAGCTCCGACCCGAACCAGGTACTCGCCGGACTGCGGCGACGGTACGGGGATCTGCTCCAGGCGCAGGTCTCTCGGCCCATCGAGCGAGTGTTGGACGAGCGCGCTCATGGTGGTGTCGGCGGCAGGGTTCTGCGGCGAATGACTCATCGGTGTCTGTGGTCCTTAGATGTGATGTTTGAGATTCGGCGTCGACCGGCTGTTAGATCGGGCAGAGAATGACTACTGCAGTGGATGATGTGGCCGGAGGGTTTCGCGCCTCCATTTGCGTAAACCCAGAAGCGCCAGTGCAGCTGCAGCCAGCGCGACAGGGGCCGTGACCGAAGGGTCATAGTGCGACCCGCCGTTCGGGAATGACGCCCAACTGACATTGTCCATGGTGTGAACGGTGATGGCCGCGAACAGCGAGCTCTGCGCACCTATGTAGGCAACGACGATGATGACGCGCAGTGCGACCGTAGACACACGATGCCACAGGATCCACTCGGGGGAGTGCCCGCCTTGCAGATCCGCTGTGACGTGGAAGAGTGCCCAGGCCACGCCGATGACCAATGCTGCCATGACGGCGCCGTATCGCGAGAGCAGCGGACTGAGCGCGTAGCCCGTCCATCCGATCTCTTCGCACGCCGCGCTGAAGAAGAACAACACCGCCAGCAGCAGCAGCTGTCCGCCAGCGACTCGCCACTGCGGAAGCTGTTGTCCACCGATGATCATCAGGACGTACGACGCCGAGTAGATCAGCGGCATGATCAGCAAGACCGGAAGGAGTATCCGCGGCCGACCGGCCTGGCGGACGTCGATCGCCTCGAGTGCGATGCGCAACATGCCGTGCGTCCCTTCGCGGCGCGACACGAGGATGACCGCAGCCGCAAGCGGAGCAAGGAACTGCAAAGCGCTGAACGGGAGCCCAGCAATGAGCGGCTGCTCGATCAGAGCGCCCAAGGCGAGGAAGGGGACTGACAAGAAGCCTGTGAGGACGAAGAAGACGTACACCGACCTCACGGCTGGCTCGGGCCGCGCCACCGTCAGCTCGGATCAGGTGAGGATGGCTGGGGGAGAAGCTGCCGTTGCAGGAAGCCGGTGATCTCACGGCTCGCCGGCCGTGCTGCAGGGACGAGGCCGGGCATACTGAGGAAGGCGTGAACCGCTCGCGGATAACTGCTCATCTGCGCAGGAACGTCGGCCTCGATCAGTCTGTCAACGTAGCTTCGCGCGTGGTCCTCGGCGCCGTCGAGAGTGCCGGTGATCACGAGCGCTGGCGGCAAGCCCGACAGATCGTCAGCACGGATAGGGGATATCTCCCGTGCGTCGGAACCCTCGGGGAGCCCGAACCTCCGTGATGCGTGGAGCTCGGCCAGCGAGAACCCCGGGTGCACGGCGTTGGCCGAGACTGACGGATACTCGCCAAGCGCTTCGGTCCAGTCCACGGCGGGGCTGGTCAGCACCTGCGCTACCAAGCCCGGCCCATGTGTGCGGGATCGCTGCGTCAACAATGCGGCAATCGTTGCGCCCGCGCTCTC
Source organism: Microbacterium sp. NPDC056234 (assembly GCF_042267585.1). Classification (NCBI taxonomy): domain Bacteria; kingdom Bacillati; phylum Actinomycetota; class Actinomycetes; order Micrococcales; family Microbacteriaceae; genus Microbacterium; species Microbacterium sp. NPDC056234. The sequence goes on from NZ_JBHJTE010000008.1 coordinate 45,231, forward strand.
CCCGAAGACTGCGACCCGGCTTGGGTCGACACCCCAGGCGTGATGTTCAGCGAGCACGTGCTTGAGGCTGTCCCATCCGTCCTCGAACGCATCCGTGATCGGATGCTCGGGCGCGAGCCGGTAATTCACGGCTATGACCAGCGCGCGGCATTCGGCCGCGATCCGGCTGTTGACCCAGTCGTTCTGAGCGGCGGTTCCCATCAGGAATCCACCGCCGTGGAACGACAGAACGAGCGGACGCCGTGCTTCAGAGCCGGTGGGTCTATGGACGCGTACGGCGAGGGTGCGCCCGGGAAGGTCCAGCGTGGCCGCCTCGATACGCACGCAGCGATGCGGAAAGCCCGTCGCGATACGTGCCAGGCGGGACGACCGCACCCGATTGACTTTCGTCCGGGCCATGATGACGTCATCTGCTGACATCGCGTCCCAGTCCAGCTCACGCAGCAGCCGGGTGCCGAGTGGTGCTCGCTCGCTCATCCTTGCCTCCGTCGCCTTACGCTACTTGAGGTAGCGTAACGGTCACTATAGCCTGAGAGCGTGAGCGATTCTCCACGCCCTGCGATCGGCCGGCCGCGCCGTGAGCTTGCGGACCAAGTGTTCGCTGAGACGCTCAGGCTTGTCGATGAGGTGGGGTACGCCAAGGCGACGTGTGAACGTGTCGCGTCCGGGACGGGGATCGCCAAGACGACGATTTACCGGCGATGGCCCACCAAGGGTGAGCTGATCGTCGACGTCCTCCTTGATGCATTCGGCTCCGTGCCCGTGGTGTTGGGCGACCGCCGCCTCATCGTCGAAAGCTCGATCCGCTGGATCGCGTCAAGAATCGAGCAGCCCGGCGTCGGGGCGGCGTTCGCGGGTGTCTTCAGCGATGCCATCCGTGATCCCGCTCTCCGGACGATCCTGGCAACGAAGCTGCAGGAGCCTTACAAGCTTGCTCTCCAAGAAACTCTGGGTGAGTCCGAACAGCGGGTGCTGTTCCTCATTGACCTCGTCACGGGCACCCTGCTTCATCGTCTGGGGATGACAGGGGAGCCGATGGACGACGGAGATCTCAACGCGCTGATTGAGCTCGTTGTTGCAGCCACGGCGTAACCAGTACTCGACGGGCCGGAGCCCGTGCCGGGAATTTGTGCGAGAACTTGAGTGCTGCCCAAAAGGAGAGAAGGAGTGGGCACATGGTTCGGATCGACTGGGTCGACATCCCCGCAGGCACGCTGCTCCGTGGCACCCCGACCGAGGCGTTGCCAACTGTGCATGCCCGTTATGCCGATACCGGCGTACCTGAAGACTGGTTCGCGAAAGAAGCACCGCGAAGTGCGATCCACGTGCCGGCGTTCCGGATCGCACGCACCCCGGTCACCGTTGAGCAGTGGACCCGCTTTGCTGAGAGCACAGCTCGCCCCGCACCGGGAGGGCCCGCGAACCATCCGGTCTTCGGAATCACCTGGGCGGAGGCGTCGGATTACTGCGCCTGGCTGAGCTCGATGGTCGGCGTCGAGGTCAGACTTCCGACCGAAGACGAATGGGAACGCGCCGCGCGAGGAGATGACGATCGAGAGTTCCCTTGGGGTGACACGTATCACCCGGGGCTGGCTAATCTCGTGGATCTCGGGCTCGGAGAAACGACACCAGTGGGCTCGTTCCCTGAGGGGGCAAGCGCATTCGGGGTACTCGACATGGCAGGAAACGTCGACGAATGGACCTCGACACTGTACGCGCCGTACCCTGGCGCGCCCGACGGCGTGTCCCGTGTCGAAACCTGGGCCTTTGACCCGCACATCACCCGTGGTGGCGCGTTCCGCCACGATCGCGACCTCGCTCGCTGCGCCCGTCGTCACGGGGCGTACGAGGCAGACCTGCGTGCGATCGGCGTCGGGTTCCGACTTGCTACATCGAGCAGTCACTGAGTGGAGCGTCGTCGCCAGTCCTTTTCAGTGAGCGAGTCGAAGGCATCGCGATTTCGTGCGATCTCGCTCTCGCTCTCTCGGACCCAGTCGACCAGCTGATCAACCGCGCGGGCCAGTGACTTCCCGAGGTCGGTCAGTTCATACTCCACGCGGCGGGGGCCGATGGGGGAGGCGACTCGTTTGATCAATCCGTCCCGTGTCAGCGATCGGAGAGTCTGGACGAGCATCCGATGCGATACTCCGGCGACCCGCTGATGAAGTGTCGTGAACCGCACCGGGCCCGTGGAAAGTGTCGACACGATGAGCAATGTCCATCGGTCACCGATCCGGGCAAGAAGGTCGCGCACCACAACGATCGTCTCGATGCAGTCCGGTGCGATTCCGCGGTTGCCTAGCTCGGCTGATAGCCCGGAGTTCATGGGTCGTCCTCCCTGTTGATTCTGACTTCAAAGTGCATACGATTTCGCGGAAGCTCAGCCCGCCGAAGACTGTTTCCACCGATAGTAACCATCCGGAACGTAGTGAAGGGCAGCCTAGGACAATGGCAACAACACGCGCAGAATCGGCTACAACGTCGTTGGATCGCGACAGGTCTGCGACGGTCACACACGGAGACTTCACTGTCAGCAGGCGTCTCACCGCACCCCGGGCGGTGGCATTTTCCGCGTTCTCCGACGATGACATCCGCCGACGCTGGATCCGCCTGCCCGGTCGCGGCGCCTCGTACGAGCACGATTTCCGCGTCGGAGGGGGAGAGGACGCGAGAAGCACGTTCGTCATGCCCGACGGAGCATCGGAGCGGATCCGCAATCGGTCGCGCTATCTGGACATCGTGCCGGACCAGCGAATCGTCTTCTCTTACGAAGCGATCGTCGATGACGTTGTCCGATGGGTCTCTCTCGTCACGGTGATGTTCACCGACGGCATCCCCGCCGGGAGCGACGTCGTGTGGCGTGAGCAGGTCGCATTCCTCGTTCAGAGCGGCGACGGCGCGGATCTGCCGCACTTGCGAACCGGTACGGCTCTCAGACTCAATGGTCTGGCGGTCGCGCTCGGCGTCGAAGGAGCGGTTCTCTGAGCGGATCGCAGTTGGCCAGATGGGTTCAGATCTCGAGCTCTTTGCCCACGCTTGCGGGCGGCCCGGCGCCTGCTTTCATCGGATGGTGGTCGAGCTTCGCGCGGGGCGAGTTCAGGGAAGCCGTATCAGCTGAGCTGGACGCGGCCTGGTTCCGAGCCGTGGTCGGCGGGGGCTGTCGGATGCTCGGAGACAGGCGTCGGGCGTGCGGCCACGACTTCGTATACGAGGTCGGTCGTAATGGATCCGACTGATGCCAGTCGCGTGGTGATGCGTTGCAGATCTTGCATGTCGCGGGCGAGTACTTCGAGGTGGTAGCAGGACTCGCCGGTGATGCGCAGGCATCGAGTGATCTGGGGCTCGGTCGCGATGACTGCATCGACCTGGTCGAACAGGGCGCCATGGATCTTCATGCGCACGACTGCGTGCAGTGCGAATCCCAGCACTGATGGTGCGATCTCCGTCCGGTAGCCGGCGATCACATCTTCCGTTTCGAGCCTGCGAAGTCGCATCCGCACCGCGGACACTCCTAGATGCACGCGAGCAGCAAGATCGGTCAACGAGAGGCGTGCGTTGCGAGCCAGCTCAGCCAGGATGAGGCGGTCGGTTGCATCCAACTCAGTCAGCAGCGGCATGATCGCAATGTACCGCAATATTTGCGGCGCAGGAGGATCAGGTGTGCAAAATAGCGCTTCAGTGCGCGTTCGGACGTTCCTAGGCTGAAGGTATGACCCTTGATCAGCGCCGGCGTCTCCCGTTCTCGTGGGTAGACGTGTTCACAGACTCGCCGTTGGCGGGCAATCCCCTTCCTGTCGTTGCCGACGCGGATGGCCTTTCCGTCGAGTCAATGCAGCTCATCGCCCGAGAGTTCAATCAATCCGAAACCACCTTCGTCATGCGTGCAGACTTTGACGCCGATTGGAAGCTTCGGTCCTTTACTCCCTCCGGAGTCGAAGTGAGCGGTGCCGGACACAATGCGATGGGCGCGTGGATCTCGCTCGCGGCGTCCGGGCAACTCGATCCGAACCGCGACCATTTCGTGCAGCAGATCGGCGATGAACTCCTCGACGTCCGCGTCACCACCCGAGCGCCGGGGAGCGCGAGCGTATCAATGCTGCAGTCTGACCCTGTCTTCGTGCGCACCGCCGCCACGAATGCCGTGCTCGCAGAGATCCTTCGCGTGCCGTTCTGCCGCATCGGCTCGGTGATCACTGTTGCCTCGACCGGCGTGCCGCACCTTCTCGTCCCGCTCACCGACGCCGAGATCGTCGATCGGGTGGACCCGAATTCCGACAGACTACGTCCCTTCCTTTCCGAGCTGGGGGCGGAAGGCTGCTACGTCTACGCCCTCACGCCCGAGGCAGAGGGAAGTGATGCCTATGCGCGCTTCTTCAACCCGACTGTGGGCATCGTCGAGGATCCGGCGACAGGCACCGCGGCGGGTCCTCTCGCGGCGATGATGGCACGTGACGGCGCCGTCCGTTCTGCCGGATCTGTTCGCATCGAGCAAGGCACTCGTCTGGGGCGCTCGAGCATCCTGAACCTGGATGTCGCAGAAGGCGTTCGTCTGAGCGGGCGCGGAGTCGTTATCGCAGAAGGAGCGATGTTCGTATGAGCCTGAACCCGAAGGAAGCAGAACTGCTGCGGAGGGCGATTGCGTTGGCTGCTATCGCACGAGAGTCGGGAAACCCGCCGTTCGGGTCGTTGGTCGTGGACGGCGACCTGAACATGCTGTGCGAAGAGGTGAACAGCACGCTCACCGAGGGCGACATCACTGCGCATCCGGAACTGAAGATCGCCCGTTGGGTCGGGGAGAATCACGCGCGCGAGGATGCCGCGGCGTTCACGATGTTCACGAGCTGTGAGCCCTGCAGCATGTGTGCGGGTGCGATCGCTCGATCCGGCATCGGCCGCGTCGTATACGCACTCTCCGGAGAACAACTCGGAGAGATCAAGCCCGCGGACGCTCCATCACCCCTCTTTCCCTGGACTGCGGACGGTCCGCACCTGCGCGATGAGGCCGTCGCACCGGTGGCAGGCTACTACTGAAGTGCGCGTGCGGGAGAGCCCCGCGGACCTAGGCGCTGTTTCGGCCCGCCCGGGCTCGCCATCACGCGCGCGAGGATGCCGCGGCGTTCACGATGTTCACGAGCTGTGAGCCCTGCAGCATGTGTGCGGGTGCGATCGCTCGATCCGGCATCGGC
>NZ_JBHJTE010000008.1:50516-62192 GCF_042267585.1 Microbacterium sp. NPDC056234
CGATGAGGCCGTCGCACCGGTGGCAGGCTACTACTGAAGTGCGCGTGCGGGAGAGCCCCGCGGACCTAGGCGCTGTTTCGGCCCGCCCGGGCTCGGCCACGCCCGAGGTACGGGGCGGCGGCGGCCAGGAGCACGATGACCGCGCCGGTCGCGATGGCGGCGACAACTCCTCCGGGCTCCACGACTGCGGCGATCGTGCCGAGCACAGCGATGCCCAGGCCACCGCCGAGAGCGAAGCCAACCTCTTGGATCGCTCCGACCTGACCGGCATGGTCGACGGTGGTCACGTCGAAGAGGGTGGTCGCCGCGAGTGTTCCGGCAACTCCGAAGCCCAGGCCGATGAACGCCAGCGGCACGAGCACGGCGGCGGGGTTCAGAGCGAGCATGCCGAGTCCGACGGCCTGCAGCAGGAGCGCGAGCATCGTCGCGGTGCCCGAGCGCAGCCTTCGCAGCAGCACCGGCGCGAGCACCCCGCCTGCGACGATAGCGGCCGCTTGCGGGAGCAGCATGAGTCCGGCTTCGGCCGCGGTCATGCCGCTCGCATCTTGGAGGTGCAGGCTGATCAGCACTACGGATGCCGACGACGCGCCGCTGCTGATGAGGATCCGAGATATCGCAGTACTGAAGCCGGGCGCGGCGAACAGCCCCACGTCGATGAGCGGATCCGCGAGCCGCCGCTGCCTTGTCACGAAGAAGATCAGACCGATCACGGCGACGACGCCGACGGCGCCGGCGACGAGCGGCGATGCAAGCGCCTCATGCAGGGCGTACACGAGCGCGCCGAGCGCGACGATCGACATCACGATGCTGGGCACGTCCCACGCCTGCGAGCGGGCAGCCCGAGAATCCGGTACGAGCCACACGGTCAGGACCACAGCCAGCACGGCGAGCGGCACCGCGCCCAGCAGAAGCCATCGCCAACCCGGCCCGTCCGCGAGCAAGCCGCCGACGACGGGGCCGAGCGCGCTGCCGGCTCCGAAGGTCGCCGTCCACAGGCCGTACGCCAGCACGCGTTGCCTGGCCTGGTAGTGCGCACCGATCGTGGCGACCACGCCCGCGATGACGAAGGCCTCGGCCGTGCCGAGGAGTGCCCGCACGATGATCAGCACGAGACCGCTCGTGGCGACACCCCCGATCGCGTTGAGCACCGCGAAGCCGGCCAGACCGATGAGGACGATGCGCTTGCGTCCGAACGCATCGCCGATCCGAGCTGCGAGGATCAGCGTTGCGGCGAGGGTGAGCGAATAGATATCGACGAGCCACAGCACTTCGGTGTCGCTGAAGTGCAGCTCGCTGCGGATCGCCGGCAGGGCCGTCGCGACGCTGCTGATCGCGAGTGCACCGATGAGGATGCCGAGAAGCAGGGGGAGCATCGCCCACCATCTGTGCAGCGAGGAGCGAGTGGGTGCGGGGGAGGTGTTGACGGTCACAACGTCAGTCTTTAGAGTACCTACGAGAACCACAAGTACTGACAACCTTGTCAGGTACTACCATTCTGGATACTGAGCGGAGCGTCACGATGCGTGAGAAGACCGAGCGGATCGTCAAGAGCTGGTCACCGGTCTGTGACGCCGAGGTCTCGATCGCCGTGATCGGCGGCGCTTGGAAGCCGACGATTCTGGCGATGCTCGAGGAGCACGGCATCCTCCGCTTCGGCGAACTCAGTCGGCTCCTTGAGGGCACGACCCCGCGCGTCCTCACGCGTCAGCTCCGCGAACTCGAGGAGGACGGCCTCGTCATCCGCACCGTGCATCGGCAGGTTCCCCCGAAAGTCGAGTACGAACTCAGCGACGTCGGACGGAGCACCGGCCCGCTCCTCGCAGAGCTGACCCGGTGGGGTCAGGCGTACGCTGCGCCTCATCGCACAGAGAAACTCGCACGAGGCTAGGCGCGAACCTCAGAATCGGAGACCTCCGGCGGATGACCTTATCGGTATTGCGGCATAGAGCATCGCCGGCCCCGGAGGCTTGATTGGCGTTCGGTCTTCGAGGCTCTGACCGATGCAAAGTGCTGCAGGTAGCAGACGCCCCAATGAGCGTTCGAGCGCACCTTCCCCGCCCGCCCGTGGGCGACTCTTGAGGGCGTGGAGGGGCCGGTGCTGTGAACTCGGCGCATCTGATCCTTGGATTCATGGAACCGTATGACCCCGAGAAGCGGATACCTATTGTGAGCAACGACAATGACATCATCCGCGACTCGATCGCATCGGCGGAGAGATTCTCCGAGATCTTCGAGCGACATATCGGCGCGGTCTCCGCGTACGTGGCCCGACGCGTGGGGCCTGCAGCGAGCGACGATATCGTGAGCGAGACGTTTCTGATCGCCTTCCGCAAACGCAAGCGCTTTGATCAGACGAAGCCCTCGGCGCTGCCGTGGTTGATGGGCATCGCAACGAACGTGCTGAGCCAGCACCGGCGGGCGCAAGCTCACCATTGGCGTGCCCTTCAGGCCTCCTTCGCTGAGATTGAGACGGTCGCCGCCGATGATCACGAGCGATCCACGGCTCAATTGGACGCCGCAGGAGAGATCGAGCGCCTCTATCCGCGAATCGCCGCATTGTCAGCAGGCGATCGGGACGTCTTGTTCCTGCATGCCTGGGGAGACCTCACGTATGAGGAGATTGCGGCAGGTCTTCGCATCCCTGTAGGCACGGTGCGGTCGAGACTGAGCCGCATCCGGGCCAAGCTCGCGGCATTACAGCCGCCGTCGCCGCCGCCGGAAGCATCGCACCGGCCTGTACCTGCGACCACGCACATCCGACTCACTGAACAGGAGATCATCCATGGACATTCTTGACATCGTGAGGGAGATGAAGCCCACCTATCCGGCCACCTCACAGGGGCCGCGGCGGGCACTCCATCAGGAGATCGCGCGCTCCCAGCGCCGCCGCCCAATCGGACGATTCGTCGGTGTCTCCGTCGCCGGCGCGGCGGTCGCGGCTGTGGCGATCACTGCATCCGCCGTCGTCCCGCCAGGAACCGTGGGCCAGCCGCAGGCCGCTTCGGCATCGACCTACCTCAATGAGACCGCCGCAGTCATGCGAGCCTCAGCCACCGGCCAGCCGACCGAGTTGACCATCGCGACGCAGCACCTGGGCATGGTCGGGGGACCGAACGAAAAGTTTCGTCCCTTCGGCGACTTCCAAACTGGCGCAACGGGGGCCGTCGTCACGGAGACAAGCTCCACCTACATCAGCGAATCCGACGGAACATACGTCTGGACGTCACAAACAGACCTTCACGCCGCGGAGATCTACGGCGACGAGTCGGCGGTTCGAGAGACGTGGAGCGCGTACTACGGCTCGGGATACCCCATCGGTGAGGAGCCCGCGACGAGAACCGAGACGTGGCCGGGCCAGGGAGACGACCCTCTCCCTGTCCCCACCACCGACTTCCCCACTGATCCCGCCGCCTTCCTCGCCGAGTGGGAGAGCGGAATGGAAGCGCAGATGATTGCGGAGAAGGCTGAGGTCGCGAACATGCCCATGGACGGCGAGCCGGAAACGAACGGTCTATACCGCAGCATCGAGCAGCATTTCGCGATACCGGCAGCAGAGTTCATGCTGGATCTGCTCAGCCATTCCGTTCCGCTCCATGTCGCAGCGCCGGAGTACCGGGCAACATTCCTCGAGGCGCTCGCTCTCGCCGACGGGATCACTGTCGAAGATGACGTGACATCGAACAAGGTTCTCGTATACGAGGCACCAGACGAACGATTCCGGCTGACGATCAATCCTGAAGCCGGAGCCATCGTGCAGATCGAGAGGTTCCTCCTCCGAGCGCTTCCAGAGCCCTGGAACAGACACACCGAGGACGACCCCCTCGTCGACGTCGGATCAGCCCCGTTTGTCCCGGAAGGAACCCCGTCCTCCAAGACGATCTTCACCTCGAGTCCGGTCGGGTAGCCGTCGAGGGCCGACCGCCGTGCCCCATCCGCACTCGCGAGTGGGGCACGGCGCCGTGTGACTAGGAGCCGTCGCGCGACGAGCTCGATGAGCGCGTGGGGTCACCCGGGGAGGCAAATGACAAAGGGAGCAACAGGAAGAAGAGCCGGCACCCGGGCCTGAGCCGGTGAGCCTCGAGGGAGCGTGAAAAGCGGAACAACTCGAACGCCCCCGAGAACACCTGGCCGGCAGCGACGATCACCGGGCGCACCATCGAGGTCTATTGGGTCGCTGACGCCGGCGACACGAAGCTCTCTACCGGGCGGGAACAGTCGAGGTCCCGCGGAGGGCGAGTCGTTCTCGTTCGACTCGGCGAACGACACGACCAGGACCGAGAACGCGATGCTCGCCTCCAGCGACCCGACGAAGACGTTCAGCTTCGAGAACGGCGAGCTCAGCTACGAGGTCACCGCGATGGGAACGACCATGACGGTGCGCCTCAGCCAGGAGTGAATCCAGCCCAGCGCGCACAGAGGCCCCCACCTGCAATACGCGAGTGTGGGCCTCTGTGTGCCTGCCCCTTGTCGTGTCAGAGATCGATTGGTCCGGGCGAGGGGACCACTGCGGCAATCCGCCGTCGAGGATCCGCTCGACCATGCCGACGGCACGGTCGGTGAGGGCGTCACATGGATAGAAGTCCTCGTAGAGGCCCTCAGCCTCCTCCAACTTGGTGCAAACGATCGTCTCGGGTGGATCGCTGAACCACCCATGTCTACGCTTGAGCGATGACGGAGAAAGCGGATCTCATCGAGCTGGCTCAGTCCAAGCTCAATCCACATCGCGTGGACGATCGCCTCTTCGGCGACGTCTCTGCTGCGCTCGAAACGACTACCGGCGCGATCCACGTAGGCGTGTGCATCGACACCGGTTCCGGGACTGGCTTCTGCGCCGAGCACGCCGCTATCGCGTCGATGGTCACCAGCGGTGAGTATGCAATCGCCCGCATCGTCGCCGTGTGGCGGGACGCAGAAGGGCGCTTGACTGTCCTCGCCCCTTGCGGACGTTGCCGCGAGTTCATCAGGCAGATAGATCAGGCCAACATCGAGACAACAGTCCTCCTCGGCCACGGCAGGACGGCGCGGCTCCACGATCTTCTTCCCGAATGGGAATGGCCAGAGCCGGAACAACCTGCCGAATCAGGGTTCTGAAGCAGGTTTGGGCAGGCACCCCGAGTGCCATCCTGCCGTCCCAGAACGATCGATTTCGGCGCAGCTCGTTGCCAGGCGCCTGTGGCTGCGCAGGGCCGTACCACCAGTCGATTCGGACGTGCACGGCGACGACGCCGATGAGGGCAAAACCGCGCTCGAGCAGTGCGGTTCACCACCCTCGCAGCACTCTGTGAAGTGCTCGAGTGCTCCGTCGGCGACATCTTCGAATACGCCGATGAAGATCAGCAGCCCGTCATGTCCTGACCCGCCGAACAATAGCCTCCCTGATGAAATGTTGGGGCGGCTCTGTCGTTGGCGCATTCAGCGATGGCGGTCAGGGGCGGGGCAACCAGCGTGCGGCCTCGGCGGCCATCTCGGCACGAGCAAGACTGAGGCGGGCGAGCCTGCCGGGGTTCTTGTCCAGGTTGATCGGCGGCTCGAAGTGCACGATGACCGCGGTCTCCACGTCGCCCAGTGGCACGAGCAGGCCAGTGGGCGCCGGCCAGACGGCCAGCGAGAGCCGCGCGTGCATCCATTCGTTCAGACGTGCGTCACCGCCCGCCGCGAGGGCGTAGTTGGCGAAGCGCTCCGGCTTGGCGAGGTTGCGGGGGACAGCATGAAGGTCGAGAGCATCTCGCAGGAGCGCCGCGAATGAGCGCCGCACAGTGGAGCCGCCTGTGCGGGGCGTCGAGTTCGGGTTCGTGGCGAAGTGCCCGTTGAGATCGCGTGAGACCAGGCTCTTCTCGGCCTTGCCGACGTACAGCGGCTGATCGGGCTGTGTCTCGAGCTGGAGGTCACACCAGGCTTCTGCGTCGCCGTAGATCGCGTACAGGCCCGGCCGGGACGGCACATGGTCTCGAGCCTCAGTGATCGACCAGCGATCGCCGGTGAGCGCGGCGGTGGCGGCCGAGGCGAGGTCCTGCACGGAAGGCTGAGTGGTCATGGTGGCGACTCTACTGAGAGGCACGGACCGGGGCGTTCGTCCTCGCGAAACAGTCGGCTGGTGAGATACGGCACTTACCTTGCCGGAAACGTACCAGGGAGCGTTTCGGTGGATTCGGTTTCGGCAGGGTGTTTCGGCAGCCCATTCGGCAGCGTGTCGGGGTGTCGCCACGCGGGATCTTCTTCCCTGCCGAAAACGATCGTTTACGGAGCGCTCAACTGGCACGACGCATTTGCGCGCGGTCGACGCGTAAGACAAGGGCTTGCCGCTATTGGGTGACGCCCGGCACCGCCGACGGCTGCGCGGACCGTTGCACCGGCGGAAGAGTCTCGTCGGCTTCCAGTGCGACCTCAAGGCGTCTGAGCGCACGCGCGTGGAGGGTGCGCGCGGTCGATTCGTTGACCGACAGGAGGCGGGCGGCATCAGCGATGCTGAAGTTGTCCCAATAGATGAGGATGAGAAGCTCTCTGGCACGATCGTTGAGCAGCGTCATCGCGCGACGAATGTCGCTCGCGCGCATCCTCGATTCGGCGGTGGCAGCTGCCGAACTGTGGTGTTTCGGAGCGTCGTGGAGGTAGTCACGCAGGGTTCTCGCGAGGTCGATCGCTTTCTTCCCGTTGCGCCGATGCTCACGGAGCACGTTGCGCGCGATGCCGAAGCACCACATTCTCGCGCCCTCATTGGTCGTGGGTACCCGGCCGCCCTTCTCCCAGAGCGCAAGGAAGACCTTCGCGAGCAGGTCGGCCGCGTCCTCGGGCGGGTTCACTCGGCGCATGAAGTAGCGAAGCAGGTCGTCAGCATTTGCATCAACGACGGCTTCGACCCAATCGCGAGTCTGCGGTGAGAGCAGAATGCGTCGAGTCATCGGAGCTGGCCTTTGCAATCCGTCGTGCTGGCCGACTGTTGTCCCTCACGCATCAACTCGTCCGGAATCTCGATCCAGATCAGCGTCGCCGCCTGCGAGAATGACGCTTTGTCGCGGAGTTGCTGAGTATCGACTTGCCAATCGTCGTTGGGGCCAGGGACAAACGGATTGGACATCGCCTCGTCGTAGATCCGCTGCCCGATACCCGTCCAATCGTGGTCGTTCACGAAGTCGGCCAGTCGCTCGTCAGCAGCCGTTCGATTTGAGGGATCGCCGAAGTAGATCCCATATCGACAGCTAATGTCTACCCCGGTCTCAGTCGTGTAGTTGATCGGAATCTCCGCGTCGACGGAAAACTGCGCGCCGTCCTCCGTGCCGAGCTGCAAGGGGATCAGAACTGCTGCGCCAGTCGCTGCCACGAGCGCAACGACACCAAGCGGGATGACACTCCGTCGGCGCTTCCACCACGGAACACGCGCGCTGCCCTTCGCGTTCGTCGCGGCCTCGGCGGCCGAAGCGATACGTCGAACGAGATGACCTACTTCCGCGTCGTCGCGATCCACAATGGGATCAGCGGAAGCAAGATCCGACTTCAACTGTTCGTTCATGGTGTGCTCCTCATCATCGTCCCGTACTAAGGACATGACCGGAACACTCAAACCGTCTCAAGTTCCCGCGCCTACTGCTCAAGCTCCACCAGCCGCGTAGGTGTCGCGCCGCGTTACCCGTCGAACACGGAAGGCTCTCGATACTGCGCACCGTAGCCGAGCGCGTCCACGAGCTTCGATGGGCACGCGAGTCGCTCGTCGCCGTAGTCATGGCTGCGATGGAAATCCTGAAGAGCGCCGGCTTCAAAAGAGACTTCGATCCGATAGCAGCTGTAGACCCTGCTCGGCGACGAATGCTCACCCACTCCCGATGCCACGAACACGTCTACGATGACGTCCTCATCGCGGGCGCCCTCGCGGAAGTTGTAGAAGACGGGTGTGCCCTCGTCGTCCGCGAAGTAGTCCGGGTCTTCTCTTCCGTCCCAATGATTCACCGCGGCAGACAGGCGATCGAGTAACTCGTCGGGCGTCGCCACGCTCATCGGGCTGGTCAGGACGTCGTAGATGGTCGTTTCTGCCGCGTCGACTTGTAGCCACATGGCGGAATCGACGGGGTCGGACGCTGTCGAACACGCTGTCACCGATGCGAGGACACCTGCCACAGCAATGGCCGCCGCCGCCCGCATCATGATTCTCACTGAGTCAGTATGGTCGAGCTCGCTGATCTGTCAATGCTGTGCGGGCTCCAAGTTGCTGTCACAACCCGCGAACGGGCCGGGTGCGCTCCGCGAGATCAGCCGAAAACTCTTGCCGGCTGGCGGTTATGACGCACGTTAGTGGCGGGCGTGCCAGCGCCTGGCATGGGCCCCGCCAGAAACGATCGTTTACGGCGACCTTCCGCTTCAGCACCCCTCGCGCCACTCACCCCGCATGTCACTATTGGGGATGACTTCTGGCCCGCTGTCCCTGCCAACGCTCGCTGGCGAGAAGGTTACGCTTCGGGCTTGGCGACGTTCGGATACTGCGGTCGTCGTAGAGGCCTCTCGTGACCCCCTTATTCCCAAACTGACCAGCGTGCCGACGACCACGGATGAGGCGGAAGTGTTGGCCTTCATCGAGCGACAGCATGAACGCCTTCGAGACCGGGCCGGCTACGCGTTCGCCATCGCCGATTCCGACGACAAAGCGATCGGGCACATTTGACTCTTCTTCGTCCCGGGCGCACCCGGCCGAGCGACCGCCGGCTACTGGATCGTCAATTCGCGTCGACGCCGGGGATTGGCGAAGGACGCCTTGACGACCCTGACGTCATGGGCACTCACACTCGAGGAACTCGATCGCCTCGAGCTGTACGTGGAGCCCTGGAACGAAGGCTCCTGGCGTGCGGCTGAACAGGCGGGATACGAGCGCGAGGGACTACTCCGAAGTTGGAAGCGGGTTGGTGGTCAACCTCGCGACATGTACATGTACTCGAGATTGACACGACAAGCCGCCTAGGAGCGGTCGCGACCGCCTTTCACACCCCGTCTGTGGCGAACGTTTCCGGCGACCAAGCGGGCCGCGGGGCCACTTCGCACCGAAGACGATCGTTTTCGGCAAGGTTGACTGCGATTCGAAGACGCCATTCAGTCGGGCTAGGCGCGTTTCCACTCCGGTAGCGGGTACTCGTTGAGGGGAGGCGGCGTAGCCAGCACCGCGATCAGCGCCCCCAGCACGAGGATCGTGCTCAGTCCCACGGCGATCCATACCGTGGCACGCCGGGCCCGCGTCGGGTGGCCGCCGCGCAGACCCACGAGCACGGCGGACAGCGATAGTACGAGCCAGACCACAAGCGCGATGACGCCCATCCCGATACCGATCGCCCGTTCGCTGTCGTCCGAATCGGAGTACTCGATGACCGTGAGGCCTGGGCCCGCCATGCTGAGGCCGGATGCGCCGAGCATGAGAATGCCAAAAAGTCCGATAAGCGTCGCTGCGGTGGCGAGGGCGACACTGCCGACGATCCGCACCGCCCCATACTGGCACGTGGCGGCGCGTCATCCCAACGGCCGTTTGCGGCGACCAGAACCCACGGCATGGTCCTGACCGCTTGGTTGGTGTCAACCGGTGTGGTCAACCCTCATGCTTCGGCGGTCGCGTGCTGGGATCGGCTGTCCTTTCCCGCGGTCCCCGGAGCCGCCGAGCGAGTATTCGCTGCCGACGTGGAATCGGGCGTGATGGTGCGCTCGAACTAATTCGCGTTGAGCCCATGCCGACGCGTGCCGAGCGCGCGCTTGTAGTGGCTTTCGGCCGCATTGATCACAGCCTCCGGGGTCGCCGGGTCGAACACTCGAAGCACGGAGAACTGGAACGTGGAGGGGTCAAGGCCCCTCAGGTCGCGGTTGCTGCCGTGCCCGTTCGCCGCGTACGCGCTCCAGCGCTGCCGGATGCTGTCCGCACCGTCGGCTTTGCCCACGTACTGGCGACCATCACTGGTGTCCGTGATCAGGTACACGCCCTTCACCGAACCCAGTGCGGTCCGCCACGATGCGTATCGCGGCTCGCGCATGACTGCTTGCAGGTCTGTGTGATCGAGGATCAGCTCGTCGAAGCCAGGGAAGGGGATGGGTTCGGCATCGGCGATGCCGGTGACGGGGTAGGTGCTGGCGGTGCGTGCTCTCATCCACCAGCTTCGCGGCGCCGTCCATCCGATCACGAGCCGGCCACGCAGGTCTGCCATGATCTCTGTCTGGGTGAGTTCGAAGATGCGCCGGACGCCGTCGTTGTCGACCTCGCCGTGATTCTCCAGCACCGACCACAGGCGCGCTTCGCTCCCGCCCTCCTTGGTGAAGACGAGCCAGTACCGAGGCGGAATAGCCGGGAAGCCTGCCACGCCCTGGTTCCGGGTGTAGGCGAAGATCTCCTCGTAGGTGGAGTTCGGCCGGATGCCGCGGGTGCCGGTGTCTTCGTGAACGTCCACGTGGGCATGGCGAATGACAATCGCGTCAGCCAGGTCGATGTCGGCGTCAACCAGCAGGGGAGCGAGAGTCAGCGGCATGAGGGCGTGACCTCGCAAGCGGGAGATGAAGTGGCGTGATGTCCGGGCATGCCCTGATGCTAGTTGCCGGGTGCGACGTTGCTCATCAGCGGGCGGGTACGAGTACCCTGGGTCCATGCCCCGCACTCCGTCCGCTGCCGCAGCTCAAATCGGCGCGCGCATCACCGCCTCGCGCACGGCGCGATCGATGACGGTCGACCAGCTGGCCGTCGCGAGCCGAATCGACTCGTCGAACATCCGCAGCTACGAGTCGGGACGCGCGATGATGAACGTGCACTCGCTCGTGCGCATCGCCGAGGCTCTGAACGTGGACCCGGGAGAGTTGCTCGACGGTGTGGTCTCGGACATGTTCGAGCGCGAGCGAGTCTGAGCTGAGTCTGAGCCGCTCTACGAGAACATCTGGCGCAGCACGTGCGGGTCTCCTGCGTCGAGGGCCTGCTGGACGGTGTCGATGACCGACCGGTCGAGGAACATCGCCGACATCTCGTCAGCCCAGATCGCACGCATGGTGTCGATGTCGTCCACGTCAGCTGCCCGGCCCATCGCCTCGAGCGCCGCCTGGTACGGGATCTGCTGGAAGCCAGCAGGCGCGTCATCAGGGTTGCAGTAGGGAAGCCAGTACACATCCGGGTCGGGGTTGAGCCTGAGCACTTGGTCGGGATGGATCGTCCGCGTGTGGTTCAGCTCCGCGAGCGACAATGCGTTCCAGATGCACAGCCGGTCGCCGATCGCGGTCATCGCGTCACCGGGCGCAACGGTGTACGACACGATGTTGCCCTCATCGTCGAGGTTCACTGTGCCTGCGGCGAGCTCGCGTGCGCCTCTGTCGACGAGGGTGCCGGTCACGCTTGCGTGCCCTTCGCCGATCGAGATTCGCGCGACGCCCTTGCATGCGTCGGGATCCTCGGGTGTGGCGCTCGGCTCGGGCACTTCACTCTTGACGGGCTTCTCTGTCGCCGTGGGCTCTGCTTGCGGTGTCTCCGGCGCGGTAGTGCAGCCGGCGAGGACGGAGACGGAGAGCGAGATACCAGCGAGTGCGGCAGAAGCCTTCACGGCACGATTCAGCATGGCTCCGATGCTAAACCGTCGCTGCGAGGCGTTCGATGCCGTTTCTGACCGGGAGGTCGCGAGGCGTGGTTTTTGAGACACCGAGATTGCGAAACGCTGCGTCAGTTGGGAGGTCGGTCGAGTC
>NZ_JBHJTE010000009.1:0-16957 GCF_042267585.1 Microbacterium sp. NPDC056234
ACCCGTCCGGCATCATCGAGCCGGAGAACGCCGCGGGGACCCTCATCTCCGAGGCGGCACGAGGCGAGGGCGGAATCCTCCGCAACGCCCTCGGCCGACTCGATCGCGAGCCATGCGGGGATGGCCACGCGGGCAGGCCGAGGTGCCGGCGCAGCAGGAGGCCGCGTCGGCGTGGGGTCTTCGGGGATGGCTGCGGGGTCGGTCAGGCAGGACGCGCAGGAGCCATCGGTGAGTTGTCCGGGGTGGCCGCACGAGGTGCAGCGGGGGCCGCGGTATTCGCGACGGGCGGTCACAGGGCTGCGATGCCGTCGATGGGTCCGGGCATGACCCGTGGCATGGGGAACTCGGTCTGTCCGGGGACGTGGGGTGCGGGGGCCGGCCTACCGGCGGCGTCCGCGCGGTCGTGGGCGTCCTGGTGGCGCTGGTCGCGGTAGGCCAGGTAGTCCTCGCGGAAGATGCGGTACGTGCGCCTGCCCAGCTTCAGGGCGGGGATCTCCCCGTCCGCAATCCAGCGGTAGACAGTCATGGGCGTGACGCGCAGCTCTTCAGCTACCTCGGCTACGGTCATGTACTGCGGGAGGGGGGATGTGGCCTCGGTCACGATATTTTTCTCCGTCCGCCCGGGTAGCGTCTTTCCGCAAGTGTTTGACCTGCGGTTTTGTCCACCTGCGGGCGTTTTTTCGTTCCAGATGGAAATATCTGGTCCGCGAAAATTTCCGCAGGTCAGAGGGCAACCATCCGAATGTGGAGAAAATCTGTAGACGCTAGGCGCAGAAAATGTCGACTCAGAGAGACCGTGCTACTCTTCACGAAGCAGCTCACCCGTGGGGTTGCCGCTGGTCTTTCTTAGGGCGACTTCAACGTCCCAGCGGCTCAAGACCCCTCGACAAGACGGGTTGGGCCGCCGTGACCCCCGGTGAGTGTCGATCACCGGGGGTCAACTTCTTGCCTCACCATACACCGGGCTGCGCGTTTCGGACGATCGCGCCCGTACACAAGTCTGTGACAGACCAGACCTATTGCCCTATGTATGCATGTACATTATCTCCATGAGGAATCCACTTGCGGACAAGCTACTTAGCTTCGAGCAAACTACGGCGGACGTAAGGGACACGAGCAGAAAAATCGGCACCGCTGCGGAGTCTCAGGCCACCCTGAACATCGCACTGACCGCGGTCGCGGTGACCGCGCTCATCGTGGCCGCGCTGCTGGTGCACGACACGCGGGTGAACGGCCATGGCTGACACCCCCCTTGACCCCAAGGCAGAACGGGCGCGCCGCGCGCACGGACACGTGCTGCTCTTCGAAACGGTCAACGGGCCCGAGGCGCACGGTTCCTGGCTGGCCATCAGCTTGTCGGACGGCTCGTGCGACATGAAGGCGTACCCGACCAAGGTGGACGCGACCCGGTTCCAGCTCCACGAGACGCAGTGTGCGTATCTGTGCCTGACCGGCATACCGACGCTCGGGGAGCTGCGCTTGTTCCTCGACACGTGCGAGGACCTCTACGACGCCGGCCTGAAGCTGGCCGACCCCGCGACCTACTTCAACCCGGAGGCACTCCTGTGAGCGCAGACGAGATCTTCGACCCCGAGATCCACGCGGCGGACAAGGACGGAAACCCGACCCTCAACAAGGACGGGAGCTTCCGCAAGAAGCGCAGCGACGCGGGCACGGGCACGAGCGGGGGCGGCAAGCAGCGGCCGGCCTCGAGGTCCCGGAGCACGAAGACGCCGACGGGTCCCGCGCGCGAGAAGTACCGCAAGGCGGTGGACGATGTCCTGGCGCTGCCGGTCGCTGGTCTGTCGATGGCCGATCCGGTGCTCGGGTTCGCGGCGGCCGAGGTGGCGCCGGCGTGGTCGGACGCGCTGGCGGACCTGGCCGTGGAACAGCCGCGGCTCGCGGCCGTGCTGGAGCGCCTCGGGGGCGTGGGTGCGGTCGGCGGCGTGCTCGGGGTCGGCATCATGACCTTCGTCCAGTTCGGTCACCTCCTGGGCAAGGTGCCGCCGCACATCGCGCAGATGATGGGTGCCAAGAGCCGTGAGGACATCGAGCGGATCCTGGACCAGCGCGGGGCCGCGATGGCCAAGCAGCGGCCGGCGCCGACCGAGCCGCCCGTCCAGCACGAGCGCGGCCAGGTCCCCACGCCCCGGGTGATGGCCCATGTCTGACGAGGTGCAGTACGACACCGAGGTGTCGTCCGAGGACGCGTACGAGGCTGCGCTGGTGCGGTGCGGCCGGACTCAGCACGCGCTGGTGCTGGCCGAGGCGCGGATCATCGCGTGGAAGCGCCGGTACTCGGAGCTGCTGAAGGTGTGCGGCGAGTGGGAGTCCGAGGCGCTGAGGCTGCGGGAGCGGTACGGCGTGGGGGAGCTGGGGGGTGGGGATGGCCAGGACCAGGGCGCCGCGGGCGGCACCGAGCCAGAGCGTGAGGCTGATCGAGCGGCGTAGGTTCCTCTCCTCGGTGTGGGAGTACGGCGCGGGTGAGCACGTGTCGTTCATCGGCCCGACCGGTTCGGGCAAGACGCGCCTTGCGCTCCAGCTCCTCGCGCGGTCCGTGTCGGATGACCTGACCGGGTACATCACGGTCATGAAGGCCAAGGACAAGACCGTGGGCGAGTTCCTGGCCCAGCACGACCGCTGGAAGCGCACGCTCACGTTTCCCCCTCCGCCGCGTGCTCCGGGCATGCCCAAGGTGAACGGGTGGGTGGTGTGGCCGCACCACACGAACGATCCGGCGGCCGACGAGATCCGGCACGAGCGGGTGTTCAAGGAGATGCACAAGCGGCTGTACGTCAAGGGGGACAACATCATCTTCGATGATGAGGTGGTGTCCCTGGTCCGGGAGATGGACATGAAGCGGGACCTCACCCGGATCTGGACCAAGGGCCGGTCCCTGGGGTCGGGTCTGTGGGGGGCGACGCAGCGTCCGGCCATGGTGCCGCTGGAGATGTACGACCAGGCGCAACACCTGTTCCTGGCGAACATCAAGGACAAGCGGTCGCAGGACCGGTTCGGGGAGATCGCGGGTGTGGACCCGGACCTGGTGGTGGACGTGGTGCGGCGCCTGCCCAAGTTCCACTGGCTGTACATCCGGCAGGAGGCGGGGCAGATGTGCGTGGTCGGCCCTTGATCTTTCCCATTTGGTTGCCTTAGGCAACCGAATATGTTTCCCTACTTAACAAACTCTGCCCGCTCGGTCGGGCACTGAGGGAGGAACCCACATGACCATGACCGCGACCGAGGCTCCGGCGCAGTCCAAGAACGGCAAGGGCAAGGAGCAGCAGGTTGTTGCCGCTCGCCCGTTCGTCACCGGGACCCGGACCCTGGAGTCCGAGGTCTACACCCAGACCGTCACGCAGAACACCGCCACCCAGACGCTCCAGCCGTACGAGTTCCAGGTGGACGGGTACCTGTCGGGCGCGCTGATCCGCGTCACCGCGACGACCGCGTCCAACGCCGCGACCGTTGCCTTCCAGGCGGACGGGCCGTTCTCGGTCCTCCAGTCGGTGATCGTGGAGGACATCGGCGGCAAGCAGATCATGGGCCCGCTCACCGGGCACCAACTGCGCGTCCTGAACCAGTTCGGCGGGTTCGTCTTCAACGGCGACCCCCGCGCGAACGGCATCTACACCCTGACCGCGGGCGCCGGCGGCACGGGCGGCTCGTACCGTTTCCAGCTCAGGGTGCCGATCCAGGTGCGGCGGCGCGACGCGATGGGCAGTTTGCCCAACCGGAACGCGTCCGCGACGTTCAAGCTGAAGATCACGATCAACGCGATCAACCAGGTCTACAGCACGGCGCCGACGAACGCGGCCTCCGTCAACGTCCAGGTGCAGCAGCGCGGTTGGGCCACCTCGGACAACCGCGACTACAAGGGCAACGGGGTCTCCCCGACCCCGAACGGCGTCGGGTCGATCCTGTACACCGACGTGGAGACGATCCAGCTCAGCGCGGGCGCCTACAACCAGCGCATGGCCACGTTCGGCGGCCTCCTGCGCGTGCTCATCTTCGAGCTGCGCGACGCGGCCGGTTCCCGCGCGCAGGGTGAGGCGGACTTCCCCTCCCTGTGGGAGACGGAGATCGACAAGGTCAAGGTCTACTCCCGCTCCCCGCTCACGTGGGAGTCGGAGATGAGCGAGGACTACGGGCTGACCGCGGACGCGGACGGCAACACGGCCGCGGCCAAGAACTCGAAGCCCGACGGTGTGTACGTCCTCCACTGGCTGGACGACTTCGGTCTCCAGCCGGGTGCCGAGAACGGGTTCCGGTACCAGCCGATCACCCCGTCCACGGCCGTCCAGCTCTCCGGGGTCATCGGCGGATCGGGTGCGCACACCCTGACGATCACCAAGAACTACATGAGCCCGGTGGGGGACGACCCCCGTCAGCTCACCGGTGGCCGGTAGCACCAGGCCCACGGCCAGGGCGCGCGCGTCCTGGCCCCCTCACCCCGTCTGACCTGGACGAAAGGAAAAAGGATCATGAATCTTCTGATGCCGGACCTCGGCAAGCTCGTGTACCTGGCCATCGGCACGTTCTTCGGCGGCAAGCTGCTCGCCAAGGTCAAGGGCTGATCCGTCGTGGCGCAGAGCGGCGGGCAGATCTCCAGTCTCCACCTGGCCATCGCGGCCGGCGGTGGGGTGCTGCTGTATGCCGCCCTGCGGGACGTCTCGCCCCTCCAGGCCCTCAAGGACGTGACCTCCGGTGCTCCGCCGGCGGTGTCCACCGAGGGCAAGGTGATCACGGGCTCGGGTGGTGAGGCGGACCCGAACTACGTGCCCGGCGGGTACGGCACGACGGACTGGAAGGGCGTCTACAAGAAGTCCAAGATGCCCAAGGCCCTCCAGAAGCCGTCCACGCTCGTGACCGCGGCCAGCGTCTCCCACGGCAACGAGAAGTACTCGCAGGACGAGCGCTGGAAGAAGGGCTACTCCGACTGCGCGTCGTTCGTCGGCAAGAGCCTGCTGGACATCGGGATCGAGCCGCCCGGTGGGTCGACCACCGGCGCCTATCTGGCCTCGGGCCAGTGGGTGAAGGTGGGCAGCCCGCGCATGGGGGACATCGCGGTCAACGCCCGTCACATGGTGCTCTGCACCGACGGTTCCAACGGGATCGGCATGCAGAACAAGCGCCGCAACGTGCAGAGAGACACGCTGGACAACCTCATGGCCAACACCGGGAAGTACGAGATCCGCCGCTACCGGGGGTGGGCGTGATGGCGGCCTCCACCGGGCCCGTGCTCGCGATCGGCGCGATCACGGTCGCCAACCGAACGATCTTCAACGACGAGGCCATGGACTGGAAGGTGCCCATCGGCACCGCCATCGCGGCCGTCCTGTTCGCGGGTGCGGAGCGGGTGGTGGGCAGGGGTGCGGTGCACGTCGCGTACTTGGCCCTGATCACGGTGGTCCTGGCCCGCGTCGACCCCAAGGTCCCAAGCCCCTCGGAGTCTGCACTCCGATGGTTCAACGAAAGGAATTGATCATGACCACCGTCGAGCGGGTGGCCATGGGGATCATCGGCGTGGCCATGGCCACGACGCTGATCCTCCCGGGCCGCCAGACCTCGAAGGTGATCGACTCCGTCAACTACCTGTTCCGCGGGTCCCTGGCTACGGCCATGGCCTCGCCCAAGAGGTGACGGCATGTCGACCAACCTTCGCAACGCAGTGATCTTCGGTGCCGGACTCGCGGTCGGCATGGCCATCGGTAACGCCATGCTGTCGTGGGGCAAGCGTACTCTGAGCTGAGGGAGGGGCCCATGGCCCGCTACTCCGGGAACCTCCTGCGCCTCAACGCGCCGGGCGAACCCAAGATCGCGCCGGGCGAACCGGACCCGGCGCACACCAACCCGTCCGGCCCTGAGGGAGTGCCCGACTTCCGCGCCGACGAGATCAGCGTCTCTCCGGAGATGGGAGCGGAGTACGCCGGCCTCACCCTGGAGGACGGCATCCCGCGCGCCATCGTGGTGGGTCAGCCCTCTCTCGGCTGGAACGCACCCTCCTTGTCCTCGACCCCGGTGGGGTCGGGCGGCACCCCGGCGGGCAGTGCGCCGGCCTGGTCCCAGGGGAATCCGCACAACGCGGACGTCGACACCTCCTGGGCCCGGGCGGCGCGCGGCTCGATCGCGGGCAGTCCGCACGTGGGCGGGGTGGCGGGTGTGCACTCCAGCGGGGACGACACCCTGCCGTACCGGCAGGCGAACCCCGTCGGTGTGGAGGGATCGTCCTTCCTGGAGCGGCTGGTGGGCTTCCCCCGCCAGATCTGGGGGGAGCCGTCGGGCGCCGGGGTGGACAAGTTCATCGCGGGCACCAACAGCTACGCGGCGAACAACCCGGACGGGGACCAGTACGCGGAAGGCCGCGGCGGTGCTCGGGTCCACTACGGGTTCGAGAGCCCGTACTTCGTGAACCAGCCGATGTTCATCGACAAGCCGGCGCAGTTCTATGACCGGCAGACCGCACCGGTCACGGCCCGGGATCCGCTGGTGGGCGGCCGGTACTACAACACCCCGGTCATGGGCCAGCTCGCCGCGAACACGTGGCTGTCGGAGCTGGGCGAGTCGGTCACGCCGACCGGCTACGGGGTGCCCGTGGACGGGGCCATCTGATGCCCGAGGGGGAGTTCATGGGCGGCACGGTGGACGTGCCGGGCGCCGGGAAGATCAAGAAGAAGTACATCTACATCCCGGCGGGCATCGCGGCGGCCTACGTCGCCTACCGCTGGTACGTGGCCTCGCAGGAGGCGCCCGTGGACCCGGGCGCGGACGGCATGTACACCAGCGACGACCTGTCCGAGTACGGGCTGTCCACCTCGGGCGGGGCGACCGAGGTCACCGGGAACAACGGCAGCACGGTGACGGACGGCACCAACCCGAACGCGATCGACGACAACGCCGAGTGGTCGCAGCGCGCGACCGAGCTGCTCACGAACATGGGCTACGACCCTCAGACCGTGGGCAACGCGCTCGGGGAGTTCCTGGCCCGCCGCGCGCTGGACAAGACCGAGGCGGGGATCGCGCGGGCCGCTCTGGCGCAGGTGGGACAGCCCCCGATCGGCGGGCCGTACTCCGTCCAGGAGGAGGCCGCGGTGGGCTCGGGCACCCTGCCGGGCCCGACCAACGTGCGGGCGTGGGGTACGCACTCGGACACGCAGATCGGTGTGCAGTGGGACAAGGTCACCGGGGCCGACTACTACCGGATCTACCAGACCGGGAACACGGAGCCGGTCGGCACGTCGCAGGACACGTTCTGGCAGGGCCGCAACCTGGTCCCCAACCGGTCCTACACCTACTACGTCCGCGCGGTGAACTCGGTCGGCAAGATCGGCAGCAACAGTTCGAACTTCACCGTCAAGACCAAGGCGACCGCGCTCGCCAAGCCGGGCGGCCTGAAGTCGTCCGCGGTCACCCGCAGCAGCTTCCGCGTGAGCTGCACCGCGGTGCGCGGCGCGCAGTTCTACCGCTGGTACGTCAACGGCAAGCCCGAGGGCGCGAGCGACAGCCCGTACCGGGACTTCACCGGGCGTCGCGCGAACACGTCGTACCGGGTGCAGGTCGCGGCCGACACGTCCGGCCAGAACCCCGGCCCCATGTCCGGGGCACTCACCGTCAAGACCAAGAAGTAGGAGGAGGGCGACATGTCGATGAAGCCTGATGCAGAGATTTCGATCGCTCTCGCCACGGGAGTGATGGCCTACGGCGCGTACCAGATGGCGCTGCCGCCGGTGGCCGACATCCGGTCGCTGGAGCCGAACAACAAGGACGTGCAGTCCTCGGAGCGGGTGGCCGCGTGGACCGCGGCCGGTCTCGTCTCCCTGGTCGCGCTGCTCACCAAGAGCCCGGCCGTGTTCACCCTCGGGGGGTCGGTGGTGGTGGCCGCGTCCTGGACCACGCGCCATGCGGACAAGGTGGACTCCCTCTCGGGCAAGGCCGCCTCCCTGATCCCGGCGCCGGCCAAGGGCCCGGAGGGTGTGGTGGGCGACCAGGTCGCCAGCGTGCAGCAGCTCCCGACGACGCCGGTCTACGGCGTAGCGGTCTGAGGCGGACGCGGTGGCGGACAAGTACGGCATCCCCCCGGGCGGGGATGCCTACCCCGGCAAGGTCAAGTACTTCCAGGACAACAAGGCTGAGCTGGAAGACGTCGGCATTGCCGTGGCGGTGGCCGAGGGAGGGTGGCCCGAGGACAAGATCGCCGAGGCTGTCTCGGTGGTCATCGCGGAGTCGGGCCGCCACCCGTTCATCTACAACACCTACAAACAGGGCCATTTCGGTCTGTTCCAGATCAGCCGGAGTGCGTGGCCGGACTTCTTTGCCGGGGGCAAGGAGGACTGGACGGTTCCCACCCGGTCCGCGCAGTACGGCTACAAGATCTACAAGCAGCAGGGGTGGGGGGCGTGGCAGGCGTCCCGGCTCACCCACCTTGCGCGCGGCAAGAAGGCCGCGGCCGACCTCAAGAAGCTCTCCGCGGACAAGCGGGCGGAGTACGCGAAGGTGGTCGGCAAGCCGCTCGGGACGATCGCGGACACCCTCCCGGACAGCGGCATCGGTGACGCTCTGGACGACGCGCTCACCCCCGAATGGGCGGATGACGCGGTGGCGGTGCTCAAGGACGCGTACGAGTCGCTGACGACGCCGGCGTTCTGGATGCGGGTGGCGTACGGCGCCGCCGGCGTCGTCCTCATCGCGGGCGGCCTCTTCCTCATGGTGAAGAACACGGTGGTCACCGGGGCGGTCAAGCAGGTGGCCAAGGCAGTGCCCAAGGGCACGGGAGGGGCGAAGAAATGAACATCACTCCGGACCCGGACGAGATCGTCCAGGAGGAGGCCGAGCCGTACGAGACGCGGCCGGTTGCGGTGTCCGTGTGCGGTCCGACCGAGGTGCGGGAGCTGCCCGCGTCCGGGTACCCCGGCTACAAGACGGACACGGCCACGGCCGCGGTGGCCGTGCGGGTGCTCGCGCTGGAGCCGCGCCGCCAGTACGCGACGCTGATCGCGCAGGATCAGGACGTGTGGATCTCCAGCACGCAGGCCGGTGCGCAGTCGGGGGCCGCGGGCGCGATGCGCATTCCGGCCGTCCTGCCCTACGTCGTGCGGCACACCCATGAGCTGTGGGTGTGCGCGGTCACCGGCAGCACGGCCGTGGGTGTCGAGTCCGTCTACTGGAGCCAGTGATGCCCTCTCCCACCTACGTGCCGCTCATCCGCACCGGCGTCGATGTCGAGTTCGCCGACGTGGCCGTGACCGGCGCCCTCGATGTGACCGGGGCCGCCACGGTCGGCGGGAACCTCACCGTTGCCGGGTACACCGCCCTGGAGGCGGGGCAGGCCGACGCGCAGTTCACCCTCTGGTCCGGGGACAAGGACACCCTCCGCATCGGCACCGCCGGCGGGGGCCTGGCCGTGGCCGAGGGCGCCGGCGCCACCAGCGGCGTGGCCACCCTGGTGGCGGGTGCGGTCACGGTGGCCACCAACAAGGTGGCCGCGAACTCCCGGATCCAGTGCACCGTCCAGTCCCTCGGAACGGTCACCACACCCAAGGCTGTCGGGGTCACCGCCCGGGTGGCCGGCACGTCGTTCACCATCACGTCCGCGGACGCGACGGACACGTCCGTCGTGGCCTGGTTCATCATCTCGCCCACGGCCTGAGCCGTCCTACAGAAGGGGGACCCATGTCCCCGCAGCAGCAGAGAGACCCGGTCCTGGCGCAGCTCGCCACGCTCCAGACCAAGGTGGACGGACTCCGCCGGGAGGTGAAGACGATCGCGGTCACGCAGGACCAGCACGCCAGGAAGATCCAATGGATGAGCGCGGTGGCCCTCCTGGCGGTGGGGGCGATAGGCGGGCCGGACGCCGTGGCCGCGCTCACGGGAGCGGCATGACGACGCCGGCGCCTCAAGTGCTGGACGCGTCCGGGTCGGTGACCCTGGACGCGTCCGGCCACGGCGTGGTCCAGCTGGCCCCTGAGTCGTTCCGGACCTGGCTGGTGACCACCATCAACGTGGCCACGTCGCAGGACCCCACGCAGACCCCCGTCCCGCAGGTGCGGGTGTTCCTGGGGGGCGTTGGCGGACAGCGGGTCGCGCAGTCCTGGATGGGCAACCAGTCGACCGCTACGGGGTCGACGCTGGTGCAGCCCTCCCAGCCGCTCGTGATCGAGTGGGTCAACGGGGTCCCGGGCTCGGTGGCCACGGCGTGGCTGTACGGCACCATGACAATGCGGTAGAGGGGGAGAGTCGTGCAGTTCCAGGACGAACTTGCGGGCGGGATCGTGCTGATCCGGCCCGCGTTGCAGTCTCCGGACTTCCAGCCGGGCACGTCCGGCTGGTGCGTGCGGATCGACGGATCGGCGGAGTTCAACGACATCACGGTGCGCGGGACCCTGGAGTCCGCGAACTACGTGCCCGGGGTGTCCGGCTGGCACCTCGACCAGAACGGGTCAGCGGAGTTCAACGACATCACGATCCGCGGCGGCACGTCGCTCGGGGGTGAGGCGTTCTACTACGACGGCACCCCGGGCCCCGGGACGCTGGTCCTGGCCATCGCAGCAGCGGCCGGCACCGACCCCTACGGCAACGCCTACGAGGACGGGGTGACCGTGCTCGGGTCGACCGGCACGGTCAACATCAACACAGACACGGGTGTCGTCTGGTCCAACAACCTCGGGTCCCTGATCGAGATCATTGCGGGCGGGGCACAGGCCCTCCAGCAGCTCCGGCCCGCGACCGTTCCCGGGGTCACGTGGGCGGACGCTGCCCTGGGGACGAACCTGACCTCCACCCACGGCGCCGACACCCCGTCCCTGTTCCTCCAGTCCCCCAGCACGACCGTGAACACGGCCAAGTCGAGCATCCGGCTGCACGGCGGATCCCCGACCGTCAACGCCAACCGGATTGAGGCCGTCACCCAGGTGTTCGAGATCACCGGTTCGGTGACCGCGGCCAACCTCCAGGGCGGGCAGGCGTCCACCGCGGCACCCGGCGCCGGAGGCGGGGTCACGTCCGTCAACGTCGTGTTCCCGACTCCGTTCCCCAGCACGCCCGCGGTGACGATCGACCCCCGGTCCGCGGCCGACCCCTCCGGCACGGTGATTCGTGGCTATGTCGACAGCGTGACCACAACCGGTTTCACCATCCGCGCGTACCGCTCCACGAACGCGCTCACCAACTGGTCATGGATCGCTTACGCCTGACCTAGTGCACACCGCGTAGACAGGATGCACGCACATGAGTAGGGTCCCGGCCATGGCAACCGAGCCGCAGTACAAGAGCATCCGCGTGTCCGTGGACACGCACCAACGCGTGCACGACCTGGCCGCGCGGCTGGGCAAGAGCGCGGATGAGACCCTGCAATTCCTGCTGGGCGACCACACCGTCCGCATCCCCGCCGGGCCCGTGCTCCAGGACCGTTGGGAGGAGGGCGCACGCAAGGCCGGCCTGCCCCTGGCGGAGTTCGTCGTGGTGTGCGTGGAGGGCTCCATGACGTACGGCGCGCCCCCGTCCGGTCTTCAACTGGTGTTCGAGCACGTACAGGCGCTCACCCGGGCCGCGGGCGTCAAGCCGATCCCTGTCAACGTGAAGCCCACACGGCCCCCCGGCCCGTCCACACGGCGTGCACACCCGTGATCCGGCGCGCGCTCACGGCCGTCCTCGCGGTGGCCAGCACGGCCGTGCTGGTCTACCTCGGGGGCGCCGCCCTCACCCCGGCGCCCTGTGCGCCCCCGACCGATCTGCACCAGGAAAGGACGCCATGACCACCAAGAGCGACGGCACCGAGAACCCCCCGGGCACCGAGGCCGCGACCGAGGTCAAGGAGGAGGCCGCCGAGGTCAAGGAGGAGATCAAGGACACCAAGGAGGAGGCCGCCGAGGCACGCAAGGAGGGGGACACCGACCGGGCGGACCGCCTGGAGGCCAAGGTGACCGGCCTGGAGGGGAAGCTGGACACCCTCCTGGGCAAGATCGATTCCCTGATCAGCCGCCCGTTCCACCCCGCGCCCCAGGAGCGCGCCGACGACGCCGGCGCCACCGAGAGCACGGACAAGAAGGGGGCCGGCGCCGAGTCCATCGACACCTCTGCGGCGGCCGACGACACCCCCAAGCCGCGCCGCCGTACCGCGTCGCGCGGCTGGTTCGGCTCCCGCGTGGACGAGGACTGATCACCATGGCCGATCCGATGAGCTACCCGGAGTTCGCCAAGGCACTGCGGGCCGAGGGCCTGACCGTGGTCGAGGTCAAGACCGAGGGGAAGTCCCCCGCCAGCCACAACCGCAACCACAAGGGGCCCTGGGGGCCCGTGAACGGTGTGATGATCCACCACACCGTGACCAAGGGCAGCGCCAAGACCGTGGAGATCTGCCGCAAGGGCTACGAGGGTCTACCCGGGCCGCTCTGCCACGGCGTGATCACCAAGGACGGCAAGGTGCACCTGGTGGGCTACGGCCGCGCCAACCATGCCGGGCTCGGGGACGACGATGTGCTGCGCGCGGTCGTCGCAGAGACGGCACTGCCCGCGGACAACGAGGCGAACACCGACGGCAACCGGCGCTTCTACGGGTTCGAGTGCGAGAACCTCGGGGACGGCAAGGACCCGTGGCCCGCGGTGCAGCTCGAAGCGATCGAGCGGGCCGCCGCCGCGGTGTGCCGGCACCACGGGTGGAACGAGGGCTCCGTGATCGGGCACCTTGAGTGGCAGCCGGGCAAGATCGACCCCCGCGGGTTCACCATGGCGTCCATGCGCGCCCGGGTGAAGACCCGGCTCACGGGCAAGCCCAAGCCGCCGGCGGACCCCAAGCCCAAGCCCCCGGCCACCAAGCCGCCCGTCGCGACCAGGCCGCCCGGGCTCAAGGACGTGCAGCAGGACGCGCGGCTGGCCCGCCTGGAGGCCGAGGTGGATGCCCTCCAGGCGGATCGGGGGAAGTAGTCGCAACCGTCCCCGTATGGGGGTACGGTGCCGGTACGTCACATCGGTTCCCCCTCCCGCCCGTTGAGGGAACCACCCCGGCCCCCCGCGCCGCCCGAGTTGCTGTACCCCCTGTCAACTCGGTCTGGAGCGGGGGGTTTCGCGTCCCCCGGCCCCTACCAAGACCAGTGAAAACCTGTTAGGTTTATGCGCATGGCCCGCCCTTTCAAAGATCCGGCCGAACGGCTGGACCACCCCATCACGTGCCTGTTCACCGCACAGGAAAAGGCACAGATCGAGCGGACCGCGCAGCGCTTCGGCATCTCCAAGGCCGCCGCCGTACGACTCCTCGTACGCGTCGCTCTGGAGTCCGAAACACCCATCACTCCCAAGTGACCCGAAAGAGGCAGACCTGTGATCGACACTCACATGTCACCCGAACCCAACGACGACGACCAGCCGCCGATGTTCCCGGCCCTCTCCATCCTGGAACGCCAGACCCCCCCCGCCCGTTACGGCCGTGAGCCGTTCTGGCGGGCGCCGGTCACCCCCCCGTCCCGGGACGTCTACATCCCGCACTGGAACTGGATCGGCATCCACGAGATCCCCGCCGACCGCGAGGCCCTCACCCTGGACGCGAACGGCGCCTACCTGGCCGCGATCGGCGCGGTGCAGGTGGCGCACTCCCACCTCAAGGAGACCGGCGGCATCCACCACGGGGAGTACCCCTCCCCCCGCCAGGTGCTCCCCGGGTACTACCGCGTCCGCACGCCGTACTGGGCGTTCTCGGGCACGATCGTCTCGCCCCTGGGGGATTCCTCCCGCACCGAGACGGAAGAGTCCCTGTGGGTGGCCCACCCCACGCTCCAGCTCATGTTGGAGCTGCACGAGCAGGGCGCGCTCGCGGACGTGGTGATCTACGACTCCTGGACCAGCGACGTGCGCACCGACTTCCGCGACTGGTCCGCCACGCTGCGGGAGCTGCGCCTGACCCGTCTCGACGCGATCGACCAGGCGCAGACCGACGCCACCCGCAAGGCGGCCGAGGACCAGTACGACGCGTTCAAGGAGGGCTACTCCGCCGCCCTGTCGATGATGCTCACGGGCGAGAAGTGCCGCACCCGGCGCCCCGACTGGAATCACGCCGTTCTCGCGCACGCGTCCGCCGCGATGTGGCGCAAGGCGTGGCGCTGGACCGAGACCGGCCGGCCCCTCATCTCCATGGGTGCCACCGACGAGATCACCGTGATCGGCGCGGACCTCCCCGAGGTCATGAGCAAGCCCAAGCCCCCCTTCAAGTACGACCCGACCGGACGCCAGCTCGGTGCCCTCAAGCCCAAGCCGAACGCCGCCCCGGTCCGCACCGACCAGCGCGCGCAGGACGTGCCCATGGTCCTGGACACCGACGGGGACGACATCCTGTGACCGTCCTCCTCCTGGCCCTGGCCGCCGTAGCCACCTCGGTGGCCGCGGCGG
This sequence comes from Microbacterium sp. NPDC056234, assembly GCF_042267585.1. NCBI lineage: Bacteria > Bacillati > Actinomycetota > Actinomycetes > Micrococcales > Microbacteriaceae > Microbacterium > Microbacterium sp. NPDC056234. The sequence goes on from NZ_JBHJTE010000009.1 coordinate 14,374, forward strand.
TCGCGGCCGTCCAGTCACGCGCCGCCACCCGCAGACTGCGCGCCCTGGTCCGCCAGCAGGCCGCCCGCAGCGCACAGGCCGCCACCGACCGCGCCTTCGTCATATGGGCCAACTGGACCATGCTCACGGTCACCGACCGGGACGGCATGATCCAGGCCGCCACTCTCCGCCAGCTCTACACCACCGGCTACTGGGACCGCATCTGGGACAACCCCGTCGCAGTCGCGCTCTGGCACGGAGACCCCGACACCCTGACCGCCTACGCCGACGACGAGGGGAGCGACCGTGCCTGACCTTGCCGCAGCTCTAGATGCCGCCCTCAGCGCACGCTACCCCCGCAACGAGGTACGCACCCCCATCACGCAGCGCCGCGGCCTCCAGGCGCGCATGAACCAGTTGGAGAACCTGTTCACGCCCAAGAAGGGGGACACGGACCGGCGCAGCGCCATAACGCGCGCGGCCGAGGCCGCCGGCATCCCGGTGCGCACCTGGCGCGACTGGCGCGCGGGCAAGGGCCAGTCCGCCCGCAACCTCCGCAAGCTGGAGACGGCACACAACCGGTTGATCACCATCCCCCGCTTCAGGCAGCGCGTGAACAGCACCCCCGCACCCAACCGGGTCAGCGTCACCGCGTCGATCAACTGGAACGGCTACAAGAACCGCACCGAGCACCGGTCGACCACCCTGGAAGGCATGCGACGCGTCATGGTCGCAGTCATCCGCGCGTGGACCACCGCCGGACCCGAGGCCGCCGCAGACACCCTCCAGCGCGGCGCCGCATCGGCCTACAACACCCAGAGCATCGCATTCGAGGGAAACGACGTAGAGGTGGACTTCCCGTGACAGACCGACCCACAGAACCCCACTGCTCTGCCCCCGGGTGCGGGCGCCCCGAGGAGCCCGACCACCTCGGACTCCGCCAGGGCCACCGATTCCGCCAGGTCATGGAAGTGCAGCCGCTCGCGGCCGATGCCACCATGCCCCGCATCGACATGCAGGCCCCCTACTGCTACGCCGCCTACCGCTTCGACCAGACGCCCCCCGAGATGATCTCCTGGGGATCCTGGGACGAAGCCCCCGGCCCGTTCGTGGAGGCGTACCACGCGGCCACCCACCAGGTGAGCTACATCCGCGTGCAGCACCAGTACTACGGGCCCATGAAGGTGAGCATCTGGCAGCGCCGCGCCGATGAGCACTACTCCCAGGCACCGCCGGCCGACGCGTACGCGCTGTACGTCGGCGACCCCAACGACACCATGCGCGCCGAACTGGCGGCACTCCGGGAACGCGCGGACAAGGGCTGCACCCACCCCGCCGGCGAACCGTGCTTCGGCAAGCCGCGCCCCGTCGACGGACCCGGCTGCACACCGACCATCGTGGAGGACTGACATGCCCAAGGAACGCTCCAGCGAGAAGAAGGCCGCGCGCCAGCTGGCCGCCGCCCGCGGCATCCCGTACACCGCAGCACTGCGCCTGCTGCGAGAGCAGCGGGACACCCCGCTCCCCGTGCCCACGGAGGCCGACCTCCTGACCGCCCTACGCGGCAAGGTGGCCGACGACGACCCCCCGCCGGCCGTCGTGCCCACCGAGGAAGAGCCCCCCGGCGCCTACTGCGCCTGTGCCGACCCGGCCTGCCCCACCGCCGACGGGCAGTACTCGCACTGAACATGGAGAGGCCCCGGGGCCGCACAGCCCCGGGGCCTCAAGTGGAGGACCGCGAAAGGCCCTTCACTCCCACGGGTGATCGTACATGACGGGACCCCCGACCTTTGCCCAAAGGTCGGGGGTCCCGTCTCGTAGAACGGCCCCCGACTGGTGAACGTCAGTCGAGGGCCGTCGTGGCGTCCGGCTCAAGGGCGCCCCATCTGCCCGCGCAGCGTACCGCGCTCAGGCCGCCGGCGTCTGGCCCTTGCCCGACTCCTTGGAGCCGTCGTCCTGCTTGCTCGTGGGCACCTTGCGCGCCGGAGTCGTCCCCAGCACCTTGCGCGCCGCGGCCTCCAGGGAGGTCCCCTCCTCCTCCGCCAGAGCCTCCGCCTGCCGCTTCTGCCACTTGTCCATGATGACCTCCGTGTGTCGACCGGATGGTGTGATGAGCCCTCAGGGTACCGGTCACATCGGCCGGTACGCTGGCGCGCGTGGGATATCAGGCTGAGGGTCTACACGTCACGGTGCGGCTTGACCGGCACGCGGGGGAGCGGCAGGCGCTGCACAACGCGCTGTGGTGCGAACTCCAGTGGAGGGTGGAGGGGATCACCATGGAGGGGAAGTACGACACCATCAACGCGGACCAGATGCTGCACGACTGCCAGCTGACTCAGGATGAGTGCGACGCGGTTCGGGCCCGGGTGCGCGCCGACGGCTAGGCCGCGCAGCGGGCCGGCCCCCGCTCGGGGAGCGCAGCGGACCGAGCCCCGGCGCGGGACGCGCCGGCACCCGCCGCGCAGCGGCGGCCGGTCCCCGGGACGGGGACCCATGGCGCGGGACGCGCCATAGCACGCGCGGGACGCGCGTGTCAATCACGCGGGAGCAGGCCTCGGCGGCGTGGGGCGAAGAGGACGTCGAGCAGCATCACCAGCGGCATCAC
>NZ_JBHJTE010000010.1:0-2120 GCF_042267585.1 Microbacterium sp. NPDC056234
TTATTACTTGTTCGCCCCACAGGGAAGCGGAAAGGCCGAGTGCCTCACCCCCCTCAAGTGGAGAACCACCCCCGATTCCTTCTCTCTCTTGAGAGTGTGGGCGTTCGCGTCTAGGATGGGGGATCCACCTCGTGGTACGCAGTCATCGGTTGCGCAGCGGATCTTCGATCCTCGAGCGCCGATTTGACAGGCACCGCGAAACGGATAAGCTAGAGAAGTTGTCTCGAAGCTCTATTGCTTCGGTTCATCACCTCTGGTTCTGAGCCTCACGGCGTGTCGATTTGACAGGCTGAAAAGCACAGATAAGATAGAGAAGTTGCCCTTCGGGCCTGGTCGTGAGGCTGGGTCGGGGGAGCGTCTGATCCTTGAGAACTCAACAGCGTGCACTTGTCAAATGCCAAATTATCCTCGTCTCCACTTTTGTGGGGGTGAGAATTCCTTTGGATCAAAGACCAATCTCCTTTGTTGGGGGTTGGCATTCGGATGAAGTCAGTTGATTTTGTCTCTTTGGTCAGCATCAAACTCGCTGCCGGCACGGTTTTCCCCGTGTGGGTATGCATTTCTTTTTTACGGAGAGTTTGATCCTGGCTCAGGATGAACGCTGGCGGCGTGCTTAACACATGCAAGTCGAACGGTGAAGCAGGAGCTTGCTCTTGTGGATCAGTGGCGAACGGGTGAGTAACACGTGAGCAACCTGCCCCGGACTCTGGGATAAGCGCTGGAAACGGCGTCTAATACTGGATATGAGACGTGACCGCATGGTCAACGTTTGGAAAGATTTTTCGGTCTGGGATGGGCTCGCGGCCTATCAGCTTGTTGGTGAGGTAATGGCTCACCAAGGCGTCGACGGGTAGCCGGCCTGAGAGGGTGACCGGCCACACTGGGACTGAGACACGGCCCAGACTCCTACGGGAGGCAGCAGTGGGGAATATTGCACAATGGGCGAAAGCCTGATGCAGCAACGCCGCGTGAGGGATGACGGCCTTCGGGTTGTAAACCTCTTTTAGCAGGGAAGAAGCGAAAGTGACGGTACCTGCAGAAAAAGCGCCGGCTAACTACGTGCCAGCAGCCGCGGTAATACGTAGGGCGCAAGCGTTATCCGGAATTATTGGGCGTAAAGAGCTCGTAGGCGGTCTGTCGCGTCTGCTGTGAAAACTGGAGGCTCAACCTCCAGCCTGCAGTGGGTACGGGCAGACTAGAGTGCGGTAGGGGAGATTGGAATTCCTGGTGTAGCGGTGGAATGCGCAGATATCAGGAGGAACACCGATGGCGAAGGCAGATCTCTGGGCCGTAACTGACGCTGAGGAGCGAAAGGGTGGGGAGCAAACAGGCTTAGATACCCTGGTAGTCCACCCCGTAAACGTTGGGAACTAGTTGTGGGGTCCTTTCCACGGATTCCGTGACGCAGCTAACGCATTAAGTTCCCCGCCTGGGGAGTACGGCCGCAAGGCTAAAACTCAAAGGAATTGACGGGGACCCGCACAAGCGGCGGAGCATGCGGATTAATTCGATGCAACGCGAAGAACCTTACCAAGGCTTGACATACACGAGAACGGGCCAGAAATGGTCAACTCTTTGGACACTCGTGAACAGGTGGTGCATGGTTGTCGTCAGCTCGTGTCGTGAGATGTTGGGTTAAGTCCCGCAACGAGCGCAACCCTCGTTCTATGTTGCCAGCACGTAATGGTGGGAACTCATGGGATACTGCCGGGGTCAACTCGGAGGAAGGTGGGGATGACGTCAAATCATCATGCCCCTTATGTCTTGGGCTTCACGCATGCTACAATGGCCGGTACAAAGGGCTGCAATACCGTGAGGTGGAGCGAATCCCAAAAAGCCGGTCCCAGTTCGGATTGAGGTCTGCAACTCGACCTCATGAAGTCGGAGTCGCTAGTAATCGCAGATCAGCAACGCTGCGGTGAATACGTTCCCGGGTCTTGTACACACCGCCCGTCAAGTCATGAAAGTCGGTAACACCTGAAGCCGGTGGCCTAACCCTTGTGGAGGGAGCCGTCGAAGGTGGGATCGGTAATTAGGACTAAGTCGTAACAAGGTAGCCGTACCGGAAGGTGCGGCTGGATCACCTCCTTTCTAAGGAGCATCTGACACTCTTTCGGGGG
>NZ_JBHJTE010000010.1:2217-5923 GCF_042267585.1 Microbacterium sp. NPDC056234
GGTGTCCAGAACCCAGATCGAAGGCGTTCGTTCTTCGCTGGGAGCTCATGGGTGGAACATTTGACATGGCATTGGAACCAAGGGTTCTGCTTAGTACGCTGCTTCGGCAGTTGGAAGGGTGGGGCCGGCGGGTCTGGTGTCTGCACGCTGTTGGGTCCTGAGGGGCCAGACGTTTTGTCTGAATCCTCTGGGCCTCTTGTCGTTTCCCCTTGTGGGGGGTTGCGTGAGGGGTACCGCCCGTACTTTGAGAACTACACAGTGGACGCGAGCATCTTTGGACCGATCCTTCGGGGTTGGTTCATGAAGATGATCTTAAAGATCATTAGTCAATTATTTGACGATTCGAACTCAATGTGATTTCAAGTCTTTAAGAGCAAACGGTGGATGCCTTGGCATCTGGAGCCGAAGAAGGACGTAGCAATCTGCGATAAGCCTCGGGGAACTGATAAGCAAGTTTTGATCCGAGGGTGTCCGAATGGGGAAACCCCGCTGGGCGGCGTGCCGACCTAGTGACTCCCGTCTGAATATATAGGGCGGGTAGAGGGAACGTGGGGAAGTGAAACATCTCAGTACCCACAGGAAGAGAAAACAACATGTGATTCCGTGAGTAGTGGCGAGCGAAAGCGGATGAGGCTAAACCGAGTGTGTGTGATATCCGGCAGGAGTTGCATGTTCGGGGTTGTGGGACTTTCCTACCAGTTCTGCCGAATTGGTGGCGTTACAGAAGCGTGTAGACGAACCGTCTTGAAAGGCGGGCCGTAGTGGGTGCCAGCCCCGTAGTCGAAACATGTGTTCTGGCGTGGAGAGGATCCCAAGTAGCACGGGGCCCGTGAAATCCCGTGTGAATCTGTCAGGACCACCTGATAAGCCTAAATACTCCCAGATGACCGATAGCGGACAAGTACCGTGAGGGAAAGGTGAAAAGTACCCCGGGAGGGGAGTGAAATAGTACCTGAAACCGTTTGCTTACAAACCGTTGGAGCCTCCTTAGTAGGGGTGACAGCGTGCCTTTTGAAGAATGAGCCTGCGAGTTAGCGATATGTGGCGAGGTTAACCCGTGTGGGGTAGCCGTAGCGAAAGCGAGTCTGAATAGGGCGATTCAGTCGCATGTCCTAGACCCGAAGCGAAGTGATCTATCCATGGCCAGGTTGAAGCGACGGTAAGACGTCGTGGAGGACCGAACCCACTTAGGTTGAAAACTGAGGGGATGAGCTGTGGATAGGGGTGAAAGGCCAATCAAACTTCGTGATAGCTGGTTCTCTCCGAAATGCATTTAGGTGCAGCGTTGCGTGTTTCTTGCCGGAGGTAGAGCTACTGGATGGCCGATGGGCCCTACAAGGTTACTGACGTCAGCCAAACTCCGAATGCCGGTAAGTGAGAGCGCAGCAGTGAGACTGTGGGGGATAAGCTTCATAGTCGAGAGGGAAACAACCCAGACCACCATCTAAGGTCCCTAAGCGCGTGCTAAGTGGGAAAGGATGTGGAGTTGCTTAGACAACCAGGAGGTTGGCTTAGAAGCAGCCACCCTTGAAAGAGTGCGTAATAGCTCACTGGTCAAGTGATTCCGCGCCGACAATGTAACGGGGCTCAAGCACGCCACCGAAGTTGTGGCATTGATATTTTTGGTAGGCCTTCGTGGTCCAGCCGTATTGATGGGTAGGAGAGCGTCGTGTGGCCAGCGAAGCGGCGGTGTGAACCAGCCGTGGAGGCTACACGAGTGAGAATGCAGGCATGAGTAGCGAATGACGTGTGAGAAACACGTCCTCCGAAAGACCAAGGGTTCCAGGGTCAAGCTAATCTTCCCTGGGTAAGTCGGGACCTAAGGCGAGGCCGACAGGCGTAGTCGATGGACAACGGGTTGATATTCCCGTACCGGCGAAGAACCGCCCAAGCTAATCCAGTAGTGCTAAGTATCTGAATCCCAGTGACTGATCCCTTCGGGGTGACGCTCTGGGCCTAGCGTACGAACCCGTTCTGGTGCGGCTAGCGTATTAACAGGTGTGACGCAGGAAGGTAGTCCAAGCCAGGCGATGGTTGTCCTGGTGCAAGTGCGTAGGCCGAGAGATAGGCAAATCCGTCTCTCACATAGGCTGAGACACGATGCGGATAAAAAGTGGATGATCCTATGCTGCCGAGAAAAGCATCGACGCGAGGTTCTAGCCGCCCGTACCCCAAACCGACTCAGGTGGTCAGGTAGAGAATACCAAGGAGATCGAGAGAATCGTGGTTAAGGAACTCGGCAAAATGCCCCCGTAACTTCGGGAGAAGGGGGGCCTTCGACGTATTAGGACTTGCTCCGAAAGCGTTTGGAGGCCGCAGAGACTAGTGGGTAGCGACTGTTTATTAAAAACACAGGTCCGTGCTAAGTCGCAAGACGATGTATACGGACTGACGCCTGCCCGGTGCTGGAAGGTTAAGAGGACCGGTTAGCCGCAAGGCGAAGCTGAGAATTTAAGCCCCAGTAAACGGCGGTGGTAACTATAACCATCCTAAGGTAGCGAAATTCCTTGTCGGGTAAGTTCCGACCTGCACGAATGGCGTAACGACTTCCCAACTGTCTCAACCGCGAACTCGGCGAAATTGCATTACGAGTAAAGATGCTCGTTACGCGCAGCAGGACGGAAAGACCCCGTGACCTTTACTACAGCTTGGTATTGGTGTTCGGTGTGGCTTGTGTAGGATAGGTGGGAGACTTTGAAGCATGGACGCCAGTTCATGTGGAGTCATTGTTGAAATACCACTCTGGTCACTCTGGATATCTAACTTCGGACCGTAATCCGGTTCAGGGACAGTGCCTGGTGGGTAGTTTAACTGGGGCGGTTGCCTCCCAAAAAGTAACGGAGGCGCCCAAAGGTTCCCTCAACCTGGTTGGTAATCAGGTGTCGAGTGTAAGTGCACAAGGGAGCTTGACTGTGAGACTGACAGGTCGAGCAGGGACGAAAGTCGGGACTAGTGATCCGGCAGTGGCTTGTGGAAGCGCTGTCGCTCAACGGATAAAAGGTACCTCGGGGATAACAGGCTGATCTTGCCCAAGAGTCCATATCGACGGCATGGTTTGGCACCTCGATGTCGGCTCGTCGCATCCTGGGGCTGGAGTAGGTCCCAAGGGTTGGGCTGTTCGCCCATTAAAGCGGTACGCGAGCTGGGTTTAGAACGTCGTGAGACAGTTCGGTCCCTATCCGCTGCGCGCGTAGGAAGTTTGAGAGGATCTGACCCTAGTACGAGAGGACCGGGTTGGACGAACCTCTGGTGTGTCAGTTGTTCCGCCAGGAGCACCGCTGATTAGCTACGTTCGGGATGGATAACCGCTGAAAGCATCTAAGCGGGAAGCCGGCCTCAAGATGAGACTTCCATACCTTCGGGTGAGAGGCTCCCAGCCAGACTACTGGGTTGATAGGCCAGATGTGGAAGTGCGGCAACGCATGCAGCTGACTGGTACTAATAAGCCGATGACTTGATAACACCTCGAATCAACAATGATTGATTTGATGCTACGCGTCCACTTTGTGGTTCTCGATGTACGGTCGAGAACCCTACAGGCACCACGTGTGTCTTTAGGTTTTTGTATGAAACATCAATAGTGTTTCGGCGGCCATAGCGTGAGGGAAACGCCCGGTTACATTCCGAACCCGGAAGCTAAGCCTCACAGCGCCGATGGTACTGCAGGGGGGACCCTGTGGGAGAGTAGGACACCGCCGGACTTCTT
>NZ_JBHJTE010000011.1:0-5562 GCF_042267585.1 Microbacterium sp. NPDC056234
CATGACTGGAGTGTGAATTCTGCGCCGGAGCCGAAGCGTAAGAGCGTGTTGGCGGTGGAGGCGGGTGGCACGGTGTCGTACAACGTGTTGCCGGACTGGATCGACCCCGACGGCGACGACGTCTACCTCCAGGATGTGAGTGCGTCCTCGGGTGATGAGGTCGACTTCACCACGGACGGGCAGATCACCTACCGGGCGATCGCGAGCCCGCCGGGACGTCACGAGGTGCAGGTCTCGGTTGCGGACGGCTCAGGAGAGTTGGCGACGGGCGTCATCCAGCTGGATGTCCGCCCGGTGGGATCGACGCTGCCGAAGACGAACGCCGACCACGTGGTGACGACGGTCGGGTCGCAGGTCACAGTCGCGCCGTTGAGCAACGACACCAGCTCCAGCCGCGAACCCCTGCGCTTGAACCGCGTGGACGCCGTGGATCGGGCGACGATCACCCCCGACTATCCGAACAAGACGTTCACGTTCACCTCGAACTCGCCCGGCGTGTACTACGTGCAGTACCTCGTCACGGCAGGCGTCCCCTCCGCCACCGGCATCGTGCGCATCGACGTGCAGGAGCCGACGGAGGAGGACCTCGCACCCATTGCTGTCCGTGATGTGGCTCTGCTTCCGACCGGTGGGGAATCACTGGTCGGGGTGCTGAACAACGATACGGATCCGGGTGGTGGGATCCTCGTGGTGCAGTCGGTGACAGTCGAGCCGGGCAGCGGTGTGTCGGTCTCGGTGTTGAATCATGAGACTCTGCGCATCGGTGATCAGGGTGGCCTGGATGAGCAGGTCCGCATCAAGTACCGCATCTCGAACGGCACGAAGACCGCCGAAGGCGACGTGGTCGTCATCCCGATTCCCGCACCGGACAAGCTGCTCCCGCCGGTGGCGAATGACGATACGGCTGTGGTGCGTGCGGGTGATGTCGTGACGATCCCGGTGCTGGACAACGACACGCACCCCAACGATGCGGCGATGCATGTCGAGCCGGAGCTGGTGGAGCCGTTCATCGACCCGGAGGACGGCGAGGCGTTCGTCTCCCAGGATCAGGTGCGTTTCCGTGCTGGTCCTGAGGCGAAGACGGTCTACGCCACGTACAACGTCGTGGATGAGAACGGCCAGGTCGACGCGGGGTACATCACGATTCAGATCCTCGCGGTCGATGAGGAGAAGAACGCCGCCCCTCGGCCGCGGGATGTCACGGCTCGCACGCTGAGCGGGACGACGACGAACATCGCGATCCCGTTGGACGGAATCGACGCCGATGGAGACTCCGTCGAACTGCTCGGGCTCGACTCGAACCCCAAGAAGGGGCTCGTCACGGTCGAGCAGAACTATCTCGTCTACGACGCCTATGAGGACTCCACCGGGGTGGACACCTTCACCTACAAGGTGCGCGACAACCTCGGCAAGGAAGGGCTTGCCAGCGTCCACGTGGGCATCGCACCCAGCGAGGAGTCGAACCAGTCTCCGTACGCCGTGAAGGACGCCGTCGTCGTGCGGCCCGGCCGTGAGGTCGCGGTTCCGGTGCTGGCGAACGATTCCGACCCGGAGGGCGACAAGATCGCCCTCGTGAAGAATGGCGTGACGCTGCCGCCGGACGTGCCGGGACTGGAAGGCCGTGTGTCCGGCGATCGCGTTCTGGTTCAGGCGCCCGATAACGAGATCGAGACGTCGCTGCAGTACTCGATCGTGGACGAGCGCGGAGCGGAGGCCGACGCCGTACTGCAGATCACCGTCGACGAGGATGTCCCCCTGCTGTATCCGATCGCTCGCGACGACCGGGTGAAATCGGAGGACGTCAAGGACGAACTCACGATCGACGTCGATGTCCTCGCCAACGACGAGGATCCCGACGGCACCACCGACTCTCTCGAACTGACCGCGGAGGCCGGAGGCAGGGTTCTCGAGAATCGCAAGGTGCGCGTCACCGTCGGCGAGGAACGTCAGCTCATCCGCTACACGCTCACGGATCAGGACGATCAGTCGACCTCCTCGTTCATCTATGTCCCTGCCGTAGCGGATCTGCGACCGACGGTGGACACGACGAAGTCGATCGAGGTCGTCAGCGGGGAGACGATCGACGTCCCGCTCAGCGAGTACGTGACGGTCGCCGGTGGCGGTGACGTGGTGATCACGGAGGCCGAGAAGGTCAGCGCTGCCCATTCCAACGGCGCGAACCTCATCAAGGATGAGAAGACGCTGGTCTACACGTCCGCTGATCGCTACTTCGGCTCTGATGCTCTCACCTTCGAAGTGACGGACGGCACGGGTCCCGACGACCCGGAAGGTCGCAAGGCGACGCTGTCGATCCCGATCACCGTGCTCCCGCCGGCGAACCAGCCGCCGACGTTCACGCGCGGTGAGATGAACGTCGCCCCTGGCGAGGAAGCAGCCGCCATCGACCTGGCGGCGCTGACCGATGATCCCGACCCGGAGGATGCCGGCAAGCACACGTTCACCTACGTGAGCGGAGCCGGCGACGGATTGAGCGCACGCGTCGACGGCGACCGTCTGCTCGTCGAGGCGTCCTCGAACACGCCCAAGGGCACGGCTGCGACCCTGATGCTGCGCATCACGGATGGTGAGACCGACGCCATCGAGGGCACGGTGGACGTGGCGGTCACGGCATCCACCAGAGAACTGCCCACCGCCAACACCGATACCTTCGCAGAGACGAACCAGGGCGAGACGATCACGGTGTCCCCGCTCGAGAACGATGTCAACCCGTTCCCCGGCGAGGGCGAGCTGCGGCTTCTGCGGGCGGAGCGCGAAAGCGGCGAGGGAACGACGCAGATCGTCGGCGACCAGGTGGAGGTCACCCCGGCCGCTGACTTCGTGGGCACGATGGTCGTCCGTTATCGGATCGGTGATGTCACGGAGGATCCGGATCGTGAGGTGGATGGTCAGATCGTTCTGACGGTGCAGGGTGTTCCGGATGCTCCGGGCAAGCCGACGGTGTCGAGTGTGCAGGATCGCAAGGTCGTGCTGTCGTGGTCGCCGCCGGCGAACAACGGTGCTGAGATCACCGGTTACACGGTCCGTTCGGTGCAGGGCGATGCGTATGAGAAGCAGTGCGATTCGACGACCTGCACGCTGGATGGCCTCACCAACAACGTGAAGTATCTGTTCCAGGTGACCGCGACGAACCGCGTCGGCGAATCGGACCCCTCGCCGTCCTCGGCGGAGGCTCGCCCGGACGCGCGACCCGATACTCCGACCGCTCCGACGCTCACCTACGGCGACAAGCAGCTCACCATCAAGTGGAAGACTCCGTCGACTCCTGGCTCGCCCGTCGAGTACTACACGCTGGAGCTCTCGGGGGGACTCGGCGCGGGGCAGAAGACGAACATCACCGGCAACTCCTACACCTGGACGGGGCTGGAGAACGGCTCGTCGTACACGGTCCGGATTCAGGCGCACAACCTGGCTCCGGAGCCTTCGAGCTGGAGTCCTGACTCGCTGCCCGAGGTTCCGTCGGGTCCTCCGTTCGCTCCCGCCGCTCCGACGACCGCGGAACTCGCCCCCGTCGGCGACCGGGCTCAGATGGAAGTCCGCTGGGTCGCGCCCAACGACAACGGCGACTCGATCGACGGCTACCAGGTGCAGGTTCTCCGAGGCACGACTGTCGTGCAGACCATTGCGGTCGGTGCGGGAAAGTCGTCCCAGGCTGTACCCGTGGACACATCGACGACCTCGTACACGTTCAAGGTCAGGGCGGAGAATCGGTCGAGTTGGGGCGCATGGAGCGATCCATCAGCGCCGCGTCGTGCTGCGATCAAGCCGGGCACGCCTGGCACGCCCGCGGTGACCGCCGGCGATACGAGAGTCACCGTCGACCCCGCGTCGTACCGGCTCGCAGCGTCGGATATGAACGGGGCGAGCGAGTCCGAGATGCGCTACCAGTTCAGCCTCAACGGCGGTGGCTGGCAGGAGAATTGGGACGGTACGACGATCTCGGGCCTGAACAACGGCACGTCGTACACGGTTCGGATCCGCGCGGTTGCGAACGTCGACGGCAAGAACTACATCTCGGACCCGTCCGGGGCTTCCGAGGGGCGGACTCCGTTCGGCGTTCCGCCCAAACCGAACGCATCGGGGCAACGCAACGCCACGTCGGTCACGTTCAACTGGAGCGCCAACGGGAACAACGGCGCCCCCATCGACGGTGCCCGGATCCGCATCGACGGCGGCGGATGGCAGTCGGTCAACGCCAGCGGATCGAAGACCGTCGGCAACGGATACTCCGAGCAGCACACCATCGAGGTGCAAGTGCACAACAAAGCCGGCTGGTCGGCATCGGCGACGGCCTCGGCGACCTCCGGCGCGAAGCCGAAGGCAACGGCTCAGACGGTCAGGGGGACGCCAGGGTACTGGCCTGAAGGATGGGGTGGGGACGGCTCATGCACGTCGGGTTCCTGCGCCTATATGGCCGTCAAGGTCGCGAACTTCCCGGCCGGTGATTACGCGCTGGTCTGTCACGATTCCGGCGGGAGCTGGGGCGGCAGCGTCAAGGTCCACGTCGGTGCGAACGGCACATTCGATGCCAAGTGCTTCTACGGCGTGCGCGGTAACAAGGTGTGGGTGACGATCAGAGGCTGGGGCGACGCCGACGCGACGAACTGGTAGCGACGATGTCCGAGATGGGGAGTCCTCCCCATCTCGGACATCCAGCGTGCGCGGTTAGGATGTCCCGGTGCGACCTGTGGGCTGAGCGGATGGCCTCGCGCACCACGAGGTCTGATGCTGTTCCAGGGGGGAACCGGTTATGAAGGTGCTGAGTTGGGTCCGTGCGCGGCCGAAAACGCTGGCGTCGGCGGCCGCGGTCACCGCCGGCGTCGTGACGATCACGACGCTCGCCCTCGCCTACGATGGCAATCCCACGACCGAGGTCGATCTGAATGACGGTGGTGTGTGGATCACGAAGTCGTCGAATCTGTTGGTGGGGCATTTCAACAACGAGTCCGAGTTGTTGGATGGTGGTCTGCGGACGACGGGCGAGAATTTCGACATCCTGCAGGATGAGGCCACGGTGGTCGTGGTCAATCGTGAGGAGTCGACGGCGACGACGATCGATCCGGCGCATGTGATCCTCGGCGACAGCACGGCGATCCCGGGCGGGGGCAAGGTCGCGTTGGGAGCCAAGACGACCGCGATCCTGGACACCGAGTCCGGTGACCTGTGGGTCGTCCCTGTGGGAGGTCTGGCCGGATTCGAGTTCGTCAGCAAGGAACCGCTGCTCGAGCTCGGCCGCAACGCGGATATCGCCGTCGGGCATGACGGCACGGTCTTCGCCGTGTCCGCTGCGGATGCCGCGGTCTACACGATCCCGGTAGATCCGCAGGGTGAGGCGCTCGAGCCGACGACCGCGAGTGTCGACGGACTGAAGAAGGACAGCACACCGACGATCACCGTCGTCGGCACCACGCCCGTCATCCTTGATCCGGCTCGCGGCATCGTGACGACCCCTGGTGGTTTCGTGACGGAGATCCCGGGGGGTGATACGGCGGTTCTGCAGCAGGCGTCTGGGGGTGCGGAGTCGGTGGTGGTGGCGACGGCTTC
>NZ_JBHJTE010000012.1:0-2947 GCF_042267585.1 Microbacterium sp. NPDC056234
CTACCAATTGAGCTAAGCCGGCATAAAAAAAAACAAAAAAATGGTGGCTCGGGACGGAATCGAACCGCCGACACGAGGATTTTCAGTCCTCTGCTCTACCGACTGAGCTACCGAGCCAACATAAAATGGCGGTCCCGACCGGGGTCGAACCGGCGATCTCCTGCGTGACAGGCAGGCATGTTAACCACTACACCACGGGACCATTGGTTGCGGGGACAGGATTTGAACCTGCGACCTTCGGGTTATGAGCCCGACGAGCTACCGTACTGCTCCACCCCGCGATGATATAAAGATAACAAGCTTGGCGGCGTCCTACTCTCACAGGGGGAAACCCCCAACTACCATCGGCGCTGAAGAGCTTAACTTCCGTGTTCGGTATGGGAACGGGTGTGACCTCTTCGCTATCGCCACCAAACAAATTGAGAGTGTTCTCTCAAAACTAGATAACAGGTGTGACATCATTCAAAAATATGGTTAAGTCCTCGATCGATTAGTATCTGTCAGCTCCATGTGTCGCCACACTTCCACCTCAGACCTATCAACCTGATCATCTTTCAGGGATCTTACTTCCTTGCGGAATGGGAAATCTCATCTTGAGGGGGGCTTCATGCTTAGATGCTTTCAGCACTTATCCCGTCCGCACATAGCTACCCAGCGATGCCCTTGGCAGAACAACTGGTACACCAGCGGTGCGTCCATCCCGGTCCTCTCGTACTAAGGACAGCTCCTCTCAAATTTCCTGCGCCCGCGACGGATAGGGACCGAACTGTCTCACGACGTTCTGAACCCAGCTCGCGTACCGCTTTAATGGGCGAACAGCCCAACCCTTGGGACCGACTACAGCCCCAGGATGCGATGAGCCGACATCGAGGTGCCAAACCTCCCCGTCGATGTGGACTCTTGGGGGAGATAAGCCTGTTATCCCCGGGGTAGCTTTTATCCGTTGAGCGATGGCCCTTCCATGCGGAACCACCGGATCACTAAGCCCGACTTTCGTCCCTGCTCGACTTGTAGGTCTCGCAGTCAAGCTCCCTTGTGCCTTTACACTCTGCGAATGATTTCCAACCATTCTGAGGGAACCTTTGGGCGCCTCCGTTACATTTTAGGAGGCGACCGCCCCAGTCAAACTGCCCACCTGACACTGTCTCCCCGCCCGATAAGGGCGGCGGGTTAGAAGGTCAATACAGCCAGGGTAGTATCCCACCGATGCCTCCACCGAAGCTGGCGCTCCGGTTTCCAAGGCTCCTACCTATCCTGTACAAGCTGTACCAACATTCAATATCAGGCTGCAGTAAAGCTCCACGGGGTCTTTCCGTCCTGTCGCGGGTAACCTGCATCTTCACAGGTACTATAATTTCACCGAGTCTCTCGTTGAGACAGTGCCCAGATCGTTGCGCCTTTCGTGCGGGTCGGAACTTACCCGACAAGGAATTTCGCTACCTTAGGACCGTTATAGTTACGGCCGCCGTTTACTGGGGCTTCAATTCGCACCTTCGCTTACGCTAAGCGCTCCTCTTAACCTTCCAGCACCGGGCAGGCGTCAGCCCCTATACTTCGCCTTACGGCTTCGCAGAGACCTGTGTTTTTGCTAAACAGTCGCCTGGGCCTATTCACTGCGGCTCTCTCGGGCTTGCACCCTAACAGAGCACCCCTTCTCCCGAAGTTACGGGGTCATTTTGCCGAGTTCCTTAACGAGAGTTCTCTCGCTCACCTTAGGATTCTCTCCTCGCCTACCTGTGTCGGTTTGCGGTACGGGCACCTTTCACCTCACTAGAGGCTTTTCTTGGCAGTGTGGAATCAGGAACTTCGCTACTATATTTCCCTCGCCATCACAGCTCAAGGTACATGGTGACGGGATTTGCCTCGTCACCCCTCTAACTGCTTGGACGCGCTATTCCAGCAGCGCGCTTACCCTATCCTCCTGCGTCCCCCCATTGCTCAAATGGTGAGGAGGTGGTACAGGAATATCAACCTGTTGTCCATCGCCTACGCCTTTCGGCCTCGGCTTAGGTCCCGACTAACCCTGAGCGGACGAGCCTTCCTCAGGAAACCTTAGGCATTCGGTGGAGGGGATTCTCACCCCTCTTTCGCTACTCATACCGGCATTCTCACTTCTAAGCGCTCCACCAGTCCTTCCGGTCTGGCTTCACAGCCCTTAGAACGCTCTCCTACCACGGACACCAACGGTGTCCATCCACAGCTTCGGTGATACGTTTAGCCCCGGTACATTTTCGGCGCAGAGTCACTCGACCAGTGAGCTATTACGCACTCTTTAAATGGTGGCTGCTTCTAAGCCAACATCCTGGTTGTCTAAGCAACTCCACATCCTTTTCCACTTAACGTATACTTTGGGACCTTAGCTGGCGGTCTGGGCTGTTTCCCTTTTGACTACGGATCTTATCACTCGCAGTCTGACTCCTAAGGATAAGTCATTGGCATTCGGAGTTTGACTGAATTCGGTAACCCGATGAGGGCCCCTAGTCCAATCAGTGCTCTACCTCCAAGACTCTTACCTTAAGGCTAGCCCTAAAGCTATTTCGGAGAGAACCAGCTATCTCCAAGTTCGATTGGAATTTCTCCGCTACCCACACCTCATCCCCGCACTTTTCAACGTGCGTGGGTTCGGGCCTCCAGTAAGTGTTACCTTACCTTCACCCTGGACATGGGTAGATCACCTGGTTTCGGGTCTACGACCTCAAACTCATTCGCCCTATTAAGACTCGCTTTCGCTGCGGCTCCGCCTCTTCAGCTTAACCTCGCTTGAAATCGTAACTCGCCGGTTCATTCTACAAAAGGCACGCTATCACTCGGCGTCTTTCCGAAGGAAAGACGCACAGAGCTCTAACTACTTGTAGGCACACGGTTTCAGGTTCTCTTTCACTCCCCTCCCGGGGTGCTTTTCACCTTTCCCTCACGGTACTGGTTCACTATCGGTCACTAGGGAGTC
>NZ_JBHJTE010000013.1:0-1832 GCF_042267585.1 Microbacterium sp. NPDC056234
GTCATCACTGTCCTTTGGAGGCGTAGAAGGTTTCGGTGGCGTCTTTGGAGGGTGCCCACCAGTCTTCGTTGGTGCGGTACCAGTCGATGGTGGCGGCGAGTCCGGTTTCGAAGTCGCCGTAGGTGGGGGTCCAGCCGAGTTCGGTGCGCAGGCGGGTGGAATCGATCGCGTAGCGCAGGTCGTGTCCGGCCCGGTCGGTGACGTGGTCGTAGGCGTCGGCGGGTTGTCCCATGAGGGTGAGGATGAGTTCGACGACGTCCTTGTTGTTGCGTTCTCCGTCGGCGCCGATGAGGTAGGTCTGTCCGATCTGGCCCTTTTCGAGGATGGTGAGGACGGCGGAGGAGTGGTCGTCGGCGTGGATCCAGTCGCGCACGTTCTCGCCTGCCCCGTAGAGCTTGGGGCGGATGCCGCGGAGCACGTTCGTGATCTGGCGGGGGATGAACTTCTCCACGTGCTGGTAGGGGCCGTAGTTGTTGGAGCAGTTCGAGATCGTGGCCTGCACCCCGAACGAGCGCACCCAGGCGCGCACGAGCAGGTCGGACCCGGCTTTGGTGGACGAGTACGGGGAGGACGGGTTGTACGGGGTGGACTCCGTGAACCGTTCCGGGTCGTCCAGTTCGAGGTCGCCGTAGACCTCGTCGGTGGAGATGTGGTGGAACCGGGTGCCGTGTGTGCGGGCGGCTTCGAGCAGCGTGTACGTGCCGATGATGTTCGTGTCCAGGAACGGGCGCGGGTCGTTGAGCGAGTTGTCGTTGTGCGACTCGGCCGCGTAGTGCACCACCGCATCGGTGTCCGCGAACAGAGAGTCCACCAGGGCGGCGTCGGTGATGTCGCCGTGCACGAACGTGACCCGGTCCTCCGCCAACCCGGAAAGCGACGCCCGGTTGCCGGCGTAGGTGAGCGCGTCCAGCACCGTGACGTGATGATCCGTGGTGTTCACGACATGGTGGACGAAGTTGGAGCCGATGAAACCGGCACCCCCGGTGACCAGCAGACGGCTCACGCTTTCCCTCTTTCCAACAGCTCCAACAGGTACGTGCCGTACCCGGACTTGACCAGCTTCTGCGCCCGCTGACGCAACTGCGCATCATCGAGGAACCCCTGCCGCCACGCGACCTCTTCCGGCACCCCGATCTTCAACGCCGTACGCCGCTCCATCGTGCGCACATAATCCGCCGCGTCCGTCATCTGATCGAACGTGCCCGTGTCCAACCACGCCGTCCCACGCGGCAGCACCTCGACCTGCAGCTTCCCCGCCTCCAGATACGCCCGGTTGATGTCCGTGATCTCATACTCACCCCGCGCACTCGGTGCCAGGTTCCGAGCGATCTCGATCACATCATTGTCATAGAAATACAGGCCAGGCACCGCATAGTTGCTCTTGGGGACGACCGGCTTCTCCTCCAAAGAGATCGCCCGCCCCGCGTCATCGAACTCGACCACACCATACGCACTCGGCTCCGCCACCCAGTACGCGAACACCGCCCCACCATCCAGACCCGTGAACCGCGACAACCGCGACCCCAACCCCGGCCCGTACAACAGGTTGTCACCCAGCACCAGCGCGACATCATCCCCACCGATGAAATCCGCACCGATCGTGAACGCCTGCGCCAGACCATCCGGCGACGGCTGCTGCGCGAACGAGATCGACACCCCGAACTGCGACCCATCCCCCAACAACCGCTCGAAATGCTCCGCATCATGCGGCGTCGTGATCACCAGAATGTCCCGAATACCCGCCAACATGAGCGTCGACAACGGGTAATAGACCATCGGCTTGTCATACACCGGGATCAACTGCTTGGAAACACCAAGCGTGATCGGATGCA
>NZ_JBHJTE010000015.1:0-1071 GCF_042267585.1 Microbacterium sp. NPDC056234
CCGGAGACCGCTGTGAGGTGGGACAGTCCGCTGGTGAGCATCGCGTCGTTCAGCTCGGCGGACACGGCCGTTGTGTCGCCGACCGCGAGCCCGGGCAGCAGCGCGGCACCCGGCTCGGGCAGGCGCACCGCTCGCGCGACGAAGTGCGCCCTGGTCTCTGCGGCGATCGCGAAGACGCCGGTTGCGGGCCCGATCACCTCTGCCGAACTCGCGAACACCACCAGCACGGCCCGCTCCGATGCTTCCGTCGCCATCACCTGTCCGAGCACCCGTACCCGCGCGCCCAGATCGGCGCCGGCCAGCGTGTCGACACCGATGCGCACTGGAACCGAAAGCACGCGCTCCGATCCCGCAGGACCGATCCGGACCGTCTGCGCATCGAACCACGCGCGTCCGTCGGAGCCGGTCGTGCGCGAAGAGGTGACGTCCGCTTCGATGACGACGATCCTGCCATCGAGCTCCGCCACGTCCGTGCGCACCGGTGCAGCGCACACGCACGTCAGAGCGACCGCCGCGGCGCCCGCACAGGCGACAGCCGCGATCGGAGCCCACCGAAACCGACGCGCCCGACCGATGACGACGAGCGCCGTGCCGGCCACCAGCGCACACACCAGCAGCCCCCACGCCAGCACGGGCACGAACGCGCAGCCAAGAGCGACAGCCCAGGCCGCGGACGCCACGGGCACGAGCCGCAGGTCGCGGCGGCTCATATGAGCACCCGGGGCGTCTTGGAATCCACTGGCACTCCGACACGGTACGTACGCGCGACCACCGCCAAACGCGTCGATTCCGGGATCCGTGAAGAACCAGAAGAAGAAGGAACCTGTGCAGTGCGGGTGCTTCAGCCCCGCGCCGAAGATGCCTCATCCACTGGGATGGGCTCAGCATCGCCGACGCCGGCGGCATCATCGGCATCCCCGCGTCGACGGCACGAACCCGATATAAGACTGCCCGGATACAGCTCGCGCGATCCCTAGACTCGACCGACCTCCCAACTGACGCAGCGTTTCGCAATCTCGGTGTCTCAAAAACCACGCCTCGCGACCTCCCGGTCAGAAACGGCATCGAACG